>CAZCVE010000052.1:0-5888 GCA_964502175.1 uncultured Sandaracinaceae bacterium
CCCCCGCTCGTCGCTCGTCGAAGACTCCTCCTCCTCGCTGCTCCAGGGGTCTGCTGCGCAGCCCCCGCCGCAAGGCGCCCCGAGATTCCGTCCTCATACTTCGACCTCCGCGGGCGCGACGATCGTCGCGTCGTGACCCTCGGTCATCTTCGGGAGCTTCACTTCTTTCACTTTCCACCCGCGGTGCGCGAGCGTGCCGGTGAAGGGCGCGTCGCCCGTGACGTTGCCCGTGAGGCGCACGCGCGCGGCGTCGAAGCCCTTCTCGAGCTTGATCTTGCTGCCCTCGTCCTCGCTGCGGACGGCCTCGAGCGGCAGGTGCTCGCGGATCGCCTTGCGACAGCCGTCGTGCACCACGCGCGCGGCCGCGCCGATCTGCGCGTCGCTGAAGCTCGCCACGTCTTCCTCGAGGAAGTCGACGAAGCGGCCCTCACGCTGGAGCAGCGCGAGCAGCTGGAGCGCTGCGTCGGGGCCTGCCTCGCGGAGGACCACCTCCTTCTTCTTCGGCTCTGCTTTCTCTTGGGGCTTCGCTTCGGGTTTGGGCTCTTCCGCAGGCTTGGCCTTCTTCGTGTCGGACTTCTTCGTCTCTTCCGGCAGCGCAGCCTTGCCCTCACGCAAGCGGATGACGCCCGCCGCGAACTGGGCATCGAACAGCGTGCGGAAGTAGGCAGCCCACGCGAGGAAGAAGCGCGTGAAGAAGCCCGGAAGCGGCGTCTCGCTCATAGGCGCGCGGGCTTAGCAGCCACGCCGATCGCGCTCAACACACCGAGGGAGCCTCTCGCGCCGCGGCGCGTACATTCAGGCACGTGCAGCTCCGTCTGGCCTCGCTCGCGCTCGTCCTCGCAACCCTCGCGCTCCCCACCCTCACGCGCGCCCAGAGCCTCTTCGCGTTCGAGGCGCCCATCGCGCCCGAGGGTCAGGTGCTCGGCCGACTCTCGGACACGCCGCTCACCGTGATCGACTGGATCGGCCCGCACGAGGTGCGCGTGCGCTTCCAAGACGCGGAGCTGCGCCTCGAGACGCCGATCGACCTCGCGCGGGCTCACACCGCAGGCGCGCCGCACACGCACGTCGTGATCGGCACGGGTCGTCGCAGCAGCGTGGAGGTCGGCGCGTGGAGCGTGACGATGGAGGCGGGCGCGTGGGCGCCGCTGCGCGGCTTCGAGGGTGACGCGTGGCGCATCGCGCTGCCGCGCGGCATGCCCGGCGAAGAAGGCCTCGCGCGCGGGATGCGACCGCTCCGAGGCGCGCCGCGGCGCGCGTTCGATCACCGCGTGGTCTCGCAGAGGCGCTTCGAGTACGCGTGCGATGGGCAGCTCGAGATCCGTGCCTCCGCCGATCCAGCGTCCTCCCGCTGGCCCGTGCCCGCCGCCTCGACGTTCCGCATCACGCCGGGCGCGAGCCCCATGCGCGTCGAGGTGCGCATCGCAGGCTTCGTGGTGCGCGGCTTCGTCGACGCACTGCCCGCGCCGTGCGACGGCGCGATCGGCATGTCCGGCATCGGCTCGCAGTGCGGCGACGGCGCGAGCCGCGGTCTCGTGGTGCGTGTGCCGCGCGGCACGCCGCTCTACGCGAGCGCCACGTCGACCACGCCATTCGCGACGCTTCGCAGGCCGACCGTCGCGCGCGAGCGCCTCGATCGCGAGCCTGCGATGACGTGCGAGGGCGCGCGCTGCACGCGTGAGCCGCCCGAGCCGACGGGCGCGCAGCCGCTCTTGTTCGATCGCGAAGGTGACGGCGCCGCCGACTGGGCGTTCGTCGCCGTGGTGCGCGTGCCGCTCGAGTCGCTGCCGCGCGTGGCAGGCCACACCGGCTTCGGACACTGCACGTCACCACCCACCGACTGGCGGTGAGCGCTCACCGTCAGCAGTGGTTCCGGTCTTCGGCGCACTCGGCGCCGTGGCCGCTGCAGAACTCTTCGTCGTCGCACGCGCTCGCCAGAGGACGGCACACCGTGCCCGAGGGCACGTAGCCGTCTCGATCGCAGAAGCTGTCCCTGCCCGAGCAGTACTCGGGGAGATCGCAGTCGCCCGCCTCGGGGCGACAGACGACCGAGTCGTTGGCGTAGCCGTCCGTCGGGCACGCGGGGCCCGTGCCGCCGCAGAACTCGGCCACGTCGCACACGTCGAACGACATGCGGCACTGCGTGCCGGCGGCGAGGAAGCGATCGGGCGGACACGCGGCCATGCGGCCGTCGCAGAACTCGCGCACGTCGCACGTGCCTTCTTCGATGCGGCACGCGCTCCCGCTCGTGTCGAAGCGGTCCGGGCCGCACGCGGGGCCGCGCCCGTCGCAGTAGTCGATGACGTCGCAGGGTCCGGCGTTCGGGCGGCACTCGTCGCCCGTGAGGAAGCGGTCGCGCGGGCAGGCGAGCATCGTCCCGTCACACGACTCGGCCTGGTCGCACGCGCCGCCCACCCCGCGACACACCATGCCCGCCGCGGCGGCCACGCCGGTGCCCGTGCATCGGCCAGCGCCCGTGGCGCAGTCGATCGTGCCTCGCTCGCACGTGCCCGGCACCACGCACGGTGAGCCCGCCATCGCGCAGCTGAAGGCCGCATCCGGCACCACGTACGCGTCGATCGGCGGCACGAACGCGTCGGTGCCCGGGGTCGTGTAGGCGTCGTCCGCGACGAGGCCGAAGGCGTCGACGCCCGGCGGCACGTACGCGTCGGTGCCCGGCGGGATGTACGCGTCGATCGGCGGAAGGTTTGCGTCGGTGCCTGGCGGGATGAACGCGTCCACGGCCGGGCCTGCGTCGATGCCCGGCCCGCCGCACTCGCACGCGCCGTAGCCCGCGCCATCTTCGCGACAGACCTGACCTCCCTCGCAACCGCCTGCGCCGACGCACGCGACCGACGCGCCGGGGGCGCACACGCGCGGCTCACCGCCGCAGGCCGCGAGCGAGAGAGCAGCGACACCCAGCGCCGACACGTACGAAGTGAAGCGAGTCATTCACTCAGAATACACGTCAGGCTCGCGTCCGCGTACTCACGCGCAGGCCGGCGCACGCGAGCGGACCGGGAGGGGGCCCCGCTTCGCGGGGGAGGGGGCGCACGCCCTCTCAGGCAGGCAACAGCGCGCGGATTCGCTTCAACCCGGGCGAGAGCAGGTGGCGACGGATCGCGCTCGCCGCGGGGCGCACGCCCTCGGGCAGCGGGCGGAAGGTGACCTCGAGGTGATCGTCGTCGGTCTCGAGACCGTTCGCGGTCACCACCGGCGTGACGAGCGAGAGGATGCGACGCACGCGCGGATTGCCTGCGATCTTCGGGTCCTTCATCAGGTCGAGGACGATGCGGTTGTCCTTCGTCTCGACGACCGTGGGCGGCAGCGGCAGGTACTTCGCGAGGTTGCCGGGCTTCGAGAGATCGAGCGCGCCCGAGCTGATGAGCGCGGCCACCGGGCCCGTCGCGCCGTTGAGCACCTCGGCCCAGATCTCTTCGAGACGCAGCTCGATGCGGATCTGATCCGGCGTGATGTGCATGCGATCGATGTAGACGACGGCGGACGCGCGCAGCGGCGTCTTCATCGCGTCGACGGTGCCCGTGATGCGGATGCCCGGCGGCACCTCCGTCACGACGGGATCCTTGACCTTACCGCCCTTCTCCGCCTGCGTGAGCATCCAGCGGACCGCGTCGAGCGGCACGCCGACGCGCAGGCCGAGGAGGCTCCACACGGCGCGCGTGATCTCCTGCGGACGCTTTCGGAGATACTTTCGCGCCGCGTCCATCGCCTGCTTCTGCATCGACATAGGCCGCGAGGATAGCGGGGCGCCGCGCGAGACGGGAAGCGCGATCGAGCGCCGCAGCGCGTCATCCGACTCGCAGAGAATCGTCGGGGCCAGCTGGGGCCCCTCGCCCTGAAAGCTCAGCGCACGGTGGGCGTGAGGTTCGTGACGACGCCGCTCGCGGACGGCGCGGAGATCGACGTGGGCGGCGCGACGCGGCTGCGCAGCACGATGCAGCCCGAGCCACCTCCGCCGCCGTTGCCGTCGTAGGCGTCGTCGCCATCGGCGCCGTCTCGCACCGAGCCCGACGCTCCACCGCCACCACTGTTCGAGTCGCATCCGTCGCTGCCGCCGTCGGTGGCGGTGGGCGCGACCGTGGCCGCTGCGCAGTGGCCGATCTGCGCGGCCGAGCCATCCCAGCACGCCGCGCCGCCGCCGCCGCCGCCGCGCACGTCGAGCATCGAGGTGATGCCGATCGTGAGCGTCAGCGCCTCGAGGTGGATCGCACCGCCGCTCCCGCCGCCGCCGCCGGCCCCCTGCAGCCGGCCTCCAGACTCGACGCCGCCGCCCAGGCCACCGCCGCCGCGCGCGACGATCTCGCCGTCGATCAGGATCGTCGACGCCGACAGCTGGACCGCACCGCCGCCGTGCCCGCCCTCGCCGACGCGACCGCTGCCATTGCCTCCGGGGCTTCCGCCGAGGAGCGGGACGAGGCCCACGTGGTCGATCCGCAAGCCAGCGGCCCCGCCGAGCACACCGCCATCACCATTACCGCCGCGACCGCCCGCGCCGCAGAAGCCGCCACCGCCTCCGCCGCTGTCGGGGTTGTAAGTGCCGGTGCCGGTGACGCCCGGATCGCCCGCGCTGTCCAGCGTTCCCGTGCGCGCGCCCGCACCCGCCGAGCTCAGCGCACACGCGCGAGTCGTCTCGTCGTTCGCGGAGCCCACGCTGAGCACGGCGCCCGGCCGGATGACGATGCTGTCGCGCGCGACGAGCACGAGCGGACGACTGCCGCGCACCGTCACGCGCGCGCCCGCCGTGAGCTCGAAGCGAGGCGCGCTGAAGATGCAGACGCTGACACCGCCCGGGGGCATGAAGACGTCGAACTGAGACGCGTCGAGCTGCCGCGAGCCGTCGCCCACGCGCATCGCGCCGCGGTTGCAGGACGAGGTGTCCCACGAGACGGTGCCGTCGATCACCGCGTCCATCGCGGCGACGGGCACGACGTGTCCGACGCGCGTGTTCGACGGAACGATCGCGAGGCAGTGCGGCGTCGCGTCCACGGCGGACGTGCCGCACGCCGCGCAGCCCGTGCGAGCCCCGTCGCAGGTCACCAACGTGTCGCCGTCGCAGCGCGGCATGCACGCGTCGGGCGGCACGAACGCGTCGGGCGGCGCGTCCGGCGCCCACGCATCCGCGCCCACCACGAACGCGTCCGGCGCCCACGCGTCGGGCAGCTCGACGAACGCGTCCGGCGCCCACGCATCGATCGACGGATCCATCCACGCATCGGTGTTCGCGTCGGCTGGCCGCGGCGTATCGAGCGGCGCATCGAGCGACGCGTCGACACGCGGATCGGAGAACGCATCGATGCCGCCCGAGTCGGCCGGGTCGTCGCCGAGCGGGCTCCGGTCGATGACGCAGCCAGCGATCGAGGCGGACGAGACGAGCAAGGCGAGCGCGAGACGACCACGCATGAGGACAGCATCGCCCGGTTCGGTGCCGCGCCTCAAGGTCAGCGAGGATCGCGGCGCGTCAGCCCCATCGCGCGAGGAGCGCGGAGTGCGAGGCCGCGCCGTCGTAGCGACGCGACTCGGCGCGCACCGTGCCGGTGGTGCTGGTGAGATCGAACGCGATCGACAGCGCGCCCTCCCAGCTGACGAGGCTCGCGCCCGTCTCGCGGAGCCCGTACGACACGAGCCGCACGCGACCGGAGTCGGCGCCGAGCGAGTCCCACCCGATGTCGTAGCCGCGCTGCTGCTGCCGGAGGATGAGCTCGAGCCGCGACAAGATCGCCGCCGGCCCCGCGCCACCCATGCGCATCGCCGTGCGGATCACGGGCTCGATGATCCGCACGATGCCCACGCGGTTCGCGCGCCGCGCGAGCGAGCGCGTGGCCTCTTCGCCGTGCTCGCGGTGGTGCACCTCGAGGAGCGCGTTCGTC
>CAZCVE010000052.1:5988-21266 GCA_964502175.1 uncultured Sandaracinaceae bacterium
GCGCGAGAACGCCATCGAGCACACCGTCGCCGCGCATCGTCTCGAGGTACGCGCGGAGCACGGACCCACGAAACGCTGCCTCGGGCCGGGGCTCGGACGTGGAAGGCGGCACAGCCCCGGGAGTCTAGCCAGACTCGCTCCCCGCACGCCTCGGAAGCGTCCGACGGTCTCGGAACACACTCGGGACGCGGTCAGCGGAGTCCGGCGGGCACGCGCTTCATCACGGCATCGAGAGAATCTGCCAGCGGAGCTTCGAGCAACTCACCCATCTCGACGACGACGCGCCGTACGTAAGCGCGATCGAGGTCGGGATGGACCTGTAACAGACCTTCGATGTCGACGATGTCACGCGGGCGAGCCGCGATGGCCTTGAGGATCACGAGGTGCTCGACGCGCGGCAGTGCGAGCGCGAGACCGCTCGCGGGATTCAGTCTCGCTCCTTCGACCAACTCGCGCTCGAGCTCCAGGGCGCCGAGCGACACGTCGACGTCGACGCCCGTCGGAACGTGCCGAAGCAACAGCACGCGTGACTCCAGCGCGAACTCGAGTGAACCACCTTCGCGAAACGCGAGATGATCACCCAGGCCATCGATCAACGTCGGCCACTCTGTCGCGAACGGTGACCAGACGACGACGTCCACGTCGCGGGTCGCACGTGGTCGGCCGAGCGCCGCCACGGCCACCGCGCCGATGAGCGCGCCGGACGCGCCGACTCGATCGAGCCACTGGGCCACCGCCGACACTGCGAGGCGTAAGTCGTCTTGCGCGACCGGTGTCATCGACCTCCGATGAGCGCGCGGAGGCGTTGGAAGCGGTCGCGGACGGCGGCGTCTTCGGCGGGGTCGCTGATCTGCCATCCCAGGGACAGCGCCGTGCGGCGTAGCGACTCGAGGTGCTCGACGCGCTCGCCAGCGCTCCTCGCGCGCTCTTCCTCGCGGATCACGCGCGCCGCGAGGTTCTGGCCTCGTCTCCACGCGAGGAGCTTCTCTCGATCTTCCATGCGCTCGGAGAACCATCGCGGGTTCGATCCGCGATCGCAAGCGAGACCCGAAAACGACGACGGGCCCGGAGCGTCGTGCTCCGAGCCCGTTCGCGCGACCACGTCTGATCAGTTCTTGTCGGACGCCTTCGCGAGGAGGCGCGCGTTGGCCCAGTCGATCTTGCGCTGGAGCTCTTCGTACTGGTTGCCCTCGTAGCGATCCTTGAAGGCCACGAGCTCCTTCTCGGCCGCTGCGAGCTCCGCCTTCACGGCGTCCTCGTTGATGTCCTTCGGGAGCGCGAAGTGGTCCGTGAGGAGGAGCACCTTGGTGGGGCCCGCCTCGACGAAGCCGGCGCTCACCGCGGCGACGTAGTCCTTGCCTGCCGTCTTGTACTTGAGCAGGCCCGGCTTCACGGCCGCGAGCAGCGGGAGGTGGCCGGCGAAGACGCCGAACTCACCGTGCACGCTCGGCGCCGCGACGCTCTGCGCCTCGGTCTTGAGCACGAGACCGAGCGGCGTGGCGACCTCGAGGGTCAGATGATCGGAGAGAGCCATTCGCTCACTCCTTCATCTTCTCGGCCGCCGCCTTCACGTCCGCGAGGGTGCCCTTCATGTAGAACGCCTGCTCGGGGATGTGGTCGACGGCGCCCGAGAGGATCTCCTCGAAGCCGGAGATCGAGTCCTCGAGCTTCACGAGCTGACCGGGGATGCCGGTGAACGCGAAGCCGACGAAGAACGGCTGGCTGAGGAACTTCTGGATCTTGCGCGCGCGGTCGACCGTGCGGCGATCGTCCTCGCTGAGCTCGTCCATGCCGAGGATGGCGATGATGTCCTGCAGGTCCTTGTAGCGCTGGAGCGTCTGCTGGACGTGGCGCGCGACCTTGTAGTGACGCTCGCCGATGATCGCGGGCGAGAGCATGGTCGAGGTGGAGTCGAGCGGATCGACGGCCGGGTAGATGCCGAGCGCCGCGATGTCGCGGTTGAGCACCGTGGTGGCGTCGAGGTGGGCGAAGGCCGTCGCGGGCGCGGGATCGGTGAGATCGTCGGCGGGCACGTAGATGGCCTGGACCGACGTGATCGAGCCCTTGTTCGTCGACGTGATGCGCTCCTGGAGGCCGCCCATCTCGGTCGAGAGCGTGGGCTGGTAGCCGACGGCGCTCGGGATGCGGCCGAGGAGGGCCGACACTTCCGAGCCCGCCTGCGTGAAGCGGAAGATGTTGTCGACGAAGAGCAGCACGTCCTGGTTCTGCTCGTCGCGGAAGTACTCGGCGACCGTGAGGGCCGAGAGAGCGACGCGGGCGCGCGCTCCGGGCGGCTCGTTCATCTGGCCGTAGATCAGCGCGGCCTTGGAGATGACGGGCTCGCCGTTCGCGAGCTTGCTCTCCTTCATCTCGATCTGGAGGTCGGTGCCCTCGCGCGTGCGCTCACCGACGCCGGCGAAGCAGCTCACGCCGCCGTGCGCCTTCGCGACGTTGTTGATGAGCTCCATGATGAGGACGGTCTTGCCGACGCCGGCGCCGCCGAAGAGGCCGATCTTTCCGCCCTTTCGGTAGGGGGCGAGGAGGTCGATGACCTTGATGCCGGTCTCGAAGATCTCGACCTTGTTCGACTGCTCGACGAACGAGGGGGCCGTGCGGTGGATCGGCATCGACTTGGCCGTCTTGACGCGCGGACCGCCGTCGACGGGCTCGCCGACGACGTTGAGGATGCGGCCGAGGACCTCGCTGCCGACGGGCATCGCGATCGGGGCGCCGGTGTCCGACACCTCCATGCCGCGGACGAGGCCGTCCGTGGTGTCCATCGCGACCGCGCGGACCGTGCCCTCACCGAGGTGCTGCGCGACCTCGAGGGTGAGGTTGTCCTTCTCGCTCGAGATGCCGGGGTTCGTGAGCTTGAGCGCGTTCAGGATCGAGGGGAGCGAGCCCGCCGGGAACTCGACGTCCACGACCGGACCGATGACCTGAGTGATGCGACCGAGCGTCTGCGTCTGCGTCATGTGTGGCCTCTGGGTTCGCGTGCAGCCCCCCACGAAGGTGACCCGGAGAGGATCCGGGAAAGGGCCTGTTTCACGCGTGAAATCTGTGATCTTCGGGGGTTTCGGGCCTCGAAATCGCGCGGCGTCTAGCATGGGCCTCCGGGGGTCGCAACGATCGGGACCCGCGTCGGCGGAAGCTTTCTCCCGGGCGCGTCGTATCCTCGCCCGCCATGCGCTCGACTCACTTCCGCACCCTCGCCCTCGCGTCGTCTTACTCGGCCCTCGGACTGCTCGCTGCCTCCCTGCTGGCGGCGTGTGGACCGAGCCGCCTCTCGGACAACGACGTGAACCGCCTTTGTATGCTGCAGGTCCGCTGCTCGGGCGTGATCACGCAGGAGGCGTGCGTCTCGGCGGTCGAGTCCCAGCGCGACACGGTGAACATGCAGGGCTGCGGCGGCCAGTTCGGCGCGGTCGCCCGCTGCGCGATCCGCGCGGACGAGTGCACCGCCCTGCCGGCCGACTGCGCCGACGAGCAGATGCGCCTGACGACCTGCCAGAGCCGTCGCGACACGGGCATGACGCCGACCGTCGACGTCGGCATGACGACGTTCCCCGACACGAACACCGGCTGCACCTTCGGCGAAGAGTTCGGCTCCACCTTCTGCAGCGACGGCTGCGACAACGACAGCGACGGCACCTTCGACTGCAACGACAGCAACTGCTGCGAGACGGTCGAGTGCCCGTCCGGCACGCTCTGCGGCGGCGGCAGCTGCACGACGGCGTCGGAGTCGATCTTCGAGTACTGCACCGACGACTGCGACAACGACGGCGACGGCAGCTTCGACTGCAACGACAGCGGCTGCTGCGCGTCGCTCGAGGGCAGCTGCGCGAGCGGGACGGTCTGCGGAACGACGTCGTGCGAGCCGGCGAGCCTCGAGGAGGAGTCGTACTGCGAGGACGGCTGCGACAACGACGGCGACGGCACGTTCGACTGCAACGACTCGGGCTGCTGCGCGTGGCTCGAGGGCACCTGCGCGAGCGGGACGCTCTGCGGCGGCGGCGGCGGGTCGCTCTATCACGGCTGGGCCTCTCCCATCTCGGGCTGCTCGACGGCCAGCTACGACAGCACCGCCCCGACGGCGCTGGGCGGCACGTACCCGTACAACACGGCGGACTCGCTGGCGTGCCGCGCGTGGAAGCTGGCCGCGACGGTCTGCACGACGGCTCCGACGCAGTACTCCGGCACCACCGACAACTGGACCTGTCCCGCCTCCGGCGGCTTCACCGACCCCACGTTCGGCACGTACTGCGCGTCTCCGACCACGCAGTACGCGTGCTCGACGTGCCCAGGGTCGTGCAACGCCGGCTGTTCGTACACGCCGCTCTCGCTTCGCGACTGCTCGGGCCTCGAGGTCGATCAGCTCTGACCTTCGGCGGGGGTTTCTTGGCGCATCCGCGCGGGGCCCCCTACTCTTCGGGTCCATGTCGCGCGAGCTCGTGCAGGGACTCTCCAGCTCCGCTCCCATCGAGGAGCTCGCGCTCCGCTTCGCGCGCGACGCGTACCCGATGCTCCGCCTCGAGAACGAGCTGCGTCGCTTCGATGCGCTCGCGGCGCCGCTGGCCGCGCGCATCGAGGGCGAGCGTGATCTGCGATCGATCGCGCTCACGATGGGCGAGTACCTCCACGACGAGGTGGGGCTGCGAGGCGACGAGGGCGACTACCACGACCCGCGCAACTCGTACCTGAACGAGGTGCTCGATCGACGCGTGGGCCTGCCCATCTCGCTCGCCGCGATCTGGATGGCCGTGGGGCGTCGCGTGGGCGTGCACGTCGACGGCATCGGCTTTCCGGGACACTTCCTCGTGCGCGTGGGCCGCGAGCCGGGTGTGCTCGTCGATCCGTACCGCGAGGGCGCGCTCGTGAACCAGGGCGAGCTCGAGCGGCTGGCGATCCATCACCTCGGCGGCGTCCAGAACCTGCGCGCGGACCACCTCGTGCCGGTCGACACCCGCGCGATGCTCGTGCGCATGCTGGTGAACCTCAAGCACGCGCACGAGCGACGCGGTGACCACGCGCGCGCGCTCGTCGCCTGCGATCGCCTCGTCGACCTCACCGACGCGCCGACGTTCCGACGCGATCGGGGCCTGCACGCGCACGCGCTCGGCGCGAGCACGGCGGCGCTCGAAGACCTCGACGCGTACCTCGACTCGGGCGCGCCCGAGGGCGACGCCGACGTCGTGCGCGTCGTGCGCGACAGGCTCGCGTACGCGACCAAGCGCAGGCTGTCGTGACCAAGCGCCACGGCGGAGGAGGAGGCCTGACCGTCGGCTCTCTGCGCGGCGTCCCGCTGGGCACCAGACGCGCTCCGATCGCCACACCGACCCGCAGCGCGCCGCAGCTGGCGCTCGCGCCGACGCGACGGCGCAACTGCTGCGCGACCGGCTGCGTGGGCTGCCCGTACGGAGACTTCATCCGACGCGCGCGCCTGCTCGGCGCGAGCCCAGCGCTGGCCCCGACCGCGGAGTAGTTCCCGGCGCGCGGACGCCGCTTCCGTCTCGCCATCGAGGCGCGAGGCCCGTACCCTCGCCGCGTGCGATCGGTGCTGTCGTGGCTCGCGTTGCTCTGCGTGTCGTCGGGTCTGTGGGCGTGCGGTCCATCGATCCCCGCGCGCTACGTGATCGAGCACGACCTCGACGCGCTCTCGTACCGCCGCTACCAGCGCGTGCTCGACGTGGAGCTGCCCGTCGAGGGGAACGCGGCCGTCGGACACACGGCGACCTACGTGCGTCGATCGGACGAGGCGACCGTCCCGTACGTGAACGCGTTCGTGACCGTCTACGAGCACGGACCGGGGCTCGCCGCCGAGATCCGCGGACACCTCGACAGCCTCGCGAGCTACCAGCTCAGCGTCGTCGACATCGAGGGCGGTCGCGCGTTCGCGCTCGACGGCGGCCCGAGCGATCGCTGGTGGCTCTGGGTCTCGGCCAACCGCGTGGTGAAGATCGGCGGCACGGCCGACGAGGCGCTCGTGCGGCGCGTGATCTCTGCCTACATGGGCATGTACCCGAGCGACCTCGACGAGCGCGGCCGCGCGCGCGAAGGAACAGAGAGCGCCGGCCAGGCAGCCACCCGCGAGCCTGCGCGCGAAGAAGGCCTCGATCTCCCGCAGAGCCTGCGGGGCTCGACCGAAGGTGAGAGCTCGGGCGGCGAGGCGGGAGCCACGCCGTGAGCGACGTGCCGCGCGGCTCGCGCGACGACGACGATCCGCTGCTCGCGCTGGTGCGCCCCGAGATCCGCGCGATCAGCGCGTACAAGACGCCGCTCGATCCGCTGCCGGTCAAGCTCGACGCGAACGAGAGCCCGTTCGCGCTGCCCGACGAGGTGATGCGTGATCTGGGCGAGCGCGTGCGCGCGCTGCCTCTCCAGCGCTATCCGGATCTCGAGGTGCGCGCGCTCAAGCAGGCGCTCGCAGGGTGGCTGGGCACGGACGCGTCGCGCCTCGTCGTCGGCGTCGGATCGGACGAGTCGATCGGCGTGCTGCTGACGGCGATCGCGCGCCCTCGCGACGCGAAGGCGCCCGTGATCGTCGTCCCGGATCCGACGTTCGTCATGTACGCGCAGACCGCGCGCGTGCTCGGCCTCGAGCCTGTGTCCGTGCCGCTCCGAGGCCGCGACTTCGCGCTCGACGTGACGGCGACGATCGAGACCGTGCTCACGCACGACGCCGCGCTCGTGTTCCTCGCGACGCCCAACAACCCGACCGGCGTCGCGTACGACGACGAGGACCTGCTCGCGATCGCGCACGCGTGTCCGCGCACGATGGTCGTGATCGACGAGGCCTACGGCGCGTTTCGTCCGCGCGCGATGAGCAGCGTGTCTCCGCACCGCGATGCGCTGCGTGATCGCGCGAAGAACCTCGTGTTCCTCGGCACGCTCTCGAAGATCGGCCTCGCCTCGCTGCGCATCGGCTGGATCGAGGCGCCCGAGAGCCTCGCGCACGAGCTCGACAAGGTGCGGCTGCCCTACGACATGCCGGGCCCGACGCAGGTGATCGGGGCGACCGTGCTCGACGCGCATCGCGACGCGATCCGCCGTCAGATCAGCGCGATCGTGTCGGAGCGCGATCGCGTCTGCCGAGAGCTCGCGGCGCAGCACGCGGCCGGGGGCCCGCTGCGTCCTGTGCCGACCGAAGCGAACTTCGTGCTGTGCGAGGCCGCGAGCCCCGAGCGCGCGCGGGCCGTGCACGCACAACTCGCCTCGCAGGGCGTGCAGGTGCGCGCGTTCAAGAGCGCGCCGCTCGATCGGCACCTCCGGATCACGATTGGCCGGCCCGAAGAGAACGACGCGCTGCTCGCGGCGCTCGTGTCCTCTCACGCGCCGAATTCTCCGACGGACACGGGGGCCGCGTGATCGCCCCTCTTTGCTATGCTCGCGCGATGCTTCGACTCGTCTTCGCGCACGCGAGCTCGCTCGCGATGATCACGGCAGTGGTCGCGGCCACGACGTGCACGGCGGCCGCGCAGGAGTCGAGCGAAGTCCCCGCGGTCGAGCCCAGCGCCGAGACGGAGCCGCAGCCCGACACCGGCACCGAGGCCCGCGTCGAGTCGCGAGTGCCGCCTGCCGCGGCGGTCGACGAGCCAGGCGGCGAGCTCGACCCAGAGGCGCGCTCGGGCCCCGCGTTCGGCTCGCGCGCCGCCGTCCAGCAGAGCGAGCCGATGGCGATGCGTCGCGTCGGACAGCCCGACGCCGTCGATCCGGGGCTGCCCGTCGCGCTCTCGTACTTCGTGAGCCTCGGCGTGGTGATGCCGAGCTCGTACGACGACGCGATCCAGTCGCACGCGTACGGACCGAGCTCGCCGACGCTCTCGATGGACGGCGCGATCACGTACGGCGTCACGCGCTGGCTCTACATCGGCGGACGCCTCGGCGCGCGCGGGCGCGGCTGGCTCCGGCGCGACGGCGACTACGCGATGGCCACCGGCGTCGACGCGCTCGTGATCGCGCACGGGCGCATCCACCTCGGCCCGATCGTCGATCTGGGCTTGGTGCTCGGCGGCGGGCTCGGCGTGGCCGCGCTCTCGATCCACCGCTCCACGCTCGTCGGCGTGACGCCGCGGCTCCACGGCGGCGTTCAGTTCGGCTTTCGCCTCGCGCGCGGCTTCCACCTCTTCGTGCGCGGCGTGTGGGACTACTTCCCGTGGAACGACATCGATCAGTACGGGAGCGACATCGATCTCGGCGGCCCGTTCGTGGGGATCGGCATCGAGGTGAAGACGTGAGCGCGCGGACGTGCACCTCGGCAGGCGTGCTCGCCGCGCTCTCTGCGCTCGCGCTCGGAGCATCCGGCGGCTGTGAGCCGCGCGCGTCGGACTACCTCTGGTCCGAAGACTTCGAGGGCCCGCTCTGCGAGGGCGCGCCGTGTGGATGGGAGCGCCTGGCGGGGCCGATCGAGGGCGCGACGTGGGCGGAGTCACTCCCCGGTGAGCACGGCCTCTTGCTCTCGGGCGACGGAGTCGTCGTGGGGATCGAGCCCGCGATCCTCCTCGGGCTGAGCACCAGCGACAACTCGCTCATCGTCGACGTGATCGCGCGCTGCGACGTCGGCTCGAGCCTCTCGATGGAGATCGGTGCCATCGAGAATTTCACCGGGAACCTGTCCGCGTTCCAGCCCGAAGTGAACGTGCTCACCACGTGGACCGAGGCGCGCCCGAACGCGGTGGTGCTCGGCGGGACAGGCCAGGCCCTGCGCGAGATCGACTCCATTCGCTTCACGAAGTCGGGCGCCGGCACCTGCGAGATCGACTTCGTGGGCTTCATCGACCAGACGTTTCGGTTCTGATGCGCGTCGGGCTCACGCGCGGCGCGGACTCGATGGACGACGTGCTCGCGGAGAGCTTCGCGGACGGAACGCTCTCGCGCGGTGAGCGCGCGGCGCTGCGCGCCTACGTCGAAGAACAGCTGCCTCGTGACGAGCAGCGCGGCGCCTTGCGGCGCAAGGCGTTCGAGATGGTGACCGAGCGGATGAGCGGGGCAGTGCGCCCCGGAGACGCGCGCCTCTGGCTCGCGTGGCTCGAAGACGTGGTCCGCATCTCGATCGCGGAGGCTCCGCGCGTCGCGCGCGTCGAGGTGCTCGACAGCCCGGGCGAGCGCGTGTGGCGTCGCATCGTCGGCCTCGCCGCGGACTCGCGAGAGACGCTCGACGTGTGCGTGTTCACGATCACGCACGACCCGATCACCAAGGCGATCCTCGACGCTCACCGACGCGGCGTGCGCGTGCGGGTCGTGAGCGACGACGAGAAGTCCCTCGAGCCCGGCTCGGACGTGCGTCACCTGTGGAGCGCGGGCATCGACGTTCGCGTGGACGCGTCGATCCACCACATGCACCACAAGTTCGCGCTCTTCGACGCGCGCATCGCGCTGACCGGCTCCTACAACTGGACGCGCGCTGCGGCCGAGTCGAACCAGGACAACGTCCTCGTCACCGACGACCCGCGCGCGATCACGAGCTACGCGGAGATCTTCGCGCGCTGCTGGGACGAGGGCGTCCCGTTCCGAAACGGATAGGCAAGCTCCGCGTCGGGCCTTTAGAGTCGCGGCATGACGCGCATGTCGTTCGCCCCCGTCGCACCCGATCTCGCGATCGATGCCCTCTACGTGATGGGCGTGATCATGAAGGCCGACGGCAAGATCGAGCCCGGTGAGCGCAAGGCGATCGACGCGGCCGCGCGCGCCCTCGGCCTCGGCTCGTTCACCATGCCCGCCGAGCGACCGAACGCGCTGCGCCTCGATCGCTCGCCTGAAGACCGCGGGCTGCTCTTCGCCGCCGCCGCGTGGATGCTCTACGCCGACGGACAGATCGCGCAGGCCGAGACGGCGCTCGCGGGCGATCTCGCGTCGCGCCTCCAGATCGATCCGGCCGAGCAGCAGCGGCTCGCCGTGCTCGCGCGAGACTCGTTCCTGCCCGGCCCCGATGGGCAACCGCCCGACTGGACCGTCGCGTTCGCCGCGCTCGTGCAGTCGATCGTCAACCCGGGGGAGTGATCGCCGGGCTCGCGCTCTTCGGCGCGGCCGGAGATCCCGAAGGCGCGAAGCGATCCTTCCACGCGAGGAAGGGCTTCTCGAATGCGTGGTGCACGAGCACCGCGGCGGCGAGCGCGACCGCGCTCTTCACGAGCGTGACGTAGAGGCCGTCGATCGCCGCGATGCCGGTGGGCTCACGCGGCGCGAGGGTGAAGAACCATCGATCGAAGAGCGGGTGAAACGCCCAGTGCAGCACGTAGAGGCCGTAGCTGTAGCGACCGAGGAAGCCGAGCGCGCGAGCGCGGAGCACGCGCCCGTGCAGCGACGCCGCGGGCGCGCGCGCGGCCTCGAGCACCGCGGCGGCGCAGCCGAGCACGGCGAGCGTGCAGCCTGCGCGCGCCATCCACGGATCGTCGTGCAAGAGGCCCCCGCGGAGGAGCGCGATCACGGCGAGCGACACGACCGAGAGGGCCAGCACCGGACGCGCCGCGCGCTCGGCCCACGCGCGGAGCTCGACGTCGCGCACGAGCGTCGCGAGCAGCGCACCCACGACGAGGCCATCGGCGCGGAGCAGCATGAGCGTCTCTTCGTCGGGCCCGAGGATCGCCTTGGCGAGAAAGCTCGCGAGCACGATCGCCGCGGACACGACGAGGAACGCGCGACGCGGGAGGAACACGACGACGGCGGGCCACAGCAGATAGAACTGCTCTTCGGCCGCGAGCGACCAGAAGTGGTTGGCCTCGAACGCGTCCGAGACGAACACGAGCTCGCCCCGCCACCAGTTCACCCAGTTCACCGCGTAGAGCCACAGCCACAGCTGCTCGCCCTCGAGTCGATCGAAGCTCGGGTCGCCAGAGAAGAGGGGTGTCCAGGCCAGCACGCCGAACACGACCGCGAGCGTCAGGTAGTAGAGCGGAAAGATGCGCAGCGTACGGCGCACGTAGAACGTGCGGAACAGACCTGCTTCGCCGCCCGGGGCCATCGACGCGCGCTGGTCGAGAAGGATCCCGGTGATGAGGAAGCCGCTCAGCACGAAGAAGAGATCCACGCCGAGCCAGCCGCTGCGCGAGCCGAGGAAGACCCAGTGCAGCGGCGCCACGTGGTGATCGAAGAGGTAGTAGTGGAACGCCATCACGACCGCGATCGCGATGCCGCGGAGGCCATCGAGCGCCGGCATGTGACCGCGGTAGGGAAAGCGCGGCGGGGTCGTGTCGAGGGGCGCCGTCACGGGAGCCGCGTGAGCTCGCCGACGAGCGCGCGATGCAGGGGAAAGACGGCGGCGAGCGTCGCGCGATCGGCGAGCTCGAAGTCCGCGAAGTCGAAGCCGGGCGCGACCGTACAGCCGACGAGCGCGTGATCGCCGCGCGCCTCGCTGCCGCCGAGCACACGTGATCCGAACCACACGCCCCGCGGCACCACGTGCTGAGGTCGCTCGCCCGACGCGAGGTCGTTGCCGAGCCGTGTGGACGTGAGCGCGCCGGAGGGATCGATCTCGACGATCTCGAGCGGGGCGCCGCCGTAGAAGTGCCAGACCTCGTCGGACGCGATGCGGTGGAGCGCCGAGAACGATCCACGCGGCACGAGGAAGTGGATCGCCGTCGACGCGCTGCGATCGCCGGGATGCGTGCCTGCGATCGCGTCGTGCGGGAGCACGAGCGGCGCGCGGTACGTCTCTCGGTAGAAGCCTCCCTCGGGGTGCGGCAGGAGCGCGAGGGCGCGCACGATCTCGTCGACGGTCATCGGGCGCGCAGCATGCGATCTCAGCTCCGCCGCGAGAAGCGCCTTCGTACATCGCACGCGCGTGGCAACATCGCGCCCGTGACCGCATCGATCCGAAGGCTCGCGCGCTGGCTCGGCCCCTGGACTCCTCCGACACAGGCCCCCACCGACGTGGTGCGCGTGGACGAGGTGGCGCGCTCCAAGCACGACGGCGGCAAGACGAGCCTCGAGTGCCTGACGTTTCGTCCGCGTGATCGCGCCATCACGGGCGCCGTGCTGCTCGTGCCGGGCCTGCACTACCTCGGGCCGCGCGACCCACGCTTCGATCGCTTCGCGCGCATCCTCGCGCACGCGGGACACTTGGTGCTCGCGCCGATCCTGCCGAGCTACCTGCGCTTGTCCGTGGTGCCGTCCGTCCTCGACGAGCTCGAGGCCGGCCTCGACGCGCTCCTCGATCACCCGCTGCGGCCGCGCGACGGAAAGCCCGGAATGATGAGCATCTCGTTCGGCTCGATGCCGGCCCTGCGGATCGCGGCCAAGCGGAGCGACGAGCTCGAGAGCGTGCTGATCTTCGGAGGCTTCGCGGACTTTCGTCGCACGCTGCGGTTCGCGCTCCGCGGCGAAGGCGCGCGCGCGCACGATCCGCTCAACGCGCCCGCGGTCGTCACGAACCTCCTGCCGTTCCTCGACGGAGGCGATGGCCTCGCGGACGACGACGCGCGAGAGCTCTTGCGCGAGGCGATGATGCGGTACTGCACGCGCACGTGGGGCCGGGCGGAGATGAAGGTCGATCGCGCGTACGTGCCGGTGGCCGAGACGATCGCGCGCGAGCTCCCGGAGCCCGTGCGCGCGCTGTTCCTCAAGTCGTGTCGCGTCGATCCGGGGATCGAGCCGATCATCGAGGCAGCGCTCGTGCGAGCCGGAACGCACTTCGACTGGATCGATCCGCGCCCGCACCTCGCGAGCCTCCACGCGCCCGTCACCCTGGTGCACGGCGTGACCGACGACGTGATCCCCTTCGAGGAGAGCGAGGCGATGCGCGAGGCGCTCACCCCGCACACGAAGGCGCGCCTGCTCCTCACTGGCCTCTACGGCCACACACACGTCGACGGCGTCGGCGGTGGACCACGCGAGATCGCGAACGAGCTGATGTCGATGACGCGCATCCTCCGCGCGATGGCGGCGTTGAGCTCCTGATCGCTCACGCGGCGCGGCGCGTGAGGACGAGCACACCGAGCGGCGCGAGCGAGAGCGAGAGCACGGCGATCGAGGGGCCCGCGGTGAACGCGAGCGCGCCGATCACCAAGGGGGCGAGCGCGTCGAGCGGCACGAGCGCGGCGGCCACGGCGTTCACGAGCATCGGACGGCCAGGGAGCGACGCGTAGGCGCGCGCCTTCACCAGCGGGTGGAGCACCGCGCTGCTCGCGCCGAGCACGAAGAGCGCGACGCCCGCGACCCGTAGATCCGGCGCGAGGGCGAGCACGATCATCGAGACCGTGGAGAGCACACACGCGACGGACAGCACGCGACGCGCGAGGTGCGGCTCGACGAACCGCTCGAGCGCCGCGAGGCCGAGCAGGCCACCGACGATGAGGGCACCGAGCGCAGCCTGGCGCGCAGCGAGCGTGCCCTCACCGGGTGCGACCGTCGCGAGGTGGACGGCCGCGAACGCGACGAGCACCTCGTCGAGCAGGCCGATCAGCGTGCCCGACAGGGAGAGGAGAACGAGAGGACGATGCGCGAGCGCGGCGCGCAGCGCGGGCCATCCGGTGAGCCGCGGGCCGACGTCTTCGTCGGGCTCGTCGTCGTCCTCGCTCGGCAGCGGTCGATCGAGCGCGCGCGAGCGGAGGTGCACCAGAGCGACGACGGCGCTGAGCGCGAAGGCGAGCACGAGCACGAGCCGCCAGCTCGCCCCCGCGAACGACGTACACGCGATCGCGATCGGCACGACGAGATCCCCGAGCGCTGCGGCCAGCGTGACGCGCGTCATCACGCGCTCGCGGCTGAGCTCGCCGCGCTGCTCGACGAGCACGCCCTCCGCGACCGACACCGAGATGCCCGCGGCAGGACCGAACGCGGCGAGCGCAGCGGCGAGCACCCACGCGCTCGTCCCCATCGCCATCGCGAGCGCCGCGACGCCCATCGCGAGCACCGACACGCTCGAGACGAGGCGCGCAGACCAGCGCTCGATCCACGTGAGGAGCGGGGACTCGAGCAGCGCGAGCCCGTAGAACGCCGCGACGATGCCACCGGCCGCGAGGCCTTCGGGCACGCCGAGATCGCGCGCGACCTCGGGCGCGCCAGCCGGCACCACGCCCGAGCAGAGCTCGTCCAAGACGGGCACGGCGAGGAGCGCGACGACGAGGCGGCGCGAGAGGACCGCGAGCGGCGGTCGAGTCGAGGCTCAGATGGGTTCGGTGTGGTGCATCGCGTCCAGGGTACGGGCGCGACCGCGCCTCGTTACAGCGTCCGCGTTGCTCGACTCGCGTCCGCCCACCATCATCGCGCGATGCGCCTGTTCGCTTCGTCGTCCGCTGTGATCGCCACCGGTCTCGCGCTCTTCGCCGCTTCGTGCGAGCGAAGCCCTCCGCTCCAGCGCTCGTGCGAAGGGCGGCCCGTCGACACGTGCGATCCGTACGAATTCGCAGAGGCCGTGAGCGCCACGTTCGGCCCGACGGAGCTCTCGCCCGGCGATCCGCGTCAATCCGCGACCGTGCGCGTCGAGATCCGCACCTGCGGGGCGGACACGCCCGCCGCGCCGGCTGTGCAGATCGCCGCGGTGATCGAGGGGCCCGGCGGCACGCTGCCGTTCGACGCGAACGGTCAGGACGCGGGCGGCACGGGCGACGACACGCGCATCTACCAGCTCGTCTCGGTGCGCGGCACCGACGCGACCACGACGACGATCGACGCGACGATCGACAACCCGTTCGACGGCCGCGTGCCCACCAACTCGGACATCTCGCTGCGCTTCACGCCAGTGATCGGTGGCTGCGAGGGCGGCGCGATCACGATCCCGTACCGCACGGGCGCGCGACCGAGCCCCTGAGTCTCGCGCCAGTGTTGCGTGAGTCGCGCGTGAGGCGTCGCACGGTGTGTCGCGACGAGCTCTCGATGCTCGGCTCAGCGGGTTGGGTGATCGGCAGTGGGCGATCCAGCCCTGTGTGCCCACTGGCTGGAGCCAGGGGCAGTAGCGCAGAAGCTGGTGCGCGCTCGGTCCTGCGTGGACGCGCTGACGACCACCGCGAGCGTCCGATCGATCGCGGCGTGACTCCCGAAGCGCCGCCAGGTCCGCGGGGAAATTCGAGCACCGATTCGCTGTGATTCGCGTCGCGACGGTGACAGCTCGCGTAGCGCTCGTCGCGGCTCCCCTCGATCCTGCCGGACGCTTCGCGGATGCCCTCGCCGCGGACGACGAGCTCTCGATGCTCGGCGCAGAGGCCGGTGCGCGCATGAACGCTGTCGTGTGAACGCGCCGACGACCACCGCGAGCGTCCGATCGATCGCGGCGTGACTCCCGAAGCGCCGTCAGGTCCGCGGGGAAATTCGAGCACCGATTCGCTGTGATTCGCGTCGCGACGGTG
>CAZCVE010000052.1:21366-62832 GCA_964502175.1 uncultured Sandaracinaceae bacterium
CGCGAGCGTCCGATCGATCGCGGCGTGACTCCCGAAGCGCCGTCAGGTCCGCGGGAGATGCGAGCACCGCATCGCTGTGGTTCGCGATGCGTGCGTGCGTCCGTGGGCGCGTGCGATCCGCCGTGCGTCGTCGCGTGGTCAGGGGGCGATGACGAGGGGCTGTGCGGACTGCACCGGCGGGCGCCCTCGGATCGTGATGATCAGCGGGCCGGTGCCCGCGGTGCGCGGGAGCGTGAGCTGGAGCTCGTAGGCCGATGCGCGCACCACGCGGAGGCGCTGGCCGTAGAGCGTGACGGTCTGCGCGCCGGGCCTCGTGCCGAAGCCCCAGCCGCGGACCACGAGCGCGCAGCCTGGGCGCGTGCACTCGGGGACGACCTCGGTGATGCCCGTGCCGGCCGGCGTGTCGGCGCGCGTGAACGTCGTGCTCGCGAGCGAGCGGCCGTCGGGCAGGCGGACCGTGATCGGGCCGTTCGCGGCGTCCGCAGGGACGACCACGCGGAGGTCCGACCCGTTCACGAACGTGAAGAACGCCGGCGCGCGTGAGCCCGTGAACGTGACCGTGCCCGCCTGCACGAAGCCGCCGCCGCGGATGGTCACCGTCTGGCCCGGGTACGCGGACGCGGGCTCGATCGCGCTCACCGCGAAGTCCGTCAGCACCGTGTAGTCCGTCGGCGCAGCGCCGAGACCCTGCAGGCGCACCGACACCGTGATGCGACCGCTCGTCGCGCCCGGCGGCACGACCGCTTCGATCTGCGTGTCGGTGATCGTGCGGATCTCCATGCGACGACCCGCGAGCGCCACCTCGACCGTGCCCGCGTTGGTGCCGAAGCTCGTGCCGACGATGCGCACGACCGAGCCGATCGTGCCGGCCGCCGGCTCGAAGCGCGCGATGAACGGCGGCGTCGTGATGACGAACGGCTGCGTGGTCCGCCCGGTGCCCGCGTTGAGCACCGTGACCACGAGCGAGCCCGAGCCCGACTGCGGGATGCGCACGCGGAGCTCCGTGGGCGTCGCCGCGATCACCGGACAGTCCACGTTCTGCAGCGTCACGCGGTTGTCGGTGAGCACCGTCGAGAAGCCCTGCCCGCGGACCGTCACCTCGGTGCCCACGGGGCCCGAGATCGGCTCGAGACCCGTGACCGCCACCGGCAAGAGCACCGTGAACGGCGTGGCGCTCGTCACCGGCGGAAGGCCCCCGACGGTCACGACGATCGGGCCCGTCACCGTGCCCGCCGGGATCTGCGCGCGGATCTCCGTCGGCGCCACGGCGCGCAGCGTGAGCGCGGTCGTGCCGATCGCTGCCGTGACCACGCGGATGTCCGTGCCGAAGTTCGTGCCGCGCACGCGCACCTCCGAGCCCACGACGCCCGACACCGGCTCGAGCGCCGCGATCGTCGGCGCGGGATACACGGTGAGCGGGTCGGCCGCGTACGCGCGACCGCCGCCGCGCACGTCGAGCAGCAAGCGCCCCGTCGCCGCGTTGGCCGGGAGCTCCACGACCATCTCCGTCGCGGTCACGGTGACGACGCGGAGCGCAACGTTCTCGAGGAAGACGCGGTTCATCGTCGCGCGCGTCGAGAAGCCCGTGCCCGTCAGCGTGATGCGCGCACCCGGCGATGCGACGCGCGGCACGAAGCTCACGATCTGCGTGCCCGAGCCCACCGTGAACTGCGTCGTCGACGTGGCTTCGCCCGCGCCCGCGACGCGCACCGTGAACGCGCCCGTGGTCGCGCCGCTCGGCACGATCACCGTGAGCTCCGTCGGCGTCGCCGAGCGGACGACCACACCGACACCGCTCAGCGTGACGTTGTTGTCGGTGATGCGCGGCGAGAAATTCTCGCCCTGGATGCGCACCTCGCTGCCCGAGGCGCCGGCCACCGGCGTGAAGCCCACGATGCTCGGCTGCGCGACCGCCGCGAGCACACGGAGCTCGGGGCCCATCACGCGCGTGCCGTCGGCGAGCACGACCTCGATGCGTCCGGTCTGCGCGCCCGCGGGGATCGTCACCGACCAGCGGCTCGGGAGACGCGAGCCGACTGGTAGCTCCGTGGTGCCGAGGAACAACCGCTGGTCGGCGCGGAAGAAACGACCGAGCACCTGCACCGTGGTGCCCACTGGACCTGCGGTGGGCTCGACGCGCTCGATCACCGGCGGGGGCTGCTGCACCTGCGCGTCCGCGCTCTCGGCGAACGAGAGCAGCGTGCCGAGGACGAGGGCGAGGAGACCAAGCGCGCGAGCTGAGCGAACGGACATTCGAACCTCGGGTGAGAGCGGGGCCGGCCCCGGCGTGGGCACCTTAGCGGAGGCTCCGACGCACGTCCCCTCCGGATGATTCGCTGCGCTTCCACCGCCGGCTGGCGCCCCCAGAACGGCGCTCGCCCTGTATCCTCTCGCTCCCATGCGTTTTGGACCGTTCGAGATCGAGCGTCCGCTCGGTCGGGGCGGGATGGCAGAGACCTTCGTCGCCCGCTACCGCACGGCGCAGGGCTTCGAGCGCACGGTCTGCGTGAAGCGCATCCTCGCCGAGCACGCGGCCTCGCCCGCGTTCGTGTCCGCCTTCCAAGAAGAGGCGAAGCTCGCGATGCAGCTCGTGCATCCGCACATCACGCAGGTCTACGACTTCGGCGAGGTCGACGGCGCGTGGTGGATGTCGCTCGAGCTGATCGGCGGTGGCGATCTGCGCACGTTCTTGAAGGAGCTCGGGCAGCCGATGCCGCTCGACCTCGCGCTCGTGCTCGCGGTCGATCTCGCGGCGGCGCTCGACTACGCGCACGAGCTCGTCGTCGACGGACGCGCCGCGAACCTCGTGCACCGCGACGTGAGCCCGTCGAACGTGCTGATCGACGAGCAGGGCAACTTCAAGCTGGTCGACTTCGGCATCGCGAAGTGGAGCCTCTCGGGCTCGGACACCACCACCGGCAAGATCAAGGGCAAGGCGTCCTACATGGCGCCCGAGCAAGGCCTCGGTCGAAAGGTCGATCGACGCGCCGATCTCTGGGCGCTCGGCGTCGTGCTCTTCGAGGCGCTGTCGGGACAGCGGCCGTTCGACGCGCCGAGCGATCTCGCGACCATCCTCCGCATCACGCAGGGCGAGCGCGCGACGCTCAAGGAGCTCGCGCCGCACGTGCCCGACGACGTGTGCACGATCGTCGAGAAGCTCCTCACCGTGGACCTCGACGCGCGCACCGCGAGCGCGTCGGCGGTGATCGAGGCCCTCGAGCATCGCCCTCCCCCGACCACCGCGCGACGTCGACTCGCGCAGCTGCTCAAGCGCATCCAGAGCGGCGAGGCGCGATCGGATCTGCCGCCACCACCGCAAGGTGACGCGCGCACGCTCGCGATCACGTCGCTCGCGCTCGGGGCCACCGAAGACGATCCCGTCGCGGCGCCAGCAGACGCCGAGACGCGCACACGGACCGTGTTCGACGCCGACCTCGCGCGGAGCGTGAACCAAGGCGCGTTCGAGCCGACGCAGCGACACGCGTCCGTCGCGCCCCGCGCTCCGAGTGATGGCGCGACGAAGGACGCCACGGCGAACGCTGGCGGAACGAGCGTTGCCGCAACGAGCGCTGGGGGCACTGTCGATGGCGGGGCGAGCAACGTGGTCGTGAGCCCCGAGCTCACGCCGCAGCGGCTCGAGATCACCGAGACGCGTCCCGCGTTCTCGCGCGCGTCGCTGCCGCTGCTGTTGCTCGGCGTGGCCTCGGTGGGCTTGGCGGTCGGAGCGCTCGTGGCCTTCGGCTTCGTGCTCGGCGCGGGCAGCTCGGACGACGACGATCCCTCGGACGTGATCGCGATCACCGCGCCCGATGCGGCGCTCTCGGATGCGCCCATGGTGGTGGATGCGGGAGTCGACGCGGGACGCGACGCCGCGGTCGACGTCGTCGACGCAGGAGTCGACGCTGGGACCGAGCTCGATGCGTACGTCGGGCCCGACGCCTTCGTCGCGCGCGCGAGCGAGAGCGCGGCCGAAGAGACGACCTCGTCCACGGAGACACCGACGCGCGCGCCGCGCGAGGGGCGCGTCGAAGTGATCGTGTCGCCGTGGGGCCGCGTGGAGATCGACGGCGTCGACGTGGGTCGCTCGCCGTACCGCGGCGCGCTCGGGACAGGACCCCACACGATCGTCGGCGTGGCGGGCGATCAGCGCCGATCGCGCGCCGTGCGCGTCACCGGACGCGGTGTGACGCGCGTGTCGATCGCGATCGAGTGAGGCGCTCGCGCCAACGGAATGCGCCGTTTTCTTGCGCGCGATCGTCTCGGCGACTACGCGAGCACGCGTATGTTCCCCGTGCACCCCACACTCGTTCCGGCGATGAAGTTCGCGTCGGTGCTCCTCCTCGGATCCGTCGTGCTCACCTCGTCCGCGCTCGCACAGAGCGAGCAGAGCGCGGTGGCAGGCACCTCGACCCCAGACACATCGACGGCGACCACCGCGACGCCGTCGACCGCAGCGACGTCGACCGCAGCGACGACGACCACGACGACGCACTCCACGTCGACGACGCGCGCGTTGGTGATCCAGGTCGGCGGCGAGACCGCGCTCGCGTCCGCGCTCGGACCGAGCCTCCGCGAGGCCGCGCATGCGCACTCGCGCGCGCTCGGCCTCACGCCGATCCCCACGGACGGCGGTTGCGACGACCTCGACTGCGCCGCGGCGTTCCTCATGACGGACGCCGCCGACGTCGCCGCGTTCGTCGAGGTGTTCGGCCACGACGGCGTGTGCGAGGGCGTGCAGGCCACGCTGCTCTCGCCCGAAGGCGTGCGCTATGTCGGCACCGCCGAGGTCGGGACGGCAGGCGTGGACGAAGCGATGCGCGTCGCGCTCGCGCAGGCCACGGCGCGTCACCGCGGCGAGGCGCTCCCCACGCTGGGCGTCAACGGCACGCCCGCGGGCGCGACGATCCGACTCGACGGAGTGACGTGGGGCACCGTCCCGCACGCGGAGCCCGTGGCCCCGGGCCCGCACGTGATCGAGGTGCGCGCGCGCGCGCATCGCAGTGACCGCCGCGAGATCACGCTGGCTGGCGAAGACC
Organism: uncultured Sandaracinaceae bacterium; assembly: GCA_964502175.1. Classification (GTDB taxonomy): domain Bacteria; phylum Myxococcota_A; class Polyangia; order Polyangiales; family Sandaracinaceae; genus JAFLCL01. The sequence goes on from CAZCVE010000052.1 coordinate 26,403, forward strand.
TCACCCTCGACGTCGCGCTCGTGCCCGGAGAAGACTCGACGAGCGTCGACGCGACACCGTTCTGGATCAGCGGCATCGGCGCGCTCGTGCTCGGCGTGAGCGCGGTGATCGTCGGCGTCGTCGGCTTCGCGCAGGGCGTGACGTGCGTGGACGACGCGTGCCTCACCTACGAGCGCCCCGACGCCGTCGCGAACGGCGTGTGGATCGGCACCGGTGGTGTGCTGACGATCGCAGGCGCCGTGATGATCGGCATCGCCGCGTCGAGCGGCGGCGCGAGCGGCGACACCGCCTCGCTCAGGCTCCGCGCGCGCTTCTGAGCGACCGAGAGCTCAGTACGTGTCGCACTGGATCGTCCCGTCGAACGCGAACTCCGCGGGCAGGGGTGATCCCTCCGGTGTGCACGGATGCGCGGCGTAGCGGTCGACGTGTCCGCAGCCCTCGACGATCCATCCCTGCTCCGAGATCTCGAGCGGCATCCACGCGAGGCACGGACCGGAGCCGAGTCGTCCATCGAGGCCACGGACGCGCTCCGCGCACACCTGATCGAGCGTGCCCACGCGCACCGCGATCGCGTCGGGCGGGCAGTCGAGGATCTGTGACGCGAGCTGCACCACCTGCGCGCGCCGCGGCACGGTCGCGCACGCGGGAACGAGCGACGCGGCCAGCGGACCGAGCATCGCGAGCACGGTCGATCGACGCATGACGAGAGGGTCGGGGCTCCCCGCGTCGTGGGTCAACCGCACATGCGTCCACCGCACAGGAGGCCGAGATCGCGGATCCGGCCTCGCCCCGAGGCGTGCTACGCCCGCGGCATGACCATCCAAGCCGGCGACACGTTCCCCGATGCGACCCTCAGCGAGACCGTTCAGTTCGGTGACTCGTGCCCCCTCGCGCCCGAGTCCTTCAGCGCCGCGAAGGCGCTCGAAGGCAAGAAGGTCGTGATCTTCGGCCTCCCCGGCGCGTACACGCCGACGTGCTCGGCCAAGCACGTGCCCGGCTACCTCGAGAACCTCGATGCGCTGAAGAGCAAGGGCGTGGACGAGGTGTGGTGCGTGTCGGTGAACGACGCGTTCGTGATGGCCGCGTGGGGCAAGTCGCTCGGCGCGATCGGCAAGGTCCGCATGCTCGGCGACGGCAGCGCAGAGCTCACGAAGAAGCTCGGCCTCGAGCTCGACCTCTCCGGCGGCGGCATGGGCCTGCGCTCGCAGCGCTACTCGCTCCTCGTCGATCAGGGCGTCGTGAAGGCCGTGAACGTCGAGCAGCCGCGCAAGTTCGAGGTCTCGAACGCCGAGACGATGCTGACGCAGCTCGGCTGAGCTCCCACAGAAGCGGCTCACAGCAGCGGCACGATGGCAGGCGCGTCGTTCAGGAGGACGACGTGAAACGATCGGTCGCCGCACTCCACCGCGATCACGGCGCGCCACGTCGAAGCGCGCGCGAGCTCGGGCTCGAGACGCACGCGCACCTCCGGGACGATCGACGGCCCGATCTCGAACGGGCGCCACGTGAGCGTTCCGGGCGTGGCCGTGCAGGGCTGATCCTCGCCCGTGCCGCCCGCACCGGCCTCTCGCGCGCCGATCTGCTCGCGCCACTCGGACACGTGCTGACGGTGCACCTCGGCCTCGTCGAGGCGAGCGCGCTCGGCCTCGGACGCGGCGAGCAGCGAGACCTGCTCGCTCGGGCCCACGTTCACGAGCGCCGAGGCCATCACGCCAGCGAAACGGACGCGGTACGCGACGTCGGCATCGATCGCCGCGGGGAGCGTTCCGTCCGTGGATCGCTGCACCGCCTCGACGAACGCCATGACGCGCGCCTCGTCGCTCGGGGCTGGCGCGCACTCGCTCGCGCAGCGCGTCCGACACGCGTCCGCGTCGTCTTCGCAGTGCCCATGAGAGACCTCCTCACACGTCGGGTGCGGAACGAGCGGCTCCGCCGACCTCGCGCTCGACGACACCCCGCATCCCGCGAGCACGAACGCGCCGAGCCACGAGGACGCGCGTCCGATCATGCGTCTCCGCCGCTCTCGAGCGCGCGCTCCGCGCTCGCGGCGCTGAGCTTGAAGCCCGCGCTCACGCGGACGCGCGCGAGCTGCTCGTTCGAGCGATCGTCGAACGACGTGAGGAACGCGTGCGGATCGTCTTCGTCCGGGACGATGTCGAGGTCGACGCGCAGGCGGCGCTCGTCGGCGTCGAGGAACGTGATCGACTTGTGCAGGCGTGCGCGCGCGGCGTTGGCGGCGCGCTCGATCACTTCCTTCGCGGTCTTCACGAGCGTGTGGAACGCGGTCTGATCGAGCGGCTTCGGGTTCTTCTTGTCGCGGCCCATCGTCCACGGACCGACGAGCGAAGGCTCCGAGTCGGTCCCGCGGACCATCTCCACGGCCCAGCCGTCGTCGTCCGAGTTCTTGATGACCTTCGCGGTCCAGCCGTTCTTGCGCCAGAGGCGCGGCTCGCCGATGTCTGGGAGCTGATGGTCGGCCAGCGGATGGTTGTCGGCCACCTGAGTGTCGGCCACCTGAGTGTCGGCCACCTGAGTGTCGGCCACCTGAGTGTCGGCCACCTGAGTGTCGGACTGCGTGTCTGAGGTGTCTTCCATGGCGGGCCGAATGTGGACCGGGGTGGGCGCAGGTGGAAGTGCCGCGTGAGAAGAACTTTCGCCGCCGTGCATGTCGCGCAGACGCGACCGCGGCGTTCGGACTGACGCGACACTCCTCTCCGCGGCCCTTGGACGACCGGCTCGAGCCCTGGTAGTCGGCGACCCATGGACCGCGACCGCATCACGAGCGCGACGTTCGAGGAGATCTGGGCGGAGGTGATCGACCCCCTCTACCTCGAGGCCGCGTCGAGTCCGTCCGCGGCCCCATCGCACGCGGACGTGGTGCTCGACGTGCTCGCGCTGTGGATGCTGCACTCCGTCGCCGCGCGCAGCGGTCTCGCATCGCTCGTCGCAGAGGAACCACCGTGGATGGCCGCGCGCACGGTCGCCGCCGCAGGCCACCTCGGCCTCGACGACGTCGCATCGCTCTGGGAGCGCGCGACCCGCGGCCTCGATCTCGCGAAGAGCGCGGGCCGCGTGCCTGCGCGGATCCGCTTCACCGATCAGGACGCACGACGTGAGCTCGAGGATCTGCTCGTCCGAGGACGACATGCCGAGCTCAACCGCTGGCTCGTCGAGCGCATTCGCGAGCAGGCGGACGCGTTCACGCGCTGAGGCGCCGATGCGGACGGCCTTTCGCGCGTTCATGACCTTGCAGTCGCTCGCGCTCGCGGCGGTGATCGTCGCCACCGCGATCGGGCTCACGCCGGACCTCGCACGGCTCCCCGCGGCGATCGCCGGCGGCTCGCTCGCGCTGGGCCTCTTCTCGATCTTCCCGATCAGCACGCGCGCGCTCGGCGTCGATCGCCTCTACGCGTGGATCGCGCGCAGCGAGATCGCGCGCGACGGAGTCGAGTCGCACCGTCCGTTTCAATTCGCCGCGACGCTGTGCGCGCTCGCGACCGCGACCGTGGTGCGTCTGCCCGCGTGGCTCGCCCACAGCGCGCCGCCCGCGCTCGACCAATTCCGCGCCGACCTCGCGAACGACGGTCTGCTCCAGACGCTCTGGGTCTGGGGCGTGGTGACGGCGCTCGCGACGGCGGCCGTGTCCCTCGTCGTGCTCTTCACCGTCCTCGTCGTCCGCGAGGCGCTGACACCCGAGCGCAGGCCGGCCCGACTCGCAGACGCCGCCCGCATGTCGCTGCTCTGGAACTTCCTCGCGGCCGCGGTCCTCGCCACGGCCGAGCTGCCGAGCCTCTTCGGCGACGCCGCGCCGATCACCGACGTGCGCTTCTGGATCGCGCTCGTGCTCGCCATCGCGCTCGCTCGCCGCGTGCTCGTGCTGTCCGTGCTCTACGCGCATGATCACCTCGGGCTCGATCTCGATCGCACCCTCGCCGCGCGCGCTCTCCCCGCGCGCATCCCGCCGCGGCTCACCGCGCTCACGCTCGCCCTCGCGTGCGCTCTCGAGCTCGCGCTCGAGCACGAGCTCGGCGTGGCGTTCGCTGCGGCGGCGATCGTGGTCGCCTCGGGGCCGGCGGCGATCGCGCTCGAGCGCCTCGCGCGTCCGCTCCCATCGTGAGCGTGCGAATCCTTGCCTCGATCGCGAGGCACGCGGCATCCTCACGTTCGCCGATGCGCGTGCGCGCGTCGAACGAACCATGAGGGAGGGCATGATGCTTCGATTCGCTCCGATGGCCTTGATCGCCGCGGCACTCACGCTCGCGCTCGCCGCGCCGGCCTCAGCGCAGCTCGCGCCGCGCGGCCACTACTCGCTCGACGTCCCCGCGCTGCGCGTCCACGCGCAGGTGCAGGTCAACGAGCAGGTGAGCTACCAGCAGCAACCGGTCGGGTACTCGCAGCCCGCGAGCGTCTCCACACACCCGGACTGGGGCCTCGTCGTCGCGGGCGCAGTGACGCTCGGCGCGGGCTTCCTCACGTCGATCGTCTTCGGCGCGCTCGGCGACAACGCGATCCTCTTCATCCCCGTGGTCGGCGGCATCATCCACGCGCCGGTCAACGGCACCGGCGGCGGCATCGCGCTCGGGCTCTCGGTCTCGGCCGTGCAGATCGCGGGTCTCATCATCTTGATCGTCGGCCTCGTCGCGAACATCCCCGACGATCAGCCTCAGCTCGGCTCGCTCGTCCCCCGCCTCGTCCCGGGACCCGGCGAGGCAGGCGCTGCGTTGAGCTGGAGCTTCTGAGAGACCGAGAAACTTTCGTTTCTCGGGATCGAACTGTCGTACGGGGTTTGGGGGCAACACCCCCAACGCGCGGCGCCTGCGCCGCGGAAAACTGAGCGCGCCGTTGACGCTCTCGCCCCGAGCGGCGAGCATCCGCGCCGCATGACGGAGGGTCGACGATGAACGACGCGGCGAGCTCGAGCGGGAGCCCGATCGTCACGATCGTCGCGCTCGGCGCGCTGACGCTCTTGCCGTTCGTCTTCATGACGACGACGAGCTTCGTGAAGATCTCCGTCGTCTTCTCGATCCTCAAGAACGCGCTCGGCACGGGACAGGTGCCGAGCGGCACGGTGATCACCGCGCTCGCCGCGATCCTCACGCTGTACGTGATGGCGCCCGTCGGCGTGGAGATCGCCGCGGCCACTGCGCCGGCGGTCGAGCGCATCGACCGACAGGATCCGCTCTCCACGAGCGACGCGGTGTTCGAGGCCGTGGAGCTCGGCGTCGAGCCGCTCCGCGACTTCCTCGTGAGGAACAGCGGCCCGCGCGAGCGACAGATGTTCTTCGACCTCGCGCGCGAGTCGCGCCCCGTCGATCAGCGCGACGGCATCGGCGATCGCGACCTCCTCGTGATCGCGCCCGCGTTCATGGTCACGGAGCTGAGCGAGGCCTTCCAGATCGGCTTCCTCGTCTTCATCCCGTTCCTGATCGTCGACCTCGTGATCGCGAACGTGCTGCTCGCCCTCGGCATGCACATGCTCAACCCCACGCAGGTGAGCATGCCGTTCAAGCTGCTGCTCTTCGTCCTCGTCGACGGCTGGTTCCTCCTCGCGAGAGCGCTGGTGCTCGGCTACGTGTGAGCCCGCATGGATGTCGCCGCGATCGTCTCGGTGAGCCTCGCCGCGCTCGTCGGCATCTCGATCCTCGCGTGGATGGTGTGGCGCGCCATCGACCGAAGTCGTGACGCGCAGCGCGTGCGTGATCACGCGATCGCGGGACGGGCGCGCATCCTCACCCTCGAAGAGCTCGAGGTCGGGCACCTGTGGCTCGAGCTGGACCTCGATGTGCCCGGTCAGGCGCCGCGCACGATGAAGCGCTCGTTCAACGCCGTGCCCGGAGGCGAGCCGAAGGTCGGTCAGTGGATGCGCGTGCGCGTCCATCCGGACGACGCGAACGTGATCTTCCTCGACGGTGTCGAAGGCTGACCGAGACGTCGACTACCAGCGACCCGACTCGATCTCGAAGATCCAAGACTCGCCGCCCGGCACGGACAGCACCGTTCGTGCGTCGGACACGCCGAGGTGCGCCGACAGCTGCGCGAGCACTGCGTCTTCGTCCGCGTGGTCGTCCGTGCGCTCCTGCGCGCCGTCGCGGAACAGCGCCGTGTGCGGTGCCGCGAAGTAGATCGCGAACCACCGCGCGAGGCCGAAGCGCAGCGAGAGCGCGCGCTGCCAGTGGACCTCGGCGGTGTGGAGCGCGGCGCCGCCGGGCGGTGCGACGAACGTGCGGCCCGCGGCGACGAAGACCGCCCAGCGCTTCGCGTTCGTGTCGTTTCCATCGCCCAGGTGGATCGTCTTCGCGAGCGCGTGCCGCTGCGGAGCACGCTCGAGAAGCCGCGACGGAGACGGCAGCGCAGCGGCGAACGCAGACGGATCGTGCGCGCCTTCGAGCACGACCAGTCCGACCTCTTGCCAGAGCTCGTTCATCGCCGTCCTTCAGTGCGTGAACACGATCACGTCGCGACCTCGCGACGCAGCGGTGCGGTACGTGCGCTCGAGGTCGGCGAGCGTGACCAGATCGTCGTGCTGCGCGAGCTCACCGTGCGGATCGCGCGCGATGATCTGGTCCACGTGTGCGCGGAGCTGCGCGAGCTCGTCCGCGATGGTGTCAGCGGCAGTCGAAGCCCTCGGCGCGCTCGGGGTCGTCGCAGATGCAGCGACGCTCTTCGGGCGTGAGGCACGGGCCAAAGTCCGCGCTCGAAAAGTACGTGCACGCGGTGAAGCCGGGCTCGGTGCACATCGCGCCCGCGAAGCCGCCGCAGAGCTGGCGCCCTTGCGGCGCGCAGCGACCGACCATGCACTCGAAGCCCGTCGGGCACGTCGCGCCGTCTTCGCAGAACATGCCGAGGCCCATCGGACACGTGTCTCGCCACGCGTCGTCCGCGGCGGGCGCGTCGCGCTCGACGAAGGCATCGGGCACGGCGATCGGAGAGTCGCTCGGCGTGAACCCGTCGTTCACCTCGGCGCAGATCGCCGACGGGCACGCGTCGGTCGGATCGGCAGCTGCGTCTCGTCCAGCGTCGACGCCTGTGCCCGGATCCGAAGGACAGCCCGAGACGAGCACCAGCGAGAGGACCGCGAGACACGAGAGGAAGCTGCGCATGGGAGTTCCGTGATTCGAGAGAGCGGCAGAAAAGGCGAGTCGCGGACGTGGCTGTGCCGCACGCCAACGGTGTCCGTCGGAGCGCGAGCCCATCTCGGAATCGCCCGACGGATCCGATCGGTCGTCAGCTGGACAGCGCCGAGGCCGCGTCGACGTCGCGCACGACCTCCGACAGCGTGACCGGATCGACCGCGCCGAGCGTCAGCGCAGTCCGCTTCGGATGGCGCCGGCTCACGAAGGTGATCGCGCCGAGCGCCTGCGGTGGAGCGTGCGCGAGGAGCTCGATCTCGAAGCCGGGTGTGATCGGGAGCGTCGCGCGCACGTCGCCCAGGTCGCGGAGGAACGCGCTCGGCGCGCCGGCGGCGTCGCGTCGCCAGCCGCGCGACTCGAGGAGGCCCATCAGCTTCTTCGCGGGCACGCTCCTCCCCGCGGCGCGATCGAGCGTCGTCGCGCGCGCGTCGCTCTTGCTCAGCGTGTGCACGCGACGACCGAGCTGCTCGAAGGGCGGGATCAGCTCGTAGTCCGCGATCACGTTCGCCCACGCGGTGGGCAGCGCCGGAGGTCGCGCTGGATGGACGAGCGTCACGCGCGCCGCCGCCGCGAGAGTCACGGCGGCGTCCGAGACGTCGGCCAGCGAGCCATCCTCGGCGACTCGGAAGCGCGTCTTTCCATCGTCGGTCTGCCACACGAGCGTGCGCGCCAGCGGACCGACGATGGCGTGCCGCGCGAAGAAGGTCTCGAAGCTCGCGCGATCGAGCGCGCGGCCGGTGATCATCAAGCGCTCGAGCCTCCGCGTGATCGAGTCGACGACCAGCGCGCGTGCCTTCGCGTCGAGGCCTTCGACCTCGGGCACCGTGCGATCTCCGAGCTCGTCGACGGACAGACCACGCGCCTCGGCCGCCTGCGCGACGAGCTCGTGCGCGCGGGACGCGAGGTGCTGGAAGCGCGTGGTGCTCGCGATGCGCGTGAGGTGGAGGAGCGACGCGTCGCTGCCGATCGACGCGAGACCGAGGCACGCTCGCTCGCACTTCGCTTGGTTCTTCGTCGACCACTCGCGCGCGAGCGACGCGAGCCTCGCGTGGCCTGCGTCGGAGGGGAGGTGCACGACCGCGAAGCCCATCCACTCCGAGCGCCCCGGCGCGTCGCCGAGCACCCACTGCTCGAGCAGCTCGAGGGCGAACGCACCGAGCGACGCTGGATCGAGCGCGTCGCGCAGCTCCGCGAGCCCCGCGTACGGCGCCTCCGGCAGAGAGAGCGAGAGCATGTCGAGCACGCCGTCGATCGCGTCGGCGCCGAGGATCGTGCCTTCTCGCAGACGAAGCGGAGGCAGATCGGCGCGCACGAGGATCGAGGGTCGCTTCGGCACCGAGTGCTCGACCCGTCTCGGATCGCGCGCGAGCAGGGCCGCGGTCGCCTTCTTCGCCGCAGCGCCGTACGACGCGGCGGCCTTCTCGACCGCAGCGCGCTCGCCGCTCGTCGCGAGCAGCACGAGCGCCGCTTCGGCCGAGCGACGCGACGCGCCCTGCGCACCGACCGCGTCGGGCACGAGACCGAGCGACGCGACGTGCGCGTTGCGGAGGAGCCACGCGCGCGCGTGATGCCGATAGTTCTTTCGATCGGTGAGCACGAGCGCCATCGCAGGCGCGATCGCAGGAGAGACCACGACGCTCGCGGCCTGCATCACCTCGAGCCCACCTTCCCACGGCAGGTACTTCGGCCAGTCCCGCGCGATCCAAGTCGCGATGCCCTGGCTCCTGAGGTTGGACAGCTCGGCGTGATCGTCGAAGGTCGCGAGCAGCACGTCGTCGAGACGCTCGAGCTCCATGCCCTTCATGACGAGTCCCTCGATCGTCGAGAGAGGCTCGGGCTTCTGCGTCCACGGTCGATCGCGCAGCACCGCGGGCAGCGCGGCGTCCTTCGCGACGCGCCCGCTCGCAGGCGTCGCCTTCTGCTTGCCGACGATGCGCTGCGCGGTCGACGCGAGCTTGCTGCTCGCGCCCGCAGACGCCGTGAGCGCCGCGGTGTGCTCCGGATGCACGCGAAACCACGCGAGGATCTGCGGCGCGAGGATCGGATGCTTCGCGAAGCGCGCGAGCACCGCGGCAGCAGCGGGCGAGCCGAGCGCAGCGATCGCCTCCGCGATCTGCCGCGGTGGTGTCTTGAGCACCGCGCCGTACTTGGGCTTGCGGAGGCGGTCCTCGAGGCCGCGCTCGAGCAGCGGCAGCACGTCGGCCTCCGAGAACGTCGCCGCGAGATCGAACGCTGCGTCCGCGATCCAGTGCATGCCCTGCGCGGTGGCGAGGAAGTCCTTCACGACGCCGAGATCCGACACCGCGCGCAAGAGGAAGCCGTTGCTCAGCTGGTGCGTCGCGAACGCGGGATCGGCCAGATCCTCGGCAGCCCAGGGCTCGTCGGGGAACACGTACGAGAGGCGCGCGCGATCCTGGAGCGACACCTTCGGTCGTGCCTTCGCGGCCGCAGCCACACCCGCCGCGTACGACGCCGCGTCAGCCAGCACCACTGCCGAGCGCAGGTGCTCGGACGGTGTGCGCGCCAGGTGGTGGTGGAACGCGACGCCCTGGAGAGCACACGCGCGCACGTAGACGTTCACGGCGTCGGCGAGCCCGCGCGTGCGCGCGATGAGCTCGAGGAGGCTCCGCCGCGGATGCGCCGCGTCGCGCCCGTGCGCGATGTGCATGACGGTGCGCTCGGCGATCGCGAGCGCCTCGAGCTCGGCGTCTGCGAGCGCCTCGATCGTGGGCGACGTGAGCAGCGCCACCGCTTGATCGTGCGGCGCAGAGCCTCGGCCACCCGCGAGGAAGCGCGCCCAGTCGTCCTTGTGGGGTCCGCGCGGCTTCGATAGCGTCGAGAGCCACGCCTGCATCGACGGCCAGTCCGTGGGCCCGCCCGTGCCCGGCAGGCTCCTCCGTGGTGCGACGCGCGACAGGAGCTCGGCTGAGACGGCCCGCTTCATCGGCGAGAGTCTAGAGCACGATCAGCGAGCCGATGGACGCGTGCGACACGTCGAGGACTCGGCGTGGCAGTACGCCTCTTGTCCGGTGCACGGCTCCATCGCGCACGGATGAGGGCAGCTGCCGCGCGGGCTCGACGCGAGCACCGCCACGCAGTTGCACCCGCTCGCCGACTCGGCGCGACAGTCCGCGTCGGTCGCGCACGGCGCGCGCGGCGACGCGGGAGCGGGCGTCGGCGCCGGTGTGGGCGGTGACGTGTCCGCCCCACCGCTACAACCGACGACGAAGAGCGCGACCGCGAACAGGCGCCGAGGTTCCATGAGCACGGATGGTAGTGCACCAAGGCCTGATCCAGTCGGTGCGATCGGCGCGAACGCTCAGCGCTGACCCACGGCGCGCTTGGTGGGCTGTGCGAGCTGATCGCGACACCACGCCAGGCCTTGGTCCAGCGTGCCGACCACCGAGTGTGGCGTCGGGTGCGAGACGAACAGCATCACGCCGCTCATCACGAAGCGGAGGGCCGCCGTGCGGAACACGAGCGCGGTGCCCACGCACTGCTTCGACATGCGCTCGCCGTTCTTCGTGAGCCAGTCGATCGAGCGCTGTCGCATGTACGCCGACGGCGACTCCGCGAGCAGGTTCTCGAAGACGACCGCGTGCTTCTCGTTGCGCTCGAGGATCATGTCGGCGCGCGTGATGAACGCGTCGACCTCGGCGTCGCTCGGTGATCCGATGGTGCGGTGGACGACGGTCGGCCAGCGACTCATGTCCGTCTCGATGCGTCCCGATGGCACGGGCCGACGATACACCGACACGGTGTTCGTGCGGGGTCGCGGTACTTCGATCGAAGCCCTTGTGCTCGCGTCCCTGCTCGGCGACAAACGCGGCCATGGAGACGACCAAGGGGAGCTCGAAGTCCATCCAGCGCGCGATCGCGCGGAGCCGTCGCGCGTTGCTCGCGGCGCAGCGCTCGGACGGCAGCTGGGACGAGCGATCGGACGTCGGACCGATCTCGACGGCGATGGTCTACGTGTCGCTCGCGTGGCTCGGCGCGCTGTCGGATGACGACCGCAAGAAGGGCGCGGCGTGGCTGCGCACGCAGCAGCTCGCCGACGGCTCGTTCGTGGCGCGGCCCTTCGCGCGCTCTGGCGATCTCGGCACGACGGCCGTCGCGTGGACCGCGCTCGCGCTCGACGACGCCGCCGAGAGCCACGCGGCCGCCAAGCGCGCGCGCGAGTACGTCGAGGCGCGAGGCGGCGCGGACGCGATCGTCGATCGCATGAAGACCGGCGACGTGTCCGCGGTGTTCTGCGCGCTCGGCGGGACGCTCGATCCGAAGAAGCTGCCTGATCCGGGCCTCGCGTGGTGCCTCGCGATGCCCGCCGTGGAGCTCGCGGCCACGCGCGTGCACTTCGGGATCATCATGGGCGCGCTGATGCTGAGCGCGATCGGTCGACGCCTGCGCGGCGACTGGGGCGACGACGAGGCGGGCGTGGGTCCGCTCGAGCGCGTCGAGCGCAAGATGGCCGCGGAGCTCTGTCGCTTGTTCCAGAACGCCGACGGCTCGATGAACTCGAACACCGTGCAGACGGCGCTGCTGTTGCCCGCGCTCGTCGCGATGGGCCTGCCGAAAGACGAGGGGCCGGTCGCGAAGGGCATCGAATGGCTGCTCTCGCGTCGCGTCGACACGATCGACGGCGGCATGTGGTTCGACGTCTTCGCGTCCGACGTCTGGACCACCGCGTTCACGATGCGCGCGCTGCTTCGATCGGGCTCGGAGCCGGGCGACGAGCGGATCACCGCGGCGGTGAGGTGGCTGCTCTCGCGACAGCTCACGGTCGATCAGCCGTGGCCCAACCAGCGGCGTGACGACGTCGTGAAGCGCGGCGGATGGCCGTTCCAGACGGGCAACGAGACGATGGCCGACGCCGACGACGCAGGCGTCGTGCTGAGCGCGTTCGGCCTCGCGCTCGAGGTGCGCGAGGGCGTGACGCCGCTGCCCGAGGCGCTCGCGCGCGAGGTGCGCGCGTCGATGGATCGTGCGCGCGTGTGGCTGCGCGCGATGCAGAACCCCGACGGCGGCTGGTCGGCGTTCGTGTGGGGCCTGCCCGAGCGACCGGACGGACCGATCATGACGAAGCCGATCGACGTGCCGCCGGACTCGGTGATCAAGGCGATCGAGGTGATGATCCACCCGCCGCCGGATCTCGGTGACCCGTCGACCGAAGACCTGACCGGCCGCGTGCTCCATGGGCTCGCCGCGTGCGGCGCGCGCACCACCGACGACGAGGTCGTGAAGGCCGTCGCGTTCTTGCGACGGCACCAGTGCGATCACGGCGGCTGGTGGGGACGCTGGGTCTGCAACTACCTCGCGTCGAGCAGCTACGTGCTCTCCGCGCTCGACGCGCTGGGTGAAGACGCGAGCCAGACGATGGTGCAGAAGGGCACCGCGTTCCTCCTCGATCACCAGAACGCCGACGGCGGCTGGGGCGAGTCGATCCACAGCTACACCAAGCCCGAGCTCGCGGGACGCGGACCGAGCACCGCGCCGCTCACGTCGCTCGTGGTCTGCGCGCTCGTCGATCTGGGCCTCGGTGATCGCGACGAGACGAAGCGCGGCGTCACGTACCTCCTCGCGAAGCAGCGACCCGACGGCACGTGGCCCAACGACGACTACGTCGCGACGAACATCCCGCCCGACGGCTTCTACGTCTACGACGGCGCCGCGCGGCACATGCCGCTCGAGGCGCTCGGTCGCTGGGCGCGTCGGCACGAGCCCGAGATCCTCCGGCCCGGTGAGCACTGGGGTCGCTGGACGAGCGCCGTGCTCGACCCCGCGCGCGAGCGCATGGATCCGCTCGCCGATGCGGTCGTCGATCGCGTGCACCACGAGGGCGAAGTGAAGGCCGTGAACGCGCTCCTGCGCTCGATCTTCGAGAACGACGATCCCATCCCCGCGAACCTGCCGCCGCTCGCCGCGAAGTACTTCGAGGACACCGAGGCGCTGCCGGACTGGGCCGATCCCGCGCGGATCGTGCGCGCGCAGAAGCTCTTCGCCGATCACGGCGTGCAGATCACGTTCGGCCTCTTCTGCTCTTCCTTGCCGCAGTCGTACGCGGCCGCGAAGGGCGCCGAGGTGCTCACGCGCACCGGCGGCATGACGCGACGCGTGCACCAGCGGATCTTCGAGACCGCGCAGTTCCTCTTCGACGTGCTCGACGTCGGCGGCCTCGACGCGAAAGGTCGCGGCATCCGCTCGGCGCAGCGCGTGCGCCTGATGCACGCGGGCGTTCGACACCTCTTGCTGCACGCGCAGGCGCACGGGCCGGGGCTCGTCGGTGGTGCGGCCGCGCACGCGCAAGCGATGGTGCCCTGGGATCACGCGCACTTCGGCGCGCCGATCAACCAAGAGGACATGGCCGGCACGCTGATGACGTTCTCCGTCGTGACGTTCGACGCGATGCGCAAGCTCGGCGTCGAGGCGACGGAGGCCGAGGGCGACGACTGGATCCACCTCTGGGCCGTCGTCGGTCACTTCCTCGGCGTGGAGCGCGGGCTCGTGCCCGACGGCATCGAGGACGCGCGTGACTTGATGGATGCGATCCGTGAGCGACAGTGGGCACCCTCGCCCGCGGGCAAGTCGCTCACGGCCGCGCTCGTCGAGATGATGCAGCGCTTCTTCACGCGCGGGCACTTCCGCGGCTTCACGCCGACGATGCTCCGCTACCTGTCCGGCAACCACTGCGCGGACGTGCTCGACGTGGCGCCGGCGAACTGGACGCTACCGATCGTCACGCTGGGCGCGGGCCTCGCCGAGCTGTTCGATCGCGACGAGCGCGAGACGCTGCTCGAGAAGCTCTTCGGCAAGCTCGCGTACGAGGTGATGGAGGGCATCATCGCGCTCGAGCGCGACGGCAAGCGCGCGAGCTTCCGCATCCCGGCCTCGCTGAAGAAGACGGTCGTGCCGAACACGTAGGACGTCGGTTCGATCGTCGTCGGCCGACCACAGCGCTCTTGCGCGCGACGGCGATCGGTGTTGCCGTTCACGCATGCGCCGCTGCGCGGTCTCGCTCCTCGTCGTCCTCGCGGGATGCACGCCCTTGCGTGGGCTCGACGAGCCGGTCGACACGGGCCGCGCAGCGCCGATCGACGTGGGCAGGATCGACGCGACGACGATCCTCGACGCGTACACCCAGGACACACCCGGTCTCGATGCGCCCGGTCTGGATGCGTTCTCTCCGGATGCTCCGAGCGATGCCGCGCGCATCGATGCGTCGAGCGTGGACGCGCCTGCGCCCGACGCGTGGCGAGCGCCCGACGCGGGGAGCGATCTGATCGCGTGGTACCCGTTCGAGGCGACGCGAGACGCGACGGGCCTCGGCCACACGCTGACGAGCAGCGGCGCCGTGACCTTCATCGGCCGGATCGCGACGCTCGGCGCGGGCGCCATGGTGTCGACGCCGAGCGCGCCCGACCTCGACGAGACCGTCGCGCTGAGCTTCTGGGTCCGACCGACCTCGCTCGACGGAGAGATCGGCTCGCGCACGACGCTGATCTCGCGCGAGGGGCAGATCCTCGTCTTCGTGCGCTTCACCGCGCTGCCACGCTGCACGCTCGCAGGCAGCACAGTGAACAGCACGACGGCGCTCGTCGCCAGCGTGTGGACCCACATCGCGTGCGTGCGCGACGCGACGACGCTGACCTTCTACACGAACGGCGTGGCGACCGGCATGATCGACGCGGCCGGCATGCCCACCGCGTCGAGCAGCGACCTGCGACTCGGTCTGTCGAGCAGCGGGACCGATCCGCTCTTCGGCGATCTGTCCGACGTGCGCCTCTACCGTCGTGCTCCGACGGCGATGGAGATCACCGCGCTCGCGGCCGTCCCGCCATGAGCGCGACGCTGTGGGTGCAGCTCCTCCCCTGACCGGGGTTGGGTGCAGCTCCTCCCCTGACCGGGGTCACTCTCGCCCTTGCAACCCTCCGTGAACGCTGGCGTTCTAGGGGCCCAATGACGCGAGCACGAATTAGGGCCGATCCGGGCCCTCTTTCTCCGCCACACGCGCGCCGTCGGGACGGACCGGCCGAACGGCATACGTGACCCCCTTCACCGCGCGGCGCGGGTGCACGACATCGCGCTCCCAGGCCTCCATCCGCAGCAGCGCGAAGTCGCGATAGGCGAGCTGTCGCGCGGCGTCGTCCGCGCCGAGGCTCAGCCACCAGGGCGAAGGCGTCCACAGATCGCGCAGGAGCGAGTGTGTCTTCTCGCCCGTGTGCAGCGCGAACGTCGTCCACGTGGACGCGCGACCGATGCGCACGGGGTTGAGGTCGACGTAGGCGGTCGTCGCCGCGAGCCGCGCGATCGTGTCGATCGGCTCGCCCTCGAAGCGCTGCTCGAAGAGCTTGCCGGACGCGCCGAGGAGACGATCTCGGCACTGCGCGTAGGGCTGCTCGAAGCTCTGCATCCACTTCGACAGTGCCGTCACCGAGTCCGGTGTGACGATGAGGTGCACGTGGTTCGTCATCAGCGCGATGGCCGCGATCGCGCACTCCGACTTGTGCGGGCTCCGCTCCATGAGGCGTCGAAAAACGCTGAAAAACGGACTCGCGTCATCAGGCGTCTAGAACGCCTGTGTTCTCGGGTAGTTGGCGGGGCGAGAGTGACCCCGGGGGTGGGAGCTTGGCGGTGACGAGGGCCTCGAGGGCTTCTTTCGTCACGCCGAGGCGCGCGGCGACCTTGTGCGCGAGCGAGGTCGTGGCGACGCCGGGCACGAACTGGAACGTCGCCTTCTCGTCGCGATCGAGCTCGACCTGGAGGAACGTGAGGCTCGGATGCACCGGCTCCTTCTCGAGGCGCGCCGCGAGCGACAGGAAGTGCGTGCTCACGAAGACCTGAGGGCCGAGCTTCGGCAGCAGGCCCACCACCATCTCGAAGATCGCCTCGCCCTCGGTGGGGTTGGTGCCCGAGCAGAGCTCGTCGAGCAGCGCCATCGATCCGGGCTCGAGCTTCTCGAAGAGCTCGCGGATGCGGAGCAGCTCGGTGCCGAGGCGCCCCTCGATCTGCGCGGCCTCTCCCTCGACCACGAGCGAGAGGAACATCGACGGCGCAGGCACGAGCGCCGCGCGCTTCGCAGGCACGAAGAGGCCGCCCTGCCCCAGCAGCTGCGTGAGCGCGATCGCCTGGAGCAGGCGCGTCTTGCCGCCCGAGTTCGGGCCCGTGATCACGACGAGCGCGTCGGGCCGCGGCGCAGGCACGTCACACGGCACCGGCACCACGTCCTGCAAGAACAACAGCGGGTTGAAGAGGCCCGTGATCTCGCGTCGCTCGGTGCCGAAGCTCGGCAGACAGACCTCGAGGCCCTTGTGCCTCGCGAGATCGCGGAAGCCCAGCGCGGCCAGGTAGATCTCGATCGCCGCGGTGCTCGCGAGCAGCGCGACCACGTGATCGGTGAGCGGCGCGAACACCTCCTCGAGCAAGCGCACCACGACCTCGCTCTCGCCGTAGCGGTAGCCGCGGAAGAACGACGTGAGGCGCTGGAAGAAGCGGCCGATCGGCCCCGGAAGCAGCGGGCTCGGCCGCTCGTGGATCGCGAGCACGCCGAAGTTGCGCACCGTGCCGTCCGAGCCGAGGCGCAGCTGGAGATCGACCGTCGCGAGGTTGGCCTCCGCGTCGACGAGCTCCGACAGGCGCTGGAACGCCTCGCTCTCGCGGATGGTCTTGCCGCGCGCGCGGAGGTCCGCGAGCTTGCTCGTCGCGCCCTCGAAGCCGTCCGACATCGCGAGCACCGCGCGACGCAGCGCCACGAGCACGCTCACCTTGCGGCGCACGATGTTCGGCTCGGTGCCCGTGGCCATCTCGAGCGTCTCGCGCAGGCGACGCAGCGCCTTGTAGGTCTTCTCGAGATCCGTGCGGAACGCGGGTGTCTCGACGAGCTCTCGCAGCACGGCCTGCCGCGCCTCGCGATCGACGGCCTTGGGCGGCGGCGTCGAGAGGATGCGCCGCTGCGCGCGCAGGTTCGGCTCGAAGCGATCGCCCTCGATCACGATGCGGAAGCAGTGCTTGGCGAGCTCCTCCAGGTAGAGCTGCTGCGTCACGGCGGTCGCGTCCGGCGCGGCCTTGTCGCGCACGCCCGCATCACGCGGACGATCGAGCGAGCTGCCCGCGAGCGGCACCGCCTCGAGCAGCGTGTCGAAGACGCCCTCGCAGTCACCACCCTCGAACGCGAAGCGCACCAGCTCGCTGGTACCGCGCAGATCGCCCCACGCGCGCGGCTCGGCGTGCAAGAGATCGGGCACGCTCGGTCCGTGCTCGGAGGGCTCGCTGCCCACCGGCGCGACGTAGAACGTGGGCGCGCCGCCCGGCTCGCCGCGCGCGCGGCGGCGTCGTCGCATCACTTCGGCGGTCGAACGTCTCATCAGAAGGAGCATCGCTTCTACCCGATCCGGGTCGGCCCGAGAATCTCGAGGCTCGCCGACCGACGAGGCGTAGACGCTCGCTCCCGCACGAAGTTCCCGACCCGCGCTCGATGCCTGAACAGGGCAGCGGCGGCGCGCGAGCGTGTATCCTCGCCGCGTGGTGCAACCGCTCGGTGCCAGCTTCCCTTGTCCGCGCTGCGGCTCGGCCCTGCCTGCGGGCGCGGCGTTCTGCAACCGCTGCGGCGCCGACGCGCGCGCAGCCGCGGCGCTCGCAGGCGCAGCGCAGGCAGCCCAACCCGTCATGCGAGCGCGCGCAGGCTTCGTCGCGGTGGGACGCGGCATGTCGGTGTGTCACTCGTGCGGCGCGCTCGCGCCGACGAAGCGCTCGAGCTGCGAGGTCTGTCACCAGCCGATCGGCAGCTCGCTCGAGGCGATCCCCTCGCGCAGCGACGAGCTCTCGTTCGTGCAGGTCCGAACGCAGATCACGTGTCGCCAGTGCGGCGGCGGCTTCCCGCTCGACGAGCCCGAGCTCGAAGAGTCCGTGACGTGCCCGCGCTGCAACACCACGCAGGCCTTCGATCTCGAGGCGTGGAGCGAGGCCTTCGCGCACGCGCACCTCACGGCCGACGTGCACGGCCCGCGCGGCGAGACGTTCCGCCGCTCGATCCCGAACCGCGATCCCCAGCCCGAGCTCGGACAGACCACGGCCGTCGCCGAGCTGAAGCTGACGGGCATGTCGATCGAGGGCGGCGTCATGAAGACGCGAAACCTCACCGCGTCGTGCGCGCCCGGTCAGCCGCTCTGCACCAAGTGCGGATCACCACGCGAGCCTCAGGAGCTCGCAGGACTACGCGGCGCACCCGAGCTGCAGATGAAGTGCGTCGGCTGCAGCGACGTCGCGCGGTACGCGATCCCCTCCGCCGCGCGCTCGCTCTCGCCAGGCATCGTCGGCTTCGTCGCCGAGGGGCTTCGCGTCGATCGCCCCGAGGCACGCCTCGATCAGACCAGCGCCGGCATGGTGATCGCGCTCAAGTGCCCGAGCTGCGGCGGCGGCCTCAACGTCACGCCCGGCAGCCACGTGGCGGTGTGCACGTTCTGCAAGACGGAGTCGCGCATCGCGAGCCGCACGCTCCTCGCGCTCAAGTCCGTCGAAGGAGATGCGAGCCCGTGGTGGGCCGTGTTCCGCGGCGACGCGCCCGGCCGCAGCAAGCTCTCGAGGAGCCGTCGCGACGACGACGACGACGACGGACCGGACCTCGACGCCGCGGCCGCGATGGTGATGGGCGGACAAGACGCGCAGCTCCACGCGCTGCTCGTGATGGCCGAGGCGCCCGGCGGCGGAAAGGCCGTCAGCAGCGCCGTGGCCTCGAAGGTGAAGGACGTCGAGGACGATCAGAGCCCGTGGGACTCGCGCCGCGAGTGGGCGATCCAGCTGATCGTGCCGATGATCATGCTCGCGCTCGTGACGCCGCTCTTCTACCGGCAGATCCTCAACTGGGCCGCGGGCGGACAGTCCGTGCCGCCGAGCGTCGCCGTCGCGGGTGGCGCCAATGCACAGCTCGGGAACGTGGCGGGCGTGCCGATCACGATCCTCCTCCAGCACGACGGCGAGGTCCGTCCGGTCTGCGACGACGGCTTCGGCATCGAAGAGGCGAACGTCGCGTGCCGTCAGCTCGGTCACCAAGGCGCGAGCGGCTACTCGACCGTGAACGGATCGACGAACGACTTCTGGCTCGACGACATCGTCTGCGCCGGCAACGAGCTCCGCTTGGACGACTGCCAGCACCTCGCGTGGGGCGACGACAACTGCTCGTCGAGCGAGACGCAAGCCGTCACCTGCTTCTGATCGGGCCGCAGGAGCGACGCGCGATGCGAACCCTCGATCAGCTCGCGAAGGAGCCGCGCTGTGAGCGCTGCCTGCGCCCCACGAGCGCGTGCGTGTGTGATCGGCTGCCCGAGCCGCGCCTCGCGAGCCCCCTCGACGTGGTGGTGCTCCAGCACCCGCAAGAGCCCGACGTGGTGCTCGGCACGGCGTCTCTGCTCGGCCTCGCGCTCGAGCGCGCGGAGGTCCGCGTCGGCCTCTCGTGGGGCTCGCTCGACGCGGCGCTCGGACGTGAGGGCGTGGATCGCGCCCGCTGGGGCGTGCTCTTCGCGACGAAGGAAGAGGGCGAGGCCGCGAAGGTCGTGCACCCGCCGGGCACGGTGCGCGTGCTCGATCGACAGGGCGCGCTCCGCACGGACGCACGACCCCTCGACGGGCTCGTGGTGCTCGACGGCACGTGGAGCCAAGCCAAGACGCTCTGGTGGCGCAACGCGTGGCTGCTCAAGCTCGCGCGCGTCGGCCTCGTACCGCGCGAGCCCTCGATGTACGGCAAGCTCCGCAAGGAGCCGCGCCGCGAGTGGGTCTCGACGCTCGAGGCCGTGGCCGACGTGCTGCCGGCGCTCGGCACCGAGCATGATCGCGAGCGTCACGAGGCGAGCCGCACCGAGCTCCGAAAGCTCATGCGAACGATGCTGCAACGCACGCGCGACGCGCTCGGTCGCTGACGTCGCGACGCGTCAGACTCGCGCTTCGATGTCGATTCGCCGGATGGACCCGCACA
Organism: uncultured Sandaracinaceae bacterium; assembly: GCA_964502175.1. Taxonomy (GTDB): domain Bacteria; phylum Myxococcota_A; class Polyangia; order Polyangiales; family Sandaracinaceae; genus JAFLCL01. The sequence goes on from CAZCVE010000052.1 coordinate 46,494, forward strand.
TGTAGGTGTCTTCGAAGAACGTCACGGCGCCGCTCTCGACGTCGTAGTAGCCGCCCACGAGACCCACCGCGCTCGACTCGACGAGCTCTCGGATCACCACGCTCCGCTCGACGATCGACTCGACCGACTTGCGGACCTGGATTCGCGCGACCTTCTCGACGAACTCGGCGTTCTTCGAGGTGCGGTTCTCGCCCGTCGTGCGCTCGAGATAGACCGCTGGCTGGATCTTGTTGAGCAGCGTCGACAGGTTGCCCAGCTGCACGTGGTCGACCGCACCCTTGATCGCACCGCACTTCGAGTGGCCGAGCACGACGACCAGCTTCGAGCCCGCCACCTTCGTCGCGAACTCCATGGACCCGAGCACGTCGTCGTTGACGACGTTGCCCGCCACGCGGATGGAGAACACGTCGCCGAGGCCCTGATCGAAGATCAGCTCGGCGCTCGTGCGCGAGTCGATGCAGCTCAGGATCGCCGCGAACGGCCACTGGCCCTCGCGTGTCTCGTTGACCTGACGGAGCAGGTCGCGGCTCTCGCGGAGGTTCTTGCGGAACCGCTCGTTGCCTTCCCGCAGGAACTGGAGCGAGCGCTCGGGCGTCATCGTGGCCTGGGTCTCTTTGGTGTGGGCGCGCATGAGGCTCAGGGTGAGGCCGGACCCGCCGTTCGGAACCCACGAAATCTCTACGCTGACGTGTAGCTTCGACCTACAACGAGACGCTAGTCTGAAGGCGTGGAGTGGCTGAACTACCATCATCTCTTCTACTTCCAGGCGGTGGTCCGGGAGGGGGGCGTGGCCGCGGCAGCCCGCAAGCTCCGCATCTCGCACCCCACCGTGAGCACGCAGCTGCGCCTGCTCGAGGAGGCTCTCGGCGAGCCGCTGTTCACGCGCGAGGGGCGAGGCCTCGTGCTGACCGAGACGGGGCGGTACGTGGCGGGCTATGCCGACGAGATCTTCTCGCTCGGCAAGGAGCTCCTCGACGGCGTGCGCACGCGACCGACGGCCCGCGCCCCGCGCCTGGCGATCGGGATCTCCGATCCGGTGCCGAAGCTCGTCGCCCGACGCCTCCTCGCCGTCTACGACGTCGAGGAGCCGGCGGTCCGTCTCACGCTGCGGCAGGCGAGCACGCCCGAGCTGGTGGCGGAGCTGCTCGCGCACCGCGTCGACGCGGTGCTCACGGACGCCGCCGGACCGACGTCGCCGGGCGTGTTCGACCACTTCCTGGGCGAGTGTGGCACCACGTTCTTCGCATCACCCGTGCTCGCGCGAAGGCTCGCTTCGCCGCACCGCGTCGCGACCGAGCGGTCGGTGCGCGCCAAGGCGACGGTGCCCCGGGGCGGCGGCGAACGCATGAGCGAGGCGGAGGGAGAGCTCGGCCGACTGCTCGACGGGGCGCCGCTCCTCTTGCCCGGCACCGACAGCGCGTTGCGTCGCGCGCTCGAGGACTTCTTCGCCAAGCGAGACGTCCACCCGCGCGTCGTCGCGGAGATCGACGACAGCGCGCTGCTCAAGGACTTCGCGCGAGACGGCATCGGCGTGTTCGCCGGGCCCACACCGCTCGCGAGCCAGATCCGGACGCAGTACCGCGTCACGGTCCTCGGAGAGGCGCCCAGCGTTCGCCAACGCTTCCATCTGCTGAGCACCGAGCGCCGGATCGCGCAGCCCCTCGTCTCGAAGCTGGTGAGCGGCGGTCACGAGATCTTCCCTGGTCGGCGGACGCGCAAGACCAGCACCCGGCGGGCGGCGCGCGACATGTAGGTTTCGTCGACAGGCTTTGTCGACATTGCGTAGATTGCGTACATGACTCGCGGGACCACAGTTGGGTCATGGCGAATCTCCCTCCCCTCCTTCCGGCCGACGCGGTCCACGACCAGCGGCACATCGGCCTGTGGATGGCCCTCACGTTCTCCGCGGGCGCCGTGAACGCGACGGCGCTGGCCGCGTGCCAACGCTTCGTCACGCACGTGACCGGCACGCTGAGCCGCCTCGGCGCGGACTTCGATCAGGCGGCGCTCTTCGTCGAGTACGGCGTGGTGCTCTTCTGCTTCGTGCTCGGCGCGATGACGAGCGTCGTCCTGCTCGACGGACGACGGCTGCGGCACCGCGAGCCCTGGCCGGTCGCGCCTCTCTTGCTCGTCGCGGCGGTGATCGCAGCCGTGGGCGCGCTCGGGCTCTCCGGGGTGTTCGGGGCGTTCGGCACCACGGTCGAGACGACGGGCGACTTCGCGCTGCTCTCGATGCTCGCCTTCGCGATGGGCCTCCAGAACGCGGCGGTGGCCACGACGACCGGCATGATCGTCCGAACCACGCACATGACGGGCCCCATGACTGACCTCGCCATCGCGCTCGCGACGACGCTGTCTGGCGGACCCGAGGTCGCCGTCGCCGCAGCGCGTCGCTCGGTATGGCTGCGTGGCTCGAAGATCGTGGCGTTCGCGCTCGGCGCCCTCGCGGCAACCGTGCTGGCGCGGGAGCTCGGCTACGGCACGTTCTTCCTGCCCGCCATCGTGACGCTCCTCGCCGCGGGCCGGCTGCACGTCGTGCTCACCGACGTCCGCGCGAGCCGCGCGATCACGACGTGACGCCCTCTCGGACTCGCGAACGAAGGGAGAGTCACGACGAACGGAGCGTGATCGTCACGGGCCCCGTGAGGCGCGCGGAGACCGTCATCGAGTTGAAGCCCGGGGCCCAGCAGACGCCATCGCAGCCGTCGGCCACGTCGTCGGCCATGACACTCGGAACGTCCGTGCCGCCCACGTCCATCGAGGTGATGGAGGGGATGTAGGGATCGGCCTGCGTCGTCTCGATCGTCAGGCGCACGTCGCGCACGCCGAGATCGGGGCCCGTCGTCACCGGCGTGAGCGTGATCTGGAGCGCGCCCGGGGTCGTGTGGTCGTACGCGATGCGCACTCCCTCTTCGGTCGTGATCGATCGCGTGCCGTGCGGGATCAGCAGCGCGCGGAGGAACGGTCGATCGGAGAGATCGATGCGCGAGTCGCCCATCGGCGTGGGCGCTAGGGCGAGCGTCTCGAGGTCGTGCGCGAGCATCGGGATGATCGCGCCGACGCGCACGAACACCGGCGGCATGCCCACCGGCGCTTCCACGCGCGCATCGCGCGGCCCCATGTACGAGCCCCGCGTGAACCAGTGGATCCAGTTGCCGGGCGGCAGGTGCAGCGTGCGCTCGGTCGCGCCTGGCTCGACGACGGGCGCGACGAAGAAGTCCTCGCCGAGCAGGTACGCGTCGGGATCGCGGTAGCCCTGCGGATCCTCGGGGTACGCGAGCGACGGATGGAGCACCGGCGGCGTGCCGTCTGCCGATGCGCGCAGCGCGAGCATGCGGAGATAAGGAATGAGCTCGGTGTGCGCGCGCGCGAGCTCGCGGTAGCTGCCGGTGGGATCGGGGATCTGCGCCGTCGCGTCGTAGAGCCACGGGTTGTGGTGCGAGCCCGAGCCGCCGAGCTGGAGGAACGGCGAGAACGCCGTGTGCTCGGCCCAGCGCATGATCGTCTCGAGATCGGCGGGCCCCTCGCGGAAGCCGCCCGTGTCCGACGCGAAGCTCGGGAAGCCGCTCGCCGACAGCGAGATCAGCGCGGAGATCGCCGAGGGTAGCCCGCCGAGATTCACGGTGTCGCCGCGCGTGAGGTTCGAGTCGATGTCGCCCGGCCAGACGATGTCGGCGACCGTCTGTCCGCCCCAGCACGACGCGCGCACGAGCAAGAAGCCGCCCTCGTCCGAGTGCGCGTCGAGCGCGTCTCGGTACGGCTGGTGGTAGCGCATGGCGTAGACGTTGTGCGTCTCGCGCTCCGTCGTTCCATCACCGAAGCGCAGCTGCACGCGCGCGCCGCCGAGCTCGGGGACGATGTCCTCGCCGTAGTCGAGCTTGAACGCGCGGATGCCCAGATCGCGCACGAGCGGGTCGAGGCGCGCCTGCCAGAAGTCGCGACCTTCCTCCGTCGTGAAGTCGACCATGCCCGCGGCGGCGCTGAGGCCCGACACACCGAGCGCGCTCGGCGCGGTGAACACGGCGCCGCTCGAGGTCTCGACGAGGAGGCGCTCGGTCTCCGCCTCTTGGTAGAGCGTCTCGGCGGTGTTGTCGGCGACGCCATCGTCGGGGGCGTCGAGGTACGGCACGTTCCACACGAGCGGGCGGAAGCCCGACGCGCGGATCTCGGCGAGCATCTCCGCGTGATCGGGGAAGCGCGTCTCGTCGAAGACGTTGTCGACGTAGGAGTCCGTCCACGGGTTGTCGATCCAGAACGCGGTCGCGGGGATGTGCAGATCGACGAGCGCCTGCGCGTCGGTCTCGAGCTGCGCGCGATCGTCCCAGACGTTCCTCCAGTGCATCGGCGCGAACGCCCAGCGCGGCGGCAGGATCGGCAGGCCCGTGTGCCGCGTGTACGCCGCGATGACCTCGGCGGGCGTCGGCGCGACGAAGAAGACGTAGTCGATGGCGCTGCCCTCGAAGGTCGCGCGCACCTCGTTCTCGTTCGCCAGCCCGACGTCGAACGCGCCCGCCTCGCGGCTCTCGACGAAGAGTCCGTAGCTGCCCGAGCTCACGACGAACGGAACCGGCACGTGGTGCTCGTTCGTGCCGCTCTCCCGCGCGAGGGTGGAGACGCTCAGCTGCATCGGCACGACGAAGCCGCGCGCATCCGCCCCGGTGAAGCGCTCGCCCAGGCCTTGGTAGCTGCCGTCGTCGGCCGCGAAGCGCGCGCGCACGAGGCCGACGGTCTCCTCGCTGCGCTCGACGGCGACGCGCATGCGGATCACCCCGCGGGCCACGCGAGAGAGGGTGATGCGCGCGGTGTGATCGACGCCGTCGCCGACGAGCCCTTCGACGTCGCTCACCGCGGTGATACCGAGATCGAGCGGCTGCCACGTGATGCGCCGCGGCGCATCGACGGTCACGTCGTTGTAGCGATCGTCTCCGGTGGGCGACACGCCGATCTCGAGCCCCGACGGGACGGTCGTGAAGCGCACCTCACCCTCGGGACCGAGCAACCGCACGCGCAGCGGGTTCGTGAGCACCTCGAGCCGCGCGGTCGCCGCACCTCCCCCGCTGCCGTCGTCGTCGTCGATGGAGAGGGTGATCGGCGACGTGAGCGCATCGGGGAACTCGTACGCATCACCCGCGGCGTCGGGATCGCGCGGCCCGCCTTCCTCGTTGATGATCAAGAGCCCATCCATCCCCGCGTCCGAGCCCCCGCCCGGGCCGCAGCCGGTAGCAGCGCACGAGCCGAGCACGGCGGCGACGAAGAGGGTCGTGGGAGGCTGGAAGCGACGCATGGCCCAGAGGATCGACGGACTCGCTACGGGTGTCACGGCCGAACCGGCCGCTCTCGTGGCGCCGGAGACGCGCGCAACGAGCTTCTGGCACCGCCACTCGACTACTTCGTCCCCAACGAACCTGTCAGAACGACGCGTCGCCCGGCTCAGCGACGTCGAGCACGACGGCGTCACGCGTTGCGTTGGTCCCCATGCCTCGGGACTCGTGTCCCTTCGAAGGATCGTCGTGAACGCCCACAGCGCGGGAGGATAGCCCGTGTCGGCGCAAGCACCGTCGCGGCACGCCTGCGACGCTTGACACCCCCGCGCACCGTGCCATCCACTGGCCGCGCGCTCGATCCTCGATCTCGCGCCGCGCCGCGTGGCCCCTCACGCGCTTTTCGGAGCCTCATGAACGCGCCCACCTCACTGCGTCGCTCCACCGCCCTGGCCTTGGCCGGGAGCGCGTTCGTCGTGGGGCTGCTCACGGCACCCGTCGGCGGCGCGGGCGCGAGCTCGATGTCGCGCGTGTTCATCAACGGCGTCGTGACGCAGGTGAACTTCAACGACGGCGACTCGTTCCGCGTGTTCTCGGGCGACTTCACCGGCTCGCAGTGCCGCCTCGCGGGCTTCAACTCGCTCGAGAGCTTCGGGCCCGCCCACCAGTGGGGCACGTGGCATCCGTACGAGCTCTACATCAACGCGAAGCTCGCCACGATCAACGGGCGCCGCGGCACCTGGCACTGCTTCGCGGACGGCACGCGCGACGGCTACGGACGACTCCTCGTCGAGTGCCCGGACCTCATCGTCGACAGCGTTCGCCGCGGCTACGCGCACGCCTACCAGGCCGACGACACGCCGTCGCGGCCCGAGTACCTGCGCGCGCAGCAGGAGGCGATCCGCGAGCGTCGCGGCATGTGGGCCCACGGCGTTCCGCTCTTCGTGATGACGTCGCTCCACTCGCTCAGCGAGGACCCCTCGCGCGACTGGCACTACGACCGCCTGATCTCGACGATCGACGGCCACAGCGAGAGCCGACAGCACCGCAACAACTACGGCGAGTGCCAGTGGGTGTGTAACGACGAGGTCGTCTCGGATCCGCTCGCGACGCGCGCGGTCGCTCGTGAGATGCGGACCGACCCGGAGCTCGGCTCGGTGCTCTCGAGCTGGTCGAACCTCCAGCTGATCGAGTTCGTCACGCGGTTCGCGCGCACGGGCACGCTGCCCGGCTACCTCGTCGGCGAGAGCCACGACCCCGTGCTCCGCTACCTCGAGGCGGCGCGCGCGGCGGGCAACCTCGGCGACAACACCACGCAGCGCGGCTCGTGCGCGCTCTACGTCGACTTCACCCGCCGCTACGGCGACGACCGTGCGATCTGCCTCGCGGGACACGGAACGCTTCCGCCGGGTGTGCCCGACGTGTGGCATGCGGAGCATCACTGATGGATCGCGTATGCCGCTCTCTGCTCGTCTCATTCTCGCTGGTGCTGAGCGCGTGCTTCGTGCCGGTGCCCGAGGGTCCGCCCGGGGGCTACGAGCGCACGCTCGAGGCGTGCACGAACCGCTTCGACGACGACGGCGATCGCCTCGTCGACTGCCGCGACGACGACTGCATCCGTCAGGGCTTCTGCAACCGCCGCGTGCCGCTCGTGCCGTTCCTCGAGCCGGAGAACACGCCGGAGAAGTGCACCGACTTCATCGACAACGACGACGACGGTCGCTTCGACTGCGGTGACAGCGACTGCGCCGTGATGCTGGAGCTCTGCTGCTCGCTCGAGTTCGACGATGTGGCGTGCAGCAACGGCGTCGACGACGACCGCAACGGCTTCACGGACTGCCAGGACTCGGGCTGCTCGCGCAATCCGTTCGTCACGGTCTGCGAGATCGAGACGAGCTGCACGAACAACGTCGACGACGACGGCGACCGCCGCCCGGACTGCTTCGACACCGACTGCGAGGGCTCCGCCGCGTGCGTGCCCGGCGGCGAAGACAGCTGCACCGACGGCATGGACGAGGACTCGGACGGCCGCGCGGACTGCGACGACCGCGACTGCTTCTCGGACCCCGCGTGCATGGGCCTCGAGGACACGCTCGCGCGCTGCCTCGATCGCAACAACAACGACGGCAACGACTCGGGCGCGCCGGACTTCACGCCCCTGTTCGACTGCACCGAGCCCACCTGCCTGGCGCTCACGGGCTCGGACGCCGTCGTGCTCCGCGCGTACTGCGACGGGCTCGCCGGCCCCGAGGTCACGCTCGAGCGCTGCATGGACGGCGCCGACAACGACGGCAACGGCTTCACGGACTGCGCGGACTTCAGCTGCTCGCGCGGCGCGCCCGACGTGGTCACGTACTGCAACAGCCTCGCGGAGAACACGCTCGAGCGCTGCATGAACAGCGTGGACGACGACGGCAACGGCTTCACCGACTGCCGCGACTTCTCGTGCACGATGGCGAGCCGCGGCGCGACGCCCGAGGCCATCGCGTACTGCATGATGTCGACGGGCGCCGAGAACACGCTCGCGGCGTGCATGGACGGCGCGGACAACGACGGAAACGGCTTCATCGACTGCGCGGACTTCTCCTGCACGATGGAGGCGCGCGGCGCGACCCCCGAGGCGATCGCGCACTGCGCGGAGGCCGCCGAGAGCACGCTCGCGGACTGCAGCGACGGCCTCGACAACGACGGAAACGGCTTCATCGACTGCGCGGACTTCTCGTGCTCGCGCGCGGACGATCCCGAGGTGGCGCGTCAGTGCGCGACGGCGGGCGAGCGGAGCTTCGCGCTCTGCACGAACGGCCTCGACGACGACGGCAACGGCTTCCCGGACTGCCAGGACTTCTCGTGCCGCGAGGTCATCGAGGAGATCGTCGACGACAGGGATCAGCCGACGGGCCGCCGTCGATCGCCGTGCCTCGAGAGCGTGGGCGCCGACGACGAGAGCGCGCGCGCGAACTGCGACGACGGCCTCGACAACGACCGCGACGGCTTCGTCGACTGCCTCGACTGGGACTGCAACTGGAACCCCGTCACGCAGGACCTCTGCCTCTACCCCGGCCTCGATCGTCCCCGCGTCTGCGGCTGAGACGACCTCGCTCCTCCGACTCCTCGCATCGTTCTGCGCCTCGCGCGCTCCGAGACCCGAATGACCCGAACCAAGCTCCTCGCCCTCCTCACCTTGCTCGCGCTGCCGATGTCGGCGTCGGCAGCCTCCGCGCAGGACGCGCCCTCGCCCGAAGAGTCGGGGCAGCTCCCGAGCGAGACGCCGCCCGCGATCGTCGCGCAGCCCGCGACGTCTGCCGGTCAGGCGGGCGGTCAGGAGCGCATGTGCGAGGACGGCCAGGACGACGACGGCGACGGAATGATCGACTGCGCCGACGCGGACTGCTTCGACTCCGCGCGCTGTCAGGCCGGCGGTGGTGAAGAGCGCACCGATCGCGCGTGCAGCGACTGGGTCGACAACGACGGCGACAGCGCGACCGACTGCGACGACGCCGACTGTCAGTCCGAGCACATCCGCGCGTGCCGCGGCAGCTGGCGCTCGAGCTCGTCGAGCACGGCGACCGCGAGCGAGGTCGAGGACTTCCCCGAGCTGCCGGACGGAGCGACCAGCGCCGAGGATCTGATCGGACAGGGCGGCGACGCGGACGGCGAGCGCAGCGATCAGGCGTGCTCCGACGGCGTGGACAACGACCGCGACGGGCGCACCGACTGCAACGACTTCGGCTGCCGCTTCGATCCCGACATCTCGGTCTGTCAGGCGCAGCCCGGTATCCGCTTCTCGGTCGTCGGCGGCGTCGGCGGCTCGGTGCAGATCAACCACGCGCAGGACGGCAGCTACGCGGGCAACGTGCCCGAGGCGCGGTTCACGCTTCTCCAGCTGCGCGCGCTCGGCCCGATCCCGTTCATCCAGAACTCGTTCTTCCTCATCCAGATGCGCGCGGACGAGCAGCTCCGCGTGAACTTCGTGATGTTCAACATCCCGATCGGGACGGACGGCCACTACTTCAGCCTCAACAGCGGCTCGGGCCTCCTCACCACGGCGTTCGTCATGTCGGCGGCGAACTACCCGCTGCTCACGCCGCCGTTCTACGTCGGCAACATCGCGGAGCCGGGCAACGGCTTCTCGGTCGAGGTCGGCGGACCGCTCCCGGATCTGTCGAGCATCGTCCGCTACCGCGTGTTCGCCGCGGCGGGCTCGGGACAAGGCACCGGCAACGTCGGCGGCCGCTTCTTCAGCTCGGACGATCGCAACTTCGCGTGGACCGGCGGCGCGCAGTTCCTCCTCGACGCGGTGGGCCGCACCGATCGCTTCGACAGCCTCTTCGTCTACACGCCGAACCCGCTGTCGCTTCAGTTCACGGCCGGTGGTCGCTACGACCAGCGCCCGAACGAGCGCGGCGTGCTGTGGCAGGCGGGCTTCTTCTTCCGCTTCTGGCACATCCTCCTCCGCGGCGACTACTTCGGTCGCTACGTGATGGACTACAACGCGATGAACACGGCCTACAACGTGTCGCTGTCGTTCCTCATCGTGCCTCGCGTGCTCATGCTCGCGGCGGACGTGGGCGGTCTCTACCGCAATGCGCGCTACCAGAACCTGCCGGACGGCGAGGACACGCCGGAGGGCGTCTCGTACCAGCCCGAGCAGACGAACTGGCGCCTCGGCCTCACGTGGTTCTTCTGGCGACGCACGGGCATCCTGTCGCTCGTGTACGGCGAGACCTACCGCGAGTACCAGCCGAGCAACCCGCTGCGCTTCCCGACGGAGCGACTGCTCCAGCTCGAGGCGAGGTTCCGGTTCTGATGCGCAGACCCCGCACGACGACGGTCACGTCCACGCTCGGCCTCGTCGCCGCGCTCGCGTCGCTCACGGGCTGTCCCTACCAGCCCGTGCTCGACGCGCCGTGCGCGTACGACCCGGGCGGCGTCGGCAACTGCTTCGATCCCGAGCTCTCCTTCGTGTTCGACGACGCGCGCGTCGACGCCCTCGACCTCGCGTCTCTGCCGCAGGCTCCGAGCGCGTGTCGTGATCCCGTGCGCGGCCGCGTGACGCGCGTGGTGGACGGGGACACGTTCGACATCGCCATCGACGGCGCCGCGCCCGATGTCGTCGAGCGCATCCGCATGATCGGCGTGGACACGCCCGAGACGTACGTCGAGATGGGCTATCCGCACTGCTACGGCACGGACGCGAAGCTCTTCACCGACCTGCTCATCGGCCGCCGCGTGGCGCTCTCGTTCGATCGCGGCTGCGACGACGGCAACGGCCGCGTGCTCGCGTACGTCTGGCTCGGGCCGCGCGAGAACGACTCGTGGCAGCGCCAGCTCCTGCGCCGCGGCTACGCGCACGAGCTCGTGATCGCGCCGAACGATCTTCTCGAGGCGACCTACCTCGGCGACCGGGCGATCGCGATGGCCGAGCTCCGAGGCCTGTGGCTCGAGTGCCGCCTCCCCGACGCGCCTTGATTTCCCGAGGGTCCGTGCGGACCCTCCCCCTCGGTCACTTCTTGCGGCGGGCTTCGATCGTCGTGCGCGCGCTGTCGACGACGAACGCGAAGTACGGATCGAGGTCGGGGTGTCGGTCGCCGTCGGGGAAGAGCAGGCGCTCTTCGATCAGCGGCAGCGCGATCGCCGAGAGGACCATGCGCGAGAAGTGCGCGACCTCGTCCGCGCTCATCTGCCCCGTGTCCACGTAGTGCGCGAGCATGATGCGCGTGAGCTCGCTCGACTGCTCCACGAACATCTCGCGCAGCTTCGGCGTGAAGCTCCGCTTCTCGGCCGCGAGCACGAACATGAAGCGCACGAGGAGCGGCCACTCGGTGTGGTCGTAGAGGTAGCGGACGTAGAGCGTGAGCGCGGCCGGTAGATCGCCGATGTCGTCGGGCGCGTAGGGCTCGCCCGCGATCATCGTGCCCGCGCCGCCGATGCCGAAGTACTCGAGCACCTGCTCTACGAGCTCGTCCTTCTTGCGAAAGTAGTGGTAGAGGCTCGGCTGCTGGATGCCGAGGCGACGCGCCAGCTCGCGCAGGCTCGCGCCCGCGTAGCCGCGCTCCGCGAAGAGGTGCAGCGCTTCCTTCAGCACCTCGCGGTGACGAGCCGGATACTGCTCGCCGCGCAGCCGCGGCATCCCCTCGACGCGGTGCGCGTGCCCGTTCATCTGCGCACAGGGGACGACGCGCGAGGAGCCCGCGATCGTGGCTTTCGTCCGCACTCGGGTTCCTCACGTACACGAGTACGCTGCGGACCACTCGCTTGCGGGCGCACACACGCTGACGGGCTCCTCGCGCGTCGAGTGCTCAGGCCGCCGAGCGCATGCCCGTGTGCGCCGCTCACGTCACTCGCCGCGTCGCGTGCGCGCTTCGCGCTCGACGATCGCGCTCATCGGCAAGACGCCCTTGGGGCGATCGACGACCGTGCGGGGGCCCTCGTGCGTGCGCGCGATCGGCGCCTCGCGGAAGCCCACGGCAGAGAGCGCCTCGGCCGCGACCCCGATCGGGATCGTCAGCGTCATCACGCCCTTCCGGACCTCGACGCGACCCTGGCTCGTGATCTCGCACACGCCGGCCTCGGCGCGGAGCCACACCGCGATCTCGGCCTCGGTGAGCGCCTCGGGCAGACCGAGCGACACGCGACCGGCCCGCGCGAGCGCGATCGCACGATCGGCCGGCATGCCGAGCACGGCCTCGGCGAACGCCTCGAAGCTCACGATGCTGTAGCCGCGGTAGATCGCGCACGCGTAGACGACCGCGAGCTCTTCGCTGAGGCGCGTGCGCGTCTCGTCGTTCACCGGCGCGCTCATCGCCTCGAGGATGCGCGCGACGTGCGCCTCGTAGACCATGCGCGCGTCGGCGTTCTTGAGGCCGGGGATCAGCGCGACCACGCGCGGATCGTGCAGGCGTCCGCTCTGGATCTGCCGTCGCCAGATCGCGTCGTCGTCGCCGCGCGCGAAGGCCTCGAGCTCGGGCGACAGGCGCTTCCGATCCTGCGGAGCGCGCTTCACGATGCGGTCTGTGGGCTCGCGTTCCGGCGAGCGACGCTTGGTCGCCATGAGGAGCGCGGGTCTAGCACCCTCGGAGAAGCGCGGCGAGGCTCGGATCTTCGGTGAGCCTGCGGGCGAGCATCCCCGCGAGGAACTGCAGCCGATCGACGAAGCGATGGTCGTGCTCGGGCGTCACGAGGTGCGCGAGCTCGTGGAGCACGATGCCCACCGTATGCGGATCGAGCACGTCGTCGAAGCGGAGCCGACCCTCGACGTTGAACGAGACGATGCGCGACGTGACGTCGGTGCGCGCCTCCTCGAGCAGGCCGAGCGCGTCGGGGGTCGCGGCGTAGAAGCGCACGCGCACGTGGCTGCCCGCGATCTCCTTCGCGAGCGTGCGCACGGCCTCCGCGAAGCGACGCTGCGTCTCGCCCGGCTCCACCTCCACGCCCGACAGCTCGGAGGCGCGACGCGCGACGAAGTCCTGGCTCGTCTCGAGCACGCGACCGAGCGCGACGTACGCGCCGTGCGAGAGCGAGGCGGCCTCGACGATGTGCGCGCCGAGCTGCCGCGCGCGATCATCGGACGCGAGGCTCCTCGTGTCGTTCGCCGTCGCGCCGAGCACCGAGCCCTTGGGAAACACCTTCGAGACGTACGCGTCGAGTAACGTGGTCGTGACGGGCCAGCGCGCCACGACGTCGTTCACCCAGTCGGCGCGGAGGTCGCGTCGATCGAGGTAGCGGTGGAGCATCGCCTCGAGCAGCGTGGCCTTCACCGCGAGGGCGAAGCGCTCGGGCACCTGATCGCGCGCATCGCCGAGGGGGATGCGCTGCCCGACGTCGACGTGCCACGGCACGTTCCAGCGCTGCACGGGTACGCCCATCTCGAAGAGGCGCGGCTCTTCACCGCGGCGCGGCGTGTAGGCCACGAGCGTGGTCGCGCGCATCACGGCGCGCTCGACGCCCGCGTCCACGGCGACCGTCTCGAGCTCGCAGCTCGGCAGGCCGAGGAGCGCGCGAGGCCGACGCACCACGCGTCCGTCGAGGCGCAGCGTCACGCCGTCGGGCGGGATCGTCATGCGCAGGATCTCGATCGCCCGCGCGCGCTCTTCGTCGCTCGTCGCGCGACCGAGCACGAGGCGCGTGCCCTCGGTCCGCACGCTCGCCTCGCGACGACGCCCCTCGGCGCCGAACGTGATGGTCGCGCCCGTCGTCTCCACGCGCGCGCGCTCGCACGTGGACAAGAGCTCCTTCAGGCCGCGTCCCATGCGACCGCGTCGCGTCGGGTCGTCGGTCTTGTCGCTGAGGAACACCGTGTAGACGAGGCGCTCGTCGATGATGCCGACGGGCGCGTCGTCGATGACGACGATCTCCTCGGGGCCGAGCTCGATCCCGATGTTCTTCGCGCCCGCGTCGAACGCGTTCTGCACGCCCTCGAGCAAGAGACGCCCGAGCGGCCGCTCGCGCGCGCGTCGGACGAGGCCTTCGTCCGAGATCTCGAACCACTGCTCGCGTCGTGCACGCACGAGGACCCTAGGATGCCACGGCGCCTTCGATCCTTGGGAGCGGGGCGATCCTCGGCAGACGCCCGTGCTAGGACCGCGCCGCGTGAGCGAGACGAGCGCAGCCGTGACGAGACCGATGAGCACGCCGCGCGCGCTCTGGGCGCTCGCGCGGCCGAAGGGAATGCTGTTCGTCTCGATCCTCCCGATGATCGGGTTCGCCTACGCGTACTGGGATCACGGCTGCGAGGACCCGACGCTCGCGCCGTTCCGCACGATGAGCCTGCTCGCCCTCGCGTGGGCCGTGCCGCACGCGGGGACCATGTGGCTCAACGCGGGCCTCGATCGCGACGACAAGCCCACGCTCTTCGGCGACTCGGTGCCCGTGCCGCCGCACGTGGGCCTCTACGCGATCCCGACGTTCGTGTTCTCGATCGCGCTCGGCTTCTGGCTCGGCGTCGGCGTGGGCGTCTGCGTCGTCTGCTGCACGATCCTCGCGATCCTCTACTCGCACCCCAAGATCGCGTGGAAGGCGCACGCGCTCGGCGGCCCGTTCGTCAACGCGGTGGGCTACGGTGCGCTCTCGCCCCTCGGCGGCTTCCTCGTGTCTGGCTACGCGCCGACGATCCGCGGCGCCGTCGTGCTGGTGATCGCGATCTGCTGGATCTCGACCGCGTACTTCGCGGCGCAGGCGTTCCAAGAAGACGAAGACCGCGAGCGCGGCTACCGCACGCTCGTCGTGGTGCGCGGCGCGGCGTTCACGCTCCGCATCACGCGCGCGCTCTTCTGGATCTCGGGCGGCAGCACGCTCGCGCTCGCCACGTTCGGATGGTTCCCGCGCGTGGTGCTGATCGCGTTCCCCGGCTTCCTCTGGGTCGATCACCTCATCGCCCGCTGGCAAGAGCAGCCCAAGGGCGGCGACGAGTCGTGGGCGCGACGCTTCTTCCTGCGGATGTTCGCCGTCGCGCTCGCCGTCCTCGTGTGCGTGTCGATCGACTACGCGCAGATCCGCGACGCGCACGGGCTGCCGGGGGGCCTCGCGACCGCGGGCGGGCGCTTCGAGCCCCGTGCTTGCGACAAATCCGACTGACTTCCGCGCGCGCTGTGTGCGACCCTCTCGAGTCATTGGGGGGCCGGTCGCCCCGCCGGGAGGTCTGCGTGGGTCGAGCTGTTCCCGTGATCCGGGTCCTCGTCGTCGACGACGATGCTGGCATCGTCGACTTCGTCGCGACGCTGCTCGAGAACGACGGCTACGAGGTCGGGCGGCTCACCGATCCGACGCAGGTCGAGAAGGAGCTCGAGACGCCGTACCACGTCGTCGTGCTCGATCTGATGATGCCGCAGCTCGATGGCATCGAGGTCCTGCGCCGCATCCGCGCGATGGACTCGGACGTCTCGGTGATCATGACGACCGGACAGCCGAGCCTCGAGACCGCCGTGGTCGCGATGAAGCTCGACGCGGTCGACTACGTGCGGAAGCCTTTCGAGCCCGAGGACCTGCGCGCCGCGGTCGAGCGCGTCGTGAAGAAGAAGGGCCTCACGCGCTCGCCCGAAGAGCTGCTCAACCGCCACATCGGCGAGACGATCCGCGCGCTGCGGAAGGACCGCAAGCTCACCCTCAAGCAGCTCGCGCACCGCACGGGCTTGTCGGTGTCGCTGCTCAGCCAGATCGAGCGCGCCGAGTCGAGCGCGTCGATCGGCTCGCTCTACCGCGTGGCCAGCGCCCTCGAGGTCGCCCTCGCGCGCTTGTTCGGCGATTTCTAGTACGTCGGAGACGGCCACTGTTTTCGTGCGTCCGCGCAGTTTTCACGGCTGGCGCGGAGCGAGGTTTGGTAGCGTCACCGTCCGTGAGCGCTCGCGCTGCCGCCTTCGTGTTCGTCTTCGTCCATGCGATCACCTCGATCGCGAGCGCGCAGGACACGACCGCGCGCAGCGACGCCGACGCGAACCGCACGGGCGGGACCGAAGAGCCCGATCGCACGCGCCTCGACGTGGAGCGCCTGCCCCCCGAGGCGATCCCGATCACGCGCTCGCTCTACGCGCACGGCCTCTACATCGAAGGCATGATCGGCGGCCGCGGCTTCATCGGCGGCGTCGGTCGCGTGAGCTCGCCCGGCCCGATGCTCGCCGTGCGCATCGGCTACGAGATCCTCGACTGGCTGTGGATCGGCGCGATCGCCGAGGGCTCGATGCACCAGACCGCCACGCCGCCGCCGCCGGGCCGACAGGTGTTCGAGCTGATGGGCGCGATGGGCGACGTGCGCGCGCAGATCAATCCGACCGCGGAGCTCGCGATCTGGCTGGCGGGTCAGTTCGGCTTCATGGTCGCGAGCACCGACGTGCTGACGCTCTACGGGCAGCCGAGCGCATCGACCGTGGGCATCGCGTACGGCGGCGAGCTCGGCATCGACGCGCACTTCCACGCGCGCCACCTCTCGATCGGCCTGCTGGGCGGCACCCGCCTCTGCCCCGCGCTCGACCGCATGAACGACATCGCGATCGGCGTCCACGGCGCCGCCTACATCCGCTACGTGCTGTAGGTTCGCGCCTTCGGCGCGGCTCGGGGGCTCAGGCGCCCCCGGACCCCGCGTCGCT
>CAZCVE010000053.1:0-61196 GCA_964502175.1 uncultured Sandaracinaceae bacterium
GTCCGGATCTGTGGGAGCGGCGGGGGGTAACCCCCGCCGCGACCCGACCTGCTTAGTTGCATTCCCGTATTACTGGAGTCCCACATCTGAGCAACGAAGCAGGACCGTCCCGCTTTTGGGAACGGTGCTGGTTTTGTCGCAGATTCGACGTGTGGATGCCTGAGTCGTCCGGCGTCGCGCCGCTCTCTTCGACGTTGCGGGGCGGTCAGCTCGGGCTGCGCGAGAGCGCGCGCGTCGCCGCGCGGATGGCGAGCTCGATGTCTTCGTCGGTCGTCTCGAGGCCGAGCGAGAAGCGGAGGCAGCTCTCGCTGCGCCACGGCTCGTCACGGTGGAGCGCGAGCACGCCGGGCGAGGGGCCGTCGAGGCCGCTCGAGCACGCGGCGCCCGCGGAGACCGACACCCCTTCGAGGTCGAGCGCCGCGACGAGCGTGCTCTTGCGCCAGCCGCGAAACGACACGTTCGTCACCGTCGCGACGCGGTTGGTGTCTGCACCGTTCACTACTCCGCCGAGCGAGACGAGCGCGGCCTCGAGTCGATCGCGCTGCGCTGCGATGCGCGGCATCTCGCTCAGGCGTGCGTCGAGCGCGCGGCACGCGATGCCGAGCGTTGCATGCGCGGGCACGTCCGGTGTGCCTGCGCGCCGACCGCGCTCGTGCGCACCGCCGAGGTGCCTTGGCGTCACGTCGATCCCGCGCGGCACGAGCAGCGCGCCGGCTCCCGCGCCTGCGCCGACCTTGGCACCTGCGATCGCGACGGCCCACTCGGGCCGGACGAAGCGCGCGACGGGCAGCTTCCCGAGCGCCGCGGATGCGTCGACGAAGACGCGCGCGGAGGCCGAGAGGGGGCGGGTGATCGCGTCGAGATCGAGGACCGTGCCCGTCTCGTGCGAGACCGACTGCACCGCCAGCAGCACGCGCACGTCGGGGAAGCTCGGTCGTGTCGCCCAGTCGACGAGCGCGTCGACCGACGCGTGGAGATCGAACGTGTGCACCGTGGCGCCGAGGCGCTCGAGCTCGGCCGTCGCGCGCTCCACGGCCGGGTGCTCGAGGCTCGACGTGACCACGTGGAGATCGTCGAGCGCATGGCCAGCGTTCACCGCGAGCCCGAGCACGCCGAGGTTACAGGCCTCGGTACCGCCGCCCGTGAGGACCACGTCGGCAGCGCTCACGCCGAGCGCAGCGCCGACGGAGCGACGTGCGTCTTCGAGCATCGCGCGCGCGGCACGACCTTCGTGGTGCGCGCTCGACGCGTTGGCCCACGCGGTCTCGTGCGCGCTGCGGATCGCGTCGCGCGCGCTCGCCAGGAGCGGCGTGGCGGCGTGGTGATCGAGGTAGACGCGTCGCACGCGGCGGCTCCCTTCGAGGCGGGTCGTGCGATCAGGCGGGAGGCGGCGTGGACGGCACGCTCGGATGCGCGCCGAGCTCGAGCCGGACGAGCGTGCCCGTGAGCGGCGTCGCGGCGAGCGCGGTCTCGTCCTCGACCCAGCTCGTGCGGGGCGGGCTCTCGATCTGCACGCGACCGCCGTGCGCCTCGGCGACGCGACGCGCGAACGCCAGGCCGAGGCCCACGCCGCCGAACTGCCGCGTGACGGAGCCGTCGGCCTGGAAGAAGACCTCGAGGATGCGGTCGTGGTGGCCCTCGGGGACGCCGGGGCCGCTGTCGGCCACCTCGAACACGAGCACCTCGCCGTCGGCCAGGCGCGCGCGCACCGCGACCATGCCGCCCTTGGGCGTGAACTTGATCGCGTTGTCGAGGAGGTGCGCCATGGCGCGACGGACCTTGTCGGGATCGCCGTGCGCCGCGATCGCACCGGTCGTCGGCGTGACGTGCAGCGTGACCTGCTTGTCGATGAGGCGCGGCTTGGCCTCGTCGATCGCCCGCTTCGCGATCTTGGCGAAGTCGTAGTCGCGCGTGAAGAAGTGCAGGCGCCCCGTCTCGAGCGCGGAGACGTCGAGCAGCGTGTCGATGAGGCCGCGAAACCGGGACACGCCCGCGTCCACCGCGACGAGCGCCTTGCGCTGCATGGCCGTGAGCGGACCGAGCTCTTCGTTGAGCAGCAGCTTCAGGTAGCCGACGGCGGGCGTCATCGGCGTCGAGATCTCGTGGCTCAGGTTGCGGAGGAACTCGCGACGCAGACGCGCGACCTCTTCGAGCCGAGCGTTCGCAAGGACGAGCTCCTCGACCTTGTGCTCGAGGCGCTCGACGATGCGGTGCGAGGCCGCGCGCAGCGGGAGATCGCCCGTGTGCGAGGGGCGCTCCTTGTGTCCGCCGAGGAAGCGCTCGATCTGCGCAGGGAAGCTCCGTACATCGATCGGCTTCTCGATGAAGCCGTCGCAGCCCACGGCGAGGCTCGTCTCGCGATCGCCCTCGGCCGTGATCGCCACGATGGGCACCTCGGCGAGCGAGTCCGTGCCGCGCAAGCGCAGCGCGACCTCGTAGCCGTCGAGATCGGGGATGTTCAGATCGACGATGACGAGATCGGGCTTGGACTGCTTCGCGAGGCGCACGCCCTCGAGCCCGCTCGCCGCGTCGAGCACCTCGTGCCCCGCAGCGGCGAGGACCTTGCGCACGAGGAGCCTGCTCCCCGCGTCGTCCTCGATGTGGAGGATCCTCGACACGGCCGTGAGTTAGCCCGCGCCCTTCGATTTGTCCCGTGCGCGGGCTTCCTCTATGTCCCGCGCCATGAACGAGCCCACCACGCGCACGCCTCGTCGCCCTGCGCCGCCCGCGCCCGCATGTCCGCCCGTGACCGAGCAGCGAGGCGAGACGCTGCCTCACCTCGTCGCGATCATGCAGCGGCTGCTCGCGCCCGACGGTTGCCCGTGGGATCGCGAGCAGACGCTCGAGACGCTGCGTCCGTACGTCGTCGAAGAGGCGCACGAGGTCGTCGACGCCATCGATCGCAGCGACGCGGCGGACCTCCGCGAGGAGCTCGGTGACCTGCTCCTCCAGATCGTCTTCCAGAGCGAGATCGCGCGCGCCAAAGGCTGGTTCGGACCCGACGACGTCGTCGCGGCGATCAGCGACAAGATGGTCAGGCGCCACCCGCACGTCTTCGCGGACGAGTCTGCGGGCACGGCCGACGAGGTCCTCGACGCGTGGGAGAAGCGCAAGGCCCGAGAGCGCGAGGCCAAGGCGCCGACCGAGCGTCCGAAGGGCGCGCTCGACGGCGTGCCCCTCGCGATGCCGTCGTTGAACCGGGCCGTACGCATCGGCGACAAGGCTGCGCGCGTCGGCTACGACTGGCCGAGCCCCAGCGGCGCGCGCGGCAAGGTCACCGAAGAGCTCGCCGAGCTCGACGAGGCCGTCGCCAGTGGTGATCGCGCGCGCATGGAGGAGGAGCTCGGCGACGTGCTGTTCTCGTTGGCGAGCTTCGCGCGCCTCTCGTCGATCGATCCCGAGGCGAGCCTGCGCGGCACGCTCGATCGTTTCACGACGCGCTTCCGCGAAGCCGAGCGCCTCGCGCACGAGCGCGGCACGCCGCTCGACCAGATGACGGACGCGACGCGCGACGACCTCTGGCGCGAGGCCAAGGTCCGCACCGAGTAGTCAGCCGGCGGGCGAGTCCTGGTAGGTCGCCGCGAGGTCGTCGAACATCGCGCGGACCTGCGCGGCGAGCTGATCGCGCGTGGGCGAGGTCCGGCGCTCGAGCACGGCGCTGTAGGCCTCCTCGAGCGTGGAGACGACGGTCATGTTCTGCGACTTGCCTGCGATGAGCGCCATGCCGCGCATGATCGTTCGAACGACGGCTTGCTTGAAGCTGTCGCCCAGCGGGGCGCTCACCATGCGACGCACGTCCGACAGCTCGCGCTTGTAGACCTCTTGGATGTACGCGCGCGTCTCCGCGTCGGGCGTACCCGCGGAGGCGGCGATGATCTGGAGGAGGGCGATCTCTCCGTCCCCGCGGTTCGCGCGGAGCGTGCGGACCACCCACTGGTTGGCGGCGAGCGTGGGCTCGCCCGTCCAGACGAGGAGCGAGAGCCCACCGCAGGTGGACACCGCACAGCCGGGGTATTTGTAGATGCGCTCGATCACGGGACGTACGCGAAGCCGGAGACGAAGCTCCGGCCAGGTGTACTACGTCTACGGTGATGTGGCGTGCCGGCCGCCCGCGCGCCGACGGCGGCGGACCGCGACGAGGCCGAGCAGCACGCCCAGCGCCGCGAGCGCGCTCGAGCGGTGCGTCGTGCTCCCCTGCGCGCGACAGCCGCAGCCGCTGCTGCCTCCAACGCCGCTGCCCGCGTCACGGCCGGCGTCGATCGCGCCGAGCGGACCTGCGTCCACGGTGGGATCGAACGCCGCGTCCACGGGACCCACGTCGGTGAGGGCGCTGATCGCTGCGTCGAGGTCCATCGGCACGCCCCCGTCGGTGTCCGCGCACGCCATGCTGACGTCGTGGGTGCAAGCGCCCGTCGCGACGTCGCACGCGTCGTCGGTGCACATGTCCGAGTCGGCGCACTCCGCGTCGAGCCTGCAGCAGCCCATGACCTCGGTGTGAGAGCAGCCGAGGGCGCTGTCGCAGGCATCGGCGGTGCACACGTCGTCGTCGTCGCAGTCGAGCACCATCGCGACCACGCACGCGCCGAGCGTGCAGCGCTCCTCGCCGTTGCAGAGGTTGCCGTCCCCGCAGCCCGTGCCCTCGGTCGCCGGACGATCGATCGGGCACGTGGTGGCCACGCCGTCGCAGAGCTCGGCGGCGTCACAGCGGCCCACGGCGGCGCGGCACGTCGCGCCGTCTGCGGCGATCGCGTCGGAGGGACACGCAGCGCCATCGCCGGGGCAGAGCTCCGCCACGTCGCAGCCGCCACGCGCCGCGCGGCACTCGGTGCTCGCCGCGACGAAGACGTTCGCTGGACACACGACGTTGCCCGCGACGCAGCGCTCGGCCACGTCGCAGTCGCCCGCGACGGCGCGACACGTCGTGGCGGGAGCTGCCGTCGCGTCGAGCGCGGCGCACGTGCCGTCGACGCCGCCCGTGAGCGCTGCGGCGCACGCCTGACAGTCGTCGAGCGCGCCGCCGCCGCACGCGGTGTCGCAGCAGACGCCGTCGACGCACGACCCTGTCGCGCAGTAGGAGCCGCGTCCGCAGGGCTCACCGCGCTCGGAGTTGAGCACGAGCGCCCACGCCGCTCCGGCGCTCTCACCGGCCATGCTGTCGGCCATGTCTGCGCCGACGAGCGCCGTCACGCCGTCGGCGGCCACCGCGACCGAGCGGCCGAGCGCGTCCTCGCCGAGACCGGGGATCGCGGCCACACCGACGCGTCGCCATGTCGTCCCGATGCGATCGAAGACGTTGACGCTGCCGGTGGCCACGCCCCCCGCGTCGAGGTCGCCGATCGCGCCGCTGACGACGCGGAGCGCGTCGGGCGTCATCGACACCGAGTAGCCGAGCTGATCGCCGAACGCGCCATCGGCGAGGGCGATCGTGCCCTCTGCGGTCCACGCGCCGCCGCTCCATGCGTACACGCGGATCGTCCCCGCGTTCGCCGCGCTCGTGTCGTCGAGCGGGCAGCCGATCGCGACGCGATCCCCCGAGAGGTTCGTCGTGACCGCCAGGCCGCACAGATCGTTCGACGCCGAGTCCGAGTGCGTGAGCAGCGCCTCGTGCGTCCACGTCGCGCCCGCGCGGACGAACGTGCGCGCACCGCCCGCGTCGACGTGCGCGGTGTCTTCGCGCGGGATGCCCACGACGGCGCGCGCGCCATCGCGGCTCAGCGCCACGGCCTGTCCCATCTTCTCGAAGGGCGCGGGCGCGGGCGACACGAGGGTCGCGGCCTCGCTCCACCCCGTCGCGTCGCGCGTGAACACGAACGCCGCTCCACAGCCGAGGCACGTCGCCGTGCTCGCGTTCGGCGCGCCTGTGAGCAACGTCGAGCCCGTGGCGTCGAGCGACACGGGCGAGAGATCGTCGCCCGTGGCGTTCGCCAGCGGAGCGAGCGTCGTCTCCTGCGTCCACACGCCGCCCACATCGTGAAAGACGAACACGAGGCCACCGTCGGTCGTGCCAGCGTACGGAGCGCCGACGGCGATGCGGGTACCGTCACCGCTCACGGCGACGTGCGATCCGAACTGGTCGCTGTCGAGCAGCGTGGTCGGTCGCAGCGCGGCCACTTCGGTCAGGAGCCCTGCGTTGCGCACGAACACGTGCGCCGCGCCCGCGGACGCGGCGAGCACCGAGTCGTCGGGCGCGCCCACGACCACGACGCGGCCCTCGTCGCTCGTGGCGATCGAGCGCCCGAAGCGTCGGCCCGCTGCATCTCCCGAGGGAGTCAGCGCGAACGGCGAGGCGAGCAGCGACGCCTCGGTGGCGGCGGCGGTGGCGGCGGTCCGCGCCGTGGGACTCGCCAGCGGGGGGGCCTCGCGTCCACATGCGGTGAGGAGCGCGACGCTCCCGAGCCCGAGCCACGGCAAGATCCTCATCCCCCGATGCTACCGAAAACCCGGACGACGTCGGGGGTTTCCTCTCGACTCTTGCTCGGGTGTTCTCGGTCGGGGTTCTCGGCGTGGGATCAGAGGGCGTCGAGCGCGCGCCGCGCGCGGGAAGAGGCAGGATCGCGCCGAAGCGCTTCTTCGTAGGCGGTGCGTGCCCCCGCCGAGTCGCCTCCCAGTCGAAGCGCATCGCCGAGCGCCAGCGCGGCCGTCGCGTCGTCCGCCGCTGCCAGCTGGAGGGCACGGCGTGCGTCGGCCGCGGCCTCCGCGAACGAGCCGAGCTCCACGCGCGCCCGAGACAGCTCGAGCCACCGTGAGGCGATGTCTGGCTCGTCTCGGGCGAGGCGGGCGAGGAGGCCCACCGCGAGCGCGTGCTCGCCGGCCTGGAGGTAGGCGCCCGCGAGGTCGTGCATCGCGTCGCGATCTCCGGGATGCCCCGCGACGACGGTGCGGAACAGCGTGACCGCGGACGCAGCGTCTCCGCGCGCGAGGCGGAGCGCGCCGAGATCGCTCGCGAGATCGAGATCGCTCGGGCGCACCCGTCGCGCGAGCGAGAGCGCGGTGTCGGCTTGCTCGAGATCGTCGTCGGCCAGCGCGAGCGCCGCGAGCCGCGCGAGGGCGGGCACGTCGCGCTCGTCGAGCGGACGGCTCGACAACCGCGCCAGGGCAGGGCCGCGATCCCCCGTGAGCGCGCGCGCCCACGCGCTCGGTGCGGCGAGCCGAGGATCGAGCGAGCCGCTTCCTTCGTGCACCGCCAGGGACAAGAGCGCGTCGCAGCGCGCCGCCGAGAGCGACAGTGGCTCCGAGCCCTCGACCAGCGCGTCGACCGTCGCGTCGTCTTCCGGGATCGTGAGCGCGCAGAAGCGGATCGCGGCGCGCGGATCGCGGGGCAAGCGGCGCGCGCTCGCCTCGAGCAGCGTGAGCGCGCGCGGCAGACGGCCCGCAGTGAGCGCTCGCTCCGCGCTCGCGAGGGCCCGCTCGGCGTTTCGATCCTCGAGCGCGCGTCGCGCCTGCGCGCGATCCACACGCTGTGCAGCGGACGGCGCGGCGCACAGCACCGTGAAGACGACGAGGAGGCTGCTCGCCCAGGTCGACCTCGAGAGAGCCCACGCACCGCGGCGCATGACCCGAGTGTGCACCGGGCGCGGCGGGCCGCTACACCGCTCCGAGGAGCAGCCATGAACGACGTGATCCCCATCCTCGAGCTGCCGCACCGTCAGGCGCGCGCGCTCCTTCGATCGGGGGCGCCTGTGTTCCTCTCGATCGACCCCGTCGAGTACCACGGGCCTCACCTGTCGCTGCGCAACGATCACCTCGTGTCGACGGGCCTCGCGGCTCGCATCCACGAGGGGCTGCGTGAGTCGCACGCGTGGCCTTGCCTCCAGGCCTCGACGCTCGACGCGGGCGTCGACCCGACGCAGGGGCCGGGCAGTCGCGCGGTCGCGTTCCGTGACCTGTGCGCGCTGATCATGACGGCGTGCGAGGCGCTCGCGGATCTCGGCGCGCGTCGCGTGGTGCTGATGACGTTCCACGGCGCGCCGCTCCACTCGATCGCGATCCACCGCGGCACCGAGGCGCTGATCGCGCGAGGTGTGCGCGCGGTCGCGCCGCTCAACCTGCTGCTCTCGGACGTGGCGACGAGCCCGATCGAGCCGTTCGCGCCGGCGCTCGCGCTCGTACCGGAGAGCGAGCGCGCCGAGATGCTGGCCACGCTGCGGCACGACTTCCACGCGGGCTTCATGGAGACGTCGTTCGCGCTCGCGCTCGCGCCGCACTCGGTCGATCCGATCCACCGCACGCTCCCGGACTGCCCCGCGATCACGCCCGACGCGCGCCTGATGCGGATGGCGCGCGCGGCCGACGCCGCCGGCAAGAAGCGCATCGCCGCCGAGCTGCGGGTGGCCGCGTACGGCGTGGGTTGGTCGAAGCTGCGTCCGTTCCCTGGCTATACGGGTCGACCACGTCATGCGAGCGCCGAGGCCGGCGAGGTCTTCGTGCGCTACGCCGTGTCGCGCGCGGTGCCGCTGATCCTCGACGTGTTCGCGGGCGCGGCGCCGCCGCCGCCGCCGATGCCATGGATGGAGCGCCTCACCTTCGGCGGCCGCATGCCGGGCCTCGACGTGCCGCTCGAGGCCGTGGCCGACCTGGGCTGACCGGTCGGCGAGTGCAGCGTGCTGCGCACCTGTCGCGATGCGTCGCGGGGTGACACGCTCCGGCCATGAGCGCGCTCGAGATCAAGCGACGTCTCGCCGACGTGAGCCGCACGCTGGTGCGCGCCAAGCAAGAGGCGGTGAAGTTCGGCAGCGTGTGGAACGGCGACGAGGCCGGCGGGAGCTACCTGCTCCGCACGCCGCTCGGCACGCTCGAAGGCAGCTACACGGTGACGGGCTCGGACGTGGTGTTCGTCGTCGAGAAGAAGCCGCGGATCGTTCCCAACGTCCTCATCGAGAAGGTGCTCGACGAGTTCCTCCGCGGCTGAGCGGCTGGGTCAGGGCGTGGGTGCGGTCGGAGTCGCCGGCGAAGTCGTGCCGGGCGGGATCGCCTCGGCCGCGCGCGACGCGGGGTCGTGCTCGTCCTTGTCGGCCTCGCCTGCGGCGTCCGTCGTGGGCGCCTCGCTCGCGGGAGGCTCCGGCGCCTCGGCGTAGTCGGAGCGCGAGCTCACGAGGCGCGCCTCGACATAGCGGCGCATGAACGGCAGCGCCTGGTCGTACTCGCCCTCGGCGTCGAGCGATCGCGAGAGGAAGTAGAACGCCTCGGGGTGCCGCGTGACGTAGTCCTCTTCGGTGCGCACGAGATCCTCGAGCGTCTCGGCCGCAGCGCGGTACTGCGACGGCGATCCCTGCGCGGCCTTGTAGAGCAAGAAGCCATACAGGAACCGCATCGACGGACCGCTGTGGAGGCGCAGCGGGGAGGGGATGTCCTCCATCGCCATGAGCGCCGCGCCGTAGTTGCCTTGATCGACCGAGTCGCGCACGCGATCGAAGCCGTCGACGAGACGTCGCGCGCTCTCGCGGTCGAGCTCGGGGCCGGGGATCGGCGGCTCGATGCGCACGGGAGGCTCACGCTCGCTCGACAGCAAGTGCGTGAGCACCTCGAGCGCGACCGCGGTCTCTCTCGCGCGACCTGCCTGCTGCGACTGCTCGATGAACTCGGCGGCCTGGTCGTAGCGGCCATGCGCCACGAGCGACATCGCGAGCTCTGCGAGGTTGCGCGCGCGCTCGTCGCCTTCGCCGAAGCCCTCGAGCTGCGGACCGAGGCGCGCGAACGGCCACTGGTGCGAGTAGATCGTCGAGAGGTAGCCCTCGTAGCGCTCGAAGCCGATCAGATCGCGCGGCGCCGCGAACTCGATGATCGCGTTGTCGTCCGTGTTGATCTCGACCTCGCGACGGATGCAGTCCTCGGCGTTGCACTCGCCGACGTTGGTGGAGCCCCAGTCGGTCTCCCACACGGCGTCGGGGCCGGTGCCGCGACGACGCTCCTCGATGTGCGCGTAGGTCATCACCTCGTCTCGCGTCGCGAGCAGCACGCGCGCGAACACGTCGTAGGGCGCGTGGATGTCGGCGCGCTCGAGCTGCGCCGCGACGGTGATGCGTCCCTCGACCTCGAGGCCCCAGCTCCGGCGGAGGCGCTCGAGATCGAGCGGCAGCGGCGCATCGGAACCGAGCACGACGGTGTCCGAGCTGTGGTCGTCGGCCGCGAGCACGATCACGTGCTGGTAGACCTCCGCGAACGTGCGGAAGATGACCTTGATGTTCTCGGGGCTCATCTCGTAGAGCTGCACCCACTGGCAGTAGATGCCGCCGGGACGCAGGCGCCGCTTCGCGATGCGGAAGTGATCGATCGTGAAGAGATCCGAGACGCCCGTGATCCACGGGTTCGACGGCTCGCTGATGATCACGTCGTACTGGCGATCGGTGGCCGCGAGGTAGTTGCGGCCGTCGTCGTTGAAGATGGTCAGGCGATCCATCTGCACGTAGGGGAACGCGTCGAGCTGGTAGTCGAGCAGGTTCACGTCCTGGAAGAACCGCGCGGCCTCGGGGATCGCGCGCTCGAGCTCGATCACGTCGATCGAGCGCACGGGGAACGACAGCGTCGAGCCCACGGTCACGCCGGAGCCGAAGCCGATGATCGCGACGTCGAGGTCGGTGGGACCGTCCTGGTGGAAGAGCAGCGGATAGGCCGCGACGGTGACCTGCGTCGGCATGTCGTCGCCGTTCGAGGCGTCGACCTTGCCGTTGTTCTTGAGCGCGAAGTGGTGGCCCCAGCGCTCCACCGTGACCGTCGTGCTCAGGCCATCGTGGTAGTAGACGAGGTCCGGCTGACCCCAGCTCGTCGGGTCGAGCATGCCCTCGGCGAGCGACACGCGGAACACGCCGAGCGTCATCTGCGTCTGGTTCCAGCGGATGTCGGGGCGCGATGATCCGAGCCACAGCAGCGCGAGCATCGCGGGGATCGCAGGCGCCAGCACGTAGACCGTGACCGCGTGCCACATCGGCAGCTCACCGGGCTTTCGCTCGCCGCGCTCGGTGCCGGCCGCAGCGGGCGCCGAGGTGTCCTCGGGCTCCGCGGCGCCAGCGATGAGCATCGCGAGCGCGAGCAGCATGTTGAGCACGATGCCCACGTGGAGCGTTCGCTCCATGCCGATGAGCGGCATGAGCACGAAGCCCGGGAGCCACGAGCCCACGATCGAGCCGACCGTGTTGCCCGAGTACACGACGGCGACGTCCTGCGCGATCGCTCCGCCGCCCGTGGTCCACACGCGCAGCGTGAGCGGGTACATCGCGCCCATCCCGAGCGTCGCGGGCAGCGTGCAGAGCATCGCCGTGAGGAACATGAAGAACTGCACCGTGCCGACGTGCTGCGGTAGCTCGCCCACGGAGACGACGAGCTGGGCGAACGCGTACGGGATCTCGTCCTGCCAGTAGTAGGAGACGACGGTCGCGACGCCGATGAAGAGCTGCACCACCGCGAGCAGGAGCACCGGCGACTTGCGGAGGGCGAGCGTGACCGCGAGGAAGATCGCGACGACGACGACCACCGACGTCACGATCTTGGGCAGGTAGCCCGTGGAGAAGTAGGTGACGTTGAGCAGCGCGACCACCGCGGGCACGAGCGCCATCACGAGGCCGGGCGCCGTGGACTCGTCGGCGTTTCCGCCGAGGGAGGTGTTGATCGCCGCGCGACGCCGCGAGTACGCCGCGACGGCGACCAGCAACACGATCGGGAGCAGGCTGACGCCGAGCCACGTGGCGACGGAGCCCTGGTGGAGGCGCTCGCCGATCTGCATGTCGACGGCCCACGGGATGTTGCCGAGCAGCGTGAGCAGCGACGCCGTGAGGCCGACGCCGAGCAGCGGACGGCTGTTCTTCCCGAGGAGCGAGCTCATCGCCGCGCTGCCCACCGCGATGCCGATGAGGAACGTCTCGAGGATCAGCGCGAACGAGTAGATCGAGCTGCCGATGGTCATCGCGAGCGCGCGCGACCACACCACCTCGTAACAGAGCGCCGCCGCGCCCGAGAGCGCGAAGCAATAGAACGCGACCTTGCGGGCGATGGGCGGAACCCACGGCTCGCGCTCGGGGGCGACGTCGTCGTCGGTGCTCGGCTCGGCGCTGTCACTCGGGGCGTCGACCAGCTTGCCGCGCTTGCCCTTCTTGGCCTTCTTGCTCCCGACGTCGACGGCGAAGGGCGTGTCGCTCGAGATCTCGTGCTCGACCTTCGGGCCGCTCGCGTCTGGCGCGGGCGCTTCGGCCTCGTCGTCCGTCTTGTCGGCGTCCGCGTTGGCGCTGTCGGGTTTGCGAGTCACGGCGGGCGCGGCGACGGGGAGGTCGCGTGTGGTCGCCCGCACCATGCCGTAGAGCACGGCGAGGAAGCCCGCGATGCCGACGCCGCGGAGCGCCCACGCGATGGTCGAGCCCTCTTCCTGAACGGTGATCGAGCCGAGCAGACACGCGATGCCGAGCAACGCGCCGACGAGGATGATGGCGTTGGTGCTCGCGGGGATCGCACGCGCGCGGTCCTCCGCCGTGGCGGGACCGGGCATCACGGAGATCGGGACGCCGCTGCCCCACGCGCTGCCGATGAGCGGCTCACGCAGCGCGAAGATGACGAGCGCGAGGCCGAGGTTCATCCCGCACGCCACCACGTTCGTGACCATCAGGCCGACCGTCGGCATCAGCACGAACGCCGAGAGCAGCGGGCCGGTCGCGGCGCCGAACGTGTTGAGCGCGTAGAGCGTGCCCACCTTGCTCGAGGCCGTGGCCGGGTCGTCGCTGGTCGAGACGAAGTGCCGGACGAGGAGCGGCGTCGAGGCGCCCATCAGGGTCGTCGGCACGATCAGGATCGGCACCACGCAGAGGAAGCGCGCGATCATGAACACGCCCGAGTCGCCCCCGAACGACTGCCGGAGCGTGGCGTTCACCGTGGCGAGCCAGCCGTCGGACGCCACGAGGAACGGGATCAACAAGGACCAGATGGCGACCCCGAGCTCGGCGATCGCGTACGCGAAGATCGGATCCTTGATCCGGTTGGCGTAGCGGCCGGCGATCCAGTTGCCGATGCCGAGGCCCGCCATGAACACGGTGAGCACGGTGCTGATCGCGACCGACGTCGCGCCGAACACGTGGTGCAGATGGCGAGTCCAGATCGTCTGGAAGATCAGCGACGACGCGCCAGACAAGAAGAAGGCGACGTACGGCGCATAGCGCATCCACTGACGCACGATGGTGCTCCGGGGGGCGGGGAAGAGAGGGCGCGCGACTATAGACCACCGACGCCTGGGCGCCCGTTCGGTTCCCCGCATTCCCGCGCGAGTCCGTGCTCGACCGTCGCGCGACTGGGCCGCATCCTCTCGACATGCGCTCCTGGCTCGCCGCGCTCGTGTTCGCGCTCGCGTACGTCACGTCTCCGCTGGCGGCCCAGGACGTCTCGCGACACGAGCGCGCGGAGGAGCTCACCGCGCTCGGTGCGCGCTTCGCCGAGGCGGGAGATCGGGTGAGCGCTCGCGGCTACCTGCGTGACGCGATCAGCGCGGATCCCTCGTACGCAGAGGCGTACGTCGCCCTCGGCGAGCTCGAGCTCGCGCGCGACGCGTACCGCGATGCCGAGGCGACCTTCCGCGTGGGCCTCGTGCGCGCAGGCTCGGACGCGCGGCTCTGGATCGGCCTCTCTCGCGCGCTGATCGGCATGGGCGCGCCCGAGGACGCCGACGCGGTGCTCGCGCAGGCGGACGCGCAGCTCTCGGGTGACGTCAGCCTCCTCGCGTTCCGCGCCGAGCACGCCGAGCAGCGTGGGCGTTGGTCGCTCGCGCTGTCGATCACCCGAAGGCTCGCCGAGCTCGCGCGGCGCGACGGTGATCGTGAGCGCGAGGCTGGCCTGCGAGCTCGCGCTCGCGCGCTCTCCATCTTGGTCGGCACGCTCGATCCCGTGCTCGCCCCGCGGGCCGGGCCCTCGCGCGTGCGCGCGTTGCTCGCCGAGCGGAGCCGCGACTGACGCATGTCTCGTCGGGTCGTGCGAGCCGTCCTGTCGTCGGTGCAGTTCTCACCGCTCACCTCTGGGCAGTGCGAGCGCGACGAGGGCTGCGCGTGGATCGAGCTCCGCGCGCCACACGCCGCGCTTCGTCGGATGCGGGAGGCGCTCGCGTAGCTCGGCGAGGAAGGTCTTGCGCGGGATCTCCTGCGCGCCGAAGCGCGTGAGGTGCTCCGTCTTCACCTGGCAGTCGACGAGGCCGATGCCCCAGCGGTCGAGGTGCGCGAGCAGCGTGAGGAAGGCGACCTTCGACGCGTCCGGATCGATCGCGAACATCGACTCGCCGAAGAAGCAGCTGCCGAGCGACACGCCATAGAGGCCACCGACGAGGTCACCGTCGCGCCAGGCCTCGATGCTGTGCGCGTAGCCGAGGCGATGGAGCGCGACGTAGCCCTCGATCAGATCCTCTTGGATCCACGTGCCGTCCTGACCGGGACGCGGCACGAGACCGCATGCACGGATCACCTCCTCGAACGCAGTGTCGAACCGGATCTCGAACGTGCCGCGTCGCACCACCTTCGCGAGCGAGCGACCCACGTGCACCGCGCGCGGCCGGAGGACGAAGCGCGGATCCGGCGAGAACCACAGGAGCGGCATCCCCTCCGTAGGCCACGGGAAGATGCCCTGTGAGTACGCGAGCAAGAGCCGCTCGGGCTTGAAGTCGCCCCCCACCGCGACGACGCCCTCGCGGCTGGCGCCTTCGGCGGGAGGGAACACGAGCTTGTCCGTCAGGAGATAGACCGGCATCGCGCGCATTCCGTACCGCACCCTGCGATCACCCGTCGCTCGGCCATCGATGGTCGGTCGAGATGCGGCCGAGGAGGTCGGTCAGCGAGTCGGCGCCGAGGCCCATCACCGTGCGCGCGCGCTCGTCGGTCCACGCGATCTCGTGCACGTCGCACAAGGCCCGCACGGCCTCACGGAGCCCCTCGACACGCCCTTCGACACGCCCCTCGACGCGCCCTTCGACACGTCCTTCGACTCGTCCCTCCGCGACCCATCCGCGCACGAGGTCGCTCTTCCACTCGTAGTCTTGCGTCTTCATCACGATCTCCAAGAGCTGCGCTGCGTGCGATTCGGTCAGCGACGCGAAGACCGCGTCGACGTACAGCCTGCCACGATCCTCGTCGCGGCGTGCCAGCGTTGCGGCCGCCGCCAAGCCCGCGAGCCCGATCGCCATGGCGTCCGCGTCTCGGCCATGCACCAGCGCAGACAGGATCGCGAGCTCCGGATGCTGGCGTGCGTCGTCGACGCTCGTCACCCGGGGGATGTCTCGCGGGCCGAGGACGAGCGGCGCGAAGCTCCCTCCTTGGAACGTCGCGATGGGGTGGCGTGCCCAGTCCGCGACGCGCTCGGAGAACGTCATGACGAGCAGGTAGGTCGGCTTTCCTCGCGAGGCGAGGTGCTCGCTCGCTGCGTAGAAGGGCCACGTCAGGCGCTTCTCTTCGTCGCGTCGCAGCTGGCACTCCAGGATGAGCGTGGCTGTGTCGCTACGAAGTACGAGGTCCGCCTCGTACGTGCTCGGCCTGATCTCCGCGTAGGACGATTCCGCGGGGACGAGGTCGGTTCCCAGGTCGATCCCCGTCGCCTCGCGCACGAGCCGCGCGACGAGGGACGGGCACTCGCGCAGCAGCGCGATCGGCAGTTCGTGTTTCTTGCTGGGCACACAGGGGTACCTGCAGCAGACGTACCGGCTGATCGGCCTTCGAAATGAAGGGAAAACGCGCGAGATCTGGCGGACTGGCGGAGGCCTGGCGGAGACTTCCGCCAGATCGATCCGCCTGTCAGGCGTCGGCGACCGTGCCCGAGACGATGCGCGGGACGACGACCTTCTTGCCGTCCTCTTCCTTCACCTCGAAGACGACGTGGCCGCCGTGCTTCAGGCCGCCGAACAAGATGAGATCGGCCAGCGGCTTCTTCAGCGTGTTCTCGACCGTGCGGCCCATCGGCCTCGCGCCGAACTGTGCGTCGTAGCCGTTGTCTGCGAGCCACTCGCGCGTGTCGTTCGTGATCTCGATCGTGACCTTGCGCTCCACGAGCTGCTCGCCGAGGAGGCGGACCTCCTTGTCGACGACGCGGCGGATGACCTCTCGATCGAGGCCCGAGAAGAGCACGATCGCGTCGAGTCGGTTCCTGAACTCGGGCGAGAACAGCTTCTCGATCGCCGTCATCGCGCGGCTCGTGTCGGCGCCCTTGTCGCCGCCGCCGAAGCCCACCTGTCGCGTCGCCATCTCTCGCGCACCGGCGTTCGTCGTCATCACCACGACCACGTTCCTGAAGTCCGCCTTGCGGCCGTTGTTGTCGGTGAGCGACGCGTGGTCCATCACCTGGAGCAGCACGTTGAAGAGGTCGGGGTGCGCCTTCTCGATCTCGTCGAGCAAGAGCACCGAGTGCGGGTTCTTGCGCACGGCGTCGGTGAGGAGGCCCCCCTGATCGAAGCCCACGTAGCCCGGCGGCGCACCGATCAGGCGCGAGACCGTGTGGCGCTCCTGGTACTCGCTCATGTCGAAGCGGATGAGCTCCACGCCGAGCGACTTCGCGAGCTGCCGCGCGAGCTCCGTCTTGCCGACGCCGGTCGGTCCGCTGAAGAGGAAGTTGCCGATCGGCTTCTCACCGGTGCGCAGTCCCGCGCGCGAGAGCTTGATCGCGGCGGTCATGCGACCGATCGCGTCGTCCTGCCCGAAGATCGTCGTCTTCAGCTCGCTCTCGAGATCGCGGAGCTTCTCTTCCTCCGCGGCCGACACGCTCTTCTCGGGGATCTTCGCCATCAGCGCGACGACGCGCTCGATGTCCGAGACGGCGACCTGGTGCGTGGGCTCGGCGCGCATGCGATCGAACGCGCCCGCCTCGTCGATCACGTCGATCGCCTTGTCGGGGAGCATGCGCTCGTTGATGTGCTTGGCCGAGAGCTTCACGGCCGCTTCGACGGCGCCCGTCGCGTACTTCACGCCGTGGTGCTCTTCGTAGCGAGAGCGCAGGCCCTCGAGGATGAGGATCGCGTCCTCGACGCTCGGCTCCGGTACGTCGATCTTCTGGAAGCGACGGCCGAGCGCGCGGTCGCGCTCGAAGCTGCCCTTGTACTCCTGGTGCGTCGTCGATCCGAGGCAGCGCAGCTTGCCCGACGCGAGCGCGGGCTTGAGGATGTTCGACGCGTCCATCGAGCCGCCGCTCACCGCGCCGGCGCCCACGATCGTGTGGATCTCGTCGATGAAGAGGATCGCGTCGTCGTGCTCGAGCAGGCGCTTGATCACGCCCTTGAGGCGCTCCTCGAACTGGCCGCGGAACTTCGTGCCCGCGAGCAGCGCCCCCATGTCGAGCGAGTACACGGTGGCCTTCGCGAGCACCGCGGGGACCTTGCCTTCGTGGATCTTCAGCGCGAGGCCCTCGGCGATGGCGGTCTTTCCGACGCCTGGATCGCCCACGAGGATCGGGTTGTTCTTGCGACGACGACAGAGCACCTGGATCGTGCGCTCGAGCTCGCGATCGCGGCCGATCAGCGGATCGATGTCGCCATCGGCCGCCGCCTCGTTGAGGTTCTGTGTGTAGGCCTCGAGCGGATCGGGCGGACCCTCCTCGTCATCGCCGTCTCCCTCGCCGTCGGGGTCGCCGTCTGCGCTGGCGCCGCCCTCTTCGTCACGCGGCCCCGGGCGTCGCGCGGGGCGACCGCCCACCGAGCTCTCTTCGGTGCCGTCTGCGTTGAGGCCGTGGCTCACGAAGCGCTTGAGATCGAAGCGCGTCACGCCCGACTGCTGGAGGAGGTAGGCCGCGTGCGAGTCGGGCTCGTTGAAGATCTGAACGAGCACGTTGCCGCCGTCGACGTTGACCATCTCCGAGCTGATCGCGTGGATCGCAGCGCGCTGAAGCACGCGCTGGAGGGCGATGGTCTCTTGCGGCTCGTACTCGTCGTCCTCGATCTCTTCGGGCAGCGGCGTGACCGACGTCTCGAAGAAGCGCTCGAGGTCGGCGCGCAGCTTCTTGCGGTTCGCGCGGCAGGCGTCGAGCGCCTTGCCCGCCTTGGGATCCTCGAGGAGCGCGAGGAGCAGGTGCTCGAGGGTGACCATCTCGTGGCGTCGGCTGCGCGCCTCTTCGTAGGCTCGTCGCAGCGAGGCCTGCAGGTCCTTGGCGATCGTCGGGGTGGCCATCAGTCCTCGTCTCTCAGTCGTCAGAGTTCTCGTCGGGCTCCATCGTCATGCGGAAGGGGTACTCGCGCTCTTCCGCGAGCTTCTCCACGATGGCGATCTTCGTCTCGGCGACCTCACGCGTGAACACACCCGCGACGCCCACTCCCGTGTAGTGGACGTGCAGCATGATCTCCATCGCCTTGCTCTCGCTGTGGTGGAAGACGCCGACGAGCACGTCCACCACGAACTCCCTGGTCGTGTAGTCGTCGTTGTGGAGCAGCACGCGGTACATCGGCGGCCGCTTCAGCTTCGGCTGCAGCTTCTCTTTCGGCTTCTGCTCGGTGACGACGCCCGAGTCGTTGTCGAACTTCTCCGCCACGAATCTCCTCCGTCACTCTGCTCGTTCGACCACGCGCATCTCGCTCTCGAGTCCGTCAGCGACCGCGAGAATAGCGCAAAGGCCTTCGTTTCCAGCCTGCACACACGGTCGGGCGCCCCGCTCTCGTTGGGAGGTCACGCGTCCGCCAGACGTCGCCGTCCCTCGGCGTCGCGCCGCCGACGCGCGGCGTCGATCCGCTGAGCGAGCCCCTCGAGCCCCAGGCCGCCAAACGTGGGCTCGATCTCGACCTCGACGCCGTCCTTCTGCCGGACGATGACGAGCAGTCGATCGTGATCGATCTCCACGCGCTCGATCTCGCTCCACGCGGCTCGTGTGACCTCACCGCTCACGCGCGGGATCGCGATGCCCACGGCGTCGAGCTCGAGCGCGCGGTCGGCGAGCTGCGTCTGCTCGTGCGCCGCCGTGGTCACGCGCATCGCCCAGAAGCGCACCGCGATCAGGCTTCCTACCGCCACGAGGTACGCCCACCACGCGCGCGCCAGGCCTGCGAGGACGGCCGCGCCGAGGACCACCACGCCGATCGCGACGCGTCGTGTCCATGCGACGTCGGCGGTCGCGGCGTCGAACGCGAGGCGCTCGCGCCCCGTGTCTCTGGCCGCGCCGTGATCACTGGACGACGACACGCGCGAAGAACCTCCCGTTCGTGTCGTTCCAGACCGTGACGGTCGAGGCGTCGACGTCGACGACGCGCGCGAGATCACCCGCGGCCAACGCGGGGTTCGCGCCCGTGGCGTCGAACGACAGGTAGACCATCACCGTGGTCGGCACACGACCGAGCGCGTGCTCCACCTGGATCTGTCCGCGCGGCGGGTAGGGCAGCCACGTCACTCCGTCCGCAGCCCACGGTCCGCTCTGCCACGAGCCCGTCTCCGGATCGATGCTGGCCATCGCGAGCTCCGGCGAGTCCACGGTGAACACCACGACCGGGTTCGGCTGCGGCCGACCACACGCGCCGAGCGGCATCACGAACACGAAGCACGCCGCAGCGGTGAGGCCGCGGAGCGCAGAACGACGCGAGAGACCGTGCGAGCTCATCGAAGCGCGCGACGGTAGCGCGTCACCCGAATCGATGCCCGCCTGACTTCAGCGGCGGAGCCCGTGGGTCGTGACGTGGTCGACGAGCGCGTCGACGAGGCCTTCGGCGGTGTAGGTGCTCGCGGTCACATCGACGCGGAGGCCGAGGCGGGCGCAGGCCTCGGAGGTGACGGGGCCGATGGACGCGACGACGACGCGATCGAGCAGCGCGCTGGCGTCGAGGTCTCGTTCACGCAGCGCGTCCATCAAGCGCTCGGCCGACGAGGGAGACGTGAGCGTGACGACGTCGATGCGCGCTTCTGCGAGGTGCTCGGCGATCGCGTCTCGGGTCGCCGCGGTCGGACCGTCTGCGCGGTACGACGCGACGACCTCCACCTGCACGCCGCGCGCAGCGAGCAAGTTCGGCAGCGCCTCTCGCGCGACCTCGGCGCGGGGCACGAGCACGCGCGTCGTCGTCTCGTTGCCTTTGATCACCGCGAGGAGCGCGTCGGCGACCGCCTCGCCTCGGAACTCGGAAGGCACCAGATCCGCGACGATGCCGTGCACGCGGAGGCGCGCCGCGGTCGCGGGGCCGATCGCGCAGACACGCGCGGTGCCCAGCGCGCGCGCGTCGCGCTTCGTTCGCGCGAGCTCCGCGAAGAGCGCGTCCACGCCGTTCGCGCTCGTGAGCACGACCCAGTCGAAGCGCGACAGCTCCGCCATCGCACGTACGAACGGTGCCGGATCGGTCGGTGCCACGATGCGCAGGATCGGCATGACGATCGGGTCGGCGGCTTCGTCGCGGAGGCGCTCGACGAGCGTGTCGGTCTGCCCTTCGGGGCGCATCACGAGCACGCGCGCACCGAAGAGCGGGCGCGTATCGAACCAGCGGACTCTCTCTCTCAAGCGAACGATCTCGCCGACGATCACGAGCGCCGGCGTGCCGAGCCCCGCTTCGCTCGCGAGCGCAGCGATCGTGCCCACGGTGCCGACCACGGTGCGCTGCGTCGGGAGCGACGCGCGCTCCACCACGGCCGCGGGCGTCGCCGCGTCGCGCCCGTTCGCGATCAGCGTCTCCATCAGCGCGTCGAGGCGACGCAGGCCCATGAAGAACACGATCGTCTGCGTCGCCGTCGCGAGACGCGACCAGTCGTGGGACTCGCGATCCTTCTCGGGCGATTCCGTCGCGGTGACGTACGCGATGCTGCTCGACGTGTCTCGGTGCGTGAGCGCGAGGCCCGCGTACGCCGCAGCGGCCACCGGCGAGGGCACGCCCGGCACGACCTCGAACGCGATGCCGCGCGACGCGAGCAGCTCCGCCTCTTCGCTGCCACGGCCGAACAGATACGGATCGCCGCCCTTGAGCCGCGCCACGCTCTTGCCCGCCGCGACCGCCTCGAGGATGCGTCGATGGATCTCGTCTTGTCGCTCGGACACACGTCCTGCGCGCTTGCCGACGAAGACCTTCTCCGCGTCGGGCCGCGCGAGCGTGAGGAGATCGGGGTGCACGAGCGCGTCGTAGAGCACGACGTCGACCTCGCCGAGGCGTCGGGCCGCGCGCCGCGTGATGAGCCCCGGATCACCGGGCCCTGCGCCGAGGAGAAACACGCGCGGCTGCATCGGCGCACGTTACACCGGCG
The DNA here is from genome assembly GCA_964502175.1 of uncultured Sandaracinaceae bacterium. Lineage (GTDB taxonomy): Bacteria > Myxococcota_A > Polyangia > Polyangiales > Sandaracinaceae > JAFLCL01. Next base: position 21,132 of record CAZCVE010000053.1, read on the forward strand.
ACCGCTCCATGCGCCCGACCCACGAACCGGCCGGCGCGCGGGGTCTGTGGTAACGACTCGGCCACCATGCGTTCCGCCGCTCGATCGATCGCCGCGCCCGTCGTTCTCGCGCTCTCCGTGGGAGTCGCGACCGCGGCGACTTCGACAGGCGGTTGCTCGGGCAGCGACGCCGATCGCGGTGGCACCGGCAGCCACTCCACGAGGCCTCCAAGCGGAGCGTCGCGGGGCTCGTCGCCGGGGGGCACGACAGGCGCTCCCACCACGAGCGCTACGGCCGAGCCCGAGACGAGCGGTCGCGCGCACCCGGTCACATCACCCCGCGTCGTGCTGGAGCCGCCCGGCGCCGAGCCGGTGACGGTGAACGTCGAGGTCGCGCGTACCTCGGCCGAGACACAGCGCGGCCTGATGTTTCGCCGGCACATGGAGCCGGACGCGGGAATGATCTTCCTCTTCCCGCGTTCTCGGCAGCTCACGTTCTGGATGCACAACACGTACATCCCGCTCGACATGATCTTCATCCGCAGCGACCTGCGCGTGCTCGGCGTGGTGGAGAACGCACCGCCCGAGACCGACGACGGGCGTGAGGTCGAGGGCGTGTCGCAGTTCGTGCTCGAGGTGAACGCGGGCTTCGCGCGCGAGCACGGCATCGGGGCGGGCACGAACGTGCGCTTCGAGGGCATCCCGAACATTCCTGCCGACGGCGCGGCCGGTGGCGACGACGACGACGAAGACGACGACTGGGAGGACGAGGAATGACGAACGTGCGCACCATCGTGGCAGGGCTCCTCGTCGTGAGCCTCGGCGCTTGCGGCAACGAAGCGCAGCAGACCGAGGGCGAAGGCGAAGGCACCGAGACCACGGCGCCGCCGGAGACGACGACGTCGGACCCCACCACGCCCAGGGCACCGCCGGGCGGCACGGGCACGACGGAAGACGGTGAGACCGTGATCTTCGCGGGCGGACGTCGCGCGGCCGAGCGACCCACCTACGATCCCGCGCACCTCGTTCGCGAGCCCAACGCTCCCGATCCGGAGGCGGGCGACTTCACGCTCGACGAGGCCGTCGCGGGCATGACGACCGACGGCCAGCTCGTCGCCGAGATGGGCACCGACTTCGGCACGCTGTTCTGTGATCTCTATGCGGATCGCACGCCGCGCACGGTCGCCAACTTCATCGGTCTCGTGCGCGGGACGCGCGCGTGGTGGGACGTGCGCGCGGGCCAGTGGGTCACGCGCCCCTACTACCGCGGCCTCACGTTCCACCGCGTCATCCCCGAGTACATCGTGCAGGGCGGCGACTACCTCGGCGATGGCACCGGCACGATCGGCTACACGATGCCGTACGAGCCGCACGAGACGCTGCGCCACGATCAGCGCGGCATGCTCGCGCTCGCGACGCTCGACGGCCCCGACTCCGGCGGTGGCCAGATCTACATCACCGACGGACCCGCGGCGCAGCTCGACGGGACCGCCACGATCTTCGGTCACTGTCTCCCCGAAGACCTCGTGTCGCAGATCGCGCGCCTCCCGCAGAGTGGTGCGCCCGACAACCGTCCGCTCACGGCGTTCCACGTGACGCGCGTGCTCATCCGTCGCGTCGCAGGCGGCGCGGCCAGCGCGCAGGCGACCCCGCCGCGACTGCCGCCCGGCGAGCCCGAGCAGCCGCGCGGCGCGAGCGAAGATCCCTCCGAGGCGCGCGGCCGCATCCGCGATCTCCCGCGCGCGCCCACGGGACACGAGGGCCACGGTCATTGAACAGCGCGGGCGAGTTGTAAGGACGTCGGATCTCGCCTCCCGCTAGGTTGGGGCGCGGAGGTCCTCTTGAAGTCCATCGCTCCTCGACTGCTGTTCGTCTCGGGCTGCGTGACCGTGCTCTCGGCGTGTGATCCCGCCGTCAGCGGTGTGGACTCGGGGGCGAGCGACGCGGGGCGCACCGATGCCTCGGGACCGCGCGCGGATGCGCCGGTGGAGTGTGACGATCCGAGCGTCGTGCTCGGCGCCGCGGGGGCCTGGGACGCGACTGCGCTCTCCGAGGTCGCGTCGGGAACGACGCACCTCCACGTGCTCGCGCGCGCGACGACGCTGCCCACCGACGCGGTCGTCGGCCTCGCGCTCGGCGTCGCCGACGACTTCGGCGATCTCCCCGTGGCCATCCGCTTCGCCGACACCGGCGTGATCGAGGCGCGTGACGGCGACGCCTACCGCGCCGACGCGCGCGTCGAGTACGTGGCGGGGCAGTGGTACGAGGTCGACCTCGACATCCGCTTCACCGACTCCGAGTACGACGTCTCGATCGCCCGCTGCGGAGAAGCGCCCATCGCGCTCGTGACGGGTGCTGCGTTCCGTACGGGCGCGACGAGCGGCAGCGTCGATCAGCTGGTGGGATGGACCGACGGCCGCGGCGAGGTGGAGGTCGCCGACCCGATCCTCGAGACCACCGCGTGCGAGCCGCGCGGCTGCGGTGACCTCTGCGGAGCTCGCCCCGATGGCTGTGGAGGCACGCTCACCTGCACGCCCTGTCTCCCCTCCGATCGCACCTACGGACCCGACGGCACGCACTGGCCGTCACGCACGCCCGCGTGCGAGACGACGCCTGTCGCCGTCGCGAGCAGCTGGGATCAAGTCGTCGCGGCGCTTCGCACGGCGAGCGGCGGCGACGTGATCCACCTGCGCAGCGGCGACTACGGTGCGCCCGTCCTGAACGACGCCGCGGTGCTCGCGCGCGCAGCGACCTGGACGACGATGAACGTGCTCGTCTGCGCCGCGCCCGGAGAGACGCCGCGCTTCGGCAACCTCCAGATCGAGGTGCCGTACACGAGCTGGTCGGGGCTCACCATCGGCGCGAACTTCGCGATCAAGGCGGGCGCCGACTTCACGCGGCTCGCGCGGACGCGCTTCGGAGGCGCCGGCTACATCTTCGTGCACTCGGCGCACTCGGCCGAGCTCGTCGAGGTCGTGATCGCAGAGCGAGGCATGAACGGCGACCGCATGCAGATCACGCCGACGCGCCCCGGTGATCCGCCGCCGCGCGATCTCCTCATCGAGGGCTCGTGGCTCGAGGGCACCACGGTCACGCTCGAAGGCGAGCACTCCGACGTGATCCAGACGCTGGGCATGACGGGCACGTTCACGCTCCGCGACACCTACATCGGCCCTGCAGGGAACAACGCGACGATCCAAGCCGGCCAGGAATTCCAGGGCGGCGTGCCGTACGCGGACTACGTCGCCGAGAACGTCTACTTCGGTGGCGCCGAGATGCTCGGCAACGGCAACGTGTTCGGACTCGGGCGGACGACCCGATACGCGGACTGCGAGTTCGACGTGATCCTCCGCGTGCGGCCCGAGAACCTTCCGGTCGAGGCGATGACGGGCTGCCGCGCGGAGAACGATCCGACGTATCCAGACGGCACGCGCGTCGCCGTGCGCTTCCCCGACAACGAGTTCGGCGTCGAGGTGGTGCGTCCCACGTTCGTGCCGCCGCCGTGGTGGTGAACGGTTTCCCTCGTTGACGCGGCAGGCGAGGGGGCAGTACCAACGCGATCGTGGTCGGGCACGCCCTCTCGCTCCGAGCTGCCGCGAAACGCGGGCTGTCTGGCGTCGTCCCGCTCGCGCGTGTCGGCGTGGCGGCCGGGGTGTTGGTGGCTGGCGCGTTGCAGGTCGGCTGCGATCGACGCGCAACCCAGCTGCTGATCGATGTGAGCTCGAACCTCGAGCCTGCCGATCGTGCCTGCATCTTCGTCGAAGCCGGGCCGTACGTCGGCGGCACGACGACGTTCACCGCGCGTCAGGAGCTCAGCGTCGACATGATCTCGGAGAGCTTCGGCGTCGTCCCGCCGCTGGGTGATCCGGACGCGCGCATCGAGGTCCGCGTGAGCGCCCTCCGCGACTGCGGCGACGATCCGGCGACGGCCGCCGTGGTCTCGCGCACCATCCGCACCGGCTTCATCCGCGAGCGCACGGTGGAGATCCCGATCTTCCTCTCGCGCGAGTGCGTCGGCGTTCCGTGCGGCGTGGATCTCGACTGCGATCGCGGCCGCTGCGTTCCCGTCGACGTCGAGCCCATGATGACCGACGCAGGTCCGCCCACGACGCCGGACGCGGGCATCCCCCCGAGCGGCTGCATGCCGCGCGGCCCGGTCGCGTGGTTCACGGGCGCGCCGATCTCGTTCGGCTTCGACGCCGTCGAGTCCGGCGGCGGTACGGCGCTGGCGGCGCTGGCGTCGAACAGCACGGGTACCGCCGCGTACTACGAGCCGATGGGCGGGACGCCGTCGCTCGAGCGCGACGTCTACGGTGCGCTGTCGGCGATGGACGTGCTCGCGCGCCCAGACGGCTCGCTCCTCACGGTCGACGTCGACACCGAGGGCAACCCGCGTCTCAACGAGTTCCAGAGCGGAGGGTTTCCTTCGGGCCTGGGCATCCCCGCGATCGGCACCCTGCCGCGACGCGCGCTCGTGCGCGTGGGGGCCAACGCCTGGTACGCGTGGGTCGACGGAAACATGGGGAACCAGACCGACTTCGCCGAGGCAGTCGGCGGCTCACCGGGTGGCTTCAACCTCGGCACGCTCGCGGCGCCCGGCACCACCGAGGTCACGCTCGGGCACGGCGGCGTCGCGGCCTGGGTGAACGGCACGACGTGCACGCTCGCGCGCTTCTCGCCCGAGGGCATCCCGATGGGGACGGCGCCGATCGACGGCATGATGGAGTGCCACACCCCGGAGCCGTTCGTGAGCGACACCGGCGGCTACGGCATCGCCTTCACAGGGCGCGACGACGGCGGCACCGAGGGCGTCTTCTTCCGCAGCTACGACGCCTCGCTCGCGCCTCGCGAGGCCGCGCCGATCCGGATCGGTGTGCCCGCCGTGAACATCGTCGCGCTCGCGGGCACGGCGGGAGGCTTCTCGCTCTTGGCCGTGACGAGCGCGCCGCCCGCGATCCAAGGCTTCCACGTGGACGCGGACGGCGATGTCGTCGCGATCGGCTCGGTCGCGATCGAGGGGAGCGAGACCGCCGCCGATCTCGCGACTCTCCGCGCCTCACGCGTTCGCGAAGAGCTCTACGTCGCGTGGCGCACGCCGACGCGCGTCAGCTACTCGGTGCTCTGCGACGCGTACCTCGGCCGCGATCTCTGAGCGCTCGGTCGCTTCTCAGGTCTCGTCGTCGCTCGGGTCGGGCGTCGCGCTCGGACGACGGCTGCGGGATCGCTTGGGGTCCGCGGTCTTCACGGAGACCTCGGGCGTCACGCCGCCCTTGTCGTTCGGGATGAACCGGATCTCGGTGCGGATCTCGAACGACAAGCTCGTCAGCGCGCGCTGGAGCTCCGTCGCGAGATCGGCGCGCTCGAGGAACTCCCGCACCTCGCGGGCCACCACGCCGACGGCCGCGTTCTTCGTGTCGTCGATCTGAGAGAGCACGTAGCTCGCGACCTCTTTCGGCACCTCGCCGCGGTGGCCGACCATCCCGCGGATCGACTCGTTCGCGTTCGTGAACGTGCCGATGCCGGTCTCGATGCCCTTCTCGATCGCGCGCTTGAGCGCTTCGGGGAGGATGCGCTCGATGCGACGACGACGCTGGGGAATGTCGTCGTCGCCGTCGACGTCGTCGTGGTCGCGTTCGTCGAGCGACGGGTCGTCTTCTTCGGGTCCTGCCACGGGGCCCACGATACCATCGGCACCTCGCACGTGCTCTCCCCCACTCTCGCTCGATGACGTCTCCCCGCGCCCCCGTGCTCGTCGTCTCGAAGCCCCTCGGTCCTCCCTGGACCGACGGCTCCAAGAACCTCGCGCGCGACATCGTCACCGGCCTGCGCGACCACACGTCGCGGGAGCTGCACGCGTTCGCTCCGCACGGCGCGTCGATCGACGGCGTCACGCTCCACCGCGTGCCCACGGCGACGCTCTCGCGTCGCACGTCGCTCGCGATGCTCGGCAGGCTCGCGGTCGATCGCGAGACTGCGCTCTGGCACTTCGTGTTCGCGCCGAGCTCGCGCACCAAGCGGGCCGCAGGCGCGCTCGCGTCGCTGCGCCGGAGGCCGACCGTGCAGACGATCGCGTCGGCGCCCTCGATCGACGTTCGCCTGGGCGACGTCGTCTTCGCTGATCGCGTCGTCGCGCTCTCTCGCGGCACGCTCGCGCGCGCCCTCGACGAGGGCGTGGCTGCGTCGCGCCTCTCGCACGTGTCGATCGCGATCACCCCGCCGACCCCACCCTCTGCGCGAGCCCTCGCCGACGTCGTGCGCGCGCACGGGCTGGCAGGCCGCTTCGTCGTCACGTTCCCCGGCGATCTCGAGCACGGTCGCGGGGCCGAGGTCCTCCTCGAGGCCTGCGCGGCGATGAAGACGCGCAAGGACGTCGTCCTCGTCCTCGCGTGCCGCGACAAGACCGAGCGCGCGCGATCGATCCGCGCCGAGCTCGCCTCGCGTGCCGTGGGGCGCGGGCTCGACGTGCGCATGATCGGACAGACAGCCGCGATCCTCGCGCTGCTCGCCGCGAGCGACGTCGTGGCGCTGCCGACCGACTCGCTGTTCGCCAAGGTCGATCACCCGCTCGTCCTGATCGAGGCGATGCACCTCGGTCGACCCGTGCTCGTGTCCGAAGGCACCACGGCGCACGAGCTGGCCGACGAGGGTGGGGCGCTCGGCGCGGCGCTCGATCCAGACGCGATCGCGGCCGTGCTCGATCGACTCGTGACGGACAGCGACGCTCGCCACGACGCAGGTGCTCGCGCGAAGGCGCATGCGTCGGCGCGAACGCTGCGCGCGATGGCGCTCGCGTACGACTCGATCTACGACGAGTGTCTCCGATGAGCGCCCACGACGTCCGCGCGTACTACGACGACTTCAGCCGCGACTACGATCACGGCCGCGATCGCGGCTACCACGCGATGATCGACGAGATCGAGTCGGGCGCGGTGACCGAGGTCGCCGTCGGCAAGGACGTGCTCGAGGTGGGCTGCGGCACGGGCCTCGTCCTCTCTCGCGTCGCGAAGGTGGCGCGCGCAGCGAAGGGCGTGGATCTCTCGCCGGGCATGCTCTCTCACGCGCGCGCGCGCGGCCTCGACGTGCGCGAAGGCGACGCGACCGCGCTGCCTTTTCCGGACGCGAGCTTCGACGTCGTCTACGCGTTCAAGGTCCTCGCGCACGTGCCCGACGTCGATCGCGCGATCGCCGAGATGGTGCGCGTCGTGCGACCGGGCGGTCATGTGCTGGTCGAGGTCTACAACCGGCACTCGCTCCGCTACGTGTCGCGCGCGATCGGCGGCGCGCGCCGCATCGGCAAGGCGCACGACGAGAGCGACGTGCCGACCCGCTGGGAGTCTCTCGCTCGCGCTCGCGCGCGCCTGCCTGCGAACGCAGAGTTCGAGCGCGTCGTCGGCGCGCGCGTGCTCACGCCGGCCGCTCCCGTGCACGCGATACCCATCCTGGGTGGTCTCTTGCGTCGCGCGGAGCACGCGGTGTCGCGCGGTCCGCTCGCGCGCTTCGCCGGCTTCGCGATCCTCGTCGCGCGGCGCACGTCGTGACGCGTTGCGAGGCCCACGCGTGGGCAGTACAAGGCCGACGGTGAGCCACGAGAGCATCGCGACGCGACGCCTCCGCGAGCAGGTCGAGCAAGCGCTCGCCGGCTCTCAGAGCCGCAAGGTCGTCGAGCCTCTGCTCGAGCGCCTCGTCCACATCGCGCCTGCGGGCTCCGAGGCCGCGCTCCTCGGCCATCGCTACCTCGCCGAGTACCGCCTCGAAGGGCACCCGTGGCGCGCGCTCCTGCACCTCAAGCACGTGCTCGCGGCGCATCCCGAAGACGACGTCGCGCACGCGATGTGCGGCCTCGCGCACGCGATGAGCGGCAACTACCGCGCGGCGGTCGCGTCGTACCGATCCGCCACGCAGGCCGCGCCCGAGAACCCCTGGTACCACCACAACCTCGGCCACCTGCTCGACGTCGCCCTCGAGCGACCGGCCACGGCGCTGCCGCACCTGCGTACGGCGTTCGAGCTGCTCGGCCAGGACGAGCCCGAGGTCGCGGCGTCGCTCATCCACTGCCTGTCGGGGATGGGCCCGGCGATGAAGGAGCGCGCGCTCTCGCTGCTCGCGCAGGCGCGACGCGTGCACCCCAAGCACGCGAGCCTCGCCGAGCTCGCGCAGAAGCTCGGTCTCGCCGACGAGCCCCCGCAGCCCCGCCGCGCGCCCGCGCCGCGCGTGCTGGCGCCTCCGATCCCGATCCGTCCGACGCTCGCCCCCGCGCTCCCCGCCACGCCGCCCGCGACGACGGGGCACGCGCTCGTGAAGACCGCTGCGAGCCTCGACGCGGAAGAGGATCCGGTCATCGCGTCGCTGCGTCAGCGCCTCGGCGCACACCCGAGCCGCTTCGACACCGCGCGCAGCATCTGGAGCCGCTACTGCGAGACCCAGCGCGAGCTGATGGGGTCGGGCAGCCGTCGCGGTCGGCCGCGCAATGCGGACATCCTCGCTGCCGCGGTGCATCGCATCGTGATGCGTCGCGTGCCCGAGGGCGGGATGACGCTCGCGTCGATCGCCCGCGCGTACGGTGTCGACCCGAAGGCCGTCGCCCTCCGCTCGCAAGAGATCGAGACCGCGCTCTCCTGAGCTGTCAGTGCGCGTTCGGGCGGTCAGTACGCGTTCTGGCGCACCTTCCGACCGAACACGGTCAGGAAGATGATCCACAGGTCGAAGAGGAGACCCCAGCGGCGGATGTACTCGAGGTCGTGCTCGATCCGCTTCTCCATCTTCTCGAGCGTGTCGGTCTCGCCGCGCCAGCCGTTGACCTGCGCCCAGCCCGTGAGGCCCGGCTTCACCTTGTGGCGCAGCATGTAGCGCTTCACGCGCGTTCGATATTCTTCGTTGTGTGCGACGGCGTGAGGGCGCGGTCCGACGAGGCTCATCGAGCCGGTCACGACGTGGAAGAGCTGCGGCAGCTCGTCCACCGAGGTGCGTCGGATGAAGCGACCCACGGGCGTGATGCGATCGTCGTTCTTCGTCGCCTGCTTCACCACCGGGCCGTCGTCCTGCGTGCGCATCGAGCGGAATTTGAGGACCTCGATCACCTCGCCGTTCAAGCCGTAGCGACGCTGCTTGAAGAAGACGGGGCCCTTGCTCGTGAGCTTGATCGCGATCGCCGCGATCAACATCACTGGTGATGCCACCAAGACGGCGAGGATGCCGAGCACGATGTCCTCGATCCGCTTCACCACTCCGTCTACGCCGTAGAAGGGCGTCTCGAAGATGCTGATGAGCGGGACGTCGGCGAGAAGGGTCCAGCGGCCGTGGAGAAGGTCGAAGACGTAGAAGTCGGGCACGTAGTAGACGCTCGCCGTCGTGTCCGCGAGGCCCTGCAGCAGCTCGGTGACGCGACTCTCCGCGCGCATCGGCAGCGCCACGTAAACGCACTCGATCTCGCCGCGCTTCGCCTGCTGCACGGCCTCGTCGAACGTGCCGACGAGACGACCCGCGTCGCCGGGAAGATCCGGGAGGCGCTCGGGCGTCCGATCGTCGTAGAAGCCCACGAGACGCATGCCGAGCTGCGGCGTCGAGTGGATCCGGCGGGCCAGATGGATGCCGATCTCCGTGACTCCGACGATGGCGACATAGCGCTGGTTGCGGCCGCGCGCGCGCATCGACGCGAGCACCAGCCTCGCGCAGCCGCGCACGATCGAGATGCACGTCGGCGCGCCGACCATCCACACGGTGACGACGACGCGCGAGAAGCCGGCCGTCTCCTTGAACGCGAAGCTGAGGATCAGCAGCACCGCGGCGGTGAGCGCCCAGGCGCCCCACACGCGCCCGACCTCGACCAAGAGCGGCACGCCGCGGAACCCTCGATAGAGGCTCATCGCGTTGGCGAAGAAGCTGAACAGCACGATGCCGAGGAGCACCGCCACGGCGTCGAGGGCGCGGAAGAACGGGTCGTACGCGTAGAGCGCCACCAAGTACGGCAGCACCACGCCAGCGCCGTCGGCGAGACGCGTGGCCGCGCCGGCTTCGTCGCCGGACGGGCGCAGGTCGAAGAAGCTGGACTCACGCGGCGGCATGGGTGGGAGCCCCCGACGGGAACGGTCCGGTCGGAAGGGGCCGCCAATCTAGCGGACGGCTCCGGGGCGGCGAGCCCCAGGTGTGTTCCGTCGGTTTGTGGGAGATGTACGACAGTGTCGGATACACCCTGGATCACCATGCGATCCGGGCTGTTCTTCGCCGTCCTCGCCGCGCTGCTCGCGCCCCTCGTGCTCGCTCCGCGTCCGCTCGCCGCTCAGGCGGAGATCGCGGACCTCCGAGAGGAGGTCGCTGCGCTGCGCGCGAACCGTCCCCCGAACGTCAGCTCCGGCGCGCTCGTGAGCCTCGACTACTCGCTCGACGTCGCCACGCGCATCGAGCGTCAGTTCGGGACGCAGAGCGAGGAGTGGCGTGCCCGCGTCGAGCGCTACCTCGCGACCGCGCAGCAGGGCAGGGACCCCTACCTCGAGCAGGCCGGTCGCATCACGAACCGCGGCTACGACTCGCCCATCTCGACGGTGCGTCAGGGCTACGCGATCTACCTCCCGCTCGACTACGACCCGTCGCGTCGCTACCCACTGCTCGTCATGCTCCATGGCGGCAGCTCCAACGGCAACCTGTTCCTCGGCGTCGTGCTCGGGAACAACATGGACTGGCTCACCTACGACGAGCACCTCTGGGACGAGTACACGCCGCGCTGGTCGCCCGACTGGATCGTCGTCGCGCCCGATGGCTTCGGTCAGGTGCTGTGGCGATGGATGGGCGAGGCCGACATCCTCGCCGTCGTCGACGACGTGCAGCGCCATTACGCGGTCGATGCCGATCGCGTGGTGCTCGGTGGGCTCTCGAACGGCGGCCTGGGCTCGTACGCCGTGGGCATGCGTCACGCGTGGCGCTTCTCGCAGGTCACGGCCATCGCCGGCGCGCCGAGCTGGCTCCAGTACACGGGCGGATCTCCGACGCGCCAAGAGAGCGCGACGATGACCGCATGGTCCGGCATGCACCTCGCCGAGAACTCGGTGAACACGGACTTCCGCTTCTTCCACGGCACGCAGGATCCGGGTCCGATGCGTCCCGCGTTCGTGCGCGAGATGGAAGAGCACATGCGCGACATCGGCCTGACGCCGAACGTGCGCTGGTTCGAGCACGGCCACGATCTCCTGTACCTCGTGCACCGTCACGGACGCGTGTACCCGGAGATGGCGCGCGTCACGCGCAACCGTCGACCCGAAGAGGTGCGCGTCGTGACGGGCGACTACCGCGCGAACCGTCAGCACTGGGTCACCGTCACGCGCATCGAGCAGTACCCCGAGCTCGCGCGCGTCGTGGCGCGCGCGACCGACGGCGCGCTCACGGTGCAGACCACGAACACGCTCGAGCTCTCGCTCGATCTGCGCGACGCGCCCATCGGCGCGGGCAACACGCTGCGCATCGACGTCGACGGCGCCGAGCTCTACGCGGGCGGTCGCGGCGCGCTCGGTCACGTCGTGCGCGCGCACCGCGGCGAGGATGGCCGCTGGCGCCTCGGTCGCCTGCCGCGCGTCGACGGGCTCGAGAAGATCCCGGGTCTCTCCGGTCCGCTCACGGATCCCTATCGCGACGGCATGATCCACGTGTACGGCACGCAGGTCGCGGATCAGACGGACGGCCTCCGCAGCTCCGCACAGCGCGGCGCGCGCGGCTGGCCGCTCTGGCTCTGGAACCACCAGCAGCGCGTCGTCGCCGACACCGAGGTCACGCCCGAGATGATGGCGAGCTCGCACCTCGTTCTCTACGGAACGCCCGGATCGAACTCCGTGATCGAGCGCGTGAGCGCGCGGCTCCCGATCCGCGTCGAGGCCGACGCGATCGTCGTGGGCGCGCAGCGCATCGTGGGCACCGAGCTCGGCACCCGCTTCGTCTTCCCGAACCCGGAGGCGCCGAGCCGCTACCTCATCGTGCAAGTGGGACAGACCGTCGCCGCCGTGAACCGCGGCCACAACCTGCCCGACTTCCTGCCCGACTGGGTCGTCTACGACCCTCGATCGAGCGGACGTCGCGCGCGCCTGATCTCGGGCCGCAACGGCCAGGTCGCGATGGGCTACTTCGATCGCTTCTGGCGCGTGCCCGCGGGCCAGGCGTCGGCGACGATCGCAGAGCGCGTGCGGGGTCGTGTGCACGCGATCGAGACCACGGAAGATCCGCTCCGCGCAGGCCCGCGCATGGGCACGCTGGCGGGCGGTGCCCCGCTCGCGGGCGATCGAGGCACGTACTTCGAGGGCGGAGACGACGGCCCCACCGACGAGACCACGACGACACCGAGCACATCGCCCACCAGCCCCAGCACCGAGGGTCCCCTCTCCCGCGCGAGCGGGGGAGGACACGGGGTTGGGCCCCCCGAGGAGGGGGCGAGCGCCGTCGGAGCCAGCGCGGCGCTGTCGCCACTCGAACCCACGACGGCACCGAGCACGTCGACGACGAGCACGGAGGTCGAGCTGACGTCGATCCCATCACCGCCTCAGACCCCGCGCGAGCGTCGCATCGCCGCTCGCCGCGCTGCCCGCGAGATCCAGCGCACGCGCGCGCGCATCCTCGGCGTGCCGGTCGGCTTCCACATCCCGCCGCAGGTCTTGCTGCAGACACCACCCATCGAGCTCCCCATCGCGGAGCCACCACCGACGCCTGCACGCCCGAGGCGATTCGCCGCCCGCCCGACTGATCCGGCGGGCGTCGTCGCGCGTGAGCTCGCCGATCTGGTCCCGACGTTCCTCAACTTCCGCGGCATCGTGCCGGGCGCCCGCTGGACGACCGACGCCGCGCACGTCTGGCAGATCCAGAACGAGCGCGACTGCCTCGCGCGCCTCCGCGCCGCGCACGTGTCGTTCACGCGCTACCGCGAGCCGCTCGAGACGTCCGTGCCCACGCCCGTGGAGCTCCGCGGCCCGATCGACGGAGTCACGGTGCGCACCGTGCGTCCGGGTGAGCGCGTGGTGCTCGCGTGCGAGCTCGTGGCGCGCTTGCCCGAGCTCACACGCGTGCTGCGCGCGCACGACGTGGTCGCGATGGACGTGCTCTCTGCGTATCGCCCCGGTCCGCGACAGAGCTTCCACACGCTGGGCCTCGCACTCGACGTCGCCGCCTTCGAAACGTCCGACGGCACCGTGTTGAACGTGGAGACGGACTTCCTCGAGACCCCGCGCCACGAGACGTGCGACGCGCCGTCACCCGAGCCGACCGCCGCGCGCACGCTGCTCGAGATCGCGTGCGACCTCGCCGACGAGCACACGTTCTCCACGGTGCTGACGCCCAACTACAACGAGGGCCACCGCAACCACTTCCACCTGGACGCGCGCCCCGACGACCCCCGCTTCTACGTGCGCTGAGCGAGTCTCTCGCGCACGAGTCGCGAGATGGATGCGACTACGTCCGACAGATGATGGAGCACGTCGGCGTTTCCGAACCGAGTGACCTCGATGCCACGTCGATGGAGGGCGTTGCTTCGGATCTCATCGTGGTCGATCTGCGCGTCGATACCGTGGTGCGGGCCGTCGAGCTCGATCACCAGACGCGCGGAGGGGCAATAGAAGTCTGCGATGTACGGACCGATCGGGTGCTGGCGACGTATGGGGACGCCGAGCTGTGAGCGACGAACAGCACTCCAGAGGAGGCGCTCGGCGAGCGTGGCGTCTCGGCGGAGCTGGCGCGCACGGCGGATGTCAGTGGCTTGCATGGGCCTGCATCGGCCGCGGTGTAGAGCGCGTTGCGTTGCTTCTTGGTCGCGCTTCGAACCGCCCCCTCCTCGGGGGCCCCAACCCCGTGTCCTCCCCCGCTGCGCGGGAGAGGGGAACCACGACTCGAACGCACGTGATCGCGCGCTTCTGGTCGCGCTTCGAACACGCCCCCTCCTCGGGGGCCCCAACCCCGTGTCCTCCCCCGCTGCGCGGGAGAGGGGAACCACGACTCGGGCGCTTGTGATCGCGCGCTGTCGATCGCACGCCATCGATCACGCACTCGTGGCGACGGCCCGAGCACGATGGTCTCGCGTGTCAGCGGAACGCCGGCCAGCACCATGGTTCCCCCTCTCCGCGAAGCGGGGAGGGCCGGGGCAGGGGACCCCGGGGAGGGGCCGCGCGGCGCAGCAGGTCGCGCTGATCAGCCGATCTTGTTGAGGATGCGATCGAGCTCGTCGAGGCTCGTGTACGCCACGTGGATCGCGCCCTTGCCGCCTTCGCCCTGGTGCACCGTCACCCGCGCGCCGAGCGACTTCGACAGCCTGATCTCGAGGTCCTTCACGTTCGCGCTCTTCGGCTTCGGCTCGGGCTTGCTCTCGCCCGCGCCGCGCGCCTGACGCTCGAGCTCGCGCACGGACCACTGCTTGGCGATCGCTTCCTTCGCGAGCTTCTCTCTCGCGCCAGCGCTCGGCGCCGTGAGCAGCGCGCGACCGTGACCCTCGGTGAGCTCGCCGTTCTCGATGTGCTCGAGCACGGTGGCCGACAGCTTGAGCAGACGGAGCGCGTTCGCGACGGTCGAGCGGTCCTTGCCGATCTTCTGCGCGATCGTGTCTTGCGAGTGCTTGTGATCGTCGATGAGCCGCTGGAACGCGCGCGCGGTCTCGATCGGGTTGAGATCCTCGCGCTGGAGGTTCTCGACGATGGCAGCCTCGAACGTCGTCGTGCTCGAGAGCTCGCGGATGACGATCGGCACCTCACGAAGACCCGCGCGCTGCGCGGCGCGCCAGCGGCGCTCGCCCGCGATGATCTCGAAGCCGCCCGCGTTGCGCTTGCGGACGAGGATCGGCTGGAGCACGCCGAGCTCGCCGATCGATCGCGCGAGCTCGTCGAGCGCGACCTCGTCGAAGCGCGTGCGGGGCTGCGAGCGGTTCGGGTGAACCTCTTCGATCGCGGCCGTGGTCGGCTCGCGCGGCGGACCGCCGGCGCTCGCGGCCGGCTTGGTCTGCGGGATCAGTGCATCGAGGCCGCGGCCCAGCCGCGAGCCCTTCTTCGGATCGATCGCCATCGGGCTCCGGTCTTGCTCAGTCGTCCATCGGTCAGGGGGGTGCTCAGGCCGCTTCGCCGAGGAGCTCGCGCGCGAGGCTGAGGTAGCCGTGCGAGCCTCGCGAGCCGGCGTCGTAGAGGATGACGGGCTTGCCGTGCGAGGGAGCCTCGGCGAGGCGGACGTTGCGCGGGATCACGGTCTCGTAGACCCGGTAGTGCTTGCGCACTTCGTCGGCCACCTCGCGCGCGAGGCTCACGCGCGGGTCGTACATCGTGAGCACGACGCCCGCGACACGGAGGTGCTCGTTGAGCCCGTTGCGGATGCGCTCGATCGTGTCGCCGAGCGAGCTCAAGCCCTCGAGGGCGAGGTACTCGCACTGCATCGGTACGATCACGCCATCGGCCGCGACGAGCGCGTTCAGCGTGAGCAGGCCGAGCGACGGCGGGCAGTCGAGGATGACGTAGTCGTAGTCGTCTCTCACGCGCGCGAGCGCATCGCGGAAGCGCGTCGCGCGATCCTCTTCGCCGCCGAGCTCGATCTCTGCTGCAGCGAGGTCGGCTGTGGCAGGGACGAGCGAGAGGTTCGGCAGCTCCGTCGCCAGCGTCACGTCTGCGAGGCTCTCTTCGCCGAGGAGCACGTCGTACGTGCCGCGCTCGACCTTGGCCTTCGGGTGACCGACGCTGCTCGACGCGTTGCCCTGCGAGTCCATGTCGACGAGCAGCACGCGCTGCTCCGCGACGGCGAGGCACGCCGCGAGGTTCACGGCGGTCGTCGTCTTGCCGACGCCGCCTTTCTGATTCGCGATGGCGAGCACGATGCTCATGGGGACGCGCGGTGTACTCCGCACGCCCGCGCGTTTCAATCACGCGCGCCTCGCAAACCACGCCCGCCCGCAGATCGTCGCTGCAAACTGTCGCGCACGGAGATCGGCCCCCACAAAGAAGTCGGCCCCGACGGGGGCGACCGTCGGGGCCGGGGGCGAGCGAGTCACGAGCGGGCAGCTCGTGGCTCGTGCACCGAGCGGGGCGACGCTCGGTGCGACCTCGTCGCCCGTGGGAGGCGGATACGGCGAGGCCGGGGTTCTCTAGAAGACGCGGTGTTCGTCCGGGGACTGACACCAACCTGGAATCGTGCGCGATCCCGGGCGGAGGAGCACGCGGCGGGCCCGCCTGGTCGGTGGGTCCGGCGCGGGGGCGAACTAGAAGTCGAGCTCGTCGACGCTCTCGTCGGCGTCCTCGGAGCGCCGCTCGACCATGGCTTCGGCGTAGAGGTCGTCGAGCGACCAACCGAGCTTGATGTGCGAGCGGATCTCCTCTCGCTCGAACTCCTCGATCGTCGCGTAGTGCTTCGGACCTCGCATGGAACCTCCAAAAAAGAAAAACGCCGAGAAGGGCTGCTCTCGACGAACGACGACGAGCCGATCCCAGGGTGGGATCGGGCCCGCGACGACCTCGACGCGCATGGGCGCACCGACTGTGGACTCGGTGGTGACGAACCGTCGTCGTCACACCCACCATGTCCTACATGTGTGCCTTGTACCACCTAGGTCGGACGCCTCCAAAAAAAGATCTTGCGCTGTTGCCTGCGCCTCTGGCGCTCACGGTGGGCCCCGCGGATCTCCGTCCCGTTCCCCGCCCCGCCGTTGCGATCACCGACGGCGGGCCGTATGCCTCGCGCTCGGCGACGCGCGTCGCGAGGAGGCTGTGTGGCAGGCGACGTCGAGATCATGGACCCGCGGATGCTCGAGAGGATGCGGGCCTCGTGCGCGCTCGCCGCCGAGTGCCTCGTGATGGTCGGCCCGCACATCAAGCCCGGCATCGCGACCGAGGAGATCGACAAGCTCGTGCACCAGTGGATCGTGTCGCACGACGCGTATCCGTCGCCGCTCAACTACCGACCGAGCGGGGCAGGGCGGCCGTTCCCCAAGAGCGTCTGCACGAGCGTCAACGAGGTCGTGTGCCACGGCATCCCCGGCAAGCGGGTGCTCAAGAGCGGCGACATCGTGAACGTCGACGTGACGACGTACTTCAAGGGCTACCACGGCGACACGAGCGCCACGTTCTACGTGGGCGAGCCGAGCGACGAAGCGAAGACGCTCGTCGAGGTGTGTCGTCAGTCGCTCGAGGCGGGCATCGCGCAGGTGAAGCACGACGGGCGCATCTTCGACATCGGCGCTGCGATCCAGGAGTACGCGGAGAAGCGCGGGTGCTCGGTCGTGCGCGACTACGTGGGCCACGGCGTCGGGCGCGAGTTCCACATGGCGCCGCAGATCCCGCACTACCGCCCCGAGGCGGGCACGAACCTCCGCAACATGCGCTTGAAGGCCGGCATGGTCTTCACCATCGAGCCGATGATCAACGTCGGCACGTGGGAGACGGAGCTCCTCGACGACGACTGGACCGTCGTCACCGCCGACCGAAAGCTCTCCGCGCAGTTCGAGCACACGCTGCTCGTGACGCGCTCGGGCTGCGAGGTGCTCACGAGCCGCCCTGCCATCCTCGTGAACAGCGAGGACAAGCCGTGGAGCCAGCCGGGCGCGCTGAGCGCCGCTGCGGCCGTGCGCACGCGCACCGAGGCCTCGGCGACTGTCTGAGCGGGTGAGCGACGACCCGACGCGCCTCGAGACGCGGCGCCCGATCGAGGGCGAGGTGATCGTCGTGCGGCTTCCGGTCGGTGGGCCGTCACCCGTTGGTCTGGCGCGCGAGGCCATCGTCTTGCTCGACGAGCACGGCGAGGTGCGCGCGTACGAGAACGTCTGCCAGCACATCCCCATCCCGCTCGACGCGGGCGGCCGTCGCTTCATCGACGAGGACGGCGAGCTCTACTGCGCCACGCACGGCGCGATCTACCGGCGCAGCGACGGCGAGTGCGTGAGCGGCCCCTGCATGGGCCGGCGCCTCGTCTCGCTGCGCGTGAAGTCCGACGGCGACCGCGTGCTCGTCGATGCGACCGCGCGTACCGAGTGAGCGCGCGCCGACGACGCGTCGTCAGCCGCCGGTCAGCTTCTTGAGGACCTTGTCGTCCTTCGCCTGCTGCTTCGCGACGCCCTTGCTCGGCTCGGCCCACTCTCGCTTCGCGGGCACCGACGCGAGCTTTCGCTCGGGCAAGAGCATCCCCGTGAGGCGCCCGCCGTACACGCAGCCGGTGTCGAGGCCCGTCGCGTAGGGCCAGCGCTGGAGACCACGCACGGCGTCGTGGCCGAACAGCACCTGCTCGGGCCCAGGCCACAGCGAGGCCCACGCGACACCTTCTTCGATGCGCTTGGTCGCGCTCCCGTCGGTGCGGATGCTGCGCATCGTGAGCAGGTGCTCGCGCGCTTGGGATCCGATGGGCACGTTCGGGAGCAAGCCCGCGTGAACGATCACGGTGTGATGGAGCTCGAGCGTGATCGTCAGCGGCAGCGCCTCGAGCCACGCGAGGTCGTCGTCGTCGAGCTTCTTCACGAGGCGGCGAACGCCGTCGGGGAAGGAGTCGTCGTTGCCCGCGCGACGCGCGGCGGCGCAGCGGATCACGAGGTCGTCGTGGTTGCCGAGCACCGCGCGGCCGCCGAGCGCGCGCACCAGGCGCACGACGCCGATCGAGTCCGGTCCCTTGTTGACGAGGTCGCCGACCGAGACGAGCGCGTCTTCGCCGGGCCTGAACGCGACCTCGTCGAGGAGCGCGCGCAGCTCCTCCGCACAACCGTGGACGTCGCCGACGACGAGGGTGCGAGACACGTCGCTGTTGTGCCGAAGCCTCGCGACCCTGGCAACGGCGGACCGACTCTGGGGCGGAACTCTGGGCTCCGGGTCGGGGACCGAGTATCTTGCCTGCTGTGACGCGCGCGAGAGATCTACCCGCCTTGGGGCCGGCGCCGAGCGCCGCTGCGGACCCGTGGTCGGCGGGCGCAGGGCGAGCGCTGCGCGAGTCGCTCGAGGCCTTCGCGTCCGCGGCCGTCACGACGGATGTGCTGCGCCATGCCCTCTCCGATGCGGGCTACGACGCGCCTCCCGGTCGTCCCGACGAGCTCGCGGAGTTCGCCGACGGGCCGCTCCGCGCGGAGATCACCGCGGTGCTCGGCGCCGAGGTCGCCGACGCGGTCGTCGACGGCCTCAGCCCGATCCTCGCGATGATGCGACGCGACGCGAGCAGCTCGGGCGTCGTCCGAAAAAAGCGCGTGTCCGCGAGCGATCACGAGATCGTCTCGGTCGAGATCGAGGCCAAGCCGCGCCGTACCGAGAAGTCGACGCCACCTCGCTCGAGCCCTCGCGCCGAGGCACCGCGCATCGCGCCCGCCCGCCAAGACGCGCTCCGACCGGCCACCGCGTCGCAGCGCAGCCTGCAGGCGCTCCCGCGCGCGCTCCGCATCGACGTGGCCGTCGCGAGCGATGATCCCGAGCTCGTCTCGGAGGCGGCCACGCGCATCACGAACCGCCGCCTCGCGATCATCGACGGCGCGAGCGCGCTCCCGAACGCGCGCGTCGTCCTGCTCGACACGCGTCGCTCGCTGGCCTCGCTCCGCAACACGTGGCCCGAGGCGAGCGCCCCCGAGACGCTGGTGCTGTGGCCCGCCGGCGTGCGCGAGCGTCAGCTCGTCGAGGTGCTCCAGCCGCACGTGAAGAACATCGTGTGCGTGGGCGACGAAGCCGACGCCGTCGACGTCCTCGCCCTCGTCGCGATGCACGCCGGCTGACGTTCGCTCGATCGAGCTCGCCCTCACCTCTCGCGAACGATGTAGAGGGCTGCTGAGCGGGCGAGAGATCGCGCACGTCGAGCCTCTCCCTTCGATCCTGCCGGACGCTTCGCGTGTGCCGCGTCGCGAGCAGGTCGCTCACGCTTCGCGACGCAGCAGTCGTCGCTGCTGACGAGTCAGGTCCGTGGGGAGACGCGAGCACCCACGTCGACACGCACCGCTCCGAGGCGAGAGAGCGAGCGGGTTTGCCGGAGATGGATCTGGAGGCCAAGCTCTCGTCGCTCATCGTGAGCTCCGACGAGGACGACCCGTACCGGATAGGCACGACGGGCCGTGGAGGTGATCTCCGATGGCCTGGTTCGTCTTGTTCCTCGCGGGGCTTCTCGAGGTGTGCTGGTCGCTCGGTCTGAAGACGACCGAGGGCTTCACGCGACCACTACCGAGCGTGCTGACCATCGGCGCGATCATCGCGAGCATGCTGCTGCTCGCGCGCGCCGCGAAGACGCTGCCCATCGGCACGGCCTACGCGGTGTGGGTCGGCATCGGCGCGCTCGGCGCAGCGATCGGTGGCGTCGCGTTCTTCGACGAGCCGATCACCGCGAAGCGCGTCGGCTTCCTCGCGCTCCTGCTCGTGTCGATCGTGGGGCTGAAGATGACCGCCCCCGAAGAGACCGCAGCACCCTGAGGCCCAGGTGGCGTCCTGCGTCCGTAGAGGGATCGCAGTTCACGTACATCGCCGCCTGCGCGGCGCAGACCTGCGAGAAGCAGTGGAACCGCTGGATGTCGTAGCAGTCGGTGCAGCGGATCTCTCTCACGTCTGCGTCGCGCACCCTCATCGAGCCGGTCGACGCCGCCGACGAGATCGTGGTCGACGAGGGGCACCTCTCGACGGAAAAGAATACGCGCGATGCCCGAAGGCACCGCGCGTTTCGTGTGGCTCGCCGATCGAGTCGGCGAATCGCTCAGCGCACGACCGTCGAGCTGACGCGCACCGCGCGCGTGCCGAAGTTCGGAAGGCGCTGGCCGCCCGGAAGGAAGCCGCCGCCCGTGTCGAAGCACGCGCCGATGTTCGTGTTCGCGCAGTCGTTCAGCTCCATCTCCGCCGGCGTGCCCATACCGAGGCCGTCGATGCAGGTCTGAAGCGCCGTCTGCTCGCCCATGCACATGTCCGCGTCCATCATCGGGTTGCAGATGAGCCACGGGGTGGTCTCCGCGGGGCACGGCACCGAGAAGCAGTGCGCGAGCTGGAACTGGTAACAACCGCCGCAGTCGAGATCGAGCGTGTCTTCCATGCCGCCGGCCTCGTACGTCATCGCGATCGTCGGGGTCGTGTCGGCCTGGAGGGCGGGCCCGAGGCAGTTCGTGTCCATGCTCTCGAGACAGGTGTTGACGGCGCCGAGCGTCGCATTCGAGCAGCGCGGCATGCAGGACGCGGGGATCGCGCTGATGGAGGTGGCCGAGATCGACCACGTGCCGCACATCGTCGACGACCCGCCGCCGGTGTCGACGCGGGGCGGGCCGGTGTCACGCATCGCCGGCGGGCCGCTGTCCATCAGGACGATCGCGCCGGTGTCACCCGTGCCAGGGCCCGCGTCCGTACGGCTCGGGCCGCCACCACACGCCATGATCAGCGCGCCGCTCGCAAGAATCCACGCAACCTTCTTCATCGTCGCCTCCAACAAGCCGGACTCGCTGAGCTCCTCCGGCAATCAATCAGTCACCCGACCCCGCGGACCGACCCGCGGTGATGAGCCGCGCGTTCTAGCGGGTGCGACGGACCCCGCACGCAACGGCTCCCTCGCGCGGTGAGGTTGCTCACGCAGCGGAGGAAGGAATCGCGAGGGTACCAGGCAGGCTCGCGCCCCATGGCTGACGCGAAGAAGAAGACGAGCACCCCCAAGCCGACGTCCACTGTCGCGAAGGCGACGAAAGCAGCGAAGAAGGCTCCGGCGAAGACCGCGAAGAGCGATGTCGCGCTCCCTCCCGCGTCGACGATCGATCCCAACTCGCTCGTCGGAACGCGCGCTCCGGAGCTCGATCTCGAGGGCCCCGACGGCAAGCGCTTCGCGCTGTCGGACTTCGCGGGGAAGCAGCTCGTCCTCTACTTCTATCCGAAGGACGACACGCCGGGCTGCACGCTCGAGGCGCTCGACTTCCAGGCCGCGCGCGCGGCGTTCGCGCGGAAGAACGCGGTCGTCGTGGGCGTGAGCCGAGACTCGGCGGCCTCGCATGCGCGGTTCTGCAAGAAGCACGATCTCGCGCTCACGCTCTTGAGCGATCCGGACGCGCGCGTGCTCTCCGCGTACGGCGTGTGGGCCGAGAAGGTCCTCTACGGAAACCGCAGCGTGGGCATCGCGCGCAGCACGTTCGTGATCGACGCGACCGGTGTCGTGAAGCGCGTGTTCCCGAAGGTGAAGGTCGCAGGTCACGTCGACGCCGTGCTCGCCGCGCTCTGAGGATCGGGCGTGCTCGGCTTGCTCGTCTTCGTCCGGACTCTGCGATGCGGGCCGCCGCTCTGCCCTCTGCGTGGGGCGCCTCGCGGCGGGGTCAGCGCAGCTGACCCCTGGAGCGGGAGTCGATGGAGGAGCGAAGCGACGACTGAGCGACCGGGGGTCCGGGGGCCCCGCCCCCGAGCCGCGCCGAAAGGCGCGAACAACATTGCGTTTGTGAGATAGCTCAACGACCCTGTGGTCACGGCCTATCCAGCGAGCGGGTGTTCCTCTTACTGTCGTTTCTCGTTCGTGGCTGGCCGCCCTTCGACGAGAGGTTTTGTCATGTCGTTGTTCGCTTCGCGCTCTTCTGTCGCTTCACACGTCACGACCGCAGTGCTGGGCGCCCTCGCGCTCTTCGCGCTCGCTGCGTGCGACAACCGAACCATGGCCGCGCGCTGCACGCCCGGTTGCTCGAGCGTGCAGATGTGCTGCACGAGCAGCACGGCCGGCAATCGCTGCGTCGATCACTTCTCGGATCCCGCGAACTGCGGCGCGTGCGGCAACGTCTGCGCGTCGGGCCAGCTCTGCGTGAACCGCATGTGCATGACCACGTCGAGCTTCCCCGATGCAGGCCCCGTGGACGCGCGCACGATGGGCTCGGACGCGCCGTTCATGAGCGGCAGCTGCACGCCGTCGTGCGGGGCGGACTTCCAGTGCTGCGGCAGCACGTGCGTGAACCGCGACGGCGCGGGCACTACGTCGGATCCGTCGTTCTCGAACTGCGGCTCGTGTGGTCGCGCGTGTGACTCCGACACGGCGAACCGCTGCGGCCGCTTCGGCACCATGACGCAGTGCCTCTGCGGCAACGGCCCGGTCTGCAACTCCGCGCTCGGCGAGAGCTGCGTGCTCGGCATGAGCGGCGACTACGAGTGTCTCCGCTCGGACATCCCGGAGAACTGCGGCTCGCCGCCGGTCCGCTGCAACAGCGGCGAGACGTGCGAGGCCGGCGAGTGCGTCTGCGGCTCGCTCGGGCGCCCGTGCCCCGACGGCGAGAGCTGCACGGTGACCGGGGGCACCTCGAGCTGCCGCGACCTCTCCACCGATCCGCTCAACTGCGGCAGCGTCGGTCGCGCCTGCTCGGCGGGCGAAGAGTGTGTGGGCGGCATGTGCCTGTGCCCCGGCGCGGGTGGCGCGATGACGGCCTGCATGGCGGCCGGCGGCGGCATGATCCCGATCGGCGGCGGCCCCGCGAGCTGCGGTGACTCGGGTGGCTTCACCCTCCCGTGTGGCTCGTTCGCGAGCTGCGGCGAGGTGTGCTGCCCCGGCTCCGGCTGCGTGGCGGTCGACAACAGCAACTGCGGCGGCTGCGGCGTCGCGTGCACCGGCGACCAGGAGTGCGGCTCGAGCCTCGGTGGCGGTGGCGACGGCGGCCTTCCGTTCCCGTGAACGCCTGACCTGACGGTTCGAGACGAAGGGCTCCTCTCGCGAGGGGCCCTTCGTCGTTCCGTCGTCGTGCTCGATTCCCAAACCTGGGCAATTCGATGGAGTTGACGCACGCGTTACGAAGCGGTAGCAGCGGCTCCCCCTTCATGGCCGAGCGCACCTCCAAGCGGGCTCGTACGAAGAGCGCCGACGCCTCGTCCGAGGCCGTCGAGGGCGTGCTCCCGGGCACGGATGTGCCCGCGGACGTCGTGGAGGCGAAGGGCAAGGGCAAGAACAAGAGCGACGAGCCGGTCGTCACTCCGCTCGATCCGAACTTCAAGCTCAACGTTCCGTCGTCGAAGGGCTGGGCCTTCGAGGGCCCGCTCGACCTCCTGCTTCACCTCATCCAGAAGCACGAGCTCGACATCCTCGACCTGCCGATCGCGTTCGTGGTCGAGCGCTACCTCGAGTACCTGACCGTGCTCGAGAACCTCGATCTCGACGTGGCGAGCGAGTACCTCGTGATGGCGGCGACCCTCGCGCACATCAAGAGCAAGATGCTCTTGCCGCCCGATCCCTCGCAGGCCGACGACGAGGTGGAGCCGGGCGAGGAGATCGATCCGCGCGCCGAGCTGATCCGTCGCCTGCTCGAGTACCAGAAGTACAAGCACGCGGCCGAGCAACTCTTGTCGCGCGGCGTCGCGGGCCGCGACGTGTTCACGCGAGGCATGGAGGCGCCCGAGGCGATGGGCCCGGCGCCGCTCGCGAGCGTCGGCCTCTTCAAGTTGCTCGACGCGTTCCAGGCGGTGCTCAAGCGCGCGAACCAGGAGATGGCGTTCGAGATCACGGCCGAGGGCGTGAGCATCCAGGACCGCATGTCGCTGCTCACCGAGCGACTGCGCGGCCAGAAGCACGTGACCTTCGACGAGCTCTTCGAGGACGCGCGCACCGTCTACGAGGTGGTCGTCACGTTCCTCGCGATCCTCGAGATGGCGAAGCGTCGTCTGACGCGCATCTACCAGGCCGACGTGCTCGCGCCGATCCACCTCGAGCTGCTCGTGACCGAGGTGGGCGACGAGGCGCTCGAGTACGTCGACGAGTACGACGCGCCGCGCGCCGACATCCCGCGTGCCGTCGCGCCGGTGGTGGACGAGGACGCCGACGAGACCGTCGCGCGGCCTGGTGAAGATCCGCTGGGCGAGGCGCTTGATCCGGACGAGCCGCTTCCGCACGATGCGACCCCCGCGTCGCCCGAGACCGACGACGTTCCCGACGCAGACGACGAGCCTGAGGACGACGACGAATGACGCGCAGGCGAGACAAGAAGGGACGCGACGCCAAGCGCGGATCTCCCAAGCCCGCGAAGCCCACCGCCGAGACGGTCGTCGAGCAGGAGATCGATCAGGACACTGATCAGGCATCCGCTGAGGCTTCTGAACAGGCGTCTGACCAGAACACTGATCAGGCATCTGATCAGGACTCAGCCGAGGCATCCGATCAGGCGTCTGATCAGGACACTGATCAGGCATCCGCCGAGGCATCCGATCAGGACACTGATCAGGCATCTGATCAGGACTCAGCCGAGGCATCCGATCAGGACACTGATCAGGCACCCGATCAGGCATCCGATCAGGACACTGATCAGGCATCCGATCAGGACACTGATCAGGCATCCGATCAGGACTCCGATCAGCACCCCGATCAGCCGTTCGATCCGGACACTGATCAGGGTGAAGAGCGGGTGGTCAGCGTCGATGCGATCGAGGCGATCCTCGGGGGCGATCACACGGCCAGCAGCGTGGGACTTCGCTCGCCGCTCGGTGACGACGACGACGAGATCGAGATCACGCCGCGCGATCGTCCCGGCATCGAGAAGGCGCCGCCGCTGCCCACGGGCGAGGCGCACCTCAAGGGGATCCTCGAGAGCTTGCTGTTCGTCACCGACAAGCCGCTGCCGCCGAACCGTCTGGCGAAGATCGCGCGCGCGTCGACGAAGGAAGTGACGCGCCTGCTCGACGTGCTCACCGACGAGTACCGCGGGCGCGGCATCGAGCTCGTGGAGGTCGCCGGCGGCTACCAGTTCCGCAGCTCGGCGGAGAACGCGCCGTTCGTGCGCGAGCTCGTCGCGCGCAAGCCCGTGCGCCTCACGCGCGCGCAGATCGAGACGCTGTCGATCCTCGCGTACCGGCAGCCGATCACGCGGCCCGAGGTCGACGAGGTCCGCGGCGTGGACTCGGGCTCGGCGCTCAAGGTCCTCCTCGAGAAGGGCCTCATCCGCATCATCGGACGCAAGGAAGAGCCGGGACGCCCGCTGCTCTACGGCACCACGCCGCACTTCCTCGAGTTCTTCGGCCTGCCGAGCCTCTCGGAGCTGCCGACGCTGCGCGAGTACACGGAGCTCTCGGACGACAGCCGCGAGCTCTTCCAGCGGCGCACGGGCGAGGCGATCGATCAGATCGGCGATCTCGGCGTGGACTCGCGTCACTACTCGGACGAAGAGGTCGAGGCCGAAGAGGCCGAGCACGCGCGCCGCATCCACGGCGGCGACGACGCGAGCGGCGAGAGCGAGCCGCCCGACGAGGGACCCGCCGAGCCCGACGCCCAGGGTGAGCTCCAGCTCGACGGAACGGACAGCGATGTCCCGCCTGCGTCCGATGCGTCCGAGGAAGAGGTCGAGCGCGTCGTCGGTGACGACGAAGACGACGACGAAGACGAAGACGACGAAGACGACGACGAAGACGACGAAGACGACGAAGACGAAGACGAGGACGACGAAGAATGACGTTCCAGGAGCTCATCCTCTCGCTGCAGAAGTTCTGGGCCGACCGCGGCTGCTTGATCGTGCAGCCGTACAACTCCGAGGTCGGCGCTGGCACGTTCAACCCGGCGACCTTCCTGCGCGCGATCGGTCCCGAGCCGTGGAACGTGGCGTACGTCGAGCCGTCGCGTCGTCCGACCGACGGTCGCTACGGCGAGAACCCCAACCGCCTGCAGCAGTTCCATCAGTTCCAGGTGATCCTCAAGCCCTCGCCGCTCGAGATCCAGGAGCTGTACCTGGACTCGCTGCGCGCCCTCGGCACCGACCCGAACGAGCACGACATCCGCTTCATCGAGGACGACTGGGAGTCGCCCACGCTCGGCGCGTGGGGCCTCGGCTGGCAGGTGTGGATCGACGGCCTCGAGATCTCGCAGTTCACCTACTTCCAGCAGGTCGGCGGCATCGACTGCAAGCCGATCTCCGGCGAGCTCACGTACGGCCTCGAGCGCATCGCGATGTACCTCCAGGACGTCGACGACGTGTACGAGCTCGAGTGGTCGCGCGGCGTCAAGTACGGCGAGATCTGCAAGCGCCAAGAGTGGGAGTGGAGCACGTACAACTTCGAGCGCGCGGACGTGCCGCTGCACCTCGAGATGTTCGATCGCTACGAAGAGCAGTGCCGCGTGCTGCTCGGCCTGAGCAAAGAGAAGGGGAAGGGGAACGTGCTCGTGTTCGAGTCGGACGACTCGCTGAAGCGCTTGGTCCTTCCTGCGTACGACTGCGTCATCAAGTGCAGCCACTACTTCAACGTGCTCGACGCGCGGGGCGCGATCAGCGTCACCGAGCGTCAGCGCTACATCGCGCGGGTGCGCCACATCGCGCGCGCCGTCTGCGAGACCTACTACGCGCAGCGTGAGGCGCAGGGCTTTCCGCTCTTGCCCGAGGCCGCGACGGCGGAGGTGGCGCGATGACGTCGCTGCTCATCGAGATCGGCGTCGAGGAGCTCCCCGCGTCGTTCGTGGCGAGGGCGGCGGAGCAGATGCCGACGCTGGTGAAGAACGCGCTGGCGGCGGCGCGCCTCACGCACGGGACGATCGAGGCGCTCGGCACGCCGCGGCGCCTCGCGCTCCACGTGGCGGACGTGCTGGACGCGCAGCCCGACCTCGAAGAAGAGGTGCTCGGGCCGCCGCGCGCTGCGGCGTTCGAGGCCGACGGGACCCCCAAGCAAGCGGCAGCGGGCTTCGCGAAGAAGAACGGCCTCGACGTGTCCGCGGTGCGGATCGCGAAGACCGACAAGGGCGAGTACGCGGCCGTCACGCGCAAGGAGAAGGGCCTGCCTGCGCGCGAGGTGCTCGGCAAGGTCGTCGAGGCCGCGACGAAGGTGACGTTCCCCAAGGCGATGCGCTGGGGACAGGGCGACATCGCGTTCGGCAGGCCCGTGCACTGGATCGTGGCGCTCTTCGGGAGCGACGTGATCGACGCGAGCTTCGCGAACGTGCGCGCGGGCCGTCGCACGCTCGGGCATCGCTTCCTCGCGCCGGGCTGGATCGAGCTCGCCAGCGCCGACGGCTACCTCGACGCGCTGCGCGCGGCGCACGTGCTGCCTCGCACGAGCGAGCGACGCGCCGCGATGCTCACGGGCCTCGAGAAGGCCGCGCAGGACAACCACGCCGAGGTGGTGCCGGATGACTTCCTCGTCGAGGAGAACCTCACGCTCGTCGAGGAGCCGCAGATCGTGTGCGGTCACTTCGAGGATCGCTTCCTCACGCTGCCCGACGATGTGATCGTCGCGGTGATGCGCGGCCACCAGCGCTACTTCGCGGCGCGCGAGCCCTCGGAGAAGGGCGGCAGGCTCTTGCCGCGCTACTTCGCCGTGGTGAACACCGCGCTCGATCCGAAGACGATCGTGCGCGGCAACGATCGTGTGCTCCGCGCGCGTCTCTCGGATGCTCGCTTCTTCGTCGAGGAGGATCGCAAGAAGACGCTCGCCGAGCGGCTGCCGAAGCTCGACGGCATCGTCTTCCAGGCGAAGCTCGGCACCGTCGGCGAGAAGGTGCGGCGCGTGGGCAAGCTCGCGGCGCAGCTGTCGGGCGATGCCGAAGCGGAGAACCTCGCGATGCTCTGCAAGGCCGACCTCGTGGCGCTGATCGTGGGCGAGTTCCCCGAGCTTCAAGGCGTGATGGGCCGCTGGTACGCGCAGAAGGAAGGCCTGAGCGACCGACACGCGGACGTCATCCGCGATCACTACCTGCCGAAGGGCGCGTCGGACGTGGTGCCGACGGACACGCTCGCGGCGCACATCGCGGTGGCTGATCGCGTGGACACGCTCGTGGGCTGTGTGGGCGTGGGCATCGTGCCGAGCGGCTCGGCGGATCCGTTCGCGCTGCGTCGCGCGGTTCTCTCGGTGATCCGCATCGCGCTCGAGGGACCGATCGACGTCGACGCGCGCGCCGTGTTCGCGGGCGCCCACGCGGGCTACGTCGCGCAAGGCAAGACGCTCGCGGCCGAGGGAGAGACGCTCGCGAAGCTCGACGACCTCGTGCGCGGACGCATGCGCAGCTACCTCGGCGAGAAGCACGCGGGCGACGTGATCGAGGCGTGTCTCGCGGCGTGGAGCGGTGGCTCGATCCGGGATCTGGTCGCGCGGGTCGAGGCGCTGTCGGGCATCCGCCGCGAGGCTGAGTTCGAGTCGCTCGCGGTCGCGTTCAAGCGCG
This sequence comes from uncultured Sandaracinaceae bacterium, assembly GCA_964502175.1. Classification (GTDB taxonomy): domain Bacteria; phylum Myxococcota_A; class Polyangia; order Polyangiales; family Sandaracinaceae; genus JAFLCL01. The sequence continues at coordinate 50,103 of CAZCVE010000053.1, forward strand.
CGCACAACATCACCAAGGACGTCGCGGGCAGCGGCGCTGCGATCTCGGAGTCGCTCTTCGATCACGACGCGGAGCGCGCGCTCGCCAAGGCCTTCGGGGCGATGGAGGCTCGCATCGGCGAGGCCACGTCGAAGGGCGCGTACGCCGAGGCGCTGCGCATCGTGGCGACGGAGCTGCGCGGGCCGATCGATCTGTTCTTCGAGCAGGTCTTCGTGATGGTCGATGACTCGGCCGTTCGGGCGAACCGGCTCCTCTTGCTGGCGCGCATCGCGGGCACCGTGAGCCGCATCGCGCACCTCCACCTCCTCTCCGGCTGATCGCGATGACCGGGGCGATCGTGCGGACACTCTCGGGCCTCGATCCGATCGCGGATCGAGAGGCCTTCGGCGACAAGGCCGTGCTGCTCGCGCGCGTCATCGCGCTGTCGGCCGAGGGCGCGGGCATGAACGTGCCGCCTGGTTTCGCGATCGCCTACGGGACGCTCGCGCGTGCTTCGGGCGACGCCGTGGCCATCGAGGCGTGGCGCAGCGCGGTGAGCGCGGCGGTCGCGGAGATCGAGGCGTCCGAGGGTGTGCGCCTCGGCGAGGGCCTCTGCCTCGCGGTGCGGGCGTCGAGCGATCAGAGCGCGCCCGGGTCGCTCCCGACCGTGCTCGACGTCGGCGCCTCGCGCTCTGCCCTCGATGCGCTCGCGGAGCGGCTCGGAGATCGAGCGGCGGCGCTCGACGCGCGTCTTCGATTCCTCCGTGGGCTCGAGCGCGCCAGCGGGCAGGGCGGTGCGCGTCAGGCGGTGCGGGGCGTGCGACCGAGCGCCTCACCGCCCGTGGCCGAGCTCGAGCGCGACATCGCGACGCTGGAGGTCACGCTCGCGCTCGATGCGTCGCCCGACGCGGAAGCCGAGCTCCGGCGCGCGATCGAGGCCGTCGCGGCGCATGGCGCGGCGATCGTCGTGCAGGCGATGCGCTTCGGGACGTCGCGTCGAGGCCTGTCGGGCGCGGGCACCGCGTCGAGCCGGCATCCGATCACCGGCGAGGCCGTCGTGTTCGGCGAGATCGCGTGGGACAAGCAGGGCGAAGACGTCTCGCTCGGCCGAGGCGCTGGCGTGTCGCTTCGTCGCGCGTCGGCGGGGCGTCGGGGCGAGGAGAGCCTCGAGGCGCGATCGCCCGAGCTGCTCGCCGAGCTCGCGGGGACGCTCGCGAGGACCGAGCGCGCGATGGGGCACGTGGTGGACCTCGAGATCGCGATCGAGGCCGGCCGCCTCTGGGTGCTCCAGCTGCGACAGAGCGTGCTCACGCCGCGCGCCGAGGTGCGCACGCTCGTGGATCGCGCCGAAGAAGGCGCGATCACGCGCGAGGACGCCCTCGCTTCGGTGCGTCTCGAGTCGATGGCGCGCGTGGGGCGCATCGAGCTCGTCGCCGAAGACGCGCTGCCGGGCGGCGCTGAGGCGATCCTCGGGCGGGGGCTCGGCGCGAGCCCGGGCGCTGCGTCGGGTCGCGTCGCGATCGACGTCGACGATGCCGTGCGCCGCGCGGCAGCCGGAGAGCGCATCGTGCTCGTGCGATCGGACGCGAGCCCCGAAGATGCGCCTGCGGTGCGGGCTGCGACCGCCGTGGCGACTGCGTCCGGCGGGCTCACGTCCCACGCCGCGGTGATGAGCCGCGCGCTCGGTCGACCCTGCGCCGTGTCGGTCTCGAACCTGCGGGTGCGCCCGAACGAGGTGCTGGTGGAGGGGCGAGGCGCCACGCAGCGCCTGGTTCCCGGCGATCTCGTGACCGTCGACGGGACCCGCGGGCTGCTCGTGCGCGGGGTGGCTCCGACCCGCTGGGTCGTGGACGATGCGGCGCCGCGCGTCCTCGCCAGCTGGGCTCGGGGGAGGTCGGCGGTCGTCGTCTTGGTGGACGATGGGGGCGGCGATCCGGCGGCCACCGCCGTGCTGCTCGAGGCGGACGGGGTCTGGCGCGGCCAGAGCGCCGTCGATGTGGAGGGCCACGAACGCCCCGAGTGGTCGGCGCCGGCGCGTTGGGAGGGGCCCGCGCAGCCGTGGCCGGCAGGGTCTGTGGTGCTGGTCGCCGCCGGCCTCGTGGCCGCTGCCAGGGTGGCCGCGAGCCGGTCAGAGCGTTGACGCGAGCACATGCGTCCATGGCTCACGCGTCCAGGCGGTCGGACACGCCGCAGGGTAACAATGGCCGGCCCGGGGCGTACATGATGGCCAGGTGGTCCTCACGCACGATGACCACCCCCGGAGCCTTGACCGGCGCCCCGCACAGAGGGGAACATTTCGTTCGCCGTGACCCACGACCCGATCGTCGGGATGAATCGTAGGGAGCGTGACCGTCCGAGTCGTGTCCGAGTTCGTCGCCCGGAAAATCTTTGCGGAGGCCGCGTGGCCGCCGGTGTTGGTTGGCCTTCGGGGAGTGGTCCTCTCCGACGCCGAGGGAGTCCGAGATGAGTGAAGCCCATCTGCGTCTGGTGGAGGATCGGCCGCCTTCGATCCCGCCCCCCGACCCGCTCGTCGGGCGCACGCTCGACGGCCGCTACCGCATCGAGTCCGTGCTCGGTGAGGGCGGCATGGGACTCGTCTACAAGGCGCGTCACGCGGTCCTCGGCAAGCCCTTGGCCATCAAGGTGCTGCGACCCGAGGTGTCCCGCGACGCCGAGGTGATGGGCCGCTTCCAGCAGGAAGCGCAGAGCGCGTCCGCGATCGGAAACCATCACATCATCGACATCAGCGACTTCGGCGTGCTGCCCGACAGCTCCACCTACTTCGTGATGGAGTTCCTCGACGGCATCTCGCTGACGAAGGCGATCGAAGAGCAGCAGCCGATGGCGGCGGAGCGCGTGGTGAAGATCGCCAAGCAGCTGTGCGACGCGCTCGGCGCCGCCCACGAGCGCTCGATCGTCCACCGCGATCTCAAGCCCGACAACATCTACCTGATCAAGCGCGGCTCGGACCTCGACTTCGTGAAGGTCCTCGACTTCGGCATCGCCAAGGTCGGTGGCAGCTCGAGCAAGCTGACGAAGGCCGGACAGGTCTTCGGCACGCCGCACTACATGTCGCCGGAGCAGTGCGCGGGCTCGAACGTGGACGCGCGCACCGACATCTACGCGCTCGGCGTGATGCTGTACGAGATGAGCTCGGGCAAGGTGCCCTTCGATGCCGACAACCTGATGGGCATCCTCACCAAGCACATGTACGAGCAGCCGATCCCGCCGCGGGAGCTGCCGCCGCCCGTCGAGGTCCCGCCGGGGCTCGAGGCGGTGATCATGAAGTGCCTCACCAAGTCGGCCGACGCTCGCTACCAGACGATGGCGGAGATGCGCGCCGACCTCGAGCGCCTCGAGCAGGGCATCACGCCGCAGGCCGTGGTCGACGCGGTCGATCGGGCCTCTGGAACGCTGCGTGATCCCACGGGACGAACGGCGCTGTCGCGCGACTCGGCGATCCGCATGGGCGTCGGTGACGCGCCCGCCGACGAACCCAAGCGCTCTCCTGCACTGCTCGCCGTCGGCGCGTTGGCCGTGCTCGGCATCCTCTGCGGCGGTGGCTACCTCGCGTACGCGGCCACGCAGGGGCCTGCGACGCTCACCACCACGCCCCTGCCGACGACGACGACCACGCCGCCGCCGACCACCACCGCGGCGACCGGAACAGGCGGGACCGAAGCCACTGGGGCGGGTGCTGGCGCAGGTGCGGGTGCTGGCGCAGGTGCGGGTGCTGGCGCAGGTGCGGGTGCTGGCGCAGGGGCGGGTGCTGGCGCCGGTGCTGGCGCCGGAACTGGTGCTGAAGGGACGGGCAGCGGCGGGACGGTGCAGCCCGCGAGCACGCCGATTCGCATCGAGACGGACCCGCCGGGCGTCGAGGTGGCGGTCAATGGTCTCGTGCTGGGCGTCACGCCGCTCGATGTTCCGCGTCCGGCGGCGGGCACGCTCACCACCGTCGCGCTGCGCCTGCGCGGTTACCGCGACGAGAACCTCGGCCTCACCGAGGTCTCCCCCGCCATCATGCAGCGCACCCTCGTGCGCGCGGGCGGCGGCGGTACGGGCGGCACGGGGCGTCGTCCGGACGGGACGATGGAGACGGGCATGGCCGTCGAGACCACGATGGAGACCACGATGGAGACGACCATGATGGGCGGCTCGGGTGGCTCGGACGGTCTCGTCGATCCGTGGCAGTGATCGGCGTCCGATCGCCCGCGAGGGTGACAGCGCCGTCGGTGCTCGCGCGTAGGCACTCCACGTCGCGAGATCCCTCGCGAAGAGCGGCGGTCTGCGTTGCCGCGCGATCACCTTCGAAGTAGGGTCCCGCCCCTTCATGCGATCCCCCGCTGAGTCCGCGCGCGATGTCGCGCCGAGCGTCGTGTCCCGAGCGGGGCGTGCGAGCGCTCGGTCGCCCCTCTTCGGTGTGCTCGCGATCGCGGGCTCGCTGCCGATCCTGGCGGGATGCGGTCTCGACAACGCAGGGCAGCCGCCCACGCCAGGCGTGCTGAATTTTCCCGTCGCCGTGGCCGTGACGCCCGAGACCGCGGGCCAGCAGTTCCTGCTCGTCGCGAGCTCGAACTTCGATCTCCGCTCGAACGCCGGAGCGCTCCATTCCTTCGATCTCGTGGCGATGCGCGCCGCGATCGACGCGTGCGCGGAGCCGCCGTGCACGTTCCCCGAGCTCGCGAGCTTCATGGTCTCGGAGGTCCTGGTCGGCTCGTACACGTCGGACCTGGCCCTCTCGCCGCGCGGCGACCGCGTGTACCTCGCGGTGCGCAGCGAGGTGGACCTGACGTGGATCGACGTCGACCTCACGACGGGCGCGCTCGACTGCGAAGCGGAAGGACAGCCCGAGCGCTGCGCGCCGCGCCGCCGCACGACCGAGATCGCGTCGAGCTGCGGGCGGACACCAGTGATCGCGGGTGATCCCGTCGGTATCGTCGCTGGGCGTGTCGAAGCCCTCACGGGTGAGCCGTCGGACCTCGACTACGTCGTCATGGTCCACCGCAACGGGCGCGCGAGCCTCTTCGTGGATCGCATGGTCGGCGCGGCGCCCGAGCCGATCCTCGTGCACACGACGGACGGCCTGCCGCTCGACATCGTCAACGCGTCGCACGAGCCGGACACGCAGCTCGTCTGGACGCACACGTCGTCGATCCTGGGCGTGCGTCAGACGCGCGATCTCGGGTTCGCGGGCGTCGACTACGACGTGGCTTCCCCCGAGTGCTCGTCGGTGTTCGCGGCGGGGCGGCTGCCGCTCCTCGGTGCCGACGACGGCTTCGACACGCGCGACTCGGTGTTCTCGGAGGATGGCTCGCGGGCCTACGTGTTGGCGCGTCGTCCCGAGGCGATCCTGACGCTCGATCTCGAGAGCGCGCCGCTCTTTCCAGGGCAGGCGTCGATCGATCGCATCTCGCACGTGGGCTTCGCGCCTTCGCGCCTCGCGCGCGTCGACGCGGGCGGACGCTCGGTGCTCGCCGCCACGTGCTTCGACGATCGCAAGGTGTGGTTCGTGGACGCGGACACGGGGATGACCGCGGGCGCCGTGCCCGGCTTCCAGGGGCCGTACGAGCTGGCGGTCGACTCGGTCGGCGAGCTGGTGTGGGTCGTGGACTTCCGCGACTCCGTCGTCCGCGCGATCGACACCTCGCCGCTCGCCGATGGCCGCGAGCCGCGCCTCGTGGCGACGTTCGGTCGTGTGCGTCCGGTCCAGGTGCTTCGATGAGCGAAGCATCCGTGAGAGGCGCGGTCGTGGGCCGCGCGGGCGCTGTCGTTGCCGTCGCGCCGGCTGTGCTTGTGGCGCTCGCGTCGTGCAGCCAGACGCCGATCACGGCCACGGTCCGTACGTTCAACCGCCCGGTGCAGACGACGTTCGTCTGCCTCGAGACGGCGACGGGCAACGCGCGCACGCGCACCGACTGCACGCCCGACGCGTCTGGCGTCGTGCCGACCGGCCTCGCGATGCACGCGCTCGTGCTCCAAGAGGCGCGAGGCGAAGTGGCCTCGGTCGATCTCGTCGCGCGCACCGTCATCGACTCGGATCCGTCGGTGCCGGGCTACTCGTTCGTCGCCGTCGATCCCCTGCCGACGGCGATCGTGATCCCCGCAGTCACGCCCAGCTGCGCGTTCGTCGCGAGCGCCGGTGCGGACTCGATCAACGCGATCGACGTGCACCTCTTCCGTCGCGAGAGCGCCTCCACCGCGACGGACTTCGCGCCGCTCGCGCTGCCGGGCGCGCCGACGTCGATGGTGCTCGATCCGTCCGAGACCGCGCTGTGGGTCGCGCTCCCGGAGCGCTCGTCGGTGGCGCGCATCGAGATCGATGGTTGCGTGTTCGGCGCGATCGAAGAGATCTCCCTCGACTTCACGGTCCCGCCCAGCCTCGTCGCGCCCTCCAGCGACGACGCGACGACCGCGCGCTACTGCCCGGCCGACTTCGCCGCCGCGCCGTTGCCGACGCTGGTGGCCCGCGACGTGGCGCCGCTCGACGTCGTCGCTCGTCCTGCGGTGCTCGCGGTGGGGCGTGAGCTCTTGATCGGCGATCGCGCGCTGCCGCTCATCCACCGCGTGGACTTCGCGGCACGCGTCCCGCTCGCGCCGTTCTCGATCGGCGCGACGGTTCGCGCGCTCGCGGTCACGCCCGACCTGCCGAACAGCTACGACCCCGGCGCGACCGAGCGCTCTCGCTACGTGTATGCGATCGACGACGAGGACGGCACCGTGCTCGCCGTCGAGTACTCCGATCCCGCGACCGCGACCTTTGGTGCCGTGCTGCCGATCGGCCCGGCGAGCTCGCGACGCCCCGACCGCATGCCGTTCCTCGCGGGCGCCCGCACCCTCGAGATCGTGCAGCCGCAGTTCGACGAGCTCGATCCGTTCGCGCGCGTGTGCAATCCGGCGGACATCAGCGACGACGTGGTGGCGCCGAGCTTCCAGACGCTCCGCGGCGTGTTCCTCGTGGCGGGGATGACCGACGCGACGGTCCGCTTCGTCGACGTGTTCGACACCGACGCGCCCTGCCGCGGCCGCGTCGAGGGTGACGACGACGACTGCACCAACACGGCAGAGACGTTCGTGTACGTGCGTCGACACCACCCGCGCATGGGCGAGCGACGAACGACGATCGGCGTCACCGCGAACGACGTCAGCTTCCTCGTGAACGGCGCGACCGTGCGCCTGACCGACACCTCCGAAGAGCTCGCGCGCGTCGCGTGTCCCGCGCCGCTCACCGGCATCTTCGCGTCGAGCACCGACGGCACCGCGCGCGTCTGCGGCCACGCGGATCCGTTCGAGGCCGTGCTCGAGATCTGGCAAGCCGCGTGGCAGGGTACGCTCCAGGGCACGGCGTCTTCGACGGGCAACATCGAGCAGCTCGACGCGTCCACGGTGGCGCTCGACAGCCGCATCGACTTCTGCGGAGCGGGTGTGCTCGGCAGCGACGACGTCGCGAGCGCGCCAGACCCTGAAGGCACGTTCGGCGGCGACGTGGTCGCGATCACGACGACGCTGCCGATGGCGATGTCCGAAGACGAGCGCTGTCAGGCCGTGGCGGGGCTCGAGGGCTCGAACCAGTCTGCCCGCCCGGTGCTCGTGCCGATCCGCGCGGCCTCGACGCGACCCGATGGACTTCGCGAGCCCTACCGCGGGCGCCTCCTGTTCGACGCGACGGCGCCCGTGCTCGATCGCGCCACCGCGGGTCTCACGCTCGCGGACGTCTTGCGCTGCTTCGGCGACGAGCTCGTGCGCTTCGACGTGCGCACGCGGGGCTCGTTCAGCGTGATCGGCTCGCGCTCGGGACAGCGTCACCGCGTCGTTCGCGGGGCCGACGGATCTTGCGAGATCGACGAGACGCTGCCGGTCACGCGGCAGGGCCGAGCGCGCGCGGGCGAGCAGTTCACGAACGAGCTCGTGTCGTTCCAGATCGCGAGCCCGCCTTCGTCCGACAGCACCGAGCTGCGCGTGACGATCGGCACCGTGCCGGCGACGCTGAACCTCGACGTCGGCGTGTCCACGGGCACCGCGACGCGGCTCCTCGCGCTGCCGTCGGACATCGTGTGGAACGCGGTGAACCAGCGCTTGTACGTGGTGGACGTGGAGCGACGCGGTCTCATCGAGCTCACGCTCCAGCCGCTCTCGTACACGCAGTCGAGCTTCCAGTGACGCGCGCGCTCTGACTTGGATCGAGCGATGGCGTCGAGCGGGCGAGGGGGGCGTCGATGAGCCGCGCGGCGGAAGCCAGCGGAGAGAAGCGCTCGCCTGCGATGCAGCAATTCTTCCGGGCCAAGGAGCAGTATCCGGACGCGCTGCTCTTCTTCCGGATGGGTGACTTCTACGAGCTCTTCCACGACGACGCGATCGTGGCGGCCAAGGCGCTCGATCTGGCGCTCACGTCGCGGCAGAAGAACGCAGACGGCACCGAGATCCCGATGGCGGGCGTGCCGCACCACGCGGCCGCGGGCTACCTCGCGCGCCTCGTCGACAAGGGATTCCGCGTCGCCATCTGCGAGCAGATGGTCGACCCCTCGACGGTGAAGGGCATCGTCCCGCGCGAGGTCGTGCGGGTGGTCACTCCGGGGCTCGCGATCGATCCGGACGCGATGAGTGATCGCGCGGACAACTGGCTCGCGGTGATCGTGAAGGACGCGGAGGGCATCGTCGTCGCGGCGATCGAGCTGAGCCGGTCGGCCGCGCGCGTGACCGCGCTGCGAGACGAGACCGAGCTCGTCGCGGAGCTCACCCGCGTCGAGGCCCGCGAGCTGCTCGTGCTCGGCCTCGACGAGCGCGCGCTCGGGGCGATGCGTGTCGCGTTCCCCCGCGCGCGCCTCGCGGCGGCGCCGCCCGAAGATCTCGAGGCGCTGCTGGCGTCGATCGACGAGTCACGGCTGTCGGACCTCGACCGGCGTGCGCGAGGCGTGCTCTCGCGCGCGATCGTGTACGCGCAGGCGGCGCATCCTCGCTCGAACATCCACTTCGATCTGGTCGAGCGCACCGAGCCGTCGACGACGCTCACGCTCGACGAGCCCGCGATCCGCAACCTCGAGCTCCTTCGCACGCTCGGTGGCGACAAGGAGGGGTCGCTCGTGCACGCGCTCGACGAGACGCGCACGTCGATGGGCGCGCGCCTCCTTCGCCGTCGGATCGTGCGACCGCTCGCGGACGTCGCTGCGATCCGGCGCCGGCTCGACGAGGTGCAGGAGCTCGTCGAGGACGCGCCGCTGCGCGGACAGGTCCGAGCGGACCTCGATGCGGTCGCCGACCTCGAGCGACTCGTCACACGCGCGGAGCTCGGGCTCGCGTCACCGCGCGAGCTCGGCGGCGTGAGACGCACGCTCGCGGCGACGGCGTCTCTCGCGAGTCGTCTGCGCGAAGGAGCGCGAGGCAGCGACGCGCTCCGGGGTGTCGCGATACGCATACCCACCGATCTCGCGCACGGTCTCTTCACGGAGCTCGAGCGCGTGCTCGAGGACGAGCTGCCGCACACGGCATCGCAAGGAGGGCTCGTGCGGGCCGGCGCGGACGCGCGTGTCGACGAGGTGCGCGGTCTCGCGAGCGAGAGCCGCGACATCCTCCTCGCGCTCGAAGAGCGAGAGCGAGCCGCGAGCGGCATCACGTCGCTCAAGGTCGGGTACACGCGGGTCTTCGGCTACTACATCGAGATCACACGCTCGAACCTGAAGAGCGTGCCGAAGCACTTCCGCCGCAAGCAGACGGTCGCGAACGGCGAGCGCTACACGACCGAGGAGCTCGACGAGCTCGAGCGCGCGATCGTGGGCGCTGAAGAACGGACCAAAGCGCTCGAGATCGAGATCTTCGAGCGCGTGCGCGTGCGGGTGGCGGAGCACGCGTCGAAGCTGCGTGTCATCGCCGCGTGGCTCGCGGAGCTCGACGTCACGAGCTGTCTCGCGGATCTCGCGTCGCGTCGCGGCTACGTGCGACCCGAGGTGGACGACGGCTCGAGCCTCGTGCTCGAAGCGAGCCGTCATCCCGTGGTCGAGCTCGCGCTGCCAGCCGGAACGTTCGTGCCGAACGACGTGACGCTCGATGCGCGCGGCGAGCGCATGTGGGTGATCACGGGGCCCAACATGGCGGGGAAGTCGACGGTGATGCGTCAGGCGGCGCTGGTCGTGATCCTCGCGCAGCTCGGCTCGTACGTGCCGGCGGCCGTCGCGCGGATCGGCGTGGTCGATCGCATCTACACGCGCGTGGGGGCGAGCGACAACCTCGCGCGCGGGCAGAGCACGTTCATGGTGGAGATGGCCGAGACCGCGGCGCTCGTGCGCGGCGCGAGCACGCGGTCGCTCGTCGTGCTGGACGAGGTGGGGCGTGGCACCTCGACGTACGACGGGCTGGCGATCGCGCGGGCGGTCGCGGAGCACCTCGTCGACCGTGTGCGGTGTCGGGCGCTGTTCGCGACGCACTATCACGAGCTCTGCGCGCTCGAAGCGGCGCGACCGGGCCTCGTGAAGAATCAGAACGTCGCGGCGCGCGAGCGCCCGTCTTCCAAAGGGGATGGGGGCGACATCGTGTTCCTCCATCGCCTGGTCGCAGGTGGCGCGAACCGGAGCTACGGCGTCGCGGTCGCGAAGCTGGCGGGGCTGCCCGAGGAGGTCGTGGCGCGCGCGCGCACGCTGCTGGCGAGCCTCGAGGCCAGGACGGAAGCGCAGGAGACTGCAGGGTCGAAGCAGCTCGGTCTGTTCGGCGCGGCGGTGGCGGAGAGTGGCGAGTCGCGACCGGAAGCTCGCGGAGACGACAGCCCGCGACGCTCGGACGACGAGGCGGTGCTCCGAGAGATCGAGGCGCTGACGTTGGAGTCGACGACGCCGATGGAGGCATTTGCCAAACTTGCCGCGTGGCGCGACCGCCTCCGGCGGTGAGTCGGAAGCAGGTCAGACCTCGTTGGAGAGTCGGCAGCAAGACCTCGCGCGGGACTGGGGCGGAGGGAAGGTCAGACCTCGGTTCGGACCTCGCGCGGAAGTTGGGTTGGTGGGGCGGAGGGAAGGTCAGACCTCGGTTCGGGACCTCGCGCGGACGTTGGGTTGGGGCTGCCGTTTGTCCGCGAAGGGGGGGCGGAGGGAAGGTCAGACCTCGGTTCGGGACCTCGCGCGGACGTTGGGTTGG
>CAZCVE010000053.1:61296-61450 GCA_964502175.1 uncultured Sandaracinaceae bacterium
GGCTGCCGTTTGTCCGCGAAGGGTGACGGTCGAAGACGTCACGCGCACCCGTCCCATCGACGAACCGTCGCGCGACGTCGCCGCGGAACCTGTCGTCCGACCAACACGAGCAGCCCGCTCGACTCGACAGTCGGCGGGCACACCACTCCCGCCG
>CAZCVE010000054.1:0-5781 GCA_964502175.1 uncultured Sandaracinaceae bacterium
CCTCCTCGCTCCTGCTCCAGGGGTCTGCTTCGCAGCCCCCGCCGCATGGCGCCCCGACATCGTGCTCGCTCCCTGCGCTGGCCGATCGAGGGGCGTCCGCCCCGTCGCTTACACGAGCGTCGAGTAGCGATCGCCGGACACGCGTGGCACCATCGGTCCTTCGCATGGCCTCGAGCAGCACCGACCCCGCTTCGCGTAAGAACACTCCCTGGTGGGCCCTGACGATGGCGGCTGCGCTGTCGATCGCGGTGCTCGCGTTCGCGATGCGATCCGGCTCGACCGGCGCGCAGCACCACGAGATCACGCCCGAGCCTTCGGTCGGTCAGCCCTCGACCGGCGTCGTCGCAGCAGAGGGCCACGGAGCCGCGCGCCCGACCGGCGCGCCGCTCACGCTCGAGGCCGCGAGCGAGACCGTCTCGATCGAGATGTACAGCGCCGCGTGGTGCTCGGCCTGCTCGCGCGCCAAGGCCTGGATGCGCGAGCAGAACATCAGCTACCACGAGATCGACGTCGATCAGCGCTCGGGCGCGATGGGCCAGCTCGCGGTGCTCAACCCGCGCCGCACGCTCCCCACGTTCGACGTGCAGGGCGAGGTGCTCGTCGGCTTCCAGCCCGATCGCCTCGCGACCGCCATCCGCGTCGCTGCCGACAACTGAGCTCGTCGCTCGTCGACGCGATCGGAGATCTGCGTGCAAGACGTCCCGATGCTCGATCTGGTGCCGCAGAACGCACCGCTCCTTCCCGCCATCCGCGAGGCCTTCGAGCGCGTGATGACGAAGAACGCGTTCGTCCTCGGTGAAGAGGTCGCCGCGTTCGAGAAGGAGATCGCGTCGCTCCTCCGCGTGAAGCACGCGATCGGCTGCTCGAGCGGCACCGACGCGCAGCTGCTCGCGATGATGGCGCTCGGTCTCGGCCCCGGCGACGAGGTCATCACCACGCCGTTCACGTTCTTCGCCACGGCAGGCTGCATCGCGCGCCTGGGCGCCAAGCCGGTGTTCGTCGACATCGATCCCGAGACGTGGAACCTCGACGTCGAGCGCATCGCGGCCGCGCGCACGCCGCGCACCAAGGCCATCGCGCCCGTGCACCTCTACGGCCAGCCGTGCGACATGCCCCGCATGCTCGAGGTGTCGCGTGCGCTCGAGCTGCCGATCCTCGAAGACGCCGCGCAGTCGGTGCTCGCGGACACGTCGGTGGGCATGACGGGCGCGATCGGCGCGGCGGGCTGGCTGTCGTTCTATCCGACGAAGAACCTCAGCGCGTTCGGCGACGCGGGCCTCGCGACCACGAACGACGACGCGCTCGCCGATCAGATGCGCATGCTGCGCAACCACGGCTCGCGCGTTCGCTATCACCACGAGGCCGTGGGCGGGAACTTCCGCCTCGATGGCCTCCAGGCCGCGGTGCTCCGCGTGAAGCTTCCGCACCTCGCGGCGTGGACCGAGAAGCGTCGCGAGAACGCCGCGCGCTACGACCGACTCTTCGCGCAGGCGGGGCTCGATCCGCAGCGCTTCGGCACCCCGGTGCGCCGCGAGGCGGGCCACTGCTACCACCAGTACGTGATCCGCTCGGACGCGCGCGACGCGCTGCGCGCGCACCTCGGCGAGCAGCGCATCGGCACCGAGATCTACTACCCGACGCCGCTCCACCTCCAGCCGTGCTTCGCGGAGCTCGGACAGCGCGAGGGCAGCCTGCCGATCTCGGAGCGCGCCGCGCGCGAGGTGCTCGCGCTGCCGATCTATCCAGAGCTCACCGAGGCGCAGATCGATCGCGTGGTCGACGTGATCGTCGCGTTCCATCGCCGATGAGCCGCCGCGCGCAGATCGCGACGGGCCTCGCCGCCGGTGTGCTCGCCGTCGCTGCCTGCGCCGCGACCGCGCGCGCCGACTGTCGCGGCGGGAGCTGCCGCGATCCGCAGTCAGCCGAGGTCCTCGCGCCGTCGACCGAGCTCTCGCCCGGCGCGCGTGAGGTGGTCCTCTACCTCGACGCGTGGGCCGGCTACCGCGCGATGTCCTTGCGCTACGGCCGCGAGCATCCCGAGATGATCTCGCGCCTCTCGAGCCTCGCCACGCTCGCGACGGAGATCGACGGCGTGCGCGCGCGCGGCGCCCGCATCGCGCGCGACGAAGTGATCGGCTGGCTGCGCGCGTCGATCGTCGAGGTCGAGGCGCGCTTGGCGGAGCTCGGCGCGCGCTGCGGCCCGCAGCACCTCGATCTCCGCGGCGCCGAGACACGCCGCGACGCGCTCCGTGAGGCGCTCCGTCGCTGGACGGCCGGCGACACGTTCGTGCCCGTCGTGCGCTGAGGCGAGCTCGATGACACCGCTCGACGCGACGCTGCTCGCGATCGGATGGGGCGCCTCGCTCGTCGCGCTCCGCGCTCCGGGTGTGCCGTTCGGCGCGGGCTTCCTCGTCGCGACGGCGCTCGCGGCGGTGGTGCTCGCGCGCACGCTCGCTCGATCGTCCTCGCGCGAGGCGCTCGCTCGATCGCCGTGGCTGCGCGCGTCGCTCGTCGTGCTCGTCGCGCACGCCGTCCCTGCCGCGCTGACCGCGTCGCCGCTCACGAGCTGGCTCGCGGTCGCGCGCCTCGGCCTCGTGCTCGTGTTCGCGACGCTCACGCACGTACACGCGGGATCGCCCTTGCGAGAAGGGTTCTCGCGCGCGGGTGCCCTCTTCCTCGCCGTGCTCGGCGCGTCGCTGGTGCTCGGTCTCACGGTTCCGTCCGTGCGTGCGCTCGTCTTCGTCGCGGGCGCGCACCAGCACGTCGGCAGCTGGGGTCGCTTCGCTGCGCTCACCGACCTGCCCGCGACCACGGGCCTCTGGGCGCTGGTCGTGATGGGCGCTGCGCGCGCACACCCCGATGCACGCGTGAAGATCGCGACGACGATCACGGGCCTCCTCGTCGCCGTTGCGAGCCTGTCGATCGCCACGCTCGCGGTGCCGCTCGTGCTCGCGAGCGGGCTCGTCGAGAACCGGCGCGCGCGCGCCATCGCGATGATCGCGGCCGCGCTGCTCGCGGTCACCGCGCTCTGGGTGCATCCGCTCTCCGTTCGCGTCGGCGAACACGAGATCACGATCTCGACGCTCCATGCGGGCTGGCATCGCGACACGCTGGGCGCCATCCATCAGCCCGTACACGTCAGCACGCTCGGGCCGGTGGCGCTCGAGTGGCACGCGACCGCGTACGCGCTCCTCGCAGAGCGGGCGATCACGTGCGCGCTCGAGCATCCGGTCACTGGCGTGGGCCCTGCGCGCTTCGCGGAGCGCTGCCCCGTGATGACGATGAACACGTATGGCGAGTGGACGACGTCACGGCGCGCGCACCACCAGCTCGGCGCGTGGATGGCGGAGCTCGGTGTGCTCGGCCTCGCGCTGCTCGCGCTCGCAGCGCGCGTCCTCGCGGTGGATCGCGCGAGGCTCGCCCCGCTCGATCGCTGGCAGTGGGGCTCGCTCGCAGCGCTCGGCGTCGGTCTCTTCAGCGGCGAGATCGTCGAGACGATCCCCGTGCTCGCGTGGCTGGCGCTGGTGCTCGCGCCGATCGACGCCGTCACTCCGTCGGCACGCTCACCCGACCGAGCGGAACGCGGGCCAGCATCTGGCGCCAGATCGGACGCCACGTGACCCACGCGTGACCGCCGGGCTCGGAGATGACGTGATCCTCGGGCATCAGATCCGCGAGCAGTCGATCGGCCGCGCCGAGTCGGTCCTCGGTGCCCCAGCCGATGTAGAGCGGCGGACGGCCCTCGGGATCGGTGTGGTAACCGCGCAGCCACTGCCAGATCTTCTGCGTGTAGTTGTCCTGGCTCCACGTCTCGCTCGCGAGGCCCTCGCGCGGTGACCACGTGCGCGCACCGCCCGCGGCCTCGATCTCGCGCAGCACGCCTTCGTCACCGACGAACGGCGCGATGAGCACGATGCCGTCGATCGCCTCGGGGTGCTGCGTCGCCGTGAGCAGCGCGCCGAGGCCGCCCATCGAGATGCCCACGAGCCAGATCTCGTCGTAGCCGCGCGCCGCCGCAGGCTGGAGCACGTCTTCGTAGACCATGTCGGCGACGCCGACCTGGCCGTAGTAGCGAAAGTGCAGGTCGACGCCGACCATGTCGCAAGGCGCGCCGCTCCGGACGAGCTCTCGCGGGAACTCGTTCTCGACGTAGCTGTCCGGCGTGTCGAGGAAGCCCGGCAAGAACACCACGAGGCAGTGCGAGCTCTCGACGCGCGGGTTGCGGAACGCGAGCGCGGGGATCGGCCGCGACGGCGAGCGCGTGAAGTAACACGCGTCGAGGAGGAGCCCGAGGGTCAGGAGCCCGAGGAGGAAAGCGGGGCGGACGAAGACCGGACGGACGAAGACCGAGCGGAGGAGGGCAGTGCGTCGCACGCGCGGATTCTGCACGTCCCTCTCCGGACACGCACGACCTCGATCGCGGATCGCCCCCGCTGGGGTCCGCGCCGCGCTTCGTGGTACCAACGGCCTCGTGATCGCGGCGGATCTCAGTCGGCTCCTCACCGAGGCCCTCTACCTCGTGCTGCTCGTGTCGGGGCCGCCGCTGCTCGTGTCGCTCGTGGTGGGCTTGGTCGTGGGCCTCCTGCAGGCGATGACGCAGGTGCAGGAGCAGACGCTCACGTTCGTGCCGAAGCTCGTCGCCGTCGGCGTGGTGATCACGGTGCTCGGCGGCTGGATGGGCGCCGAGGTCCTGCGCTTCACGACGCAGCTGTGGACGTCGATCCCCACGCTCGTCCACTGAGGCCCGCGCATGGAGAGGCTCTACGCGCTCCTCGCGCTCGACGCGTCGCCCTCGCGGGCGCTCGCCGTGGGCACGCTCGTCGCCATCCGTCTCGCGCCGCTCACGCTGATCGCGCCGATGTTCGCCGTACGCGGCGTGCCCGCGATCGTGCGCACGACGATCCTCCTCGCGCTCACGCTCGGCCTCTTGCCGGTCGCGCTCTCGGTCGCGCCCGCGCTGCCCGACGACGCGCTCGGGATCGTGATGCTCGGTCTTCGCGAGCTCGTGCTCGGCGCGATGTTCGCGCTCGTCGTTTCGATCCCGTTCTTCGCCGTCGATCACGGAGGCCGCGTCGTCGATCAGCTGCGCGGCGGCGGACAGGCCGAGATCACGCTGCCTTCCGGCGAGCGCACGAGCCTGCTCGGAGGCGCGCTCGGCCTCTTCACCGTCGCGCTCTTCGCCGCCGCCGGAGGCCACCGCGTGCTCACGCTCGCCCTCGCCGAAGGCCTGCGAGAGAGCCCGCCCGGCCTCACGTCGAGCGCGACGGACTGGACGACCACGCTCGGCGAGACGGGCCGCCTGCTCACCCTCGTGCTCCCGCTCGGCCTCTCGATCGCCGCCCCCGCGATCGTCGCGCTCGTCGCCGCCGACGTGGGCCTCGCCGTCATCGCGCGGAGCGCCCCCCAGCTCCCCGTCTACTTCGCAGGCATGCCGCTCCGCGCGTGGCTCGGCATCGCCGCGATCCTCCTCGCGGTGGCCTGGATCGTCCCCGAGCTCATGCGCGCCTTCGACGCCTTCCTCACCGCCGCCTGACACACACAACGGAGAACCACGATGGCACCCAAGACGAAGTCGAACCAAGCCGAACGGCAGAAGAACGAGAAGAAGGGCAAAGACAGCAAGAAGGACGAGAAGGACAAGAAGGGCAAAGACAGCAAGAAGGACGAGAAGGACAAGAAGGGCAAAGACAGCAAGAAGGACGAGAAGGGCAAGAAGAACAAAGACAGCAAGAAGAACAAAGACAGCAAGAAGAACAAAGACAGCAAGAAGAACAAAGACAG
>CAZCVE010000054.1:5881-19302 GCA_964502175.1 uncultured Sandaracinaceae bacterium
ACAAAGACAGCAAGAAGAACAAAGACAGCAAGAAGAACAAAGACAGCAAGAAGAAGCCTGAAAAGACCCGTGGTCATGGCAAGAAGGCCAAAGACGATCCGAGGGCACGCGAGCTTGCGAAGAGCAAGGGCGGCGAGAAGGGCGAGGTTGGGAGTCCAGGGAGCTCCCCGGTCGATCTCCCCGCCATCCCGCTGACGCTCGTCGACGAGACGCCGCTCGGGCTGCGCAGCGCGAGCGCGATCGCCCACGTGGGCGGCGGTCACGCGTTGGTCGTGGACGACGACGAGGGGATCTACGTGGCGTCGCCGAGCGGCCAGGCTTCGCTCCTCCTGGGCCGAGAGGACGTCGAGGCGCTGGGCGATCTCGAGAGCATCTGCACGAGCGACGACGGAAAGACCGCCTATGTCGTCACGGAGGAGTCGGGCGAGGTGCTCGCGATGAAGGTCGTGCGTCGCGGCGCGAGCGTGACGCTCTCGGCTCCGAAGTCGCTCGGGACGATCGCGCGGCCCGGAGACACCGAGAACAAGGGCTGGGAGGGCGCGAGCTACCTGGCCACGAACTCGGGGGCACGGCTGATCGTCGCGCACGAGCGCGAGCCGAAGGTGATCGCGGTGTACGCGCTGCCGACGCTCGAGCTGCTCGCGAGCATCGACCTCGAGGACCATCCGCTCGGCGCGCTCGTCGACGACGTGGCCGACGTCGCGGTGTGCCCGACGACGGACCACCTGTTCGTGCTCTCCGACGAATCGCACCGCATCGTCGAGACACGCCTCGACGCCGAGAAGGGACGCCTGGAGGTCTTGCGCACCTTCGAGCTCGAGCTCGACGCGAAAGACAAGCCGGAGGGCATCGCGTTCGAGTCACCCACCATCCTCGTCGTCGTCACCGACAACCCGAGCCGCCGCCTCCGCTTCGCCTTCGGCTGATCGAGGGTGGACGCCAGCATTCCTCTCCCTCGCACGCTTCGTCCCCGAGATCGTCCGTACGCGTGGCTCGTTCGCAGAGAACACCACACGCTCTGACCACGCACCGCCATCGCGCGTATGGACAACCGCGGAGTCACACCATGAGCAGCTCAGTCTCGACTGGAGACTCCTTGAGTAGGTTCAAGAGAGTCGTGCACGGGAAGTTGATGGGATGCACGGAGTCCGAGATCCGCCATCTGGAAGCCGCGAGAGGCCGTGTCCCTGTCGACTACGCGAATTTCTTGCGACTCGCCGGTAAGAGCGCAGGCAACTTCATGACTGGAAGCGACTTCCACTATGCAGTGGTCGCGAGCGAGCTGACGGAGAGTGCGCGGTTGATGATGGAGGAACTCGGTGTCCCTCCGATTCCAACCAATGCGCTGGTGTTCTTTGGACATCAGGACTACCAGTTCTTCTGGTTCTTGACCGGCGACGCGGAGGGCTCAACCGTCTTTCGGTTCATGGATGGTGACCGCGAACCATCGAGAATCGCGCCGTCGTTCAGTGAATGGCTCGACGGAGCGCTCACGCAACACGAGGAGGAAGCGCGACCCCGCGGACGCTAGGGGCTATTTGCGGGCGCGGAGCTGGGCTAGGAGCTGGGCGCCGAACGCGGCGGCCTCTTCGAGCTTTGCGGGGGCGTCGTCGTCTCGCTCGTACTTGTCGACCACGGCCTCGGGGAGGCCCTCGAGGAAGCGTGAGGGGGCGGTCTCCATCACGCGGCCTCGCATCTCGCGACGCAGGAAGCGCGTGAGGTACAGGCGCTCGCGCGCGCGGGTCACGCCCACGTAGAAGAGGCGTCGCTCTTCTTCCACGTCCGTCGGCGCGGCCTCGCTGATCTTGGGATCGATCGTGCGGAGGTGCGGCAGCGTGCCCTCGTTCAGGCCGATCAAGAACACCATCGGCCACTCGAGACCCTTGGCGCTGTGGAGCGAGCTGAGCGTGACCTCGTTGCCCGTCTCTTCGGCCTCGTCGTCGCGACGGATCGAGAGGCGCTGGAGGAACTTCGCGAGGTCGGCCTGCTCGCCGTCTTTGGCCACCACGCGCTCGTAGCGGTCGAGCGAGCGCAGGACGAACTCCACGTTGCCCCAGCGCGCTTGCTTCTCGGCGTCTGTGCCCGTCTCGGCGAGGTCGTGCTTGAGGCCGCTCTCGTCGAAGAGCGAGATCGCGATCGCAGGCAGGCGAGGCCGCTCCGGATCGGGCTTGCCGGCCGACTCCACCGAGTCGAAGCGCGCGCGCGCCGCCTCGAGCGCTTGTCGCAGCTGACGCGCGCCGCGGATCGCCGCGTCGGGCACGTCGGGGATGTGGCTCGGATCGAGGATCGCGCGCGTGAAGGGCACCCCCTTGGCCAACGCCCAGCGCTCGACGCGCGCGATCGTCGTCTCGCCGATGCCGCGCGCGGGCGTGTTCACGATGCGTCGCAAGGCGAGCTCGTCCCTCGGCTGGATCGCGGCGCGGAGGTACGCGAGCGCGTCCTTCACCTCCTTGCGATCGAAGAACTGCGTGCCGCCCACGAGCTTGTACGGGATGCCCTCGATGCGGAGCTCTTCCTCGACGAGACGCGCTTGGAGGTTCGAGCGGTAGAGCACGGCGAAGTCGCCGTACTTCGCGTGGCCGCCCTTCACCACGTCGCGGATCTCCTTCGCGACGAACTTCGCCTCCTGCTCGATGTCGCCGATCACGCAGAGGCGCACGTTGTCGCCGCCGAGCTTCGTGGCCTTGAGGCTCTTGTCGTAGCGCTTGCCCTTGCTGCGCGAGATCGCCTCGTTGGCCACGGTGAGGATCGCCGAGCGCGAGCGGTAGTTCTCCTCGAGCTTCACGATCTTCGCGCCCGGGAAGATCGTCTCGAACGCGAGGATGTTGCCCACCTCCGCGCCTCGCCATCCGTAGATGGACTGATCGTCGTCGCCGACCACACACACGTTGCGGTCGCGGCCGACGAGCAGCTTCACGAGCTCGAGCTGCACGGCGTTGGTGTCCTGGAACTCGTCGACCAGCAGGTGCTCGAAGCGCTCCTGCCATCGCTCGCGGATGTCCTCGCGCTCGCGCAGCACGCGCACGGGCACCGACACGAGGTCGTCGAAGTCGAACGCACGCATCGCACGCAGCGCCGACTGGTAGTGCGGGTACGCCTGACGCGCGACCTCGTCGTACTCGACGTCGCTCACCTTGATGTCGTCCGGCCCGAGCGACTTGTTCTTCCAGAGCGAGATGCGCCCGTGCACGCCCCAGAGGTCGAGCTTGCGATCGCCTGCTTTGCCGGCTGGATACAGGTGCTCGCGCTTCATGATCTCGCGCAGGAGACCCACGCAGTCGGCCTGATCGAAGATCGAGAACTTCGTCTTGCCGCTCGCGCCGAACGCCGCGCCCGCCTCTTCGCTCAAGAAGCGCACGCCGAAGCTGTGGAACGTGGAGAGCCAGAGCTTGGTGCTCCGCTCCTTGCCGACGAGCGGCTCCATGCGCTCGCCCATCTCTTCCGCGGACTTGTTCGTGAAGCTCACCGCGAGGATGCGCGACGGCGCGACGCGGTGGTGCTCGACGAGGCGCGCGATGCGGTGCGTGATGACGCGCGTCTTGCCGCTGCCTGCGCCGGCGAGCACGAGCAGCGGGCCCTTGCCGTGCTCGACGGCCGCGTCCTGCGCCGCGTTGAGCTTGGCGGGCTTGTGCTGCGGCCCGTGCTGGGGCTTCTGGTGGGGCTTGGACGGGTGGCTCATCGGATCGCGGTCGGAGGTGCGCGGAGAGCGAGCCATCTACCGAACGCGAAGATCGCGGGCAAGAGCCGAAAGGAGAGGTGCGCGCGGCGTCCGACGCACGATGCGGAGGCTCCCTCCCTCGCGTGCACACATCGGCCCGTGTTACGACGCCGGACGTGCCACGCGGGCCGCACCGAACACTCCGGCAGAGCGCGATCGCTGCGTCGGGCCTCGCGCTGCCTGCGATCGGCCTGACGACGGTGCTGGGCCTCCTCGCGGCGAGCCCGGGGTGCACGACCGGCCCGTCTTCTGAGGAGCTCGATCAGTGGCTCGAAGAGGCGCGCGCCGCCGACGAGGCTGCGCTCGCAGCGCACGGCGACGACGACGAGCGCGCGCGCTGGTCGCTCACGGTGATGAGCCCGGGCGGGGCGAGCACGGAGATCCGCTGGCCGGACCTCGAGCGCATGGCCGACACGATCGTGGACACGGACCTCCCGCCCGAGGGCGATGTCTCGCGGCACGCGCGCTTTCGTGTCGCGACGCTGGAAGAGCTCCTCGATCGCGTCGGCGGCACGGAAGGTCATCACGACGTCACGCTCGTCGCGTACGACGGCTTCCGCGCGACGATCGATGTGGCCGATCTCGAGGCGCACCCGATCGGCCTCGCGGTCGAGGCGGACGGGCACCCGATCGATCGCGCGAGCGGCGGGCCGCTGTTCACCGTGTTCCCGATCAGCGAGACGCCGTCGCTGCTCGATCGCTACTCGTCGAGCTGGTGGGTCTTCTACGTCACCCACGTGCTGATCGACACGCCGCCCGCGCGGGTGCGCATCGTCGATCACCGCCCCAACCGCGACGCGAGCCCCCACGCGATCGACGGCCCGCTGCTCGCGAGCCTTCCGCGCAACCGCGTGACGATGAGCGTGGGGTACCGGAACGGCTGGCCGAGCGAGCCCGTGGTGCTCGAGGGCGTGCTGGTGCGCGAGCTGCTCGAGGCGCGCGACCTCGTGCTCGAGCCCGGCGACGTCGTGCGCTTCTTGAGCATCGCGCCGCTCACGCGCAGCGACTCGCGACCCACGGTGCTCACCGCCGACGACGTGATGCTGCGTCCCACGCTGCTGGCGATGCAGTGGGCGCCGGAGAGCGCGGCAGACGATCCGGGCAGCACCGTGCCGATCACCGCGCGGCTCGGAGGCCCGCTCACGCTCGCGACGCCGAGCGAGGTGCAGGCGCGCTTGGGCGATCGCGTGTGGCTCACGCACGTGGACGAGATCGTCATCGAGCACCCGAGCGAGGGCGCGACCGACGCCGTCGCTCCGCCGAGCACGACGGAGGCCGCGCGATGACCGAGCGCCTCACGGTGTCGGGCGATCTGCACGCGTCGAGCCGACCCTCGGGCTTCTCGTGGGCCGCGGCGATGGCCGATCGCGAGAAGGCCCGCGTCTCGATCGTGCTCAAGCTGATCGGCTCGACGGCGCTGCTCGTCGCAATCGTGCTGCTCTCGATCGTCACGCTGTGGGTGAACAGCGAGACGCGGTCGATGCGCCGCCTCAAGCGACAAGAGGCGCGCGCGTTCGCCGTGGCCATGAGCGGCGCGTGGTCGAACGAGCTCATCGACGAGAACTGGAACCAGATCCGCAACCAGCTCCGCACGGTGGTCACGCGCAGCCCGGACTACGTGTACGTCATCCTCTCGGACGATCGCAGGGGCGGCCGCATCATCGCCGCCGTGCCCGACGAGTACGTGGGCCACCACGTGCCCGATCTCGTTCGCCTCGCGGACACCGAGCGCGCGCTCGAGGAGAGCGAGGTGGAGCGCCTCACCGAGGTCGTGCTCCTCCACGACGTCGAGTGGCCCGAGGGCACGTTCCGCGCGCACCGCGGCGAAGAGGTGGTCGAGGTCGCGTCGGACATCAATTTCGAGGGGCGGCGCGTCGGCGTGCTCCGCGTGGGCATCTCGCTCCGCCGCGTCGAGGGCGCGCGCCACGAGATCGTGAAGAACGCGTTCATCGGCGGCCTCATCGTGCTGGTGCTCGGCGTGCTCGGCGCGTGGTTCGTCGCGCGACGCATCACGAGCCCCGTGCTCGCGCTCGAGGAGAGCGCCGCGCGCATGGCCGCGGGTGATCTCGCGCACCGCTCGCTGGTGGCCTCGAGCGACGAGATCGGCTCGCTGTCTCGCGCCTTCAACCGCATGGCCGACGTGCTCGAGCGCAGCTTCGCGCGCCTCAAGGGCACGGTGGACAGCTTCGAGCGCTTCGTGCCGCGGAAATTCCTCGCGGTGATCGCCCCCGACGGCATCGAGAAGATCAAGGTCGGCGCGCGCCAGGAGCGCGTTATGACGATCCTCTTCTGCGACATCCGCGGCTACACGTCGCTGTCCGAGTCGAGCACCGCCGAGCAGATGTTCGATCTCTTGAACGACTACCTGCACGAGCTCGGCACCGCGATCGAAGAGAACGGCGGCTTCATCGACAAGTACATCGGCGACGCGATCATGGCGCTCTTCGACGAGCCTCACACCGACCGCGCGATCGACGCCGCGCTCGGCATGCGGAGGCGCCTCGCCGACTTCAACGCGCGCCGCGCGGAGAAGGGCCTGCGCCCCGTGGACGTGGGCATCGGCATCCACCGCGGCTCGTGCATCATGGGCACGGTGGGCTTTCAGTCGCGCATCGACTCGACGGTGATCGGCGACGCAGTGAACCTCGCCTCACGCGTCGAGGGCCTCACCAAGCAGTACCACGCAGACGTGCTCGTCACGGGCGCCGTGGTCGACGCGCTCGAGCACCGCGACGCCTACGCGCTGCGCGTCGTCGACGAGGCCGCGCGCGCCAAAGGCAAAGACGTGACGTTCAAGCTCTACGCCGTCGACGACCGCGTGAGCGTGGTGCCCGCCGGCCTCGAGCCCTTCAAGTCGATGGACGGCCCTCCCCCCACCAGCTGATCATCCTGCCGGAATGAGTTCGTCCCCGCTCTCGTCGAAGGTCAGGCGCGCACTCACGGGCACGGCGCTAGTCCTGTGTGCAGTGCTCGGGTGTACGGACGCACACCCGGCCGCGGATGCCGGTGCAGATGCCACAACAGACAGCGACGCCACTGAACCGAACGACGCCGCTGACTTCCGAGATGCGCGCTGGTCCGCTGACGTTTCGTCGGACGCCGCGCCGGAGTTCGACGGGCTCGTGTGTACGGGACGATCCGTTCCGGACGACCTTCCGTGTGCGGCCCAAGACCCCCGCAGTGCCATGCGATGCGATGGTCGCGGAGGTGTTGTGTTCGACGGCACTCATTGTGTTCCCGCACTCGGCCCCTCGTGTTCTGGACTCGAGGCCGGCGCGTTCGACTCACTGGAAGAGTGCGGCATCACCTGCGCGCGCGCTGGGCGGTGTGACCTCTCTGGAGTGGTCTACGCTCCCGAGTCGGCGGTTCGTGCCACGGAGTGTGGCGAGACCCCCACGGCATGCGCTCAGATGGGGGTGCGGAACTACGCCGATATCCCGTCGGAGTGCGCTGTGTGGGGACCATTTCATAGAGGCTACGTGTACGCGACGGAACTACCCTATCCCGAGCAGTGGGACATCCTGTTCTCTCTCAGTCTCGCGGTGGTTCCGCTCGGCGAGACGTTCTGTGAACGTGATCCGTAAATTGGACCAAGTGAACTGTCGTACCTTGATCTCGCCGTCATCCCGGCATCGCCGATCAGCCACGCTTGCACGGGACAGTTCCCATCCTCAACTCGCGACAACACGACGCGAGCACGTCGCGCGGTTCTGGAGGTCTACCGCGCGAGGAGCGCGGAACCTCTGGTACGTTCGAGGCATGTCTCGCACGTCTTTCGTCGCGATCGCCCTGTCCTTGCTCGTTCTCTCCGCGTGCTCGGAGGTGATGGTGCGCACGTCGGAGGACGCGGGTCGATCGACGGCGCGTGACACTGGGCCCGAGGCGGACGCGTTCCTCGAAGAAGACGACGACGCAGGCACGGAGTCGCCCGATG
The DNA here is from genome assembly GCA_964502175.1 of uncultured Sandaracinaceae bacterium. Lineage (GTDB taxonomy): Bacteria > Myxococcota_A > Polyangia > Polyangiales > Sandaracinaceae > JAFLCL01. The sequence goes on from CAZCVE010000054.1 coordinate 13,534, forward strand.
CGTTCGCGAGCCCTGACGCGCACGTGGAGCCGATGGCCTGTCCGCGCGTGCGCGTGAACACGCCGGGCGAGGTGCTCAACGTGAGGCCCACGCCTTCGACCGCGATGGCCATCGTGGGCACGCTGCCGCACGGGGCGCTCGTCGACGTGGTCGCGATGGTGCGCGGTGAGGCGATCGGCGGCGTGGACCTCTGGTACGAGATTCGTTCGTCGGCGGGCAACGGCTTCGTGTTCTCGAGCTTCGCGATCTGCACGACCGAAGAGCCCCCTGCCGACACGGGCTACTACGTGCCGTTCGTGTGCGGCGCGGCGATCCGCGTGACGCAGTCGCCCGGCGGAGGCCTCAGCCACACGGGCCGCGCGATGTACGCGTTCGACTTCGGCGTGGCGCTCGAGACGGAGATCCGTGCGATGCGGCCCGGCATGGTCACCTACGTCTTCACGGAGACGGGCCCCGGTGATCCCTGTTACGGCGGCGGCGGCTCCGACTGCGGCCCGCTCGCGAACCTCGTGATCATCGCGCACGCGGACGGAACGACCGCCGCGTACAAGCACATCAACTCCGCGAGCGTGACGGTCGGCCAGACGGTCGCGCAGGGCGACGTGATCGCTCGCTCGGGATCGACGGGCTACTCGACGGGCCCGCACCTCCACGCGGAGGTCCGCTCGGGCTGCCCGACGACGGTCTACTGCGACACGATCCCCTTCTCGTTCACCGACGTCGGATCGCCCGCCGCGCCCGTCACGGTGACGAGCGGCAACTGCCCCTGATCCCGCCTCAGCTCTCGAGGACGACGCGCGCCGAGAGGATCGCGTCGTCGCCGACGCGCTCCTGCACCACGACCGAGCGCGTGCGGAGGTTGAGGTCGATCTCGCGGTCGCCGTCGGTGGACGAGTCGTCGATCGCAGAGATCGCTTCGCTGCCTTCGATCTCGCACGGCGCGTAGCCCGCGCGCAGCGCATCGTCCGGGTAGATCACGACGTCGTCGCACGTCACGCGCACGAGACAGTTGAACGAGTACGACTGCACCGGGAGCACGCGTACCTCGCAGCTCGCGCCGGGGTGCACGGCCACGCCGCTCGCCGAGACGAGCGTGCCGCGGTGGTAGGCGATCGAGAACGGCTGACGCACGCCCGCGTCTTCGTCGGTGGTGTACGAGCGCTGGAACGCGGCCATCTGGGGGTCGCTCTCGTTCGCCACGCCGGTCGCATACGCGCCCGAGCCCGTGACCGGTCCGCGACGCTCCTCCCAAGTCTCCACCGGCTCACCGTGCGTCCACGCGGGGAGCTCGCCCACGCGCGTGGTGCGCGGCTGCTCTTCGCGCGGACCGAGGATCTGTCGCGGATCACCCATCACCGAGGTGAATGCGATGAGCCCCACGAGGCCGAGCGCGCCGACGAGGACGAGCACGGCCAGCGTCTTCACCTCATCCGACTGACCTAGGCTGGGCTCTTCCATCGGCTCCACCAACGTACGCCGCACGCGCGACGTTCCTTGGTCGGACGTCTCATCATCACAGAAGTTCCGGGCGGCGTACGGCTCATCCCAACGCGTCGTCCAGGGACGCCGCGGTGATGACACGATCGAGGAGCGCTTCGACCTCAGTCTCGCGCATCGCACGCACGCGACGTTCGATCTCCGGCGTCACCGCCGAGAAGCGTCGGGAGAGGATGCGCACGGCGGCCTCCGCCTTGCCCTCAGCCTTGCCCTCAGCCTTGCCCTCAGCCTTGCCCTCTGCCTTGCCCTGGGCCCGCCCCTCGCTGATGCCCTGGGTCTTGCCCTCCACGATGGCGCGCTCGCGCGCCTCACGGGTCACGCGGGCCTCCCACTGGTCGTACGTCTCGTTGATCTCCATCGTGAGCTCCTCTTCAGGCGCGCCGAGACTCTCGACACGCGAACGTAGCACGGTGATCGCGGCGACCGCGGGTCGCCGCTCCCACGCATCGAACGGCAGCGTGCGCGCCTCGCGCACCGCGTGCAGGAGCGTGCGACCCGCGCCCATCAGGCGAACGAGGAGGGTGTCTCGAGTTTCGGGGCCTTGGCGGATTGATCGAACGGCACGCGTGTCATGGCGCACCTTCTCGGTGCGCCGTTGCTCGTGTTGCGTGTCCGGCAGCGCTTTCGTCGGAGCGGGCCCTACTCCGGGAACTGAAAGACGAGCTCGCCCTCACCCACCATGCCGAGCTCGTCTCGCGCAATGCGCTCCATCGCCGCCGGGTCGCGCCGCAGCTGGTGCACCTCGGCGTCGAGCCGACGAACCTCGTGCGCGAGGCCCTCGTTGTCGCGCTGGATCTCGCGAATCTCGGCCTCGAGCGATCGATAGCGAGGGAGGCCCTGCGGCTCGAGCACCATGATCGGCACCGACACGATCGCGAGCACCAGCAACGCCATCGGGAACAACCACACCCACACGGGCGGTCGTGTCTCCTCGGGAGGCGTCTCGGGCGCTGGCACCATCGCGCCGCCAGCATCGCAAACCCTCGCGATCGCACAAAGTTTCCGGCCTCCCGCGCTGCGCGCGTTGCTCCCTCGGCGGACACGCGCGAGCATGCGTCGGTGGGTGTGCGCCTCGATCTCCTGCTGACGATCCTCTCGAGCACCGCGCTCGCTGGGTGCACGTCGCCGAACGTGCCTCCGACCATCCCCGACGCGCTCCCTCTGTTCTTCGAGGACGCCGTGCGCGAGAGGCGCGACGCGGGCCGCGATCCCCGCCAGCCGCCCGACGGCTTCTTCGCGAGCGTCAGCGTAGGCGAGTCCCACGCGTGCGGTCTCCGCCCGGACGGCGAGGCCGCGTGCTGGGGACGCGACGACGAAGGACAAGCGAGCCCACCGAGCGGCGCCTTCCTCGAGATCAGCGCGGGCGCGCTCCACTCGTGTGGGCTCCGGCCGGACCACACGATCGAGTGCTGGGGCGACGACACACACGGACAGTCCACGCCGCCGCCTGGTCTCTTCGAGCACGTCTCGTCGGGCGGACAGGAGCGCGAGGCCAGCCACTCATGCGGCGTGGGAGCCGAGGGAGGCGTCGCGTGCTGGGGCAGCGTGGCGTCGCTGCGAGGCGCGCCGACCTCGGGCGCGTACACCTCGCTCAGCGCTGGAGGACGGACCAGCTGCGCCATCGCCGACGACGGATCGCTCACGTGCTGGGGCGACGAGGCCGACCTCTTCGCGCCGCCGAGCGGTGCGTTCGTCAGCGTCAGCGTGGGCACCTCACACGCATGCGCGCTCGATGCCGCGGGCGCTACGACCTGCTGGGGGCAAGACAGCTACGGCGAGACCGTGCCGCCTGCCTTGGCCTTCGTCACGATCGACGCGGGCCCGCAGCACACCTGCGGCCTCATGAGCGACGGCCACCTCGAGTGCTGGGGCCGCATCGGGTTCACCACGGAGGGCGCCTTCCGCGACGTCAGCGTCGGCGGCTTCGTGTGCGCCATCCTGCGCGTCGAAGGGAGCGTGCAGTGCTGGTGATGCCCCGCTGAGTCAGTTCTTCGTCTTGTGGGTCGGGAACGCGCACGACTGCGGGCGCCAGACGCGGTTGTCGTGCGGCACCTTCTTGGCGCCTTCGCCCACGACGTCGCGATCGGCGAACACGTGATCCCACACCGCCTCGGCGAGCGGGCGCTGCTCCACGGCGACCATCTTGTTGGCCTCGAGCAGGCGCTGCTCCTTGCGCTCACGCAGGGCTCGGCACTCGTCTGCGGTGCGCAGCCCGCGAGACGCGAGCTTCTTCTCGAGCTCGACGATGCAGTCGACCTCGGTGTCCACGTAGTTCGAGCCCGAGCTCGACGAGTGACCGTAGAGGCGCGAGACGTAGGCCTCGAGCACCATCGGCTTCCGCTCGGTGCGCACGTAGCGCATCGCCGCTTCGAGGCCGCGGTACGCGCTCTCGACGTCGTTGCCGTCGATGACGGCCGTCTTCATCCCGAGGGCCGCGCCGCGATCGGAGATGTGCTCGCCGCCCTGCTGCTCGTGCTCCGGCGTGGAGATGCCCCAGCCGTTGTTGGTCACGATGATCAGCATCGGCAGCTCGAAGCCCGGGCGCGCCGCCCACACGAGGCAGCTCGCGAAGTCGCCCTCGGCCGTGCCCGCGTCGCCGCCTTGCACGATCGTGATGCCGTCGCCGTCGCCGCCGTTCTCGGGCTTGTTGCGCTTCTGCGCGACGGCCGTGCCGATCGCCATCGCGTACTGGATCTCGATCGGGCTCGTGATCGGCGCGACGTTCCACGCGCGGCGCGAGTAGTGACCGACGAAGTTGCGACCCGCCGAGAACGGATCCGTCACCGTGTTGCGCATCTGACGGAGCGCATCGATCGGGTCCGCGCCCATCGCGAGCAGCGTGCCGCTCGAGCGGTAGTGGAGGTGGAGGTAGTCGTGATCGAGGCCCTGTCCCTTGTTCACGAGCAGGCCGAGCGCCGTGTTGAACGCCTCTTCTCCTGGACCGCCGATCCAGAAGTAGCCCTCGCCGCCGCGCTGCATGCGGATCAGGCGCTCCTCGAGCGCGCGACCTTCGACCATCAGGTCGTGCATGCGGAGCAGCACCTCGGGCGAGAGCGGCTCGACGTTCGACGACCCACCGCGGAGCAGCGGGAACGGATGCGCGCTCGGAGACGAGTGGCTCTGCGTCATGGCCGGTCTCTAACACGCAGCCGACGGGCCTCGCACGCCGCGCCCGTTGACGCGCCGCATCACCTGATCGCCCCGGTGAGCCACCGCACGGACGCCTCAGCCGGTGCAGCGCGGCGTCCCCGGCAGGCTGATCGATCGTCACCCATTCGCGCGCGTGGCTGACAAAGTGACAGCCCGACACCCTCGCGTGCCGCGAAAACGCCCAGAAAAGCAGGCGATTCGAGGCCTGAGCGCGCTGGCACGCAGCCTGCGATGCACGGTCTTCATGAGCCCGACCCGCATCGCCATCTACGTGCTCGCGTCCCTGGTCGCCGTCTTCGGTGTCGTCTTCGTCGCGGACGCGCTGGTCGAGTCCGACGAGGAGCGCTTGGACGAGCTCGTGTCGTCGATCGCGGACGCGCGCGCAGGGACGAGGAGCGATCGCATCGCGGCGCTCGCCGGCGAGGAGCCCGTCGCGATCGTGGCCGACCACCGCCGCGTGTGGGTGGACGCCGACGACCAAGAGAGCGCGCTCCGCGGTGCGATCGACGATGCCCTGCCCGAGCTCACGGACGGCGCGCCGATCGTCGCGAGCGAAGGCGCGCTCACGGGCCAGCGCGCGCGCATCACGATGCGCCTCCGTGAAGGCCGCGACGAGCCGGTCGATCTCGTCGTCGAGCTCGCGCTCGAAGACCACGCGTTCTCTCTCCTCGAGGTCCGCCGCATGCGCTGACCTTCGGCGTGGGGCCCGTGCTACACAGCGCGCATGCCGCGAATGGTGCAGTGCGCAAAGCTGAACAAGGAAGCCGAAGGCCTCGATCGCCAGCCGTACCCGAACGAGCTCGGCAAGCGCATCTTCGAGAACGTCTCGAAGGAGGCGTGGAAGCTCTGGGTCGCGCACTCGACGATGCTCGTGAACGAGTACCGCATCGACGTGTCGAGCAAGTCGGGCACCGAGATGCTCCTCAAGCAGGCCGAGTCCTTCTTCTTCGGTGACGGCGGCGCCAAGCCCGAGGGCTACGTGCCCGAAGGCAGCACGGGCGGCGGCCATGGTCACGGCCACTAGTCACACGCGCCTTCGGCGCGGCTCGGGGGCTCGGGCGCCCCCCGACCCCCCGTCGCACACAAGAACCGAAGCACCACCAACCACACCCCCGCCCAGGG
>CAZCVE010000054.1:19312-61398 GCA_964502175.1 uncultured Sandaracinaceae bacterium
CTCAGTCGTCGCTACGCTCCTCCATCGACTCCCGCTCCAGGGGTCTGCTCAGCAGACCCCGCCGCGTGGCGCCCCAAGAGCATCCCGAGACACGTTGGATCCCAAGACCGAGCACGAGAGCCGTCGTGATCGACACCGCGCCGAGGCCACGCGCCTCGAGGGCGTGGGCCTGCGCTTCTCGGTCGTGAACCTCGTGCTGTTCGGCGCGTCGGTGATCGTCGGCGGCGCGGGCGCGTGGAACCGCGATCTCTTCGGCGCGCTGGTCGGCGTGGGGCTCTTCGTCGCGTTCCTCGTCGCGTACGTGGTGCACGGTCGCATGGTGCGGGCGCGCGATCGCGAGACGACGCGCGCACAGATCCACGAGCGGCACCTCGCGCGCATGCGCGGCGAGCTCGACGGGCTCGACGGCGGAGACGGCCTCGCGCCGCTCGATCACTCGTATGCCGGTGACCTCGACCTGTTCGGCAAGGGCTCGGTCTTCGCGCGGCTCTCGGTCGCGCACACCGAGGCCGGTCGACGCACGCTCGCGTCGTGGCTGCTCGCGCCCGCCGAAGAGACGCAGATCACGGCGCGACAGGCGGCCGTCGCCGAGCTCGCGGGCAAGCTCGATCTGCGCGCGGATCTCGAGGGCGCGGTCCTCGACACGGGCCAAGACCTGCTCGACGGCGCGCGCTTCCTCACGTTCGTGCGCGGGCCCAAGCCGATCTCGTCGAACCCGATGCTGCGCATCGCCACGATCGTGCTGCCGCTGATCACGCTCACGCTGCTCGCGCTCTCGGGCAACGTGCTGCCGAGCTACTCGTGGGTGCCGCTCGCGGTCGTGCAGGGCGTGATCGCCGCGCGCGCCGAGGGCTTCGTGGGCGAGGCGATCTCGCTCGTGGTCTCTCGCGCGCGCTTCGTGTCCGCGTACGGCACGCTCTTCGAGACGATCGAGCGCGAGAAGCTCGAGGCACCGCTGCTCCAGGCGATCCACAAGCGTCTCGGCGAAGGACCGTCGCGAGCCACCGCGGAGATCCGCCGGCTCGAGGGCTGGGCCGGTCTGCTCGAGCTTCGCCATCAAGGCATCGTCCACCTCGTCGTGAACCCGATCCTCTTGTGGGATCTCAACGTGCTCCGCTTCGTCGAGGCGTGGGCCGAGCGCGTGGGCCCGCGCTGCGGCGAGTGGTTCGAGGCCGCGGGCGAGATCGAGGCGCTGAGCTCGCTGTCGACGTTCGCGCACCAAGATCCGGACGCGATCGCGCCCACGATCGCGCCGCGCGGCGCCCCGCTCGTGGCGGACGAGCTGCGTCATCCGCTGCTCGCGCCGGCGCACCGCATCCCGAACGACGTGCGCATCGAAGGCGAGGCGCAGGCGCTGCTCATCACCGGCTCGAACATGGCCGGCAAGAGCACGCTCTTGCGCGCCGTCGGCGTGAGCACCGTGCTCGCGCTCGCGGGCGGCTACGTGGCGGCGAAGGCGTTCTCGATCCCGCGCGTGCGCCTGCGCGCGAGCATGCGGGTGGCCGACTCGCTCCAGCGCGGCGCGAGCTACTTCCAGGCCGAGCTCGCGCGCCTCCGCACCGTGGTCGCCGACGCCGACGATCGCGACGCGCCGCCGATCTTGTTCCTCCTCGACGAGCTCCTCCGCGGCACCAACGCGAAGGCCCGCCACAAGGGCGCGCGGGCTGTGCTGATGCACCTCCTCGCGCGACGCGGCATGGGCCTCGTGGCCACGCACGACATCGCGCTCTCGGAGCTCGAGGACGAGCTCGCGAGCGATCCGAGCGGGATGCGCGTGGTGAACGTGCACTTCACGGACGTCTTCGAAGACGGCGAGATGAAGTTCGACTACCGCCTGCGCCCCGGCGTCGTGCGCACGTCCAACGCGCTTCGTCTCCTCAAGATGGCCGGCATCGAGGTCGACGAAGACACGTCGCTCTGAGCCGAGACGCTCGGTCAGATCGATCCGAGCCGGTCACGGCGTGCATGCAGGTGCGCGTGGAGCGCATCCGCGACCGCGCGCACGCGAGGCAGCTGCTTCGTGTGTCGGTGCATGACCAGCCAGTGCTCGGTCGTGTCGATCGTCACGTCGATCGCGCGCGCGAGCCCGCGACCCAGCGCCATCGGGCCCGGCAGGAGCGCGAGCCCTTGGCCGTGCGCGCACGCCTCGATCATCACGTGGAGACTCGTCGCCGAGAGCGCGGTCTCCGCGCGCGTGGAGTGCGCTTCGAGCCAGGCCGTCACCGTCGGTCGCAGCGCCGGCCCACCCCAGCGGACCACGCGATGACCGACGAGACCGAGTTCGGGATCGGGGCGTGCCCTCGACGCGAGGTAAGCCTTGGATCCATAGAGCGACCACCGAAGCGAGGTGAGGCGTCGCGCGACGAGATCGGGCTGCGTGGGACGGGCGAACCTCAGCGCAAGATCGGCCTCGCGACGCAGCAGATCCGCCACCGCGGTCCCCGTCACCAGCTCGAGCTCGATCCCAGGCAGCGCGCGCTGGAGCTCCGCCAACTCGGGACACAGCACATAGGACGCGAAGGCGTCCGTGACCGCGAGCCTCACCACGCCACGTGTCTCGGCCGTCGCGGACAGCCGCGCCTCGATCGCGAGCGCGGTCGTCTCCATCGACGCGAGCTCTTCGGCGATGGCACGCACCTTCTCGGTCGGAACGAACGCACTGCCCACGCGCTCGAAGAAGACCACGCCGCTGCGTGTCTCGGCGGTCGCGAGGCGGCGCGCCACCGTGGTCGCGTCGAGCGCCAGAGCGCGCGCCGCACCCGACAGCGAGCCATGTCGCGCGAGCGCGTTGACGGTCCGGAGCTCGTCCCAACCGAGAGCCTTGGCGCGCTTGGGCAGACGGTTCGGCATGCGCGAGCTTAGGCGAGGTCCCTGCGGTTTCGCAGCAGGCATCTGCACGAACGCAGCACATCCGCGCGGCGCTGATCGGCGTACTCCCTTTGCCGCTCGACGACCGAGCGCGAGGAGGAGACGACATGGTGAAGGACCAGACGACGATCGCGCCCGGACAGGCTCTCGTTCAGCTGATCACGGGCGGTTGGGCGATGCAGGCGGTGGGCAGCCTCGCGCGCTTGCGCGTCTTCGATCCGCTCGCGGGAGGACCACTCTCCGTGGGAGCGCTCGCCGAGCGCACGAACCTCGACGCGGGCGCGCTCCACCGCGTGCTCCGGGCGGTCGCCATGCTCGGCGTGGTTCGGGAGGTGGCGCCGCACACGTACGCTCTCGAGCCGATCGGCGAGCTCCTCCGATCGGACGCGCCGGGGTCCATGCGCGCGCTGCTCGATGCCGAGACGGCGCCAGGGCACTGGCTCCCGTGGATGCACCTGGACGCTTGCCTGCGCACGGGTCGATCGCAGGCGAGCGTCGCGCTCGGCACGGATGTGTGGAGCTACTACGCGCAGCACCCCGAAGAAGGCGCAGCGTTCGCAGAGGGCATGTCCGGCATGTCGGCGATGGCGCTCGCTGCGATGGACGCGGTCTACACGCCACCCGAGGCCCGACGCGTGGTCGACCTGGGCGGTGCCCACGGCGCGATGCTCGCGGCTCTGCTCCACAAGCTACCCGAGGCGCGCGGTGTGCTCTTCGATCTGGCCTCAGTCGTCGAGACTGCGGGCCCCACGCTCGCGAAGCACGGGGTCGACGGGCGCGTCGAGCGCGTGAGCGGCGACTTCTTCGAGGCTGTGCCGGAGGGCGGCGACCTCTACGTGCTCAAGCACGTCGTGCACGACTGGGACGACGCGCAGGCCGCGCGAATCCTCGCGAACGTGCGCCGCGCGATCGCCCCGGGCGGCCGCGTGATGGTCGTCGAGATGGTCTTGCCCGAGGACGGGAGCCCCTCGCCCGCGCTCCTGCTCGATCTGAACATGCTCGTGATGCTGCCCGGCAAGGAGCGCACGGTCGGCGAGATCCACGCGCTCCTCCACGCGGCGGGGTTCACGCCCACGCGCGTCGTGCCGACACCTTCACCGTTCGTGGTGATCGAGGCCGTCACGCGCTGAGCGTGGGGCGCTCCCACGGTGAGCGGTGGTCGTAGCTCGCGACGATCGTGCGGGAAACTTCGCACCCGCATGATCGTCCTACGGGCGTCACGTCGGATCGGTACAATCGCCGTCCTTCATGCGTGAGCTCCGCGATCGACTCGATGGCCTCAGTCGCCTGCACCGCATCGACGACCCCGACGAACGTCGTGGCGCGTTTCGTCAGTCGTTCGCGACGCTCGCCGCGCGCGCGGCCGAGCTGACGCCTGCGCCGCTCGAGGGCGTCGACGGACACGCGCTCCGCGAGAGCCTGCGCGCGGCGATGGCCTCCAAGCTGCTCGACGATCTGGGCTGGCTCTCGCAGTCGCACGCGATCGCGGCGCTCTACGAGATCGCCGCCGCGCTCCCGGCGTGCGACGAGAAGCGTGATCTCGGACGTCGCGTGCTCGTGGGCTTGAACGACGGCGACGCGCAGACCTTCGTGCTCCTCGCCACGCACCTCGCGCTGAGCTCCAAGCGCGGCCTCTCGGGCTCGGGCCTGCGCGCCCGCGTCGCGCTCGCGCTCGATCTCCCGATCGGCGCGGGCCTCGGTGTCGACGCGCTCGCGCTCGCGCTCGTCTCGCGTCGCGACCTCGAGGCCGAGTGGCTCACGCAGCCCTCGCAAGGGTCTCTGCCTTCGCGTCGTCTCGCGGCGCGCCTCCTCGATCGCGCGGCGCGCGAGATCAACCGACGCGCGGGCACGGGCGACGAGAGCGCGCTCGCCCTCCTCGATCGATCCTCGGTGAGCGCCGCGTGGACACGCCTGCTCCGCGATCGCGAGCCGCTCGTGTGGCGTCACGTGGCCTCTGCGCGCGGACAGCTCGCGGGAATTCTCCCCCGATTCGATCAGGAGATCGCCGAAGACCTCGGGCCGACGAAGTCACCGACCGAGTGGCGCCGCGCCGCGACGTCGCTCGCCGCGACGCTCGCGCTCGAGCCCGAGCGCGCGCTCAAGCGCTGCGAAGATCTGTTGAAGAGCGAGATCTTCAAGAAGGACCGCGGCATCGCGGCGTCGATGGTGCAAGGGCTCGCGCGCGCCGCCGAGGCGGAGCCCGAGGCCGCCGAGCGCATGATCGTCATGCTCGTGCGCTCGGGCAGCATCGACGCGATCGAGGCGCTGCTCTCGTTGCGAGAAGAGCGCCTCGGACAAGAGATGAGCGAGTGGACGGCGCGGCTCGCGCTCTCGCGCTTGAGAGACCCCGAGATCGTCGGCACACCCGGCGAAGACGACGGCCACGACGCGCTCGTGCACGGGCTCGATCAGGCGCTCCGCACGGGGACGACGACCGCCACGGCCGTGGGCATGAAGCGCCCGAACCTCGGCGCCAGCTCGTCGCCGGGTCTCCAGATCGTCGAAGACTTCGGGCCCGGCCTGCTCGATCTGCTCGCCGACGCGCGCGAGACGTTCCTCGAGCAAGACGCGCGCACGGCGCACGGGCGATCGATCGAGATCCTCGGCGCCGTCGAGGTCGCGCTCGCTCGCCTCGAGAACGCCGACGACGACACGCCGACGAGCCGCGCCGACAGCTTTCGTGCGCTGCGCGAGCTCGACGCCGTGCTCTTCGAGACCTCGACGCTCGTCGACCTGCTGACGCTCGGCCTGAAGGAAGGCTCGCGCGACGAGGCGGCCAAGGGTCGTCAGCGCGCGACAGGCGCTCTCGCGGAGATCGTCGCGCGCCTCGGAGAGCGGCTCATCGCGCTCGAGAGCGAGCCCGTGACGGCCGACACGCCGGTGCTCCATCGCACGCTGCGCATTCGGCGCCTGCGCGTGCTGCTCCACCTCGTCGACGCGGACACCGCTGGAGACGAGCGCACGCCCGAGACGCGCGAGCGACACCTGCGCATCGCGAGGATGCTGCTCGATCGCGCGGCCACCGACGCGCCGTCGCCCGTGCGCCGCATCGTGCATGCCGCCGCGGCGCGCGCGTGCGAGGCGCTCTTGCGCGAAGAAGAGGCAGAGATCTGCGACGTGCTCGTCGCCGTCGTCATGCACCTCAAGACCGAGGACGAGCTCACGACGTTCGCCGAAGCGTCGATGATGCCGGAGACCGAGAACCTCTTCCGCGCGTACGCGAGCGTGATCGAGCGCAGCGAGCGCAAGGCGCGCGTGACCACGGTGCGATCGCGCGCAGGTCTCGAGGCGCTGCGCGGTCTCATCCGACACCTCCCGCTCGCCGCGGGCCCGCGCGTGGAGGCGCTGCGCGCGACCTTGCTCGCGCTCGCGTCCACGCTGGGCGAGCTGTCGAGCGCGAGCTCCCTCGCAGAGATCGTCGGCGAGCTCGACAGCGGCAGCGCAGAGGGCACGCAGCGCTCGCGCTTGCTCGTGCTCGCGGACACCATCGAGTCGCTCGCGCGTCTCGTCGCGGGCTCGCTGCGTCGCATGGGCTACCTGCGCCCCAAGGGCGAGCTCACCGCAGGCCCGACGCTGCGTCTGCTCGACACGGCCGCGCTGCACACCCTCCGCGGGCACGAGACTGCGTATGCCGATCTGCTCGCGAGCGCGCTCGAGCCGCTGCGGCGCGAGCTGCCGTTCCACCTCGCGGAGATGATCTCGACGATCCTCTCGCAGACGATGGCGCTCCCGCGTTTCGCTGCGATCCGCGAGGAAAAAGGGCCGATCGCGCTGGTCTCGCGGCGCGACCGAGGCCTTCCGCCGTGGCTCCCGCCGAGCCGCATGCTGGGTGGCTTCTACGTGCTGCGCGCGCTCGGCTCGGGCGCCGTCGGCTCGGTGTTCGTGGCGCGTCGCTCCGAAGAGAAGACCGTCGAGAGCGCGACGCTCTTCGCGCTCAAGGTCCCCGAGTACGGCGGCACCGTGGCGCGCACGCTCGGTGAAGAAGAGTTCTTCCAGATGTTCCGCGAGGAGGCCGGCGCGCTGCTCGCGGTGCCTTCGCACGTGAACCTCGCGCGTCTCGTCACGTTCGACGCGGGCGCGCGGCCCAAGCCGATCCTCGTGATGGAGCTCGTCGACGGACCGACGCTCGAGCGCTTGATCGAGACGGGCGGCCTCGACATGGCGCGCGCGATCAACACGATCTTCGGCGTGGCCGCGGGCCTCGAGGCGATGCATCAGGTGGGCGTCGGTCACCTCGATCTCAAGCCGAGCAACGTGATCCTCCGCGATCCCGACGGCCCGGGCCCCGCGCTCGAGACACCCGTGCTCGTCGACTTCGGCCTCGCGGGCCGCAAGGTGAGGCCCGGCTGCGCGACGGCCAACTACGGCGCACCGGAGGTCTGGGGCCTCACGCCGAAGGGCCACACCGCGCAGCCCGGCGCGGTCGACGTCTACGCGTTCGGCTGTCTCGTGTACGAGATGCTGATGGGCCGCGAGCTCTTCCAGGCGGACACCGACCTCGCGATCCTCACGCAGCACCTCCAGCACGACGGCGACCTCCCGCAGATCGACGCGCTCGCGCAGGACAACGAGCTCCGCCCGCTCGCCGAGGTGCTGCGCGCCTCGATCCGCCAAGACCCGCGCAAGCGCATCGCGATCGACGAAGCCGCCGCCGCCTTCAGCCAGATCGCCCCCCGCCTCCTCGAGCGCCGCTGGCCCCTCGCCGCCTGAACATCGAATCGCGAACGACTCGCGAGCCGAGCGCCGCACGATTGCTGTGTGATGACGCGCCGACAGCGCGAAGCGTCCGGCAGGTCCGAGGGGAGCGACTGTCGTCTCGACGTTCTGTCACGTCGTGAGGCATCGGCCATCGACGCGTCGCTTCGCACGGTCACGCCTCGGTGCTCGCACCTGCCCTCGATCCTGCCGGGCGCTGTCGCGGATGCGTCGCCTCGAACCACTGCGTCGCTGTGCTCGTAGCGACGCACGAACGACGGCTCGCGAGACCCGAGCGCTGCACGCCTGCTGTGATGACGCGCGGACTGCGCGAAGCGTCCGGCAGGTCCGAGGGGAGCGACTGTCGCCTCGACGTTCTGGTCACGTCGTGAGGCATCGGCCATCGACGCGTCGCTTCGCACGGTCACGCCTCGGTGCTCGCACCTGCCCTCGATCCTGCCGGGCGCTGTCGCGGATGCGTCGCCTCGAACCACTGCGTCGCTGTGCTCGCAGCGACGCGCGAACGACTCCGCGCGCGAATCCGAGCGCCGCATGCCTGCTGTGATGACGCACGGACTGCGCGAAGCGTCCGGCAGGTCCGAGGGGAGCGACTGACGCCTCGACGTTCCGGTCACGTCGTGAGCGGCGATCGATTCATCGCTCCGCTCTGCGATGCCTCGGTGCTCGCAGCTCCCCTCGATCCTGCCGGGCGCTGTCGCGGATCCCTCGATTCGAATCACTGCGCCGCGTTGCTCACGCGCTCAGGGAAGGGTCGAGAGGAAGTCCCAGAAGGCTGGGGCGGCGAGGCCGTCTTGGCGGGAGTGGTCTTGTTCGCTCGTCTCGCACCAGACCACGGGGAGGCGCGCTTCGCAGGCTGCGTACGCCTCGCACGGGGCGTGATCGGTGGGCGTGCGGGCGGCACTCGCGTCGCAGCCGTTGGCGGTGACGAGGGCGTCGCGCGCGCCCTCGCTCGCGGCGATGCCGACGGTGCCATCGTCGCGATCGTGGATGAGGAGCGCCGCGACGCGGCCGGTGCACATCGAGCCGGACTGGCCGCCGGCGATCGACGCGACGCCGCGGAGCATGCTGCCTCGCACGCACGCGAGGCGGTGCGTCATGAACGCGCCGCCGCTGTAGCCGGTGGCCCAGCGTCGCGTGGGATCGGCGCAGAAGCGCGCCTCGATCGTGGCCACGAGCGTGTCGAAGAACGCGACGTCCGGGCCCGTCGGCGACGTGTCCCAGCAGCGCTCGACGGCGCGGCCGCGCACGTGGATCGCGTTGCCCTCGGACTCGCGCTCCATCGGCACGTTGTTGTTCTCGCGCTCGGGGTTGTCGTTGCAGCCATGGAATTGGTAGTCGACGGGATACGCGCGCGTGGGGTCGTAGCCGGTCGGTAGCCACACGTCGTAGGTGCGCATCACGCCGCCCGACGCGACCGTGGTCTCCACCCACTCGCCGAGCGCCATGCCCGCGGCCATGCCGCAGCCCGCGCTGCCTGCAGACGGTGTGAACGCGTCATCGCCGGAAGCGGTGAACGCGTCGTCGGTCGCGGAGATCGGCGCATCGGTGCCCGGCGCGATGCGCGCGTCGCGGCCTGCGTCCTCGCTCGTGCCTCCATCGCCACACGCGATGAGCAGCATCGAGGTCGAGAGCCCGAGGGTGAGCCGTGTGCGCATCATCGGACGATCGAACCACAGTCCCGTGCGAGACGAGCGTGAAACTTCGCGGAGCGGTGAGGTCACTCGAAGAAGAGGATCGGCTTGGCACCGCGCGCGCCGAGCACCGGCGTCGTGCGCGTGCTGCGGTAGTCGCGCTCGTCGGCGATCGCGTCCTCGCCGACGACCGACGCGATCACCGACAGCGTCTGGCCCTCTTCGATCGCCCACTCGCCGTGCACCGCGGCCGGCAGGTCCACGGGGATCGACGCGTCGGGGTTGGCGCGCGCGAACGCGTCGAGCGACTCGGCCCACGACGACGCGTTCCACGCGCCCGCGCGCCTCACGAGCACGAGGAGCTCGAAGGACACGCCCGCTCCGACCGCCACGCGCGCGCGACCCGTGTCGTCCTCGAGCGCGAAGTCGCCGCCGAACGTCACGTCCGCGACTCGCACGGCACGGCCGTCGTTGCGCCTCCCGAGCGCCACCGGCTCCATGCACGAGACGAGGCGACCGAACACCATCGGTCGACCGCTGACCGGACCGCGCACCGTGGGACCGAGCGCTCGCACCGCGCCGCGCACGTGCACCGCGCCGGATCGCACGTCGCCGATCGGCGTCTTCGGCTGTCGACCGAGGCGCAGCGTCGTGAGCCGCGCGCCGAGCCGCTCGCCCCAGTAGGCGGGGCCGATCGTGGTCGTGGCGAAGCCGCTCTCGTCGGACACACACCGAGACTGCACGTGACGCGTGGCGAACGCGAGCCGTCGGTTATCATCGGCGCTCGATGTCACGCGCCTCGCGCACCGATCACCGCTCGTTCTTCACGTTCGTGAAGAAGGGCATCACCGACTTCCATCAGACGGCCAGCATCGTGCCGAGCGGACGCTTCCTCGTGAACGCGATGGTCGACGCCGCCGAGCCCGAGCGCGCGAAGACGATCGTCGAGCTCGGGCCCGGCACCGGACCGATGACGGGGCCGCTCCTCTCGCGCATGCGCAAGGACGCGAAGCTCTTCACCATCGAGATCGACGAGCCGCTCCACAACGAGCTCGTGCGCAGCCACGACGATCCGCGTCTCACGGCGATCCTCGGCAGCGCCGAGCACATCGAAGAGCTGCTCGCGGAGCGCGGTCACACCGGCAAGGTCGACGTGGTCTTCTCGTCGCTCGGCATGAGCCTCATCCCGAACGCGATCCGCGAGCGCATCCTCGAGAGCGCCGTGCGCGTGCTCGCGCCGGGCGGCACGTACGTACAGTTCGGCTACTTCCACACGAAGTACCTGACGTGGACGAAGGGCGATGGCCTCAAGGGCTTCGACTACCGCGGCACGCTCGAGCGTCACTTCGGTCGCGTGACGCGGCAGCCCGTGCCCGCGAACTTCCCGCCCGCATGGGTCTACACCGCGCGCCCTCGAAAGAACGCGTGACCGACGACGGCGACGGCGACGGCCTCGACGCGCCGTTCACCCTGCCGGAGAGGGCGAAGCTCTCGGCGCGTCCGCCGCCGATGTCGCCCACGCGCGTGGGCACGCTGCTCGGTCGACCGAATCCGGCGCCGACGCCTGCGCCGAAGTGGGGCGAGATCGAGGTGACGGGCTCGAGCCCGACGCTGAGGGAGCACGTCGAGGCGATCGATCCGGCGGCGCATGTGATCGCTCCGCCGCAGCCGCCCACGACGGCCGTGTCCGCGCCGCCGGGCTTCGGCGGGCAGACCGCCGCGCCGATCGAGCCACCCAAGCCTTCGCGTCCTCCCGCTGCAGCGATCCCGAAGGACTCGCGCGCGTGGGGCGAGGTGGATCTGCTCGGCGTCTCTTCGAACATCGGCGCCGCCGTCTCGCTCGACTCCTCGCGTCCGCCGCCGCCGGGCGCGCTCGACACCAACGAGACGCTGCGCGATGGACCGCCCCGCGACATGCCGCCGCGCGACATGCCGACGGGCGACATGCCGATGGGCGCGCCGCTGCACGAGGCCGCGCCGAACGCGGTGCGGGTGAGCGCGCTACCGCCCATGCCCGAAGGCAAGACGTACTACTGCGAGACCTGTCGCGCGTACGTGCCTCCCGATCGTGCGCTCGCGATGAGCACCCAAGAAGGTCGCGTCGCGCTGCCGATCTGTCCGACGTGTCGTCGCTTCGTGCGGCTCGAGTCCTCGACGAGCGTGCGCGGCCTCGACGTGGTGCTGCTCGAGGCGATCACGTGGCCGATCTCGCGCGAGATGCTGCCGACGCTGCTCGGCAACGCGCTCGTGTTCTGGCTGTTCACGTCGTGCTGGGTGATCGGCATCGCCCCGCTCACGATCGGAGGCCTCGCCACCGGCCTCGGCGTGCTCGCGACGTATGGCGCCGCGATCATCCGCTCGACCGCCGACGGCGAGGATCGTCCACCGCCGCCGTCCGAAGCGATCGGCAGCTGGTCGATCGCGAGCGCGGTGATCCGTCACTCGCTGGTGTTCGTCCTCGGTGGGCTGCCGCTCGGGTACGCGATCGTGAGCGGCGCGCTCGGAGACTGGTCACCGACCGAGCGCACGGTGCTGATCGTGCTCGGCATCGTGGTGTTCTGCCTCTACGTGCCGGCGGGTCAGATCGTGGCGTCCAAGCGCGAGACGTTCTTCGCGGCGCTCAACCCGATCATCCCCATCCGCTTCGCGTACCGCGTGGGCAGCGGCTACCTCCTCGCGTGCGCGATCCTCTTCGGCTTCGCGCTCGCGCACCTCGTGGCGATCGGCGTCGTCATGGGCGTGGCGGGAACGATCGTGGGGCCCGGCGTGATCTGGGGTCTCTGCGTGGCGCCCGTCGTCGTGCTCGGCGTGTTCATCGAGGCCCGGATGCTGGGCCTCCTCGTGCGCGAGCACCGCTTCGATCTCGCGCTCGTGTAGGCGCGTAGGTCTCAGCGTTCGACGCGACCCCGCGCGAGCTCGTGCACGGCGTCGTCGAGGTGCTCGCGACGCGCCGCCGACGGGTCGAGCGACCACAGACGAATCGACCACGAAATAGGGCGATCCGTGCGATCTCCGCGAGGAAGTCGCAGCGTGACGACGTGTGGCTCGCCCGGCATCACCCGGTCGTCCTCGACCTCCACGCGTCGTGCGCCGCGTCGCGCATACACACGCCCGAGCTGCTCGGCGCGCGACGACGTGGGCTCACCCTCGCGCCACGCGCGGACCTCGAGCGATCGGTAGAGATCGCCGGTGGGCACCGCGTGCCCCGCGCGCGAGACGAGGGTGAGCGTCACCACGTCGCTCGAGCGCTCGACGATGACCGAGGCCTCCACGTGGAGCGCGACCGAGAGCAGCGCGCGATCGCGATGCCCCGGCAGCGCGTGGTCGTGTCCCGTCGCGCTCGAAGCCAGGTGACAGTCGATGCAGCGCAAGCCTCTCTGCGCCTCGTCGCTCCGCGACCACTCGCTCACCGTGTCCTGCAGCCAGTCGTGCGGATCGAACGTCACGAGCGGCGAGGGCGCGAGCGCGTCGGGCGCGGCGAAGTGGAACTGATGACAGCTGCGGCAGCCCTCGACCTCGCCCACACGCGGGTCGATGCGCGTCTCGTGCGGCGCGCGTCCGCCCCGCGTCGTGTGCACGACGACGCCTTCACGCACGTGACACGCCGCGCACCCCACGCCTTCGTCGGCCCACGCGCCTTCGGTGTGAGGCGACACCTCTTCGGCGAGCGGCGCATGACAGCGCTCGCACGAGCGCTCGGGCCTACGTGCGAGCTCTCGGACGTAGAGCGGATCGACGTGCGAGCGGGCATGCGCCGAGCCCGCCCACGCGCGGTGCTCCTCGACGTGGCACGCGCCGCACGCTGCGCTCGAGACGCTGTCGTCGCGCGCGCCGATCGCGATCGGTCCCCCGCCCTCCGGCACGAAGGGAACGACCGCGTGCGTGCGAAGCGGCGCATGCGCATCGACACCCGCGTCCTCGATCGGGTCGTCGACCACGCCAGACGGCCGCGCAGACATGCATCCGCCGAGCGCGAACAGCAGCGTGAGCAGCCGTGGGGGCCACGGCACGATCGCGGCGCGACCCTGCATCACGGCGTCGCGGTCGCGTTCGGATCGAGGCCGGTCGTGTCCGAAGCGGGCGGGGCCACGCCACCGATCGTGCCGGCGCTCGCGGTGCCCGACGCCGCGACGTCGATGCCCGGCGGGCTGATCACGATCGCAGTGCCGTCCCAGCGCACGCTGCCTTCTCGGCCGTCGGGCCAGCGGATCGAGACGTGGTTCGTGTCGTCGATCGAGACGTGCACGCGCTGATCGGCCGCGAGCGCCGCGCCGCTCGGCAGCTCGGCGGACCAGCTCGCGACGCGCGCCCCGGGCGCGAAGATGGACCAGCGCTCGGTGCCTGCGAGCCTCTCGTCCTGCTCGCTCGACGTGACGAGCACGAGCGCGAGCGGACCCTCGGGCGAGCCGTAGCCGATCGCGTGGACGCGCGTGACGTCGCCGTCGATCACGACGCTCGCGAGCCGCGCCGTCTCGCACGTCTCGCTCAGCGTGCCGAGGTCGAGCGCGCTCTGGGTTCCACCGAGGCGGGTGGTGAACGCGAGCTCGAGGCCGCTGCGCGCGTGTGCGGAGATCACGCCTCGCGGGCCTTCGAACGACGTCGCGCCCGCGCGCGACGACGCGAGCGCGGGCGTGTCCATCCTGAAGTCGTGGCAGCGCGGCGCGGCCGTGAGGCTGCGGCTCGACACCCAGCCGGCCGCGGCAGCGTCGCTCACGACGAACGCCCATCCTTGGCTCGCGCTCGACGTGTGTCGGCCGATCGATCCTTCGATCACCCACAGATCGGTGCCGCGCGGGATCGACACCACCGCAGCGCTGCCGGGAGACGGTGCCTCGTGCGCGTCGAGGTCCACGCTCGCGCGCGCTGCCGCGATCGTCTCGGTGCCCGCGACGGTGACGCGCGATGGCGGCGACCACGACTCGTCGCCGCCGTCACCCCCGAGCTGGTACGCGAGGAAGCGCGCGCGATCGCTCGTCGCCACGAGGCGTCCTCGATCGTCGCGGCCGACGTGGATCACGACCTCTGCGCGCTCGTCGTCCTCGAGGCCGCTCCACTCCGCGACGAGCTCGGCGGCCGGACGCGATCGACCGAACGCCCAGCCATGCCGCACGGGCGCGGGCGCGTTCTCCGTCGGATCAGGCGGCGTCGTCGTCATCTCCTCGAGGAGCGGCGCGAGCGGACCGTCGGCACGCACGAACGACGCGAGCGAGGCGTACGTGACCTCGGCCTCCGGCCTGGTCGCGATGGTCCACTGAAAGACGCCGTACGCGCCGAGGACCCACGCACGACAGCACCAGTCTCCCCCGCCGTCGGGATCGACGATCGTCGCGAGGCGCGCGGCCACGGGAGCGTCGGGCACGAACGCGGTCAGCGGGTCGTAGCTCGTGACCTCCGTACCGGTGATCTGGACGTGGAGCGTCTCGAGGAACGAGTCGTCACCGCCGCGGTTGCCCTCGCGCGCGCCGAAGCACGCGATCGTGACCAGGCGCGGATGGGCGAGCGGTGCCCAGCACTCGCCGCCGCCCGCGTCACGTCCTTCCATCTCGGTGATCAGCGTGCGGATGCGCTGATCGATCGCGGTCCGCACGGTCTCGTCGGGGTGCGCGATGCGCGGCACGGTCCACCGATCGTCGAGGATCGTGCGCGTGGTGACCTCGAGCTGCGTGACCTCGGGACGCGCGTCGCGCGCGCCCGCTGCGGGCATGGTCTGCGCGGCAAGGCGATCGATCACGGTCACGACGACCGGCTCCGCTGGAGGCGTCGGCGTCGGTTCGCTCGTGGGCGGAGCGGCCGGCTCGGTCGTCGTGGCCGCGGGGGTCGGCGGCTCGGTCGCGTTGCTGGGAGGCGGATCGCTCGCGCCTCCCGAACAACCTGCGATCAAGACGCCGATCGAGCCCCACACGCGCGCACGCTCTCGCATGCCGCGGAGCATACGCGGAGGGCAGCAGTCCTAGTGACCGCCGCCTTCGGTGTTGCCGCCGCCGCCGAAGATGAGGTCGCTCGCGGCGCTCCACATCGCGTTGCCGGCCGACAAGAGCGACTCGCCCGCGACCACGCCCGACGCGATCGGGATGATGTAGCGCTCGGCGCTCTTGGGGTTCGCGCGCTGCCAGATGAGCGCGATCACCGCGCCGAGGAAGAACGAGAAGCTGTTCTGGAACGGCACCACGAACGCGAGGCCGAGGCCCATCGACGAGGGCACCCACGGCTTGATGTGCTTGGGCGCGAGGCTCTCCGCGAGCGAGAGCGCGACGCCGGCGATCGCGCCGACGATGATCGCCATGCGCGCCGTCTCGGGGATCGTGTGCACGCCGCCCGAGAGCGCGCGCGCGACGGCCGCCCACATGCTCGTGGCGGGCGAGTTGAACGCCTCGAGGTGCGCCTGATCGGGCACCAGCATGTACCAAGCGGCGATCACGGCGGGCACGCCGAACACCACGCCGACGAGCTGCGCGATGAACTGCTGACGCGGGTTGGCGCCGAGCAGGTAGCCGCTCTTCAGGTCCGTGAGGAGGTCGGCGGCCGAGCCGGCCGCGCCGGCCGTCACGCCCGCGGTCATCAGGTTCACGCCCGTGTCGCCGGGCGCGAGCAGCGCGTACGTGAACTGCGTGATCTTGCCCATCGCGCCGATCGGCGTGGTGTCGGTCTCTCCGGTGGCGCGGCACGCGACGAGCGCGAGGAAGAACGAGAGCACCACCGACACGAGGCCGAGCCACGGCGCGATGTCGAGCGACAGCCAGCACACGACGATGAGGCCGAGGGTGATCGGCACCATGCCCCACACGAACCACTGCACGGGCACCTCGACGTGCGCGACGGGATCCGCGGGACCCTTGTCCTTGGCGTCTTCTCGGTACGCAGGATCCACGTCCTTGGTGCGGTTCGCAGCGCGCGCCTTCTGGATCGCGCGCACGATCGTGCGCCAGCTCATCGCGAACGACGTGAGGCCCGAGGCCACGAGGATCGAGGTGCCGAGCCAGAGGCTCCACTTCGTCACGCGCAGCATCGCGATGGTGTCGCCGTCGCCCATGATCGCCTCGACGTGGCCGAGGAACGTCACGCCCTCGGCGCTCCAGTCCGCTTGGCCCGCGGCCCACGGGATGAGCACGAAGTACGCGAGCGAGCTGCCGATGAGCATCCAGGTGCTCACTCGGATGCCGACGATCATGCCGGCCGCGATGAGGAGCAGGCCGGGCTCGAAGCCGAGGCCGCCGAGCTGTCCACCGCGGATCGCGCGTCCGTGCGCCTCGAAGATCGGGAAGTCGAACGGGATGCTCGACGGGATCCAGCCCATCACGTCGCGCATCGTCGCGCTGAGGATGCCCACGACGAGGGCGATCACGAGGGCGCGCGCCTTGAGCACGGACTCCTCGCCGGCCGCGTACAGCGAGCGCAGGGTCTCGGCCGCCGCGATGCCCGACGGGAACGGCAGCTGCTCGTTGTTGATCATCTGGCGCTTCATCGGGATCGCGAGGAAGACGCCGAGGAGCGCGGTGAGACCGACCCAGCACGCGACCGGGAGCCACGGCAGACGCGCTGCATCGCCGGTGAGGAGGAGCATCGCGCCGACCGCCGTCGCGAGCGTGCCGCCCGTCGAGTAGCCCGCGGCCGACGCCGTCGACTGCATGCAGTTGTTCTCGAGGATCGTCATCCGCGTCTTGGCGATGCCGAGCACGACCGCGGTGTTCCAGATCGAGAACGAGAGCACGCTCGCGGTGATGGCCACGCCGAACGCCCAGCCGAGCTTGAGCGTCGTGTAGAGGTTCGACACGGCCATGAGCGCGCCGAGCGCACCGCCCATGATCACCGCGCGCCACGTGAGCTGCGGCACGCCGTCGCCCGCGTAGTAGTGCTTGATCCACGCGCGATCGCGCTCCTCTTCGGGCAGCGAGGCGAGATCGGGCAGACCCTCGGGTGTGCCGGTGGTCGGAGCGGCGGAACCAGTGCTGGGCGCGGACATGGCGCGCGACGCTATCCGACGGGGGAGGTTCCGAGAAGATCCTCGCCGCAGGCGACAGAATCAGGCCGGAGTGATCTGGTCCAGGTACCAGCGCCAGAACGCGAGCGCATCGGCGGGCCGATACGTGACCTCGCCCGGCAGCCCGCCTGCGAAGGCACACGCCGCCCAGAACGCAGGGTCGAACAGGTCGGGGTCCTCGGGATCGTCGAGCTCGGCCTCGGTCACACCTTCGTCTGCGCAGAGGAGCTCGTCGCTCACCGCGACCCAGCCCGCCCCGGCCGCGGCCTTCCCCGCGAGCCAACCCGCTCGCTGCTCCGGGGTCGGTGCGTTGGCGAGGCCCCCCGTCAGCGCCTCGGTGCGACGCAAGACGGTCGAGCGCTCGGTCGTGCCTGCCAAGTAGCCGTCGATCAGCGCCAGGAGCTGCTCGAGCGCGTCGGTGCGGAGCTCGGTTCGCCACGAGTGCGCGACGTGCCCCGCGGCCTTTCGTGCGAGGAGGGCACGCGCGCGCTTGCCCGCGCTGAGCTCGGCGGCCCGCCCGTTCGCGTCGAGCACGAGGGGACCGATCGAGAGGAGCATACGCCGACGCGACGCGAACGAGAGCACGTGCTGCGCGCTCTGCTCTACCTCGTCGCGGCACCGCTCGACCTGCTCGCGGACCGTCATCGAGCAGTTGTCGCGTGGCGGGGCGATGCGAGCAACCTCGAAGCTCGAGGTCAGTTCTCTTGCGGCCGAGGCGCGGGCCCCTGCCACGCGAGGCCGTACGCGACGAGGAAGACCACTGCGCTCGTGACGAGCACCAGCGGCGCGATGTGCGAGCTCGGGTCCGTGTCGTTGAAGCCACGGATCGGGAGCACGTGCTCGGTGATCGCGATCGGCACGAGGTTCACGCCCGCGTGGAGCGCGATCGAGATGCGCACGCTCTGCCATCGATCGGCGATCGCGCCGAGCGCGAGGCCCGCGACGAGAATGGGTGGCACGCTCGCCGGGTCCATGTGGAACACCGCGAAGAGCACCGTGACCATGCCGATCGCGAGGCCACGACCCACGCGCAGGCCGAGCTCGCGCTGCGCGAACGCGCGAAACAGCAGCTCTTCGGTGACGGGCGCCGAGACCACGAGCGCGAGCGGCACCATGACGAGCGAGTAGAGATCGTGGATGCGCAGCGTCTCGCGCAGCGCGGCCTCTTGCTCGGGGGTGTGCCGCAGCGCGGGCGCGAGGTCGGTCGTCGTGTGTGCGATCTCGACCATGACGAGCTGGAGCGCCAGGCCGGCCACGAACGCGGCGAGCACGCGCTCCCACGGACACGCCGCGAACGCCCGAGAAGCGAAGCCCCGCGCGCCGCCCTCGTCGAGCATCGACGCGACCACGACCGGCGTGCCGAGCCCGACGATCTGCGCGAGCGCCAGACCACCGGGATCGTGCGTCACCGAGTCGAGCGCAGCGCTCGACGACACGCCCCACACGAGCGCGACGACCATCGCCTCGAGCACGACGGTCAGCCCGAGCAGCACGAGGCCGCTCGCGAGGATCGCGAGCACGACGAAGGGCGAGACCGGGCGCGTTCGAGTCGCGGGCACCGGCCGAGAATACTCGCCACATCCCTCGACGCCCGCGATGCTCCGACGGCGCGACGCGCGGCGGTTGACCCCGCTGTCGCGCGCCTGAGACCGTATCGCATGACGCGGGCGTCCTTCCTCGTCGCGGCGATCGCGATCTCGCTCCTCGCGATCGTCACCGCCGGCTGCGAGAACGACGGCGTCTCGCTGACGGTGCGGCTGCAGTCGGGGCTGCGCTCCGGCGTCGAGGCGCGCTTCGCCGACGTGCGCCTGCTGCGCGGTGTCTCGCGCTGCGAGGCGGGCGCTGACGCGTTCCGCACGCTCGGCCACGTGCTCGAGACGAGCGAGCAGAGCGCGATCGTCAACGGTACGCTCACGCTGGGGACCTTCGACGCGCTCGAGCCCGGCCTCTACACGGTGCGCGTTCGTCTCCTGCGTCCGCCGACCTCGATGACGGCGCCCGCCGACTCCGGCGCGTTCTTCATGGAGCGCTGCGTCGCGATCACGCTCACCAACGATCGGGTGGTGCGCATCCCGATCACCGCAGACTGCGTCGACGTCGTGTGCCCCGCCGCGGGCGGCGATGCGTCGTTCGATCAGTGCCTCAACGGTCGCTGCGTCGATCCGCGCTGCGTCCCGGACGACGCGAGCACCGCCGACTTCTGCTGCGATCGATCGCTGCTCGGCAACGTGTGCGAAGACACGCCCACGCTCTGCAGCGCGGCCGCCGACTGCACCGGTGGGCCCACGTGCGCGGGCGCGGCGCGCTGCAGCGAGGGCGCGTGCATCGAGCCCGTCGAAGATCTCTGCGGCAGCGGCGAGCACTGCGACGCGACCGAAGATCGGTGCCTCGCCGATCCCGTGTTCAGCGACGCCGGGATGATCGACGCCGGCACGACGACGCGCGACAGCGGACCTGCGCCCATGGGCCTGGTCTGCGATCCCTGCGACGAGGTCGCGTGCGTGGGTGACTCCGCGTGCGTCGAGGCTGCCGATCTCGGCCGCACGTGTCTGCCGTCGTGTACGGAGGCGGCGCCCACGTGCCCGACGGGTTTCTCGTGTCTGCCCGCGGGCGGCGCGCGCGCGTGCGTGCCGCTCGGCGCGTGCTGCGTCGACGAAGACGGCGACGGATACGGAGCAGGCCGCGGCTGCCTCGGCGCCGACTGCGACGACGCCAACCCCGCGCGCAACGCGGGCCTGGTCGAGCTCTGCAACGACGTCGACGACGACTGCGACGGCACGACCGACGATCCGCCGACCGAGTGCGGCGGCGGAACGTGCGACGCGGTGGCCGGAGGCTTCCTCGAGATGGGAGGAGACCTCTGCAGCGCCGGCAGCTGCGCGCCGAGCGGGATGACGACCGACTGTGGCCTCTTCACGTGCGAGGGCGGCGGAGACGCGGGCGATCAGTGCGCGCGCTCGTGCACGGCCGTCGGCGCCGACGACGATCGCTTCTGTGTGGCGAGCGCGCACTGCGATGCGGGCGCGTGCGCGGCCGATGTCGTGAGCGGCGAGAGCTGCGACGAGAGCTCCGACTGCACGACGGGCGCGTGCACGATGGGCACGTGCTGCACGCCGGGCGTGGGAGGCTGCATGTGCCCCGGTGGCCCCACGGAGACGGTCTGCGACGACGGTACCGACTCCGACTGCGACATGCTGCTCGACTGCGCCGACCCGGACTGCGCGGGGGTGGTCTGCGGCAACGGTGGACGGACGTGCTCCGGTGAGACGTGCGCGTGCCCAGGCGGCGCGACGGAGAGCGCGTGCACCAACGGCAGCGACGACGACTGTGATGGCCAGATCGACTGTGCGGACGCGGACTGTGCAGCTCGGAGCTGCGGAGTGGGCCGGCTCTGCGTCGCGGGCTCGTGCTCGTGCGCCGGCGGCACCGTCGAGACGGCATGCGAGGACGCGAGCGACAACGACTGCGACGGTCAGGTCGACTGCGCCGACACGGACTGCGAGGCACGCGCGTGCGCGACGGGACGCATCTGCGGCGCGGGCACTTGTCGGTGCGCGGGATCCTCGACGGAGATCACATGCGCCGACGGCGGCGACGACGACTGTGATGGTCAGATCGACTGCGCCGACTCGGACTGCGACAGCCGCACTTGCGCGGACGGCGGGCGCGTGTGCGGGGGCGGCAGCTGCATGTGCGCGACCGGAGGTTTCGAGACGCGCTGCGACGACGGCGCCGACGGCGACTGCGACCTCGCGATCGACTGCGACGACGGCGACTGCGACGGCAACGCGTGCGGCGCGTTCGGCTTCGCGTGCGCCGGCGGTGTGTGCAGGTGCGCCACCGGCGCCGCAGAAGACTGCGACAACAGCGCCGACGACGACTGCGATGGACAGATCGACTGCCAAGACCCCTCGTGCACGGGACAGGTCTGCGGCTCCGGCGGACGCACCTGCGCCAGCGGCTCTTGTGGCTGCGCGGGCGGCAGCTCGGAGTCGGCTTGCACCGATGGCGCGGACAACGACTGCGACGGGCTGGACGACTGCCGCGATCCCGACTGCTACCGTCAGTCTTGCGGTGGCTCGAACCTCTGCTGCGGGACGACGTGTTCGTCGTCCTCACCGATGTACACGAGCACCAGCGTCGGCGCGCTGATGTGCTCGACCACGCTCGGCGGCAGCTCGTACGCGGGGCTGTGCTCGTTCACGCTCTTCTACGAGAGCGCCTGCGGCACACTCGATCTCTCGCCGTGGGCACCCGGCTGGCAACACGCGCCGTCCACCCCCGCGGGATGCGACTACAACGGCTGCACGGGCACCTCGTGCCAGCAGAACTTCTGCATCCCGTGTCCGAGCGGAGACTGCGCCGCGTGCCCCGGCAGCCCCAGCATCACTTCCTGCTGATCGGATCGGTCATGCTTGCGCCCGATGCAGCGCTTCGTCGGGACGATCGTCGGTGAGTCCGGTGAGCTGGTGTTCGCGGACGCGACGCTGACCGTCGGCAAGAAGAAGCAGGTCGAGCGACGCGAGGGGCCAGGTGCGTTCACGCTGGCGCTCGCGGACGGCCGCACGATCGAGGTGCGCGGCGTGGTCTCCGCCGAGCGGCGCGGAAGGCTCGAGCTCGAGGGACAGTACGGCGAGCTCGTCTCGCACCCGATCACGCGACTCTTCGACGCCAAGGCTCCGGGCGATCACGTGCGCGCGCACGTGCGCGGCTTCGGCCTCTTCGGTGGAGACGCGATCACCGTGCTCGGTGAGGTGATCGAAGAGCGTCTCGTCCGCGGTGAGGTCGAGGACACGGGCGGCCTGCGCACGGCGCCTCCGCGCGAGCCCTCGGTGATCCGCGCGACGAAGATCTTCATCGGTGACGCGACGGACGGTGATCGCGACCCGAGCGCGCCCACGTCGAGTCCACGAGCGCCGCGCGCGCCGAGCGTGCGCCCGAGACGGCCGCTCGAGACCTCGTCGCTCGTCGCGCTGGGCCTGGGCGCGCCGCTCGCCATGCTCGGCCTCGCCCTCTCCTGGCTGATGCCGCTCGTCCCCCTACGCGCGTGGCTCACGCCGCTCGTCGCCGTGGGAGTCGCCCTCGCGCTCGTCGGGCTCCAGCGCGTCACGCGCGGTCGCTGGCACGCGAGCTACGTGACGGTCGTGGGGGGCAGGCGGCTGACCACGTCGGCGCCCATCAAGGGCTACGACGCCGATCCGTACGTGGTCGTCTTCGGCCACCTCACCTGGGTGTGGCTCTGCGCGATCGAGCCGAGCCCTTCCGCCGTCACGGTCTGTCTCTCGGCCTGCGCGGTGCTGCCCGCGATCCACCTCGTGCTGCGCTTCCTCCAAGAGCGGCCGTTCCGCCGCTTCGCCTCGCTGGTGCTCGGCACGCCCACGCGCGGCGATCCCGGAGGCGGACGCATGCTGCTCGCGGAGGGCAAGGTCACCTCGACCGGCACCGTGATCCGGCGCCGCGTCGAGTTCATCCCCAAGACCGAGACGAGACACTCGACCGACCAGAGCGGCCACACGCACGAGTCCACCACGACCGTCCTGCGCGATCGAGAGCACACGAGCGCGCAGCCCTTCGCGCTCGCGCTCGACGCGGGCGGCCTCACGATCGAGGTCGATCCGAGCGAGGCGCACGTGGCCCTCGCCCGACGACGCTGGGAGCCCCACGCCTCGATCGCGGTCTACGAAGAGACGCTCGCCGAAGGGCAGCGCTGCTGCGTGGCGGCGCGCTTCGAGAAGACGGACGACGGCGCGCTCTCCGCGCGCGCGGGCGGCGAAGAGTCGTTCTTCGTCTGGGCCGGATCACGGAGCGAGCTCGCGCGTGCGCTGCTCTTCTCGCGACTCGGTCTCGCGCTCGGCGCGCTCCTCGTCGCGCTGCCCATCGCGCTCGGGCTCTACGCGTTCCCGTTCGGCGCGCGCTTCCACGCGACGGCGACGGTCAGCTCGTCGAGCGGCGTCGTGGCCGTGGGCGACACGTGCTCGCTGCGCGTGCTCGCCCATCACTACGGCGCGACGCCACGCTGCTCCGTGCGCCTCCGCTGTGACGATGGCGTGCTCGGACAGTCGCTCTACGGCGGCTTCGGCATGGGCCAGATGGACTGCACGTTCGCGGAGTCGCCCCTCGATCCGACCGCGGTCGGCGGCGACGCGAGCGTGGACGACGGCGACCCCGCGATCGCGTTCTCGCTCTCGGATCGCACGCTCACTTGGTCGGACGCGTCGGGCCAGAGCTTCTCCGCCTCCCTCGATCCTCCGAGTCCCAGCGTCTGGTGGTGAACTTTTTTCGCCGTCGCACGCAACACGCTGGGGGAGCCACCGATGAGGGGTCTGCGCGAGAGATCGGCTCTGGCGCAGAAAGAAGGCGACGATGGATTCGAACGAGGGCGCGCGTAGCTGCGCGAAATGTGGCCAGGTGATGGGCTGTGAGCTGGTGCGCGCGCACTACCGCGGCTGGATGTACGTCGGGAGCACCTACAGCCACGTGTGCACGGGATGCGGCACGCGCATCCGCACGATCAGCAACTGGAAGGCGATGATCGATCTCGGCGCGGCATCGCTCATGGCCGTGATGTGCCTGGGCCTCGCGGCCATGATGGCCTTCGACGCCATCTCGCGCGCGCTCGCCGGCGTGCCCATGCAGGCCGTGCCGTGGGGCACGGCGATCGGACCGGCCGTGCTGGGCGCGATCTTCGTCGGCTTCGGCGCCTGGTCGTTCGTCGGCGTCGCGAACCGACGACGTCACCCGCTCTTGCGCTGACCCGGGACGTCAGCCCAGATCAGGGCGTGACCGGCGCGTCGACGCCCGCGTCTTCCGCAGCGGGGACGGCTGCGGCGAGCTGGGCCTGCGCGGCGTCGAACGCAGACAGCACGGTCGGCGAGGTGCGACGCGAGTCGAGCTCGAGGTCGGGCTGACGGCGGAGCGCCTCGGCGAACGCAGCGATCGCGAGGTCGTTGCGATCCACGGCGACGTACGCGATGGCGAGCGCGCGCTGGATCGTGACGATCTGGTTGCCCGTGAGCTCGCCCGCGCCGAGGAGGCGGTTGCCCATGCCGATCGCCTCGGTGTACTGGCCGCGACGCACCTGCTCTTGCAGCACCGGCAGCTCCGCGGAGATGCGCTCTTGGAGCTCGCGCAGCTCGCCCGCCGTGTCTTGTGGCGCGGCGACCGGCATCGACTCGGAGACGATGCGACGGCCCTCTTCGCTCATCACGAGATCGGCGAGCGGAACGAGGATCACCTGGCCACGCGTGAGCCGCGTGCCGCGCAGGCTGTTGAAGCGGCGCAGCGAGTTCGCCGCGCGCGCGTCCTCGAAGTACTGCGTGGCCACGCGCTGGATGGTCGCGCGCTGATCGGCGACGTGACGCAGCGGGTACGGCACGAGCAGCTCCGCGCCCTCGGCGGGCTGCGCGCCCTCGACCGTGGGGTTGGCCTCTTGGATCACGAACGCGCGCGTCGAGACGCCGTAGTAGCGCTCCGCGATCGAGGCCCACGTCTCGCCCACGCCGACGCGGTGGTACGCGACCGCGGGCACCACGAGGCGAAGCCCGATCACGATCGGCACGCCGCCCTGCGTCTCGAGGCCGTTCTCCGCGACGAGCACGCTCTCGCGTCGCGGATCGCCGTAATAGCGCTGCGCGATCGACGCGAGCGTCTCGCCCTCGCGCACGACGTGCACGAACGTCGGGAACTCCGCGTGAACGGTGCTGGTGAGGAGGGACCAGCAGACGGCGATCACTGCGGCGAGCACGAGCCTCACGGCGCCTCGCCTTCCGGCACGGCCACGATCTCCGCGAGCGTCTCCTCGATCAGGTCGGTCTCGCCCTCGCGCACCCAGATCTCGCGATCGACCGACTGGAAGTACGGGTTCTCGAGGCGCACGAAGTGCAGGCCCGGCGGCAGCGCGATCTCGCGCGCGGACGGAGTCGTCAAGACCTCTTGACCATCGATCTCGACGCGCGCCCACGGGTCGACGACGAAGCGCAGGTGACCCGCGCGCTGCGGCACGACGGGCGCGCCGGTCTCCGCGGCGAACTGATCGGGATCGCCGCCGAGGCGACCCGACATGCCCTGGAGCACGAGCCCTCCGATCACGACGAACGCGCCGAGGCCGCCCTGCACCGCCCACATCTGCGTGAGCATCCGACGATCGCCGCCGCCGCGACGCATGCGGTTGGGGGCGCTCGCGCTGAGGATCTCCTCGGCCTTCGCGTCCGTGATCACGCCGACCTCGCGGAGGTACATCACGAGGCGGGCGTTGTGGTTGATCGGCACGCGCGCCGCGAGGAAGTCCTGGAGGTCGTCGATCAGCGCCTGCGTCGTGGGGTAGCGGTTCGCAGGGAGCTTCTCCATGCAGCGCCCCATGATGTGCTCGAGCGTGCGCGGCACCGACGGATTGATCTTCCGCGGGCTCGTGTAGCGATCGAGCCGGATCTTCTGCATCACGGTGCGCGCGTCGTCTTCGACGAACGGCTTTCGTCCCGTGACCATCTGGTAGAGCACGATGCCGACGCTGAAGATGTCCGAGCGGAAGTCGAGCTTGTCGCCGAGGATCTGCTCGGGGCTCATGTAGCTCGGCGTACCGAGGCCCGTGCCCGTCTCGGTGAGATCGGTGAGGCGATCGTCACGCGCGATGCCGAAGTCCATCAGCTTCACTTCACCGTGGTGCGAGAGCATCACGTTGGCGGGCTTGATGTCCCTGTGGATGATCCCCCGGAAGTGCGCGTAGTCGAGCGCGCGCGCGACCTGCAGCGCGATGATCGCGGCGATGTCGACGGGCAGGCGCGGGGTGATCTCGAGCAGGTCGTAGAGATCGATCCCCTGCACGTACTCCATGACGATGAACATCGTCCCGCGGTCCTTCACGAAGTCGTGAACGTGCAGGATGTTCTCGTGCTGGAGCGACGCCATGAAGTGCGCCTCTCGCTCGAAGCGCTTGGCGAACCCCGAGTCCATCGCGATCGACGGCTTCAGCGCCTTGATCGCGACGGTGCGACCGAGCGGCTCCTGCACCGCCTTGTAGACGACAGCCATCCCGCCGGAGCCGATCTCCTGGAGGATGCGGCAGTTGCCTATCTGATCGACCATGGGTGCGGCGCGAGGGGGGAGCGCCATGCACCACGCAGACGAGCGGGCGGGGGCGCGAAGTAGGGCTGGAACGAGGGCAGCGAGGGTCTCAGCCGGGCGACCGACTGTCAACGAATCCCTTTGTTTCGCAAGGAAATCGGGGTTCGCGTGCGGTCATCGGCGCGGAGAGCGGCGCGCGCGTGAGCGGAGCGCGATCGCCGCGCCGAGGGCGAGGAGCGACACGATGGAGCGCGCTCCGCGATCGCTCGCGCTCGAATCACGCGCGCCGACCACGCTGCACTGACACGTCGAGCCTCCGCCCATCATCGTCGTGGCCGCGTCTGGACGGGGCAGGGCAGCGTCGAACGGGACGCCTGCTTCTCCGCACATCAGCGGGCCGCCGTCCGTGGGGCCGGGCGCTGGGCCGCCGTCGATGCCGCCGATCGTCGCGATGTCGTAGAGCACGTCGGGCCAGTACGACGGACAGATCGCGCCGACGACGGTGCAGCCGTCGCAGCCCGTCTCGTTCACGACGTCCGCGAAGCCCCACATCGGCGTGATCGTCTCGCCGCCATCGTACGAGCGACCGACCGCGTACGGGTTCGTGAGCTCGTCGACGCAGACGAAGAGCTCGCTCTCGCCGCTGTCGGTGGCGCGCTCGTTGAGACAACGCACGCGGAGGTCGGCGTCGATCGTCGTGAAGGTGGCGCCGGCGTCGTCCGAGCGATGAAGTCCGCCGTCCCAGCTGCCGGCCCACACACGCTGACCGTCGTGCGAGAAGACCACGGCGACG
Organism: uncultured Sandaracinaceae bacterium; assembly: GCA_964502175.1. Taxonomy (GTDB): domain Bacteria; phylum Myxococcota_A; class Polyangia; order Polyangiales; family Sandaracinaceae; genus JAFLCL01. The sequence goes on from CAZCVE010000054.1 coordinate 46,359, forward strand.
ATCTCGAGCGTCTCGAGCACCGTGCGGAACGTCAGGCCTCCGTCTTCGGTGAGCAGCAGGCGCTCGGGCACCTCGTCGGTGACCACGCGCGTCATGCGCACGAGCGCGCGCAGCGGGTTCAGCGGATCGACCGCGAGCACGTGGGCGTTGCGCTCGTCCATCATCAACGGGATCTCGGTCGAGTCGAACGTCGCGCCGCCGTCCTCGGAGCGGAAGAAGAACACGTGGCGCGGCTCCATGCCCATGCGCGGGATCGCGCCGCTCACGTACATGCGCATCGGATCGCTCGGCGAGACGCGCACGCGCTCGAGCAAGACGCCGGCGTCGAACGTGTACGCGAGCTCGTACGCGTCGCCCTCGTTCGTGCTGTGGAGGAGTGTGTTCCCGCGGTCACCGGGCGACATCGCGACCCAGAGCCCGCGCGGATCGTTGGGGTCGCGCTGCACGTCGATCGCGTAGCTACCGAACGAGTCGCCGGCGCCGTTCTCGTAGTCGCAGCCGCGCACGGTCGAGCGACGCAGGCCGTCGAAGGTGCCGAGCGAGATGCGACCGGACTCGGTCACGGCGATCGGCGGATCTTCGCTGAGGCGGTCGAACGCGATCGCGACGGCGCAGCTCCATGTGAACGTCTCTCCGCCATCGTGCGTGGTGAGGAACGCCCACGTGCCGCGCATGACGAAGTGATCGGGGTCGGCAGGATCGAACGCGATCTGTCCGATCATCGGCTCGCGGCCGTGGGCGCGTACGGTGGCAGGCAGCGCGAGCGAGATCATCGCGAGCGCGAGAGACGTGGAAGCGATCGTTCGCAGGGTCATCCTCATCCTCACTCGAGCGGCGTCCCGTCGACCACGACGAGATCGATGTACCAGTAGCCCTCGCGCTGGCTCAGCTCACACGCGACGGGCGCTTCACCAAAGGATCCGTAGAGCGTGCCCTCGACGGTCGCGGCCGTGCCGTCGTCGCGCGTCTCGACGGACGTGAGGATCGGCTGCACGTGCTCCTCGAGAGCGTCGATGCGCGCGACCTCTTCGCGCAGGTGCGCGGCGTCGAAGTCGTGCTGGTAGTCGGCGCTCATGCGCTGGAGCGCCGACGCGTGGTCGTCGTCGCGCACGTCGGCGAGGAAGCCCGAGCACGCGGAAGACGCGTCATCGGCCTGCGCCAGGATCATGCGCGTCGAGAGGCCCAGCACGCAGAGGCCTCCGAACGCGACGAAGCCACAGCCGAAGCCCAGCGCGCGCAGCCACCCCGAGGTGCGCGGTGGGCTGGCTCCGGGGCCGTTCGGGGCGCTCTTCGGCGCGCTCATGCGACGCGATCTCTCGCGGCCTCAGGAGGCCCAGGGATCGAGGATCTCGGAGAGGATCGCAGCGCCCGCGCGGAAGGGATCGACGATCTCGGTGCGCATGGTCGTCTCTGCGGCGCGGGGCGCGCCCTCGAACGGATCGATGATCTCGACGATCATCTCCGTGATCGGAGGCAGCTCGGGACGTCCCGCGCGCGGGAACGGATCGAGGAGCTCGCTGCGGACGCCGCGACGTGTGCTGCGCTCCTGCGCTGCCACCTCGGTCGGCGCGAGCAGGATCACCGAAGCCACGAGGCCGAGGACCGCGATGAGCCATGCACGAGGCTGCATCCGCCGAGCATACACGGAAACCACGACCGAGGCCGCTCGCCCTATTCCCACTTGCGCCCGCCCAGCTTGTTCACCGCCGTCCGGTGGGCGAAGTACTTGTTCGCGTCGGGTCGGAAGAGGGTCCAGAGGAGGAACGCCTCGAGCATGGCGCGCGCGATGATCACGACGCGGATCGCGTTCGCCATCTCGCCGCGCTGTGACGACTCGTACGAGAGCAGCGCCACCATGTTGCCGTGCCCGCGGATCGAGACCGCGGCCGCGAACGCCCAGCACGCGAAGCCCAAGACGGCGAGCGGACGGCCGTAGGTGCGACCGCGCCAGCACGTGATGGCGACGAGCGCGGCGAACACGATCTGCGCGGGCGCGCAGCCCGGCAAGATCAACATCGAGGGCGCGTTGGTGACGGTCTGGAGGACCGAGACCATCATCGTCAGGCCGAGCGCGAGGACCATCATGCGCGGCGGAGAGGTGACGGGCGCGTCGAAGTACGTGACGGGCCGCGCGTCGACGGGCTTCGTCGTGTGGATCGGGGCGACGAAGCGCCCGACCTCCGACGGCGGAGGCGCCGCGAACTTCCCGCCAGTCGAGGGAGGCGGAGGCTGCATCGGAGCGCCCTGCATCGGCGGCGCGTGCATCGGCGGCGCGTGCATCGGCGGCGCGTGCATCGGCGGCGGAGGACGAGGCGGCGCGTGCATCGGCGGAGGCGGACGAGGCGGCGGAGGCGGCTGCCGCGCGTGCGGCGCGGCCCCAAAGGCCGAAGGCGCGATCGGCGCGAGCGATGTCGGCTCGCGATCGATCTGCGTCTCGCCAGCCGGATCGTCGTCGTCGTACTCGCTCACCCGCCGAGGATCCCTCGAACATGCGATCACGGTCGAGAGAAAGGTCGGGGCGAGCGGGGAGCCAGGCGAGCCGCAGCCCGAAGGGGAGCGGGAGGGGGCCCCACGCAGTGAGGGAGGGGTCGCACGACCCCTCAGGCAGTCACTGCGCGGCTACGCGCATGGGGTACTGCACGCGGAAGGTCGTCGCGCGGAACGGCGAGAAGTGCGCCTCGCGGAGCACGCCCTCCATGCACGCGCCCTGCGGCGTTCCACCGAACGGAGCGCCACCGACCGCCGCGCTCACGACGGTTCCGTCGTTGCGGAGCATCAGCGTGCCGAGCGCCATGCCGACCTGCTCGCCCGCGCACGTGCGGATGCGCGGCATGAGGCGACCGAGCACCTGAGAGATCTCTTGTCGGCTCGGCTGCTCGGGGAGATCGGCCGACGCCGCGGGGCGCGCTGCCGCGGTGGTGGTGGTCGCGGGCGTTCCGCGCGATCCCCCGCCACCGAGCGCTCGACCGACGACGTCGTCGACCGAAGACGTTCCACCCGTGGCCGGCGTCGGAGGCGGCGCCGCTTCTTCTGTCTCGGTGCGCACGCGACGACCCGGGCGCTCTTCGGTCCCCGTCGCCGCGACGGTCGTCGCCGGAGGCTCTGCTGCCGTCGTCGTCGTCGTGCCCTCGGTCGAGCCAGTCGTGGATCCACCGCGCACGCGGTCGCTGCGCGAGCCGCCGCGATCGGGCTGGACTGCCGCCACCGCGGTCGCTTCGGTGCCAGCGGTGGCCGCCGTGGCCTCGGCCTCGACCGCCGTGGCCGCTGCCGTCGTGGCCTCGCCGGGAGCCTCCCCGGGCTCGACCTGTGTGGGCTCGACCTGCGTGGGCTCCACCTGCGTGGGCTCCACCTGCGTGGGCTCGACCTCTGTGGGCGCCACTTCGGTGCGCTCGGTCGGGCGTCGCGTCTCGCTCCGCGGCGCATGATCCGTGGGCTCCGCGCCGCTGCCCTGGTTCTGGATGAAGATCACGCCACCGACCACCGCAGCGACCGCGATGCCGAGGCCGATCCACATGCCGCCGTTGCTGGCAGGCGCGGGCGTCGCGGTCGCGACGGGCGCGGCCACGACGGCCTTGGGCTCGCTCTTCTCGGGCTTGGCGTCGGACTTCGCCGCGGGCTTCTTGCCGTCGGTCTTGCCCTTCGACTCGGCCTTCTTCTCGGACTTGTCGTCCTTGGCCTTGGGCTCGTCCTTCTTGTCCGCCTTCGCCTGCACGCCGCTGTCTTCACGCGCGGCCTCGGGCTCGGACGGAGCGGGCGGCGGTACGGACGCGACGAGCGCGCGGAGATCGATCTTCGCATCGCCAGCATCGTCGGGGCTCGGTGGAGCCATCGACGGGCGGACCAGCGCGGAGAGCGCTCCGAGATCGAGCTCGTCGTCGTCGGACTTCTTCTTGGCTTCCTTGCTCACGGCGTTCGACCTCGGCGAAAGAGGGGGTGGAGGCTAGCACGGGGCGCGCGCGGGGATCGCACCCGAGACGTTCGGTGTCCGATGGGACGGCCCATCAGCGTCCGAGCTTGGACGCATCCATCACGCAGACGATCCGCGATCGTTCCGGATCTCCGCGACCCAGCGAAAGAAAACGGCCCCAAGGGGGATCCTCGGGGCCGCTCGTGATCAGTCGGGGAGGCTGACCTCAGCCGTGCTTCTTGAAGTAGTCCTGCGAGCCCGTCGGGTCGGCCTTCATGCCGTCCTGACCCGCCTGCCAGTTCGCCGGGCAGACCTCGCCGTGCTTCTCGTTGAACTCGATGGCGTCGATGAGGCGGAGGTACTCGTCGATGTTCCTGCCGAGCGGGAGGTCGTTGAGCGTCGCGTGGCGGACGTTGCCCTTCTTGTCGATCACGAACGTGCCGCGGAGCGCGAGGCCCGCGTCCTCGCCGTCCTCGAAGAGCACGCCGTAGTCACGCGCGATCTTCTTCGTGATGTCGGCGACGAGCGGGTAGCGCACGCCACCGAGGCCGCCTTCCTTGCGGGGCTGCTTGTTCCACGCGAGGTGCGAGAACTTCGAGTCGACCGACACGCCGATGACCTCGGCGCCGCGCTTCTTGAACTCCGCGAGCTTCTCGTCGAACGCGATGATCTCGGTCGGGCAGACGAACGTGAAGTCGAGCGGGTAGAAGAAGAGCACGACGTACTTGCCCTTCAGCGACGAGAGCTTGACGTTCGTGAACTCGGTGCCCTGAACGGCCTCGGCATCGAAGTCGGGCGCGGGCTTCTGGATCGTGACGGCCATCGAACTCACCTCGGTGTCTCGCGCACGCTGCGCGAGCGGTTGGATCTCGCGCCGGTCGTCCGGCGGCGCCCCTTCATGCAGCGCAGGTTCGGCCTTGGCAAGCGTCGCTCGTCAGTCCGCGTCCGCGCTCCCCGTCCGTTGCGGAGGAGGGCGGCCGATGCCGTACAATCACGATGCGATGGCACGCACGACGGGCGCGAGAGCGAGGAGCGAGGAGCTGGCGGTGGACGACCACGTGGTCGTCCCCGAGTCGGGCGCCGAGCTGCTCGAGGGAAGGTTGAGGCTCGTGCCGGGCGCAGAGCCGCCGCACGCGACGCGGCACCTCACGCTGGCCTACGTGCTGGGCGCGCACGTGAAGGATGGATACGAGGCGGCCGTCGATCTCCTCACGCGCACCAGCCTCACGAGCAACTTCGCGCCCGACGCGAGCATCTACCCCGCAGGCAAGAACCCAGCGACGGGCGGCCGCAAGCTCGAGGTGCTGGCGTTCGAGATCGTGAGCAAGCAACGTCTGACGGTCGCATCGCGAAAGGCCAAGCAGCTGGTGCGACGCGGCGTCCGTCGCGTGTTCGCCCTCGTCGTCGCTCGCGAGCGGCTGCTCGAGTGGGATCGCGCGACCAAGCGCTTCCGCCCCATGCACCTCGACGAGACGATCGACGACGACTGTCTCGTCAGGCCGCTCCCCATCCGCGCGCTGCTCGAGAGCGCTCGCACCGACGACGCGGTGATCCTCGCCCTCGAGGCCAAGCGCCCCGAGCTCTTCACGGCGCGCGAGGCACGCGGTCGCGCAGAAGGGCGTGCCGAGGGTCGCGCGGAAGGGCACGCAGAAGGCCATGCAGAAGGGCGCGCAGCCGCGCTGCGCGAGGCCATCGAGACGGTCACCTCCGTGCTCGAGATCGCCTTCACGGCGACGCGACGTGCAGCGGTGAACGCAGCCGCCGTAGGAGAGCTCGAGGCACTCCTCGCAGCGCTCCGACGGGAGCGCCGATGGCCCGTGAATCGGTGATCCGTGCCTCCGGCGCGGGCGTCGAGTAACTGTTCGACCGATGGCCGACGACAAGCCCGCTCCCGCGTCCAGCACGCCCGACGCCAGAACCGACGCGAAGGAAGACCTCCAGCGTCGCATGACGACGGTCTTCGGCTGGGTCGCCGGCGGCTCGCTCGGCCTGCTCGTGAACTACGCGCTCTTCCTCCACTTCGGGGAGGGCTACCCGACGACGCCGACGACGTTCGTCACGTTCCTCGCGGGCGCGTTCGGGGGCATGTACGTCGCCGACCGCCTCGGCGTGCGCGGCTTCCGCCCGCTGGGCATCGCCGCCGGCGTCCTGCTCGTGGCCTTCGCGTGGATCGTGATCGCCGGCCTGATGTCGAGCTGACGTGTCTCCAGGCGATCACGAAGCGCGGCGGTAGGTGACCGCGTCCTCGCCGTCGGCGTAGTACTTCCGGCGCTCGCCGAGGGTCTCGAACTCGAGGGACTCGTAGAGCGCGCGCGCGGCGTCGTTGCTCTTCCTCACCTCGAGCACGACGCTCCGCACGCCTTCGCGCGCGAGCTCGTCGAGGAAGCGCGTGAGGAGGGCCTTGCCGATCCCGCGGCTGCGCGCCGTCGGCTCGACCGCGATGGACATGAGCTGCGCCTCGTCGGCGGCCACCCAGCCGAGCACGTAGCCGACGAGCCGATCGTGCTCGTAGGCCACCCACGTGCGCGCGATCGAGCGGCCGAGCTCGTCTCCGAGGTCGGGCTGCTCGGGCGTCGCATGGAACGCGCGTCGCCCGAGATCCGTCGCGAGCGCAGTGTCTGCCGCCGCGAGCTCACGGATCGTGATCATGCACCCCGAGCGCCCGGTGCATCGACCGGCCGATCGGGATCGAGCGAGAGCGTGTAGTCCGAGTCCGGCTCGACGAAGATGTAACGCATCTGCGGGAGCTCCTCGCGGATGCGCGTCTCGAGCGCGTCGATCGTCTTCTCCACGCCCGTGATGTCGAGGTCGCGCTCGAGCTCCACCTTGAGCGCGAGGATCACCTGCTTGGGGCCGAGGTGCATCGAGAGCAGCTGCGTCACGCGGCGCACGCCGGGCACGGTGGGCGCGAGCGCCTCGACCTTGGTGCGATCCTCGGGAGACGCGGCCTCGCCGAGGAGCAGCGAGTGCGTGCGGCTCGCGAGGAACCACGCGACCAAGCCCAGCACCACGCCGATGAGCATCGACCCGATCGCCTCGAAGCCGCCCCAGCCCGTCGCGTCCGACAGGCCCACCGACAAGAGCGCGATGCCGAGGCCGAAGAGCGCGGCCGTGTCCTCGGCGAGCACGACGGGGATCGTCGGATCCTTCAGGCGCCACAGCGCCTCGCGAAACGAGAGGTCGCCCTTGGTCTTCTTGAATTCGGCGTACGCGACCGAGCACGAGTAGCTCTCGAAGAGGAACGACACGCCGAGCACGCCGTAGCTCCACAGGCGCGAGCCGTGGGCCGACGCGTCGTGGTGACCGCTCGCGAGCTCGAGCAGGTCGTGGATGCCTTCGTAGAGCGCGAACGCGCCGCCGAGGAGGAAGATCAGGATGCTGACCATGAACGGCCAGAAGTAGCTCTCGACGGCATGACCGAACGGATGGAGGTGCGTCGCGGGCTTCTCCGCGCGGCGGAGGCCCACGACGAGCAGCACCTGGTTCGCGGTGTCGGCGACCGAGTGCACGGCCTCGGCGAGGGTCGCGATCGAGCCCGAGAAGAACGCCGCGACGAACTTCGAGACGGCGATCAGCAGGTTGCCGATCAGCGCGGCGATCACGACGCGCAGGTTGTTTCCTTCAGCGGGAGCCGACATCGCCCGTCCCTTCACCATCGGCCGCGACCACGAAGGGTCGGAGCACGTTCACATCGGTGCGACCGCGCAGCGTCGCGAGCCAGCGGGCGACGTAGGCGTCGACGAGGGTCACGCGCAGCCACGCGCGCAGCGCCTCGCGCACCTCGTCGAGCGGACGATCCGCGAACGGATGCGCCGCCTCGGCGTACGCCTCTTCGACGTCGGCCGCGGTGACCTCGCTCGCGCCCTCGAGGTTCGCGCCGAGGAAGCGCTCGACCACGGCCCGACGCTCCGCGAGCACGTCGATCTCGTCGCGCGAGGCGTGGAGCCGCGCGAGCAGCGCGTCGAGCGCAGCCGCTCCGCCGATCGAGCGCTCGAGCGCGTCGCGCTGCTGGGCGACCTCGTCCTCCGTCGGGGGCTCAGTGCCGAGGCGCATCGCCTCTCGACGGATCAACAGCTCACCGACGATCTGAGACAGCGCCGCGTCGAGCAAGCCCGGCGTGGGCGCCGTGGGCGCGACGCCACCGCGCGCGAGCGCGATCGCGGCGACGAGCTCGACGTCCGAGAGGAGCACCACGCTGGCGCCCTGGCTCGGCGTGCGGGCGCCGACGACCGCGACGAGCGCCTCGGCGGGAGGACGCTGCGCGCTCGCTGCGGTTGGCCCGAGGGCGAGCGCGAGCGCGAAGGCGACCACGAGGGCGATCGGGACGGCGCGCCTCGGAGCGCTCGACATCGACACGCGCGCGACGCGCCGAGCGCCCTCGTTCACGTGTCGGACTCGGCCGCCTCGGGGCTCGAGTCGGTCGACGCGTCGGGCTCGTGGTCCCGCTCGTGATCGCGCTCGCCGTCGGCCTTCATGCGGGCGCGCGGCAGGTGCTTTCGTTCGCGGAGGAACTCGAGGAACGCGACGGCGGCATCGAGCTCTCGCGCAGGCAGGAGCTCGGCGAGCTCTTGGATGCGACGCCGCTGCTGCTCGGTCGCGAGCGCGCGAACGCGACGCGCGGGCTTCTCTTCTTCGACGGGCTTCGGGAGCTCGTCGGCGGTGGGCACGTGCCACTCGGTGCGCGGCACGGCTTCGATCGAGTGCGCGCCGAGCCACTGCTCCATGCACGCGCGCAGGCGCTCGGAGCGGAACGTGAACCAGCGCTCGCGGTCGACCGGGAACGTCATCAGGACGTCCTTGAAGCGACGGAACGCGCCCTTGCCGTCGATCGACTGCACGAGCTTGTCGCGGAGCTCGCCTTCGTCGACCGTCGCGATGAAGCGCTCCATCCAGCGGTACTGCTCGCGCGAGCTGACGGGATCGACACGCAGGTACGTCGCGTCAGTCGACACACGCTGGTGCATCGTCGGGTCGGCGACGCCGTCGACGATCCGCACGACCTCGCCGGTGTCGAGGTGGAGGTACGAGTGCACCGCCGGCGCGTTGTTCTCGAAGGCGTCCTCGAGCGCTTCCCAAGCGATCGGCACCTTGCGGAGCGGCCCAGTGGGCGCGGGGGTCTTCTGTTCGTCGGACATGGAGCTCGTTCGAGGGTGCCCCAAGGCGGGGCGAGCATGCTAGCAGGGTTTTTCAGCGTGTGGATCGCGTTCGAGACACGCCGTCGGCCCACCGAGCGAGGTGCGTAGCACGATCGCTCTCGGCCATCTTCGGAGAGAAGGTCTTGGCCACGCGGTGTGCTTTGCGAACCGCGTCGAGGCCGTCGAACGCACCGACCGCGAGGCCCGCGAGGTAGGCCGCGCCGAGCGCCGTGGTCTCGACGTTCGCAGGTCGGTCGATCGTGACGTCGAGCACGTCGGACTGGAACTGCATCAAGAGTCCGTTCTCGCTCGCGCCGCCGTCGACACGGAGGCGCGCGATGCGCTCGCCCATGTCCGCTTCCATCGCCCGACCGAGGTCGGCCACGGAGAAGGCGACGCCCTCGAGCGTCGCGCGCGCGAGGTGTGCTCGCGTCGTCCCGCGCGTGAGGCCGCTGATCACGCCGCGCGCCTCGGGATCCCAGTACGGCGCGCCCAGGCCTGCGAGGGCAGGCACGAAGACCACACCGTCGCTCGACGGAACGCTCGCCGCGAGCGCCTCGACCTCGCCGCTCTTCACGATCAGGCCGAGGCCGTCGCGGAGCCACTGCACGGCCGCGCCCGCGATGAAGCTCGAGCCCTCGAGCGCGTAGTGCGTCTCTCCGCCGAGCGTCCACGCGACCGTGGTCACGAGGCCGTTCTTCGACGGCACGATGCGCGTGCCCGTGTTGACGAGGAGGAACGCGCCGGTGCCGTAGGTGCACTTCGCGTCGCCCGGATCGAAGCAGGTCTGGCCGAAGAGCGCCGACTGCTGATCACCCGCGATGCCGGCGATCGGGATGCCGTCGGGGAGGCCCGGAACGCCCTTCGTCGACGCGTAGACCTCGGAGCTCGAGGCGACCTTCGGGAGGATCGCCATCGGCACCTCGAGCACCTTCGCGAGCTTCTCCGAGAAGGCGCGGGTGTGGAGATCGAAGAGAAGCGTGCGCGACGCGTTCGAGGTGTCGGTCACGTGCGCCGCGCCGGCCGAGAGCTTCCACACGAGGAAGCTGTCGATCGTGCCGAACGCGAGCTCGCCCTTCTCGGCCCGCGCGCGCGCGCCGTCGACGTGATCGAGGATCCACGCGACCTTGGTGCCGCTGAAGTACGGATCGAGCACGAGGCCGGTGCGCTCGCGGAAGAGCGGCTCGTGACCCGCATCCTTCAGCGCGCGACAGCGATCGGTCGTCCTCCGGTCTTGCCAGACGATCGCGCGATGGATGGGCACGCCGGTGGCGCGATCCCACAGTACGGTGGTCTCGCGCTGGTTCGTGATGCCGATGCCGATGCACTCGGACGGCGACTCGCTCGCTGCCGCGTACGCCGCGCGCAGCGCAGAGAGCACGCTCTCCCAGATCTCACCGGGCGCGTGCTCGACCCAGCCCGGCTGCGGGAAGTGCTGCGGGAACTCTTTGGTCGCGCGCCCGAGGACGCGGCCGTCGGTCGCGAGGAGGAGGACGGTCGAGCCCGTGGTGCCCTGATCGAGAGCGAGGAGGTGGCGCGTCATGCGCCGAGGAATACCAGAGAAGGGGCCACGATCGCGCTTCCCTCCGGGCCCGGGTGCGGGCGAGCATCGCGCGATGCGCTGGACCGGAGGGATCGTGTTCGCCATCGCGCTGTCGCTCGCGTCGAGCGCGTGCGCCTCGCATGCGCCGCTGCCCATCCTCGGCGGAGGCCCGGGGCGCGAGGCAGATCCTCAGGTCTTCGACGACGCGATCCGCAGCGCACAGTCGCTCGCGTACCAGCCGCTGCAGCTCGATCCCGAGCACGGCCGCTTCGTGGTCCTCGCGCGCGGCGATCGCAGCGGCACCACCCACTTCCGCGTGCAGTGCTTCCGCGAGGGCTTCGTCTCCGTCGTGCCGGAGGGACCGACGATCGATCGTGTCGGCGACGCGGTGCGCATCGAAGGTCACCTCCGCGACGAGTACCTCCGCTTCGCCACCGCGATCGCGAACGGTGTGACGGTGCGCCCATGACGGCGTGGACGTGGGGGCGGGTCGTGGTCTGGCTCGGCGCGAGCTTGCTCGTTGCCTCGATCCCCGGACGAGTCGCGGCGCAGGACGCGCGCGAGGCGATCGTCCGGCCCGCGTGCGCGGAGGGACGCGAGCGCGTGGACGGTCGCTGTTGCTGGCCGTCGCAGACGTTCTCGGACGACGTGGGCCGCTGCGTGGGCGCGCCGTCGTGTCCGTCCGGTCTCGTCGAGCACGGCGACGCGTGCGTCGCGCCCTCGTCGGCGGCGATGCCGATCACCACGACCAGCGACGTGTCTGTGCCCGATCCCACGGGGATCACGACAGCGGCGCCCGCCGCCTACGGATCGAGCGGCCGCGCGGCGGCGCGTGGGCGCGCGCCGCTGTTCGCGACGAGCGTCGAGGGCTGGCCCGAGGTCGCGGGCGATCTCGATGCACCGCGCGCGCGGGCCACCGAGGTCCACGGGGAGGACGAAGAGCTGATCATCGCGGCGCTCGTCGTCTTCGACGTCGGCTGGGTCATGGGCTGGCTCGGCACGATGCTCGACGAGATCGTGCTGGGGTGCACGAACTTCTCCGGAGGTCGCGTCTCGTGTGGCGGGGCCGCGTGGAGCCTGGTTCCGTTCGGCGGCGCGCTGGGCTCCGCGTTCACCACGCGCTCGGGAACGTTCCACAGCTCTGGCTTCGGGATCGGGTTCTCGATCGCGTCGGTCATCGTGCAGTCGATCGGCGGGATCATGGCGATCATCGCGTTCGCGAACGAGACGACCGAGGTGGGCCACCAGTCGATCCACACGGACAACAGCCTCTCTGCGTCGCTCGTGCCCGGAGCAGCGGGCGCGGACGCCGGCCTCACCCTCGAGCTCACGTTCTGATCGCGTGGCCTCCTCGCGCGCACGACGGACCCGATCGAACGCGCGCGAGAGCGCGCTCCTGTTCTCTGCGCTCACGCTCGCGATCGCGTCGATCACGGCCTCTGTCGCACACGCCGACCCGCCGGGGTGCGACGCGCTGCACGTCGCGATCGAGGGCGAGTGTTGCTGGCCGGATCAGCGCGTGGAGGCCGGCCGATGCGTCGGCGCGCCGCGGTGTCCGGAGACGCTCGTCGAGCATGGTGACGACTGCGTCGCGCCGACGGACACCCCCGTCGCGCCGCGACCGATCGCGACGTACGCGTCGTCGAGCACGACGGAGACGGAGGGCGACGAGGTCGTCGATTGGCCCTCGATGGTCCATCACCGCGACCGTCCCGTGTGGCGCGTGCAGGCGCGCAGCAGCGAGGACGGCGGGCTCGTGGCTGCCTCGGTCGTCGTGATCGACGTGGGCTGGACGCTCGGCTGGCTCGGGGCGCTGTTGGGCCAGCTCCAGCCCTGCTTCAGCAGCGAGTGCAACATGTACGCGTGGGCCTTCATCCCCGTGGGCGGCGCGATGGCCAGCGGCCTCGACTCGCTGTCCCGCACGGGCAACGGCATCGCGTTCAGCTTCGGGATCCCCTCGGTGATCCTCCAAGGGATCGGCCTGATCATGCTGGCGATCTCGCTCGGGAACGAGGTGACCGAGCCGCTCCACCAGCCCATCAGGCCCCGCGTCTCCTTCGCGCTGGGCGCCCCGAGCAGCGAGATGGGCGCGTCGCTCGGTCTCTCGTTCTGACGCCGGTCTGACACGAGTGGAGCCATTCGATCGCGTGCGATAACATCGCCCGATGCAGCTGAGCGCCCTCCACGTCCAGGAGCAGCACATCGATCTCGTCGTCTCCGAGGCCTTCCCACGAGCGCTGGCAACGATGGTGTACGGGAGCTTCGCGCGGCGCGACGTCCGATGTGATTCGGATGTGGACGTGTTGGTCCTCGTCCCGCGGCCGAGAAAAACCATGACACGGGGGGTGATGTCCCTCGCGCCCTACTCAGCCGAAGGGCTGACCCGCATGGCACGACGCGGCAGCTTGTTCGTCCTCCACCTCCTCCGGGAGGGACGGATTCTGCACGACCACGACGGCCTGTTGCGCACGGCGCTGGATGCCTACCGCGCTCCTGCAGACTACTCAGCGCTCCGAAACGAGCTAGGTGTTCTCGCGAACATCCTCGCAGCCGACGAGGCACAGTTCCGCGTCAATGCCGCGGGCTACCTTCGCTTCGCGAAGTACCTCGCGAGGAGCAGCGTCTACCTGCGATGCGCTGAGCTCGGAACACCTCTGTTCTCGCTCGAGCGAGCGTCCGAGTTCCTGCAAGACACGCAGCTCACCCGAATTCTTCGCTCCCAGGATCCGTCCTTCCGTACATTCGTCGGTCTCCGTACCGTCGTCTCGGACATCCTCGGGTGCGCGGGCGAGAACCCGTTCGGTTCCCTAGAGGCCTTGGCCGTCAGCTGGGCGCATCGGCATCCGACCGCCTCTCATTTCGCCGCGCGCATCCTCGTGGGTGACGCGGATCTGGACTACGGCGCATTTCCGATGCTCGATGCGCTGTGACGGTCCGAATCGCGGTCGTAGGTGACGTGCACGGCGACGCGGACGCTCTACGAGCCGTCGTGCACGCGATTCCCGATTCACGGAAGATCATCCTGGTCGGGGACTACATCGACACGAACCGGGGCGCCGGGTCCCGAGCCGTGCTCGACCTCCTCGTCGCCCTGGTCCAGGAACGCGACACATCCCCGCTGCTGGGCAACCATGATCAAGCGCTACTTCACTATGTGCAATCAGGAGACATCCGAGTCATTGCTCGCATCGGAGGTCTCGGAACGATTCGTGAGTACACAGGCGATGTGAGAGGCAGTGTTCATGCTGCGTTTCTGGATTGCTTCCCCAACTCTCATCGTCGCCTATTGGAATCTCTGCCGCGGTACTGGGAGAACAACGATGTGTTCGTGAGTCACGCCGGATTCAATCCAGCGGACCACGCCGACCGCACCGACCCGTTCCTCCTGCACGGCATCGCCGGGGCGGCGTTGTTCGCTCATGGAGTGGAGGGTCCACGCGCCACGAGTGTCTTCGGTCACTTCGTACAGCCTCGACCCTTCATGACAGGCAGCTTGGCGTGCATCGACACGGGCTGCGGGCGCGACACTGGTCGACTCGCGTGCCTGTTGTTGCCCGAAAGAGAATTCATCTACGCGGACTCGAAACAGGGCAAGTCCTTGGAGCAATCATGAACCACGTGAACCCCCGCCTTGCCCAACTTGGCGCTGCTATAGAGGCCGGCAGCAGCGTTTGGACCGCTCACTACGCATGCGAGAACTTCAACCTGCTGAAGGATAGGCCCGCGGAAGTGTCCTGCGTTGCGTTCGCAGAAGTGACGACAGGAGAAGTACGAGCGTATGCGCAAGCTGACGTTGGCGAACCGAGCGAAGAGTTCGTGCTTCAGGCCTTCTTCAAGCACCTCCAGGAGACGCAACAGAGCCTCATCGTTCACTGGAACATGAACAACGCTGATTTTGGGTTTCAGGCGATCGAGAGTCGCTGGCGCTTCACCCAGAAGGGGGGTGCCCTTCCTTATGCCGTACCGCGCACAAGACTCATCGATCTCGACGACCTCGTGGGAGAAGTCTACGGGAAGGGCTACGCGGACCATCCTAGACTGACGAGCATTGCGGCTCTCAACGAGTATCAGTCGCCTAACATTCTCTCAGGAAAGGACGAGGCCGAACGATTCGGAACCAAGTCCTTCAACGAGATCCGCCGCTCTGTCTCTGAAAAAGCCAAACTCATTGCATTCATCTTGAAGCGTGTCATCGGCGGAACGCTGGAGACGAAGAACGGCGGTCGACGCGTACACTTCGCGGGGTCGAACGTCGACAACGTGCGCTTGCTGGTTGCCGTCGGCGAGAAGTTCTTGGACGTTTCGCGAGAACTGACGCGGCGCCACGACAAGCGTGAGACGCTGATCGTCAAGGACGAGTACGACGCCCAGGACCTCTACCGGTCACTACTCAAGATGTTCGGCACTCCACCAGGTTTGGTGGGCGGCTGCGGGAGGTGGAAGAGTGCTCGCGGG
>CAZCVE010000055.1:0-59004 GCA_964502175.1 uncultured Sandaracinaceae bacterium
ATCGAGCTCCTCTCGCGCGCCGCATTGCACTCACCGGGCAGGCGGAAAGCCAATAAAGGAATGCCAATGGAACTCGCCAGGGATGGCGACGGTTATGCCGGTACAAAACCAAGTGAAGCAGACTTTGACGAAAAAGATGAATCATTGAGCGGACGGTTGCGAATTTCAGGTTAAAATACCAGTCCCCGACACAATGGTGGAAATACCAGAATTCCCTCTCGCGGTTCCAGCTTCGCGCCCCTCCACCCGAAACTAACGGTGCTCCTAAGTGGAGGATTGAGCACTTCCCGCTGTAATAAAATCGGTGACCCGCCCCCACCATGCGCTGGGAAAAGTCACTCTCTTCGCGGAAGGCACCCCTCTTATAATTCTCATCCATACCACCCACCTCCAAAAAAATGTTGCGCCTGATTGCCACGTTCCCGGGTCCGTGACGTGGTGCGCGGCTCGCTCGCTCGTGTCGCGGCGCTCGTGCTCCTGGTCAGCGCGGGGGCCGCGCCGCTTCGTGCGCACGCGCAAGAGGCGCTTGCGCCGACGCCCGCCGACACGCCTGCTGGTCCGACCGACCCGTCCGAGGACGACGAGGACGAAGCGACCGAGGACGATCACGACTTCGACGTCTCCTCGAGCGACGAGGAGCTCCCGAGCTTCGGCGCCACCGCGCGCGTGCAGCGACGTCCCGAGGACGAGAGCGGCCGCGCGAGCACCACCGTCACGCGCGACGAGATGGACGAGCGCGTCGCGCGCTCGGCGCCCGACGCGCTTCGCTGGGTGCCGGGCGTGAGCGTGCAGCAGACGACGCACGGACAAGCGAGCCCGTACGTGCGCGGCGTGACGGGCCAGCAGGTCTTGCTGTCGTTCGACGGCATCCGTCTCAACAACGGCATCTACCGACAGGGGCCCAACCAGTACTTCTTCACCGTCGACGTCGGCTCGCTCGATCGCATCGAGGTGCAGCGCGGCAGCGCCTCCACGCGCTGGGGCGCCGACGCGATCGGCGGCGTGGTGCTCGCGATGCCGGCCGAGCCGACGCTCGATCCGAGCCGTGATGGTCTCTCGATCCGCGGTCGTGCGATCGGCCGCGTGGGCACGCAGGCGCTCGACTCGCTCGGGAACGCGCGACCGCTCGAGCAGCAGCTCGTCGCGGGCCTCGACGCGAGCGGTCGCCTCGAGCTCGACGCGCAGCTCGGACGCGACGTCGCCGTGCTCGTGGGCGGAGGCTACGTCGGCGCCGAGCCGCTCCAGGCCTCCGGCACCCTGTTCAATCCGCGCGACGGTCAGCCCTCGCTCGTGCCGCTGATCGAGCCGATCGACGGACGAACCCAGCGAGGCACGGGCTTTCGTTACGGCACGTTCGACGCGCGCCTCGTCGCGCGGATCGGCCCGGAATTGCGGCTGATCGGCGCGGTCTACGCCTTTCGGCAGTACGACACCCCGCGCGCCGATCTCTGTCCGCCGCCGATCGGCTTCGAGCGCGACTGCACGATCTTCCTCGAGCAGTTCCGCACGCTCGGCTACGTCGCGCTGCGCGGCAGCGCTGGGCCGGACCTGCGCGAGGTCGACGTCACGATCAGCTACCAGCGGCAGCACGAGGTGCGCGAGCTGCGCGAGGCGTCGCTGTTCGCCACGAACCAGTTCCGCGACGCCCTCGACACGGTGGGCCTCGCGGCGCGCCTCGGCTCGCGTCGCTACGCGCTCGGCGCCGAAGCAGGGATGCGCGTGCGCGGCGGAGGCGACCTCGCGATCGACGTGGTGCGCTCGAGCGCCTTCCTGATCGACAGCTTGATCGGCACGACGCGCCAGCTCTCGCGCGGTCTCTATGCCGACCACGGTCGCTTCTACACGGGCGGGCTCTTCCTCGAGGTCGACGTCGATCTGTTCCGCTTCCTCCGCCTGCGCTCCGGAGGTCGCGTCGCGTTCGCGGGCGTGCGTTCGCCGGCCGACGTTCCGTCGGGCACGCAGCGGGTGGAGAACGATCACGAGGCGATCGTGGGCCGCGTGGGCGTCGAGCTCCGCGCGACGGACGAGCTCTCGCTGATCGTCGACGTCGATCAGGGCTTTCGCACGCCGAACCTCGACGACCTGACGTCGCGCCAGATCATCGGCCCCGGCTTTCAGTTCGAGAACCCCGCGCTCGCGCCCGAGCGATCGATCACCTACGAGCTCGGCGCGCGGCTCCGCGTGCCGCGCCTCGTGGACGGCGAGGGCTCGCTCTCGATGGACGCGTGGCTCTACGCGATGGAGATCGACGGCGCGCTCACGCGATCTCCGCGCGGCGTCGGCGACTGTCCTGCGGCGGCGCCGGAGTGCCGCAACGCGTTCGCGCGGTTCCAGCTCGTGAACGTCGCGGGTCTCTCGTGGGTGCTCGGCGCAGAGCTCGCGATGAGGCTCGTGTTGCCGCTCGGCTTCGGCGTGAGCACGACCTTCGCGTACGCGTGGGGCGAGGGGCCGACGCCGCTGCTCTCACCGCCGCCGGGGCAGGAGCGCGTGCCGCTCTCTCGCGTGATGCCCGTGAACGGCAACGTCGAGGTGCGCTGGGCCCACGAAGAGACGCGCCTCGTGATCGGCGCGGCGATGCGCTGGGCGGGCGCGCAGGATCGCCTCGCGCTCTCGGACCAGAACGACGCGCGCATCCCGTTCGGCGGCACGCCGGCGTACGCGGCGTTCGATCTGCGCGCGGGCTGGCGCTTCGTAGGGCCGCCGGGACAGCCGAGCCTCCAGCTCTCGCTCGTCGTCGAGAACGTCTTCGATCAGGTCTACCGAGTGCACGGCTCGGGCATCAACGGCGCAGGCCGCGGCCTCCTCCTCAGGGTCGAGGGATCGATGTGACGCGCTGATCGCTCAGCGTCGCTCGAGGATCACCGGCATCCCGTGCGAGGGCGCGATCGTCACGCCGCGGCGCACGGGCGTGATGTCGACGCCGCGCGCGGGGTGCACGTGGAAGCGCGAGAGGATCGTCGCGATCACGATGCGCATCTCGTAGTGCGCGAACGCGAGGCCGATGCAGCGTCGCGCGCCGCCGCCGAACGGGAGGTACGCGTAGGGGCTCGGCTGCTGCGCGCCGAGGAAACGCGTCGGATCGAAGCGTCGGGGCTCGGGCCAGCTCTCGGGCTCGTGCTGCGCCAGGTAGATCGACGGCGACACGAGCGTGCCCTTCGGGATCTCTCGGCCCGCGATGCGGTGTGCCTGCGTGAGGATGCGTCCGACCGCCGCGATCACTGGTCGCCTGCGCATCGTCTCCTTCACGACCGCGTCGATGTAGTCGAGGCGCTGGAACGCCGACGGATCTGCGCTGCCTGTGCCCGCGTTCGCTCCGAGCGCAGCGCGCGCTTCCTCGGCCGCGCGCGTCTGCACGTCGGGGTGTGTCGCGAGGAAGTGGAAGGCCCAGGGGAGCACCGTCGCGCTCGTCTCGTGTCCCGCGGCGAGCAGCGTCATCAGCTCGTCGCGCAGCGCGATGTCGCTCATGGGCGCGCCGTCTTCGTAACGCGCGGAGAGCATCAGCGAGAGGATGTCGCCTTGGTCCTGGCCTCGCCCGAGCTCGCGGCGTCGGTCGGCGATCTGCTCGTAGAGGAGCGCGTCGACGCGCTCGCGCGCGCGCACGAAGCTGCCCCACGGTGAGCGCGGCCCGAGATCTTTCTGAAGCCACGGCACCATCGCGAGCGCCGTGAAATTGTTCGTGAGGTGGGTGATCGCGTCGCGCAGCGCGGAGAAGCGCGCGCCCTCTTCCACGCCGAAGACGGTGCGGAGGATCACGTCGAGCGTGATCGCCTGCATCGGCGCGTGGAGCTCGAAGCGCTTGCCGATCGGGAAGCGCGCGACCGCGGCCTCGGTGATGTCGCGCATCGCCGCGCCGTACGCCTGCATGCGCGCGCCATGGAACGGCGGCAGCAGCAGCTTGCGCTCGCGCAGGTGCGTGGGGCCATCGAGCAGCAGCAGCGAATTCTTGCCGACGATCGGGCCGAGGTTCTCGTTGGCCTTGCCCGCGTACATCACGTCGGTCGGGCCGGTGAAGATCTCGCGGATGTCGTCGGGGCGGGTGAACGCGACGATCTTCATGCGCGGAAAGCGCAGCGAGAACACGGGCCCGAACTGCTCACGACAGCGCGTGAGGAAAGGGAAGGGCCGATAGAGCCAGCTCGTGAGCTGCACGACCTCCGGCAGCGAGGGCCCGGGGGGCAGCCCATCGTCCGAGCGCGCGCGCCGGAGTCGAGAGGCTCGATCCTTGATCCCATCGACGAGCTGCATGCGTACGAGCGTGCCACCGAACCGCGCGGGTTCGTCGCTGCTTTTCAAACCGGCGCCTGCGCCCGCATCCTCGCGGCGTGGAGCTCGCGTGAACGCTCGCCTGATGTTCGCCCTCGCGGTGATCGCCGCGCTCGTGTTCGTGCTCGGCGCGTACCTCGACCTCCACGTCCTGCGCATGCTCAGCAAGCCGTGGCCGGTGGTGCTGCTCGCGCTGTGGGTGCTGCGCGCTGCGCCGCCCGATCGGTACCGCACGTTCATGGCGCTCGGCCTCGGCGCGTCGCTCGCGGGCGACATGTTCCTCGAGGCCTCGCCGCGCACGCTCTTTCTGCCGGGGCTCGAGTCGTTCCTCGTCGCGCACGTGCTCTACGTGCTCGCGTACACGAGCGACACGCGCGCGCTCGAGCCGCTGCGCGCGATCCCTGCGTACGCGTACGGAGCGACGTTGGTCGTCTTGCTCTTGCCGGGCCTCGGTCCGATGACGGTGCCCGTCGCGATCTACGCGCTCGTGATCTGCACGATGCTCTGGCGCGCCGCGGCGCGCGTCGGCCACGCGAACGAGAGGAGCGCACGGCTCGCGCTCGTTGGCGCGATCACGTTCGCCGCGAGCGACTCGCTGATCGCGATCGGCCGCTTCGGCGATCACCTCGTCGACGAGTCGCTCCGCACCAGCACGCCGTGGCGCCTCGCGATCATGACGACGTACTGGCTCGGTCAGTGGGCGATCGCGGGCTCGGCGATCGCGCGACGCGGTGCGTGATCAGACGCGACGACGTCGTCGCGCGACGATCAGCCCGAGCGAGACCATCACGAGCAGCGAGCTCGATCGGTGACCCGAGTCGCCGCCGGGCTGCGCAGCGCAGAAGCCGCTGCTCTCTTCGGTCGGCGGAGGCGCGGCCGGCGGAGCAGCCTCGGGCTCCGTCGTGACGGGCGGTGTGTCGGACGGCGTGTCCGTCGGCGTGCTCGCGTCGCGACCCGCGATGCCGAGGTCCGAGACGGGCGTGTACACCACGCTCTCGAGCGCGATGGGCGCGCGCGTCTCGCCCTCGGCGAGCGGGGCTGCGTGCGCGGGCGCGACCGCGGGAACGGCGACGCCGGTGCCCATGCCCGCGGCCGCGCCGATCGTCTGATCGTCGGCGCCGAGCGGTCGACCGCCCCAGCGTCCTCGCACGGGATGCTCGCACGCGATCGCGCCCTGCCACGCATGACGGATCGCGTAGCGAGACTGGAAATTGTTCTCGTAGGCCGGGGTCGCGCCCTCCTCGAGCGCGCCCTGCGCGTTGCGCACCTCGCGTCCGCCCATCACCGGCGAGGCCGCGCGGAAGACGAGGTCTTCGCCGAGGCCACCGCGCGCGTAGCGGTAGTGGAGGCGCGTCGCGACGAACTCGCTCTCGGTCGCGGTCGGTGCTGCCGGTGGGGCCGTCGGCGCGATGGGATCGACCGGCGCCGACCCAGCACCGCCATCGCACATCACGGACTGCGTCACGTGCACGTCGTGACCGTCCTCGGGCGCCGGGAACGTCCAGCGACGCACGGCGCTCTGCATGCACGTCGCCACGCGCGCGGTGAACGTCGCGCCTGCCGCCGCGGTCGCGGTCGACTCGGTGACCGCGCCGGTGGGGGACACCACGAACGCCAGATCGATCCCGCCGGCGGCCGACGGGGTGGTGGCGAGATCCTGCTCGTAACAGAAGCGCAGCTCGTTGATGTGTCGGCGGATCACGCGACGCACCACCTCGGCCGACAGATCACCCGTGACCGCCGGCGCGCCCGTGCGGATGCGCGGAACCGCTCCGCCGCGGCCGAATCCACCGCCGCCCCATCCGCCACCGGGCTGCACGCCATTGCTGAAGAGCACGTCGCCGCCGAGGCTCGTCAGCATCACGTTGTCGAGCGTCGCGTCGGGCGGGCACGGATCGCACGTCGTCGCCTGCCACGCGTACTCCGTGACCACAGCGCCGGGATGCCGCTCGAACGTTCGCGTGAGCAGCGTCTCGTAGAACGAGCCGAACTGATCGCGCATGTCGTCCGCGACGTCGAGGTTCGTCGGCATGAACGCGTTCGGGTAGTTCGCGACCTCGAAGCGCTGCTGGCGCGCGAGCACCACCACGACGAGATCCTGCGCGCCTGCGGAGTTGAGGAGGCCGAGGCGCACGGGCAGCGAGAGCTCGGGACTGTCGTAGTGCACGCGCAGAGGAGAGAGCACGGCGCGTCCGTGCTCGAAGCGCACGCGATCGACGTCGACGCGCGCGACGAAGAACTTCATGCCGGCCTCGACGTACGGCCGCAGCGCCTCCGCGGCGCCTTCGGGGATGTGGTAGCGGTGCTCGCGAAGCCACGTGTCGAGCGCGCTCGAGTCGTTCGTGCCGAGCACGACGATGTCGTACTCACCCACCGCGAACTGCGCCTCCACGCGCACGAACGAGCCGCCGAGTCCACCGGCGCCCGAGCCGTAGCCCGAGCCCGAGCCCGAGCCGTGCCCGATCGTGCCCAGCGAGCCGAGGCCGATGCTCGGGTCGAAGCACGGATCCTCTTCCCAGTACTCGACGAGTCGCGGCCCCGTGAGCCGCTCGACGCGATCGAAGAGCGTGCGGTCGAGCGTGCGCACGTCGTTCCGCCCGAGCACGGCCGGCACCGGCACGACCACCGCGAAGTCTTCGGGCGGACCCGCGTAGTCGTTCTGCATCGAGAGCACCGTGCGGTTGCCCTCGCGCATCAACACCACGGTCGTCGCGTGGTTGTGGAGCGCGGTCTCCGAGCCCGCGACGTAGAAGCCGCAGAACGCCGCGACGCGTGTGGGCGCGAGCGAGACGAGGGCGAGCGCTGCGAGCAGCGACACGAGGCGTGCACAGACGCGCATGGTTCCTCCGAGGTCGCGAACGGTACCGCGAGCCGGCGATCGTTCGCGAGCGATGGACCGCGAGACGCAGCGACGGTTCCGATGTGGGTGCGCAACGCGTCGCGTGACTGGATCTCTCTTGTGCGTTCCGTCACCATGGTCGGTTCGTGCCGGGCCCACTCGAGGTCCGTCGTTTCCTTCGTCGCTTCGGAGTCCTCATGCATCACCGATCCGCCGCGCGCTCCAGCAGCGCATTCGCCTTCACCTCGCTGGCGCTCACGACGCTGATCGCGCTCGCGGGCTCCTCGCGAGCCTCCGCGCAGGCGTGCACCGAGAACGTCGCCCAGCGCCGCTACTGCGGCACCACGTTGGTGACGGGCCTCGAGGGTCCGGCCGACTATGGCGAGAGCGGTCAGTGCCTCGGCCCGAACGACGACGGCAGCTCGCGCGCGATCGACATCACGAGCGCGTTCCCCGACGGCCTGAACTTCTTCGGCACGACGTACCGCACGCTGTTCCTCAACACGAACGGCAACATCACGTTCAACGCCTCCGTCGGCACGTACACGCCCAATCCCTTCCCCGTCGCGGCGCAGCCGATGATCGCGGCCTACTGGGCCGACGTGGACATCCGCGGCTCGGCCTGCAGCGGCTTCTGCTCAGGCAGCGATTGTCTCGCCAGCTGCGCGAACCCGACGGACAACGGCGTCTGGTACGACCTCTCGCCCGGCCGCGCCGTCTTCACGTGGGACAACACCGGCTACTACAGCTGCTCGAACGATCGCCTCATGAGCTTCCAGATCGTGCTCACGAGCGCGCCCGGCTGCGGCAGCGGGATGAGCACGTCGAGCGACTTCTCGGTCGAGTTCCGCTTCAACAAGTGCGAGTGGGACACGGGTCGCGCCTCGGGCGGCACGGCCGGCTTCTCCACGGAGATGGTGCCGCGCACGACCTGCACGACCGACGCAGAGTGCGATCCGAGCGGCTTCTCGAACACGCACTGCGAGGTCGCCGAGGGCGTCTGCTACACGGGCGTGCCCGGTCAGTCGGGCTTCGACGCCGGCAACGAGCGCGACTTCGTGATGATCCCCGGCTCGCGCACGAACGACATCGCGCGGATCCTCTGCGAGGAGACGAACGTCGACGGCGGCGAGGACGGCATCTGGAGGTTCCTCGTGCGCGGCGGCATGGTCATGTGCCCCGACGCGGGTGAAGAGTGCACGGTCGACGGCGAGGTCGGCGTGTGCGCGATCGGCCGCACGTCGTGCGTCGGCGGCGGCACGATCTGCTCGCCCTCGCTCGAGTCCGGCCCCGAGCGCTGCGACAACCTCGACAACGACTGCGATGGCTCGGTCGACGAGGGCGACGCGCTCTGCGCCGATCCGCAGGTCTGCGCGAGCGGCCTCTGCGTGGAGCCTTGCTTCGAGGGCGGATGTCTCGAAGGACAGACCTGCACGGCGCGCGGCGTCTGCGAAGAGACCGAGTGCGTCGACGTCGAGTGCCCGCCCGGCCAGCGCTGCGAGGGCGGTGCGTGCGTCGCGGGGTGCGACGGTGTGACGTGCCCGATCGGACAGACGTGTCTCGCGGGCCGCTGCGTCGATGGCTGCGCGACGATCTCGTGCGACCCCGAGTGCGAGGCGTGTGACTCGGGCTCGTGCGTGGCGCGCTGCACGGCGACGAGCTGCGCGGCGGGCCAGACCTGCAACGCCGATGGCGTCTGTCGCTCCTCGGCGTGCGACGGCGGCTGTCCTCCGGGTCAGCTCTGCGGCTCGACGGGCTGCGTCGACGCGTGCACGGGCGTGACGTGTCCTGCGGGCGAGATCTGCGAGACCGGCATGTGCGTGACCGCGCCCGTCGTGATCCCCGACGCGGGCATGCCGCCGATGATGGACGACTCGGGCCTGCCGCCGCCGGACGCGTTCGTCGTCGACTTCCTCACCGACACGGGCGGACCCGACGCCGCGACGGGCCGTCCGCCGCGCCGCACGGGCTGTGACTGTGAGATCCCCGCGCGCTCGGATCGTCCTACGCCGCTCGCGATGCTCGCGCTCGCAGGCCTCGCGCTCGCGCTTCTCCGCCGCAAGCGCTGAATCGTCAGTCTCTCGGCACGGGCGAGACGGTTTCCACAGGGAAATCATCTCGCCCGTCGTCGTTCCGTCAGTCCCGTCGTCATTCGGTCGCGGATTCGCGCCGAGCCCGTGGACCGACGAATCCTTGTTGGGAGGAACGCCATGCATCGAAGCGCCGTCGCTCTAGTCGGGCCCGTCATCTTCCTGGGATGCACCGAGGTCCCACCGGTCGTCGATGCGTCGTCTTCAGACGGCGGTCCGGTCGCCGACTCGGCTGTCGATGCTGCGATCGACGCTGCCCGTGTCATCGAGGGTGCGCCCGAGGTCGTCTTCCTCGCGGACGAGGCCGGTATGTGTCCCGAGCTCCATGCGCCGACGTACGCGGGACGTTCGTTGGGTGCAGCGCGGGGCAGTGTTCGTTGGGACCAACCGATGACGTTTCGGTTCGAGGTAGGAACGGCGGGGCCGACCTTCGTGAGCAATGCCTCGTTCTGGACAACCGACCTCTGGGCGCACGATGCGATCGACCATGATCGTGGTGACCAAGAGAGCAGGGCCTATCAAGCTCCCACCGTCGCACCGACCGTGATGGAGAGTGGCTCGGTCTGGCGATACAAGTACCCGCCCATGTCGCTCGGTGAGACGATGCTGGTCTCCCGTGACGCATTCGGGCTCTGGTTCGCAGACCTGGGCTCGACCGGACCGGCGCGACGGTGGGCGTACCCCGAGCTCGACGCGCTGGTGAACCGGGCCGAGCCGCTTCCCGGTGGAGACAATCTGCGGCTTCAACACGTGATGCCGGCGTGGTCACCCGCCACGGGTCAGATCGCCTACCCGGTCGGCTACGATCACTCGCTGATCGCCGTGAGCTGTCCGATGGACCGTGGCGGCCAGTTCATTCTGAGACACGCGATCCCGGCGGACACGTACCCGGCGACGGGGGTTTACTACCGTGCCAACGGTGAGCTGCTGCTCCACCAGAATGGTCTCTATGTGATCTCCCCACGCGGGGAGACCCTGCGCGCGGCGAGCATGCCTTCCGCGGCCCAGCCGTACGCCTACCAAGAGGGGTGTGGTTTGCTCTATCGCGAAGGAACGAACTACTCCTGGTTTGACGTGGATGCCATGACATCGGGTGCCACCTTCGACATGACAGCCCTCAATGAGGTGGCCGCCATGCCGGACTGTCGATTGTTGGCGAACGGAGAGATTATCGATTCGGACGGCACCCGCATCGGGCTCGCGGCGCCGGGAGAAGTGGTCTCGCAGCTGGCGGATGGGCGCTTCGTGCGGATTGATCGTGCCACCTCGAGCTTGTACATCGTCGATGCGGCAGGCGTCGTCACGGAAGGACCGCTCTCGCTCGAAGCCTCTGTGCCCAGGGCTGCGCCGTACTGGACGCCGGATGGTCACGTCATGTTCGTGTCGCGAGACCGAGCTGTTTTCTTCGATCTGGATCTCCCGCCACCCGGTCCGATGCTCTGGCCGGAAGCGGGGATGAACTGGGCTCATACGAACTCTCCGTTGCCCACGCCCCGTTGAGAGGCCTTTGCTCGCGCCTCGCGCTCGCGCTTCTCCGCCGCAGGCGTTGAGCTTCCCGCACCTCGGCACGGGCGAGACGGTTTCCACAGGGAAATCATCTCGCCCGTCGTCGTTCCGTCATTCGACGATCAGCGCGAGGCACCAGCCGAGCTGGACGAGACCGAGCGCGCCTGCCGTCGCGAGCACGAAGCGCAGGCACGCACCGCGATCGACGGCATCGCCGCTCGCGAGCCACCGGGTGGAGACCGCGAGCGAGATCGTAGGCAGCGCGGTCACGATCACCGCGTGCGTCCACGACTGCATGCGCGCGATCACCACGGCGAAGCCGACGAGCACGATCGCGAGCGCGACGATCACGTGCCCGCGCGCCGCGCGCTCGCCCACCTTCACGGGCCACGTGCGCTTCTCCGCGCGCGCGTCGCTCGGAGTGTCGGGCAGCGCGGTGATCACGTTGCCGATCGTGTGGAGCAGCACGAGCGGCGCGAGCGCGCTCCATGGGAACGCGTCGAGCGAGCCGACCTGCGCATAGAAGCCCCAGAGCGGCAGCACCGCGCCCACGCCGAGGCCTTGCAGGACCTCGCCCCCGCCGCGGTAGGAGAGCCGCAGCGGCGGGTGGCTGTACGCGAGCAGCAGCGCGATCGCGGCGATGGCGAAGAGCGGCGCGAGCGGCCTCGCGAGCACGACGGCCGCGAGCGTGCTCAGCGCGAGCAGCGCGAGGCCCGCGAGCCACGCGCCGGCCGAGAGCGCGCGCAGCGACAAGAGACCGTCGGGCACGACGCGCGACCCGCCCGACACGAGCGTGTGCGTGGTGTTGTCGCGATCGGTCTCGTGATCGGCGAGGTCGTTCGCGAGCACGATGAACGCGTGATCGATCACGCCGAACGCGTGCGCGAGCAGCAAGCCCGTGAGATGCACCTCGTGCCCCGCGTGCATCGCGAGCGCCTGCCCGAGCAGGATCGGCGGCGCGATGTTGCCGTGCGCGAGCGGCCGCAGCGCGCGGAGCCACGCGCGGAGCGAGCCAGGTCGCGGGGGCGACGTCATCGGCGGGAGGGTAGCGCTGCGAACGAGGTACGTTGTGCGCCGTGACGTCGGCCCTCGATCGACCGCGCGCGCGCCTCACCGACGTGAGCTCGGCGCTGCGTGACTTCGTGATCACCACCTACGACGTCGACCGCGATCGGCTCGCGTCGTTCCTCCCGCCTCACCTCGAGGTGGAGCGCGTGGTGATCGAGGGACGCGAGCGCACGCTCGTGTCGGCCGTGTCCTTCCTCAACACGCGCTTCTTCGTGCACTTCGCGCCGTTCGTGAAGCTCGAGTGCGGACAGACGAACTACCGCGCGTACGTGCGGCAGAAGAAGAGCGGCGAGCGCGCGGTGTGGTTCTTCGGCACGAGCCTCGGTTCACCGTTCGTCGCGCTGCCGCGGCACGCGTGGCGCCTGCCGTGGCATCGCATGCACGTCACGCGATCGAGCGCGTGGAAGGGCGATGCGCTCGACGCGCTCGTGTGGCGCGCGCGCGCCGACGGCGCCGAAGAGCACCTCGATCTGGGCGGCACCGGTCGAGCCTTGAGCGTGCTGCCCGGCTTCGCGAGCCCCGAGGACACGCACGCGATCCTCACGCACCCGCTCGTCGGCTTCTTGCGTCGACGTGACGGCAAGCTCGTGACGTACGGCGTGTGGCACGCGCCGCTCGTGATGGAAGAGGCGGTCGTGCGCGAGGCGCGCTTCGAGCTCTTCGAGCGGCTCGGGCTCGTGACGCCGGGTCAGGCGCCGCACTCGGCGCTCGTCCAGCGCGCGACGGACTTCCTCGTACGGCTCCCGCCGCGACGGTCCGATTACCTCGACGCCGCGCCCCAGTAGGCCTGCCCCGGTCGGCTCGCGAGCAGCGTGCCCGCGCCCGTCGAGAGGTCGATCTGCGTGAGCTCGCCGTTGCACGTCAGGCCGTAGAGCGCGGAGCCGAGCGGCGCGAGCGCCCACACGCAGTCGAAGCCGATCGCGCCGATGATCGAGCTCCTGCCGGTCACGAGATCGATCTCGACGAGCATGTCCGTCGGATCGATCAGCATGCGGTAGCCCGTCGCATACAGGCGCCCATCGACGAACCCGAGGTCGCCGCTCGAGAGCCACCCCATGGGGAAGCGCGCGACCTGACGCGCCACGCCCGCTTCCACGTCGAACGCGTAGACGATGTCGTCGGCGGCACCGTACAGCGTGCCGTCGGGCGCGACGTCGAGCGCGTTGAACGAGCCCAGCACCGGCGCGACGATCTCGTAGCTGACGGTGCGGTAGTCGACGCGCACGAGCGCCCCGACGTCGGTCGACGCGCCGTAGAACGTGCCGTCCGGCGCGAGCGCGATGTCGTTCAGGCTGATGGGGAACGCCCCGAGCCGCGCGAGCTCGCCCGACGGCAGATCGATCTCGAAGAGGGTCGTCGCGTCGTGCACCAGCGCGCGCGCGAGGCAGTCGCGCGCGAGATCGCAACGAAAGCTGAGCGGACAGAGCGCGTCGTCGGGGATCGCGCTGCACCGGTCCGAGTCCGGCGCGCAGAAGTCGCGCGTGCAACCGACGCCGTCGTCGCAGGTGCGGCCCGGCGACACGCAGCCGATGCCCGGCGTGCACTGCTCGAGGCCGTTGCAGAAGATGCCGTCGTTGCAGCGATCGCCGAGGTAGTCGTGCTGGCAGGTGCCGCCGACGCAGCGGTCGCTGCTGCACGCGAGGCCGTCGTCGCACGTGGCGTCGGTGCGGCACTCGGGCGGGGCATCGGGCGGCACGAAGCCGTCGGTGGGCACGAACGCGTCGGGACGACCCGCGTCGAACTCGGGTCGCTCGAGGCCGGACTTCGCGCCGCAACCCGCCGATGCGAGCGCGAGCACGACGGCGACCGCTGCGCTTGGTGTCAGTCTCCGCACTCGTACTCCACACGATGTTGGCGCACCGGCGTCGGCAGGCGCGGCGTCGCGCCCGTGCGCGCGGGGTCGTAGATCTCGGGCGACTCGCCGAAGCTGCCCGAGGTGCCCGTGCTGTCCCCGAGCGCGCTGCCTGCGGTGCCGCCCGAGAACGCGCTCGTCGTGCGGGTCTGATCGTCGCTCAGGCGTCGCGCTTGCTCGCCCTGCGTGACCTCTTGTTCCTCGCGGATCGACACCGTGAACTCTGCGTCTGCGGTCACGCGGTAGCCGCGTCCGCGGCAGTGCTCGCCCATCTGGCGCTCGGCGTCCTCGCGCGCGGCGCCGTGATCACCCTCGAGCGCGAAGAGACCGCCGACCTCGTCGCGCGTCACGAGGCGCGCGGAGCCTCCGCAGCCCGCGAGGAGCACGGCAGCGATCGAGAGGAGTTGCAGCGTTCGCATGCGCGGAAGATCTCAGGCCGACTCACGAGGCAGCCAGCCCGAGCGTATACCGATCAGCCGAACCCGCTCTGCGAGCGCGGTGGCGTCGTAGGGCTTGGGCAAGAAGTGCTGCACGCCGAGAACGGCGAAGCGATCGCGCTGCTCGACCGAGAGCTCCTTGCTCGCCACGAGCACGCGCACGTCGGCGCCTCGCGCGAGGTCGTGGATGCGCGAGAGCACCTCCACGCCGTCCATGTCGGGCAGATCGAAGTCGAGCACGACGAGACGCGGCAGCTCGTGCGACGCCTTGTCGACGCCTTCGGCTCCCGTCGTCGCGCGCGCCACCCGCACGGAGACGTTGCCGAACGCGAGGCGCACGCCGCGCATCGCGACGCGCGCCGAGGTCACGTCGTGATCCAGCACGAGCACGCGCAGGCCCTCGGGAGACGACTCGTAGTCGGCCGTGCGCGAGAGATCGGTCGGCGGCACCGCAGGCATCGGCAGCGTGTTCATCACGTCGCGCAGCGCAGACGCGAACGCCACGCACGTCGGGTAGCGCCGCGACGGCGACACCGCCATCGCCCGCTCGATCACGTCGTCGATCGGCGCGAGCTCGCTGCGCATGGCCGAGACGCGCGGGCGCGGGCTCGACTGGTGGTGCTTGGCGTACTCGAGCTGGCTCAGCGCGTAGTACGGCAGCTCGCCCGTGAGGAGCTCGTAGGTCATCGCGGCGAGCGCGTACTGATCGGCGGGCGGGCCGACCACCTCACCCGGGCTCGCGGCCTCGGGCGCCATGTACGCGGGCGATCCCTGCACCACCGAGATGCGCCGGAGCGCGTCGATCGAGAGACCGAAGTCGACGATCACCGGACGTCCGGTGCCGGTCTCGACGAGCACGTTCGCGGGCTTCACGTCGTTGTGCACCACGCCCGCGGCGTGCGCGGCGCCGAGGCCTTCTGCGATCTGCGCCACGACACGCACGGCCGCGTGCGCGGGGACCTTCGTGCCCGCGCTGCGGTGATCTTCGAGGATGTCGCGCAGCGAGCGGCCCTCGACGAACTCCATGACGAACATCGGGTGGCCGCTCGCCATCCCGAACGCGTGGATGCGCACGATGTTCGGGTGATCGATCGAGGCCATGGCGGCGGCCTCGGTCGTGAAGGCCTGCTCGATGCCGGGCATCGCGACCTTGATCGCGACGCGGCGACCGAGGTGCACGTCGCGCGCGGAGTACACGAGCCCCATCGCGCCTTCGCCGAGCTCGCCGTCGATCCGGTACCTGCCGTCGACGAGCGATCCCCGATGCGGCCACGTCTCGTCGTGGTCGGCGAGCCCACACAGCTTGCAATGCGTCGACATCGCGAGGGTGCCGGATGGTTGGCGAGACCTCGCACGATGTCGAGCGTTTCCGCGCGCGTGGTACCACCCGGCCATGCATGCGGATGCCGATCTCGTGATCGTCGGCGCGGGTCCCGCGGGCCTCGAAGCCGCCTTGATGGCAGCTCGCGCGCGCCTGCGGGTTCGTGTGATCGATGCGGTCGACACGCGACGAAATGCGGCTGCCCACGCGGTCCACGGCACTGTCGGCCTCGACGGCCTCGACCCCGAAGCGTTCCGTGCGCGAGCGCACGAGAGCCTCCGCCGCTGCGGCGTGTCCGTCGAATCGGGGACCGTCACCAACGTGGGTCAGGAGGACTTCACCGACGGGCGCGAGCCGCCCGCGGAGCTCCGCGCCGCGCACGAGGCGATGGCGATCGTCAGCGCGCTCGCGTTCGAAGACGCTGAGCGTCAGCGACCGACGATCGTGGACCACGTGCCTTCGCCGAGCGTGTCGCTCGCGGTCACGGCGCGTGTGCTCCGACCGTCGCGCACGAAGAGCTCGTCGTGCGCTCCCGCGCTCGCGCGGATCAGTCCTTCGGGCGTCGTGATCGCGAAGCCGTCGCCCGCGACGCTGCCGACGTGCGCGAGCACTCCGCCGCGATCGTCGAGGATCCACGCGCCGCCTCCGAGCCCGAACGCGACCGTACGCGTGCCGACGCGTCCCATCCCGCTCGGCGAGAGCAGGCGCGGGCCCGACGTGACGAATGCGGCGCCCACGAGGCACGAGAGGCGCGCATCGAGCTCGCGCGACTGCACGCACGCGCGACCGCGCGCGTCGAAGCCCGCCCAGCTCGCGTCGGTCTCGGGCATCGCGAGCTCGCGACCGTCATGCGCGTCGAGGAGGTGCGCGTGCTCCTCGCCGCGGCTCGAGACGATCACCTGCGCGCCGTCGTCGCGGAGGCCCACGTGCTCGCCGACGCGCTCGCGACGGAAGCGCAGCGCGGGGCTCGCGCCGAGCGCCCACACCTCGAGCGAGAACGCGAACCCCGTGGGCTCGAAGATCACGCGCGCGAGCACGGAGCCGTCCGCGCTCGCGTGCTGTTCCGTCACGACGCCGACGTCGGGCATCGGAGGTGCAGGGCCGACCTCGCGCACGCTCGCGCCGTCGACGAAGTGGATCCGCTCTCCGATCACGAGCGCGCTCGGTCCCGCGGCCACGACCGCCACTGGTCTGCCGGGCAGGCCTGCGTCCGGCAGCGCGCCCGCGCGCACACGAAGCACCTCGCGCGCGTCGGACAGCTCGCGCACCACGACGCTCGCGTCTGCGAGGCTCGCGAGCACGCGAGAGCCCACGAACCGCACCTCGCCACGGACGTCGTCCATCCCGCGCACGCGCGCGCCGTCGCGGAGACGCCAGATCGCGAGGGGCCGCGGACCCTCCGACTCCTCGCCGTGCACTTCGCCTTCGCCCGCGCCGACGATCGCCACGTGATCGCTCGAGAGCGCGACCACGTGCGCCCATCCAGTGCCGAGGCGGTGCACGCCGCGGAACGTTCCGTCGAGCGACCACCGCTCCACCACCGACGTCGTGCCCGCGAGCCACACCTCCTCGCCGCGGATCACGATGCCGTTGCCGTGGAGCGTGGGAAAGCCTGCGAGGGCGCGACCAGAGAGGGTGCGCACGCGCGCTCCCGAGCTGCCGGCGAGGACGACCTGCTCGCCCACGATCGCCGCGTGCATGGTGCCGCCACACTCCTCGACGTCTCCCGGCAGGCCCTCGATCACGGCGATGCGCGCGAGCTCGGCGGCCGTGCACGCGCCGCGCACGAGACCGAGTCGCGAGCCGTTGCGCGTGTTCCAACGGACGATCGATCCGTCCGAATAGACGGCCACGAGCTCGGCTGCGCCGTGGAACGAGAGCGCGACCGGCGAGACGGCGTAGCCCGGGTGCGAGCGCACGTCGGCGCGCGTGAGCGACCGCTCGCGCTCGGGAGGCTCGCCGTCACGGTGGAGGCGGATCGACCCGTCGCTGGCGCCGATCGCGACGAGCCCGCCCGCGCTCGCGAGGCTCGTCACGTGCGCCGAGTCCTCCGTGTACATCGTCACGCACTCGCCGTCGGTCATCATCGCGTGCACCGTCGTCGGCGCCGAGCCGCGCAGCGGCAGCCGCGTGATCACGGCGCCGTCTGGCCCCGCGATCTCCACGTCGTTCGCGTCGCCAGTGCGCACGGCGCGCACGCTGCGGTTCTGATCGTCGACGAGGCCCTCGATCGCGTAGCCCGGCAGCGAGAAGAGCTCGCGGCCATCCACGGCCGAGAGCACATGGCTCGCCTCGACCCCGAGCACGAGCACGCGCGATCCGTCGGCGCTCGCGTGCACCGACACGACGTTCTCGTCCGAGAGCACGCGCCAGCGCAGCGCGAACTGGCGATCGCGGACCTCGATCGCGAAGATCGTCCCCATCGGGTCGTAGCCGAGCTGCCGGACGTTCATGTGCGTGAGGAGCACGACCGACTCGTCGTCGAGCGCCTCCATCGACCACGCTCCTTCGTTCGACGCGAGCGACACGTGCCACGGCGGTGCGGGGGCGTCGGGCTCGGTCGCGATCGCCTCCGTAGCGACATCGTCGGCCGCGACGTCGTCTTCGGGCGCGAGCGGATCGCCTGCGGGCGCGAGCGGATCGCCTTCCGTGCTCGGCTCGCGCGCGGCGCTCGGCGTCTCGCTCACGGCGGGCGACGAGCCGCCGCACGCGAGGAGGAGCACGAGTCCGAGAGCGGGTGATCGGGTGCGCATGGTCCTCGCGGGCGCGTTCGATGCCTCGGCGCCGCCGCGCCTTGGATCGGGATGCTCGTTCATTTCGAGCGAGCCTCCTATCATCGGCCGCGATGCTCACGCGCGACACGTCCGCCGTTCGTTCTCTCCTCCTCCTCACGCTCGCGCTCGCGGGCTGCGATCAGATCGCCACGCAGCTCGGCGTGGGCCCCGCGTTCGTCGTCGTCGAAGACGCGCACGGCGTCCAGATCGGCAACCAAGTGCGCGTGCACGGCGTGACCGTCGGTCGCGTGACCGAGATCGGTCTCGTGCCCGAGGGCGCGCGCATCGCCTTCGAGCTCGCGAACCGAGAGGTCCTGCACGCCGACGCGTGCGGTGAGGTGCGACGCGAGGGCCTCGACGGCGAGGCCTACGTGCACCTCGACACGGGAAGCTCCGAAGAGCCCTGGGCCGGCACGTTCACGCCGTGCGCGACGCCGACCCTCGACGACACGATCGCGCAGACCGCCGGGCTCCTCGGCGATCTTCGTCGCTACGTCGGCGCGCTCGAGAGCGGTGATCGCACGCTCTGCACGGTCACCGCGCCGACGAGCGCGCCCGTCGCGGACGCGCCGACGACACCCGAGCCGACGCCCACGCCCGAGGTCGCGCCCGAGCCCCCTGCGTCCCCCACGCCGCCCGCCGAAGCGACGCCGGTCGGCGAAGCGACGCCCCCGACGACGCCAGCGACGGAGTGAACGATGTCGCTCCGCGCGCATCCGATCGTCCGCAGGAGCGCCGCGCTCGTCGCGCTGCTCGCGTCGACGGGCTGCGTCACCGAGATCGGCTCACACGGAGACGACGCCGCGGGATCGACGACCGACTCGGGCGAGCGTGATCGTGACGCGCGGGTGCTCGACGCTGGAGACGAGATCATCGACGCGGGCGTGTCGCTCGACGCTTTCGAGATCGATGGCGGCGTCGATGCAGGACCGATCGACGCGGGTCCGCGCGGTCCGCTCTCGTATCCGTACGAGACGCGCCACTCACCGATCGATCGCCAGGTCGCCAACGAGCTCCGCGCGATCGCGATCGCGCACCCCGATCGCGCGGACGATCTCTTCGCGAAGGTCGGCGACTCGATCACGGTCTCCACCGCGTTCCTCGCGTGCTTCACGGGCGGCACCGTGGATCTCGGTGGCCGCGACGCGCTCCGCGTGACGATCGATCACTTCGCCGTCGGTGATGCAGGCGGCACCGATCCGTTCCGTCGTGTCTCGCTCGCGGCGGGCGTCGGATGGTCGGCCTCTCGCGCGCTCATGGGGGCGCCGTCGCCGCTCGATCAGGAGCTCGGCGCGCTCCACCCGCGCTTTGCGTCGCTGATGTACGGCACGAACGACGCGGGCTTCGTCGACGTCGACTCGTTCGGCCGGAACATGACGGCGATCGTCGACGCGATGCTCGCGGGCGGCACCATCCCGATCCTCAGCTCGATCCCTCCGCGCGACGACGACGCTGCGGCCGATCGCCGCGTGCCGCTGTTCAACGGCATCGTGCGCGCGCTCGCCGAGTCCCGCGGGCTTCCGTTCGTCGATCTCCATCGCGAGCTCTTGCCGCTCCCGAGTCACGGCCTCGCGAGCGATGGCATCCACCCGCAGGCCTCGATGGGCGGCTGCGTGCTCACCGCGGCCGGTCTTCGTGCGGGCACGAACGTGCGCAACCTGCTCGTGCTCGAGGCGCTCGATCGCCTGCGCCGCGTGGTGGTCGAGAGCGAGCCCGAGATCGACGCGAGCGCGCGGCGTCTCTCGGGTGCCGGCACTGCCGCCGATCCGTTCGTCGTCACCTCGCTGCCGTTCGCGGCGCACGTCGACACGCGCACGATGGGCGAGGCCGCCGTCGATCGCTGGGACGGCTGCAGCACCGCGGACGAGAGCGGCCGCGAGGTTCGCTTCCGCTTCCACCTCGTCGCGAGCGCGAGCGTCACCGCCGTCGTGTCGTCGGGCGCGGGCGCAGACCTCGACGTGCACCTCGTGCCCGCCGCGAGCACGAGCGCGTGCGTCGCGCGAGACAACCGACAGATCGACACGACGCTCGCGGCGGGTGACTTCGATCTCGTGATCGACACCTTCGCGGGCGCGAGCGGTCCGCTCGCGGGAGAAGGCCTGGTCGTCCTCGTCCCTCGTTGAACCGTCTGTCATCATGGGCTCGATGAAAGCCCTCATCGTCGCGCTCGCGCTCGCCACTCTCGTTCGCGCCTGCGGTGGAGAGCCGGATCCCGTCGCGCCGTCCGCCGCGGTTCCGCCCGCGCCGACCGCGGCCTTCGCGGTCAACGCGATCCATGGCGGATCCGTGATCCTCGTCGAGGATCAGTACGTGGAGGTCGTCCCCAAGTCGGACGGTGTGATCGAGGCCTACGTGCTGACGCCTCCGCCCGCTCCCGGCGTGGTGGCCGTGGCGCCTCCCGCGCCGAGCAACGTGAGCGTGAAGATCCAAGGCGACGACGGCGCCGAGCACGACGTCGCGCTCGCGTGGAGCCCGGCCACCGCGCGCTTCGAAGGACGCCTCGTCGAGGCGCGTCCTCTGCCGGGTCCGATCGAGGTCACCGTGATCGCGCCGGGTCGTCCGCCGCGTCGCGCGCGTGCGCCGCAGATCATCGTCGTCCAAGCCCCGCCGCCGCCCGTGTCCGGGCCGCCTGTCATGGTGGTCGAGCGCCGCGCGGCCCCGGTGGTCGTGTCACCGCAGGTGGTCGTGGCGCCGCCGGCGCCGGGCGTGATCGTCGTCGCCCCGCCCGCGCCTGGCGCGATCGTGGTGGCGCCGCCCGCACCGGGAGTGGTCGTCGTGGGAGGACATCCGGGGCGCGGCCATGGGCACGGACATGGTCACGATCGTGATCGCGTGATCATCGGGCCCGCCGCGCCTGGCGTGGTCGTCGCGCCGCGACACTCGCGAGGGATCGTCGTCGCGCCGCACCCGGGTGCCGTGGTGATCACGCCCGGTGGTCGCGGCGGTGGTCACGGCGGTGGTCACGGCGGTGGGCATGGCGGTGGTCACGGCGGTGGGCACGGCGGTGGACGCGGTCACGGCCGAGGCCACTAGCTTGCCGGGCGAGGGGCCCCGGCCCTCTGCACCCCCGCAGCTTCGCCGCCTCGCATGGCGTCTCGGATTCGCTGCGATCCACACGATCCTGTGTAAAGTGCGCGCCGCATGAAGGAACGGTTCGCTCGCTGGCGCACGCCGCTCGTCGTCTACGTGATCGCAGCGGGCGTGTACCTCGCGGTGAGCGGACCGCGCCTCCTCAGGCCGTCGCCCGACAACCACTTCGTGCACCTCGCGACGAGCTTCATGCACGGACAGCTCGGCGTGATGGACAACCGTCCGCCGGGCAACAACGACTGGGCTTGCTACGACGAGTCGTCGGACGAGATCTGCCCTTGGTCCGCGTGGCCGCCGCCGTGGGGACACGGGGCCGAAGGAGACCAGCACTGGTACATCTCGTTCCCGCCGCTGCCCGCGATCCTCATCATGCCGGCGGTCGCGATCTGGGGCCTCGACACGCGCGACACGATCTTCTGGGCGCTGCTCGCGGGCCTCTCGCCCACGTTCCTCTACGTGCTCCTGCGCACGCTCCGCGAGAGCAAGCGCAGCGATCGCACCGAGGTCGACGACCTGCTCCTCACGACGCTCTACGCGTTCGGCACCGTCTTCTTCTTCGTCGCCGTGCAAGGCACCGTGTGGTTCGCAGCGAACGTGGTCACGAGCGCGCTCGTGCCGCTGCTCGTGCTCGCGTCGCTCGGCGGCAAGCGCCCGCTCCTCATGGGCCTCGCGATGGCCGCGCTCTTCCTCACGCGCCCGAACACCGCGCCGCTCGTGATCATCCCGCTCGTCGAGATCCTCGCGGCGCATCGCCGGAAGGACGCGCCCGAGATTCCCTCGCTCGATGATCGCGGCCCGCTCCCGCGCTTCGTCGCGTGGCTGCGCGGAACCGACTGGCGTCCCGCGCTCCTCTCGCTCGCGATCCTCGCCGCGCCCGTGCTGATCGCGGGCGGTGTCGCGATGTGGATGAACGAGGCGCGCTTCGGGAGACCGACCGAGTTCGGTCATCGCTTCTTGATGATCAACTGGCGCGGCCGCATCGAGCGCTGGGGCCTCTTCAGCTACCACTACCTCGGCAAGAACCTCGGGGTGTTCTTCGGCTCGCTGCCCTGGCTCACCACCCGCGAGCCGCACGTGCTCGTCTCGCGTCACGGCCTCGCGCTCTGGTTCACCACGCCCGCGCTCTTGCTCGCGCTCTGGCCCAAGCGCGCGATCGACTACCGCATGCGCGCGTACTTCGCGGCGGCCGGCGTGGTCGCCGTGCTCGACCTCATGTACCAGAACAGCGGCTGGATTCAGTTCGGGTACCGCTTCGCGACCGACTACCTGATCGTGCTCTTCGCGCTGATCGCCCTCGGTGGCCGCAAGATCCGCGGCCCCGGCTTCATCCTCGCGCTCGTGTTCGCGATCGCCGTGAACCTCTTCGGCGCGATCACCTTCGATCGCGCGTGGCAGTTCTACGACGACGACGCGACACAAGACCGCCTCTTCCAGCCCGACTGAGAGACCGCGGAGCGTTCACTCGGCGTCGCCCACGGTGCAGCGGATCTCGCTCCAGCCGTCGAGCCGTCCACCTACGCCCACGAGCGCGCCGCCCTCTGCGGAGAGGATCGCGGGGACCGCGTCCGGATCGGCAGAGGCAGCGAGGCGTACGCGACGGATGCAGGCCGCATCCGCGGTGAGCTCGAGGTCCGTCGTGAGCACCACGTCGAGGGCGCCCGCCTCTCCCGCAGCGCCGAGGCCGCCGATGATCGTCGCGGTCCACGCGTCCGTCGGGGTCGGCCCGTCCGCGCACGCGGCGACGCGCGCCGCGCCGCCCATCACGCGCGGCGCCGTGTCGGGCGTGAGGGGCACGAGGAGGAAGCCGGCTCGCCCGTTGCGCTCGGCGATCACGGCGAGCTCGGCGCCGTGCCCCGCGAGGCCCACGTGGCGGCGATAGCCAGGCAGCGACGCGCGGCTGAGGGGCGCGATCGTTCCACCCGCGTCGACCGTGCGCACGATCGCACCCTCGCCTCCGTAGGGCTCCGCCACGAGCACCACGTCGCGATCCGATCCCAGGCTCGACGTGATCACGACGGTCTGCGTCGTCGACGAGTCTTCGTTCGGGACCTCGACGAGCGCTCCGCTCGCACGTCCATGGAACATGCGGCACACGCCGTCTGGGCAGACCGCCACGTCGATGGAGGTGCGGCTCGCCGAGTGCACGTACACGAGGCGCGGATCGATCTCGGCGCTCAGCTCGCTCAGCTCGGTCTCTCGCGTCGCGACCGAGTACACACCTCGCTCGTCGCGCCCGCGCCACTCGACGCGCGCGCGCGCCTCGCCGATCGAGATCCGCGCCGTGCCCACGGGTCCCGACGCGGGCGCAGCGAGGACACGCGTGACCACGAGCACGTCGCTCGCGGCGCGACCCGTCCACGCTGCCGGGGTCGGCGCGCGCGCCGAGGTGGCCTCGCACGTCAGCGACGCGCGCCCCAGCGCCGGCATCTCGAGCGTCGGTGTGCGCGCCACGGACGCGAGGTGCGCCGTCCGCACATCGAGCGACGCGCCCCAGCCGCGCATCGTGAGGATCACGTCGGTGCCCGCTCGACAGCCGACGGCGTCGCAGCCGATCGCCGCGCCGACGAGCGCGTCGTCCACCAGCGCGAGCGCCGACGCATCGCCGTGCACGGGCGAGGGCAGGCTCTCCCACGTGGCACCTCCGTCGAACGTGCGCGCCAGCACGTTGGCGTGTGCGCCTGCCGCGAAGCCGCGCTGTGCATCGACGAACGCGACGCCGCGCACGCCCTCGGGCAGCGCGCGCTCGGTCAGCGGACCGCCCGCGGGACCCACGAAGAGCGTCCGCGCGGCATCGCCTTCGGCATCGCCCTCCGTCGCCGTGATCGCGAGCAGCGAGCCGTCGGCGGCGAGCGTCGCGACGCGCGCGCGCCATCCCTCGGGGAGCTGCGCCGGCACCTCGACGCCATCGCTCAGGCGCACGAGGTGGAGCACGGTGTACTCGTCGGTGCTCACGAGCAGCCAGTCGCCCGCGGGCGCGCTCAGCTGATCGGCGTTGATCGCGATCGCCTGGTGCGAGTAGCCCGTCGTCTCGCGCACGACGCACGTCTGATCGCTCGGACCGCCCGGACAGCCACCGCGCCAAGCGGCCGCGTGCCCATCGGCCGACACGTAGATCCGCTCCATCGCGGGCATCGCGAACACACGCTCGAGCGATGCGTTCGCGCGCATGCGATGCACGATCGTGCCCTCGGGCTCGCCGACACACAGCACCGCGGCGTCCATGCCCCATCGCTGGAGGTAGCAGCCGGTCGAGGCGTCCTCGAGGATCGGCGCGAAGGCGCGCGTGCCCGGATCCACACGGAGGAACCGCGCTTGCTCGGTGCGCGCGATCACCACGTCGCTCGCGAGCCTCGTGTGCGTGACACCAGGCGACTCATCACCCTGGTCCACGCCGAATCCCGAGAACGTCGCAGCGAAGGCGACCTCGATCGCCTCTTCGGGCAGCATCGACGACGAGTCGGGCCATGCCTCGACGCTGCCGCCGTCACCGGCGTCGTTCACGACGAACACGGCGCCTCCCTCCATCAGCACGCCGAGCCGCTCTCGCGTGGCGCCGATGTAGACGGCGGGCGCCTCGAGGTGCAGCGCACGCCACGTCGCGCCGCCGTCGATCGTCGTCATGACGAGACCGCCGTCGAGCTTCGCGAGCCCGTGCTGCGCGTCGCGGAACGCCGCGTCCACGACGGTCCCGGTCGGGAGCGCGGCGCGCGCGAGCGGGAGCTCACCCGAGGTGGTGTAGAGGTCCATCGCCGACAGCACGGCGATGCGTCCAGGAGAGTCGGGGAGCGCCTCGATCTCGCTCGAGCCGACGTGGCCCACGTGCTCGAGCGGGCCGAGGAACGATGCCCCGCGAAAGAGGTCGCCCGCTCGGTCGAGGAAGAGAAACGACTCGCCCACCTGCGCGATCGAGGCGACGCCGTTGGCCATGATCTCGGCCGCGACCTCGACCGATCCATCGTCGCGCACGTGCACGCGCGCGCCCGCGACGAGGCCCTCGACCACGCGCAGCTCGCCGTTCGCGAGCACGGCCATCTTGCCGCGCGCAGGGACGACGTCGATCACGGTGGGACCCTCAGCCCGCGACGTCGGAACCACCACGCCGGTCGAGCTGGCGCCCGCGCACGCCGACACACAGAGCCCGAGGAGCCCGCACACGATCTCGTTCGCCCGCATGGGGCCCTTGTACCGTACGCAGCCGAGCCTTCGCGACCCCGACGCCAGCGTCACTCGCTCGCGATCTTCGTGAGCGTCGAGCCCGGCAGGCCGACGACGAACTTGCCGCCCGTCTTCGCCATGTCGGCCAGCGTCGCCAGCTCGCGCAGACGCAGCAGCTCGGGGCGCGCCGCCACCGCGGCTGCCTCCTCGATCTCCCACGCCAGGCGATGACGGTGCTTGTCGGCCTCGGCCTCGAGGCTCGCGCGCTCGAGCTCACGCTGGAGCTCGAGCTGCGCGCGCTGCGCTGCCGCCGCCGCGTCGGCCTTGATCTTCGTGACCTCGGCCTCGCGTCGCGCCTGGACGAGCTGCGCCTCGGAGCGTCGCTCGACCTCGAGCACCTGGTTCATGATCTCGCGGAGGTTGCCGGGGAACACCAGGTCCTTCACGTCCGCGCGCAGGATCTCGACGCCGTAGCCGCCCGCCGAGCCGGCCACGTCCTCGCGCACCGCGTCCGAGATCTCGTTGCGGTCCGTCAGGATGTCGCCGAGCGGTCGCGACGCGAGGAAGCGACGCGCAGCCAGCTGCACGTCCTCGTAGATGCGCTCCTCGTACGAGGTCACGCGGTGCATCGCCGCCTTGGCGTCGATCACCTTGAAGTACACGAGCAGCGAGATGCGGATCGCGGCCTTGTCGGCCGTGAGGATCTCCTGGCCCTTGATGGTCACCGAGCGCTCGCGCAGATCGACGATCGTCACGCGTCGCGCGACGGCGCCGCTGAGCCACTCCCAGAAGGAGCCGAGGTGATGGCTGCCGGGGCCGAGCTCGCGCTCGAACGCGCCGTCCTCGTAGAGGAGGCCGACGTGGGACTCGGGGATCGTCGTGTGGGTCGTCATGAGGACACCTCGCCGTGAGAGGCGATGAAGAGGTCGTCGGGCGCGAGCGCTCGTGGCGAGTCGAAGGACGCACTCGGGTGGGATGCGCAGCCCTGATCTCTTTGGAAGAGACATGCGCAGCCGATGCGCTCCAGCCATGCGCGCGCCCGACGCCCCACCGACGACCGAGCCCCGCGTTCCTGACGCGCTCAGTAGTTGTGGACGAGCACGCCCTCGGCGAGGAACGTGTGCGGCGCACCGACGGACAGGTCGTAGACCGGCTCACTCCCGCGCGCTTCCACGTCGAGGATCGCGATCACGACGCCGTCCACGTCGAGCAGTCGATCGCCGATCGCGAACGTGCGTGCGGGTC
Organism: uncultured Sandaracinaceae bacterium; assembly: GCA_964502175.1. Classification (GTDB taxonomy): domain Bacteria; phylum Myxococcota_A; class Polyangia; order Polyangiales; family Sandaracinaceae; genus JAFLCL01. Next base: position 26,641 of record CAZCVE010000055.1, read on the forward strand.
GGAACGTGCTCGTGATCGGATCGAACAACGGATGCTCGTCGGTGACCTCGAGCACGCGGCCGCTCGCCAGCGCGATCGCGCGGGTCGGCCTGATTCCTCGCGGGATCAGCGCGCGCACGTGCACGTCGTGCACCTCGCCGGTGATCGGATCGCGGCTCGTCACGCGATCCCCTTCGCGCAGCGACTCGATCGCGACCTCGCCCTCGCGCGTGCTCACGCGCGTGCCGCGCGCGAAGCACGCCGCGCCCGTCATGCCCCAGCGCCCCTCGCCGCCAGGCAGCGCGGAGAGCGCGTCGTCGGCGCCGCGCACGCACGCCATCATCGTGTACGCCGTCTCGCAGCGGACCGAGGACGCGCGCGGACCTTCTTCGCCTGGTCCGCCGTGCCAGTCGCCGTTGTCCTCGTCCCAGCCCGCGATCTCGAACGCGAGCCGTCGGCTCTCGTCGGCCTCTGCCGGGAGCGACGCGATCAGACGCATCGGCACCTCGATGCCGACGCTCGCGCGGCTGCAGTCGAGCGCGCGTCGCGTGCCGGCACGCCCTCGGTGCGGCGCGTAGACGACCGCGATCGATCGCGCCGCCCCAGGTATTGCGTCGACGACGATCTCGCCCGCGAGCGAGCAGTCCCAGCTCGCGTCGGGCATCGCGCGCACGGGCTCGCGCGGCTCGCGCACGCCGAAAGGCGAGGGCCCCGTGTGTCGCGACGGTCGTGCGTCGTGCACGAGCAGACCATCGACGAACAGCGTGTCCGGATGGCTGACGTCGATCCGATGCACCGAGGGCCACGGCAGCGTCGTGTCCGCGCGCGCCGCCAGATCCAGCGTCGAGACGCGCACCACGGGCATCGGCACGCTCGCGTGCATGCCCGACGGATCGAGCACGTTCACGCGATCCCTCGCGACGAGGGTGTCGGCGCGGACGAAGCCTCGCTCGATCGTCGACACCTCGGTGCTCGCCTCGAGCACGACGACGCGACCGTCACGGAGCTCGAGCGTCGTGACGAGCGGCGGCAAGAGACTGCCGGCCGACACCACGACGGAGTCGACGAGGTAGGGCGTCGCCGATCCAGGCGTCGTCCACGGCGGCTGCGTCGGCACCTGCCAGCCCGTGACGAAGTGGCCCGGCCGGAGGTCCGAAGGCGACGCCGGGCCCGATGGCGTCTGCACGCGGCCCACCCAGCGGTTGCCCTCCGTGTCGCGCGTCGACACCGGCTGCTCGGTTGCGTTCTCGCGCGTCGCGAGCCGCCCGAGCGCGTCGCGCACGCACGGTGTGATCGTGTACTCGTGCCCGCACTCGATCGTCGGCGCCGCGAGCGAGAGCGGCAGCCGCAGCGTGCCCGTCGCGCGCGAGGCCTCGCGGAAGAGGCTCGCGTCGAGCTCGCGCACGATCGTTCCCTCGCAGTCGACCTCCACGATCCCGCGCGGCAGCTCCGGCGCGTCGGGCGACAGCGTCATGTCGTCCATCACGAGCGCCACCGACGTGATGTCGTCGTCGATCGGACCGAGCCACACGCGCACATCGAGACCACACCCGTTGCCGGCCACCTCCACGTACGGCACGCGCTCACGCGGCTCGGCGGGCCCCGCATCTGCGAAGAATCCATCCCCCGATACGCTCGCGTCAGGCAGCGCCGACGCGTCGTGATCGGTCGCGATCGGAGGCGGTCCTCCGTCGTCGTCGGGAGGTGCGCCGAGCCACGCGAAGAGCGCGATCGCGGCGAGCGCCAACGCACCGATCGCGATCCAACGCGACCGCGAGGGCGCGGTCTCTCGGGCGATCGTCTCGCGCACGCGCGCCCGCACGGACGTGGGCATCGGCGGCGGCGCGAGCTCGCTCATCGACGCGATCGCGCGGAGCGACGCGTGCGCGCCCTCGTCGTCGAGGAGGCGCGGTGGATCACGGAGAACGTCGAGCTCGTCCTTCATGTCGACCTCCCTCCTTCCGAGCGGTCGTCGCTCGACGCGCTCGGCGCGAGACCGGTGAGCGCGCGCTGCAGCTCGCGTCGCGCGGTGTGGAGGCGCGAGTGCACCGTGCCGATCGGGACGCCGAGCAAGCGCGCGATCTCCGCGCCGCTCAGCGCCTCGAGCTCGAACATCACGAACACGGCTCGCGACTCGGGCGAGAGCGCGTCGAGCGCCGCCTCGATGCGGGCGCGCGTGCGGCTGCGGTCGAGCGCGCGCTCGGGATCGTCTTCGAGGTGCCCTTCGGCGTCGGTGCCGAGCACCTCGAGCCGCCGAAACGCGCGACGCCGGTAGTTCGCGGCGAGCCCCGCCGAGATCCCCCAGAGGAACGGCTCGATCGGCGCATCCGTCCGCACCTCGCTCCAGCGACGGTGCACGACGAGGAAGACCTCCTGGAGGAGATCGGGTACGTCCGCGCTGCGCACGCCCAACCGGTGCAGGTGCTTCCACACGAGCTCCGCGTGCGCGTCGTAGAGCGCGCTCACGCTGCGCGACGGCAGCTCGGTCGGATCTCGCGGCGGGGCCACGTCCACCTCTTGTCGCGGGCCGCGCGATTCTTCACGGCCCGCGCCGAAAAAGAACCGTTCACCCCCGAGATCGCACGATTCACCCCGAATTCGGCCCGCTCGGGCATGAACGCCGCGCCGAGCACGTCTCGTGCGCGTGCTCCCCTGGCTCACCGACCTGCGCAAGCTCCGTCGCCTCGGCCTCGGTCTCGCGTGCGTCGCGTTCGCGTGGATCGCCTCGGGCACGCTCGCCGCGCTCGCGCTCACACGCAGATGGAGCGGTCCCGGCGACGAGCCGACGCCGTACGACTTCGAGGCCCTCCGCCTCCACACGCCTGACGATCTCGAGGTCGGCGCCTTCTACGCCGCGCCCGACGAGCCGCGCCTCGCGATCGTGCTCGTGCACGGCAACGGAAGCTCGCGCACGCACCTGCTCGACGAGGCCCGTGCGCTTCGTCGTCTCGGCCATGCAGTGATGCCCATCACCGTGCGCGCGCACGGCGACTCGCAGGGAACGCGCAACGACTTCGGCTTCAGCGCGCGTCACGACGTGATCGCTGCCGTCGCCGAGCTCGAGCGCCGCGCGCCTCATCGACCGATCGTCGTGCTGGGCATCTCGCTCGGTTCGGCGGCCGCGCTCTTCGCCGCCCACGACCTCGATCGTCGCGTCGCGGGCTACGTGCTCGTCGGCCCGTACGCGAGCCTCGAGCTCGCGACGGTGCGGCGCACCGAGCGCTACCTGCCGCCCGGGATCGACGACCTCGCGTTCGGCGCGCTGTGGATCGGTGGCCGGATGGTCTTGCCCGAGCTCGACGTGATCGCGCCGTGCGATGCCGCGCGCGCGATGCCCCACGACGTGCCCGTGCTCGTGATCGCAGGCGATCGCGACGCACGTGCCCCCGTCGAGGATGCGCGCTGCATCGCCGCGCCGCTCACGAACGCACGCGTCTTCGTCGTGCCTGGCGATCACGAGCAAGTGAGCGCAGCCGTCGGCGGCGCGGGCCTCTCGGAGATCGCGTCGTTCCTCGATCGCCTCGTGAGCCGCCCGCTCACAGAGTGAGACGAGGTCCCGATGACGTCACGCCTGAGCGTCAGCCGAGCACGCCCTCGAGCGTCGGCGCGGTGAGCACGCGGTCGAGGAGCACCGTGCAGCGCCCCTGCTCGACGCCTTGCTCGATGCCTCTGGCCCTGCCTCTCGCTCCGCTTGGTCACGGGCCTCCCGCGTGACCCGCGCCTTCCACTGGTCGTACGTCTCGTTGATCTCCATGGCCAGCTCCTCATCGCGTGGCTCGAGCGTCTCGAGCCGTGGACGTAGCCCTCGCACTCTCGCACCGCGAGGGCCGCGAGCGCTCCTTCGGGTCACCATGCGCTGACGCGACGAGGTGCTCCGCGAAGCGCCCGGCAGGATCGAGGGGAGATGCACGTGGCGCGAGCCCGCGGTGGATCGGGAGGGCGACACGTGGTCGACCACGTGCATCGTCCGCATGGACGAGCGGGTCGAGGTGCTCACACCTCCCCGCGGTCCTGACGGCGCTTCGCCGAACGCCTCCTCGTGATCTGCTTCGTCGCAATGCCGCGAGGAGCGCAACGCAAGTCGCTCCCGGTCACGCACTGCGCTCATCACCCACAGAATCGGAGCGTCTCTTGAAGGAGCGCCTCGGCCGCCTGGTCGTAGGAGCCCTCGTCATGAGGGCAGTTTGTCGGGGGTTGCCGCAGCGTGTTGCTACGCCCCAGCCACGTTCCTTCGCCCCGAGGGTTGGCGCGCGCGACCTCTGGCCCTCATCTTCTCGTCGATGAGGTCCGACGCGCGCACGATCCTCGGAGCCGTCCTCGCGGGCGCGCCGCGCGCGGCGTGCGAGGAGCTCGTCGCGAGGGCGACGCTCGCGTCGGAGCTCCTGCCGCCGCCGCGCGAGGACGTGGTGTTCCGCGTCTTCTGGTCCGACGGCAGGGGCGATCTCGGGTTCGCAGATCTCGCGTCGGATGATCACCTCGTCATCGGTCGTCACTCGTCCGTCGATGTGCGCCTCACGGATCCGTCGGTCGCGCTGAGGCACGTGCTCCTGCGGGTGAGCCGCGACACGACCCGCGCGGACGGGCCCTACCGCGCGAGCGAGCGCGTCTCGCTCCTCGCGCACGATCTCCTCACCGAGCACGGCTTCCGTGTCGGCCTCGAGCAGACGCTCTCTCGCGCCGCGAAGGTCGAGGGCGCGACGGTGCTGACGATCGGCATGCACCTCCTCGTCGTGCTCCCCACGAACGCGAGCCCGCTCGACGCGCAGACCGCCGACGAGAGCTCGCTCCGCGCGCGCGTGATCGACGCGGATCCGGCGCTCGCGCGCTCGATCCCGTCGAGCCGCTCCGAGCTCGCGGTGCGCACCCAGATGGACGCAATGAGCCGCACCATCGTGCGGCCTCATCAGGCGACGCTGCCCGTCGAGATCCTCCCGCCGTCCGAGACGCCGTTCGCGCGCCTCGCCCTCCGCGGGCCGTCGGGGCGCGTCGTCGTGCCGATCGGTCCACGTGATCTCGAGGCGCCCGTGCTCGTCGGACGCTACCCGCGTTGTCGTCGCGGAGAGCTCGCGCCGTTCTCCGAGCGCGTCTCGCGCGTGCACGCGGCGGTGGTGCGTGAAGGAGACTCGATCCGCGTGATCGATCTCGGATCGACGAACGGCCTCTCCACGCAGACGCGCGACGGCGGCTCCGTCCGTGCCCGCGCGATCCGGGTCACGTCGCGCGCGTCGATCTCGCTCGGCGGGCGACACGATCGCATCGACGTAGAGATGCTCGGCACGTGAGCTTCGTGCTCGCGGTCTGCGCGGTGATCCGCGACGGTGATCGTGTGCTCGCGATGCGTCGCGCCGCGCACAAGGACGCGGGCGCGGGCCTCTGGGAGACGGTGTCCGGACGCGTCGAGCCAGGCGAGGAGCCGCTCGATGCCATCGCGCGCGAGATCCGCGAGGAGACGGGCCTCGAGGTCGCGATCGATCCGCGACCGATCGATGCCTACGCCGCGAAGCGAAACGCCCACCCGATGTGCGTCATCGTCTACCGCGCAACGCGCACGGGCGGAGAGGTCCTCCGCAGCGACGAGCACGACGACCACGCGTGGCTCACCCCCGCCGAGCTCCGCGCCCGCACCCCGTTCACCCGCCTCTCCGACGCCGTCGATCGCAGCTTTCGCGTCGGTCAGAGCGGAGTCGAGTAGAGCGTGCCTCGCGACGTGATGTAGAGGAGCGGTGTGGCGCCTTCTCGCTCGCGGACGGCGATCTGCGAGGCGTGCCGAACGATCGGGCTCCTGCATCGACGCGACCAGCTCGTCCCGTCGAAGACCCAGAGTGCAGCGTCGCTTTGTCCGAGGACCAGTCCTGATCGCGTGAGGGCGAATGCACTCACGTGGCTGGTTCTCGATTGCGGTAGGCGCCGAATCACACTGCCGTCCGGCCGCGTGATGAGGATCGAGCGCGAGCAGACCGTCACGTTGCCGATCTCGACCCCCGCAGAGAGAGGGTGGCTCGACCAAACCGAGGGCTGCTCGTTCGCATCGCGGCAGATCTGCCGACGAAGGGGGTCGGTCACCTGGTGGATCTCGTCGGTCGTCATGCGTGTGAATGCACCGCTCGAGTCCAGACGGCCCATGCTCGTGTAGAACGCGTCCGTGCTGACCCAGCGCGCGCCCACCGGGATCAGCGCAGCAGGCGTCGGCGGGCTGTGATCGATCCACCCCGGCGCGTCTGGTGTTTGTGAGAAGGCCAGCTCGGGGTTCCCGATCCCGATCCAGGCGTTCCGCCAGCCGTCGGGCAGACGGAAGATGTTCGCGATCCACTGGTGCGGGCCGAACGTCCCGAGAGGGGTGGGAGTCGGGCCGTCCACCCGCCACAGACCGTTGCCTGCGACCAGGAGTCCGGTCTCGTCCACCAGGACGCCGCCGAGTCTGAGCCCGCGAGCGTCGCTCAGCTCGCTCAACTCCCGCCATGCACATGCCGATTGCGCCGAGACGGAGACCGCCGGCGCCCACGAGACAACGGCCAGCACGCACAGCAGCACCCAGTTTCGCCCGTGGCTCATCGGGTCGAGGATCGCCGTGGTCACCGTCTCGACGCAACACGCGCGGCGCCCGTACGATGAGGGCGGCCATGCCGAAGAACAACGCACGGGTGGATCGCTACGAGGTCTGGGGCCGCATCGGCGCCGGCGGGATGAGCGAGGTGTGGCTCGCCAAGCACGTGGGTCTCGGGATGCCCGTGATCCTCAAGACCCTCAAGGCCGGCGTCGGCGGCACGAGCGGACGCGATCCGCGCGATCGCATGCTCGAAGAGGCGCGCCTCATGGCCCGCGTCACGAGCCCACACGTCGTGCGCGCGATCGACACGGGTGAGCACGAGGGGGTGCCGTACGTCGCGCAGGAGTACGTCGACGGCATCGACCTCGCCGAGCTCGACGAGCGCCGTCGCGCCGCGCTCGGCGTGGGCCTGCCGCTCTGGTTCGTGTGCGAGGCGATCGATCAGACCTGCGATGCCCTCCAGGCCGCGCACCGCGTGGGCGTGATCCACCGCGACGTGAAGCCCTCGAACCTCTTCGCCACGCCGAACGGCGCGCGCCTCGGTGACTTCGGCATCGCGGTCACGGACGCGGCCTCGCGCACCGCCGAGGTCTCGGGGACCTTGAAATTCATGGCCCCCGAGCTCCTCCAAGGTCTTCCGCCCTCGCGCGCGGCCGATGTGTACTCGGTCGGCGCGACCGCGTTCGATCTCCGCTACGGCACCGCGCCGTTCCTCACGTACGCGGACGTTCGCGACCCGCACGTGCGGCCGCCGTTCCCTGCGGCGCACTCGGCGACGGAGTCGTTCTTCCAACACCTCGTGTCGCGCGCGCTCGAGAAGAACCCCGACGCGCGCCTCGCCGATCCGAAGCCCGCGCAGAAGCTCGTGCGCACGCTGCGCCGCATCCTCGGCAGCGAGGTCGCGGGTCGTACGTTCGTCGCGACGAGCCCCTCGACGTTCCGCTACGGACAGTGCGAGGTCTCGCTCGTGGTGGGCGACGTGGCGAAGGCGGAGGCCGACGCGATCGTCAGCTCGGCGAACTACGAGATGAAGATGCGAACGGGCGTCGGCGAGGCGCTGCGCCGCGCGGGCGGTGACGAGATCGAAGAGCTCGCGATGGCGGGAGGCGAGCGCGAGCTCGGCGCGTGCATCGTGACCCGCGCAGGACAGCTCCAGGCGAGGCACGTGCTCCACGCAGTGAGCGCGTGGAACGAGACGTCCGTCATCGGCCGCAGCATGCACCGGTCGCTCTTGGCCGCCGAAGAGCTGGGCGCGCGGTCGCTCGCGATGTGCGCGCTCGGCACGGGCGTCGCGCGCGTGACGCTCGAGACGTGCGCGAGCGCGATGATGAGCACGCTGCGCTTCCACCTCCAGCTCGGCGGCTCGCGCCTGACGAAGATCGTCGTGTACCTCTCGGACGAAGAGAAGCTGCGCCGCTTCCGCGAGGTCGCGCTCGACACGCTGCACGTCATGCGCGAGACGGAGGGCGACGTCGGCCTCGCGAGCGGCGACAGCCCCGTGTCGGGCGACGCGGCGACGTTCATCGGCTCGGACAGCGTCGTGCGCGAGTCGAGCAAGCGTCAGTCGATCGCCTGACCGACGCCAGTCGCGATCACTCCGTCGCGAGGCCGGCGCGCGCCCAGCGCTCGAGCCCCGTCACGTCGAGGCCCGCGCGCGCGAAGCCTGGGACGAGCACCTCTCGCACCATCTCGTCGAGCGCCTCGCGCACTGCCTCCGCGCGCGGAACGCCTTGTGTTTCATACGAATCCGTGTGCGATGCCGCGCTGTTCCGCCACTCGCGGAGGTTCGCGATCGTCAGCGGCAGGAGCCAGTCCGACATCGCCGCGTGCATCGTGCGCGGCAGCGTCGTCACGTAGGCCCAGCCGAGGCGGCTGTGATCGATCTCGTCGCGCAGGAGCTCGTTCAGCGCAGCGCGCGCGATCGGGCTCGTCGCGCCCTTGTGCGCGGTGCTGAGGTACGCGCTCGCGAACGTCTCGTTGAGCGCGCACTGACCGATCACGAAGAGCGCGCGTCGCTCGTCTTCGCTCTTCGCGAGCGCGTGCTTGGGCTGCTGCTCCGGGAGCGGCGGCGGCGGCGCGATCGCACGACCCGCGTAGCGCTCGGCCATCTCGAGACAGAGCGCGCCGTGACGGTGCTCGTCGTCCACCGCGCGGTGCGCGAGCGTCACGAGCGCGCGCTCCGCGCCGAGCTCATCGAGCGCGCGCTCCACGATCGCGAACGATCGCGCGACGCGGAGCTCGGTCGCCGCCTGGAGCCACCACACCTGCGCGAGCGCGCTCGCGAGCGCGGGATCGATCGACGCGAGCTCCTCGCTCGCGTCGGGCAGCGCGCGGCTCGTGACTCGACCTCCGTAGCGACCGCTCGCAGAGGGTCGCGGCGCGCCGGGCGTCTCGTCGTGGCTGTCGTCGTCGTTCATGGCGCGTGTCCCGAGCTGGCGGAGTTCGTGGATGTGGTCGCGTGGGTCAGCAGATCAGGGCGTAGGCGCCGGCCCGGAGATGCAGCAGGCCGGGCCCTCCGAGCTGAGGTTGCTGCACCAGAACGCGTTCGTTCCATCGGACGCCATGCGCGCGCCCTTCGTCGTCGGCCAGCCGGACTCGCACGCGCGTTCGTCGGCGACGGCGCGGGCTACGGCCGCCTGGTCCGCCGCGTTGAGCGAGCTCACGGGCGGCGGTCCCACGTTCGCCGTGTCGCCCTGCGTCTCGCCACCCGAGCTGGTGTCGGCAGCGTTCGCGGTGTCGCCGCCGCTCGTCTCGTTCGAGGAGCTCGGTTCGTTCGCGCTCGACGCGGCCGAGCCGGCGCACGCCTCGAGGAGAACGGAGCTGGAGAGCACGAGCGAGTGGAAGAGTCGATGACGCACGAGAGCCTCCTGGGGTGAGCGAGTGTGCCGGACGTCGCGTCGCCCGTGCGCGCTCGATCGTCAGAGCGTCGCGTCCGACGCATGACGCGCGCCGGTCATTCTGCGGGGCCGAGGACGCAGCAGCGCTCGAGGTCGGGCATGTCGGGGTTCGAGCCCTCTGCGTGGCGACAGCCGTAGAGGATTCCGTCGCGCTCGACGTGGAACACGCCCTTCGTCGTGGGCCAGCCGGGCTCGCACGCGCGCGGATCGACGAACACGCCCGCGTCGTCCGTCGGTGGCACGAACGCGTCGGGTGTCTCGAACGCGTCGGGCGACGCGAACGCATCGGGCGCCACGAACGCGTCTGCCTCCGCGAGCGCGTCGGGCATCGCGAACGCATCCGGGGGAGGTGTCGCTGCGTCCGAGCCCGGTGCGGCGTCCGGGCTCGCACCGCCATCGGGACCTTCCGTGGCGTGCGTGGTCGCGCACGCGTCGAGCAGGAACGAGCTCGAGATCACCAGCGTGTGGAAGAGTCGGTGTCGCATCGTCGGCCTCCACCCCAGTCGTGATGGATCGCGACGCATCGAGGAAATCGATTGGCCCAATCATCCCCATCGGGATGCACGATGGCTCGACGCGCACGCTCATTCCTCGGCGCGTCCGGAGATGCAGCACCGGGTGAGGTCGACGGGGCCGTCGAAGCCGTCGCGCGCGCCCGATGGGCAGTTGTAGGCGAGCCCTGCCTGCGTGTGTGAGAAGTTGCCCTTGGTCGTCGGCCACCCCGGCTCACACGTGCGCGGATCGGCGTCCGGCGACACGAACGCGTCGGGCGTCGTCGGCGCATCCGTGGGCATCGAGGCGTCGGGCATCGCGCTGCCGTGCGTGCTCGCGCACGCCTCGAGCAGCATCGAGCTCGAGATCACCAGGGTGTGGAAGAGTCGGTGCTGCATCGGGGGCCTCCGCAGTCGTCGGACTGCTCCCTAGAGATGCGCGATCTCGGGCCGGGCGGGAATGCACGACTGCGCACGGAGACCGTGCAAGAATCCACACCTTCGCCGGAGCCGCACGCATGAACTGGGACGACCTCCGCTACGTGCTCGCGCTCTCGACGCACGGCTCGCTCGCGCGCACGGCCAAGACGCTCGGCGTCGATCACACGACGGTCGGTCGACGCGTCGAGCAAGCGGAGCGCGCGCTCGGCGTGCGCCTCTTCACGCGCACGAGCACGGGCTACGTGCCCACGGCGGAGGCCGAGCGCCTGCTCGCGGATCTGCGCGGCGTGGAGGACGCGGTGCTCGGCCTCGAGCGCTCGGCCCACGCGCGCAAGAGCACGATCGACGGCACCGTGCGCGTGACGTCGGGCGAGACGTTCGGCTGCATGTACCTCGCGCCGCGCCTCGCGATGCTGCGTCGCGAGCACCCCGGGCTGTCGGTCGAGCTCCACTCGACGGGCAAGATCCTCGACCTCGCGCGCCGCGAGGCGGACGTCGCTGTGCGCATGTTCCGCTCGCCGCACGAGAGCCTCGTCGTGCGTCGCGTCGGCACGCTCGGCTATGGCCTCTACGCGAGCAAGGAGTACCTCGCGCGCAGGCCCATCAAGCGCGCGGTCGAGCTGCGCGATCATCCGCTCTTGTCGAGCGAGTCGAGCCCCGGCGCGCTCGACGCGAAGTGGCTCGACCGGCTCTCGTCGGGCGCCAAGCCTGCGCTCGTCTGTGACCTCTCGATGGCCCTCCTCGAGGGCTGCCGCGCGGGCGCCGGGATCGCCGTGTTGCCTCGCTACGTGGGCGATCGAGAGCCGGGCCTCACGCACCTCACGACGAGCCTCGGCGCGATCCCCGAGCCTCCGACCGAGACGATCTGGATCACGGTGCACAAGGATCTGCGCGACACGCCGCGCGTGCGCGTGGTGCTCGATCACCTCGCCGCTGCGATCGCAGGCGACGCGAAGCTCCTCACCGGCCGCTGAGATCCGGTCGAACGTCTCGCTCCCACCGGATCCGTTCACCTCACACACACGAGACCGCCATGAATCCCGCGAGCGCCGCGACCTCGTCGATCAACCGAACGATTCTCGCCTCATCGCTCGTGGCGATTCTCTGCGTGTCCTGTGGCCCCGACGGCGTTCCGATCTCGGAGTGTGCGTTCGGCCTGTATTGGGCCGATTGCGGCGGCAATGGGGAGCCCGTTCTGGGATGTGACCGGTCGACGGGTGAGTGCCGATGGTTCGCGACAGGCGTCGCGGCCGAGGACCACGCAGTCTCCGACTGCCCGGCAAGCGACGTCTGCTGTCACGACGACTGGCCCTTCGAAGACTTCTCACCGTCGGGCGAAGTGCTGGAACGGGCACGGGGATCCATGTCGATGGCGCGCACGGCCGTGCTGTCCCGCGAAGGCGTGAGCGAGGTGCGCGTCGTCGCCGATCTCGCCAGCGGCACGAGGAGCCTGACGATGCAGTGTCTCGGCGAAGGCGAGCCGAGCACCTTCCCCTGCAGCGAGGTCGGTTCCGGCGGCAGCGTCACGCGCGTCGGTGACTCGATGATCGTCGTCTTCGAGCGAGGTTCCTACCGCTTCGAGCTCGAAGTCGTCATCGGTACAGAGGTCGAGGATTGGTCGGTCAACCTCTATCATTCTGCTGTCTGGATGCGAGACCCCACGCCCGTCGTCTCCTGCAACAACTACCGAGTAGGCACCGAATGGGCTGTCTCCGGCGTGTTGCACGTCAACACCACGGAGGCCTCGGACCTCGATTCCTTCCATGGTCGGTTCGATGGCGAGGTCGACGGCAACCAGTTCGTGATGGAGTTCTGAGCCGATTGTCTCGCCTGCGGACGGATCGTTCAGGTCAGGGACCCGACTGACCACTTGGATGCCTCAGCGCACGCGCGTCGCGGTCCAGCCCCAGCTGAGGTCGGTCACGTTGTGCGTGATGCCGTGCATCGTGCGCGCGTCGTCGAGCTCGACCTCGTAGACGACGTAGCGCTCGTTGAACCAGAAGCGCAGGCCCTTGCTCTCCACGGCCCACTCGTCGTTCGTGTCCGTCGAGTCCGCGGGGTCGTGCGACGTGCAGCGACCGCCCGGGAGGAAGTCGACGAGGAACACGCGCGTGCCCTCCGGCATGTGCGTCGTGAGCTCCCACGTCGTGCCGGTGATCGTGAGGCACGTTCCGTCGACCGCGATCGCGTCCGCCGCGCACTGCGAGACGACGAACGGCGCGGGCTCACTGCGCTCATCGCCTGCAGTGGTGCCCGCGCCGTCGCGCGTGTTCAGCGTGCTCGAGCCGCCGCAGCCGACGAGCGTGAGGGAGAGGATCGCGGGGAGCCGACGCATCGACGCGATCCTACCCGCTCAGCGGCGCTCGATGCGTCCGTCGGGGTGCCGCGCGAAGCGGCCTTCTTCGCGGGCGTGCACGGGATCGTTCGCGTCCCAGGGCCAGCCGCCGAAGCGCGTGCGCTGGTAGTCGAGGAAGGTGCGCTGGATCTCTTCGCGCGTGTTCATCACGAAGGGTCCGTGCGCGACGACGGGCTCGCCGATCGGGCGACCCTGGAGCACGAGCACCTCGACCTCGTCGTCGCCCGCCTCGAGCACGAGCTCGTGGTCCGCGAGCACGATCGCCGCGTGACGCGCGGGGATCGCCTCGCGCTGACCCTCCGCCGCGAGCGTGAGGCGCGAGCCGCGGAAGAAGTAGAGCGTGCGGGGGGTCTCGTCCTTCGACGGGCTCGCAGGCAAGGTCACCTTCGCGCCGGGATCCATGCGCACCGTCCAGATCGCGACGTTCGCCTCGGGACGCGCGGCCCACGAGTCTGGCGGCGGCGCCGCCGGCGTGATGTCGCCGAAGCGGCCCGCGACGATCGTCACGTCGCTCTTCTTTCCGGCATCGTCGACGTGTGTGTGCTTGGGGATGCTCTCGGCCCAGAACATCGAGAAGTAGGGCTTGGCCATCTTCGAGGCCTTCGGGAGGTTCAGCCACAGCTGGAACAGCTCGGCCGGGTTCGGCTTCTCGCGCGAGAGCAGCGGGAACATCTCGGAGTGCACGATGCCCGCGCCGGCGGTGAGCCACTGCGCGTCGCCCTGACCGAAGCGCGCGGCCGCGCCGAGCGAGTCCGAGTGATCGATGAAGCCCGCGCGCGCGAGCGTCACCGTCTCGAAGCCACGGTGCGGGTGCTGCGGAAAGCCGGGCACGGTGTCACCGTGGTACATGCGCCAGCCGTCCTTGCCCTCGAAGTCCTGGCCGATGTTGCGGCCGGCGAGCGAGGTGGCGGGCGCCATCTTCTCGTCACCCTGCGGGTAGGCGTCCGCGTGGTGCACGCAGAAGAGGAAGGGATCGAGCGTTCGCCACGGCGCGACGGAGGTGGCGGGACCGATCGGGAAGACCTGCAGCGTGACGGTGGGCTCTCGAGTTTCCATGGCGGCCTACGGTGAGGCTTCGAACGCGAAGAGGCGACCCCCCTTTCTCGCAACGGCCCGTTGCTCTGTTAGCCCAGCGAGGGAGCTCCGCCCCCGTTCTTCTCGTCGAGCCCGCTATGCTTGCGGGGTGCGGCTGGGCATTGATCTCGGAACCACGCGGACCGTCGTCTCTCGCGTCGACGGCGGAAGGCATCCCATCGTCTCGTTCGACACGGGCATGGGGCAGAGCGACTGGATCCCGGGCTGCGCGATCGAGCTCGAGGGCACGCGGTTCCACGGCTGGGACGCGGTGCAGCGCACGCCCGAGGCGACGGCGATCCTGCGCTCGGTGAAGCGCGCGATCTCGGGCCTCTCGCACGACGCGGTCGTCGAGGCCCTGCCATCGCGTCCCACCGCGTCCGCGCTGCTCGACGAGCACGTGGCGCACGTGATCGCGCGCGTGCGCGTGGCGCTCGATCACGCGGCACCGCTGCCGCTCTCCGCGATGATCGCCGTGCCCGCGAACGCGACGAGCCGTCAGCGCTGGCTCACGCTCGAGGCGTTTCGTCGCGCGGGCGTCGAGGTGCTCGGTCTCGTCAACGAGCCCACGGCCGCAGGCATCGAGTACGCGCACCGACACCTCGGCCTCGACAACAAGCGCAGCCCCAAGCGCTACCTCGTCGTCTACGACCTCGGCGGCGGCACGTTCGACACGTCCGCGATCTCGCTCCAGCGCAGCGAAGGCGGCGCGCGCCTCTTCGAGCTGCTCGCGACCGAGGGCATCGCGCGCCTCGGCGGTGACGATCTCGATGAGGCGATCCTCGCGCTCGCGCTCGCGCGCGCAGGCATCGAGGACCACGCGCTCGACGACGCGACGCGCGCTCGCGCGGCCGACGCGGCGCGCGCCGCGAAGGAGGCGCTCGGCACCCACTCGAAGAACGCGATGATCGACCTCGCGATGGCGATCTCCGACGCCTCGCCGGTCGTGCTGCCCGCGGCCGACGTGCTCCGCGCGTGTGAGCCGCTCGTCGACCGCACGCTCGCGCTGATCGACGATCTGCTCGCGCGGCTCCCTCGACACGGCATCGATCCCGAGGACGCGCGACAGCTCGGCGCCGTGTACGTCGTGGGTGGAGGAGCCGCGTTCGTCGGCGTGCTGAAGGCCTTGCGCGGCAAGCTCGGTCGCAAGGTCGAGCTCGCGCCGGTGCCCTACGCGGCGACGGCGATCGGCCTCGCGGTCGCGGCCGATCTCGACGCGGGCATCTTCGTGAAGGAAGGCATCACGCGACACTTCGGCGTGTGGCGTGAGGCGCAGGCCGGGCGCGAGAAGATCTTCGATCCGATCTTCGACAAGGACGCGATCGCACCGGGTGAAGGCGACGAGAGCGGCAGCACGCCGCGCATCGTCGAGCGGCGCTATCGACCGCGCCACACCGTCGGTCACCTGCGCTTCCTCGAGTGCGCGCGCCGCGACAACGACGGCGGGCCCGCGGGCGACCTGACGCCGTGGCGCGAGATCCACTTCGCCTACGATCCCGCGCTGCGCGATCGCGACGACCTCGCGAGCCTCGCGCGCGCCGACGCGAGCCTCGCGCGCGAAGAGATCCGCGAGCAGTACCGCTACGCGCCCGACGGCGCGATCACGGTCCGCATCGACAACCTCACGAGCGGCTACGGACGCACGTTCGAGCTCGGCCGCCTCGAGTGACGGTCAGAGCTCCTCGACGCACACGATGCGCGAGGCGTTCCGATCGGCCACGAGGAGCACGCGGCCGTCGGGCGACACCGCGAGCACGTTCGCGTCGTAGTTCGAGAGCGCGACGCCCTCGACCAGCGTCGTGATCACGCCCGTGGGTGAGACGCGGAAGATCTCGTCGCTCGACCAGCTCGCCGCGACCATCTCACCCTCGAACAGACCCGGGGGTGCGACGACGTTCGCGTGCACGCCGCCGAGGCCGGTGGCGATCGGCGTGAGGGCGAGCCCGTCGCTCCCGAGCGGCGTGATCGATCCATCACCCGAGTAGCCACCGCCCGAGGGACGCGCCGCGATCGGGCCGGTCCCGTAGCGACTCGTCGCGTCGAACGCGATGCCCTCGATGCCGGCCACCTCGGAGAACGCGGTCCCCGTGCCGTCGCGATCGAACACGCCCCAGTCGACGCGCGCGCTGTCCGTGTCGCCCGCCACGTAGAGGCCGGGAGGGCTCACGCCCGGCGGCGCGAAGGCCATCGCGTAGATCGAGTCGAGCCCGGGCCCTGGCGCCTGCACGAACACGCTCACGGAGCCGCCCGCGTCCACGCGGTACACGACGGCGTCTTGATCGCCGTCGCTCACGGAGTTGGTGACGTAGAGCGATCCGTCGATCACGAGGTCCTCGTCCCACGTGATCGCGGTGAGCAGCGCGGGCGAGGTCGGGAACGCCGTGGGTCCCGCGAACACGCTGGTCACGCCCGTGTCGACGTCGATCGCGAAGACGGTGCGCGCCTCTTGGTCGCTCACGTAGAGCAGACCTCCGAGATCGCGGCCCGCGAACACGAGCCCGACGGGCTCGACGAGACCGTCGGCGGCGTCGGCGACCACGACGGCGCGCAAGCCGTCGGCGAGCGTCCAGCCCACCGGCGCTTCGGTGAACGCACCGCACGAGTACGCGCACGCGTCGGCGAGCACGCAGTCGGGGTCGTCGCAGTCCTCGAGCGAGTCGCCGTCCTCGTCCACGCCGTCGTCGCACGTCGTCTCGGACGTCGCCCGCGCATCGAACGGTACGGGCACGTCCGCGCCGGGAGTCGTGTCGTCGCGCACCACCGCGTCGATCGATCCCGCGTCGATCGATCCCGTGTCGATCGATCCCGGGCCCACGTCGTGGCCTGCGTCGTCGAGCACGAGGCTCGCGTCGAGGCTCGGCCCGGTCGAGCAGCCCGCGCTCACGATCGCCGCGATCGAGAGCCCCACCAGTGAATTCGTGCGCATGGCGGCGATCGTATAGAGCACCTCCGCGCGCGCGTCACGTCGCGAGGCCGAGCACCCACCGTCGCTGCGCGTCGTCACGACGCACGACGCGCACCCGGATCGCCTCGCCGAGCGAGAAGAGCGCGCGTTGGCCGTCGCGCTCACGGAGCACCACGGCGTGCTCGTCGGGCTCGAGCCAGATCGCAGGCTTGCCTCTGGGTGCGAGGTCGCGGCCGAGATCGCGCAGGTAGAGCTTCACGTCGATCGGCGGCGCGTCGAGCCGCACGTGCACCTTGCCGGACGTGATGCCCATCACCGTGCCGGCGAATGGGGTGCGCTCCGCGATCGACCTCTCGATCTCGGGACGGAACACACGATCGATCACGAGCTCGTTCGCGAGATCGGCGACGCGTCGCTGTACGTCCTTCGCGCGGTTCGCGATCTCGACGACCTCGGCGCGCAGCGCCTCGTCGGTCTCCACGTCGGGGTGCTCGCCGGTGAGCATCTCGACGGCCTCCTTGTGGAGGAACACGCCGACGAGCTCGCGCATGGGCGCGGAGAAGCGTGCATAGGGCTCGGCGCCGACGCCCACGTGCGGCCCTGGCTCGGTCGAGTAGGCGCTGCGGAGGTTCACCATGATCGCCTGCCGCGTGATCGCGCGAGCCACACGATCTTCTCTCTCGCCGTGCGAGAGGACCGGCAGCCCCGCGAGGTAGCCCGCGAGCGACTGCGCGGCTTCGTCCCAGATCCACGGTGAATCGGGCAGCCCGTGCACACGCGCGAGCTCGCGTGTGAGCGCCGCGAGCGCATGGAGCCGATCGGGATCGGGTCCGCCGTGCACGCGGTAGATCGGCTGCACCGCGGGCGCGGGGTGCTCACGCAGGAGGCGCCCGCCCTCGGCGTTGCAGAGCAGCGAGATCTGCTCGTTCCACAGCTCGACGTCGTCGCGCACCTGCTCCACGACCGAGAACGACGCGCCGCCATCGGCGAGCTTCACCTCGACCTCTTCGCGCCGATACCGAACGAGCCCGCGATCGGTCGCGAGGCGGATGCGCTTCTGACCGACCTCGCGCAGCAAGAACAAGCTGTCGCGGAAGGGCGCGCTCGCGTGAGTCGCGTCGGTGCCATCGACGAGCGCCTGCACGCCCGAGAACGACAGCTTCGCGCGCGAGCGGATGCGGCCGCGCACGAGCTCGGTGGAGAGGATCTCCGCGCGTCCGTCGAGGCGATGGAAGAACACGAGCGCGCGCCGAGGCCCATCGGCGTTGAGCGACACGATGCCTTCGGAGAGCGCGCGCGGCAGCATCGGCACCGACCCGCCGGGTAGGTAGTACGTGGCACCGCGCCGCATCGCCTCGGCGAAGAGCGCCGAGCCCGGCCGCACGTAGTAGGACGCATCGGCGATCGCGTACGCGACGACGTAGCCCTCACCGTCACTCGCGACGTGCACCGCCTGATCGAGGTCGCGCGAGGTCGCCGCGTCGATCGTGACGAAGGGCAGCGACGTGTGATCGGCGAGCGCCGGATCGCCCAGGCCCGGCTCGCGCACGAGCGCCTCCACTTCGCGCATCACCTCATCGGAGAACTCGGTCGCGAGCTCGAGCGAGCGAACGATGTCGGCCAGCGCGTCGGGGAGATCGTGCATGGCGCGCATGATAGCCTCGTGCCTGTGAGCACCCCCGAAGAACGTCGTGCTGCGCGGGCGAGCTGGCCCATCCGCAAGCTCCGTCTCGGCGAGGAAGAGCTCGTCGACCCTCGCGACACGAGCACGGTGGATGAGCGGATCGCTCTCGTGCGTCAGCTGACGCGCGAGAGCTGGGCGCTCGCACGGGCCGAGGTGCCGAACTATCGCCGGAGCGAGATGCCGGGCCGGATCGTCAGGCCGCGATGAGCCTGCCGGACGTCCACGACGAGTTCGTGGAGCTGCTCGAGTGCCTTCGAACCGAAGGCTGTGACTTCGTCGTCGTGGGTGCACACGCGCTCGCGGTGCACGGAAGTCCCCGCGCCACGGGCGATCTCGACGTGTTCGTGCGACCCGATTCGGAGAACGCGCAGCGAATCGTCAGGGCCCTCACCCGTTTCGGCGCTCCGCTTGGTGTCCATGGCGTCACGGTCGACGACTTCCGCACGGAAGGGACGGTCTACCAAATGGGCCTACCTCCGCGCCGCATCGACATCCTCACCAAGCTCTCCGGAATCAGCTTCGACGACGCTCGTGGCGGCGCCATCGAAGGTCATCTCGGGACTGAGCTGGTTCCTTTCATCGGCCTCGATGCGATGCTGAAGAACAAGCGCGCGGCGGGCCGTCTCAAGGATCTCGCCGATGCCGCCGTGCTCGAAGAGATCAAGGCGCGACGAGACGCCGCTCGCTGAACGTCAGCGGGCGCTGCGGACGAGACCTTCTTCGTTGCGATCGGTCGCGCTGGGCGGTACGGGCACGAGCTCCGAGAGTCGTGAGCGCAGCTCGGGGCTCATCGTGAAGTCGGCGGCCGCGAGCGCGGGGGTGAGCTGCTCGAGGTTGCGGGCGCCGAGCAGCGGCGCGGTCACCGCGGGATGCGACATGACCCACGACACGGCGAGCGTGACCGGGTGCACGCCGAGCTCGTCGGCGATCGTGCGGAAGCGATCCGCGACCTCGTAGTTCGACGGTGCGCCGTAACGAGTCCGGTACATCTCCCAGTCGACGAGGCGCGCCTGGCTCGGTCGATCGCGCGTACCGTACTTGCCCGACAAGAGGCCTCCGCCGAGAGGTGAGTACGGAAAGACCGCGAGCCTCTCGCTCTCGGCCACGGGGAGGATCTCGACCTCGGCCTGCCGCTTCACGAGGTTGTACATGGGCTGCACCGCGACGACGGGGGACCAGTCGTGCAGCGCTTGCAGCCCGAGCGTCTTCGCGATCTGCCACGCCGCGAAGTTCGACAGTGCGGGGTAGAGGATCATCCCGCGCGAGACCATGTGCTCGACCGCGCGCAGCGTCTCCTCGAGGCTCGTCGCGTCGTCGAAGCGGTGCAGGTAGAAGAGCTCGACGCGATCGGTCTTGAGCCGACGCAGGCTCGCCTCGAGCGTGCGCACGAGGTGATAGCGGCTCGAGCCGCGATCGTTCGGACCTTCGCCCGTGGGGAAGTAGCCCTTCGTCGCGATCACGAGCCGATCGCGCAGGCCCTGCGTGAGATCACCCAGGATCTCCTCCGAGCGACCGCGGTTGTAGACGTCGGCGGTGTCGAAGTGATCGATGCCTGCGTCGAGGCACTTGTAGAAGAGCGCGCGCGAGGTCTCGACGTCGGCGTCGCCGCCGAACGTCATCGTGCCGAACGCGAGGCGCGAGACCTTGAGGCCCGTCTTGCCGAGGAACGCGTGCTTCATGGCTCAGAGCCTCAGAAGGGGTTGCGTGGTCTGCAGAATCCGCTCGCGACGTCGCAGCGGTAGAGCGCGAAACAGTCCGTGTCGGACGAACAGAGCTGCGAGCACAGCGCGGTCGATCCGCTGACGGGATCAGTCTCGTCGCAGGTGATCTGGAGCTCGTCCGGTACGTTGCAGATGCCCTCACCCACCGTGCAGGAGGGCAGACACAGGCCGCGCTCGAAGGTCGCGTCGCCGATCGTGTAGTGCACGGAGAAGTCGCCGTGCGCGCAGATCGAGCCGTCGGGGCACGTGTTCGTGTCGTCGCAGAACGGGATGCAGAGCCCCGGGACGTCGCCCATCGAGAGGGTGTCGAGGCAGTCGGTGCCGACCGCGCAGCGGTTCGTCGGATCACAGCGCTGGAAGGGGCAGCCGTCCTGCGTCGGATCGGCCTCGCAGTCGCCCGCGAAGCCGACCTCACACGAGACCTGGAAGTCCATGCTGAGGAAGTCCGCGCCGCAGCCCATGCCGTCGGGACACGTTCCCGCGGCGTCGGCAGGGTCGCACGGCTGCGTGCAGTAGCCGAAGCCCTCGGGCGCTGCGCCACCACGCTCGTCTCGCGGCTGGCACCGGCTGCCCTTGGTGCAGCTCGTCAGCGTACGGCCCGAGCCATCGACCTGACAGAGCCGCACGCAGCGCCCGACGCGACACTCGAAGCCACCGCGACACGGGCGCTCGGCGTCGCACGCCCCGAAGAGCTCGTCCTGTGTCGGGCTCGTCATGACACCGACCGACTCACACGCGCCCTCGAACGTGCAGCGCTGACCGGCCGCGCACCCCGCGCCGCTCAGCACGTCGCACGTGCCCGGCACGAGCGGGGGTCGACCGCACTCGCCGTCGTCGGCGCACGTCTGCGCGGCTGCGCACTGATCGTGATCGGTACACGGCTGGGAGCATCGTCCCCCGATGCACTCGAGGCCCGGGCCGCAGTCGTCCGCCCCCGACCGACACGCGCCGTCTTGGGGCACGCGGCATCCGCCCGCGTTGCCGACGAGCATGCACTCGAGCGGGAACGTGCAGTCGCGCGCCTCGCGACACTCCTCGCGACAGCGGCCCGCCGTGCAGACGTACGGGTTCTCACACTCCGAGGTGAGCGTGCACGCGATGCCGAGCGACACGCGCGACTCGCAGCCGAGCGTGAGGAACGCAGAGAGAGCCAGGCTCGCCAGGGCGAGGCCCGGGAGCGTCGAGCGACGAGAGAAGAGCCCCATGGCCGCGATGCTACAGGATCGGCCGTTCTGCGCGGAACGTCGCTCCCCGCAGACGTCCAGCGCAGACGATCCCGCAGACCTCAACGACAGACGCCGAGCCGACGCGTGGTGCCGTCGGCGATGAGCACGCGCGACTCGGTCGACACATCACAGGTGCGACCGCCCGCGCAGCCATCGACGACGCCGACGTCGCAGCGCTGCACGCACTCGCTCGTCATCGCCATCGCGTCGAGGACCACGCAGTCGAGGCCGAGCGCGCAGCGGCCCATCGCGCACGGGTTGTCCTGACAGCCATCTGCGGTGGGATCCGCGGTGCAGTCGAGCATCGCCGCGGGCGGCACGCACTGGCCGTACGCGAAGTCGTCGTCGGGGCCGGCCTCGGGGCCCGCGAAGATCCCCATCGCGCAGGTGCGCGTCTCGTCGATGCAGTCTTGCGTGCCGGGGTTACAGCCTTCGCTGCAGAAGCCGCACGTCGGCGGCGCGAACGCGCCGGCGTACGTCGGGAGGCAGCGGCTGCCGCGGCCGCAGTTGCTGCCGACCACGCCCATCGTCTCGTCGAACAAGCACCAGCGCTGACACTGGCCGAGCACACACGTGAGGCCGTCGCGGCACGGGCGGATGAGAAGCGTGTCGGGGTTCGCGTCGCACGACTCGTCTTCCTCGGCGTCACGCACCTCACCGATCGCGAGCGTGAGGCACTCCACGACGCGCTCGTCCGTCACCTCGCCGGTCACCTCGTCGACCCTGCGCATGCCGCTCACGCCGCAGCGCTCGCCTTCGTCGCAGCCCGTGCCGCTGAGGACGTCGCACACGCCGACCATCTGGTTCCTCACGCAGCCGCGACCGTTACAGACCTGAGCGACCGCGCACTCGTCGTGATCGGTGCACGGCTGCACACAGACGTTGGCTTCGCACACGAGGTCGCCCGCGCAGTCTTCGTCGCCGCGGCACGCGCCGTCTTCGGTCACGCGACATCCGCCCGCGTTGGTCGTTCCCTCCACGATGCACTCCAGCGGGAACGCGCAGTCCCGGGCCTCGGAGCACTCGGCGCGACAGCGACCCTGCACGCACACCAAGTCGACGGGGCAGTCGCTGCGCGACTCGCACTGGAAGCCGAGGGCCACGCGCGCTTCGCAGCCCGTCACGCCGATCACGGCGAACGACGACAGCGCGAGCACGGACAGAAGTCGAAGGTCGTAGCGCAAGGTCATCTCCTCGTTCCCCACCACCCACCAGACACGCTCAGCGTAGCCGGTGTGACGTCGCGATCGCGAAGATCGGGGCCACTCCTAACCGCGATTAATTCCCCCGCGAAGCTCGTATTACCGTGATGGTACGGGGCCGGGCTCTGCTAGATCCCTCGCCATGTCGGATGAACAACCTCGTGTGCTCGTCTCGGTCGCGGACCACGTCGCCGTCGTGACGCTGAACCGGCCGGAGAAGCGAAACGGCCTCGATCTCGCGATGTTCGAGGCGATCGTGAGCGTCGGAGAGGCGCTCGCGAAGGACGCCTCCGTGCGTGCCGTGGTGCTCGAGGGCGCGGGCAAGGTGTTCTGCGCCGGCCTCGACTGGGGCGCGTTCCTGTCGATGGGCGATGCCGCCGGACCGAAGCTCCTCGCGCGCGGCGAAGCGTCGCCGGCGAACGTGGCCCAGCGCGTCGGCTGGATCTGGCAGGAGCTGCCGGTGCCCGTGATCGCGTCGCTGCACGGCGCCGCGGTGGGCGGTGGCCTCCAGATCGCGCTCGGCGCCGACGTGCGCATCGCGCACCCCGACACGCAGCTGTCGGTGATGGAGATCAAGTACGGCCTCATCCCCGACATGAGCCTCACGCAGACACTCTTTCGTCTTGCGCGCCCCGACGTGGTCGCCGAGCTGGTGCTCACGGGCCGCGTGCTGCCCGCTTCGGAAGGCGTGGGGCTCGGCCTCGTCACGCGCCTCTCGGACGATCCGCGCGCGGCGGCGCACGCGCTCGCGAAGGAGATCGCGACCAAGAGCCCCCACGCCGTGCGCGCGGCCAAGGCGCTGCTGCGCGGCGCCGTCGGCCTCGGCGCGAAGGACAGCTTCCTCCTCGAGACGAACCTCCAGCTCGGGCTCCTCGGCACGCCGAACCAGATGGAGGCCGTGATGAGCGTGATGCAGAAGCGAGAGCCGACGTTCTCCGACGTGTGATGAGACCTCGTTTGACGCGCACCTGCCGAGGAATCAGCCCACCCTCGACGCCGTAACCTCGACACGGACCGCGCTTTCGTGGCGAGATCCGCGAGCCCCGAGCCTCCCTCGTGGCAGCAAACAAGGAACGAGACTCGGATGGCGATCGAGCGTGGATTCAGGGCGAAGCTGCGGTACCGGCTGGACGAGTTCATCGGAGGCGGCGCGGGCAAGCAGCTGCTCTTCCTCGCGATGCTCACGGTGTTCCTGGTCGTGTTCTTCACCGGTCTCGCGGTGGTGCTCCACTTCGTGATCCCAGTCGGCCCCGAGCAGGGCGACACGGGCTTCTTCTCGTGGCTCTACGAGACCACGTGGTTCTACTTCGGCCGCGTGATCGACTCGGGCACGTTCACGGCCGACGAGGGCGTCGCGAACCGCGTCCTCTCCACGCTCGTCTCGATCCTCGGCGTCATCGTCGCGGGCCTCTTGATCTCCGCGCTCGCCGGCAACTTCCAGGAGCGGCTCGAGTCGATCCGTCGCGGCGGCGCGCCGGTGATGGAGAGCGGTCACTTCCTCGTCCTCGGCTGGAGCGAGAAGATCTTCTCCGTGCTCGATCAGCTCTCCGAGGCCTACGCGGCCGAGGGCCGCATCGTCTGCGTCGTGATGGCGGAGCGCGACAAGGTCGAGATGGAGGCCGAGCTCTACGACAAGGTCACCTACGCGGATCGCATGAAGATCGTCGTGCGCAGCGGCAGCTCGGTCGCGCTCAACGATCTCGAGAAGGTGAGCTTCGCGCAGGCCCGCGCGATCGTGGTCCTCGTCGACGAGAAGGACGTCGAGAACCCCGATCAGGCCGACGCGCGCGTGATGAAGTCGCTGATGGCGATCTTCAACCACCCCGAGGCGAGGGGCCTGCAAGAGAAGCTGCGCGTGACCGCCGAGGTCATGCAGTCGCACAACCAAGAGCTCGCGGTCATCGCGTCGAACAACCGCGCGCGCGTGGTGAAGACGAACGAGATGATCTCCAAGATCATCCTCCAGACGGCGCGCATCCCGGGCCTGTCCCTCGTGTACGACGAGCTGCTGCGCTTCGAGGGCAACGAGATCCACTTCAAGCCCGTGCCGCACCTGGTCGGGCGTCCGTTCCTCCACGCGCTGCTCGACTTCCCGGACGCGTGCGTGGTCGGCGTCGCGAAGGCCGACGGCTCGGGCCACGTGCTCAACCCGCCTGCCGAGCGCCCCATCGGGCAGGACGAGGTGCTGCTCCTCCTCGCGGAGGACGCGAACATGTTGGTGCAGCCCTATGCGGGGCCGCTCCATCCGAGCCAGATCCCGCCGATCGAGTCGAGCGCAAAGAAGCCGGTCGAGCACATGCTCATCCTCGGATGGAACCCGAAGATCTATCCGATCATGAAGGAGTTCGACGACTACGTGGCCGAGGGCTCGACGCTCACGCTCGTGAACTCGCTCGCCACGCACGAGCGCCAAGAGCTCATCAAGGAGAACGTCGGCGAGCTCGGCACGATCCAGCTTCGTCACCTCGAGGGCGAGTTCTCCACGCGTCAGCTGATGGAAGAGCTCCAGCCGCAGAACTACCCGAACGTGATGGTGCTCGGCGACGCGGTGTCGGCGAAGAGCGCGGAGGAGGCGGACACGCGCGCGATCATCGCGCTGCTCTTGCTGCGTGACATGCGACGCCGCTCGGCGATGGCGCCGAACCAGCGCGTGTGCAGCGAGATCCTCGATCCGAAGAACCGCGAGCTCGCGGCCACCACGCAGATCAACGACATCGTGATCTCGAACCAGATGGTCTCGATGGTGCTCGCGCAGATCACTTACGAGCCGCGCGTGCAGGCGGTGCTCGAGGACTTGCTCCGCAGCGAGGGCTCGGAGATCTACGTGAAGGCCCTCGAGAACTACTGCCCTCCGGGGCAGCCGGTCACGTTCGAGTACCTCCTGCTCGCGGCCAAGGCGCGCAACGAGCTCGCGCTCGGCCTCCAGATCTACGAAGAGAACCCGGCCAACCGCTACGGCCTCGTGCTCAACCCGAAGGTCCGCAACCAGCCCTTCATGCCCAAGCCCGGCGACAAGCTCGTCGTGCTCGCCGAAGAAGACGGCTGATCGACGTGACGACGCGATCCCCCGAGCTCGTCGCGCTGGTCGAAGCACATCCGCTGAGAGGCTCGAGCGCAGACTTGCTCGACGACCTGGCGCTCGCGTCGTCGCGCTACGCGTTCGCGGCCGGATTGCGCGACAGTGACCTCTGGCACGTGTGGCTCGCGATCGAGCGAGAGCGAGGGCGCACGCAGGCCGAGTCGATCGATGATCTCTCCAGTGCTGCTGCTCGTCGGGATCTCGCGAGCTGGGCCTTCGCTCGGGGGAACGACGCGCTCGGACTCGCCGCCTATGCGGCCTTCCTCGCGTACGACGCACACCTCCGAAAGACCGACCCGACGTATGCGTTTGCTCCAGAGACGATGCCCTATCTGGACGCACTCACACGCCTGGGCCGTCTCGACGAGGCCGCCCGGGTACTCGATGAGTTCGCTCCCAACGGGCTCCGCGAGACATGGGTCGTGGTCGCTGCGTTCCTCGGAGCCGGCCGTGGTGCCGAGGCGGTCGACCGCATGCGAGCGCTCGTGCGCGTGTACGACGACTCGTCGTTCGCGTGGGCTCACCTCGCGATCGCGCTGGGCGCAACGGGTGCCGCGGGGGAGACAGAGCACGCCTTGCGAGAGAGTTGTCTGCACGAGCCCCTCGAGGCTGAGCTCCGGGCTCGACTGACTCGCGCGACTGGAACGACCGAAGCGCAGCTCGTCGCTTGGCGTGGCGCGGAGCCCCCTTCGCGGGAACGGGCGTGGGACGACTGGCGGGCACAGCCTGGAGAGCGAGTCGTGCCCGGCGATGAGCCATCGCCTCACACGTTCGGCGGCGATGCTCTGACGTTGCCCGACTGTCGTTGCGGTCGGCGCATGCGAGCCGCGTTCGTGCTGGACCTTCGCGAAGTCGCCTCGCTGCGCGCTCGGCTGCCGCGCTGGGAGCACGTTCCGCTCCTCACGTGCACGGACTGCGTCGAATGGATGTTCCGGCGCGACTTCCTCGTCGAGCGCCTCACAGTTCGGTTGCTCGGGGTCGTGGGAGCCTTTCAACCCTGCCGCCTTCGCGACCCGGCCGAGCGGCTCTCGGTTCGGCCCGTCCGGCTGCAGGCTGTCAGGGTGACCGACGAGGAGGAGCTCCCCGACTGGGAGCACACGCAGGTGGGCGGTGCTCCTCCCTGGGTGCAGGGCCCACGTCGCATGCGCTGCCGGCTCTGTCGCGACGAGATGATCTTCGTCGCCGCGCTCGCGAGCACGAAGGGGTTCGAGCCCTACGTCCCGATCAACAACGAGTCGGGCTTCCAGTACCACTTCGCGTGCAATGGCTGTCGCACGCTGAGCGTCGTCGGACAGTGGACCTGACGAGCCGACGCCCTCACGAAAGAGGCCGGTTTGACCCAGGTAGCCACCGGGGCCGCGCGCGATCCCTTGCGTGCCTACGATGCCGTCCAACTCGCGACGGCGCTGACGATCGCGCAACGCAAGACGCCTGTGGTGTTCTGGTCGACGGATCTCGCGCTCCTCGCCGCCGCGCGACTCGAAGGCCTGCGTGTCCAGCAGCCGAGCGGTTGATCAGGTCGGTCGCTTCCCGTCGTCGGTGGCGCGATCGATGATCGCGTCGAGCCGGGCGAGCGCGTCGTGGTCGCCGAGCGCCGACCACTGCGCGCGAGAGAGACGCGCGGCGCGCAGCGCTCGGAACGGATCGATGCCGAGGAGCTCGCGTGCGGCGCGCTCGAGGGCCCAGGCGACATCGGGATCGACCATCGTGGAGAGCGAGCGCTCTCCCTCGTCGAGGTAGGCGTCCACACGCGACAGATCCGCGCGGGCGGCCGCACACGAGAGACGCAGCATGCGGACGAGGCGCGCGTAGGCGGTTCGGCCCGCGCGGTCGAGATCCGACTCCACGGCTTCGAGGTGGGCGTCTGCCGTCGGGAGGTCATCGCGCGCGAGCATCACGAGCCCGAGGTTGATGCCTACGATCGCCACGTCCGCGCTGCCGAGCTCGTCGAGCACGCGGATCGCATCGCGGTAGCTCGTCTCGGCTTCTTCCAGGCGCGACGACTTGCGGAGCAGATCGCCCATCCCGTTGGTGACGATCGCCACCGAGTGTCGGACGCCGAGCTGCTCCAAGATCGCTCGCGACTCGGACGCCAGGGCCAGCGCCCGTTCGCTCGCGCCGAGGCGTCCCTCCAGGTCCGACAAGCCCGTGAGCACACGGGCCTCGGCGACGCGTTGCTCGGTGACACGGAACAGTTCCCCCGCCGACTCGTAGTGCCGGCGCGCGCTCTCCAAGCGGCCGAGGAGCTTCTCGCACTCCGCAGCGCCGTAGAGACACCGTGCGATCGCGGCGCGGTCGTCGAGTCGCTCTGCGCACGCGCGACCCTCGACGAAGCACGCGAGGGCCTCCTCCGTCTCGCCACGCTTCTGACGGACGATTCCCTTCATCCACGCGAGCTGCATCGCATCCTGCGGGGCGAGCGCCTCCGTGCCGATGTCGTCGATGAGGCGGTTCGCTTCCACGAGGCGACCTTGGACGGCGAACGCTTCGGCGCGCGCGAGCGTCGCCCGGAGCGCGCGAGGGTCGTCTGCCGCGAGGCCGGCCACCGTGAACGCGGCGTGTGTCCGATCGAGCGCGTGGTGCGCAGCGTGGAGGTCACCCAGGTCGAGGTGTCGGCGGATCGCCTGCAAGAAGAGCGGGATCGCCGCCTCGCCATCTCGCGCGGCGAGGTGGTGCACGGCCGCACGCTCAGGGTCCCCACCGCGCTCCTCGACCACCAGCGCACAGACGCGGTGATGTTCCATCGATCGACCCGCCTCGCGCGCCATCCGCTCGAGGCTCTCCCGGAGCATGCCGTGAACGAAGTCCATGCGCGTCTCGCCTGCGCGGAGGAGCCCTCGGTCCGCGGCGAGCGCGAGCACCTCATCGGGCACGGAGATCCCCTCGACGGCGCAGGCCGCGCGCCACTCGTTGATCTCCACGCGCGCTCCCAACACCGCGGCGAGCTCGAGCACGGTCAGCCCGTCGGGCGAACGTGCGGCGGAGAGCACCTGCGCGACACGCGCGCGCCACACCTCGTGAATGTCGTCCGGGATCGGCGCTTCTGCGCCCGCTCGGAGGACGAACCCTCGCGGTCCCGGCACCACGATGCCTCGTTGCACCCAGTCGCCGACCAACTGCACCGCGAAGAGTGGACTGCCGCTCGTTCGATCGGCGACCTGGTCGGCGAGCGCGGCTTCGAGCCCCAACAGGTCTCGGACCAGTCGCGCATGCTCGTCAGGCTCGAGCGGACCGAGCACGATCTCCTCCGTGTGCTCGTCGCGCAGGAGGCGACCGAGCCGCTCTGCGACGTCGGGGCGCGCCACCAGGTCCTCTTCTCGCGCGGTCGCGACGACGAGCATCGGCACGGTACTTCCAGCGAGTGACTCGAGGAACGCGACGGCGTCGAGCCCGAAGACCACGTCGTCCAGCACGAGGACCAGGGGCGAGGTCTTGCCGATCCGGCGCAGGAGGCGTGCGAGTGCTGCGTGACGATCGCGAGGGTTCGCGAAGCGACCGTGACTTCCCTCGACGATGGCCGCGAGATCCTCTGCATCGGCGTGATCGCTCCCGGCCCCGCCACGATCGCGCAGCCAGGCCTCGATGTGAGCGAGCAGCGCGGATCGCTCGAGATCACGCGCCCGAAGGTGCTCCACGAGCATCGGCGCGAGCCCATCGGCCGGACCTCCCGACGCGCCGTGCGTCGCGAGCAACGTGACGGCCACACCCAGCTCGTGCGCGCTCTCCGCGAGCCATTCGGCGAGGCGCGTCTTGCCGTAGCCCGCGTGCCCGCGGACGAGGGTGATCTGTGTGCGGGCCTCGTCGCGCGCGCGGCGCAGGCGCGACCAGAGGCGATCACGTTCCGCGTCGCGACCTGCGAGCGGGACGGTACGCAGACCATAGAGGCCGAGACCAGCACCGACCAGCTTCGGTCCTGGTGGGGAGAGTGGTAACGAACGCCAGTCCGACAGCGCGGTGGGCGTGGGCCACAGCGACGGCCGACGCGGCGCGACGAGCACTTCTTCCTCACTCGAGGTCGACTCGATTCGCGGTGCTCCGACGCGCGTCGCACGATCCGTCGTCGCCGTCCGCGAGACAGGCGTTGCCACCGTGCGCGGCGCAGGCGCGAGGAGGTTGCGGTCCGCGTCGATTGCGAGCAGCGCCGCGGATGCGTGCGCCGCGGTCGCGAAGCGCTGCGAGGGCTTCTTGGCGAGCAGCGTGGCGACCCACTCTGCAAACGCGCGCGGCATCGGCCATGCCGCGACCAGAGGTGGAGGCACGTCGAGCATGTGTGCGCGACAGATCTGCGCCGTCACACCGGAGAACGGCGGTACTCCGTTCACGAGCCGATGGACGAGACAGCCGACGGAATAGAGGTCGGTCGCGGGCCCTTCGTCGCGGTCGCGGCCCGCGATCTGTTCCGGCGCCATGTACGCAGGCGTCCCAGCGTGGATCGGCCCTCCGGTCTCTCTCGGTCCGCGTCTGAGCGCATGCGCGATGCCGAAGTCGCTCAAGAGCGCGTGGTCTGTGGCGGCCCCCGGCGGGCGATCCAGGAGCACGTTGCTCGGCTTCACGTCGCGGTGGATGACGCCGCGCGCGTGCGCGTGCGCGAGCCCGCCGAGCAAGCGAACGAGCAGACTCACGAGCGACCGTTGATCGCGGAGCGGTGGGGCCTCCTCGAGGGTCCCGCCGTTGGTCCGCCACATCACGAAGAAGGGGGTGTGCGCGAACAAGCGGCCGCCGCTCCTCGCCGCGATCTCGTCGGTGATCTCACCGTGATCCAGCAGCGGCACGATCGACGGGTGATCGAGTCGCGCGAGGGCGCGAACCTCGTTGCGGAGCGAGTCACTCCACATCGCAACGCGCGTGTCGTCCGGGTGAACCACCTTGATCGCGGCGGGGACTCGCGCTTCGCCGTGTTCCGCTGCCCAGACCGCTGCCATTCCACCGACGCCGATCCGCGCGCCGAGCCGGAAAGGACCGACCCACAGCTCCTCGGGGTTCGGATGCGTCTCCACGCTCACGCGGTGAGGATCCACAGGGTTCACCTCGGTGTCCACACGCGCAGGCCCTCGGCGCAGCGACATCCACGAAACGGACACAGTCGGGCGAGTCTGGACCGCGAGCCGAACGCGTCACTTCCGCGGCGATTCGTCCTTGGTCGTCTCAGCCCCGCGCACCATGCGCTCGTACGCGAGCATCACGATCGCGCTCACCACGCCGAGGGCTGCGTAGATCGCCCAGATCGTGAAGGGATCGCGCTCGCCCTCGAGCGGGAGATAGCGATCGATCAGGCGGCCCGAGACCACGCCGCCGATCA
Organism: uncultured Sandaracinaceae bacterium; assembly: GCA_964502175.1. Classification (GTDB taxonomy): domain Bacteria; phylum Myxococcota_A; class Polyangia; order Polyangiales; family Sandaracinaceae; genus JAFLCL01. The sequence goes on from CAZCVE010000055.1 coordinate 57,542, forward strand.
TGCCGCCGAGCGCCACGGGCAACACCGTGAGGCCCATGAACGTGGCCTCTTGGCCCTTCGGCGCGAAGCGCGCGACGTAGTCGTAGAAGCGCGGCGCGAAGATCATCTCCGCGAACGCGAACACGCCGAACGAGATGCACGCGCCGCCGAGGCCGACCGCGACGCCCCCGCCCATCTGCGCGCCGAGCACGGGTCCCAGCGTCCCCATCAAGAACATCGAGAGCGCGCCCACGCCGCTCGCAGCGGCCATCGCCATCACGGGCGAGAGCGCCTTGGTGCGCGCGGTGACGATGCCCTGGAAGATCGCGATCGTGAGTGGATTCAAGAGCGTCACCCACTCGAGCGGCGCGTCCTCGCTGACGACGCGCGTGATGTACTTCGGGAACGTCTGATAGAACTGCTCGCTCATGAAGTAGAAGCCCGTGAGGATCAGCAGCGCGCCCGAGAAGCGGAGGTCGCGCAGCGCGGTCCACACGCCCTTCAGCACGACGAGCACCGACGGTCGCTCCTCTGCCTTCTTCCCCGCGGCGTCCTCGGTCGCCGTCGTCTTGGCCGCAGGCTCGACGAACACGAACACCGCGAGCACGAACGCGATCACGCTCGCCACGACCGCGTTGATCACCACGAGGCTGAGCGCGCCGAGCGTGCGGATGCCGTACGTGAGCGACTTGCCCACGACCGAGCCCGTGTTGACCGTGCGGTAGAAGATCGCGAAGCCCTCGGTCTGCCTGCCCGGCGGCGAGGTGCGCACCACGGTGCCCGTGATGATCGGCTTGAAGAGCGCGCCCGCGAGGCCGATCAAGACGATCGAGAGGCTCGCGATCGACGCGTCGTGCGCGAAGCCGAGCACCGCGTAGCCCACCGCGTAGATCGCGAGCGAGGCGGCGAGCGCGTTCTTGAAGCCGATGCGATCCGCGATGATCCCGCCGATCAGCGGGCCGAGGCGGAAGAACGCGTAGAGCGCCATCACGTCGCCGGCCTGCGCGTCGCTCAGGCCCACCACGCTCGTGAGGTGCAGCGAGAGCACCACGTAGAGGCCATAGAACGCCCAGCGCTCGAAGAGCTCGATGCCGTTCGCGACGTAGAAGCTGCGCGGGAAGGGCGCGGGTGTCGTTCCTTCGGTCGCCGAGGTGCTCGTCGTCGTCGTGTCGTTCGGCGCGGTCATCGGGACGCGAGCCTACGTGATTGACGTTCACGTCGCGCGGGTGTGGAGTCCCGGCGTGATCACGCTCTTCTTGCCGGGCAAGGGGCCGCTGGCCCCTCTGCACACCCCGTCGCTCCTTCGTCGAAGACTCCTCCACTCTCCCCCTCCAGGGGTAAGCTTGCCTGACCCCGCCGCCAGGCGCCCCATGGGCGATTCCGAGGAGGCCAGTTCTTCGATGAGGCTCAGTCCGCTCGAGTCGCCGAGCCGGTAGAGCGCGCCGGCGGCCTGGCCTCGGACGAGTCCAAACTGATCCTTGAGG
>CAZCVE010000056.1:0-55860 GCA_964502175.1 uncultured Sandaracinaceae bacterium
CGAACGATGAGCGCAATCGCTCCCGGGTTCAGGCGTATCGGGGCGGCATCGTCGCTTTACTGTCGCGGGACGATGGGTCGGAGCGGACGGTCGTTCGTATCGCTTCGGACGGTGTCATCGATCTGCCGCCCGGTGTCATCGACCTCGGCAGCGGCCTGTCTACCAATGCGGCACTCGCAGCCGATGACTGGGGTGTGACCGCGGCGGTCGGTGCCGCCGACTCTTCGGGGCCCATCACTCTCTCTCGTCACGACTGGGGTGGCGGAGTCCTGTTCGATCGGCAGATCGAAGACAGCCAGCTCATCGATCGATTCTTGCTGGCGCGCCCGGATCACCGTGGAGGCGCGTACATCTTCGCGTTCTCACCCATCATGGTGGGCTTCTATCAGCACTACGACGCCCTGGGCCGGCCTGCGGCGTGGTACCGCAATACGAGCTGCATCGGCAGGCCGACCTTCTACGAGGTCTTTCCGTTCGATCGTGACGAGTCGCTCCTGGCCGACGCTGGAGCTCCGGATGCCGCGACGCGCGACGCCTCGTCTCACGACGACGGCGGGGTGGGTGTGCCGAACGACGGCGGGGTGGGTGTGCCGATCGACGCGCCGACGTTGGAGCGACCGGACGAGTAACTCGCGCCCCCACGCTCGGCTTCCATGAGCTCGTCATGCGTGGGTTTGTCGGCGCGCGAAGGCTCGTGCGTGGATCCTGAGGGGCACCAAGCCCATCGTTTGGTGGACCCCGGCGCTCATCTGCGGCTGCCACTCTTGCCCCCCTGGGATGCATCGGGTACGAAGCGCGGCCTTTCGAAAGGGTGGCCTTTTTCGGCCCTTTGCGAGCTTCCGAGCCCATGAGCGATCCGAGCCCGATCCGCGCCGTCAAAGGAATGAACGACGTCCTCCCCGACGCGATGCCGCGATGGCACCGCCTCGAGGCTGCGTTCCGCGAGACGGCTCGTCGCTACGGCTACGGCGAGGTGCGCACGCCGCTCGTGGAGCCCACGCCGCTCTTCGTGCGCTCGATCGGCGAGGCCACCGACATCGTCTCCAAGGAGATGTACACGTTCACCGACAAGGGCGACGACATGCTGACGCTGCGGCCGGAAGGCACCGCGTCTGCCGTGCGCGCGTACATCGAGCACTCGGTGAACGGCCAGGAGCCGGTGTCCAAGTGGTACTACCTCGGCCCGATGTTCCGTCGTGAGCGGCCCGCGCGCGGCCGCTACCGACAGTTCTGGCAGGCGGGGCTCGAGTGCTTCGGCGATCCAGGGCCGCAGATCGACGCCGAGATGATCGAGATGGTCGTCTCGATGCTCGCCTCGCTCGGGGTCGAGGACATCGAGGTGCTCGTGAACTCGCTCGGCTCGCGCGAGACACGGGCGCGCTACCGCGAGACGCTGCGAGCCTTCCTCGCGCCGCACGCGGAGCGCCTCTCCGAGGAGAGCAAGCAGCGCCTGATCACGAACCCGCTGCGTATCCTCGACAGCAAGAGCCCGACCGATCAGGAGATCTGCGCGGACGCGCCGTCGATCCTCGATCTGCTCGATGACGCGGATCGAAAGCACTTCGACGAGCTCACGGCGACGCTGACCGCGCTCGGCACCAAGTTCCGCGTGGAGCCCCGCCTCGTGCGAGGCCTCGACTACTACTCGCGCACGCTCTTCGAGATCCAGGGCAGGGGCGGCGAGCTCGGCGCGCAGAACGCGCTCTGCGGCGGCGGCAGATACGATGGCCTCGTGAAAGAGCTGGGCGGCCCGGACGTACCGTCGATCGGTTTCGCCATGGGCCTCGAGCGCATCCTCCTCGCACTCCCGAACGAACCGACCGTGCGCTCGCTCGATGCGATGGTCGTCGTGAGCGAGCCGTCGATGAACGTGAAGGCCGCGGTGCTGCTCAAGTCGCTGCGCGACGCGGGCCTCACGGCCGAAGGCGATCTCCGCGGTCAGTCGATGAAGAGCCAGCTGCGGCGCGCGGAGAAGCTCGGCGCGCGCACCGTGATCATCGCCGGCCCCGCCGAAGAGGCGCGAGGCGTGGTGCAGCTCAAGGACATGCGCGCGCGGCACCAAGAAGACGTCGCGCACGCCGACGTGATCGCGGCCGTGCGAGCGCGGCTCGCGATGGACGTGACGTCGAGCGACGGGGCGACGCGGTGAGCGTGATCCGCGTCGCGGTGCTGTCGTCTCTCGTGAGCGCGCTGGTCGCGCTCGCGGGCGTCGGTGCGGCGCGCGCCCAGTACCAGCTGCAGGATCCGTCGGCGGACGACGCCGACGGCGACGCGGAAGACCCGTACGGCGACGAGGACGAAGACGCGGACGCAGATGCCGATGCGGACGCAGATGCCGACGCGGACGCTGACGCAGATGCCGACGCGGACGCTGACGCCGACGCTGACGCCGATGCCGACGCTGACGCCGATGCGGACGCTGATGCTGCTGCGACGGACGCGGCAGCCGACGCCGATCAGCCGCCGCCCGCGGAGGCCGCGCACCCTTCGGATGGACGCACCACGCGCTTCCTCCCGCCCGAGCCGCCCGCTCCGCAGGATGGCGACTTCCAGCTGCCCGTCCCGCCGATCTTCCTCTACGAGCGACGAGGCGGGATCACGACGACCGCCGTCTTCCCCGCGTTCTACTTGCGCGAGTCGCCGGGCACGAGCGAGCTCGTCATCCCGCCCATCTACCACCGCGAGGGGACCGAGCCGTTCGACGTGGTGTTCCCGCTGTTCTGGTGGTTCCGCGGCGAAGGGCACCACACGTGGATCGCGGGCCCCGCGTTCCATCATGAAGACGCGACCAGCCACGACGTCGGCGTCGTCCCGCTCTTCATGAGCGGTCACCACGACGGCGGTCGCTACTACAACCTCGTGCCGCCGCTGCTCTTCGGCGCGTGGGGCACCGAGGACGAGGACTACCTCACGGCGGGCTTGCTGGCGTACCGCTTCCGCAGCCACGACGACGAGCGCTGGGGCCTCTTCCCGCTCCTCTGGGTGCACAACTCGCCCCGCGAGGAGTACCAGTTCGTCCCGCCGCTCTTCTGGCGATGGCGCAACCCCGAGATCAACCGAACCCTCACGGTCCTCGCGCCGTTCTACTACCAGGAAGATCCCGCGGAGAGCTTCTTCGGAATCGCCGGCCTCCTCCATCACGACGAGGGCCCGGGCTTCCACTCCACGACGATCCCGCCGCTGCTCTTCCACTGGTCCGAGTCGCCGGACGCGTTCCGCCTCGCGACGCCCGCGTTCCTCTACCTGCGCGAGGGACCGAGCGAGACGTTGATCTCGTGGTTCTACCAGCGCTACCGCGGCGCCACCGAGCTCGACGCGGTGCTCCCGCTCTTCGCGCACATCCGCGACCCGCGCGATCACAGCGAGACGCTGATGATCACGCCGCTCGTGTGGCACTGGTCGAGCCCCGCGTACGAGAACTGGGCCATCGCGCCGTTCTTCTTGAGCTTGCAAGAGCACGGTCGCTCGCACCTCTGGCTCACGCCGCTCTTCGGCAACTTCGTGAACGAAGAGACGCACGACGAGACGACGTGGGTGCTGCCCACCATCCAGGTCTCGCGATGGCACGACGGCGACGCCGTGAACATCCACCCGCTCTGGTACTACGAGAGCGTCCCGAGCCATCACCACGCGGTGCTCAACCCGTTCTGGTGGGACTTCGAGAACTTCGAGCAGCACAGCCGCTACACGGTCGCGTTCCCGTTCTACTACCGCGTGGTCGAGGGCGTGACGGAGTCGCAGGTCACGCTGCCGCTCGCGACGTACTTCCGTCGTCGCCAGTGGACGCACGAAGGACGCTGGGAGTGGGAGCTCCACGTGACGGGTCTCTTCGACTACGGCGAGCGCTCGGACGGCGAGCACTGGTGGCGCGTGCTCTACGGCCTCGTGGGCTGGGAGCACCGCATCGGCCACGACCGCCTCTGGCTCTTCTATCTCCCGATCGACTTCGCGAACTCGGCGACGTTGCCCGACGCGCCCGCCGAGCTCACCACGCCCGCGGCCTCGATCCCGACGTTCGAGCCGCCCCGCTTCTGATCGCTCGTCGGCGTCAGTCCGACGTGAGCGCCGCGACGATCGCGACGATCCATGCGATCGAGATCGGCAGCACGAGCAGCGCGCCCACGAGCGCGAGCGCGGGCGCACGCGGCTTCGTGGGTCGGCCGAGCGCACCGAGCACGAGGCCCTCGATCACGTCGAAGCCGTTCAGCGACGGCAGCGGCAAGAGGTTGAAGAGCGCGAGCCGCACCGCGAGCGCCGCGCCCGCGTGCAGCGGCTGAGCCTCGGCGTGCGCGAACCAGGCCCGCACGAGCGGCGCTCCCACCTCGAAGGGCGCGTACGCGCCGTGGAGGATCTGCACCATCGCGTGATCGAAGCCCATCGGTCGCGCGCCGAGCGGGATCGCGACCACGAGCACCCACAGCGGACCGACGAGCGCGATCACCGCACGGAAGAAGGGCGCGATGGGCTCGGGTTGGCCGTCGGCCCCGTCTGGCATCTGCACGAACCCGCCGATCGGCAGCACGCTCAGCCGGATCATCGTCTTGCCGAGCGGTCGCTCGAAGACCGTGGGCCCGAGGCCGAAGCTGACGACCTTCGGCGTGAGGCCCACCATGGTGTGCGCGACCGCCATCGCGGCGAGGTGGAGCTGCGGCGCGATCGCGATCACCGAGGCGAGGACGACGAGCGCGATCACGACGGCGTGGATCCTGTCGGGGTCGCGAGCGTGATCGACACGCGCGTGCCGCGCGGCTCGGCAGGGGAGAGCTCCAGCGCGCCGTCGTGGAGCCGCACCACCTTGTCGACGAGCGCGAGGCCGAGGCCCGTGCCGGTCGCGCGCGTCGTGAAGAACGGATCGCGCGCGCGCGCCCGCACTGCCTCGGTCATCCCCTCGCCGTCGTCGATCACGTCGATGCGCACGCGATCCTCCACGCGCTCGGCGCGGACCTCGACGCGGCCGCCGTTGGGCATCGCGCGCACGGCGTTGTCGACGACGTTCACGAACGCCTGACGAAGGAGCGCGGGATCGCCCACCACCGACGAGGCGGTGGGCGCGAGCTCGAGCACGACGTCGTCAGCGTCCTCGTGGGCGCGCCGCACGGCCGCGATCACGTCGCGCAGCAGCGGCTCGAGCGGCAGGCTCGTGGGCCGGTACGGCATCGGCTCTGCGAAGTGTGCGAGCGAGCGACCGAGCTGATCGAGGCGCCGCGTCTCTTCTTGCACGATCTCGACGAGCGTCTCGATGTCCATCGAGCTCGTGGTCGGCTTCCGCAGCGACGAGGCAGCGTTGCGGAGGACCGCGAGCGGGTTGCGCACCTCGTGCGCGATCACGGCGGCGAGCTCTCCGATCGCCGCGCGGCTCTTGGTGTCGACCAGCGCGCGCTCCGCAGTGCGCAGCTCGTCGAGCGAGCGCGCGAGCAACGCGGAGCTGCGCTCGAGCTCCTCTTCGACCGACACGACGCGCCTCATCAGCGTGGCGCCGATGGCGATCGTCGCGACGCCGATCGAGTGCGAGGCGAGCTCGAACGCGCTCGTGCCGGACGCCAGCCGCTCGAGATCGATCAGACCGCCGACGAGCGCGACCCCGAGGCCGAGCGCGACGAAGCCGAGGCCGCGCTGGGTGATGGCGGACCACGTCAGCGTCGCGATGCAGGGCATGACGGCGATGCCGAGCGCGAGACCCCCCGCCGTGCCGACAGTGGTCAGCTCCTGACCGTCTGCGGTCGCCAGCGGATCGACGAACATCCCGCTCGCCGCGAGCACGGCGAACGAGGCCCCCACGACGCGCGGCGGACCGACGTGCACCTCACGCCGCGTCAGCCCCTTCACGAGCTCGGGGAGGAGGAAGGTCGCGACGCCGAACGCGGCCAGCTGCCAGCTGCGCGCCGTCGCGGCGAGCGGAGCGCTCGGCGCCGACAGCAGCGTCGCCGTCGACAAGATGCCGCACGCGTTGGTGATCGCGTACATCGCGAACACGCGGAACAGCCGCTCGTCGGGGCGCAGGCGCGCGAGCAACGCGAACCACGCGGCCATGAACGCGAGCGTTCCCGACCAGCCGACGAGCAGCGTCGCGTGGATGGACACGGCGCGCGATCCAACGCGCGGACGCGGTCGCGGTCAACCGCGGATCGCAGGCGGGGTGACCACGCGCGGGAAGAACAGCGTCAGCGTCGTGCCCCGACCGTGTGCGCTCTCGATCTCGACGCGTCCGCCGTGCGAGCGCGCCACCCGAGCCACGATCGCGAGGCCGAGGCCCGTTCCGTACGCGCGCGTGGTGAAGAAGGGCTCGAGCGCGCGCTTTCGCACCGCCGTGTCCATGCCCTCGCCGGGATCGGTCACGTCGAGCCGCAGCTCGCGATCGCCGAACGCCGCGCCGCGCACGAGCACGGTCTCTCCGTTCGCCGCGACCGTCGCGTTCTCGATCACCTGCGCGACCGCGCGTCGCATCGCCTCGGGCTCGCACACCATGCGCAGGGTGTGCTCGACCTCGACCGTCGAGGGCACGGCCGCGCGCGTCTGGGCGCGAACGTCGCGCAGCGCGTCTTCGACCAGGGTGGCGAGATCGACCTCTCGTCGATCTTCCTGGGAGGGGCGGGCGAACACGAGGAGGTCGCCGATGAGGTGGTTCAAGTGACGCGTCTCGGCGTCGATCTCATCGAGGATCGGGCGCGCCTCGCCGCCCTCGACCTTCGCGAGATCGAGGTTCGAGACGGAGCGCTGGAGCGACGCCATCGGTCGCGAGATCTCCGTCGCGAGCACGACGGAGAGCTCGCCCACGTCGGCGAGGTGCTCGACGCGCGTGCGATCGCTCTGCGCCTGCACGCGCGCCGCGTGGCTCCGCTCGAGCGCGGCGTTCTGCGCGCGGAGCCGATCTCCGACCGCGGCGAACCGACGAAGGAGGACCCACGACGACACCAGCATCAGCACCGTGCCGAGGAGCGTGAGGGCGAACACGGGCTCGTAGCCGCGAGCGCGCGCGACCTGCTCGACCGTCGTCGCGATCGCGCCCGGCGCCGCGCCGACGAGGATCCAGCGCGCTCCTGCGCGACGAGGCCACGCCCGCGCGAGCACGATCAGCGACACGACCATCGCGAGGATCGCGCTCGCCAACAGCGCCACGCCGAGCGTGCTGAGCGCGGGCTCGTGGCCCATCGCCGGCTCCACGCTGCCCGGGTCGTGCACGAGGCCCGCGAGCGAGAGGAGCGTGCCGAGCGCCATCGCTCCGCCGACCACGCGCGTGAGCGCGGGTGGGTGCCGCGTGCCCGACACGTCGAGCGCCACCACGAAGAACGCGCCGGACGCGACGAAGCTGCCAGCGTAGAGCAAGCGCGCGCCGAGCTCCGCGGTCGCGAGCGACGCTTCGGCGGTGAGGAACACGGCGCCGAGGGCGAAGACCGTCGCGCCCGTCGCGGTGCCCGAGAGGCCGAGGCTCACGACGTCGCGTCGCGCGCCGTACATCCAGAGCCAGGCGTACACGACGGCGGCCTGGGCATACAGCGCGGCGCAGGCGACGAGCAGAGTCCCGAGCAACGACACGGCGGCCCGAGCGTACTGAGTTTCTGCGCGCCTGTCGGCGCGCGCTCGGACGCCGCGAGGCAGCTTTCGGGGCGACGTGCCGGGGCGACAGGACGGGAAGTTGCGGAGCGACGGGGGACCTGACCTACCATCGTGTCGTGCGCCGAAACCAACTCGCCGTCGTCATCGCGCTGTCCGGTCTCGTGCCGGCCGCGCTCGCCCCGCAGGCTCTCGCACAGGAGGTGCGCACCAGCGCGCCTCAGTCGAGCAGTCCGCATCCGCTCACCGAGTACGGAGGTGTGACGCCGGGCCGAGGGAACCCGCCCCCCGCGATGGGGCGCATCGCACGTCGTCGCGGTCGCGCCGCGCGCGCCACGATCGTGACGTGGCCGGGCTTCCAGATGCAGCCGGGCGGCGGCTCGCGCTTCTTCGTCCAGACGAACTCCGCGGTCGCCGCGCAGCTCGCCACGAGCGACGGGCGCGTGGAGATCGTGTTCCCCAACACGGCGATCCACCTCGGCAACAGCCGCCGCTACCTCGAGACCGCGTTCTTCGAGACGCCGGTCGTGCGCGCGCACCTCGAGCGTCGCCGCAACGACATGGTGCTCGTGATGCAGATGCGCGCGAACGTCGTGCCGCAGATCTCCACCGGCACCGAGGGCACGTTCACGTTCACGTACATCGACTTCGGGCCAGGACAGTACCGCCCGGCCGATCTCGGTCCGGTGCAGCCGCCGGCGCAGCGCGACACCTCCGGCCAGGCCGAGGTGCGGCCCGCATCCCCGGACAGCCAGCGCCAGTACCCGTCGGACGCCGAGATGCGGACGATGGACGCCGAGCGCCCGCCGCCGTCTCGCGGCCCGACCGAGTGAGCGCGCCAGCGAGCGTGCTGGTGAGCCCTCGGGCCCACTGAGCGACACGACCTCGGGGGTCGTGCGGGGGAAGGATCACGAGAGGGGCTCGTGATCCTCGACATGAACGGTCTCGACTGCTAAGAGGCGGCGCCTTCGCGGAAGGGCCGAATTCCAGGCGTTTTTTGCCGAATTCGGTCCCCGGAGAGACGGACGGCACCCGCCGTCCAATGGCCTCGAGGAGACGCGGTTCATGTCCAGTCCGAAGACCCCCATTCAATCCACGCTCCCGAGCTCTGCCCTCTCGAAGGGTGCGAGCTTGGTGTCCGCGCTGTTCGCGGCCCTCTTCGCGAGCCTCGGTTCGCTCTCGACCGCGCTCGCCCAGCACGCGGAAGAAGGCGGCGGCCACCAGGCCGGCGGCGAGGCGAACCTCGTCCTGCCGAACTTCGCCGACATCTCGATGATGGGCGTCGACGGTCGCACGCTCCTCATGAGCGGCCTCGTCGTCTCCGCCCTCGGCGTCGTGTTCGCGATCGTGCAGTACTCGCAGCTGCAGAGCCTGCCGGTCCACAAGTCGATGCTCGAGATCTCCGAGCTGATCTTCGAGACCTGCAAGACCTACGTCTACACGCAGGTCCGCTTCATCATGGTCCTCTTCGGCTTCATCGGGACGATCATGGCCGTGTACTACGGCGTCTTCGTCGGCTTCCCGCTGGTGAAGGTCCTCGTCATCCTCGTGTTCTCGCTGGTCGGCATCGCGGGCTCCGTGCTCGTCGCCTTCTACGGCATCCGCGTGAACACCTTCGCGAACTCGCGCACGGCCTTCGCGGCGCTCCGCGGCAAGGGCTTCGCGGTCTACGCGATCCCGCTCAAGGCCGGCATGAGCATCGGCATGCTGCTCATCTCGATCGAGCTCTTCCTGATGATCTGCATCCTCTGCTTCGTCCCCGGTGACTGGGCGGGCCCGTGCTTCATCGGCTTCGCGATCGGTGAGTCGCTCGGCGCCTCCGCGCTCCGCATCGCGGGCGGCATCTTCACCAAGATCGCCGACATCGGCTCGGACCTCATGAAGATCGTCTTCAAGATCAAGGAAGACGACGCGCGTAACCCCGGCGTCATCGCCGACTGCGTGGGCGACAACGCGGGCGACTCGGTCGGCCCCTCGGCGGACGGCTTCGAGACCTACGGCGTGACGGGCGTCGCCCTCATCTCGTTCATCCTCCTCGCCATCTACCCGACGCACCAGACCGAGGCGACGATCCTCCTCGTCTGGATCTTCATGATCCGCATCATCATGGTCGTCGCGAGCGCGCTCTCGTACTTCGTGAACGAGGCCATGCAGAAGGGCCGCTTCGGCGACGCCGTCCGCTTCAACTTCGAGATCCCGCTCACGTACCTCGTGATCCTGACCTCGATCGTCTCGATCATCCTCACGTTCGTGGTGTCGAACCTCCTCATCCCCGAGGTCGGCGGGAACACGAGCCTCTGGTGGAAGCTCTCGATCATCGTCAGCTGCGGCACCGCGGCGGGCGCGATCATCCCCGAGGTCATCAAGGTCTTCACGTCGACCGAGTCGGCGCACGTCCGCGAGGTCGTCCAGGCGTCGCGCGAGGGTGGAGCGTCGCTCAACGTCCTCGCCGGCCTCACGGCGGGTAACTTCTCGGCCTACTGGATGGGCATGGTCTTCGTGGTGCTCATGGGCATCGCGTACTACGTGACGACGCTCGACGCGGGCACCGCGATGGGCATCGGCTCGCTGATGACGATCAACGACGTCGACGTCTCGCCGGTCTTCGCGTTCGGCCTCGTCGCGTTCGGCTTCCTCGGCATGGGCCCGGTCACCATCGCGGTCGACAGCTACGGTCCGGTCACGGACAACGCGCAGTCGGTGTACGAGCTCTCGCTCATCGAGAACGTCAAGGACGTGAAGGCCGAGATCAAGAAGGACTTCGGCTTCGACGCGAACTTCGACATCGCCAAGGATCTCCTCGAGGAGAACGACGGCGCGGGCAACACGTTCAAGGCGACGGCCAAGCCCGTCCTCATCGGCACCGCGGTCGTCGGCGCCACGACGATGATCTTCTCGGTCATCCTCGTGCTCACGGGTCTCCAGCCGGACCTGATGATCAACCTGTCGATCCTCCACCCGCCTTTCCTCCTCGGCCTCATGGCGGGCGGCGCGGTCATCTACTGGTTCACCGGCGCCTCCACGCAGGCCGTCTCGACGGGCGCGTACCGCGCGGTCGAGTTCATCAAGGCGAACATCAAGCTCGAGGGCGCGGACAAGGCCTCCGTCGAGGACTCGAAGAAGGTCGTCCAGATCTGCACGGAGTACGCGCAGAAGGGCATGTTCAACATCTTCCTCACGGTCTTCTTCTCGACGCTCGCGTTCGCCTTCCTCGAGTCGTACTTCTTCATCGGCTACCTCATCGCGATCGCGCTCTTCGGCCTCTTCCAGGCGCTCTTCCTCGCGAACGCGGGTGGCGCTTGGGACAACGCGAAGAAGATCGTCGAGACGGAGCTCAAGGCGAAGGGCACCGCGCTCCACGAGGCGTGCGTCGTCGGCGACACGGTCGGCGATCCCTTCAAGGACACGTCGTCGGTCGCGATGAACCCGGTCATCAAGTTCACGACGCTCTTCGGCCTCCTCGCCGTCGAGCTCGCCGAGATCCTCGGCGAGCAGAACGGCAACTCGATGCGCCTCATCGTCGCGGCGGTGCTCTTCGCGGCCAGCGGGTTCTTCGTGTACCGCTCGTTCTACGGCATGCGCATCGGCTCGGCCGAGTCGGACCACAAGGGCGGCCACGGCGAGAAGGCCGAGAAGGCCGAGAAGCCGGCCAAGAAGGCGGAAGCCACCGCGGAGTGATCTGCGTCGAATGAGCGGACGGAGAGCTCACTCTTCGCCGCTCTTCGAGACACGACGAGGCGTCCCGCGCGAGCAGGACGCCTCGCTGTGTTTGGTGGGTCCGTTGTGGAGAGTCGTGGTCAGCGCGGCGCCAGCTCGGCGCACCGAGGCGCTTCCGTCACGCGCACGGCGCGCTTTCTTTTTGGCTGCACCGACGTCAGCATCGGAACACTTCTGCTTTGGGAGGGAACGATGGACCCCTTCACTTCACGACGGTCGCGCCTCGCGCCACTCACTGACACCGTGTCTCACGCGGCGGCGACGCTCCTGACCATGGCCGTGCTGTCGATCGCAACGACGGGGCTCGTCACGACGTGGCCCTCGAGCGTCGCGCGCGCGTGTGGCGGATGCTTCGTGCCGCCGAACCCGACGGGAGTTCCGGGCGTCGTCGACGCGCACCGCATGGTCATCGTCGTGGCGCCGGGCCAGACGATCCTCTGGGATCAGATCGTCTATGCCGGCAATCCAGGTGACTTCGTGTGGGTGCTGCCCGTGGCGCCGGGCACGGTGGTGGAGCTGTCGGACAACGCCTTCTTCGAGGCGCTGACCGCGACGACGCAGATCACGATGCGGGCGCCTCTGCCGCCGCGCACCTTCTGTCCAGACCCGTGCGGTTCGACGAGGGGCATCCCGTTCGGCGGCGGTGGCGGGTCGGCTCGCAGCGATGCCGGGTCGGGGGGCGGCGTCACCGTCGAGCACCAAGGCGTGGTCGGGCCGTACGAGACCGCGACGATCATGTCCGACGATCCCGCAGCGTTGCTCGCGTGGATGAACGAGCACGGCTACCTCGTCGACGACGCGATGCTGCCGACGATCGAGCACTACGTCGCGATGCGCTTGAGCTTCGCCGTCCTGCGGCTCCAGAGCTCGGCGAGCCTCGACCGCATGCAGCCCGTGCGCGTCGCGATGCCAGGCACCTCGCCGTCTCTGCCGCTCCGCATGGTGGCCGCAGGCGCGGGCGTCGATCTGAACCTCGAGCTCTTCGTGCTCGCCGAGTCGCGCATGGAGGTGGGTACCTACGGAAACGCCGAGGTCGACCGCGCCTCCATCGCCTACGACTGGGCCACCGACACCTTCGACTACGACGCTCGCTTCGAGGACGCGCTCTTCGTGGGCGAAGGCCCGGGCTCGAATTGGGTGACCGAGTTCGCGATGCCGATCGCGCTCTCGTCGCTCTCGCGGACGACGTTCGAGCTGGACGGAACGCACTCTTCGGCCCCGGACGTGATGGCTGCGACGAGCGCGTTCTCGGCCTCGGCGAGCGTTCACCTCACGCGCCTCCGCACGCGCCTTCGTCCGAACGATCTCCGCGACGATCTCACGCTGCGCCTCTCGACGGGCGGAGACATCCCCCCGAACATCGAGGTCACGCGCGAGCTCAACCGCGCCCCCGACGTGGTGTGTCCCGTGTGCGAGAGCAGCGATGGCCTCGGGCCCGGTGGATCGAGCGCCCGCGGCACGGGCTCGAGGTACCGGTGCTCGGTGTCGGGAGCCGGTCGCGGCGGCGGCGTCTTCGGTTGGAGCGGCACGCTCGGCATGCTCGCCCTCGTCTTCCTCCGCTCTCGAGGTCGCCAGCGCGCTGGCACTCGGAGTGCAATCCGTCACCGATCGCCCAGTCGGATGTGCCCGACTGCGCCAGGTCGGAGGTCGTGATGAACGTTCGTGCCCAGTCCCTCGGCAACGGGCTGCTCGCGGGATCGAAGGCAGCCCTCGGCGTCGCGCTCTGCTCGCTCGGCGCAGGTGCCGTGCTCCTCGATGCGGCTCCGGCCTCGGCGTGCGGTGGCTGTTTCGCGCCGCCCACGGGGAACCCGACGGCCGTCGACGCGCACCGCATGGTCCTCGCGATCTCCCCCGAGGGCACGACGCTGTGGGATCAGATCGTCTACGAGGGAAGCCCCGACGAGTTCGCGTGGGTGCTGCCGATCGCGGGCATGGCCGCCGTCGAGCTCGCGGACAACGGCTTCTTCGAGGCGCTCTCGAACGAGACGCTCATCACCATGCAGGCGCCGACGCCTCCGCGGACCTTCTGCTCGGACCCGTGCGGCAGCGGCCCCTTCGGCTTCGGCGGCGCGTCGCCTTCCGCGCGCGAGTCGAACGACGGCTCGCGCCCGCCCGTCACCGTCTATCACCAGGGCGTGGTCGGCCCGTACGACACCGCGACCATCGGCTCCGAAGATCCTGCGGCGCTCCTCGATTGGATGAACGCCAACGGCTACGCGGTCGACGACTCGCTGCTGCCCGTGATCGATCACTACGTCGATCTGCACATGAGCTTCGCCGTGCTGCGACTCCGGCCGGGCGAAGGCGTCGATCGCATGCAGCCCGTGCGCGTGACCACGCCCGGCCTCTCCACGACCCTCCCGCTCCGCATGGTGGCAGCCGGGGTCGCGATCGATCTCGACCTCGAGCTCTTCGTGTTCGCCGAGTCGCGCATGGAGGCCTCGAACTTCGGCAACGCCGAGATCGATCGCAGTGAGATCACGTACGACTGGACCACGCGCACGTTCGACTACGACGAGCGCTTCGACGACGCGCTCTTCGCGGGCTCGGGCTCGACGACCAACTGGGTCACCGAGTTCGCCGAGCCCATCGTCGAGTGGACGAGCCTCGCGACGTACCGCAGCACGAGCCCGTCCGGCGAGATCAACAGCGCCGCCGAAGACGTCGCGATCGTGCGTGAGGCCTTGCCCGCCGACGCGTACCTCACGCGCCTCCGCACGCGCCTCGGCGTGAACGATCTGCGCGAGGATCTCGCGCTGCGTCTCTCGACGGGAGGCGACGTGGGCACGTTCATCAACGTGACGCGCGAGCTCAACCGCGCGTCCGAGCCCGCGTGCCCCACGGTCTGCGTGTCCTCGACCGGCCTCGATCCCGCGGGCTCGACGACGCGCGGTGCGGGCAGCTCGTACCGTCGCTGCTCGATCGGCGTCGGCGACACGTCGATGCCTCCATCGTTCGTCCTCGCCGGGCTCGGTCTGGCGCTCGTGATCGGTCGACGCCGACGATGAAGAGGCTCGCTGCGCTCGTGATCGCGCTCGCGTGCTCCGGCACGTACGAGCGCGTTCGTGCGCAGGAGACGCCGCCGGAGCCCGCGCCCGACGTGAGTGGGACGACAGACGACGCACCGCCGAGCGAGACGCCATCGGCGGAAGCGCCAGCGAGCGATGCACCCGCGAGCGATGCACTGGCGAGCGATGCACTGGCGAGCGATGCACCGGCGAGCGATGCACCGGCGAGCGATGCACCGGCGAGCGATGCACCGGCGAGCGAAGCTCCTGCAGCCCAACCAGCTCCCGCCTCCGAGACTCCGCGCGTGACGCCGGTCCCTCGAGCCGTCGACGACGAGCCTGTGCCGATGTCACGCAGCGCGCGGCCGCCTCGCCCTGGCATGAGCCGCGGAGCCGCGAGCCAGCCCGTGCGTCTCGCCTCACCGATCCCGCCGCCCCCCGATCCGTTCGAAGGGCGCCGCTATCCGGAGAGCGCGTCGCAGCGGCCGCTCACGCTCAGCGAGGGCGTGTGGCGGCTCGATCACGTAGTCGACTGGAACGTCATGCACTTCGCGGTCGAGGCGCCGAACACGCTGACGGCCGGCCTGACCAACGACGTCGAGATCGGCGTCGCGTGGCCGTGGACTCGCGACCCGACGCTGTTCGGCACCGTGCGCTTCTTCGGGTCCGATCTCGTCGATCTGGGTGTGCGCGCGTCGGTGCGAGCGCCGCTCGTGACGACCGGCGACACGGTGGTGCGCGCGGGCATCCCGGTCGTGATCCGGCCGACGCGGCACGTGCGCATCCAGACCGGTCTCGACGTGGAGCTCCTCCTCACGCCTCAGATCTCACCGTGGGCGTGGATTCCCTTTCAGATCATGGGCAATCCCGTGCCGAGCATGTTCCTCGGCGCGCAGGGCTCGGTGGGTTGGCTCGATGGATCGCGCGTCACCGGACAGGCGGGCCTCTTCGTCGGACACACCGTGAGCGCGACGCCGCGAGGGCATCCCATCTTCGAGGTCCGCTGGACGACCTCGTACATGTTCGAGCTCAACGACCTCCACGTCACCTGCGCGATCTCGTTCTTCCCGCGCGTCTGGTGAAGGTCTCGACGGGCGGGTCGACTCGAGCGCACGCTACGGGAGTCGTGGTGGCGCATCCATGAGGGGCGTGAGATGAAGATCGTGGCTTCCGTGATCGCGTGCTTGCTGTCGGCGCTCGTCCCCGCGCGCGCGCTCGCCTGCGGCGGCTGCTTTCCTGGTCCCACCGGCAGCCCCACGGCAGTCGACGCGCATCGCATGGTGATGGTCGTGTCGCCCTCGGCCTCGACGCTCTGGGATCAGATCGTCTACGCCGGTGACCCTTCAGACTTCGTCTGGGTCCTTCCTGTGGCGAGCGGCGCGCGGGTCGTCCTCGCCGACAACGGCTTCTTCGAGGCGCTGACGCAAGAGACGCAGATCCTCATGCAGGCACCTCCGCCGCCCCCCGCGAGGTGTCCCGACCCGTGCCTGGGGCTCGGCTTCATCGCCTCGGAGGCGAGCGCGGACTTCATGCCGCGACCGTCTCCCGTGCGCGTCGAGTTCCAGGGCGTCGTCGGACCGTACGAGACGGCCACCATCGAGTCCGACGATCCGCGCGCGTTGCTGACGTGGTTGAACGAGAACGGCTACCGCGTCGACGACGCGTTGCTCCCGATCATCGATCACTACGTCGGGCTGCGCATGAGCTTCGCCGTTCTCCGTCTCCGGCCCGGTGAAGGTGTCGATCGCATGCAGCCGGTCCGGGTCACGACGCCGGGCTTGTCGACCACGCTGCCGCTGCGCATGGTCGCCGCAGGTGTCGCCGTCGACCTCTCGCTCGAGCTCTTCGTGTTCGCCGAGTCGCGCATGGAGCCCACGAACTTCGGGAACGCCGAGGTGGATCGTGCGGCGATCACCTACGACTGGCGCACGTCGAGCTTCGACTACGAGGCGCGCTTCGAGGACGCGATCTTCGCTGGCGACGGGCCCGGGCGGAATTGGGTCACCGAGTACGCGGCGCCGGTCGTCGACGTGTCGTCGCTCGAGAGCTTCACGAGCCGCGCCCCCGACGGCACCGAGCACCGCGCGCGCAACGACGTCGGGGTCGTGCGGACGGCGCTGCGCGGCGACCTCTACCTCACTCGCCTTCGCACGCGACTGGCGCTCACGGACCTGCGCGAGGATCTCAACCTCCGCGTGTCGACCGGCGCGGACGTGGGCACGTTCATCCTCGTGACGCGCGAGGCGAATCGGCCCGCAGGTCCAGCCTGCTCTGGCGTCTGCGCCAACGCGAGCGGCCTCGAGCCCGGCGTGGGCGTGACGCGCGGGACGGGAAGCGCGTACCGGTGCGGCGCGGTCTCGCACCGAGCGCCAGTCAGCCCAGTACCGCTCCTCGTGATCGCGCTGGCCTGTGTCCGTCGCGCGCGAAGCCGCCGGTGATGACGCTGTTGCGCTGCACGGTGTGCCTGCTCGCGTGGCTGATCTCGGTGGCCGTGCCGCACGCTCGCGCCGACGTGGCGAACCGAGCCGCGGCCGATCTCGCCTCGCCCATCGCACCCCCTCGCGATCCCTACGAAGGTCGACGCTACGCGGCTCGGCCGGCGCAGCGCACGCTCACGCTCGCCGAGGGCGTCGCGCGCGTCGATCACGGCGCCGACTGGACGGTAGGATTCTTCCGAGGCGAAGCGCCGAACCAAGTCACGGTCGGCGTCATGAACGATCTCGAGGTGGGCGTCGCCTGGCCGTGGACGCGCGACCCGACGGTGTTCGCCACGCTCCGCGTGTTCGGCTCCAACGACATCGACGTGGGTGTGCGCGCTTCCGCGATGATCCCCGCGATCACGACGGGCACGAGCGTCGTGCGCGCGGGCATTCCTCTCGTCATTCGCCCCACGCGCGACCTTCGAGTCTCCACGGGTGTCGATGTCGATCTGCTGTTGACGCCGCAGATCTCGCCGTACGTCGTCGTCCCGCTGCAGCTGCTCGCGAACGTCACCCGCCGCTTCTTTCTCGGGGCTCAAGGAGCGGTCGGCCTGGTCGATGGTCGAAGCTGGACCGGCCAGGTCGGCGCGTTCGTCGGTCACACCGTGTCAGCGACGGAGGGCCATCCCATCTTCGAGGTTCGCGTGACGACCTACTACAACATCGAGCTCCCGTGGCAGTTCCACACGGCGTGCACGCTCTCGATCTTTCCTCGCCTCTGGTGAGCCTTGCGGCGTAGGCGTGATCGGCCGCATCGTCCTCATGCGGCATGACCGGACGGACGACCGAGCTCGGGCGCTGGATCGCACAGGCGAAGTCGCTCTCTCGCGCCGCCTTCGTGAGTCGGCATCCGAACCACTTCCTCCTCGCCTACATGTCGAAGAAGCCCGACAGCGCAGGCTTCAAGACGGAGCTCGCGGCGTCGAGCGAAGAGTCGCAAGGCACGCTCGTGGTGCTGCCGCTGGTGAAGGCCGAGTCGAGCCCGTACGCGGATCGCATCTCGATCGGTCGCGCCGGCAACTGCGACGTCGTCATTCGTCACGCGTCGATCTCGAAGCTCCACGCGCACGTCCGGGTGCGCGACGACGGCGCGCTCGTGCTCGTCGACGTCAGCGTGCGGAACCCGACGTTGGTGGGCGGACGTCGCATCGATGCCGACGCGCCGCCCGTGATCGAGAGCGGCATGGAGGTTCGGTTCGGCGACGTGTCGGGCACGCTGCTCGACTCGGCCGACACGCACGCCGCGCTGTGTCGGCTGCCGGGCTGACGCGTGCTCGCGGCCGAGGCGGTGCGATACGCTCGCCGGGTGACGTCCACGAAGTACATCGGTCCCCTCTTCTTCGCCCTTGGCCTCTCGATCCTCGCGGGCTGTGATTGCAGCGCACCGCTCCCGACCGGCTGCGACTCGAGCAGTGATTGCACGGGCGGCCTGGTCTGCGTCGACATGCGCTGCGTCGCGCCCAGCGATGGCGGTGCGCGCGACACGGGAGGGCCTGGCATCGACGCGCCGCTGCCCGACGCAGGCACGGACGCGGGGCGCGCGTGCGAGAGCATGACCGTCTGTGGCTCGCCGCCCGCGTGCTGCGCGATCGGTGAAGAGTGCACGCTCGGCGCCTGCTTGCCCGCGTGCGCGAGCGGCGTGCGCTGCGGCGCCGATCTCACGACGTGCTGCGGCGACATGCAGGCGTGTGTCTCGGGTGAGTGCACGGACCTCGGCGATGCGTGCGTGGATAGCTTCGAGTGCCCGATCGGCGCGTTCTGTGAGCCGACGCTCGGGCGCTGCCTCCCGCAGTTCGAGCCCGTCACGTGCGCGCTCGAGCCGGTCTTCGGTCCGTTCGAGGCGACGGTCGAGTGGAGCGCCGAGACCGCCGTCGATGCGCCCGAGTGCATGCACGGCATCACGGCGCCGGTGATCGTCGACCTCACGGGCGACGGTCGCTCCGAGGTGATCGCGAACTTCGCGTGCGACGACGACTGGGAGCACGGCGTGCTCCGCGCGTACTCCGGTGACGGCACGCCGCTGTGGTCGATGACGACGGTGGGGGATCGGCTGAACGGCCGCGTCGGGATCGCCGGCGCGGATCTCGATGGTGACGGACGTGCGGAGATCGTCGGCCTCACGCGGCCCACGCTCGGGAGTCGTCCGATCGCGATCGATCACGACGGCAGCGTGCTCTGGCGCGCGACGCAGGAGGACGGAACGACGCCGCTCAGCGTCACGTCGGGCAACGGCGCGCCGACCATCGCGGACCTCGACGCCGACGGCGTGCCCGAGATCATCTTCGGCGCCGTCGTGATCGACGGAGCGACCGGCGTGCGTGAGTGGCAGCGCGACACGGGCGGCAACGAGGGCACGAACAGCGGCTACGGCGGCGGCATCGCGGCGGTCGCCGATCTCGACGGCGACGGTATGCCCGAGATCGTCACCGGCCGGCGCGCGTACCGTCGCGACGGCACCGCGTACTGGCTCTCGACCGCGCCCGACGGCTACCCAGCGATCGCGCAGTTCGACGCCGACACGCAGCCCGAGGTGGTGCTCGTGAGCTCGGGCAACGTCTACGTGCTCGATGGCCTCACGGGCGTCGTGCAGTGGGGACCGATCGCGCAGCCCGGCGGTGGTCGCGGTGGACCGCCGACGGTCGCCGACTTCGACGGTGACGGACGCCCCGAGATCGGCGTCGCGGGCGCCGCGAGCTACGCCGTCTACGATCTCGCGGAGGCCGATGGCGTGCTGTGGTCACGCACGACCGTCGACGTCTCCTCGAACGCGACGGGCTCGAGCGTCTTCGACTTCGAGGGCGACGGCGCGGCCGAGGTGGTCTACGGCGACGAGTGCTACATGCGCGTCTACCGCGGCACGGATGGCGAAGTGCTGCTGCAGATCCCGAGCTCGAGCGCGACGATCCACGAGTACCCGCTCGTCGCCGACGTCGACGCGGACGGCAACAGCGAGATCGTGATCGTCGCCAACGACCGCACCGCCTCACTTCGCACGCAGTGTCGCGCCGCCGATGCGGCGTGGGACGGCGCGCGACGCGGCGTGTTCGTCTACGGAGACGCGCGCGATCAGTGGATGCGCACGCGACGTGTGTGGGGTCAGCACGCGTACCACGTCACCGATCTGCTCTCGGACGGCACCGTGCCGCGCGTCGAGATGGACAACTGGTCGACGCCCGGTCTCAACAACTACCGACAGAACGCGCAGGGCGAGGGCGTCTACAACGCGCCCGATCTCGTGGTGATCGCGCTCGAGGTCGTGCTCGATGGCTGCCCCGCGAGCGTCACCCTGCGCGCGCGCGTCTCGAACGAAGGCAACCTCGGCGCGCCGTCGGGCGTGCCCGTCGCGTTCCACCAAGGCACGCCTGCGATGCGAGGCGCGCTGCTCGGCGTGGGCATGACGACGATGCCGCTCCTCCCCGGACAGAGCGAGGTGATCGAGCTCTCGGGCGTCGCGCTCATGGGCGAGGCGCCGTACGCGTTCGTCGTGTTCGCCGACGACGATGGCACGGGCAGCGGCGTGATCGCCGAGTGCGACGAGGACGACAACGCCGGCTCCATCGCAGACCTCGACTGCGACATCCTCTTCTGACACTTGCAACGCGCGAAGGACTGACGTGCCCAGACCGATCAACAAATCACGCGGCGCAGCGAAAGAGCCCCAGAACACGAGGCTCGCAGAGCCCGGTGCGGTCGTCGTTCGCACCGGTGCCCAGCGTGCCTCCCAGGTGACGCGAGAGCCGCTGGTGACATTCCTACGCCGCGGGATGCGCGAGATCTCGATCGACTCGAGCACCGACGAAGAGCGTGACGTCGATCGCTAGGAGGGTGGCCACTGGACACTGCGTCCTGTCGAGCGGGCGAAACTGGCAGCCCGCCGAGGCGTGCGGTCGCTGGCGGACGACGCTGTTGGTCGTCTCGATCCTCGACCCGTTCGTACCGTGATAGTCACGAGCACATGCACTTCCTCGGTCGGTTTCCTCGCACCCGGATGCGTCGTGATCGTCGCGACGCGTGGTCGCGTCGCCTCACGCGCGAGCACGTGCTCACGCCGTCGGATCTGATCTGGCCGCTCTTCGTGCACGAGGGCGAAGGGCTCGCGACGCCGATCGCGTCGATGCCCGGCGTGTCGCGCCTCTCGATCGATCTCCTCGTCGACGCCGTGAAGGAAGGGCACGCGGCGGGCATCCCTGCGGTCGCGATCTTTCCCGTGATCGATCCGAGCAAGAAGACCGAGAGCGGCGACGAGGCGACGAACCCCGACAACCTCGTGTGTCGCGCGGTGCGCGCGGTGAAGACCGCCTGCCCCGACGTCGGCGTGATCTGCGACGTCGCGCTCGATCCGTTCACGACGCACGGACAAGACGGCCTCCTGCGTCCCGACGAGCGCGCGCCTTGGTATGCGGGCGGCGCGTACGTCGTGAACGACGAGACGGTCGAGGTGCTCTGCAAGCAGGCCATCGTGCAAGCGCGCGCGGGCTGCGACGTGATCGCGCCGAGCGACATGATGGACGGCCGCATCGGCGCGGTGCGCGACGCGCTCGAGCACGAGGGCCTCTCGCACGTGCGCATCCTCAGCTACGCGGCGAAGTACGCGTCCGCGTTCTACGGACCGTTCCGCGACGCCGTCGGCAGCAAGGCCAACCTCGGCAAGGGCGACAAGCGCACCTACCAGATGGATCCGGCGAACGGGACAGAGGCGCTGCGCGACGTCGCGCTCGACGTCGAAGAGGGCGCCGACATGCTGATGGTGAAGCCGGGCATGCCGTACCTCGACGTGCTCTGGCGCGTGAAGGAAGCGTTCGGTCTGCCGACGTTCGCGTACCAAGTGTCGGGTGAGTACGCGATGCTGAAGGCGAGCGCGGAGCGCGGCTGGCTCGACTGGGATCGCGTGATCCTCGAGAGCCTGATCGGCTTCAAGCGCGCAGGCGCGGACGGCATCCTCACGTACGCAGCGCTCGAGGTCGCGAGGTCGCTCAAGAACGAACCGCACGACGGACGTTCGTGACAGAGCCCGAACCGAGGGCCTCGCTCGCCGCGACGCCGCGGTGGTCGGCGCTCGCGTCCTTCGTCGCGCGTTGGTACGAGCGACCGATCGAGCCCGAGGATGGCCTCGACGATGCGTCCCTCGATGCGATCGAGACGCGGCTCGATCGTCCGTTGCCGCCGCACGTGCGGGAGTGGTTCGCGCTGCTCGGGCGTCGACTGCAGGCGACGAATCAGGATCAGCCTGTGCTTCCGGATCAGCTCGAGCTCCGCGACGGGCGCCTCGCGCTCTGGTGGGAGAACCAAGGCAACTGGTCCCTCGATGTGGAGCTGGACGGTGACCAGTCGGTCGCGTCGGTCTTCGGCGAGACATTCGGCGAGGCGCGTAGGGCGCACGTGTGCGACGCCCTCGCCGGCATGGTGCTCGGCGACACGATGGTCGCTGCATGGAGTCGAGGACCTGCGCCGCTGGGGACGCTGAGCGAGGCCGTGGCCGGGGGGTGCTGCCTCTCGGGACACGCCGCGGTCGATGTCGACGTCCATCGACTCCCACGGCTCGCGCCCTCGATGAGCCCGCACTACGCGGAGCAGTACGGACGCGCCGCGTTCGTGGTGCGTGGCTTCGAGGGAGACTGGCAGTGGATGAGCGCCGACGCGGAATCGTTCGCTCAGGCCTGCGAGATCTTTCGCGTCGATCCCGTCGGTGGCGTGCGTCACCTCGAGCTCCGCTTCGCGAGCGTTCCGCCGTCGGTGCGCGCGTTCCTCCAAGCGGTCGTGAACGGGAGCCTCGAGCACCAACTCGGCGCGCGCGTGCGCACGGCGCAGCACGATCGTGCGTTCTCGCGGGCGACGATCGAGCTCGAGACGCATGAGCCCGTCGTCGTCCTCACGCGCGTGATCGAGCGGATGGACGACGCGGCGCGCGCCGCGCTGCATGCCGAGCACCGACCACCGCACGTGAGCCGCGGCGTACCGATCTGGCCTGCGTGACCGTCAGCGTGCGATGGGACGAGGGCCGGGAAGGGTGGGGCTCTCGAGCTCGCGCGCGAAGCGGAATTGCGTGGCGATCGCGCTCGTCGCGGGCACGGGGGCGCGCGAGACCTTGCTGGGATCCTTGCCCTCGTTCGTCCACGCGAACGGGTAGCTGCTGATCGCGGTGTCGAGCGACAGCGGTCGCACCTCGTCGCGCCAGCCCGGCCAGCGCTGGCTCTCGAACCACGCGTCGACGCGCTCGCGATCGAGCAGCAGCCACTCGAGCCACGGCGTGTAGCCCATCTCCATCGGCTCCCACGCGAGCGAGTCGGGCGCGAAGTAGAAGACCTGTCCGTTCGCCGTGGGACCACCGAGCGCGCCGCCGTCGAGCGCGAACACGCCCCCCATCACGTCGAAGCCGACGACGAAGAATCCGACGCTCTTCGCGAAGGTGGGCGCGTCGCTCAGGCCGTTCCAGTCGGCGAGATCTGCGCCCAGTCCTACAGCGCCGCCGCCGAGCACGCGCACCCAGCCGTCGTCGATCAGCAAGGCGCCCACGTTCGTCGCCATCGCCCACAGGCTCGATCGCGCAGAGACGCCGAGCGCTCGCGCGACGGGCTCACCGCGGTGCGGCTCGAGAGGCAACGCTCGAACGCGCGGGCCCGCCTTCTCGATCCACGCGGAGAACATCGACCACGCGCTCTCGGGCTCGCTCATCGGCAGAGCATGCAGCAGGGTGGCGGCCGCCAGGGGGGTGGCGGCGTCGACGCCAGATCACGCGCGAATTTCCTTCGTTTCGATCGCGAGAGGACCGGTACGTGGGCTGCATCGTCGCCTCGCATGACGAACGGTGGCACCCTCGACGGCATGTGGATCGAAGACCCGTATCCGCCGACCGTGCCTCCGGGACAGGACCAACTGCCGTCGGAGAACGGGGAGCCGATGGAGAGCGATCGACATCGCGAGCAGATGAACCTCCTCATCGACTCGCTGCGAGATCACTGGGCCCAGCGCGACGACTTCTATGTCGCTGGGAACATGTTCGTGTACTTCAGCGAGCTGCAGACGCGGAAGAACGACTTTCGCGGGCCCGATGTCTTCGTCGCGCTCGACGTCGTCAAGAAGGACCGCAAGAGCTGGGTCCTCTGGGAAGAAGGCGGTCGCTTTCCGGACGTCGTGATCGAGCTGACCTCGCCCTCGACGAAGAAGATCGATCACGAAGAGAAGCGTCGCGTCTACGAGCGGATCTGGCGCGTGAGCACGTACGTGATCTTCGATCCGTTCACGCTGGAGCTGACAGCGTTCCAGAACACCGCGGATGGGTTCGTGCCGGCGACCGTCGTGGACGAGGCCGTCGTCGTCGCAGGGATGGGGCTCTCGCTCGGTGCACGACCCACGCGACTGTCGGGGGGAGCCACGATGGCCCTGCGGTGGATCGACCAGGGGACGACCGTGATGACGCGCGACGAGCGCGCGGACACGGAGCGTGAGCGTGCGAATGCAGAGCGAGCGCGGGCTGACGCAGCGGAGGCGCGCGTTCGCGAGCTCGAGGCGCTTCTCGCAAATCGGTGAAGCGATGAAGGTCAGTCTGAGCTTCGTCGCAGCGCTGGCGCTGCTCGCGGGCTGTGGCCCGGACTCTCGCCTGGTCGACGCGAACGACATCGTCCGTGTGACCGTGAACTGCGGCCATCCGCTCGGAGGCAGGTTGTGTCACGCGCCGTGTGACGCCCTCGATGGCACGCCCGTCGAGCTGACGCTGTGCGACGACATCGAGTGCGTAGGCCGGACGTGCACCGCGCGAGTGTGTCAATGCATCGGCGGACTGGTTCGCTGCGGTGGCGAGATCCCGACGAACGAATGCGAGCCCTACGTGTTCGAGCCCCAGCTCACGATCGCCCCTGCGTTGGCTCCGTTCGGCGAGGTGCCGCAAGGCGCGAGCAGTGAGCGTGTCGTGTTCACCGTCGAGAACGAGGGAACGGGCCAATCGTCAGCGCTGCGCAGCACACTGGGCGGATCGGGCGCCGCATCGTTCGCGATCGTGGAGGACGACTGCGCTGGGCATCGGCTCGATCCCGGCGACACCTGTGAGGTCGCTCTTCGTTTCGTGCCCATCGCAGCGGGTGGGGTCTCGGCGACGCTGATCATTTCGGGCGGAGACGCGGAAGCGATCGCGACGCTCGAAGGCACCGCCGAGCCCAACGATGCCGGACCGTTCGATGCCTCGGTGTTCGATGTGGGGCCGCCAGACGCGGATCTCGACGCGTACGAAGCGCCTTGAGCGAGGCTCAGCTCATCTCGTCGAAGAGGATCGAGACGACCTCTTTCTGCATGTCGATGCGGCGCTCTTCGGGGAAGCCCATCCACGTCTCGACGCAGATGCCGACGCAGCCGATCGCGTCGACGATCACCTCCGTCGAGCTCGTCGCCACTGGGTAGTACTGCGGCGCCCACGTCTCTTCGTCGCTCTTCTTCCTCGCGTTGAGGCGATCGATCGCGCGACCGATCACCGGCGGCATCGGGTCGACGCCGTAGACGAGCGTCTGACCGAACGAGGGCTTCACCTCGGGGCTGTAGCGCTTGGTGCTCTCGTGCAGCGTGCAGACGAGCGCGGGGCGCTCTTCGAGGACGAGGTCCATGAAGATGCGGGCGAGGCGCTTCTCGTGCTCGGGCGCGGTCGCGTCGCCGGGGAAGCAGCGGTTGAGATCGAGGCCGCTCCAGACGCCGCGCGCGCTCGCCGGACGCTTTCGCGCTCGGTACGCGCCGGGGTTCATCACGGGGCACACGAGCAAGCGGCCCCGTCGCGGCGCGAAGCCCTCTTCGAGCAGCTCCTCGAGCGCGTGCACGCCCGCGATCTCGTCGCCGTGGATGCCCGCTTGGAAGAGGAGGGTGGGGCCGGGCTCGCTCGCCTCGAGCACGTGGAGGTAGACGTTCGGGGCGAGGAGGTGGACGCCAGAGCTACGCATCGGCGTCGCATAACACGGGCGGCCCGCGGGCTCGACACGCGCGCGGCGCCACGCTAACCCGCCGCGCATGAACGCCCCGGTTTCTCGGTCTTCCAGCGCCTCGTTCGTCGCGGGCTTCGCCGCGATCTCACTCCTCGGTCTCGGCCTCGTCGCCTGCGATCGCGACGAGCCGGAGTTCCGTCGCCGCTCTGGGCGCGAGGACAACGCAGGCACCGAGCGCAGCGAGCACGGACGCGAGCGCGACGAGCACGCGCGAACGGAGCGTGATCCGCACGCCGCCGTGGACCACGTGGCGCCGCCGCGCCCCGAGGGCCCGCCTGCGCCGCCCGACGTCGCCACGCCGCCTGCCGATGCGCAGCGCACCGAGAGCGGCCTCGCGTCGCGCGTGCTGACGCCCGGCACGGGCACCGAGCATCCGGGCGGCCGCGATCGCGTGACCGTGCACTACACGGGCTGGACGACGGACGGCAACAGCTTCGACAGCTCGCGCACGCGCGGCGAGCCCGCTTCGTTCCCGCTCAACGGCGTGATCGCAGGCTGGACCGAGGGCCTCCAGCTCATGGTGGTCGGCGAGCACCGCCGCTTCTGGATCCCCGAAGAGCTCGCGTACCGCGGCCGCCCGAACCGCCCGGCAGGCATGCTCGTGTTCGACGTGGAGCTGATCTCGTTCGTCGCGGCGCCCACGCCCCCCACGACGCCCGAGGACGTGGCCGCGGCTCCCGCGAACGCCGAGCGCACGGCGAGCGGTCTCGCGTCGCGCGTGCTCCGCGCAGGCACCGGCACCACGCACCCCACGGCCGAGAACGTGGTCGAGGTGCACTACTCGGGCTGGACCACGGACGGCCAGATGTTCGACAGCTCGGTGACCCGCGGCGAGCCCGCGCAGTTCCCGCTCGGCGGCGTGATCGCGGGCTGGACCGAGGGCGTGCAGCTCATGGTCGAGGGCGAGCGTCGTCGCTTCTGGATCCCCGAGGCGCTCGCGTACCAGGGTCGGCCTGGCGCGCCGGCGGGCATGCTCGTGTTCGACGTGGAGCTCATGCGCATCGTCCGCTGACCGGCGTTCGTCGATGGGGCGTGCGCGCAGAAACGTGCGCTGGCGCCGCAGTCGTGGCGCGCACGACACGGAAAACGCCCTCGAATGCGGGCCTGTGAATTGCTGAGCCTCTCTCCATGCTCAGCACACGCGAAGATGGAATCTCGGCAACGCTCGCGCGCGGTCTGGTCTCGCTGGCCACCGCGGGCGGCGCTCCTCCCAAGGTGATCTCACCGCTGGCCGATGCGCTCGCGGACGCGCCCCTCGACGCCCCGGTGTCCGGCGAGGTCGAGTGGCAGTTCTGGGAGGCGGCGGCGGGCGAACGAAGCCTGCGCGACCTCGCGATCTCGGGACCGGAGGGCGTTCCCGAAGGAACGTTCGGCGAGCTCGAGCTCGCGCTCCGAAGCGCGCCTGACGTCCGCGGCGCGCTCTCGACGCTCGCTGACGCGTCCGACGTGCTCCACGGCGTGCCGATCTTCCACCTCGTCTCGCGCGAGGATGGCAGCGGTGCGTTCGTCTACGAGTCCGCGCACACGCGACGCCGCGACGCCGGCGCGCTCGCCGCGGAGGTCGCGCTCGCGACCGTCGTCGAGGCCATCCGCCGCGTGGTGGGAGACCGCGAGGTCTCGCCCATCAGCGCGTGGCTGATCGGCCGGCCGATGGCGCGTGTCTCGAGCCTCGCGCGCGCGCTTCGGTGCCCCGTCGAGACCGGCGCCGCGATGGACCGCATCGAGCTCGATCGCGCGGCCCTCGATCTCGCGCTTCCGGAAGCCGACGCGCGCGTGCATGGGCTCGCGCATCGCGTGATCACGCTCGAGCGTCGGGAGCGCAGCCGCGCGCAGCCGTCGATGGCGCTCCGGCGCACCCTCGTCGCCGCCGTCCTGCGTGGTGAGCCGACGCTCGAGGGGCTGGCCGACGCGATGTCGATGCGGCCGCGCGCGCTGCGAGGGCGTCTCGCCGCGGAAGAGCTCGGGCTGCGTGAGCTCGTCGACGACGCGCGCCGCCGCGCGGCGGATCACCTGCTCCTCTCGGGGTCGAGCCCGACGGAGGTGCACGACGTGCTCGGCTACAGCGATCTTCCGTCGTTCCGGCGCGCGTGTCGCCGGTGGTGGGGCATGGGTCCGCGCGCGCGACGCGCGCTCCTCCACGCGAGACCTGCGCGCGTCGCGTGACCGGTCACGGGCGCGGGCTCTGCCACGTCAGCGAGATCGTGGCGCCGCCGTCGGGCGTCGCCTCGATCGCGATGGCACCGCCGCTCGCTTCGACGAACCGACGCATCGCCGGCAGATCTCGCGCGCTGTCCGGCGGAGCGACGAGGACGATCGCGTCTCGCACGACCCCCGGAGTCTCCTGTGAACGGTCGTCGTGCGCGGGTCCCGACACGGCCTCGCGCAGCAAGGCGTCGACGAGCTGGGACAGATCGAGGACCCGCGCGCGCATCGACGTGAGGTTCGCGCTGATCTCGGGCGGCGCGCCCTCGGGGGAGCCCGACGTGGCGTGCGCGCCCAGGTCTTCGGAGATCCAGGTCGCGAGGTTCGAGATCGCGCGCAGCGGCGTGTTCACGTCGCGCGCGAGCGCGTAGGCGAAGCGCTGGAGGTCGAAGTTGCGGGCGCGGAGCGTGCCGATGAGCCGCTCGCGCTGCGTCTCGAAGCGCTTGTAGTCGTCGACGTCCGTCGTGCTTCCGTACCAGGCCGTGATCGCGCCGCGCGCGTCGCGTCGGGCCACGGCGCGAGTGAAGTGCCACTTGAACACGCCGTCATGTCGGCGCAGTCGGGCCTCGTTGTCGTAGGGGTGCCCCGTCTCGAGCGAGCGCTGCCACTGCGCGCTGGCGTCTTCGAGATCGTCGGGGTGCATCGCATCGCGCCACACCGGCTGGCCCACGAGCTCGTGCGGAGGCCTGCCGCGGAACTCGTGGGTCGCTCGGTTGGTCCACGTGATCGATCCGTCGGGCGCGGCGGTCCAGAGCTGCGTCGGCAGCATCTCGGTGAGCGCGCGCTGCTCGCGCACGCGCTCCTCGAGCGCGGTCACCGACTCCGGATCCTGATCGCTCGGCATCCGACTGACGGTATCCGCTCGGACCGCCTCGGCCGGGGGCCGCGATGACGACGAGCGAGTCGATGAAGTCCCCTCGTGTTGGGACGTGCGACACGGCGTGGAGCGGGGGCGAGCGCGGATTTGGTATCGTCCCGCCAATGATCGACCTCTCCCGGGATCCCAAGGTGGCCGAGCGCCAGATGCAGGCGCTCATCTTCGCGATGACGACGTTCGGTCACATCGACGGAGACTTCGACGAGTCCGAGCGCGAGGTCGTGAAGACGACCATCACGCGTCTGGTCGAGCAGCGCGTGGATGGCGCGATGAAGGGCGTCGACGCCGCCGCGAAGAAGGACGTGGTCGATCGCTTCTCGAACCACTTCCAGGAGGTGTTCGAGAACATCGATCGCTTCGTGAACGACGTGATGACCGAGCCGGTCGCCGCGCAGGACGACCGCGACGCCGTCGTCCACGCGAAGCTCAAGCTGCGCTGCTTCGAGCTCTTCTCGACGTTCGATCAGAAGGGGCGCGACGCGCTCCTCGACGCGATCGATCAGCTGATCGCCGCCGACGGTCAGGTGCACCCCGCCGAGGCGAAGTTCCGCGCGGAGCTCGCACAGCTCTTGAGCTCGCCGGACGTCGTCGACACGGACGACCTCGTGGACGACGAGGACGACGGCGGAGGCGAGCCCGGCGCGAGCCGCGTACACGACGTGGGCGCGCTCCTCGCGATGGCGCCGGGCGAGGTCACCGTGAGCCCGGTCGTCGACGAGCGCGCGCAGGGCGATCACCAGTTCTTCAAGCAGCTCGAGCATCACTACTCGGCCAACCCCGATCGCATCGCGAAGCAGGTGCAGGCGGATCTCGGGCTCGCGCAGAAGGTGATCGCGATGCTCGACGAGCGGCGCGCCAAGGGCGCCGGCAAGCTCGGAGCCGCACAGCGCGTGGACGAGCTCGAGGGCAGCCACCTCGACGGCCACATCCAGTGGACCAAGCCCGAGGCCGGACGCGTCTACGACGTCGTCGTGCTCGGTGATCTCCACGGCTGCTACTCCGCCCTCAAGGCCGGCGTGATGCAGACGAAGTTCCTCGAGCGCGTCGAGGCCTACCACAAGGACAACACGCAGCCGTATCCGCTGTTGGTCTTCCTCGGCGACTACATCGACCGAGGCATCTTCAGCCTCAACGGCGTGCTCCGCAGCGTGCTCCAGCTCTACGCCTCGGCGCCCGATCACGTGGTGCCCATCCGCGGCAACCACGAGTACTACATCGAGCACCAAGGCCAGATTTACGGCGGCGTGAAGCCGGCCGAGGCGATCAACACGCTCAAGCCGTACCTGCCGGTCGAGGTGTTCCGCGGCTACATGGCGCTCTTCGAGGCGCTGCCGAGCATGTACTTCCTCGGCCGCACGATGTTCGTGCACGGCGGCATCCCGCGCGACCGCGCGCTCAAGCAGAAGTGGAAGGGGATCTCGTCGCTCGAGGATCCGGACCTCCGCTTCCAGATGATGTGGAGCGACCCGAGCTCGGCGGACGTGATCCCCGCGGCGCTGCAGGACGCGAGCGCGCGCTTCCCGTTCGGGCGCCTGCAGCTCCAGTCGTTCTTGCAGCGCCTCGGCTGCAACGTGCTCGTGCGCGGACACGAGAAGATCGAGGCGGGCTTCAAGTCGCACTACGAAGGACCGTTCAAGCTGCTCACCGTCTTCTCGTCGGGCGGCGCGACGAACAACGATCTCCCGGAAGGCTCGAGCTACCGAGGGGTCAAGCCCAAGGGCTTGCGCGTGGTGCTCCGCGCCGACGGCTCGACCGACTTCCAGCCGTTCGCGCTCGACTGGGCGACCTACCAGGACCCGAGCACCAACGGCTTCTTCGCGAAGCCGATGGAGATCGAGCACAAAGAAGGCTGAGCACGGGGCTCACGCTCGCGCGTCGAAGATCGCGCCGATCTCGATCGAAGGGTGACGCGCGATCCACTGCTCGATCGCGTCGTCGTCCCGGTCGAGCGCGCGCGCGATCGTCTCGTCGATCGATCGACCCTCGGGACGAGCCACGACCACCACGCAGCCGCGGACCTCGCGCGGGTCGCTCGACGTGGCGTGCTCGAGGATCGCGTGTCCGAGGACGCGCGCGCCGATCGCGCCCTCACGCGCGAGGGCGCGGATCGCGTCGAGGTCCGCATGAAAGAGCGCGTCGTGCACGGTGTCGTCGTCGCGCTCCGCCCACGCGATCACGCCGCCCTCGTCGAGCATCGAGAGCCGATCACGCAGGCGACTGCGGCGGCCGGGGAGGGCGGTCTGACCCTCGGCCACCTCGCGGGCGAGCGCAGCGTCCTGTCGCGCGTGGAGCGCTCGCTTGGTCTGCGGATACACGCTCCAGATCAGCGCGTTCATCAGGTCGTGCATCGATCCTTCGCGCGTGGGCACGACGCCACGCCGCGTGATCGATCCGTCGTACGAGCGCTCGCGTGAGAAGGGCACGCCGCGCTTGCGCACCTCGGTCTGCGCCTCGAAGCGCACGCCCGCGCGCGAGTGGAGGAGCGCGTCGAGCGTCTTCACGTCGAGACCACGCGCGTCGTCGTGCCCGCGCGCGAGCTTCGTGATCTCACCGAGCACGCCGTCGAGCCCGCGGAACCACGGACGCTCGAGGATGCTGGCGAGCCCGGCCACGCGATCGAGCCAGTCGGTCCGCACCGCCTGCACGCTGGCCATCAGTCGAGCCGTCCGCGCGCGAGGTGGACGACGAGCACGCCGGCCTCGCGGAGGGCGTTCTTCGCGCGCGAGAGGCTGGTGTCGGGGACGCCGTGTCCGGCGACGTTCGTGAAGTGCTTACGGAAGAGCCGGACGCTGCGCGGCACGTGGTAGGCGTCGGTCACGACGAGCACCGAGCGACCGCGATCGGCGAGCTTCGCGGCCACTTCTTTCGCGTTCTCTTCGGTCGTGGTCGAGCGCTCTTCGAGATCGATCAGGTCGGGGCTCAGGCCCGTGGCCACGGCGTGTACGAACGCTGCGGACGCTTCGCTGTTCGTGTGGCCGACGCGTCCGCCCGAGAGGAGGAGTCGCTTGGCCTTGCCGGCGAGCACGAGCTTCGCGCCCGCCTCGGCCCGCCGCGACAAGGTCAGGCTCGCGTGTCCGTCCGGTCTCACGCGACAACCGAGGACCACGGCGACGTCGAAGCGCGCGTCGGGAGGCACGGCGCGCCGCCCCTTCCACTCGAGGCCGATCGCGAGCGCGACGAAGTAGAGCGCGATCTGTGACGCGATCAGGAGGGCGACGTAGAGCGCGATCACGAGGGCTCAGCGAAGGTTCGTGATCACGGGCACGAGCGCACGTAGCCCGCCGCACAAGCCTGCGCGCGGAGCTGCTGCGCGCGCGTGGGATCGCGCGGCACGCCGGATCCGGAGTCGTAGAGCGCCGCGAGGTTCGCGCAGCCGACGCCCGTGCGGCCTTCACACGCGCGGCGGAAGAGGTCCGCGGCGGCCGCGGGGTTCGCGGGGTTCATCGGATCGCCGCGCATCACGAGACCACCGAGGTTCGAGCAACCGCGGAGCACGCCGCCGTCGCACGCACGGTTGTAGAACGAGCGCGCCTGCGCGAGGTCGGCCGCCGCGAGACCGAGGCCGCGCTCGTACATGAAGCCGAGGCTGTTGCAGCCGCGGAGCTCACCGCCGTCGCACGCCTGCGTGAAGAGGGTGACCGCGCGCGCCGGATCGGCGGTGACGCCGGTGCCCGTCTGGAGCAGCAGCCCGAGGCGCGTGCAGCCGATGAGCTCGCCGCCCGTGCACGCGTGCTCGAAGATGCGCGACGCGGCCGCGGGATCGGCGGCTTGTCCGCGGCCCTCTTCTTGGAGGCTGCCGAGGTTCACGCAGCCCGCGAGGTCGCCGCGACGGCACGCGTCGGCATAGAGGCGTCCCGCCTCGGCGAGATCTTGTCGAACGCCGCGGCCGGTCTCGAGGTGCCCACCGAGCGCGACGCACGACGCCGCGACGCCGCCCGTGCACGCCTGTCGCAAGAGCTCGATCGCACGGCGCGAGTCACGCGCGCCGCCGATCGCTTCGTCGAGCACGAGCGCGAGCTGGTAGCACCCGAGCTGTGAGCCGCCGTCGCAGCCACGCTGGTGGAGCTCGCGCGCCTCGGTCGGGTTGCGCTCCACGCCGGGCGCGCCCTCTTCGAGCATCAAGCCGAGGTTCGTGCAGGCCACGGCTGCGCCCGCGTCACACGCGCGGCGGTAGAGCTGCGCGGCGCCCGCGGGGTTCGGCTCGCCGACGGTGCCCGTCTCGACGAAGCGCGCGACGTTGCTGCAGCCGAGCGCGACCTGTCCCGCGCACGCCTGACGGTAGAGCGCGAACGCGCGGTTCACGTCCTGGGTCACGCCCTCGCCGTCTTCGAACATGATGCCGAGGTGGTTGCACGCCGCGAGGTCGCCCTCGTCGCACGCGCGCGTCAGCACCTGCGCCGCGCGCGCGACGTCGCGATCACAGCCGCGTCCGTCACGGAGCGCTGCGGCGTGCTCGGTGCAGGCCTCGGCGACGCCCGCCTCACAGGCGCGCGCATAGAGGGCCGTCGCGCGCGTCGCGTCGCTCGACGACATCGCCGCGAGCGACATGCACGCCTCGCCCGCGCCGCCGTCACACGCGTCGGAGAGGAGACGTCCCGCGCGCTCCGGGTCCGCGGGGAAGCCGTCTCCTTCACGAAGACGGCGCGCGAGCTCGAGGCACGCGGGAGCCACACCGGTCGTGCACGCGTCGGTCATGAGACGCGCGGCCCGCGTCATGTCTTCGCGCACGCCTTGTCCGGTCGCGAGCAAGCGCGCGAGGTCGAAGCATCCGCGCTGGTTGCCTCCGTCGCACGACGTGCCGAGGAAGATCGCGGCGCGCTCGGGCTCCTGCCGCACGCCGTGGCCGACGATGAAGAGCTCGCCGAGCAAGCGACACCCCTCGCCGTGGCTGCGGTTGCACGCGTGGCGGAGCATCGCGATCGCGCGCTGCAGCTCGGCCTCGTTGCGCAGCAGTCCCTGCGCCTCGGTGACGCACTGATCGAGCGTCATCGAGCTGCACTCCTCGCCGGGCAGCTGTGCCGTCGCGCGCGAGGACGCGCCGAGGGCGAGGACGACGAGAAGAGAGGAGAGGAGAGGAGTGAAGCGCATGGTGAGCCCGCTGAGAGAGCGTGAATCTTTCACGCGAACGAATGCCGTACGGGGTTTGGGGGCAGCGCCCCCATCGCGCGGCGCCTGCGCCGCGAACGGCACAGACGCGAGGCGTGCCACGAACTTCACCCTCTGCAATCGCTCGTGAGATCGGCCGCCGTCAGGGGATCAAGCTCTCGCGGAGTCCGGCCTCGTCGGCCAGGCGCGCCGCAGCCGCCGGGAACTGCGCCTGGATCGTGTCCATGACCGCCGCGCGGCTCTTGCGGCCGCTCGCGACGAGGTAGGCGAGCAAGAGGGCCGTCTCGCGCGCGGAGGCCGTGATCGCAGCCTTGCCCGCGATCTTCACGATCGCGTCGACCGCCTTCTTCGCGTTCGCGCCGTAGACGGCGTGTGAGGTGGTGATGCCCTCTCGAACGAGAACCGCGAGCGCGGCGAGCGTGGCGGTGAGGGAGGTCTCGTCGGCATCCCAGAGCCCGCTGGCGCGCTGCGACTCGAGGGTGCGCTCGAGCGGAGAGCCGCCCCCCTTCTTTTTCTGCGGCGCGGCCTCGGCGGGGGCGCCGCCGTCGAACGCCATCATCGCGTCCATCGTCATCGGCAGCGTCGAGAGGTCGTCGTCGACGTCGAAGTCGTCGGCCACCTCGCCCATCCGCGACATGTCCTTTGCGGGGAAGGGCATCGACTGGCTCGGAGGCGGCGCACCAGGCGCACCCCCGAAGAACGAAGCGCGCGCTGGCGCTGCCGCAGGAGGCGGAGGCGGCGCGCCCTTCGGCGCTCCCCCGACCGCATACGGGCGGGCCGGAGACGGTGCGGCGAGCTTGCGCGCCATCGCAGGCAAGGCGCCCGTCGTGATGCGTGCGCGCGCCGAGCCTCCGCCGCGCGTCATCGTCCTCGTCGACTCCTGCGCCTCGTCGTCCGTCTCGAACATCGCCCAGCCATGGGGCGCGTTCACCGGGATGGCGCGCGTGACCGCGGCTTCCGTCGTTCGTCGATCGCCCGTGCGCTTCTCGACGACGACGAACGACGTGTACTTCGAGGCGAGCCCGTACTTCGTCGCGATGCCGAGGATGCGATCCTTCATCGCAGCGGCGCGTCGGCCCGTGACCTCTTGGGCCTCGAGATCGCGGATCCGCTCGCGCGCCCACAACGTCGGGACGAGCGTCGCCTCGGCGCGATCCGGCAGGTCCGCGAGGATCACGTGGACGAACGGCTGACCGCCGAGCGTGCCGCGCACGCGCACCTCCGATCGCCCGCCGCGCGGGTACTTCGCCATGACCGACCAAGGCTCGCCGTCGACGAGATCCGGGATCCGCGACGGCGCGATGTCCTCGAGCTCGACCCCGCCGACCTCGATCACGGGCCTCACGACGCGCGCGGCGTGGGCCTTCGCGAACGTCGCGACGACCTTCTCGTCGATCCGCTCGCCGGGGTGGATGAGCTCCATCGCGCCGCCCGAGCGCTTCGCGAGCTCACCGAGCAGCACATCGCTCACGTTCGTTCCGATGCCGAACGTGTAGATGCGCGACCTCTTCTCGCCGCCTGCGGCGAGCACGTCCGCGAGGATCTGATCTTCGTTGCCGACCTGGCCGTCGGTCAGCAGCACCACCACCCCGCCGTGACGCGCGGCCTGCACCATCGGCGCGAGCAGCTCGGTGCCGCCGCGCGCGTCGACCGCCGCGATCCAGCGATCGGCGTCCGCGAGCGTCTTCTCCGTGTAGGGCACCGGCGTCGGCGAGAAGCTCTCGATGCGATCGTCGAACGCGATCACCTCGAAGCGATCGCCCTCACGCAGCTGCCTCAAGCAGAGCCGGAGCGCGCGGCGCGCCTCTTCGATCGCGCTGCCGCCCATGGATCCCGAGCGATCGATGACGAACGAGAACGTCTCGCCGACGGCGTTCGCGGGGAGCAGGCGCGACAGATCGGGCACCCAGCTCAGCACCACGTGGCCATCTCCCTCGGCAGGATCTCGGTGCGCGACGACACGCTCGAGGCTCGCGCGTCCTTCGGGCTCGACGAGGATCACGAGGTCGCGATCGAGCGGCGTCTTCGAGGCCGCGACGCGCCACGCGCGGCCGTCGTGCACCGCGGTGATCGCGTGCGACGGCGAGCCGATCGTGGCCTTGCTGTCGAAGTGGAGCGCGAGATCGATCGACAGCGTGTAGTCGACGGGACCGATCTTCGGGCTGATGCGATCGGCGTCCGGCACGCTCGACGTCGGCTCCGCGGCGCCGTGGCCGGTGCGATCGCCCGTGGGCACGCCAGGCATGTAGCGAGGCGCGACGAGCGTCGGGATCGCGAGGCGCAGCGCGCCCTCGTCGCCGGGCACCTTCATCACGAACGAGATGGCGATGGTCACCTCTTCGTTCGGCAGCAGGTTCCCCACGTTCGCCGTGAACACGTTCGCGCGCTCCTGCTCGACGAGCGCCGCGCCGTGCCCGCTCGTGATCGCGTCGTCGTACACACGAAACGCCTCCTCGCGCTCCTTCACCTCGGCCTCGAGCCGCTTGCCGAGGACCTCCATCACGAAGCCCGTGACCGCCGCGTCGCTCGGCAGTGGGAACACGTACACAGCCTCCACGGGCTGTCGCTCCGCGTGTCGGTAGCGCTGCGTCGACGTGATGCGCGCGTGTCCGCCGATCACCTCACCCGTGAGCGCGACGCCGAGGAGCGGGATGCTGACACCGCTCGGCGTACGGAGCGGGCTGACGTGATCGGAGGGCGCGGGCAGTCGGGTCATGGTGTTCCTCGGTGCTGGGGTGGGCGGCTGCGGTGAGAGGAGATGAAGGACGCGCGCTAGTACATCTGCCCGGAACTTCGTTCCGGGTTCTCCTAGCGCTTGCGTGTGACCAGGGTGCGGATGGCTTCGACGAGCGCGTCGGTCTCGTCGCTCGCGCGGGATGGGACCTCGAGCACGAGCTCGTCGGTGAGGTGGATGCGGCGCACGAGGGTCGTGCGCTGAGTCGATGCGTGGGAGACCGGCTCGGGCCGCACACGCTTGGGCGACGGCGCGGGGGTGATGACGGCCGTCGCGACGCCGGCAGGAGAGGGCACGTTCGTGCCGTCGGCGATGGACGCGATCTCGCGCTCGGTCTTGCTCGCGAAGAGGCCACTGATCGCGTCGAGCGGCCAGTAGGCGTCCTGCAAGCGTCGGATCGCGCGGAGGCGCACGACGTGCTCGTTCCCGTACACGGTGTCGGGACCGCGGAAGCTCGGCTGCGGAAGGAGCCCTCGCTGGATGTAGTAGCGAACGGTGCGAGGGGAGACCCCCGCCGCCTTCGCGACCTCCTCGAGCTTGCGTCCGCCGTCGTCCATGAGGCTGAAGTTGGATCGTGACAGTTGAAGTGTCAAGTAGCCATTCGATGGCTGTCGCAACTCGGAAGACGCGAAGCCTCGACGTGTGTCGAGCGGCCGTGCACGGTTCGTCGCGCATGCCGAAGCCGGACGCGTCGTCGACCCGACTCTCGCGGCGCGGCTGGCTCGCACGGAGCGCCGCGGGCCTCGGCGTGGTCGGTGGCGGCGCGTGGCTCGGGCATCACTTCTGGGGGACCGTCGAAGAGGAGGCGGTCGAGGCGGGGCTCGCGCACGCGCAGCACACGCGCGCGCCGGGGCCCATCGGCCCGCTGCGGCCTGATCCGGGCGGCATCCTCGATCTGCCCGAGGGCTTCACGTACCGCGTGATCGATCGACGCGGCGATCCGATGGACGACGGCTTCGTCACGCCTGGCCGCTACGACGGCATGGCCTGCTTCGACGGCCCCACACCGGGCGCCTGGACGCTGCTGCGCAACCACGAGAACGGCGCACGCATGACGTCGATCGGTCCCGCGCCCGACGGCCGCGCGATCGAGCACCAGCACGTGCGCGGCATGCCCGGCGGCGTGACGCGCGTGATCGTCGACGCGCAGACGCTCGCGAAGCGCAGCGCGAACCTCGTGCTCTCGGGCACGGTGCTCAATTGCGCCGGCGGGCCGAGCCCGTGGGGATGGCTCTCGTGCGAGGAGAGCATCGATCGCGGTCACGGCTACGTGTTCGTGTGCGATCCGCTCGCCGATCGCGTCGCGCCGCCACGACCCATCGCCGCGTTCGGGCGCTTTCGTCACGAGGCTGCGTGCGTCGATCCGGATCGCGGCATCGTCTACCTCACCGAGGATCGCGAGGGCGGATCGCTCTACCGCTTCGTGCCGTACGATCCGAGCGTGCCGTTCGAGGGGCAGCTGCAAGCGATGCGTGTGCGAGGGCGCCCGCGCTTCCACACCGACACGCAGCTGCGCGTCGGCAGCGACGTCGAGATCGACTGGGTGCCCATCGCAGAGCCGGATCCGGACGACGACACCGTGCGCCTCCAGGGCCAGCGACAGGGCGCAGCGCGCGTGCGACGCGGTGAAGGCATCGCGTTCGTCGGTGCGCGCGGCGAGGCCGGGCGAACGAGCGTCGTGATCTCGGCAACGGAGGGAGGGCGTGCGCGCCTCGGGCAGATCTTGAAGCTCGATCCCGAGGGCGACGGCGGCACGCTGAGCGTGATCGCGGAGTCCACCGATCAGAGCGACTTCGACATGCCCGACAACCTCGTGATGTCGCCGCACGGCCACCTCTACTTCACGGAGGACGGACACGCGCGGAACTACGTGCGCGGCATCGGTAGCGACGGACAGGTGTTCGACCTCGCGCGCAACCGCTTGTCGCGATCGGAGCTCGTGGGCGTGTGCTTCAGCCCCGATGGATCGACGATGTTCGTCGGCATCCAGCAGGAGAGCGTGCTCCTCGGAATCAGGGGCCCATGGCCGGCCGCCGCATGACCGAACGTCGACGCACGGGTCACCCCTCCCGCCAGCGGGAGGGGCCGGGGGAGGGGACGCGAGGTCTCGCTGCCATCGTCGCGCTCACTTCGCTGTGTTTGTCCTTCTCGTCCGCCCACGCGCTCGTCGCCGTCGAAGATCCACCGGCCGCAGAGACCGCATCGCTCGGCTGGTCGCGCGGCCCAGGCACCGAGATGTGCGCGACGGCGATCGAGCTCGGCGAGCAAGTCGAGTCGATCCTCGGACGCGACGTGCTCGTCGCCGCGCCCGACGCGGAGCTCTCGCTCGAGGGCCGCATCGAGCGCGAAGGAGAGGGCTTCCGCGCGGTGATCGCGGTCACGCGTCGAGACGGATCGAGCGAGGGCGAGCGCATCTTCACGCACCCCGGCGTGAACTGTCGTGAAGCGACCGAGTCGATCGCGCTGATCCTCGCCCTCCTGATCGATCCGGACGCTGAGCCTCCAGAGAACGTTCCCCCTCCCGCAGAGCGGGAGGGGCCGGGGGAGGGGACGCGAGAGCCCGACCAGCACCCCGATCCCGATCCCACACCGACAGGTCCCGCCCCCTTCGGCCTCGCCGTCGATCTCTCCGGCCTGCTCACCGCCTTCGTGACCCCGAGCGCAGCGCCCGGCGGACGCACCGCGATCCACCTTCGTTTTCCGAGCGGCCCGCTCCCTCCGCTCGCCGTCGTCGTCGCCGGATGGCTCGCGCCGTGGTCGCGCGCAGATGCGCCGTCGGGCGCGTGGGTCGATCACCTGTTCGTGCTGGGTGGCGCGGGCCTCTGCACGGTGCCTTCGCTGACGGACTGGCTCGACCTCTCGATCTGCGTGATGGGCGAGGCCGGCGGCGGCTTCGTGATCGCACAGCGAACGCTCGCGCCCGACGAGCGAGAGCGCGTGCTCGCGTTCTTCGAGGCGTCCGTGACGCTGCGCGCGCACGTGTGGCAGGCGCTCACCGCGAACCTCGGCGCCTCGCTCGTCGTCCCGTTCCGCACCGAGCCGTGGCTCGCGGGCGGCAGCGCCTACTGGCGTCCCGATCCCGCAGGCCTCTTCGTCTTCCTCGGCGTGGGCTTCGACGTCGGCTTCGGTCGCTGACGACCAACGCCGCTCACTCGGCCCACGCTGGTCATTCGGGAAGCGGCGAGTTGGTGTGCGCCCAGTTCAACCCGCAGTCACGCGCCAGGCAGCCTACGTCGCTCACGCCGAGCTCCCATCGCGCAGTCGGCGTGATCGCACTGCCCGTCGGCGTCAAGACCGAGTGCCCCGTCCACGTCGTCGAGAACTCCGCGGTCTGCGTGCCCGAGAAGTCCAGCCTTCGCATCAGACCCGCGGCGGGCAGCGGCGCCAGATACCCGCTTCTCGTCGCGAGCACCCCGCCCGCGCCCACGAGGAACGAGGAAGAGTCAGGTCGGACCACGGTTGCGCCGTCTCCCGACCAGACGATCAACCCGCACTCGTACGTTCCGCTCGCGCTCGAGTGCTCGAACTCGACGTCGAGGGCGACTCGGGCGCTCATCTCCTCGAGATTCCACCACTCGTACCGACGGCGCCCCGTCTTCAGCAGCATTCCGCACTCTCGGTCGTACGCGATCGGCTCGGCGAAGACCCCGGGCTCGCCTCTCCGCAAGAGTGTGCCGTCAGGGGCTACGATCCAGAGCGCTCGACCGAAGACCACGACGAGCTCGCCGTTCTCGCGGTAGTAGAGCGCAGTCCGGTAGGGCGGTTCCCGCGGAAGATCGCGAAAGTCGAGCACGAACTGCGGCTGCCCCGGCGGTGGACATTGCACCGCCACGACGTTGGTTCCGAGGCCGGCAGCGAATGCCACTTGGCCTGTCACCGGCGACCACGCGGGCATGGCGTGATCGAGGTCGTCGGAGCGATACGCTGCGAGGTCGGCTTCCTCAGCGCGCCGCAGCCACGCAATCTCGCGAAATGGCCACACCTCGCCGCGTGTCATTCCCGCCGTCCAGCCGATGAGCTCCCACGGCGTTCGCGAGACTACGGTCGACTCGCCGAGGGCCATGAGCGCGTGGCGGTATCGATAGAGGGTGTCGAAACGATCCGGTGCCGGCAGCGTCGGGTCCATCACGAAGGGCGTCCCGAGCTCACCGGTCGCATGGTCCATCGGCGTCTCGCTATGGGCGTCGAGGCTCCACAGGGAGAGTCCTGTCCCGAGCAGGGTTGGCGCGGAGCGCACGTTCAGCACCCGGTCCGCCTGCGACCATCGTTCCGCTCCTGGCACCACCTCGGGCTCGGTTGGCGGGTTGAAGACCGGGGTCATCACACGAGGACAGGGGCCAACGGTCTCGTTGCGCCAGAGGACCACGGGCGCGGTGGTGCTCGCGTCGAGCGTCTCCTCGAGGCTCGCGTCTTCCACGTCGTCGCGCTGGCGGCTGTCGGCACAGCCGGAGAGGACGACGCCGAGGCTGAGGAGTGCCGCGCCGCCACGCATCACAGGGACATGCGGGAGCGGTAGTGAAGTCCTGACGTGCCGGCCACCGTGGGTCCGTGTCATTCGGGAAGCGGCGAGTTGGTGTGCGCCCAGTTCAGCCCGCAGTCCCGAGCGAGGCACCCGGACGCATCCACGCCCAGTTCCCAGCGGGCATCACCGAAGACCGGGCTGTAGTAGCCGAGCGCGCTTCCGGTCGGGGTGATCGTTGCGGTGCCGTCCCACGTCGTCGCGAAGTCGCGCTCGGTCGAGCCGTCGAAGCGCAAGACCTCTGCGCGGCCCTCCATGGGCAGTGCGACGAGGTAGCCTGTTGGTGTCGGAGTGACTCTCGCCGACGATGGGGCGAGCCGCAGTTCGGTGCCATCGGGGCGAAGCGCCGTGTAGCCATCTCCAGAAACCAGGAGAGCCCCGCACTCGTACGTTCCCATCGCAGACGAGTGCTCGAAGGTCGGCTCGAACGTCGCGCGCGGCGTCATCGAGTCGACATCGAGCCAGACGTAGCGACGGCGTCCCGTCTTGAGCAGCAGCCCGCATGTCCGGTCGTAGGCGATCGGCAGCTCGGTGTGGACACCGAGGTCGACGTCGCGGAGCAACTCGCCTGTGGGCGAGAACACCCAGACGCGGTCGTAGAAGACAATCAGCTCGCCGTTCTCACGGAAATAGACGACGGTTCGATAGGGTGGTCGACGGGGCGGCAGATGGCGGAGATCAATCACGTACTGAGTCCGACCGTCTATCCCGGGACAGCGTGCGGCGATCACAGCGGTGCCCAGCCCGACCGCCGCAGGGATGTGGCCGGTCGCGGGCGAAAAGGCGAGCAGCGACTGGTCTGGCTCTATCAGTCCCCAGTCCGGGTTGGCTTCCTCGCGTCTGAGCCACCCGATCTCGGGAATGGACCAGACCTCGCTGCCGAGGAGTCCTGGTTGCCACGCCAGCAACTGCCACGGGGTGCGCGACACGAGCACCTCGCCACGGAGTGAGAGTCGCGGTCCTCGGAAGCGAAAGACGTTCCGCTCGCCTGGTTCGGGAGGGGGTGTCGTTGGGTCCATGACGAAGGAAGCGCCGAACTCGCCAGTCTGGTAGTCGACTGGGATTCCGAGGCGCAGGTCTTCGGACTCCACGATGGTCCCGGTGGTCAGAAGCGCCCTCGGGGCTGGCTGCAAGAGGCTACTGTCGCGAGTCCAGCGCACTGAGCCGTCGGGCAGGATCCGCTCTCCTGGTGGCGGGGCGAACACGGGAATGGGGATCTCCGGGCAGGCCCCGACGTCGTCGGCACGCCAGAGAAGGACGGGATACGGGGGGATGAAGGCGTCCACCGAAGGCGAGTCGACGGGCGCGTCGGTGGATGCGTCGGGGATGACCTCCGCGGCGGCATCTGGGAGTGACGGCCCAGAGCAGCCGCAGCTCGCCATGGCGAGAGCGAACGCGAAGCGCCTCACGGGAACACCGGCCGTCACTGCCCCACCTCGCGCTTGGAGTGAGCCCCAACGATCGGTCTGATCCGCCCCCCTGGTCAAGAGCACCTCCGGTCGCGATCAGAAAACCCCGCACCCTTCGCCACTGTATGGTTCGAGGCGCCAGTGCAGACGGTCGCGACATCGATGCTCGACTTCGGGCAGCTCTTTCGGAGCTACGCGCCGCTCGTCCTGCGCGCGCTGCGGCGGCTCGGTGTGCAGGAGCGTGATCTCGACGACGTCGCGCAGGACGTGTTCGTCACGCTGCACGCGAAGCTCGGCGAGATCGAGAAGCCCGAGGCGGTGCGGTCGTACGTGTACGGCATCGCCGTGCGGCACGCGTCCGACCATCGAAAGCGCGCGCACGTGCGGCGCGAGCAGCCGCAGGGCGACGACGTGCCCGAGCGCGCGGGGTCGGCGCCGCAGCTCTCGGAGATCCTCGCGAGCGAGCGACGCGCGCGGCTCGATCGTGCGCTCGCGACGCTGTCCGACGACAAGCGCGAGGTGCTCGTGCTCTACGAGATCGAAGAGCTCGCGATGCGCGAGGTGGCCGAGATCGTGGGCGTTCCGATGCAGACCGCGTACTCGCGTCTCTACGCGGCGCGCAAGGAGCTGGCCTCTGCGCTGAGCGCTCAGGACGGGGCCGAGCTCGGACCGATCGAAGGAGGTGCGCGATGAGCGACGAGCCGACACGCCTGCGCCTCGATCCGGAGACGGACAGCGAGCTGCGCGCCACG
Source organism: uncultured Sandaracinaceae bacterium (assembly GCA_964502175.1). GTDB lineage: Bacteria > Myxococcota_A > Polyangia > Polyangiales > Sandaracinaceae > JAFLCL01. The sequence continues at coordinate 43,316 of CAZCVE010000056.1, forward strand.
CTCGAGGCCGCGCGCGGCGATCACCGCGACGACGACCGCATCGAGCGGCTCGCGCTCCGCCTCGGACCGCTCTTCCTTCCCCCGAATGGTGGAGGCGGGGGAGGCGGTGGCGCGGGAGGACCTGCTGTGAAGGCGGCGAGCGTCGCCAAGACCGCGACGACGTTCGCGACGGTGGCCAAGGGCATCGCGCTCGTGGCCGTGCTCGGGGCCGCGGGAACGGTGGTCGTGATCGAGCGCAGGGAGCCCGCGTCGATCGATCCCGCGCAGGCGGCGACCACCTCCCAGTCGCCCAGCCCCCACGAAGACACCCCGTCCGTCACGCCGACCGGGCCCGCCGAGCCCCCTTCTGAGCCGACCAGTGACTCCGTGGAGGAGCCCGTGATCGAGGGAGACGAACCCACCGACCCGCGCCCGCATCCGAGGCGTGATCGCGTGATCGCTCCGGAGGTGGAGACTCTCGTGCCTCCCGAGACGAACCCCGCCCCGCCTCCAGAGCCGCAAGTCACGAGCGTGGAGGCCGTGCCGCCCGAGCCGTTCCTGATTCGAACGGCGATGGTCTCGCTCGGGCGTGATCCCGCGGCCGCGCTCGCGCAGGCGGATCTCCACGCGCGCCACTATCCGAGCGGCGCGATGTCGGACGAGCGCGAGGTGATCGCGATCGACGCGCTCGTGCGCCTCGGTCGCCGCGCAGAGGCCGAGGCCCGCGCGACGCGCTTCCGCGGCGCGCGCCCGAGCTCGCCTTCGATCCGTCGCATCGAGCGAATCCTCGCGAACTGAGCCGCTCACAGCGGCGCGAGGAACGACGCGCTGTATGCGCGTTGACACGAGCGAAACGGCGGTCCGAGCATCGGACGATGCAGAACTTCACCGCGCGCGCGCTGTGCACGCTCCCCCTCCTGATCGGGGGTTGCGCGGGGCCGATCGTGGAGACGCCGCCACCACGGACCGCTCGGGTCGCGATCGACGAAGGCACGACCGCGTTCGTCGCGCGGATACGTCTTCGCTCGGATGGTCGAGGCGATGTCCCCATGCGTCGAGTGGACCGGTATCTGCTGCAGGTCATCGAGGAGACCGGCCTTCGCGCGCTGCGCGAGGAAGACTCGGGCCGACAGATCGCGGCGGGCGCCTTCGTGATCCGCGTCGACATCGAGCGCTGGACCGACGACTTCCATCAAGAGGGCGTCTTCGTCTTCTGCGGCATCATGGCCGGCATCACGCTGGGTCTCGGGTGGCTGCCTTGCGCGGGCGCTCGGAACGCCACGGACCACACGCTGGAGGTCTCGGTGCGGGTGTACGACGCCGCCGGGGCCGCGACGCGACGGGTCGCCGAAGACGGCAACGGAGAGATCGAGTCGCGCATCGACACCAGCGACCGATCCCCGCTCTTCAGCCGCGACTACACCGTTCGCCTGCGCACTGCAGCTGGACCGCAGGGAGTGTCCGGCGCGGACTTCGAGGTCTTCTCCGACGCCTTCGATCGCCGCCTCGCGGAGCTTCTGTGGGACGCCGCGAGCGTCGACGTCGCGGACGCGATTCGCGGCGCGCGGGCGGATCGCCTGCCGGTCGCGCAGCAGTCCGCGGGTTCGTCTCCCCCGTGAGGGGCGGCGTCCACGGGCCCATCGCGGAACTTTCTCTCGAGGTCGGTCAGAAACGGCGGTCACTCCCTCCACTGCATCGACAGCCCCCACCAAGGAGCCCTCGATGCACGCCCGGTACGCCCTCGCGCTCGCCTTCGTCTTCACCTCGCTCGCCCTGCCCTCCGTCACGCAGGCCGATGCGCCGTTCGAGCCGCTGCCTGAGGAGACGCAGCTCGCGGCGGAGCGCGACCTCTCCTTCGGCACCTACGTCTCGGGATGGGCCGGATCGTACGCTGCGGTCGGTGTGGGCGGCCGTGTTCGCTGGGAGATGTTCGACGACTTCGGCATCGAGGTCTTCGGCGAGGCGCACCTCGTCGAGAGCCCCGTGAGCATCCGTCACGACTACCAGATCGGCTTCAATGTCTACGTCCCCATTCGTTTGGGCGCGGGCTTTCGGCTTCGCCCGCTCTTCGGCTTCTGCACGGTCTTCTCGCTCATCGAGCCCACCGAGCAGCTCGCGCCTCGCGCGGACGACGTGCTCTTCGGCGCGCACGCGGGCCTCTCGGTGGAGTGGAGCGCTAACGAGTGGCTCGCGCTGTTCCTCGAGGGCCAGGGCGCGGGCTGGGCGGGCCACGATCGCTCGCTCGACCGATGGACCGGCGCGATCTCGGACACCTACGTGCCGTTCGGCACGGCGCAGGTGATCCTCGGCACGAGCGTCCACTTCGATCTGTGAGCGTCGCGATGCGCGTCCTCGCCATCCTCTCGATGCTCGCGATCGCTGCGTGTGCCCGCGCCGAAGATCCGCTGCCGCTCGGCGCGAGCGCGTCGGACTGCGCGACGTGCCACCAAGAGCAGGCCGAGTCATTCGCGACGTCTGCCCACGCGCGAAGTGATCACTCGCCGGTGCTCGAGGCGATGATCCCGCACGCGCGAGAGGCCTGGGGCGATGCGGCGGCCGATCGATGTGTTCGGTGTCACGCGCCGTCGCACGCGCAGCTCCTGGGCGACGTCGACGCCGAGGCGAGCGTCACGTGCATCACGTGCCACGCGGCCGTGGGCAACCGCGGCGAGCGCGATGGCCTCTTGATCGTCGATCCGAGCGCGCCGCTCGCGGGCCCTCACGCGGACGCAGAGGCGACGCCGGCCCACGCGAGCCGCGAGTCCTCTCTGCTCGGATCGCCCTCGCTGTGCGGCACGTGCCACGAGGTCACGGGGCCCGATGTGTTCGTCGAAGAGACGCTGAGCGAGCACCGCGTGGCCTCACCGGATCCGAACGATCCGAGCTGCGCGAGCTGCCACCTGCCGCGTCGCGACGACGGTCCCATCGCGCTCGACGCGAGCGCTTCACGCGAGCGTCGCGATCACGGCTTCGTCGGCCTCGATCCTCCCTGGGGCGCGAGCGACGCGGTGCGTGCGCGCGCCGAAGCCGATGCGATCGCGCTGCTCGCGAGCGCGCTCTCGCTCGAGGTGGTGCGTGAGGGCGAGTCGATCGAGGTGCGCTTGACGAACGTCGGCGCGCGCCACTCGGTGCCCACCGGCGTCGCGTTCCTCCGTGACGTGTGGGTCGACGTCGAGGTGCTCGGCGACGAGACGCGCGCGCGTGTGATCGAGCTCGGTGATCAGCCGACGCGCGAGGGCAGGGCGGTCGCGTTGATCACGGACGCCGACGACGTCCTCGAGCGACGCCTCGCGTACGGCGAGACGCGGAGCGTGCGCGTGGACGTGCCGTCGACCGCCCGGGCGACGGTCTCGCTGCGTGCGCGTGCGTTCCGCGCGGAGGTGCTCGTCGCGCTCGACCTCGGGGCTCGCGCCGACGAGGTGCCGACGCTCGAAGTCACCCATGTGGACGTTGGTCCTTGACGACTTCCGACGTCGAGGACATAAGTCGCGCCCATTCGCGGAAGTGGCGGAATGGCAGACGCACCAGACTAAGGATCTGGCGGGTAACCCCCGTGGAGGTTCAAGTCCTCTCTTCCGCATGAAGCCCCGGTCCGCCGGGGCTTCATTTTTTCCGTCCGCCTTTTTCTGTCTGCCGGGGGCAGGCGCCGTCCGCGATCTTGACCAACGTCACGTGGGTGTGCGGAGATCCCCTTCCACCGAGGAGCCCGCATGTTCCGTGAGATCCTGTCCGACGTCGTCGAACGCACCGAAGGTGGCCTGGCTGCCCTCGTGATGGGCATGGATGGGATCGCCGTCGAGTCGTACGTCCGCGAGGACCAGCCGCTCGAGGTCGAGAACGTCGGCATGGAGTTCAGCGTCATCCTCAAGGACATCCGCAAGGCGACCGAGCTGGTCGACGCGGGCGTCGCGCGCGAGGTGACCATCCAGGGCGAGAAGCTCACCACGGTGATCCGCCTCATCAACGAGGAGTACTTCGTCGCCGTCGCGCTCCGGCCGGACGGCAACTACGGCAAGGCGCGTTACCTCCTCCGCACCGGCGCGACGAAGCTCGCGGCCGAGCTGGGTGGATGAGCGCGGGGTGAGCCGCAAGGTCCCGCCGCGCCTGCCCACGCGCGCGCTCGCTCGCCGCGCCGCGGACGTCGTGCTCGTGATCCACGGGCCGAACCTCAACCTGCTCGGCACGCGCGAGCCCGAGATCTACGGGCGCGAGACGCTGCGCGAGATCGACGCGAAGCTCCTGGGCCTCGGGCGCGAGCTCGGCGTCACCGTCGAGTGCCTGCAGTCGAACCACGAGGGCGTGATCCTCGACTGGCTGCACGCGGCGGCGCAGCGGTCGGACGTCATGGGCGCGGTGATCAACCCCGGCGCGTACTCGCACACTTCGCTCGCGATCCACGACGCGATCGCGGGCATCTCGCTGCCCTGCGTCGAGGTGCACCTCTCGAACGTCGCGGCGCGCGAGGAGATCCGTCGTCGGTCGCTCGTGGCGCCCGCCTGCATCGGCTCGATCAGCGGCTTCGGCGCCGACAGCTACGCGCTTGGCATCCGCGCGCTGGTGGGGTACAGGGCTCGCGCGTCGTAGGCCCGCGCGCCTCCGCGGCGGCCCGAAAGCGCACGTCCCAGGGACACTCCAGAGGAGAAGCGTCAGCGATGGAGATCGACCTCAAGCAGCTCCGCGAGATCATGCGCTCGCTCAAGCAGTTCGACGTCACCGAGCTCGAGATCGAGAAGGATGGTGAGCGGATCTACGTTCGCCGTGGCGCCGATGCCGCCGTGCTCGCGCCCGCGATCGCCCCCGGTCTCGCGCCGCCGATGATGTCCGGCGCCAGCGTGATGCCGCCCGCGATGGCCGGCTCGGCCTCGCCGTCGGTCCCGCCGCCGCCGCCGCTGCCGCGCATCGAGGACCCGAACGTCGTGACGATCACGTCGCCGTTCGTGGGCACGTTCTACCGATCTCCTTCGCCCGATGCGGGGCCGTTCGTCGACGTGGGCTCGGAGATCCGCGTGGGCTCGGTGCTCTGCATCGTCGAGGCGATGAAGCTGATGAACGAGATCGAGTCCGAGATCGCCGGCACGATCGTCGAGGTGGTCGGAGACAACGGAAAGCCCGTGGAGTACGGCGACGTGCTCTTCCGCGTCCGCAAGCCCTGACGCGCCTCGAGGGCCCACGATGTTCAAGAAGATCCTGATCGCGAACCGCGGCGAGATCGCGCTGCGCGTCATCCGCGCCTGCCGTGAGCTCGGCATCCAGAGCGTCGCGGTGCACTCGACCGTCGACACGAACGCGCTCTACGTCCGCTACGCCGACGAGGCCGTGTGCATCGGCCCGCCCAAGTCGGCGCAGAGCTACCTCAACATCCCCGCGATCATGGCGGCCGCGGAGATCAGCGGCGCCGACGCGATCCACCCCGGCTACGGCTTCCTCTCGGAGAACGCGGAGTTCGCGGAGATCTGCCAGCAGTGCGGCCTCACCTTCATCGGGCCGAGCCCCGACGACATGAAGAAGTGGGGAGGCAAGGTGCCCGCGCGAAACCTCGCGCGTCAGCTCGGCATCCCGCTCCTTCCCGGCACGGGCGTGCTCGCGGACGAGGCCGAGGCCGTGCGCGAGGCCGAGAAGATCGGCTTCCCAGTCATCCTCAAGGCGAGCGCGGGTGGTGGCGGCCGCGGTATGAAGATCGTGCGCAACGCCGAAGAGCTGACGCGCGTGTTCCCGCAGGCGAAGCACGAGGCGATCGCAGGCTTCAAGAACGGCGATCTCTACCTCGAGCGCTACGTCGAGGAGCCGCGACACATCGAGTTCCAGGTCCTCTGCGATCCGGATCACGACATCCAGATGGTGCTCGGCGAGCGCGAGTGCTCGATCCAGCGGCGCCACCAGAAGGTCGTCGAAGAGGCGCCCTCGGTCGCGGTGACGCCCGAGCTCCGCATGGACATGTCGCGCACGATCTCGCGCGCGATGAAGGACACGGGCTACCGCTCGGCCGGCACGCTCGAGTTCCTCCTCGACGAGCGCGGAAATCTCTACTTCATGGAGATGAACACGCGCATCCAGGTCGAGCACCCGGTCACGGAGCTCGTGACCGGCATCGACCTCGTGGTCGAGCAGATCCGCGTCGCCGCGGGCCTCTTGCCGCTCTACCCGAACGAGCCCGTGACGCCGCGCGGCCACGCGCTCGAGTGCCGCATCAACGCCGAGGACCCCAAGACGTTCGCGCCTTGGCCGGGCCTCATCACGAACTACGTGCCCCCCGGTGGCGCGGGCGTGCGCGTGGACGGCGGCATCTTCTCGGGCTGGCGTGTGCCCGGCGACTACGACTCGCTGCTCGTGAAGCTGCTGACCTACGGCCGCACGCGCGACGAGGCGATCGTCCGCATGCAGCGCGCGCTGCACGAGATGGTGGTCGACGGCATCCGCACCAACATCCCCCTGCACCAGGCGATCATGGCGGCCGACGACTTCCGCACGGGCCGTTTGTCGACTCGTTTCCTCGAGCGGCTCCCGTACACCGCCGCGACGCTCGCCAAGGGCTGAGACGACGATGGCTCGCTTCGCGACACCCGACCTTGACACCCTCCGGGGCGACCGCTAGATCACGCGCCCTTCGCGTCAGGACGAGTGACCCCGTGGTCTCCGCGCCGACGAGACGAAGCTTCCGCTCGGGCGACTCCCGCCCCGCAACAGGTTCAGGATTTCCATGGCAACGACGACGATTACGCACAGCACGGCCCCCGGCGAGATCGAGAAGAAGTGGTTCGTGGTGGACGCCACGAACGTGCCGCTCGGCCGACTCGCCTCGCGCGTCGCCTCGGTCCTCCGCGGCAAGCACACGCCGGCGTACACGCCGCATGTCGACGCGGGCGACTACGTCGTCGTCATCAACGCCGAGCACGTGAAGCTCACGGGCGGCAAGCTCGACACGAAGTTCTACTACAAGCACTCGGGCATCCCGGGCGGCTTCAAGAGCGAGTCGTACCGCCTCCTCATGGACCGCAAGCCCGAGTTCGCGATCGAGAAGGCCGTGAAGGGCATGCTCCCGAAGAACCCGCTCGGCCGCGCGATGCACACGAAGCTCAAGGTGTACGCCGGAGCGACTCACCCGCACGCGGCCCAGAAGCCCGCCCCGCTCCCCTGACCTGGGGCTCCCCGCTTGCCGAATCTGGCTAGAGTTCGAGATACGAGAAGGAACTGAAGAATGCCCGCGATCCAGAAGCTCTACGGCACCGGCAAGCGCAAGAACGCCGTCGCCCGCGTCTACCTCTCGGCCGGTGGCGGCACCGTCACGGTGAACGGCCGCACGATCGAAGACTACTTCCCGCGTGAGACCTCGCGGATGATCGTGAACCAGGCGTTCGAGCTCTCGGACCGTCAGGGCAAGTTCGACGTCTCGGCGACCGTCGGCGGCGGTGGCCTCGCGGCGCAGGCCGAAGCGGTTCGCCACGGCATCTCGCGCGCGCTCCTCTCGGGCGAAGCCGACCTCCGCCCCACGCTGCGCAAGGCCGGCCTCCTCACGCGCGACTCGCGCAAGAAGGAGCGCAAGAAGCCCGGTCAGCCCGGCGCCCGCAAGAAGTTCCAGTTCAGCAAGCGCTGACCTTCCGGTTCCCTTCGGGAGCCTCGATCACGCCCCTGGTTCGACGCTCGAGCTCGATGGATGCCCATCGGGCTCGTTGCGTTGTTGGCCCTCGATCCGTACCCTCCGCCGCCTTCATGCCGATCGATCTCGACACGCTGCGCCAGGGCCTCTCGCGGACCGTCGACACCTCGGACTTTCCGGGGCTCGGCGTGAAGTACGAGGGCAAGGTCCGCGACAACTACACGCTCGCCGATGGCACGCGCGTGTTGGTCACGACCGATCGGATCAGCGCGTTCGATCGCGTGCTCGGCACGCTGCCCTTCAAGGGGCAGGTCCTCAACGGCCTCTCGTCGTGGTGGTTCGAGGCGACGAAGGACGTCGCGCCGAGCCACGTGCTCTCGGTGCCCGATCCGAACGTGCTCCACGCGATCGAGTGCACGCCGCTCCCCGTGGAGCTCGTGGTGCGCAGCTACCTGACGGGCGTGACGTCGACGAGCGCGTGGACGCACTACGCCGAGGGCAAGCGCACGTTCGCGGGCCACGCGCTGCCGGACGGCATGAAGAAGAACGAGCCGCTCCCGGCCGCGATCCTCACGCCGTCGACGAAGGCGGCGAAGGGCGGCCACGACGTGACGGTGTCGCGCGCCGAGCTGCTCGCGATGGGCCAGATCACCGAGACCGACTTCGACGCCGCGGGCGCCATGGCGATGGCGCTCTTCACGCGAGGTCAGGAGATCTGTCGGCAGCGCGGTCTCATCCTCGTCGACACGAAGTACGAGATGGGCAAGCGCCCGGACGGCACGATCGTCGTCATCGACGAGATCCACACGCCCGACAGCTCCCGCTACTGGCTCGCCGCGAGCTACGAGCAGCGCCTCGCGCGCGGCGAAGAGCCCGAGAGCTTCGACAAGGAGTACGTGCGCCGCTGGCTCGCGGGCGTGGGCTTCAAGGGCGACGGCCCGATCCCGGCGATCCCCGACGATGTGCGCGTCGAGGCGTCGCGCCGGTACGTCGAGGCCTGCGAGATGATCCGCGGCGAGCCGCTCCGCGTGGACCTCGCGGATCCGGGGCCCCGCATGACCGAGAACCTGAAGCGCGCCGGCATCTGGAAGGCGTGAGGAGCGAACGATGAAGGCCAAGGTCTACGTGACGCTGAAGCGCGAAGTGCTCGATCCGCAGGGCGATGCGGTGCGCCGTGCGCTCGGAACGCTCGGCTTCGAGGGCGTGAAGGACGTGCGCATCGGCAAGCTCGTCGAGCTCGACCTGACGGGCGCCGATCGCAGCAAGGCCGAGGCGGAGCTACCGGCGATGTGCTCGAAGCTCCTCGCGAACCCGGTGATCGAAGACGCCCGCTTCGAGATCATCGACTGACGGACCGCGTCGGGCGATGCTCGACGCGATGCGGAGGTCGACCTTCGGAGCTCTCGCGTGCGCGCTCGTGGCGTGTGGCGAGCGTGGCGCCGATCGATGCGCCGATGGCTGACGCGTTCGGCGCTGACGCGTACGCGATCGATGCGCCTGGCGATGCGTTCGCGTCCGACGTGTCGGCCGCGGCCGACGCGGGCACCGACGCGTTCGGTCCCGACGCCGCAGGGCCGGAGCTCGTGGTCACCAACACGAACGCGACGGGGCCGGGCTCGCTCGGCCGGGCAATCGAGGTCCGCTCGAGTGGTCCGTCTACCTCGACACGCTGCGCACGAGCTTCACGCGCGTGCTGATCGTGGGCGCGAACGGCGGCCCGGGCGTGCGCTCGAACCTCGTCGCGATCGGCGGCGGCATCGTGAGCTTCGATCACGTCGCGATCCTGAGGGGAGTGTGTTCCTCGACAACGGCGGCGCGTCGATCGATCTGATGCAGCCCACCGACACGGCCTCGAGCACCGATTGCGGCTACGACGGCTCGGGCAACGCAGGGATCGATCGCCCCGTGCTGTCGCGGCCGGGCGATGGCTCGTTCACGGTGATGGGATGTCCTGGCGCGACGGTCACGCTCGGCGTGGCGAGCGCGCTCCGCGGCGACGGTGCGCCCCCCGCGGGTGAGCTCGGCCGGCCGGCCGTGGGCGGTCTCTACACGACGACGCTCGACGCGAGCGGGCGCTCGACGCTGATGGGGGTCTTCCCCGCGTGGCTCCTGGCTGGCCCCGTCACCGCGTACCTCACGGACACGATGGGCAACACGTCGCCCATGGCGCTCAACCTCTGAGACGACGCGTCAGAGGGAGCAGTCGCGCGGTGGGAGCGACGCGATCCACTCGCGCATGAGCGTCACGCCCTCGTCGTGCACGAGCACGGCGGGAAGCTCCGGCATCTTGATGCCGGGCTCGTCGCTCGCGACGCGGAACATCAGGATCGAGCGCTCTGGATCGCCCGGCCACACGTCGACGGAGCGGCCGCCCGTGCCACGACCCGCGGCCGCGGGGATCTTGCAGAAGCCGAGGCGCGTCTCGTCGGTCTGATCGATCTCGAGCCAGAGGCCGCTCTGATCGGCGGCACCGCCGTCGCGATGGCAATGCGCGCAGTTCGCGTGGAGGTACGAGCGCGCGCGCGCGTCGATCGACTGCGTGTCGTCGGCCGGATCCACGAAGTCGTGCGTGCCCGTTGGCATCGAGGCGATCCAGCCCATCGACACGAGGTGCTCGAGCTGGTTCTCGGGGCCTGCGCCGTAGTCGTGATCGCGATCGAGCTGCTCGACGCGCGGTCCGAGGAGCTCGACGTCGCCTTGTCCGCCGTGGCAGTTGCCGCACTGCGCGACCGACGGCACGCGGTAGTTGAAGGTGCGCGTCTCGCCGTCGAGATCGATCATCGTGATCGGTACGCGCGCGCCGATGCGCGTCTGCTGCGCGTCGGTCGCCGTCTCGTCCCAGAGGTAGACGTACGGGAACCACTCGCCGTCGCGGCGCTCGAGGAGACGCGTCTCGATGATGCGCTCGGGAGAGGTCGGGTCACGGAGGTCGGCCTGGAACCCGAACGTCTTCACGATGACGGTGCCGTCGGGGAAGACGAGACGGCCCGTCGCTGCATCGACCGTGATCTCACCTCCTGGCGGCAGGCGCATGAAGCGATGCTTGGTCGAGTAGTCACTGAAGAGGGGAGCGCGGAGCTCGTACTCGACGAGGCCCTCCACCGTGGTCTGCGTGGCGCCGTCGGCGAAGAGCCCCCAGTCGCTGATGCGCTGCGGTCCCGGATCCTCTGCGCAGCTCATCGCGCCCCACGCGCCGAGCGCGATCACGCACGGTGCGAGGCGCGGCGCAGCGAGGAACCACGGACGATCCATGCGCGCGATCCTGGGGCCCAGGTGCCCGTGACGCCAGGGATCAGACGCCGCCACGGTCCTGCGGGAGCATCACGGGCTCGCGCTCGGGGATCATGCACGCGTGCGCGCCGAGCTCGGTCGTCGACATCTGCATCTCGGCGGGAGCGTCGAAGTCCGCGTTGCGGAAGGTGCCCGTGCCCTGCATGCAGAAGGTCGCCGCGTCGGTGAGCGAGGGACCGACGAAGCCGTCGAAGATCACGTCCTCGAGCGTCTCGATGCCTGCGGGCGACGTGATCACGGTGAAGAGCGCCGCGGGATCGGTGCCGTTGCCGGTGAACGTGTTGCCGTGCACGTAGACGCCCTCGGACCACGGATCGAACATCGGGTCGTCGGGGGGCTCGAGGCCTGCGAGCTGTGCGGTCGCGTACGAGATCGCGAGGATGCCGGTCGAGAGGTTGTTCTCGAAGGTGTTGCCGCGCAGCTCCACGTCGTTGGCGGCGAGCAGCATGATGCCGGTGCCCACCGGCACGAAGCTCACGATCGTGCCCTCCTCGGCGAAGTTCTCGAGGTTGTTGTTGCGGACGATGTTGTCGACGACGAGCGTGCCGCGTCCGCGGTTGTCGAGGCCGGGGAGCTCGAACACGAGGATGCCGCCGGTGTTGTCCTCGGCCGTGTTGCCGACGACCTCGCAGTTCGTGCTGTTCTCGATCTCGATCCCTGCGACGTTCCGCACCGCGCTCGAGTCGCGCACGATGCAGTTGGTCACCTGACCGACGTAGATGCCCGCGTCTGCGCTGCCGAAGGCCTCGCTGCGCTCGATGAGCACGTCGGTCGACTCGACCGGGTAGAGCGCGTAGCGGCCGGCGAGCGCGCGGTTCATCCAGCCCGAGCGCACGTCGCGGATGGTCACGCGCGTGCTGCCGCTGATGAAGAAGTTGTCGCCCGGCGCATCGAGGAGCGTGAGGTTCTCGATCGCGAAGTCGGTCATCGCCATCGCGGTGATGCCCTTGGACGTGTCGATGTCCTGGAAGTCGAGCACGACGTCTGCGCGCGTGGCTCCGGTGCCTCGAACCGTGACGCCAGCAAGGTCGCGGATCGCGAGGCCATCCGAGACTCGGTAGGTGCCCGGTCCGATGCACAGCGTCTCGTTCGGCTGGGCCGCCTCGAACATGCCCTGCAGAGACGCGTACGCGTCGCCCCCGACGGCGACGGAACGATCACATCCCGACGGCGACGACGAGCCGCAGCTCGAGGATGCGAGCGCCAAAGAGGGGACGAGGAGGACGAGACCAAGCGACTGCACACTACGCATCCGCGGATCATGGCTGACGCCGGCCTCGCTTGGGAAGAACGGCGATCCGTGGCCTGCACGAACGAGCGTGTCGCCGTTGATCTCGGGCGCGTTTGAAAGAGTGTTCAGTGGGCGCCCCGAGGGTGGTTGCCCCTCCCCCGAACCCTGTGCGACCTTGGCCGACCCCGATGCCGAGCACCATGCAAAACATGGCGGTGATCAGGGCGTGCCTCCTCGGGCTCGCTCTCGTGCTGGCGATCCCCGGACGCCCCCTCGCGCAGGCCCAAGACGTCGAGGCCGCGACCGCGCCGAGCGCCGTCACCACGACGACGGCCGAGCCTTCCGCGACTCCCGCGACGGATCGTCCGGCGGCGCGTCGGACGGCGACCGCCCGGCGAGCGACGTCACGCGCCGGCGCCGCGCGACGGACCACGGCGCGTCGCACCACCG
>CAZCVE010000057.1:0-18464 GCA_964502175.1 uncultured Sandaracinaceae bacterium
GAGAGAAGACGATGCGAGCCCTCTACGCGACCCACACTCGCGTGCACTCCTCGCGCATGCGTGCGCGACATCGGACAACGAGAGCCGCGCCGCTTCGAGCGCGTGCGTTCGACACACCCCGTCGCGAAGCGAAACGAGGGCGCATCACTCGGTCGCGCGCCGCGTACTCGCGAGCCGCTCCGCGTGGGCTCTTCTGTCGCCCACGCCGCGACCGAGAGGTTCGCGCCGTTCACGCCGCATCCGTGAGGCACGGCCTCCTCGCGTCTGCTCTCGACCTCTCCGACGCCGCCCTCGAGACGCATCGCGAGGATGCACCCGCAAGGCCCGAGCGGCGGCGTCCCCGCTGCCGCGCCGTCACTCGATGAGCGTGACCGACGGGAACTCCATCGACGCGCAGCACTCGCCCATCGGTCCCCAGACGGCCATCACCTCGGGCATCTCGTGTGCGCGCTGGATGACCGTCGGGTCCTTCCACGCGAACGTCTCCACGTAGTAGACGCCGCGCTCCTTGTCTTCACCGCGGAAGACGAGGTGCGGCGGGTGCGACGCGACGAGACCGAGCTTCTCGAACGTCGGCCAGTGGTTCGCGAGCAGCGCACGAAACGCATCTTCGCGTCCCGGCTTGATCCAATACCGACAGAGCGTGATCGAGGTGCCCTTGGACATCCCGCGAGCATAGGCACGCACGCCGCGGCACGTCGATTGGGTCCAAGGGCAGAGTCGCTCGACGCGCGCGGCCGCATCACCGCCGTCGCGCGGCGGCGCCCACGTGTACGTGCGCGCGGATCAAGGCGAGCCCGAGCTCGACCGACTTGCCGGCGACGACGCCCGCGCCTCATCATCGAGGCCTCTTCGCTTCGGAGGTAGGCATGGGGACTCGCACATTCCTGTTCGGCACGTCGGCAGTGGTGATCGCCACGTGGATGGCGCCGCGACCCGCGAGCGCGTGTTCGTTCATCACTGCGTGCGCCGAGACGCCCACGCTCGCGCTCGTCGGTGACGTCGCGTCGCGTCCGCTCAACGCGTGCATCGGCGTCCGGTACGCCGAGGTGGATTGGTACCGCGAGCCTGTCGTTCCACCGGAGCTCGCGTACGTCGCGTCCGACGGCACCCGCATCGCGCTCGAGGCGACGGACGTGCTGCGCGTCTACTGTCCGACGCAGCCGCTTGCGCCCGACACCGACTACGCGCTCGTCGGTCCGGAGCGCGACACATCGGACTACGACTGCACGCCGCTCGCCGAGATCGAGCTCCTCACGTTCCACACCGGCACGAACGCCGACACGACGGCTCCCTCGGCGCCGGGCACCGTTGAGGACGAGTCGTGCAGACGTGACGTGTGCGACTCGTCTGCGTGCTGCGGGCCGTACGACGTCATCGAGCACCAGAGCACTTGGGGCGTCGCCACCGATGATGGCGGCGAGGTCGCCTACGCAGTCGACGGCGAGCTGCGCACGTGGACGACGCGTCGATGGACGAACGGCGGCGGCGGACGCGGGTCGGTCTGGGTCTTCGATCGAGAACCACGTGAGGTGCGCGCGATCGACGTCGCAGGAAACCTCAGTGAGGCAGCGCTGCACGGTGAGCCCTGCGTGCCCGAGCCGCTCGATCCCGACGGAGGCGTGCCCGACGCGTTCACGCCGAGCGCACCCGACGCGTCCATCGCGACGAGCGTGGATGCGTCGATGCCGAGCGGTGGTGGCAGTGGCGGCGGCTGTTCCATCGCGAGCAGCGCGCCGAGGACCTGGCTGCCCTTCGGGCTCGTGTTCTTGCTCGTCGTCGGCTGTCGCCGTCGCCGAACCACAGCCTGACCGCGACGTCAGCCTGCTCGCATGCCGAACACGAACGCGCCTTGGAGCACGGTCTCGGCGCTCTTGCTGCGCGCGTCGACGCGAACGTGGCGCTGTAGCCGGGCCCGCCCCACACGCTCTCCTGCGTGAAGAACGGCGCGACCACGAGGCGCGCGCGCCCGCCGAGATCGAGGATGTCGATGGACGAGTGAAGATGTGAACGAGCGCGGCTCAGCGGCGCCGCGCCGCCACGCCGACCAGGACGAGGTCGACGTCCGACTGGTCGCGCCGCACGCGCACGATCACGTCGGCACCGAGCGCTGCGGCCTCGCGCTGGAGGAGCAGCCACACGTGGTCCTCGCGCACGCTTCCGTAGCCCGCAGCGCGCACGAGGCCGATCTCCTCGAGCGACTCCGTCGGTGGCGCGGGGCGATCGTGCATGAAGATCTCCGGCTGCCCGTCGTAGCGCGGGTGGATCGTGCCGGTGACGAAGTGATCGGCGCCGGAGGCCGAGCCGCACCCGACGAGGACGGCGATCGCGAGCGAAGCGATCGTGGTGCGCGCGCCCCTCATCGAGGCGTCCCCGTCGCGTACACGCGACCTTGCAGGTGGAGCACCGGCGTCATCACCTCGCGGGTCTCCGTCGAGCATCCGCGCGCGGTGTCGCGGCAGGTGGACCTCAGCGGGCGATCGCGGATCGTGATCATCTCGAACGTGGTGAACGCGCTCTCGACGATGACGTGGTCGCCTCCCATCGTCTCCGTCTGTTCGCGGAGCTCGTTCATCGCGCCCTCCATGCGCCCCGTCGAGAACACCTCGAGCCGACCCACCTCCACGCCCGTGGGCTGCTCGGCGGGGAGCACGCTGATCGTGGCGCGCCCCTCGAAGCGCGTTCGTGATCCGCTCGAGAGCGGGCTCGGATGCGACCAGATGCGCCCATTCATGAAGCAGCCCGGTGCGAGCGCCAGGATCGCGAGGGCGAAGGCGAGCGCGACGGATCGAGGGTCCATGCGGACACTCTCGTCGGGCGGGTCGCGCGAAATCAACAAGGATCGAAGGGCGCGGCTCAGTGGTTCGCGGCGCCCCCAACGCCCATGCAGCCCTGGCGAGCGCTGACTTTGGATAGTCATCTCTGCGCCAGGGGACTAGCCCTTCACGCAGACGATCTGCTTGAGCGTGTGGACGACCTCCACGAGGTCGCTCTGCGCGGCCATGACCGCGTCGATGTCCTTGTAGGCCATCGGCGTCTCGTCGATGACGTCCTTGTCCTTGCGGCACTCCACGCCCTCGGTCGCCTTGCGGTGATCCTCGAGCGTGAAGCTCTCCTTCGCCTTGGTGCGGCTCATCTTGCGGCCCGCGCCGTGGCTGCACGAACAGAACGACTCGGGGTTGCCCTTGCCGCGCACGATGAAGCTCTTGGCGCCCATCGAGCCGGGGATGATGCCGAGCTCACCCTTGCCCGCGCGGACCGCGCCCTTGCGCGTGACCCACACGTCGGCGCCGAGGTGGTGCTCGCGCGACACGTAGTTGTGGTGGCAGGCGACGGCGGTCTCGTCGCTTCCGCCGCTCATGAATTGCGGGATGCCCTTGGTCTTCTTCAAGGCCGTGAGCACCGCGCGCATCATCAGCTGACGGTTCCACGACGCGTAGTCCTGCGCCCAGCCGACCGCCTCGACGTAGTCGTCGAAGAGCGTCGTGCCCTCGGTGAGGTACGCGAGGTCGCGATCCGGAAGACGCACGTCGAGACGCTCCATCTCGCGACGCGCCTTCTCGATGAAGTAGCTGCCCGTGCGGTTGCCGACGCCGCGGCTACCCGAGTGCAGCATCACCCACACGCGGTCCTCGGTGTCGAGGCAGAGCTCGACGAAGTGGTTGCCGCCGCCGAGCGTGCCGAGCTGCTCGGCGCTCGCGCCGCGCGCGAGCGAGCGGTGCTTGTCCGAGATCACCTTCCAGCGATCGGCGAGCTCGTCGCTCCACACGTTCTCGACGCCACCCGGGAGCGTGCGCCACGCGCCCTTGTCGTTCTTGCCGCCGTTGTCCGAGCGGCCATGCGGCACGGCCTTCTCGATCGCGCTGCGGATCTCCGCGAGGCCCGTCGGGAGGTCGTGCGACGTGAGCGTCGTGCGCGTCGCCATCATGCCGCAGCCGATGTCCACGCCGACCGCCGCGGGCACGATCGCGCCCTTCGTCGGGATGACGGAGCCGACCGTCGCGCCGATGCCGATGTGCACGTCCGGCATCACGGCCACGTGACCGTGCACGAACGGGAGCATCGCGGTCTTGCGGAGCTGCACGAGCGCGCCGTGCTCCACCGGAACGCCCCGCGTCCAGCTCTTGATGGGAACACCCGGCGAGTCGTGCGTCTCGTACGGCGTGTCGTCGTGCATGTCGTCGTGGTGGGTCATGGCGCAGGAGGGACGCCCGATCGTACGGCTTCGGACGTCGCCTCCCTCGGGGTCTCCGAAAAAAGTTTCGCGAGACACGAAACTCGGCGCACCACCTGCCGACAAGGTGCGCGTTCGTGGCTGATTGGGATCTCGCTTGTTGGTTGATTGGGTTTCGTTCGGACTGGGAACAGGCACTGACTGGGCACTGCGGAAGCGCCCGCGCACGGGATGAGCCTCGTGCGCGGGCGCCGACGCGTCTTCGCGCTAGACGTCCGCGGTGTCGGCGGAAGCGCGCGTGCTCGTCGCGGTGATCGTGCTCGCGGTCGCGCTCACGGCGGTCGCAGCGTGGCTCCCGCATCGATCACCGCGGCCTCACACGGCGCCACCGACGCCCACGCACCGTCGTGACGACGCACCGATCGTGCGCTCGCGTGTCGCGCTCGACGCTTCGCTACCGCGCGATGCGCCCGCGGGCCTCGATGCGTCGTACGACGCCGCGGTCGAGCGCGCGGGCGAGATCTTCGCGCGCACGATCTGCGCGCGGTTCCGCGAGTGCGGCTGCGAGCCGTTCGCCCTTCGCGACCCTTCACGCTGCGAGTCCGACGCGCTGCGCGACTTCCGCGTGTGGTGGCTCGGCGCGGACTTCGGCGGCGTGCGACCGCTCGACGACGAGGCGGAGCTCACGCGCGTGATCGAGGCGAGCGTCGACTGCACGGGCGCGCGGCCGTACTTCCCGCACCTCGTCGTCGCGAACGCGAACGAGGGCGAGGCGTGCGATCAGTCCGTCGAGCTCTGCGGCGACGGCTCCGTGTGCGACGGCGTTCGATGTGTGCGTCTGGGCAGCACGGGCGGTGCGTGCGCGCGTGACTACGGCGAAGCGCGCGCGGGCATGGCGCCGTGGTGCGAGATCGGGCTCGAGTGCATCGACGGCACGTGCCGTCGGCGTCTCGGCCTCGGTGAGCGCTGCTTGGTCGACGCTGTACCCACGTGCGACGACGCTCTCGTGTGCGCCCATGCGCGCTGCGTGCGACCACCTCCGCTCGGGGAGGCGTGCGACGACGTGGTCGGCTGCGCGTCGGGCTTCGCGTGTGAAGGCGAGCGCTGCGTCACGACCGAGCCGCATCCCGGTCCCTCCGCCTGTGCGCCGAGCGAGATCGCGCGTCCGGCGCGTCCGACTCGCTTCTCCGAGCACGGTGCTCCGATCGAGTGCGTGCCGGTCGGCAGCTCGTGCGAGCGCGCGAGCGACTGCGGCTGGGCGAGCTGCGTCGGCACGACCGAGGGCCTCTGGCGCTGCCAGCCACCGGGCCCTCACGTCATCCTTCCGCCCGAGCCCGAGCCCACGACGCTCCCCGCGTGCACCGCCGACGAGGCGTGCGAGTCCTACGAGGGGCACTGCGCGTGCGCGCGAGGAACGACCTGCATCGATCACGTCGGCGTCGTCGGAGGACGATGCGTCCCCGACGCGCGCGACGGCGAGTCGTGCGACGCCGTGATGTGCGCCGAGGGCCTCGTGTGCGAGCAGGTCTTCCCACCGGGCAGCCGCTGCCTCGGCCAGCTGTGCGCAGCGTCGTCGTTCTTCTTCGAATAGTCTGACCGCGTGTCCGCGGAAGCTCGCGTGCTCGTCGCCACGATGGTGCTCGCCGCGTTGCTCACGGGCCTCGCGTGGTGGCTCGCGCAGCATCGTCCGCCGCGCGCGTACGTGGACGCGCACACCCTCGAGACGACGCAGATCACGCCGTGGCTCGTCCGGCCCGCGCCGTCGACCACTTCACGCGACGCGACGACGAGTACCGATGCATCGATCGCAAGCGACGTAGGTCCGAGCACCGAAGCCCGCGACCGCCTCGGCGCGTTGCTCGTCGCGCAGATCTGCGCGCGCCGCGCCGAGTGCCTCTGCGGCACGTATCCATCGCCGTATGCCGAAGGCCACGAGGCCGCGACGACCTGCCAGGTCGACGTGCTCCGCGACTTCCTCCGCTGGTGGGACGAGCAAGTGAGCACGCCAGTCGTGCTCGTCGCCGAGGCGGAGCTCGTCGCCGCGATCCATGCGAGCGTGGATTGCGAGGGCACGGACGCAAACCTCGACGATTTGCTGCGCGCAGATGCCGCCGAGGGCGAGTCGTGCGGGAGCGTGGGTGAGTGCAGAGACGGAAGTGCCTGCTGGAAGACGACCTGTGAGCGACAGCTGTCGACAGTCGGGGAAGCGTGCGGGGAGCACACACGAGACGGCGCGCAAGGCCGCCACTGCACCGCTGATGCCCGGTGCGTCGCCGGTCGCTGCGAGCCGCGACTGCGAGAGGGTCATCCTTGCAACGAGTCGTCTGATGACTGCGCGGCAGGTCTGGTGTGCGTGGGCTCGTGTGTCCGGCGTCCCGGTGAGGGAGAAGAATGCGATGAGCTTCCTTGCGCGGAGGGCCTTCGATGCCGCGACGAACGGTGTGTCGCCCAGCTCGTGTGCGAGCCGATGCTCCGTCGCGACGTTCGACGACGTCGCATGGACGAGTTCGAGGTTCCCCAGGAATGCATCCCGGTGGGGACGCCCTGTCGATGCGGGTCGGACTGCGGCTCGGGTTGGTGTGAGGGCGCAGGGCGATGGACCTGCGATGTCCCAGGGCGGCTCGGATTCCCGACCCCGGAGCCGCTCTTTTTCGCCAGCACACCGCCATGTCCTTCCGGCGGTTCATGTCTGAACTGCGAGTGTGTCCCGTCCGAGGTCTGCGTCCGGGATCTCGAGCAGGGCGACGATCGATGCATGCGAGTTATCCAACGCGGAGAGCCGTGCGGTCCGGCCGACTGCGCCGAGGGGCTCGATTGTGACTATCGCGTTCCTGCCGGCGGCCGCTGCGTCGCCAACCTCTGCGTGCAGACCGTCTTCTTCCACTGAGGGTCTCGGCGTGAGACCAGTTCGAGCCTGCTACGTTCGCGTCCGTGTCCGCGGAAGCACGCGTGCTTGGGGCGACGATGGTGCTCGCCGCGTTGCTCACGGGTGTCGCGTGGTGGCTCGCGCAGCGTCGTCCCGCGTACGCGCCCGACACGCACGCACACGACGAGACGACGCAGGTCGCGCCGTGGCTCGTCTGGTCCGCGCCGTCGATCAGACGCGACGCGACGACGAGCACCGATGCATCGATGACGAGCGACGCAGGCCCGAGCACCGAAGCCCGCGACCGGCTCGGCGCGCTCCTCGTCGCGCAGATCTGCGCGCGCCGCGACGAGTGCCAGTGCGGCACGTATCCGTCGCCCTACGCCGAAGGCCACGAGACCGCGACGACGTGCGAGGCCGACGTCCTGCGCGACTTCCTCCGATGGTGGGGCGACCACGACGGTGCGCACATCCTCGCGGACGAGGCCGAGCTCGCACGGCAGGTGTCCGCGAGCGTCGGCTGCTCGGGCACACGCGCACACCTTGCCCTCTTTCTCGAGCGCGGCGAACCGAGAGGAGCGCGCGGGGGGGAGGCTTGCGACGACGAAACCAGTTGTCGTTCGGAACTCTACTGCTCGCACGGCCGCTGCACTCCGCTGCCGAGCGAAGGCGCGCGCTGCGATGGCGAGATCGGCTGCGCGTGGGGTTTGGAATGCGTCGAGCGCCACTGTGCGAGACACCGTCGGTTCGGGGAGTCGTGCGGCGCTCCTCGGGAAGCCGAGTGCGATGTGGCCTTCGTGTGCGTCGAAGGTCGTTGCGACTTCGAGGCGCTGCAGTGCAAGCGCGGCACGATGGGACGGCGCCTCGAGAGCGGGCCCTACGCGGTCGCGGTTCCGTCGGAGTGCATTCCCAACGGAACCGCGTGCTCGTCCAGCTCGGACTGTGGCTGGGGAGACTGTGAAGGAGAGGGCGGCTGGATCTGCGACGTGCCTGCGGCGCACGCCGAAGTCCCGCTTCCGCTCGACGAGGGACATGGCGAGCCTCGGTGCGTGGCAGGGGGATCTTGCGAGTTCTGCAACTGCCCGCCCGGTGAGAGCTGTCGATCCAGGCGTGGCGACTCGCGCTGCGTTCACGTGGGTGCACGAGGGGAGAGCTGCCATGGCACGTGGGCATGCGCCGATGGGCTCGTCTGCGACTTCCACGTTCCCGCAGGAGGTCATTGCCTGCCAACGCTCTGTCGACAGACGGCCTTCTTCCCGCAGTCCAACGAGTGAGGCGTATCGCGACCTTCGTAGCGTGGCGCGACGCTCGTCCCGACGTGCGGTCAGGCGACCTTGGGGTCGTTGCGCGCTTGGCTCGTGCCGAGCTTCATCGCGCGGAGGCCCATCGACTGCCAGCGGATGCCGCTCGAGTCTTCGTCGCCGAAGAGCGCTGCGCGCGTGGGGACGCCGTCGAACGCGAGGCCCATGCCGAGGGAGTGCTCCTTGCGGCTCCAGCAGACGCGGCACGGGAAGAAGTACTCGGTGCCCTCTTCCTCCACGCGAACCACCGTGCGCGCGCCGACGGGGAGCGGCTTGCGCGTGGCGATCGCCACGCCGAGGCCCGACAGGTTCTTCACCGCGCCCACGGCGAAGCCGCCGGGCATCGTGAACTGCACGCCCGTGGGGTACGGAAGGCGCGGCATCTGGCGCTGCGCGTCCGAGCGCTCGCCCTGGAGCAGCTGCGCGAGGCCGTAGAGACGCACGCGCTCGTCGTCGTCGAGCGGGACGAGCTGGTCCTTGGCGCGGAGCAGCTGGTACTCGAAGATCATCTCGAACAGGTTGCGCATGGCTTGGTGGTTTCCTTCGCAGCAGACGGTGCGACCCGAGACGCACTCGGCCCCTACGAACTGACGCTCGTTCTTCTTCCGCCTCGGGCGCTGTCGCCGTGTCCCTCGTTCTGCAACCGAGGTGCCACGCACGATCAGGTCGCCTCTCCGACGTACGTCGCACCGGAAAGTTTGGATCTCCGCCTCGATCGGGCGGGCGGCGCGTCGCCGTCGCGTCTCGCCGTGCATGGCAGCCGTGTCATGGTGCCGACACGATCGTGCGCGACCTAACTCTCTTCGAGCGTATTCCCGCGGGCTCGGCCCCCCTCTCCGAGCGCATGCGACCGCGGCGCCTCGCGGAGATCGTGGGGCAGGAGAAGCTGCTCGCGGCGAACAGCGTGCTCTCGAAGGCGATCGCCGACGATCGCGTGCCCTCGATGATCCTGTGGGGCCCGCCAGGTACGGGGAAAACCACGATCGCGCGCGCGCTGGCCTCCGAGTCCAAGGCCGAGCTCGTCCCGTTCTCGGCCGTGCTGGCGGGCGTCGTCGAGCTGCGAAAGGTGATCGAGGCCGCGCTCGAGCGGCGTCGCACGCGCGCCCAGCGCACGATCTTGTTCGTCGACGAGATCCACCGCTGGAACAAGGCACAACAGGACGCGCTCCTGCCGCACGTGGAGAACGGGACGATCGTGCTCGTCGGCGCGACGACCGAGAACCCGTCGTTCGCGATCAACGCGGCGCTGCTCTCGCGAGCGCGCGTGTTTCGTCTCGAGGCCCACACGCCCGAGTCGATCGCCACGATCCTCCGTCGTGCGCTCGACGACGAGGCGCGCGGTCTCGGCAAGCTCGCGATCGAGGCCGACGACGACGCGCTCGCCGCCCTCGCCGAGGCGGTGCAAGGCGATGGTCGTCGCGCGCTCGACGTGCTCGAGCTCGCGGCGGAGACCGTGGCGTCCGACACCGTCGGCGCGCGCAGACTCTCTCGCGAGGCGATCGAGGGCGCGCTCGCGCAGAAGACGCTGCTCTACGACAAGAGCGGCGAGGAGCACTACAACGTCGTCTCGGCGTTCATCAAGTCGATGCGCGGCAACGATCCCGACGCCGCGATGTACTGGATGATGCGCATGCTCGAGTCGGGCGACGATCCGCTCTTCGTCATGCGGCGCATGGTGATCTTCGCGAGCGAAGACGTGGGCAACGCCGACCCGCAGGCGCTCGCCACCGCGATCCACGCAGACGCTGCGCTGCGCAGGCTCGGCATGCCCGAGGGCCTTCATCCGATGGCGCAGTGCTGCACGTACCTTGCGAGCACGGTGAAGAGCAACGCGAGCTACATCGCGTGGCAGCGCGCGAAAGAAGACGTGCACGGACACGGGCCGCTGCCGGTGCCGCTCCATCTCCGCAACGCGCCGACGAAGCTCATGAAGAGCGAGGGCTACGGCGAAGGCTACCGCTACCCACACGACGAAGGCGGGCACGCGTCGGGCGCGACGTACTTGCCCGACGCGCTCGTCGGCACCCGCTACTACGAGCCGAAGAACGCGGGCTTCGAGAGCAAGCTCAAGGGACGCCTCGCGCGACTGCGCGGCGAGTCCCCGGACGCGCCCGCCCCCGACGCCGGCGCGCCCGAGGCCAGCGCGCCCGAGCCGACCAAGCGCGACGACGAGTGAAGGAAGAAGAGTATGAGTGAAGCCGCGCGTATCACGGCCGAGCAGTTCTCGACGTTGATCCACGACACCATCCCGCTCTCCCGCATCTGGCCGTTCGAGGTCGTCTCGCTCGGCTACGGCACGGCGCGGCTTCGCATCGCGTTTCGAGAGGAGCAGCTGCGCGCCGGCGGGACCATCAACGGCCCGACGCTCATGACGCTCGCGGACACCGCTCTCTATGCGGCGGTGCTCAGCCGCGTGGGCTTCGAGCCGCTCGCGGTGACGAGCGATCTCAGCTTTCGCTTCCTGCGTCGACCCGCGCCGGCTGCGCTGATCGGCGACGCCACCCTGCTTCGGTGCGGCAAGCGCCTCGCGGTCGGCGAGGTGCGGATGTGGTCCGAAGGAGACGAGGCGCTCGTCGCGCACGCCACCGGCACCTACGCGCTCCCGTGATCACGCCTCAGGAGACCCGAGGGGGCGCTCTCCAGACTCACTGAACGACAGATCCGCTCCGACTGCGTCGGACCCCCATCCGACCCCCGGTCCACGCGGCGCCAATGCAGGGCTGAAACGAAGGTGTCTTTCATCTTTGCAAACGTGAAGGTCATCTGGATGAAAAAGTTCAATGATCACGTAACGCGCGGGCTGGCACGGCTATCGCTAAAGGGGCAGTACAACCTAGACGGCGGCTTGCAATGGTCCCCCCCGCCCGCGAGCCGCCGTCCTCTATTTCCGTCGTCTGCAACGCTGACCGAGTGTCCTAGTCCCCCCGAGGACACCTGAGACAGCGCCTCCCGCAGGCGACACCCACCCCGCCCCGGTCCCCCCCGCGGCGGGGTTCTTCTTGGTAGGGCTCGCTTCGTTCCTCTCTCCTCGCTGTCAGTTCGGCACTTCCGGTGACGACCGGGCTGGAGGACAAGGGGGAGCTCGTGCTGCGCGTCACTCATTCGAACTGGACCGAGTCGTTGCTCGAGGCGCTGGGGCGGCGGCTGCCGCGCGACGCGTTCGTGGAGGCCACGATCATCGTGCCGAACCGCGCGATGGAGCGCGTCGTCGAGCTCGGGCTCGCGCGGTCGACGGGGCTCGTCGCGAACGTGCGGTTCGAGCGCCTCGAGCGGTGGATCGAGCAGGCGCTCGAGGTCGGTGGTGCGTCTCCGTTCATGACGTCGCGCGAGCTCACCGGGCGGGTGCTCGCCGTCTTGTCGGATCCGTCGATCGAGCCGGACGACGCGCTCGCGCCGATCGCGCGCTACCTCCTCGCAGGAGACGGCCGGTGGACCTCATCGGCGACCGATCGACGTCGACTCGAGCTCGCCCCGCGTCTCGCGCAGCTGTTCCAGGAGTACGTGTACTCGCGCCCCGACTGGATCCGCGCGTGGATGCGCGGCGAGGCGAGCGCGGACGACGGGACGAGCGAGCGCGGGGTCGAGCGATCGGTCGAGCGCTGGCAAGCGGCCCTCTATCGACGCGTGCGCGCGACGGGGCCCGAGCGCACCACCCTCGCGGAGCGGCTCGATCGGTCGTCGCGCGCATCGTCGTCGTCCGCATCGTCGTCGTCCGCATCGTCGTCGTCCGGGTCGTCGCCGCCGCGTTCGTCGCTGGAAGAGGGCCCCGTGTTCGTGTTCGGCGTGTCCTATGTGGCGCGCGTGTTCCACGAGGCGCTCGAGCGCATCGGTCGCAAGCGGGACGTCGATCTCTTCGTGCTCAACCCGTGTCGCGAGCTCTGGTCGGACGTGGTCTCGCGCGGTCGAGGTCGTGAGCGGGTGATCACCGAGAGCGTGAGCGGCCTGCGCGCGCCGAGCGAGACAGACCTCGAGAGCGGCTCGGAGCGCGACGACGAGCAAGCGAGCCATGCGTCGAGCGCGCTCGAGTCGTCGCTCGAGTCACCACTGCTCGAGGCGTGGGGGCGACCGGGGCGTGAGCACGTCGGCACGCTGGACGAGGCCGTCGACTTCGACACCGTGGGTCGCTTCGTCGATCCCGTGCGCGCGCCTCTCTCCGCGACGCACCTCCAGCGCGTGCAGCGATCGCTGCTCGATCGCGCGCCGGTCGCGCCCGGTCCGAACGACGGGAGCCTCGTCGTCGTCCCGTGCACGAGCGTGCGTCGCGAGGTCGAGACCGTCGTGTCGCTCGTGTGGGGGCTGCTCGCCGACGCCGATCGACTCGCGCAAGACGGCAAGGGCGAGCCGCTGCGGCTGAACGAGATCGCGATCCTCTTGCCCGCGCGCGATCGCGAGACGTACCTGCCGCACCTCGAGGTGGTGCTCGAAGGCGCCAAGGGCGAAGGCGACGACGGCGAGCGCGCCGCGCTCCCTTGGTCCGAGCGCGCGGGGCTGGCTTGGTCTGCGCAGGATCTCCGCCTCGCTTCGCGGAGCCGCGTGGCCGAAGCCGCGCTCCGCCTGCTCGGCTTCTTCGGCGCGACACCGACGCGACGCGAGGTGCTCGGGCTCGTCTCGCACCCGCTCGTGCGCGCGAGCGCGGGAGAGATCGAAGCGCCCGGTGAGCGCTTCTTTGCGGAGCTCGCCGACGAGGTGGGCATCGTGCGTGGCATCGACGAGCGTGATCTGCGCGGCACGTACGCAGACCTCGCGAGCGGCGAGGGGCGCGTGCTCCACTTCGATCAAGGCCTCGGTCGTCTCGCGCTCGGGTGCGCGCTCGGAGCGGGCGAAGAGACGACGCCCGCTGCGACGGATGTCGGCGATGGATCGAGCGACGGTCACCTCGGCGCGGCGGCGCGCGTGGGCACCGACACCGAGCCCGTGGTCGCGTTCCTCACGCTGGTGCGCTCGCTGCTCGCGGATCACCGCGCGCTCGAGGGAGCGCGGCTCACGCTGTCGGCGTGGGCGTCGCTCTTCGATGCGCTGCTGGGTGCGTACGTGCGGACCTCGTCGGGGAGCTCGAGCGAAGAGAAGGAGCTCGATCGTTGTCGCCTCGCCGTGCGCGGGCTCGCTGGGCTCGACGTGATCGACGACGAAGGTGTGGAAGGGGGTGCCACGCCGCGCCTCTACTCGACGGAGATCGCGCTCGGGCTCGCGACGCGCGCGCTCGAAGACGTGCCTGCGGTGCGGGGCGAGCCGCAGTCGATGGGCGTCGTGATCGCGTCGCTCCTGCCGATGCGCGCGATCCCGTTCCGCGTCGTGTTCGTGCTCGGCCTCGGCGAGGGTCTCTTTCCGGAAGAGGGCGTGGAGCTCGGGCTCGACCTGCGCCGCGCACGTCGACGCGTGGGTGACGTGGCGCCCGAAGAGCGTGATCGCTACGCGTTCCTCGAGACGCTGGTGTCCACGCGCGAGCGGCTCTTTCTCTCGTACGTGTCGCGCGACGAGCACACCGGCGATCCGCACGCGCCGTCGTCCGTGCTGACGGAGCTCCTCGAGGCGGCGGGCGGCGCGACGTGCTCGCGTCCGCCTGCGCAGCGGCACCAGGCGCTCGCCGATCGAACGTGGCTCGACGGTCTCGGGTTGGACGCCGTCGCGGTGAGCGCGATCGCTGCTGCCATGGGTGGCGCGAGAGGCGAGCACGCCGTGCGATCGCGTGGGGATCGCGAGCGTCACCACTTCCGCGACGTCGAGATCACGACCGAAGCGTGGGCGCGCATGAGCGCCGACGATCCGCGGCGGGTCGAGCTCGCCTTGCCGGCGCTGCCGCCGGCGTCGCTCGACGTCGAGCGCATCGTGCGCGTCGACGCGCTGCGCGGCTTCCTCGCGTGTCCGCTGCAGGGTCGCGCGCGTCACTGGCTGCGCGGCCTCGACGACGACCGGGCGCTCCTCGTCGACGAAGAGCCGCTCGACACCGAGTCGAAGATCCTCGGCTCGCTCGCCCGCTCGGCGTTCGTGATGTCGCTCGAGCGAGGCCTCGGCGAGGCGCCCCGCGCGGCGCTGTCGCGCGCCGTCGACGAGGTGGTCACCGACGCCCGAGGTCGCGGCCGTGTCCCCGTGGGTGTGCTCGGTGAAGACGTGCGCCGCGCGGTGACGTCGCGCGCGGAGCGCTGGCTCGCGTCGCTGCTCGAGGCGCGACCGGGGGTGCGACATGCCCATGCGATGCGCCTGGGGAGCGTGAGCTCCGACGGGGCCGCTGGCGCGCGGCGGCTGGACGTGCGCGCGGCGCTCCAGCTCGCGATCGCGCCCGTGCCCGCGGGCGTGTCGCACGCGCACCGCGAGGCCGCGGCGAGCCCGCTCGTGACGGTCGAGGGGCGCACGCGCGCGTTCTTGCGGACGGAGGTGGGCGCGCCGCCCGGAGACGTCGTCACGATCCTCACGGGGAGCGCCGTGGGCGACGGCGAGCGCGCGAAGCTGGCGCGAGGGGCCGCGGTGATCGAGGCGTACGTCGATCACGCGCTGCTCGCGGCGAGCGGGCAAGAGCGGCTGTCGCGTCGCGTGGTCCTCCTCGCGCACGACGGAGCGTACGAAGCGTCCTTGCCGGGGCTCGCGCGCGAGCAAGCGTCGCGGTGGCTGCGCGGCCTGGCAGACGAGATCCGAGCCGTCGAAGACCCGGGTTGGTTCTTCCCCGTCGAGGCCGTGTTGATCGAGGCCGAGTCGCTTCGTCGCGGCGATCCGAGGCTCGGAGAGAAGCTCGGCAAGGCGATCGAGCGCGTGCGCACCAAGCTCGAGGGCGGCAGCAGTCGCTTCGGACCGCTCCGCGACACGACGCTCCGCGACGCACCCGAGGCGCGCGATCTGGTGCCGATCGTCGCGCGGAGACACGCGCTTCCGGTCGCGGCCGTGCGGCCTCCGGTGCGCGCGGCGCGCGCGTCGAGCGAAGACCTGGGGCTCCTGCGATGACCGCGACACGCCTCTTCGACCGCGGCTGGGACCGTCCGCCAGCGCTCGAGGTCTTCTTCGACGAAGACCGAGAGACGGGCGCGCTCGAGGTCGTCAGTGGCGGTGTCATCGACGCGTCTGCCGGCACGGGAAAGACGTACACGCTCGAGCACCTCGTCCTCGAGCTCGTCGCGACGGGCGCGCCGATCGAAGAGATCCTCGTCGTCACCTTCACGGACAAGGCGACGCGCGAGATGAAGCAGCGCGTGCGCGCGAGGCTCGTGTCCGCGCGCGCACGCCTCGCCGAGCACCTGGCTGGCGCCGTGAGCGATGCGATCCCCGCGTCCGCGCGTGCGCTGCTCGGTCGCCTGACCACCGCCGTGGCGAGCTTCGATCGCGCCGCGATCTCGACGATCCACGCGTTCTGTCAGCGCGCCCTCGCCGAGCACGCGTTCGCGAGCGGCAGGCCCTTCACGTTCGAGCGCACCGACGGTCGCGAGAGCTTCGGCCGCGCCGTGCGGCAGGCCGTGCGCGCGGGCCTCGCGGGCGGCGCGTCGCGACGGCCGGGTCACGCGTCGTTTCGATCGGCGCTCGTCGCCCTCGCTGCCCTCGGCGCGGAGGGCGCGGTCGGGCGGCTCGAGTCGCTGCTCCACGCGTGGGCGCGCGAGCCCGGCCAGATCCGACCGAGCTTCGATCCGCTCGCGGCGACGCGCGCGTTGCTCGCCACGCCGACCGCCACGGAGCTCCTCGCGCCGCGCTGGGCGAGCCTGCTCGCGGAGCTGCCGTCGCTGACCGCGCGCGCGCGCGTCCGCGACGCGCTCCTCGAGCTGGCCACGGAGCTCGCGCCGCACCGTGAGGCGCTCGCGTCCGCGCTCGAGCGAGGCGACGACACGGCCGATCAGCTCGCGTGGGGTGCGGCGCTCGCGTGGGCGTCGTCGTCGACCGATCCGCGAGGCGTCGAGACGAACGCAGCGCTGACGGCGACGCAGCTCGGCATCCTGCCCGAGGTGGGCGAGGTGTTTCGCGCGCTCCACCGCGCGCTCGGCTCGCCGGTGCCGTACCTCGTGCACACGATCTTGCCGCGCGTGCGCGAGGTCTGGGCGCGCGAGAAGGCCGAGACGAGCACGCTCGACTTCGACGACATGCTCACCGCGCTGCGCGACTCGCTCGCGTCCGACGCGGCGGTGCGGCGTGCGCTCCGCGCGCGCTACCGGCACGCGCTCGTCGACGAGTTCCAGGACACGGACGAGGTGCAGTGGGAGATCTTCCGTCGCCTCTTCATCGATCGTGAAGACGCGCCCGAGGATGGAGACGCAGGTGCGATCGATGAGCCCCGTAGAGACGAGCCCGACGCGCTGGGGCCGACGCGCGCGCTCTTCCTGATCGGCGACGTGAAGCAGGCGATCTACGGCTTCCGCTCCGCCGACGTGCACACGTTCGAAGACGCGTGCCGCACGCTCGAGCGCGCGGGAGCGCGTCGCGCGGTGCTGTCCGAGAGCTACCGATCGAGCCCGGCGATGCTCGACGCGCTCGACCGCGTGTTCGCGGGACGGACCGACGAGCCCACGCTCGCGCGAGGTCTCGCGGGCTACACGCAGCGGGTCACGTCGGGCGTGCCCTCGCGGCGCGCGCTCGATCGTGAGGGCAACGAGGCGCCTGCCGTGGTGATCCAGCACCTCGTCGGCGCGCCGGAGCTGCGCCTGCCCTTGATCCGTCGCGCGCTCGGCGACGCGATCGCGAAAGAGATCGCAGCGATCACTGGTGAGGCGCTCACGCTCTCCGATGGCGAAGGAGCGAGCGAGTCGCGCGCGCGCGTGAAGCTCTCGGACATCTTCGTGCTCACGCGGAGCGCGGTGGAGGGGCGCGACGTCGCGGAGGCGCTGCGTCGCCACGGCGTGCCGCACGCGTTCTTCAAGCAAGACGGCCTCTTTCGCACGCGCGAGGCCACCGACGTGCTCGACGTGCTCCGCGCGATCGCCGATCGACACGACCGCAACCTCGCGACGCGCGCGCTGCTCGGGCCGTTCTTCGGTGTGCCGCTCGGAGAGCTGGCTCGCGCGCACGCGATCGACGCGGGACATCCGCTCGCGCGCAGGCTCGCGCGCTGGGCCAGCTTCGCCGAGCACGGTCAGCTCGCGGCGCTCTTCTCCGCGATGCTCGATGGCGCAGGTCCCGAGGGCTCGGGTCTCGCGCGGCGAGAGCTCTACCTGCACGAGGGCGAGCGCACGCTCGTGAACTTCCGTCATCTCCTCGAGTGGCTGCTCGAGCTCGCCACGCGTCGTCGCTCGTCGGTCGGCGAGCTCGCGCTCGAGCTCTCCGAGCGGATCGAGCGGGCCGAGAACGCGACCGGAAGCGCAGACGACGAAGACGTGCAGAAGCTCGAGAGCGAGCGCGAGGCGGTGCAGATCCTCACCATGCACAAGTCCAAGGGGCTCGAGGCCGAGGTCGTCTTCGTGTTCGGCGGTCTCGGCAAGCCTCCGAAGCGGCGCCTCACGCCTCGCGTGGTGCACGAGCGCGTGACCGAGCCGGGATCGGAGCCGCGCACGCGTCGCGTCGCGTACGCGTCGGCCGACGACGGCATCGCAGAGAAAGACGTGCTGATCGACACGGACCGATCGCCGTCGGGCGCCGTTCCGCTGCGTGAGGCGCTGCTCGACGAAGCGCGCGCGGAGGACGAGCGCCTCTACTACGTGGCGCTCACGCGGGCGAAGCGTCGGCTCTACCTGCCGTACTTCGGTTCGCCACCGCGGCCGCAGCCTCGTCGCGACGACGTGGTCTACGAGCCGCCGCACCTCAAGGGCTCGTACCGCGTGCTCAACGAGCGCCTGCGCGCGCTCGCCGAGGAGGGGGCGCTCACGAGCGCGCCGTTCGCCGTGAGCACGATCGAGGTCGGGCCGCGGGTGCGCACGCGCGCGGGTGCGATCTCGCTGCCCGCGGTCGGGACGTCCGAAGGGCTCGAGATCGCGCGCCTGCCGGCGACCGAGCGGGCACGCCTCGTCGGGCGTCACGCGGGCTTCGAGGTGACGAGCTACACGCGCATGAAGTCGCTCGCGCGCGCGCGCGCCGAGGCCGCCGGGGAGTCGAGCATGGTCGACGTCGCGCCTTCGCTGTCGCTGCTCGCGGGTGAGGCGCCGACCGACGCGCTGACCGAGGGCGTGTCGCGCGGGCCGGGCGGCGCGCGCTTCGGCGTGCTCGTGCACGGCGTGCTCGA
>CAZCVE010000057.1:18564-55603 GCA_964502175.1 uncultured Sandaracinaceae bacterium
TGTCGCGCGGGCCGGGCGGCGCGCGCTTCGGCGTGCTCGTGCACGGCGTGCTCGAGCATGCGGAGGGCGCCACCGAGGAAGAGCGCGCGCTCGCGATCACGTTCGCGTCGCGCGCGATGACCGCGCCGATCCACACGGACATCGTCCGCTTGCCACGAGGTGTCGCGTCGCTGCCCCGCCGCGTCGCCGAGATGCCATTCCTCTTTCCCGTGCCGGAGCGGTCGCACCCGAGCCTCGCGCGGGGAGACGACACGAACACGGCAGCCACCACGAACACAGCAGCCACCGGGCGCGGCTACGTCGTCGAGCGAGGCTACGTGCGCGGCGTGATCGACCTGCTCTTCGAGCACGAGGGCCGCGTCTTCGTGCTCGACTGGAAGACCGATCGTCTCGAGCGCTACGACGAGGCCTCGCTCCGCGCACACGTCGAGGAGGACTACCGCGTGCAGATCGCGCTCTACACGCTCGCGGCGCTGCGGACGATCACGCGGGCCGCGGGCGAGCCGCTCACGCCGGAGGAGCTCTACGCGCGCTTCGGAGGCCTGGTGTACGTGTTCGTTCGCGGCCTCGGTTCGCCTGAAAAAGCGGGCGATCCTGACGTCGGAGGCGGCCTCTACGCGCTGCGTCCGAGCCTCTCCGACGTGCTCTCGTGGGAGCACGCTGCCCGACACGAAGACGCGCTCCACGGCGCGCCGCTGCCGGCCCGTCGCGCGCCGCTCGCGCCGCCGGTGATCGTGGGGGAGGACACGTGAGCACGTCGTCGACACGCACCACCGGCCGCGGCCCCGAAGCGACGCGCGTCAACACACCGCGGCCTCTCGGACCGAACGTGCTCGGCGTGATCGCGCAGATCGCGCGCGCGCCGATCGCGAGCGTCGCTCCCCCGAGCGCAGCGCTCGGAGCCGCACCGGTCACGACCGTGGGTGTCACGCCGCTCGCGCTCTCGGTGCCCGCGCCGCGGCGTGACGCGCTCAGCGACGTCGCCTCGCGCGCGCTCGCCAACACGGGCTCGGAGGTCGACGACGTGACGCTCGCGTGGGAGCTCGCGCACCTCGTGGCCGCGCCGCGTCGCGCGGAGGCGTTCTCGCTCGTGATGCGCGTGCTCGCGGCGGCCCAGAGCGGCTCCACGCGGATCACCCTGCGCGCGCCGTCTCGTGTCGCAGACGCGGAGTCGTGGGGCGAGGATCCGCAGCTCGAGCTCCCGTTCGACGCGCGGGTACGCAGCGAGCCAGCGCTCACCGAGCTCGCGCCGCTCCTCGGATCGTTCGCCGAGGGCTCGGCGCTGGTTCGCTCGGGCGAGCACGTCGCGCTGCGACGGTGGTCTCAGACGGAGCGTGCGATCGCCCACGATCTGAAGGCGCGCGCTGCGCCCCACGCGTCGCTCGAGGCACGTCGTGAGCGAGCGACGGAGCTCGTGCGGGCGCTCCGCGACGCGCCGCTCCCGGGGCCGCGCGGTCCGATGCTCCTGACCGACGAGCAAGAGGCCGCGGTGATCGCGATGATGACCGAGCGCACCGTCGTGCTCACCGGCGGACCGGGCACGGGCAAGACGTCCGTCGTGGTCTCTCTCCTCCGCGCGATCGCGCGGCGCGCGCACGCCGCGGGCGGTGAAGCGGAGCTCGTGGCCCAGGTGCGACTCGTCGCGCTCGCTGCGCCCACGGGCAAGGCCGCAGATCGCCTCGGCGAGGCCGTTCGCACGTCGCTCTCGCGGAGCAGCGATCCGATCGATGCGCTGATCGCGCGGCACCTCCAGCCGCGCACGATCCATCGCCTGCTCGGCTACCGGCACCGCGTCGGTCGGTCGGGCGAGGGCAGCTTCCGCGCGCACCGACACAACCCTCTCGTCGAGCGCCTCGTGCTCGTCGACGAGGTGTCGATGATCGACACCGTGCTCTTCGAGCGCCTGCTCGCGGCCGTGTCGCCGGAGGCGTCGCTGGTGCTGCTCGGCGATCCCGATCAGCTGCCGTCGGTCGATCCGGGTGCAGTGCTGCGCGATCTGCTCCGCGCTGCGATCCCGAGCGTGTGCGTGCACCGCCTCACGAAGAGCCACCGCATGGATCCGTCCGATCCCGACGGCGCGCACGTGCTCTCGGTCGCGCGCGCGTGTCTGTCGCTCGACGCGGATGCGCCGCCGTTCAGACGCCCCGCGGTCGAGGACCGCACGACGCCCGTGGGGCGCGGCGGCGCGTGGCACCTCGACGCGCCGGGCCTGCGGCCGTCGCTCGACGCGTGGATCGAGCGACAGCTCTTCGTGCCCGCGCTCGGCGCGCTCGACGCCGTCGAGGTCACGAGCACTCCTGATCGGAACATCGTCACGGCTCCGTCGGTCGTGCTCGATGCGCTGTCGCAGCTCTCCCGCGCCCGCATCCTCACCGTGACGCGACGCGTGGCCGAGGACCTCGACGCGTACGTCGCGGCGTCGTTCGCACGCTGGCGTGGCGAGCCCGTGCGCGCGCGTCGCGTGCTGCCCGGTGAGCCCGTGATGGTCGTGCACAACGACTACGACGAAGACCTCTGGAACGGCGACTCGGGCGTCGCGTGGCGTGATCGCGCGGGGGAGCTCTTCGTCTCGTTCCGTCGCGGGCTCGACGTGCGCACGCGTCCGCTCGCGGCGGTGGCGCACCTGGTCGAGCGCTCGCACGCGGTGACGGTGCACAAGGCGCAGGGCAGCGAGCACGACGAGATCCTCTTCGTGATGCCCGCCGCCGACACGGTCCTCTCGAGCCGCGAGATCGTCTACACCGCGATCACTCGCGCGCGCCGCAGCGCGATCGTCGTCGGTCGACCCGAGCTCCTCGCCACGGCGCTGGCCCGCGCGAGCTCGCGCGAGACCGGTCTCGTGGAGGCGCTCGTCGACGCGAGGTGAGTCGTTCGCGAGGCGTCGCGATCAGGCGCCTCGCGATCAGGCGACCGCGGGGAGTCGGATCGTCACGCACAAGCCGCCGCCCTCGGCGTTCGCGGCGATCACGCTGCCGCCATGGAGGCGCACGGCCCGCTCGGTGATCGCGAGGCCGATGCCTGCGCCACCCGACGCGCGATCACGAGCGACCTCGACGCGCGTGAACGGCCGGAAGATCTCGGCGAGCGCCTCGTCGGGCACGCCCGGCCCGTGATCGCGCACCCGAAGCTCCACGTCTTCGGCCACGCGCACCAGCTCGATCTCCACGCCCGTGCCCTCGGGCGCGAACCGCACGGCGTTGCGCACCACGTTCTCCGCCGCCTGCCTCAAGAGCTCCGCGTCACCGCGCACCGAGATCGGCTCCTTCGTTCGCACCGAGACCGCGCGATCGTGCGCCTCGGCCTCGAACGAGGCGTCGCTCGCGAGCGCTTCGACGATCTCGTCGAGCCGTACGTCCGTCGGCGAGGTGATCTCTCTCGCGGCCTCGAGGCGCGCCATCGACAGCACGAGGCCGATCAGCTCACCGAAGCGCTCCGTCTCGCGCTCCATGCGATCGAGCAGCGGCACCAGATCGGGCTGCGCGCGCTGTCGCGCGATCCCGACCGCGACCTGGAGACGCGCGAGCGGTGAGCGCAGCTCGTGCGAGACGTCCCTCAGCAAGCGCTCGCGCGACGCGAGCAGATCCTCGATGCGGGCGGTCATGCGATCGAAGTCCGCGGCCAGCGCGGCGATCTCTTCGCCCGCGCCGGCCACCTCGCCGATGCGCACGCTCATGTCGCCCTCCGCGACGCGACGCGTGGCCGCGCGCAGCGTGCGGATCGGACGCGTCAGCAAGCGCGCGAGGAAGAACGACACGAGCGCCGTCGCGATCACCAACAAGATCACGCGCATCTCGCGGAGCGAGTGCTGCATCGGCGTCGTCATGCCCACGATGCGCGCGTGGGGAGCGCGCTCGCTCGCGAGCACGAACCAGGTCTGCTCGCCCTCAGCGCGCGTCGCGAGCCCGTTGCCCTCCGGCGCGAGCGCGAAGGCGCCCTCGGGCACGTCGCCCAGCGAGAGCACGCGCGCGTCACCGTCGACCAAGACCATCCGCATGTCCGTCTCGGCCGCGAGCGCGTCGAGCACGCGCTCTGCGCCGACGTCGTCACCCGCGTCGTGGAGCGCGAGAGCCTCGGGCCCGTGCAGCCGCAGCGCGTCGCCCACGAGGAGGACACGCTGGGCTTGTCGCCGCGCGAGGGTCGAGTCCCAGTAGGCCGACACGCACGTCGTCGTCGCCACGGTGACGAGGGCGAACGCCGCGAACATGCGCGCGAAGAGGCTCCACTGCTTGGTAGGCCCCTGCTTGTGCGGCCCCTGTTTCTGTGGCGGAGCGGGCTTGTGCGGAGCGGGTGCGCTCACGAGGTGCCCTCCGGTGTCGCGTACACGTAGCCCGTGCCGCGCACGGTCTTGATGCGATCGCCGCCCGACGGATCGAGCTTCTTCCTGAGGTTCGACACGTGCACGTCGACGCTGCGATCGAACGCCGAGAGGCGTCGTCCGAGCACGGTCTCCGCGATCGCGTCGCGGCTCACCACACGACCGGCCGATCGCAAGAGCAGCTCGAGCAGCGAGAACTCTGCGGTCGTCAGCACGATCTCCTGACCCGCCCGACGCACCGCGCGCGCGCCCACGTCGAGCAGCACGTCGCCGACCTCGATCACCTCGCGCTGCGGCCCCGCCTGCGCGCTGCCGCCGACGCGCCTCTGGATCGCGCGGAGGCGCGCCGCGAGCTCGCGCGGGTTGAAGGGCTTGCCGAGGTAGTCGTCCGCGCCCATCTCGAGGCCGACGATGCGATCGACGTCGTCGCCGCGCGCGGTGAGCATCAGCACCGGCACGCGCGAGGTCTCGCGCAGCGAGCGCAGCACGTCGAAGCCGTTCTTCTTCGGGAGCATCACGTCGAGCACGATCATCGTGTGCTCGCCGGAGCGCGCGCGCGCGAGGCCCGCCTCGCCGTCGTGCGCGAGCTCGATGTCGAAGCCCTCGGAGCCGAGGTAGTCCGAGATCAAGCTCGCGAGCTCGACGTCGTCGTCGACGAGGAGGATGCGTGTGCTGGCCGTCACGTCCCATGAGCTTGACGCGGATCGACGCTCACGTGCGCGGCCTTGACGATCCCTTACGTCGTGGGCCGCGATCAGGTCGCAGCACGTCGACACGCGCGCTTTACCAAACCTCACCAAAGCTCGGGCACCTCCTCACGCTCGCCCCGCTAACGTCGGCTCGAGATGGATCCGTCGAGCCCCACGCCTCCTTCACCGAACACGTCGCCGTCGGCGCCGCTCGACGGCGTGGTGATCACGAGCCCTCCTGCGAAGGGCAGCTGGGGCGTGCGGATCGGCCTCCTGCTCGTGGTGGTGGCGATCGTGCTCGGCATCGTCGGCCTCCGCATGCGCAACGACGCGGCGAGCGGCGGCGGTGCAGGTGGACCGGGCGGACCCGGAGGCCCCGGAGGTCGTGGCGGACAAGCGCCTGCCCCCGTGCGCACGGTGCACCCCGAGCTGCGCGACGTGCCGATCCACCTCGAGGCGCTCGGCACCGTGACGCCGATCGAGACGGCCGTGGTGCGCGCGCGCGTCAGCGGTCAGCTCGACCGCGTGCTGTTCACCGAAGGTCAGGCCGTGCACGCGGGAGACGTGCTCGCAGAGCTCGACGCGCGTCCGTTCCGCGTCGCCCTCGCCGAGGCGCAGGCCGTGCTCACGCGCGACCAAGCGAGCCTCACGCAGGCCCGCGCGACGCTCGCGCGAGGGAGGCAGCTCTACACGCACGAGCTGATCTCCACGCAGGATCTCGAGGCCCAAGAGGCGAGCGTTGCGACGCTCGAGGCCACCGCGCGCGCCGACCGCGCCGCCGTCGATCGTGCGCGGCTCGACCTGACCTACACGCACGTCGTCGCGCCGATCGACGGACAGACCGGCCTCCGGCAGATCGATCCTGGCAACCTCGTCACGAGCGCGGACACGAACGGCATCGTCGTCGTCACGCGCGTCGATCCGATCACCGTCGTCTTCACCGTGCCGCAGGACGAGCTCGGCGCGGTGCGCGCGCACATGCAGGCCGAGCCGCTCGTCGTCGACGTGCTCGCGCGCAACGGCACCGCGCCGATGGCCACCGGTCGCCTCACCGTGATCGACAACCGCGTCGACACGGCGACGGGCACCGTGCGCATGAAGGCCGAGGTCCCGAACGAGACGCAGACGCTCTGGCCGAACCAGCTCGTCGAGGTGCGCATGCTCCTCGAGACGCGACGCGGCGCGCTCGTCGTGCCCGACGCCTCGGTGCAGCAAGGCCCGGATGGCGCGTTCGTCTACGTGATCGTGAACCACCGCGCCGTCGTGCGGCCCGTGCGCATCGAGCGGATCGTCTCCGAGCTCGCGATCGTCTCCGAGGGTCTCACGCCCGCCGACGAGGTGGTGAGCGAAGGACAGAGCCGCCTGCGTCCCGACGCCGAGGTGCGGCTCGAAGGAGAGCCCGCGCCCGCAGGTCCCGGAGGCGCTGCTCCTGGCGGCGCTGCTCCGGGAGGCGCTGGCCCTGCAGGCGCTGGCGCTGGAGGTGGACGAGGCGCGGGCAGACCGTCGCCATGAGCAGCGGCAGCAGCGCCACGAAGAACAGCGCCACGACGAACAGCGGCATGAGCATCTCGACGCCGTTCATCCGGCGACCGATCGCCACGTCGTTGCTCGTGATCGGCATCACGCTCGCGAGCCTCGTCGCGTACGGCGAGCTCCCCGTCGCGCCGCTGCCCGAGGTCGAGTACCCGACGATCGTCGTCTTCACCGAGCTGCCTGGTGCCAACGCCGAGACGATGTCCGCGTCGGTCACGACGCCGCTCGAGGGACAGCTCGGGCAGATCCCCTCGCTCACGCGCATGAGCTCGGTGAGCGGCAACGGCACCTCGCAGATCACGCTGCAGTTCGACCTCGCGCGCGACATCGACGCGGCCGAGCAAGACGTGCAGGCCGCGATCAACGCGGCGTCGGCGCTCTTGCCCGCGGAGCTCCCTGCGCCACCGACGTACAGCAAGGCCAACCCGGCGGACGCGCCGATCCTGTCGATCGCGGTGTCGTCGTCGACGCTGCCGCTCCGCGAGGTCGACGATCGCGCCGACGCCGTGCTCGCGCAGCGCCTCTCGCAGGTGCCGGGCGTGGGCCTCGTCGCCATTCGCGGCGGCCAGCGCCCAGCCGTTCGTGTGCGCGCGGATGCGCGTGCGCTCGCGCAGCTCGGGCTGACGCTCGAGGATCTGCGCGGGGTGATCACGTCGGCGAACGTGCACCTGCCCACGGGCAACCTCGACGGTCCGCGGCTCGACTACTCGCTCGTGACCGACGATCAGCTCGAGAGCGCAGACGAGTTTCGTCCGCTCGTGATCGCCTACCGGAACGGCGCGCCCGTCCGCCTCTCGGACGTCGCCGAGGTGATCGACGGCGTCGAAGACGAAGAGGTCGGCGCGTGGGTCGATGGACGACCGGCGATCGTGCTCGACGTCCTCCGGCAGCCGGGTGCGAACATCCTCGAGGTCGCCGAGCGCGTGAAGCAACAGCTCGCGCGGCTCGAGGCCACGGCGCCGAGCGATCTCGACGTCACGGTCGTCGTCGATCGCACCGAGACCATCCGCGCGAGCTTCGAGGACGTGCGCTTCACGCTGCTCCTCACGATCGTGCTCGTCGTGCTCGTGATGTACGTGTTCTTGCGCTCGGTGCGCGCGACGATCATCCCCGGCGTCGCGGTGCCGCTCTCGCTCGTCGTCACGTTCGGCGTGATGTACCTGCTCGACTACTCGCTCGACAACCTCTCGCTCATGGCGCTCACGATCGCGACGGGCTTCGTCGTCGACGATGCGATCGTGATGGTCGAGAACATCGCGCGCCTCATCGAAGAGGGGAAAAAGCCCTTCGTCGCGGCGCTCGAGGGCGCCAAGCAGATCGGCTTCACGATCGTCTCGCTCACGGCCTCGCTCGTCGCGGTGCTCATCCCGCTGCTCTTCATGCAAGGCATCGTTGGCCGTCTCTTCCGCGAGTTCGCGGTGACGCTCGCGACCTCGATCGTCGTCTCCGCGCTCGTCTCGCTGACGCTCACCGCGATGATGTGCGCGTACATGCTGCGGGCCGAGCCGCCCGCGCACGAGCGCACGTTCTTCGTGCGCTGGTCCGAGGCCGCGATGAGCGCGCTCACGTCGAGCTATGCGAGCGCGCTCGACGTGGCGCTCGGGCATCCGCGCATCACCCTCGCGATCGCCGCCTCGACGTTCGTCTTCACGATCGGCCTCGCGATCGAGGCGCCCAAGGGCTTCTTCCCCGAGGAGGACACGGGCCTCGTCACGGGCTTCACGGAGGTCGGTGGAGACGTCTCGTACGAGGTGCTCGTCGAGCGTCAGCGCGCCGTGGCCGCGCGCATCGCCGAAGACCCCGACGTCCTCCACGTCGTGTCCTCCACCGGCGCCGACGCGTCGAACCCCGTCGGCGGGCACGGCACGCTGTCGATCGCGCTGCGACCTCACGCCGAGCGCGACGCGAGCGCCCGCGCGATCATCGATCGACTCATCGTCGCGCTGTCGGACATCGGCGGCATCGACGTGGCGCTCCTGCCCGTGCAGGACCTCGCGCTCGACGTCGTGTCGAGTCCGGGTGCGTACCAGCACACGCTCGAGGACACCGACGCGAGCGAGCTACGCGAGTGGACGCCGCGCGTCGTCCGCGCGCTGTCCGAGCGTCCGGAGCTCCGTCACGTGCGTGCCGACACGTCGGCCACGTCGCTGGCGCGCACCGTCGACATCGACCGCGACACGGCCGCGCGCCTCGGCGTGAGCGTCTCCGAGATCAACGAGACGCTCTACGACGCGTTCGGTCAGCGCCCGATCTCGACGATCTTCTCGCAGCTCACGCAGTACCGCGTGATCCTCGAGCTGCCGCCCGAAGATCGCGCCGACGTGAACGCGCTCGAGACGCTCCACGTGCGCACCGCGGCGGGTGGCGTGGTGCCGCTCGCGACGCTCGCACGCTTCGAGACGCAGGCGGCGCCGCTCGTCGTCCGCCACCAAGCCGAGATGCCGGCGACGACGATCTCGTTCGACCTCGCGCCGGGCGTCTCGCTCGGCGATGCGCTCGACGCGATCGACGAGGCGGAAGGCCAGATCGGCCTGCCCACCAGCATCCACGCGGAGCGCGAAGGAACGCTCGCGGAGTTCGAGTCGTCGCTCTCGAGCGAAGCACCGCTGATCGTCGCCGCGCTGCTCGCCGTCTTCATCGTGCTCGGGATGCTCTACGAGAGCTTCTTCCACCCGATCACGATCCTCTCGACGCTGCCCTCGGCCGGTGTCGGCGCCTTCCTCGCGCTGCGCCTCGCGGGCATGCCGCTCGACGTGCTCGGCGTGATCGGTCTCGTGCTGCTGATCGGCATCGTGAAGAAGAACGCGATCATGATGATCGACTTCGCGCTCGAGGCGCAGCGCGAGCACGGCATGAGCGCGCACGACGCGATCCGTCAGGCGTGTCTCCTCCGCTTTCGTCCGATCACGATGACCACGGTCGCCGCGCTCCTCGGCGCGCTGCCGCTCGCGTTCGGCTCGGGCATCGGCGGTGAGCTCCGCGCGCCGCTCGGCGTCGCGATCGTCGGAGGCCTGCTCGTCTCGCAGGTGCTCACGCTGCTCACGACGCCGGTCGTCTACCTCGCGATGGAGCGCGTGCGCGTGTTCTTCGCGCGCGGCCGGGCGAGCGACGCAGCGCAGCCGGAGGTGGCCGAGTGAGCGGCGTTCGCGACGATCACGACGCCGGCGGGCTCTCCCTGAGCGCGCCGTTCGTGCGTCGTCCCGTGGCCACGGCGCTGCTCGCGATCGGCGTGCTCGTGCTCGGCGCGGCGGCGTACTTCCAGCTGCCGGTCGCGGCGCTCCCGCGCGTCGATTCGCCCACGATCATGGTGCAGGCGCAGCTTCCGGGCGCGAGCCCCGAGACGATGGCGGCTTCGATGGCGGCCCCGCTCGAGCGCCGCTTCGGACGCATCGCGGGCCTCACCGAGATGACCTCCACGAGCACGCTCGGCTCGTCGAACATCATCCTCCAGTTCGATCTCGAGCGGAGCATCGAGGGCGCGGGGCGCGACGTGCAGGCGGCGATCGCAGCGGCGAGCGGCGACCTTCCGTCGGACCTTCCGTCGCGTCCCACGCAGCGCCGCATCGACCCGTCGGACTCGCCGATCCTGATCGTCGCGATCCGCAGCGACACGCTCGGCATCCCGCAGCTCTTCGACTACGCGGACACCGTGCTCGCGCCGCGCGTCGCGAGCCTCGAGGGCGTGGGTCAGGTGGTCGTCGGTGGCTCGGCGCAGCCTGCGGTTCGCATCGAGGTCGACCCGGGTGCGCTCGGCGCGCGCGGCATCGGGATGGACGAGGTGCGCGCCGCCGTATCGGGCGCCACGC
Source organism: uncultured Sandaracinaceae bacterium (assembly GCA_964502175.1). Classification (GTDB taxonomy): domain Bacteria; phylum Myxococcota_A; class Polyangia; order Polyangiales; family Sandaracinaceae; genus JAFLCL01. Next base: position 28,908 of record CAZCVE010000057.1, read on the forward strand.
GCCTTCGTCCCGCGGGCCGCATCACGGGCCACGGCCGACGCCTCGAGATCCAGCCGAGCTCGCAGCTGTTCGGCCCCGAGGCCTACCGCGACGTCGCGATCCGCAGCGCGAGCGGCACGCTCGTGAGGCTCGGCGACGTGGCCGAGGTGAGCCGCGGCGTCGTCAACGATCGCGCGGCGGCGTGGGCCGATGGACGCCAGGCGGTGCTGCTCGTGATCCGGCGCGAGCCCGGCGCGAACGTGATCGAGACTGTCGATCGCATCCGCGCGATCTTGCCGCGGCTGCGCGAGCTCGTGCCGCCCGCCGTCGAGCTCGAGACGGTGATCGATCGCTCGTCCACGATCCGCGCAGCCGTCGACGAGGTGCAGCGCTCGCTCCTGCTCAGCGTCGTGCTCGTCGTGTTCGTGGTGTTCCTCTTCCTCCGCAGCGCGCGCGCGACGCTCGTGCCGAGCGTGGCCGTGCCGCTCTCGCTCGCGGGCACGTTCGCCGCGATGTACCTGCTCGGCTTCTCGCTCAACGTGCTGTCGCTCATGGCGCTCACGGTCTCGACGGGCTTCGTCGTCGACGACGCGATCGTGGTGACCGAGAACGTCGTCCGCTACCTCGAGAAGGGCTACGCCCCGATGCGCGCTGCGCTCGAGGGCGCGAGGCAGATCGGCTTCACGATCGTGTCGATCACGGTCTCGCTCCTCGCGGTGTTCCTGCCGATCCTCTTCATGGGCGGCGTCGTCGGTCGCCTCTTTCGAGAGATGGCGCTCACGCTCGGCGCGGCGATCACGATCTCCGCGGTCGTCTCGCTCACGGTCACGCCCGCGATGTGCGCGCAGCTCCTGCGCGCGGGCCACGGCACCAAGGCGAGCGAGGGCCGCGTCTCGCGCTGGCTCGAGCGGGGCTTCGACGCGCTCGCCCGCGCGTACGGCACCGGCCTCGACCGCGCGCTCCGCTTCCGCAAGACGACGCTGACGACGCTGCTGCTCGCGGTCGCGCTCACGGGCGTGCTCGCGTACCAGATCCCGAAGGGCCTGTTCCCCACGCAGGACACGGGGATCATGTTCGGCTCGACGGCCGCGCCCGACGACGTGTCGTTCCCCGCGCTCGTCGAGCGACAGCTCGGCGTCACCGAGACCATCCGCGCCGATCCCGCGGTCGAGCACGTCGTCGCGTTCATCGGCTCGGGTCCGGGCGGAGGTTCCGCGAACACGTCGTCGCTCTTCGCGTCGCTGCGCCCGATGCGCGAGCGACGCGTCGCCGCGAGCGTCGTCGCGGGGCGAGTGAGCCGACAATTCGCGGGCGATCCGGAGGTGCAGGTGTTCTTCACCCCGGCGCAGGATCTCCGCGTGGGCGGTCGCATGTCGCGCTCGGCGTTCCAGTACACGCTGCAGGGCGACGACGTCGGCGAGCTCCGCGCGTGGGCCTCGCGCCTCGTGAACGAGCTCCGCACCGAGCCGATGCTGCGGCAGGTCTCGAGCGATCAGACCGACGCGGGCCTCGCGCTCCACATCGCGATCGATCGTCCGCGCGCCGCTCGCCTCGGCATCACGCCGCGCGACATCGACGTGGCGCTCTCGAGCGCGTTCGGCCAGCGGCAGATCGCGACGACGTACCACGACGAGACGCAGGTCCGCGTCGTGCTCGAGGTGAGCCGCGAGCGTCGCGACACGCCCGACGATCTCGCCGACGTGCACGTGCGCTCGGCGAGCGGCGAGCTCGTGCCGCTGCGCGCGATCACGACGGTCACGCGCCGGCGCACGCCGCTCGCGGTGAACCACCAAGGCCAGATCCCGTCGGTCACCGTCACGTTCGACATGGCGCCCGGAGGCGCGCTCGCGGACGCGGTCGCCATCGTTCACGCGGCGCGCGATCGCATCCACCTGCCTGCCTCGATCCAGGCGGGCTTCGCGGGCACCGCGCAGACCTACCAAGACTCGGCCGCGCGCCAGCCCATCCTGATCCTCGCGGCGATCCTCGCCGTCTACCTCGTGCTCGGGATGCTCTACGAGAGCCTCGTCCACCCGCTCACGATCCTCTCCACGCTGCCGCCCGCGGCCGTGGGCGCGCTGATCGTGCTGTGGGCGGTGGGCCTCGCGCTCGACGTCGTCGCGCTGATCGGCATCGTGCTCCTCGTCGGCATCGTCGCGAAGAACGCGATCATGATGATCGACTTCGCGATCGAGAAGCAGCGCGAGGAAGGCCTGTCTGCCGAGCGCGCGATCCACGAGGCCGCGACGCAGCGCTTTCGTCCGATCTTGATGACGACGCTCGCGGCGATCGGCGGCGCCATCCCGCTCGCGCTCGGCACCGACGTGGGCTCCGAGCTCCGCGTGCCGCTCGGCGTGACGATCGCCTCGGGCCTCGCGGCCTCGCAGCTGCTCACGTTGTTCACCACGCCCGTCGTCTACGTGACGCTCGATCGCTTCGCGAAGACCACGCGGCCCTCACGCGAAGAAGGGGCGCCCGAAGAAGGGGCGCCCGCCGCTGCGCCCGACACCACGACCACCACGCCCCACACCGCACCCGAGGTGACGCCGTGATCTCCAAGCTCGTACTCGGCGCGTCGTGCGCCGCGTGCACGTTGTCGCTGCTCACGTCTGCGACTGCCGTCGCGCAAGACGCGCCTCGCGCGCTGACGCTGGACGACGTCGTCGCCGCGGCGATCGATCAGAGCCCCACGCTACGCGCCTCGGTGTTGTCGTCGCGCAGCGCCGAGCTGCTCGTCGAGGAGCAAGACGCCGCGTACCCGTTTCGTCTGCAGCTCGACGCGACGGGCTCGGTCGGCAACACGCCGCAGCTCTCACCGACCTTCACGACGATGACGCGTCCCGACGGCACCACCGTCAACGTGCCGACGGGCACGGGCATCGTGACGTTCCCGTACTCGCAGTCGATCGATCTCGGCGCGCAGGTCTCGCGCGCGCTGCCGTGGGGCATGACGCTCATGGCGCGCGTCGACGCGATCCGCACCTACCGCGCGCTCCTGCCGACCGCGACGAGCCAGTCGCTCGCGATCGTCGGGCCCGGCTATGGCTTCAACGCGCAGCTCCAGATCTCACAGTCGCTCCTCCGCGGCTTCGGTGAAGACGTGGGCCTCGCGCCGCTGCGTCAGGCCGAGGCTGATCGCGTGATCGCCGATGCGACGCGTGATCGCACGGCGAGCGCGCTCCTCCGCGACGTCGTCGTCGCGTACTGGGAGCTCTGGTACGCGGAGCGCGCGCTCGAGATCCAGCGCACCGCGCGCGAGGTCTTCCAGCGACAGTGGGAAGACGCGCGACGCCGCGCAGACCTCGGTGCCGCCGCGGGCGTCGACGCGCTCACGCTCGAGGCGCAGCTCGCGACGGCCGACACGCAGCTCGCGAGCGCGGAGCTCACCGCGACGCAGGCCGCGATCACGCTCGCGTCGCTGTTCGGCGATCGGAGCGAGACCGGCGGTCACCTCACGACCGTCGCCGAGGCACGCGCGCTGACGTCGATCGACGACGCGTCGCGCGAGACCTCGATCGAAGGGAGCCCCGAGGTCGCGGAGGCGCAGGCGCGCGTCGAGTCGGCGCGCGTCGCGAGCCGCGTCGCGGATCAGGCGTTGATGCCGCTGCTCGACGTCGGCGCGACCTTCAGCGTGCTCGGCCTCGGCTACGACGACGTGGGCCAGACGTTCGGCAACTTCGGCTCGCTCACGGCCGTGCAGCTCATGGGCACGCTCACCTACCAGACGGCCCTCGAGGACACGCAGCTCCATCGCCGTGAGGAGCGTGCGGTGATCGCGACGGAGATCGCCGAGCAGAACGTCGAGGCCGCGCGCGCGCAGGCGATCGCGGAGGCACGCGCCGCGCGAGAGGCCGACGTGATCGCGACGCGTCGCCTCGCGCTCGCCGAGCGCGCGGTCGAGATCGCCCGCCGCGCGCTGGCCGCACAAGAAGAGCGCCGCTCGCTCGGCACGGGCTTGCTCGTCGACGTGCTGACCGCGACGCAGACGCTGCGCCAGGCCGAGCTCGACCGCGCCCGCGCCGAGGTCGACGCGCAGCTCGCGCGCGTGAGGCTGCTGCATCTACGCGGCGAGCTCCTGCGTGAGCTCGGTGCGACCGTGCCTGAGTGAGCTGCCGCTGGCGAGCGTCGCAGATCGCCGTTTCCCCACGGCCTGAAGGCCGGGGCAACAACAATCCGAGAGAAGCCCTTTCGGGCTGAGATCAGTGCTCGCTGTCGAGGTGGGCCATCTGGGGCGCCGCGTAGCGCGTGCCTGCGATCGCGTCGGCCGGAACGATCGCCTCGAGCGCCGTCACGTCCGCAGCCGAGAGCCGGTGCTCGAGCGCGCCGAGCGCTTCATCGAGCTGCGCGACGGTGCGTGAGCCGACGAGCGTGATGAAGTCGGGGCAGCGCGCGCGGGACCATGCGATCACGAGCTGGCTCGGGGTCATGCCTCGCTCTTTCGCGAAGGTCGCGATCGCGCCGACGACGCCGTCGTTCTGCGTCTTCGCGTCGCCGGTGAAGCGCGGGAGGTACGCGCGGTAGTCGCCGGGGCCGCCCGTCTTGCTGCCCGAGAGGAGGCCGCGCGAGAGCACGCCGTAGAGCGTCGCGGAGATGCCGAGCTCGCGGAGCGCGGGGAAGATCGTCTGCTCGGGCTTGCGCGTGACCAGCGCGTGCTCGATCTGGAGGTCGACGATCGGATGCACCGCGTGCGCGCGTCTCACCGTGTCCGCCGAGACCTCCGAGAGGCCGATGTGCTTCACGAAGCCGGCCTTCACCGTCTCGGCGATCGCGCCCACGGTTTCTTCGATCGGCACGCTCGGATCCAGGCGCGCGGGTCGGTAGACGTCGATGTGATCGACGCCGAGGCGCTTCAGCGTGTAGGCGAGCGACGTCTTCACCGCGGCGGGGCGCGCGTCGAAGCCGATCCAGCTGCCATCGGGCCCGCGCTGCGCGCCGAACTTCACCGAGAGCTGCACGCGCTCGCGCTTCCCGCGGATCGCGCGACCGATGAGCATCTCGTTGTGGCCCATGCCGTAGAAGTCGCCGGTGTCGAGCAAGGTCACGCCGCGCTCGATCGCGCGGTGGATCGTGCGCACGCCCTCGTCTTCGTCGGACGCGCCGTACATGCCGCTCATGCCCATGCACCCGAGGCCGATCGGAGAGACCTCCGGTCCCGTCTTGCCGAGCTTCACCTTCGCGTCGTTCGTCGTCGTCATCTCTGCCTCCAGTTCCGAAGCCGAAGGTGCGCCGTTCCGATCCATCGCTCCAACGCATAGGACGCATGGCACCCATGAACATCGTCGATGGATCTGGATCGGCTCGGGGTAGCCTGGGGGAGTGAGCACTCCCTTCTCCCCTCCCTGCGCGATGTGCGACGCGTTCCTCGAGAAGGAAGCCGCCGCGGGCCGCCCGTGGCAGTACGGCAACCTCGCGGGGATGGGCGTTGCCGCGGCGATCCCGCAGGGCTACCCCGACACGCACTTCGGCTTCGTCGGGGTTCGTGAAGGCAACGCGTGCCCGACGTGTGGTCGTCGGATCGTGTCCATCGAAGACCATCCTCGAAGCCAAGGATGGACGACGTACCTCGAGCTCTCGGCCCCGCGCGTGGATGCGAAGAAGAGCCGCGCGTGAGCCGACTCGATGGACGCGACCTCGACCTGAACCTCTTGAAGGTGCTCGTCGCCGTGGCGGACGAGGGCAGCGTCACGGCCGCGGCGTCGCGGCTCTACCTCACGCAGTCGGCGGTGAGCGCGGCGCTCAAGCGGCTCTCGGACGCGGTCGGTGCGACGCTCCTCGCGCGCCGCGGTCGCGGGATCGAGCTGACCGCGGGAGGTCGTCGCCTCGTCGATCGCGCCCGCCCGCACCTCGACGCGCTCGTGCGCGCTGCGCTGTCTGGCGGTGACGTCGCACCGAGCACGCGCACGGTGCGCATCGGCCTCTCGGACGCAGGCGAGAGCTGGCTGCTCGGGCCGCTCCTGCGCGTGTCGAGGACGCTCGGGCCGGACGTGCGCCTGATCGTGGTGCCGGTGCAGTTCCGCACCGTCGGCGAGGCGCTGAGCAGCGGCCGTGTCGATCTCGCCGTCACCGTCGCGGACGATCTGCCCGCGGGCATCGTGCGCAAGACGCTCTTCGTGGGCGACTTCGTGTGTCTCTACGACCCGCGCCACGCGCGCGTCGGCAAGACGCTCGATCGCTCGACCTACCTCGCGCACGAGCACGTGATCGTCTCGTACAACGGCGACCTCCGCGGCATCGTCGAGGACGTGCACGGCGTGTCGCGCAACGTGCGCATCGCGCTGCCGTCGTTCTCGGCGATCGGCGAGGTGATCGAGGGCTCGGCGCTCCTCGCGACGGTGCCGCGTGTGCTGGCGCCGGAGATCCGTCGACGACGGCCCGCGCTCCGGGCCGTGAAGGTCCCGTTCGCGCTCGCGGGCACCGGCGTCGAGCTCCTCGGTCGCGCCGCGCTCGCCGACGACGAGGTGCTCGCGAGCCTCGAGGGCCGCATCGTGGAGATCGCCCGCGAGGCACACGCGCTGGGCACACGAGATCAGGGCACGCGCGATCAGGGCACGCGCGATCAGAGTCAGGGCTCGCGCGCGAAGCGCCCGCCCTCGAGGCGATAGCGCCCGGCGAGATCTCCGTCCCACTGCTGCGACGTGGGGCCGGGTCGACTCGTGGTGAGCACGAGCTGCGTGCCCTCGATCTGCCACGCGTACGGCGGCCCCGGATCGCTGCCGAGCACGATGGTGTGGCCGAGCACGAGCGTGTCGAGCAGACGCAGGTCGTCGTTCGCGAACGCGATGAGCGCGAGGGTGTGGCGCACGTGGTGCGAGTGTCCGTTGGTGGCGTGCACGAGGTGGTAGGCGCCGACGGGCGTGAGCGACTCGATGCGGTCGGCGACGAGCGCGCGGTAGAGCGCGCGGCTCGGCGTGCAGATCCAGCCGGCCGGCGCGGCGAAGCAGATCGCTTCGGTGTCTTCGACCGCGCGCATGCCTCGCGCGAGCAGCGGCAGCGCGTGGTGATCGAGGCTCGCGTAGAGCGGGACGCGCTCGGTCGTGAGCGACGCGAAGCGGCCGGCGCGACCGGCCTCCCGTTGGGTCCCGTAGACGTTGTAGTCCTCGGCGCACGTGCCGCTCGTGCCCGGCGCGCGGAGATCCCAGCGGGCCGAGCGCCGCACGCCGTCGGCCTCGAGCCACGAGACGCAATAGTGGAACGAGCCCTCCTCGTGGAACGAGTCGTAGGTGACGAACACGTCGTGCACCGCGGGATCACGCTCGATCGCGCAGACCGGATCGCCGTCGTGCGCCCGCGCGCAGATCAGGATCGCCCCGACGCGCTCGACGACGACGGTCTGCCGATTCGCAGCGAACGACACCACGCGGTCGCCCCGCAGCCACGTCTCGAGGTCGCTCGCACGATCAGCGCGCGCGGTCGCGGCGTGACCACCCACCACACCGATCAACACGAGGAGCGCGAGCCAACGCATGGCGTGGATGATTCGCGGAGGGGCACGCGCGCGCTCGTGGCCGTGAGATCGGCGAGAGGCCGACGCGTCAGGGCAGCTCTGCGAAGGACCTTCGCAAGGACCTTTCAACTTCGTGTGGTCGAACACGCGCGTGTCGACGACGAAAAGCCATATAAACATGGGCGAATCCTACGAACAGGACCGGATCTCGCGCCGTCGAGCATGAAAGGTCTTGTGTCGTCGAACGACACGTGGAGGTCTCGATCCAAGCTCTTCCCCTCGGTCCTGACGGCGCTTCGCCGTTCGCACTGAGCGAGTTGGTTCGTCGCGATGCCGCGAGGAGCGCGAGCGATCAGGTCGCGGGTCACGCGCAGCCTGGCCACGGGAACGTCTTCGCGAAGCGCCCGGCAGGACCGAGGGGAGGTGCAGGTCACGCGACGCGAGCGATCACTCGGAGCGCGATACCTTGGAGCCGGCACCTCGCACGGCAACGACGAAAGCCCGTGTGATCGGCAGCATCCATGGAGCGAGGGCGATCAGGACGAGCGCGAGCACGAACCAGCCTTCGTCGTCGTAGAGGACATGGCAGTGCGCGACGCAGCCGCCGCCCCACATCGGGCCCCGAAACCACCGTGCGCACCCAGCCATCCCTAGACCGAAAGCACCGAGCGTGAGGGCTCCCCACGTGCGCCCGCGCAAGAACCCGCACGCGCCGCTGACGGTCGCGAGCTCCGCGACCATGCGAACCGCGCGCTCCGACGGGTCGTCAGGGGACCAGTGACGCAGGTACAGATCCAAGCTCGGCGCGACGGTCGCCGCGGCGTCTTGCGTGAGGCCTAGAAGCGCGAACGAGGCGAGAAGCCCGACCGCGAAGAGTGACAGCCGTTCCGCCACGGAGATGCGTCGGTCTCCATCGCCGTCGATCACAGTAGAGATACACACGAGCGCGAAGCTCACGGCGACCGAGCCCGACCGATGATCGGCGAACAGGACCAGACCCGCGGCCCACGGCACGCCTCTGGGCGTCGATGCTGCAGCGAGCGCCGCGCACACCCAGAGCAGGAGAGGGCCGGTGGCGAGGAGTGTGCTCGCTGCTTCGTCGCCGTAAGGGTTCGGGCTCGTGAAACCATAGGCGTGAACGGCGGCGTCCAACGAGGGGCACGCGCAGGTGGCGCAGGCGACACCCAGCGCCACCCCTGGTCGGCCTGCACGTCGTGCGAGCACGGCGAGGGCCGTCGCGCCTGCGACCAAGAGCGTGGTCGCCCAGTCCCACTCACTGATCAGGAACGCTCCGACAGGGCGCAGCGAGTGGGCGAGTCCGAGCGCCATCATCGCGGGCAGCGCGAGCTCACGGCCCTGCGCGAACAGCCAGCGTCGTTGTCTCTCGAAGACGCGCACGGGAACGTGGGACATCGAGCTCGCGCCGTGGTTCCCGGAGCCCAGTGCGAAGGGCCCCGTTGACCATCCGCTCATGGTGCTTACCGTCCGCCTCCGTTCGGCCAAAGGCAGCCACAGACCTCGAGGAGTCAGCGCATGCGTCTCGATCGACTCACGACCAAGGCACGCGAAGCGGTGATGGCGGCGCAGCAGATCGCTGCGGAGATGGGCCATCCGGAGCTCTATCCCGAGCACCTCGTGCTCGCGCTCATGGTGCAGGACGGCGGCCTCGCGCGGCCCATCGTCGAGAAGACGGCGGCCGACGCGAAGTCGCTGCTCGATCAGGTGAACAAGCGGCTCGCCGCGCTGCCCAAGGTGAAGGGCGGGGCCGAGCCCGCCATGAACCGGCGGACGAACAAGGTGCTCACGGACGCGTGGGGCGAGACCGAGGGCCTGAAGGACGAGTACACGTCGGCCGAGCACATCCTGCTGTCGATCACGAAGCAGAAGGACGACGAGCTCGAGCGCATCTTCCGCAGCGTCGGCCTCACGCGCGAGAAGCTGCTCGCGGCCCTGCGCGAGGTGCGCGGCACGCAGCGCGTCACCGATCAGGAGCCCGAGGCGAAGTTCCAGGCGCTCGAGAAGTACACGCGCGACCTCACGAAGATGGCCAAGAGCGGGAAGATCGACCCCGTCATCGGCCGCGACGAAGAGATCCGCCGCGTGATGCAGGTGCTCGCGCGCCGCACGAAGAACAACCCCGTGCTCATCGGCGAGCCCGGCGTCGGCAAGACGGCGATCGTCGAGGGCATCGCGCAGCGCATCACGGCGGACGACGTGCCCGAGTCGCTCGAGGACAAGCGCCTCCTCTCGCTCGACCTCGGCGCGCTCGTCGCGGGCACGAAGTTCCGCGGGGAGTTCGAGGATCGCCTCAAGGCCGTGATCAAGGAGATCGAGGCGGCCGAGGGCTCGATCATCCTGTTCATCGACGAGCTCCACACGATCATGGGCGCGGGCGCGGGCGAAGGTGCGATGGACGCGTCGAACATGCTCAAGCCTGCGCTCGCGCGCGGTGAGCTGCGCTGCATCGGCGCGACGACGCTCGACGAGTACAGGAAGCACATCGAGAAGGACGCGGCCTTCGCGCGACGCTTCCAGCCCACGTTCGTGGGGCAGCCGAGCGTGAACGACACCATCGCGATCCTGCGCGGCCTCAAGGAGCGCTACGAGGTGCACCACGGCATCCGCATCCAGGACGCGGCGATCGTCGCGGCCGCGACGCTGTCGGATCGCTACATCACCGACCGCTTCCTGCCGGACAAGGCGATCGATCTCGTCGACGAGGCCGCCTCGCGGCTGAAGATGGAGATCGAGTCCCTGCCGAGCGACATCGATCAGGTGGAGCGACGCCTCGTCCAGCTCGAGGTCGAGAAGCAGGCCCTCAAGCGCGAGCCCGACTCGGCGAGCCAGAAGCGCCTCGTCGAGTGCGAGCGCGACCTCGCCGAGCTCAAGGAGCAGCGCGACGCGATGCGCGGCCAGTGGCTCACGGAGAAGGAGATCCTCACCGGCATCCGTGATCACAAGGCCGAGATCGAGGTGAAGAAGATCGAGCTCGAGCGCGCGCTCCGCACGCGCGACTACGAGAGCGTCGGTCGCCTCCAGAACGGCGAGATCCCCGAGCTCGAGCAGCTCGTGAAGGACGGCCGCGCGCGCCTCGTCGAGGTGCAGAAGCAGCACTCGTTCTTGAAGGAAGAGGTCACCGACGAGGACATCGCGGCGGTCGTCTCCAAGTGGACCGGCGTGCCCGTGGTCCGGATGCTCGAGAGCGAGCGCGCGAAGCTTCTCCAGATGGAGAAGAACCTCGGCGAGCGCGTGATCGGACAGAGCGAGGCGCTCGTGGCCGTGGCGAACGCGGTGCGCCGCTCGCGCGCGGGCCTGGGCGATCCCAACCGACCGATCGGATCGTTCCTCTTCCTCGGCCCCACGGGCGTCGGCAAGACCGAGCTCGCGCGCGCGCTCGCGGAGCTCATGTTCGACGACGAGCGCGCGATGATCCGTCTCGACATGAGCGAGTACATGGAGAAGCACTCCGTCTCTCGGCTCATCGGCGCGCCGCCGGGCTACGTCGGCTACGACGAGGGCGGTCAGCTCACCGAGCCGGTGAGGCGTCGGCCCTACGCGGTGATCCTCTTCGACGAGATCGAGAAGGCGCACCCCGACGTGTGGAACACGCTCCTCCAGGTGCTCGACGACGGTCGCCTCACCGACGGTCAGGGCCGCACGGTGGACTTCAAGAACGCGGTGATCGTGCTCACCTCGAACGTCGGCTCTCGCTACACGCTCGAAGACCAGCCGTTCGAGCAGATCAAGGAGCGCGTGCTCGCGGAGCTGCACGCGCAGTTCCGGCCCGAGCTCTTGAACCGTCTCGACGAGATCGTCGTGTTCCACAAGCTCGGCAAGGAGCACATCCGTCGCGTCGTCGACCTCCAGATGGTCCGCTTCGAGAGGCGACTCCTCGATCGCGAGATCAAGCTCTCGATCTCGGACGCGGCCAAGGACTGGCTCGGTGAGGTCGGCTACGACCCGACGTTCGGCGCGCGCCCTCTCAAGCGCGCGATCCAGAAGCACCTCGAGAACAAGCTCGCGGAGGATCTGCTCTCCGGCCGTTACGCGCCGGGCGACACCGTGGTGGTCGACGTCGCTCCGGTCGGCGGTGGCCTCGTGTTCCGACAGGAGCACGACGCGAGCGCGGCCCCGAGCACCGGAACGACGGGGTCACGCCTCGAGGCGTGACGCATCCGTTCTTTCCTCGCGGCCGTGGTGTTCGGCAGACTCGGGTGATGCGTCTCTTCGCGGTCGTCGCGCTCTCGCTCTCGCTCCTCTCGGGATGTGGCGGTGGCTTCACCGGTCGTGGTCGTGCGGTCGCGTACGGACGGCTGCCGCACGACATGGCCGATCCATCGGGCACGTGGCTCGCCGACGGCGACGTCTCGTGGGGCAGCGGTCACGTGCTGCAGATCAGCGGGCCGGGTCCCGTGTTCCGCGTCGTGCGTCACGACAGCCAGGGTCAGGTCGTCGCGTTCGGCGTCGGCATCGCGGAGGAGGGCGCCCTCTTCGTGGGCTACGGCGCGAGCCTCGAGACGTGTCAGATCGCCGTCTATCGTGCGGGCGCGGAGAACGTCGAGGGCGTGTGGGCCGGCGGCAACAGCCCCGATCTCGGCACCGAAGAGTGGCAGGGCTTCGGCGTGACCGAAGGTCCGTTCGTCGGAGACTTCGCGACCTACGGCACCAACCCCGGCGCGCACGCGATCTACAGGCAGCGCGTCGGCGTCGCGACGGGAACCGGCGTCGTGTTCGACGTGCGCTGGTACTCGAGCACGCAGGAGTTCTACGGCACGGGCGTGCTGCGCGGGGATCGTCTCGCGACCGCCGCGATCCTCGCCGCCGACGCGAACGCCGCGAACGTGAGCTGGATCGCGCAGGGCTACGGCGTCGCCGCGTACGACCTCGGGAGCGGCGAGGGCACGGTCGTGGTGCGCACGAGCCCCGAGTCCGCGGCGATCCTCGGAACCGAGCGCATTCGTCGGCCGTGAGCGACGTGCGATCGAGGAGAGATCACGCGCGCGATCGCGCATGCGATCCTCGCGACCGATGATGAAGCACGCACGCACGGCGGCGCTCGCGCTCACGCTCCTCGGCTGTGGCGCTGAGTCCGCACCGCCGCCGTCGACCACACCGCCCGCACCTTCGACGCCATCGACGGTGTCGGCGCCGTCGACCTCGCCCGCTGCTCCGTCGACGTCGACAGTTGCTCCGACGTCGACGTCGACGGTCGTCGCTCCGCCAACGACGTCGACCACGCCCATCGCGCAGACCGGATCCACGCCGCGTCGGCCGCGCGGCCCGCGTCTCTCTCTCGCCGACCGCAGGCGCATGACGGAGCTCCTGCGCGAGGGTCGTCGTCTCACGCGCGAGGGTCAGCACGTCGACGCGCTCGCGCGCTTCGACGACGCGCTCGCGATCGACGCGAGCCCGTGGCGCGTGCAGTGCGAGGCCGCGTTCATCGCATGGCGCGCCGAGCAGCACGACGCGGCCGACGCGCACCTCGAGCGCGCGCTGAACGGCATCCCGCCGGGCTTCGTTCCGGATGCGCAGCGCGTCCCCACGGCGATGTGTCTCTTCAACGCAGGCCTCGTCCACCAGGCGCACGGCGATCTCGAGTCGACGCGATCCGTGTGGGAGGAGTCCTTGCGCCTCCGCGACAACGACACCGTGCGTGCGCGGCTCGCGGCGCTGCCGCCCTCGACGCGTGAGACGCCTCCGTGGCGCGCGCTGCCGAGCACGGCGTCGATCGACGAGATCGTGCGCGTGATGCGCGAAGATTTCGCGGCGCACGGGCTCTCGGGCTTCGAGGGGGGACGGTTCGAGGCGAGCGACATCCCGCTCGAGGCGACGCGTACGGGCGCGGCGCCAGGCATCGAGGCGTTCCGAGTCCACGGAGAGATCTCGAACGAGGGCGGCGAGCAGAGCATCGAGGCGCTCGTCGTGCGCGCGAACGGAGAGCAGCGCGTTCACCTCCTCGGCGAGTGCTTCAGCGCGGGCCTCGCGGCGTCGTCTGCCCAGATCACCATCTCCGTCACCGAAGAAGACGTCCTCCCCGGCGGCGCGCTCGAGCTGCTCGTGAGCGTGAGGGACTGGGGCGGCAGCACCGGCTACGTCGAAGAGGCGGGCTGGTCATCGCACACGATCGTGTGCTCGATCGACACGCCGACCCTCCAGTGCATCTCGCTCCCCCTCGTCGAGGCGTCGAGCTTCGCGAGCGAAGAGGAGGAAGACGAGATCACCGAGGAGGGCTACTGCCGCGAGGCGACGTTCACGGGCGGACGCGCGGTCTTCACGCGCTGCGACGAGTTCGGCGGCGATGCGCCTGCGTTCATCGACGGCGAGCACGACCTCCGCGCGCTGCTCGGCCGCGGAGATCTCGCGTGGCCCGACACGTGGTCACCGCTCCAGCCCGTGGGCTCGTGATCGGCCGTCCGCGACTTCACTCGCCGCGCACGGCGAGCACGAACGCGGCGACGAGCGCGGTGAGGTGGAGGCCCGCGACGAGGATGACGAGCACGGCGGGGATGCGCTGGTGGCCGACCCACGCGAGGCGCGCTCCGAGCACGACGGCCGCGAGCAAGAGGAACGGCGCCACGGGCAGGAACGGGAAGAGCACCATCACGAACCACACGACGAGGGCGCCGAGGATCGTGAGGAGGATGGCGGTCACGAGCATCGAGGAGCCCGCGTGCGTCCACCACGCCGCGAGGCTGCGACCGCGCAGCACGAGCCGGAGCACGAACCAGCCGATCGCGCCGAGCAGCGCCATCGCGGCGAGCAGCAGGCCGAAGATCATCACGCCCGTGAAGCCGCCGGCGACGCCGCTCGTGAGGAGGCCGAGCGGGAACGGCAGCCAGTAGGCGATCGCCACCGCGAACACGACCCAGTGGCGATCGCGCCGCTCGAAGGGGATGAGCGCGAGCGCGTGGAGGCCGATCACGAACGGCAGCGGCCCGAACGCGCCGATCACGAGACCCATGATCGTGGGGCCGAAGAACGTGAGGATCGGGAGGATCAGCGCGATCACGCCCGCGTGTCCCCACGCACCACCGCCGCCGTCGAAGAGGTTCGCCGTGGTGCTGACGCCCGCGACCACGCCGATCACGAGACCGACGATCGCGCCGAGGACGAACAGCACGACCTCGGGCAGCAGCGTCGCGAGCAGCTTGAGGATCTCGAGCCCGATGCGCTTCACCGCAGCGAGCGTCGGCTCGCTCTCGGGATCCTCTGCACCGCGCATCGCGTCGACCGGCGCGCTCGCCTCCGTCTCGCTCATGGGCGCCACGATGCCACGAGAGCGCAGGTGCGTGCGCGGTGCTCCGTGCGCGTCCTCAGCTCGCCTCTCGCGTCCAGTGCTCGGAACTGCGCGCGCGTCACCTCTGTTCGCTACGATCGACGCGTGGCGAAAGAGACCGAGCGCGAGGACATCGAGGTGGCGGGTCGCACCGTCTCGATCTCGAGCCCGAACAAGATCTATTTCCCCGATGCGAAGATCACGAAGCGCGAGGTGGTCGCGTACTTCGTGTCCGTCGCCGAGGGCGCGCTGCGCGGCGCGGGCGGACGGCCGAACGTGCTCGTCCGTTATGCGCACGGCATCGACGGCGAGCACTTCTGGCAGAAGCGGGCGCCGACCACGCGACCGTCGTTCATCGAGGTCGCGACGCTGTCGTTCCCGAGCGGACGCACCGCCGAAGAGGTCGTGCCGCGCGACGCGGCCGCGCTCGCGTGGATGGCGAACCTCGGCTGCCTCGAGCTCCATCCGCACCCGGTGCGCGCGGAAGATCTCGATCACCCCGACGAGCTGCGCATCGACCTCGACCCGATGCCGGGCGTGACGTTCGCGCAGGTGCAAGACGTCGCGCGCGTGGTGAGGGAGACGCTCGCGGACCTCGGCCTCGTGGGCTGGCCGAAGACGAGCGGCTCGCGCGGCATCCACATCCTGGTGCGCGTCGAGCCGCGCTGGACGTTCGCGGTGGTGCGTCGCTGCGCGCTCGCGTTCGCGCGCGAGGTGGAGCGTCGTGCGCCGTCGATCGCGACGAGCAAGTGGTGGAAAGAGGAGCGCCACGGCGTGTTCCTCGACTTCAACCAGAACGCGAAGGACCGCACGGTGTGCTCGGCGTACTCGATCCGTCCGCGCCCGGACGCGCGCGTGTCGATGCCGCTCGCGTGGGAAGAGGTGCTCGTGTGCGAGCCCGCGGACTTCACGCTCCGCACGGTGCCCGCGATCGTGAGAGATCGCGGAGACGCCCACCAACACCTCGACGCGCGGAGGTTCTCTCTCGAGAGCCTGATCGAGCTCACGCGCAGACAAGAGGCCGAGGGCCAGGGCGATGCGCCGTGGCCGCCGCACTACCAGAAGGCCGAAGGCGAGCCCGCGCGCGTGCAGCCCTCACGAGCCCGCACGAAGCGAAACGAAAAGCCCCTCCCACAGGGAGGGGTTGGGGAGGGTCAGCAAGGCCTCGACTCGAGGACCGCCGAACCCGAGTCAGCGAAGAAGTCCAACCGTCGCGTCTCCACCAAGCCGCTCGTCGAGATCGCGCGCGCCGACAAGAAGGACGACGCGCTCGCCGGCCTCGAGCGCTGGAAGGCGCGCCACGCGAACATCGTCGAGTACCTCTGGCCCGAGGACGTCCTCGTCGATCCGATGCGCGGACGCCACCGCACGTGGACGCGCATCCGCGTGAACCTCGAGCACGTGCCCGTCGAGCTGCGCCCTTCACAGGAGCCGCTCGACGCCGAGTACGAGCCGTGGGATCCGCGGCCCGTGAACGCAGGCGGGATGAGGTGGTCGCGCAAGAAGCAGCAGCTGGTCCCTGCGAAGCCAGCGAGCGAAGCGACCGAGCCGGCGACGGAAGCACGGGAGTCTGTTCCGCCGACAGCAGCCGAGGAGGACGCGGAGGACGAGTGACCCCGGGGTTCAATCCCGGGGCATGGAGAGCGCGTTCTCCTTCGGCGCAAGCCCGACGAGCGGGCTTGGTCGAGTCGGTTGCCTCGTGGAGGCGCGCGCAGAGTCGTTCGCGCGGCGCCACGAGAGACTCCCCTCGGACCTGCCGGACGCTTCGCGGTTCTCACGCCTCGTGACTGCGAGCGCGCGATGCTAGCCAAGCCGCTCATGCGAAGACGTCGCGCGTCACGCGCAGCGCGACGTGGGTTCTTGCAGCGAGGCAGCCGCGACAGCGCCCGGCAGGATCGAGGGGAGATCCCAGGGGCGCGTCGAGTGCGCTCACGCGCAACGCGGCATCGAACCGATACATGAAGCGAGCCCGCTCGTCGGGCTTGCCGCGAAGTGCGACCGCTCTCACTGCCCCGGGATTGAACCCCGGGCTAGCAGGCTCAGTGGCCTCAGCCCGACCCGAACGGGTTGGGCTTCTTCGAGCGCCCCGGGCTGTTCAGCCCGGGTTCAATGGGCCATTCCGGGGTGGCTCAGCCCGCTGCGTTGATCTCGTCGATGATGCCGCGGAGCACTTCGTCGGCTGCGTCGTTGTCGACCTGACACGTGCCCGCCGCTGCGTGGCCGCCGCCGCCGTGCGTGAGCATGAGCGCGCCGATGTTCGCTTGGCTCGAGCGATCGAGGATCGACTTGCCCGTGGCGAGCACGGTGTTCTGCTTCTTCAGGCCCCACAGCTGGTGGATCGACACCGTGCACTCGGGGAAGAGCGCGTAGATCATGAAGCGGTTCGTCGGCCAGATGGTCTCTTCGTTCCTCAGATCGAGGACGACGACCTTGCCGTGCACCGTGCTGCAGCGCTTGATCTGCTCGATCGCCTTGGGCTCGTGCTCGTCGTAGAGGTCGACGCGCTCTTTGACGTCCGGGATGTTGAGGATCTCGTCGATGCGCTTGGTGAGGCACGCGTCGATGAGGTCCATCATCAGCTGGTAGTTCGAGATGCGGAATTCGCGGAAGCGTCCGAGGCCAGTGCGCGGATCCATCAGGTAGTTGAGCAGCACCCACGCCTCGGGCTCGAGGATCTCTTGCTTCGAGAAGCGCGCCGCGTCGGCCTTGTCCACGGCCGCCATCATGTCTTCGCGGATCGCGTCGCCGAGCTTGGCCTTGCCGCCGTAGTAGTCGTAGACGACGCGCGCGGCGCTCATCGCGTTCGCGTCGATGATGTGGTTGGCAGGCTTGTCGCCGACGCGCAGCGTCTCGCTGAGGTGATGGTCGAACGCGAGGTGCACGCCGGGCACGTACGGGACGTTCGTCGTGATGTCCTTGCTCGTGACCGCGACCTTGCCGTCCTGCATGTCCTTCGGGTGCACGAAGAGGATCTCTTCGAGGATCCCGAGGTGCTTGAGGATGACGGCGCACACGAGGCCGTCGAAGTCACTGCGGGTCACCAGTCGGAACTTGTCGGTCATCGCGTCGTCCTCCGTGAGACCGAGGACGGTACGCGATCCGAGCGGGGTCTGGCTCGCCGATGTCACCCGCTCACGAACGGATCAGGGCGCAGCGACGCGGAGCTCGGTCGACGAGGGCGCGTCGGACTCTGCCAGCCAACGAAAGCCATCGGCGAGGAGCGTCGAGTCGAGGAGGCCATCGCCGGAGTCCCACGCGGAGATGCGGATCTCCACGCGCGCGCCCGCCGTGGCGGGGACACGCAGCTCGAGCCAGCGCGTGGCGGCGCCGAGCTGGCTCGCGTCGTCGAAGCCCGTGTCCGCGAGCTCGTCGTCACCCGCGGCGCACGCGTAGGTGCGGCTGCCGGTCGCGCAGGGCGGTCCACCGCTGCACGCGCACACGTCGACGAACGACGAGTTCACCGAGAGGGGATTGCCGGTCGGGTCGAGCGTCACGTGTCCGCTGGCCGGTGCACCCGCAGGAGCCGGCGTGATGACCACCGAGGCCATGTCGTCGCTGGCGTTGCACACGTACGACGGGAACTCGAACGTGTGGTGCTTGAGCCGAAGCTGAAAGCCGTGCGCGCCGGCCGGTACGTCGAGCGCGAGCACGAGCGCGACGCCGTCGTACGCAGCGCCGAAGGGCAGGCTCGGGCACGCGGGGGCCTCGAGCGGAAAGCCCGCGCTGGGATCGTGGGTGTAGCCCTTGTCGAAGCCCGTCGGCGCAGACCAGCCGGGATCGGTCGGCGCGCGCGCGGTGCCGGTCGAGAGCGCCAAGAGACGCGTGCCCTCGAGCGGATCGACCACGCCGAAGTCGTCGAGCAGCCCATGACCCAGCGTGAAGCTCACGCTCGACGGCGGAGACGTTCCATCCGGCAGCTCCCACGCCGCCGACGCGAGACCGCTGCACACGCCCATCGCGCGCGCCGCGTGCGTCGCATCGTCGTCGTCGATCGCGAGGTCGGTGTCGCACGGACCACACGCGCCTGCCGCGCACGGATCGACGACACCCGAGTCCGACGCCGCGTCCGCTGCGCTCTCTCCCGTGTCTCGATCGGACGCCGGAGCATCGGCGGTGACCGCGTCGACGGAGGTCGCGGCGTCGGGCATCGCGGTCTCCGAAGGACAGCCGCTGCCGAGGGCTCCGATGCCGAGCGCGAACGTGAGCGTGAGCGGCGTGGCGAGCGTGCGAGCGATGGACATGGCGCACGATAGGCGAGTCCGCCCGAGCCGCGCGAGTCTCTCGCGATCGGCGATCCGTCGCCCAGCGATCAGGCGTCGAGCGCATCGTGGAGCGCGCGGCGCATCGCGTCGATCACCGCCGCGTCGATCGGGCGATCGAGCCAGCGCGAGAGCGACGCGGCGCCTTGCTGGACGAGCATCTCGGTGCCGTCGATCGTCACGAGATCGCGCGCGTCGCACGCGTCGAGCAAGCGCGTGTGACGCGGGCGGTAGACGAGGTCGGTGACGATCGTGCGCGACGCGAGCGCGTCGAGGGGCAGCGCGTCGACGAACGCGTTCGCGCCTGATCCCATCGTCGCGCTCGTGGCCTGCACGACGAGCGACGCGCGCGTGAACGCCGCGGCGAGCGCAGCGCGATCGCCGAACGACACGGCGCTCACGAAGGGATCGAACGCTGCTTTGTCGGCGTCGCGGGCCACGATCGTGATCGAGGCCGCGTCGAGCCTCCGCGCCACCGCGAGCGCCGCGCGCGCCGCGCCGCCGGCGCCGAGGATCACCACGTGCCCTCCGCGGAGCACCGGCTCGTACGGCGACAGCGACGCGTAGAGGCCGAGCACGTCGGTGTTCGTGCCGACGATCGCGTCGCCGTCGAGGCACAGCGTGTTCACCGCGCCGATCGTGCGCGCGTCGTCGTCGACGCGATCGCAGTGCGCGAGGACGGCGACCTTGTGCGGCAGCGTGACGTTCGCTCCGCTGACGCGCCCGGCGCGCAGATCGCCCACGAACGAGGGCAGATCGCGCGGTGCCACGTCGCGCGCCTCGTAGGTCGCGTCCGCACCGAGCGCGCGCAGGGCCGCGCTCTGCATCGCGGGCGAGAGGCTGTGCGCGATCGGGTGGCCGATGACGACGAAGCGCAGCGTCATGGGCCACCGCGCGTCATGGAGAGCTCGCGGCGTGCACCCGCGTGCGCGCGACGTCCTTCGAGAGCGCGACGAAGACGAGCACACACAAGAGCAGCGCGGCGGCGAGCTCGTAGGGGAGCGCGCCCGAGATCTGGTAGAGGCGCGCGCCGACGAGCGGACCGAGGAGCCGTCCGAGCCCCTGCGCGCTCGAGTGGAGGCCAGCGATCGCGCCCTGCTCCGTCTCGCTCGCGCCGAGCGAGAGCGCGCTCGTCACGCCCGGCAGCACGAGCCCTTGTCCGAGGCCCTGCACGGTCAGCGCGACGACGAGCAGCGGAAAGCTCGACGCGAACGCGAGCAGGCACATGCCGAGCATCGCGATCGGCAGGCCCACGAGCACCAGCGTGCGGGGCGCGATCTGATAGCGGCGCACGAGGAAGCCCTGCGCGAACACCGCGACGATGCCGTATGCGACGAGGCCCACGCCGACCCACTTGGGCGTCTCGTCGGCCGTGAGACCGAGCCGATCTTGGAACGCGAACGCGATCGTCTGCTCCATCGCCACCGAGCTCAGCGTGGCGATGAACGACACGGCCAAGAGGGCGAGCAGCCGCCGCGCCACGGGGTAGAGCGCGGGCGCGCGCGCGCCGGCTGTCTTCCGCGTGGGCTCGCGCAGCCGCAGCGCCACGAGCACGGCGTTCATCAGCGCGAGGGAGACCGACAGCCACACCGGCGCGAGCAGGCCGAAGAAGTGCGCGACGGCGGCGCCGATGGCGGGGCCGAAGATCACCGCGAGCCCGAACGCCGCGCCCACGAGGCCCATCGCGGCGGTGCGGCTCTTGGCGTCCGAGAGATCGGCCGCGAGCGCTTGGGCCGTGGGGAGCGTCGCCGAGCTGAGCGCGCCGCCGAGCATGCGCGCGCCGACCATCGAGGCGACGAGCACGCCGTGCGAGACCTCCATGTGCTGCGCGAGCACGATCGAGGTGCCGAACAGCGCGAAGCCGATCGCGTAGCCGACGATGCCCACGAGCAGGACTGGCTTTCGGCCGCGCGTCTCGCTGAGGCGCCCCCAGAACGGCGCGAAGAGCAGCTGCGTGAGCGCGTAGCCCGTGGACACGAGCCCGATCTCGGTCTCGCTCAGGTGCAGCGATCGACCGAGCGGCCCGAGCACGGGGAACAGCACCGAGAGGCCGAGGATGCTGTTGAAGAGCGCGAAGAAGAGGAGACCCATGAAGCGACGCGCACTCTATCAGGGCCGAGGATCAGGGCTGGCGCGCGTGCTCGGCGCGTCTCGCGATCGCGTCTCGGATCGCGGGCGCGAACGAGGTGCCCGGATGATCGGCCATGAGATCGGCGAAGCGCCGCTCGATCTCGCCTTCGGGCGCGTCGGTCAGCACCATCGCGAGGATCGCGTGCGCCTCGCGCTCTTCGGCGAGCGCGCCCTCGGGGAAGCGCTGTCGGTGTTGCTCGAGCAACACGAGCGCGGCCGCGGGATCGTCCTCGAGCTGCACGCGGGCCTCGTGCACGAGGCGCATCTCCTGCGCGAGCGCGTCGCCCGCGGGATCGGCCTCGGCGGCCGCGCGGCCGGCGGCACGATCGGCGGCGAGATCGGGCACCGCGGGCAGGTCGGGCACGAAGCTGTCGCCGGCGTCGGGCAGCTCTTCGTCGATCGGCGCCACGAGCTGTGGCTCGCGCGCCATGCGCGGCGTGGGCTCGCGTCGCCGCATCACGAGCATGCCGAGCGTGACGATCACCGCGACGAGCAGCGCGATGGTCAGCGGCACACCACCGAAGGACGACGACGGGCGATCGGACACCGTCCGCTTCTTACGAGATCCGCGGCCGGGGCGTCACGCGAAGAGAGTCACCGCGTCACGCGGAGAGAGTCACCGCGTCGCGCGAAGCGAATCACGGCGGAGCGCCGCGGAGACGTCCCGCGCCCGCGCCGACGCGCAGTCGTCCCGTGCCCGGCGGCTCCGGATCGCCCGTGGTTCCGGTCGATCCCGTCGATCCGCCGCTCGTGCTCGGAGGTGTCTCGGTCGTGCGGGCCGTCGTCGTCTCGCGCGGGGTCTCTCGCGGGGTCGTGGTCTCGCGCGGGGTCTCTCTCGCCGTCGTCGTGGTCTCGCGTGGCGTCTCTCGCGGGGTCTCTCGCGGAGGATCTTCCCCGGTGCGCGTGGTCGTCGTCTGAGGGGTCGACTCGGCGGTCACGGTCGTCGTCTCGCGGGTGCCTTCGCGCGGCGTTCCGTCGCGTCGCCCAGCGACGGTCGTCGTGTGCGGCGGGAGGCGCGTCTCGGTCGTGCCGATCGTGGGCGGAGGATCGGTGCCCACGGCGGTCGGGGGCGCGAGGGTCGTCGTCGGAGCGCCGGTCGCGGGAGGAACGCTGGTCGGCGCGGGCACGCTCGTGGGCACTGGCATGAGCGTGGTGGTGGTGGGCGCAGGCGTGGTGCCGAGCACCACGGCCGCGGTGCCGACGCCGATCGCGGCGAGGGCGACGAGCGCGACACCGCGGAAGATCAACGGCGACAGCGAGCGCGCTGGCGCGGGCGTCTCGATCAGCACCGCGGGCATCTCGTAGCCGGGGTTCGACGCGACGCGCGTGCCTCCGCCCGCCATCACCACCGAGATCACGCCCGACGCCACGGCCGAGACCTCGCCGCTCTGCACGCGGATCGGATCGGTCTCGCTGCCCGTCTGCACGGGCGCGTCGGGCAGCGTGCCGAGCGAGCCGACGACGCGACTCTCGGGGTTCGACGAGAAGCTCGCGGCGTTCGACGCTGCGCTCGACGACGAGCGCTCGCCCTCGGCGGCCACGGAAGGATCGGCCGGTCGATCGTTGCCCGAGCGCGCGCGGAACGAGGTCTCGATCTTCTTTCGGAACGTCTCGAGGCGCGGACCGCCGGACGACTCGACCCACTGCCCGATCGTCGTGGCGTTCGCGGGCGTACCGACGGCGGCGCGCAGCTCGTCGGCGAACGCGCGCGCCGTCGGATAGCGGCGCGACATGTCGCGCTCGAGCGCGCGCATGACCACGCGCACGAGCTTCTCCGGGATGTCGGGGTTGTGCTCGCGCGGATCGGCGATGCGCTCGTGGAGGATCGCGGTGAGCGCGGCCATCGGGCTCTCGCGAGAGAACAAGCGCTCGAGGGCGAGCGCCTCCCACGCGACGATGCCGAGCGCGAAGATGTCCGAGCGCTGGTCGAGCGGCTCCATGCGCGCCTGCTCGGGCGAGAAGTAGCTGAGCTTGCCCTTCACCTCGCCCGTCGCCGTGCGCGTCACGCGCTCGAGGGCGCGCGCGACGCCGAAGTCCGTGAGGCGCGCGCGGCCGTCCACGCCGAGCAGCACGTTCTGCGGCGACACGTCGCGGTGCACGATGCGGAGCGGCTGTCCGGTCGGTGTCTTGGCCTCGTGCGCGTCGTGGAGGCCGATCGCGGTCTGCGCGAGGATCTCGGCGATCACGGCGGTGGGCACGTGGCGCCGCTTCTCGGCCGCCGCGCGCAGCGCCTGAGACAGCGACACGCCGACGACGAGCTCCATCACGATGTAGGGCGAGCCCTCTTCGTCCTTGCCGCAGTCGAGCGTCGAGACGACGTACGGGCTCGTCACGTGCGCGGCGAGGCGCGCTTCGTCGAGGAACATCTCGACGAACTTCGGCTCCTCGGCGAGCGCGGGCAGCATGCGCTTGATCGCGACGGGCCGGAGGAAGCCGCCCTCACCGCGCTGCCGCGCGACGAACACCTCGGCCATACCGCCCGCGGCGAAGCGGAAGAGGAGCTCGTAGCGATCGAGATCGTTCGAGCCTCCAGGCGGTGCGAGCGCGACGAGCGGCACGAGGCCTAGGGTAGCCGATCTCGTCGCGATGAAAAAAATCGGTCCCTCGAGCGCGGTCCGACGCGCCGACGTGGGCTGCCCGAAGATGGGATCGACGACGCGGCACCGCTGACGCTACCTTCGCGCCGCCATGCGCGGCGTCATCGAGGTCTGCGGCTGCTTCCCGACGGGACGTCACTATCCCGGCATCGCCGATCGCATGCGCGGCGCGCTCTCGCGCGTGGCGGGCATGGCGCACGGCTTCGCGCCCGAGGCGATCTGGTCGGAGGAGGCGTTCGTCGTCCTCGACTTCGAGACCACGGGCCTCGATCCCGAGACCGATCGCATCATCGAGATCGGCGCCGCGTGCTTCCGCAACGGTCAGCTCGAGAGCTCGAAGTTCTGGCTCGTCCACCCCGGCATCCCGATCCCGCCGGAGACCACGGAGATCACGGGCATCAACGACGAGATGGTGAAGGACGCGCCCGCGTTCGACGTCGCGGTCCGCGAGGCCACGTCGTTCCTCGAGGGCCGCATCCCCGTCGCGTACAACCACTTCTTCGACACGCGCTTCCTCTGGGCCGAGCTGCGTCGCGCAGGGATGCCCACGCGCGGCCTCGGCAGCGAAGGCCGCGAGCTCGCCCCCGCGTTCTCGGACGACGGCGTGTGGATCGACCCGCTCGTGTGGGCGCGCGAGCTCCAGAAGAACGAGAAGGGCCACAAGCTCGTCGACGTCTGCGCGCGCCTCGGCATCTCGCTCGAGAGCGCCCACCGCGCGAGCCACGACGCCGAGGCCACCGGCCGCGTGCTGCTCGCGCTCGCCGCGCAGATGCCGCGCCGCTACGCCGAGCTCTTGCGCGTGCAGCAGCGCTACGCCGCCAACCAAGACCTCGACATGGCCGGCTGGCGCAGCAAGCGCTGAGTCACTCCTCGACGCGCACGAGGTCGCGGATGCGCGTCGCGAGGAGCTCGGGGACCTCTTCTTGGAGGAAGTGGCCCGCGCTCGTGCGGTCGACGAAGACGGGTCCGCCGCGCGACGCGCCGAGCTCGCGCGCGTGTCGATCCACGGCGCGCCCGAGGATCGGATCCTTGGTGCCCCACACGAGCCCGATCGGTCGCTCGAACGCCGTGACGAAGCCGCCGATCTCGTCGAGCAGCTTCACCGACGGATGCGTCTCGGCGTTCGGCACCATGCGCGCGAGGCCGATCGGTGCCGCGCGATCGAGCGGGTTCTTCAGCGGGAAGCGGTACGCGCGCGAGACGTCGCCCGCGATGGAGCTCCGGTCGCCCTGCACGCGCCCGAGATCGTCCTGCGGAAAGCCGAGGCCGCGGAACACGAGGTCCGAGACGATCGGCGTGTGCGCGAAGCGATGGAACGCCTTGGGACGAAACGGCCGCGCGGGCGCGAGCACCGACGTGTTCGCGAAGAGCAGCGACGCGACGCTGCCGGGCCGACGCTGCTCGAGCCGCATCGCGACGCCGGCGCCGATCGGCCCGCCCCAGTCTTGTCCGACGACGATCACGCGCGAGCGCGCGGCGGTCCCCTCGAGCATGCCCTCGATCAGCGCGTGCATCGCCGCGACGTGACGCTCGAGCGTGTGCGCGCGCGACGAGCGTGGCTTGTCGGACAGGCCGAGGCCCAAGAGATCGGGCGCGATCACGCGCGTGCGCACGAGCGCGCCATCGCTCGCCGCAGTGGCCGGATCCGTCTCGCCCGCGCCGAGCAGTCGGATGACGTCGCGCCACAAGAACGACCACGTGGGGTTGCCATGAACGAGCACCACGGCGGTCTCTGCGGCCTCGGGCCACGCGCCCTCGTCGATGAAGTGCAGCGCGTCTGCGCCCACGCGCGCGATGCCGCGACGGTAGGGGAGGGCGGCCGCGAGGAACGGCGGGAGAAGAGGTGCGGGGTCTTGGCGCATGCGGCCCGGAGCATACGCCGATGAACGCCGCGTCCGGCTCGCGCTACCATCGCGCGTCGATGCCCTCTTCTTCTCGCACGCGTGCGCGTCTCCTCGGCGTCGCGATCGCGTCTGCGCTCGTCGCCTGCGGTGGCCCGCAGCTGCGCGAGGGCGCGTTCCGCGGGCGCTCCGAGGGCCCGCCGTCGATGCACTGCCTGCCCGAGACGGACGTGCAGGACACCGAGTACTCCGAGCACATGCGGCGAGGCCTCGAGCTCGCGGAGGCCTCGTTCGACGTGGCCGCGCCGAGCCCGCCGGCGAGCCGCGCGGCGGGCGATCTCACGGACTGGAGCAACGGTCCCCTCCGCACGTGGCTCGAGCAGAAGCAGGGCGCCATCCACGCCGCGCGACAAGAGCTCGATCTCGCGGCCGAAGAGAGCCACCGCCAGCGCATCCTCGGCGGCGCGGTCGTCGGCCTGATGAACGAAGACGTGGCGCGCGTGCTCCGCTCGGTCCCTGCGCCCGTCGACCTCGACACCGAGCCCGAGATCCTGCGCATCTACGAGGAGCTCGTGCGCAGCCAGGCGCGGCCGTTCCTCGAGCTCTCACGCTCGGCGTACCGCGCGTGCTCGCTCAACGCCGATCACCCGCCGGGCATGCGTCACTTCTCGACGTTCTGCCGCGAGCGCCTCGATCAGCTCCCCGAGGCCGACGCGCCCGCCGCCGGCTCGACCGAGGTGGAGGTCGTGCGTGACTGAGGCTCCGCGATGACGAACAAGCCCGCACCGTCTCTCGTCGAGCTCTCCGGCGTGCTCGCGCGCCTCGACGAGCCCGCCTCGATCGAGCGCTTCCTCAAGGACCTGCTCACGCCCGCGGAGATCCAGGCCGTCACCGAGCGCTGGGCCATCGTGCGCATGCTCGCCGCCGGCATGACGCAGCGCGAGGTCGCCCTCGCCCTCGACGTGTCCGTCACCACGGTCACGCGCGGCAACCGTCAGCTGCAGCACGGAGAGGGCGGCTTCACGCACGCCCTCACGCTCCCCGGCTCACCGACGCCCGACGATCGCAAGAAGAAGCGCTGAACAAGGAGTTCCGCGGAGCCAGCGCGAGGCGTCCAAGCGGGGCTGGGGCCCCGCGCGCAGCGGCCGCTTCGGCGGCCGGAGCGGGAGG
>CAZCVE010000058.1:0-10956 GCA_964502175.1 uncultured Sandaracinaceae bacterium
CTGCGGCGCGGCTGGGGGGCTCTGGCGCCCCCGTCCCCGGCGGGGGTCGTCGTCTACGACTCCGCCCCGACGCCCGCTCCGGGGGTTTGCTTCCAAACCCCCGCCGCGAGGCGCCCCATGAAGCTGGGAAGTTGGCGCGCTGAGCAGCGTAGGATGGCAGCGCCATGAAGGTCCGCGATCGCATCGTCCTCATCACCGACCTCATGCTCGGCGCGCTCTACGCCGACGCGACGATCACCGACGAGGAGTCGGGCGCGGCGCGCGACCTGCTCGCGAAGCTCCTGCTCTGCAAGCCCGATGCGCTCCCGCCCGAGGTCGAGGCGCGCCTCGTGAGCTTCTCGCTGCTCGAGTTCGACATCGAGAAGAGCGCGCGCGACTTCCTCGAGGACCCGCCGATGAAGAAGCGTCGCCTCCTCGAGCTGATCGCGCTGCTCGTCGATCGCGACGGCACCGATCTCCGCGAGGACGAGTACCTCCGCGACCTCGCGCACTGCCTCGGGATGAAGCGCGAGGAGTACGCCGACCTCGTGCTCGACTACGACGTCGAGAAGCTGCGCGAGTCCTTCGAAGACGTGCGCATGTCGTGGGTGCCCTCGGATCCATCGACGATCGCGAAGAAGGACGAGCTCCCGCGCTGGCGACAGACACAGCGCCCGCCCTCGACCTGAGCCACCACGCGAGCGATGCAGTACGCTCGCGCGATGACTTCTCGGGGATGGTGGATCGCGTGCCTCGCGGGTTGGCTGGTCGCCTGCGGAGGCCGCGGCGAGGGAAGCGAGGACACGTCGGAGACGATCGATGTTGCCACGACGGACGTCGGGTTCGTCTGCCGCAACGACTGCCCCGGCGGTCTCTACTGCTCGGGCGGGCTCGTGTATGACGCACCGTCCGACACGAGCGTCGTGCCGTGCGGCGGGGTGTGGGCGGGCTGTCCGAGAGGCGCCGTCGTCCACACGTGTCGTGACGGGTGCGGACCCGCCTCGCGCGGAGCCGACGACCCCGCGGCGCTCTGCCGCGACGGTGGTCCACGGCGCGCGGGCGACGTGTGCACGTCGGACGCGGAGTGCTCGCCCGCGGAGCCCGTCACCGGACCCGATGGCGTGTACACACCCAGCCTGGAGTGCGGCGAAGACGGGCGCTGCGAGGAGGCCCCGACCGAGCGCTGCGACGGGCGAGACGACACGGGTGAAGGAGAGGTGGACGAAGGCTGCGCGCTCGTCATCACGTCGACCCCCACCGAGCTCGCGGGAAACGTGATGGGCGCGTCGGTCTCGCGCGGAGTCGATGGCGACGAGCTCGGCGTTCTCTTCGGTACCGACGCCTACCTCGCCGTGCTCGACGAGTCTCTCGCGCTCATCGGCCGCACGCCGACGCTGTCCCCGAGCGGCACGCTGGTGGTCGGCGGCACCGAAGGCTTCGTCGTACAGACCGATGCGCTGCGCGCGGGCGAGCCCGCGACCGATCTCCACGTGATCGATCGCGACGCGAACGTCTTGCGCATGCTCGCGCTCGGCGATGCGCGGACGTGCTGGGTCGCGCGCTACGTGAACGGGTACATCGACGTCGTCGGCCCCGCCGACTCGGTCGTGCGGCGCGACGCCCGTAGCGGCATGCTCGAGGGCGAGGTCCCGATCGCGCGCATGTCGTGGGACGCGACACATCGGGCGAGCGACGCGCTCGTGCTCTGCGATCGCGTCGACGAAGAGAGCCTGTGGATCGACGCAGACCTCACCGCATCGCGGGTCCGCGGACGCTGCGGTGAGCGGCAGTCACGCGAAGGGCCTCGCTTCTGGAGTTGGGACTTCCTGGGCGTGACGCGATGGATCGACCGCGCCCCGACCGACGGAGCGCGCGCGCGCGTCGGCGACCTCACCGCGTCCCTCGTGGTCGCGGGCGACGAGGAGGCGTTCGTCGTGTTCCTCCGCGACCGCGAGCTCGTCGTGGTGCACGGGGAAGCGATCGATCGATCGACGTCGTACGTGGTGTCGCTCGAGGGCGAGGAAGTCGTGGCGGACGGAGTGGTGCTGGGGGAGCGGCTCGTGCTCGTGTTGAACGACCCCTTCGCCCGCAGCGTACGCTTCGTGACGTTGGAGCGTCGTCCGTGACCCGACGGCGAGGGTCGATGCTGGCGGTCGCGCTGTCGGCCTCGACGTTCGCGTCGCTGAGCGGCTGTCACGAGACCCACGACCCGCAGCCGCTCGATGCCGCGCTCGACGCGCCGCTTCCCGACGTGCCGTTCGACGTTCCCGGCCTCGATGCAGCGATCGTGTGGCCCGACGTCGCCGTCTCGTCGGTCGATGCGATTCCTTCGTCGTGCACGGCCTCGACCGATCCGCTGTGCGCGTACGACGTCCTCGCCGCGCTCGACGCCGACCTCTGCAACGACATGCGCGCGTGCGGGTTCGTCGTGTCGGACGAGGTGTGTGCCGCCTACTTCGCGCCCGCAGGTGGGCAGATCACGGAGCTCAACGAGGGCCTCGTGCACGCGGTTCGGCTCGGACGCGCGAGCGTCGACGTCGAGGCCGCGCGCTGCTGGCTCGAGGCCAACCTCGCGTGCGGCGATCCGCCCGCGTGCGGACGCCTCTTCGTTCCGGTCGGTGAGCGCCACGAGGGAGATCGCTGCATCGGCGACGTCGATTGTGATCCCGCCCAGCATTGCGCCGCGCGCGTCGACTCGGGCACGTGCGGCGTGGGTCGATGCGAGGCTCGGCTGCGGGACGGATCGGAGTGTGTGATCGATCCGATCGGACATTGTCGTGGCCCTGCGTGTCATTTCGGCTTGGCGCAGGGGCCTTGCGTGGAGGGCAGTGTCTGTAGAGATCGCGCGTGTCGTCGCGTCGTGTCGGACGTGGACGCCGCGCTCGGAGAGCGGTGCGATGCCGTCCTGACGGAGACGACGGTCTCGTTCCGCGACTGCGGCGTGGGCCTCACGTGTCGTCGACCGATCGATCCAGGGGGTCCTCAGGAATGCGTGGCTCTCCCTCGCGTCGGAGAGAACTGCCTCGACGCGGGCTGGTGTGAGCTCGGCGCATGGTGCGAGGCGCGCGATCCGCGCACGGGCGACTACGTCTGTGAGGCTCGGGAGGTCGGCTCTGGCGGCGCGTGCGAGGAGTGCTTCGACAGCCGCTACGACGTCGCGTGTGGCGAGGGAGGTACCTGCGAGCACACGAGCCGCGGTCTCGGCGAGCTCTGTGGCCGCGGTCGCCCGTGTCGCGAAGGTGGGTGTCTCTGGATGGATCCCGAAGGTCGGGTCCGTCGGTGCGTGCCGATCGACGTTCCGAACGGCGAGCCGTGCGTGCTCGGCAACTTCGACCCGTGCGCAGACGGCGTCTGCTGCGGCGACGTGTGTCGATCGATCGACGATCTCGCGTCGATCGCGTCCGACGTACCCTGAGCTCCTCGATGGACGACGACGCCCAGACACCCGACGCCCAGACACCCGACGCCCAGACACCAGCAGCCGAGGCACCCGACTCGGGACAGCCCGCGACACCGACGACACCGCGTCGCGAACGACCTGTGCTGTTCGGGTGCGGGGGGTGCGCTGCGAGCGTGCTCTTCTGTGGGCTCGTCGTGACGCTCACCCTCGCGTTCACCTTGTGGCGACGCCCTGGAGATCCGGTCGTCTTCGAGGTGCAGATCGAGGGCGAGGCGCCCCCGGCCCGAGGTGCGGTCACCGCGACCTACACGCCCGAAGCGACGACGACGAGTACGACGAAGCGGAGTACGACGACGAGACCGCGACCGAGTGAGCCGCGCGCTCGCTCAGCTGGCGCGGCGAGCGAGGTAGTCGATCAGATCGATCTTCGTGACGACGCCGACGATGTGCGACTCGGTGTCGAGCACGATCGCCATGCGCGCGTTGTTGAGCAGGCCCTGGAGGTTCTCGATGCTCGTGCGCGGCGAGACGGTCGCGTAGTCGCTCTCCGCGAGCGGGCCGACGGAGCTGTCGAGCGAGTGCTCGCCCGAGACGAGGTAGCGGAGGAGATCGACCTCGGCGACGGCGCCGAGCAGGCGACCGTCTTCGACGACCGGGAGCTGCGAGATGCCGTGCGCCTTCATGCGCGCGATCACGTCGCGCACGCGATCGGAGGGATGCGCGCCGATGATCTCGTCGCTCTTGTGCTTGAGCAGGTCGACGACCATCCCGAGGCCGTCGTCCTCGAGGAAGCCGTTCTCGCGCATCCAGTCGTCGTTGAAGATCTTCGAGAGGTACATCGACGCGCGATCGCCGAGCACGACCACGATCTTCTCCTTCTTCTGCGTGGCGCGCGCGTACTGCAGCGCTCCCGCGACGGCCGCGCCGCTCGCGCCGCCCACGAAGAGACCCTCGAGCCGCACGAGCTCGCGCGTCGTGAGGAAGCACTCCTTGTCGTCGACGCGCACGACGTCGTCGATCTCCGCGAGATCGATCGTGCTCGGCAGGAAGTCCGCGCCGATGCCCTCGACCTTGTAGCCGAAGGGCTTGGTGACGCGGCCGGTCTTCGCGAGGTCGTAGTAGACCGAGCCCACCGGATCGACGCCGACGACCTTGAGGCCCGGCTTCTTCGTCTTGAGGAAGCGGCCCGCGCCCGAGAGCGTGCCGCCCGTGCCGAGGCCGGCCACGAGCACGTCGACCTCTCCGCCCGTCTGCTCCCAGATCTCGGGGCCCGTGAAGGTCGTGTGCGCCCCGGGGTTGTCGAGGTTGTGGTGCTGGTTCGCGTAGAAGGAATTCGGCGTGTCGGACGCGAGCCGCTTGGCCACCGAGTACATCGAGCGCGCGTCGTCGGGGTCGAGCGCCGTCGGGCACACGACGACCTTGGCGCCGAAGGCCTTGAGCGCCGCGATCTTCTCGGAGCTCACCTTGTCGGGCAGCACGAAGGTGCAGCGGTAGCCGCGCACCGCCGCGAGCATCGCGAGCGCGCCGCCCGTGCCGCCGTCCGTGGCCTCGATGATCGTGCCGCCGGGCTTGAGCTCGCCGCGCTTCTCGGCCTGATCGACGAGGTGCACGACCATGCGGTCCTTCGCCGAGCCCGACGGGCTCAAGAAGTCGCACTTCACGTAGAGGTCCGCAGCGAGGCCTTCGCCGAGACGGTTGAGCTTCACGATCGGGCTCTGTCCGATCGCGCCGAGGATGCTCGGGAGCACGCCCTTCATGCTTGCTGATCTCCGTTCGCGTCCGCGTCCCGGTGTCGCCGGGCGGGTCGCGGGCCGTCTGTTACTCTCTGACCCCGAGCCGCGCACGCGACGGCGCTCGGGACCCCAGATCTCGGTGATGAGACCTCGGGAAGAAACGACGTCGCCAAGGAGTGTCTCGCGTGGGTCGAATGGCAGGCGCGCTCGGGCTCGATCTCGGGACGACGAACACGACGCTGGCGAGCCTCGGGAGGCCGCTGCCGCTGGGCGAGACGGGCGCGACGCTCCTGCCGTCTGCCGTCGCGTTCCTGCCGAGCGGCGCGATGCTCGTGGGCGATCCCGCGCGTCATCGGCGCGCGATCGATCCCACCAACACGCTCGTGTCGACCAAGCGCGTGCTCGGCTCTGCGCCCGGCTCGGACGAAGCGCGGCGCTTCGCCGCCAGCACGCCGTACGCGCTGACCGAGCGCGACGGCGAGGTCGCGCTCGAGACGCGCTGCGGCGTCTTCCGCGCCAGCGATGTGGCCCGGCTCGTCACGACGCAGGCGCTCACGCTGGCCGGCACCTCGTCGCTCGAGGTGCCGCTCCTGGTCGTCGGCGTGCCGGCGACGTTCACGACCTCGCGTCGCGAGACGGTCGTGCGCGCGATGGGCTCGCTGGGCTTCGGCGAGGTGCGCGTGGTCGACGAGCCGATCCTCACGGCGATCGCGTACGTGGGTCGCTCGAGCCTGCGACGCGGGCTGGTCTTCGATCTGGGCGGCGGCACCTTCGACGTGGCCGTGTTCGACGGCACGAGCTTTCCGTTCCGCGTGGTGGCGCACGGCGGCGACGGCTACCTCGGCGGCGACGACATCGATCGCGCGCTCGCGCAGCGGGTGCGAGAGCGCGTGCTGCGCGAGAGCGGCTGGGATCTCGCGAGCGATCCCGTGGCGCTCGACAAGCTCGTGCACGTGGTCGAGCGCGCCAAGACGCGGCTCACGTTCGACGACCTCGTCACGGTCGAGACGGCGGACGTGGATCCCGCGGCGCCGACGAGCGTCGCGAGCGTACGCCTCACGCGCACGATGCTGAGCGACGCGCTCGCGCCGCTCGTCTCGCGCATGATGACGATCGTCGACGAGGTGCTCGCGCGCGCCGAGACGCGACCCTTGGACCTCGACGCGATCTTCCTCGCCGGCGGCAGCACGCGGCTGCCCGGCCTGCGCGAGGCGCTCGAGGCCCGCTTCGGAAAGCGCGCGCGTCACGACGTCGATCCGTCGTGCACCGTGGCGATCGGCGCGAGCTTCGTGGCCGCGCGCCCCGAGCTCGCGCAGATCTTCGCGCGCTGAGAGCCCTCCGTGGACGCGCGCGACGTCACGCTGATCTTCGAGACGCGCAGCGGCAGCCGCGCGTACGGCCTCGCGCGCGAGGGCTCGGACGAAGACTTCCGCGGCGTGATCGTCGGCCCCGCGTCCTGGTACCTCGGCTTCCGCGGCGGACCCGAGCAGATCGAGCACTCGAGCGATCACGTGTGGACCGAGGTGCGCAAGCACGTGCGCCTCTCGGCGCAGGGCAACCCCACGCTGCTCGAGATGCTGTTCACCGACGAGAGCGATCACCGCGTGGTCACCGCGGAGGGCCGCGCGCTGCTCGAGCAGCGCGAGCAATTCCTCTCGCGGCGCGTCGAGGGCACGTTCGCGGGCTACGCGCTCGCGCAGCTCAAGCGCATCCGCACGCACCGGCGCTGGCTGCTCACGCCGCCCACGAAGGAGCCGCTGCGCGCGGACTTCGGCCTGCCCGACCGAACGACGATCCCTCGCGATCAGCAGGGCGCGATCGAGGCGCTCGAGGCGCGCGGCGAGCTCGAGACCGCGGGGCTCTCGCCCAACTTCCTCGACGCCCTCGCGAAGGAGAAGCGCTACCGCGCGGCGCACCGCGAGTGGGAGCAGCACCGGCAGTGGCAGCGCGAGCGGAACCCGACGCGCGCCGCGCTCGAGGCCGCGCACGGCTACGACACCAAGCACGCGATGCACCTCGTGCGCTTGATGCGCATGGCGATCGAGATCCTCGGCACGGGGCGCGTGATCGTGAAGCGGCCCGATCGGGACGAGCTGCTCGCGGTGCGCGACGGCGCGTGGAGCTACGACGAGCTCGAGGCGCGCTGTGAGGCGCTCCGCGAGGAGATCGCCTCGGTCGCGGCAGGCTCGAGCCTCCGCGAGAGCCCCGACGAGGACGCGCTCGACGCGCTCACGGTCTCGATCGTCGAGCGCGTGCTCCGCTCCCGCTGACTCGCTGACGCGCACTTGGACGACACCCCATGGATCGGCGCTTCGCGACGTGCTTCGCTCTCGCGATGTCGAACCGCGGGGTCGTGGTCCTCTCGCTCGTGATCGCGTCGAGCTCGTCGGGGTGCGTCGACACGCGCCCCTCGACCGGTCGGTGCACGGGCACGCTCACCGGCGTGACGACACCGCTCACGATGGACGCCGCGGACAGTCAGTTCCACCGCGACGACGACATCCTCGACGACGACGCGCCCTTCGCGCTGAGCTACGGCGGCGGGCTCGTGCGCTTCGAGGGTGAGCTCGCGGACATGCCGACCGATGCCCTCCTCGGCACGCACGCGACGAACGACGCGTTCTTCCACGGCTTCGGCGCGACCCGACCCGAGGTGCCCTCGCTCGACAGCGCGTCGATGACGTTCACCGCGGCGCGGAGCGACCGCCTCGTCGGCACGCTCGACGCGACGTACACGGACGGCAGCACGCTCCGCTGCGAGCTCGACCTGCGCCGCGCCTACGAGCTCGACACGGACGATTGAACGATGCGCGCGCGAACGTCAGCCTTCACACCTGCGCGCGTCGTGGTCGGACCATGAGCCTCACCGTCGACCTCGATCTCGCACGACGCTTCGTCGCGCACGTGGCCTCCGACCGCGACGTGGTGCTCGTGGGCGTGACCGGCGCGCACGCGTACGGGTTTCCTTCGCCCGACAGCGACTACGACCTCAAGGGGATCGACCTCCTGCCCGTACGCGCGCTGCTCGGCCTCGAGGCGCCCGTCGAGACCTTCGACCGCATGGAGGTCTTCGAGGGCGTCGAGCAGGACCTCACGCTCCACGACGCGAAGAAGGCGCTCGGCCTCGTGCTGCGGGGCAACGGCAACGTGCTCGAGCACGTGCTCTCGCCCTTCCAGCTCTACGAGAGCGAGCGCACCTCGGCGCTGCGCGCGCTCGTGCGCGCGTCCGTGAGCCAGCGCTTCGTGCACCACTACCGCGGCTTCTTCCACCGCATGCGCGAGGAGCACGCGAAGGAGAAGCGCGCCAAGACCTTGCTCTACGCGTACCGCGTGGCGCTGACGGGCGCGCACCTCCTCGCGAGCGGCGAGCTCGAGACGGACGTGCGCGTGAACGCTGCGCGACACGGCCTCTCGGAGATCGACACGCTCGTCGCGATCAAGCGCGAGCGCGACGAGAAGACGCGCCTCACGGACGACGAGGATCGTGCGCTCTCGGCCTCGCTCGATCGCGCGCTCGCGTGGCTCGAGGACGCGCACGCGCGCTCCACGCTGCCCGAGGACGCGCCCAACCGCGACGCCTTCGATCGCTGGCTGATCGACGCGCGCCTCGCGGGCTCCGGACGGTAAGCTCACCGCATGAGCTCCGTGGACCTCGCCGCTGCGCTCCGGACGGCGAGCACCGCCGACGACGTGGCGCATGCGCTCCTCGGTGCCGCGCGCGGCCTCGCCGAGCCGCTCGCGAGCGCAGGGGCGACCCTCGCGCGCGGGCTCGTTCATCTCCGAGGTGAGGACGACGCGTACCGAGGTCTCGTCGTCGACGAGTGGCGAGGAACGGCCGAGCGCGTCGCGCCCTCGGCGACGTTGTTCCGCGGGGTGGCGCGTTCACGCGCGCCGCTCGCGCTCGACGTGCTCTCGGGGCGCGGCGCGCCGCTCGCGCGCGGATCCACGCACGAGACGTCGTCCGAGTTCGCGGTGCAGATGCCGTACGTCGCGCTCGAGCGCGCGGGCAGCGTGCAGCAGATGGCCGCGCGTCACGTGACGCACGTCGTGGCGTTCCCGCTCGTGGCGCCCGGCGACGTGCTCGTGGGCATGCTCGCGATCGAGCTGTCGTGGCCCGAGGCCTCGGGGCGTGCGCACGCGATCCCGCGCGGCGCGTGGGTCGAGCAGATCGAGCTCGCGTGTGTCGCCACGGCCGCGCACCTCCTCGCGCTGCCGCGCGCGAGGAACGCGACGTCGGACGCGCGCGATCCGCTCTTGCCGGTGGTGGGCACGGCGATGAGCTCGCTCGTCGAGGCGCTCCGCGTGTTCGCGGCGCAGGGCGAGACGATCGTCCTCTCGGGACCGACGGGCGCCGGCAAGACGCAGCTCGCGCGCTGGTGCCACGCGCAGAGCACCCGCGAAGACGGTCCTTTCCACACGGCGAACCTGCTCGCGGTCGAAGACGGCATGCAGATGGCCGACCTCTTCGGCTGGCGACGAGGCGCGTTCACGGGCGCGAGCGGTGACTACGACGGCCTCGTCGCAGAGGCCGACGGCGGAACGCTGTTCCTCGA
Source organism: uncultured Sandaracinaceae bacterium (assembly GCA_964502175.1). Taxonomy (GTDB): domain Bacteria; phylum Myxococcota_A; class Polyangia; order Polyangiales; family Sandaracinaceae; genus JAFLCL01. Next base: position 9,666 of record CAZCVE010000058.1, read on the forward strand.
CGAGATCGACAAGCTCTCGCTCAAGGCGCAGGCGGGCCTGCTCCGCTTCCTCGAGACGCGTCGGTACACGCCGCTCGGCGGCACGCGCGATCGCGAGGCCAACGTGCGCTTCATCGTCGGCACGAACGCGGATCTGCGCGGGCTCGTCGCGCGCGGCGCGTTTCGCGAGGACCTCTACTACCGGATCAACGTGCTGCCGATCGAGCTCCCTCCGCTCGCCGCGCGCGCCGACGAGATCCCGGGCTGGGTGCGCGTCTTCCTCGCGCGTCGCCACCTCGAGTCGAGCCGCGACGGACGCGCGTCGATCACCGACGACGCGCTCGCGTCGCTCACGCGCGCGCGCTGGCCAGGCAACCTGCGGCAGCTCGACAACGTCGTGCGACGTTCCTACGCGTTCGCGCTCATGCGCGCGGGCGCCGAGCGCGGAGCACCGACCCTCGGGCTCGACGAGGTGAGCCGCGCGCTCGGCCTCGAGGGCGCGGGGCTCGACGGAGACCCCAAGGACGGCGACGCACAGCGCGCACGCAGCGCCTCGGCTCGCCTGGACGGGCTCGAGGCGATCGCGCGGGCCATCGTCGACACCGCGATCGAGCGACGACGACGCGGAGAGCTCGTCGACCTCGCGACGCTCGAGGGCCTGGTCGGCGGCGTGCTCCGCGAGGCGACGGAGCGGCTCGGCTCCGTGAAGAACGCCTACCTGCTCTTCGGTGCCGCGACGCTCGTCGAGAACCGCAACCACACCAAGAGCTACAAGCGCGAGCTCGAGAAGTGGGACGCGCTGCGCGCGCTGTCCTCGGGAGCGCCATCGGGCGGGGACGACGACGACTGAGCGCGTCTCCGAGCGACGCAGCGCGTTCGGCAGGAACGCAGCGCGCGAGCCGAACGCGAGAATCCCGCGACGACACGCGTGGCGCGCGTGTTGCTCAGGTCGGCGCGCATGCAACCCCTCGCGTCGCCTCCGGCTCAGCGCGCCCACGACGGGACGAACATCTCATCCACGCGGCTGGGCGCGGGCTCGGTCGGTGGAGTCGCCGCGGGCGGAGGAGGGGACTCCGGCGCGGGCACCTCGGTCGTGGCGGGCGTGGACACGGCGGGTGTGATCGCCCGAGCGCGAGGCGCGCGCGGCGTGGTCTCTTCGCGATCCGCGCGGTCGGTGGGCGACGATCGTTCGTCTCGATCCGAACGGTCGGCATCGACCGCGATCGGGAGCTCGGGACCAGGCGCTCGCGCGGTCACCGGCGACGGTTCTGCAGGTGTGTCCGAAGCCCGCTGCGACGCCTCTGTGGACGCC
>CAZCVE010000058.1:11056-55315 GCA_964502175.1 uncultured Sandaracinaceae bacterium
TGCGAAGCCTCCGGGGATGGCTGCGAAGCCTCCGGGGATGGCTGCGAAGCCTCCGGGGATGGCTGCGAAGCCTCCGCGGGCGCATGCGAAGACTCCGTGCTCGACGGCGACGAGGGCCCCGTCGGTGCGTGGGCGCTCGAGGCGGCCGACGCGCGCGTCAGCCACCACGCGCCCGCGATGGACACGGCCACGAGCAGGAGACCGAGCCGCAGCGCGGTGCTGCGATCACGCGGCCGTGTCGCCGAGGGCTCGGCGGTGCGAGGCGAGCGGGGCGCATCGGCGGACGACGCGACGCGCAGCGTGCGGGCATACGGATCGACGACCCCGTTCGATCGCGGAGCGAGCGCGCCCTCGATGGCCTCCGCGAGCTCGCTCGCGCTCGCGAACCGACGCGCGGGGTCGACGTTCATCGCGCGCTCGATCGCAGCCGCGAGCTCGCTCGGCGCGTCCGCGCGCTGCGAGGCGATCGGCGTCCACGTCCCCTTCACGATCGACGTGTGGAGCGCGAGAGGGCTCGACGCATGAAACGCTGGCTTGCCCGTCAACGCTTCATACAGACAGAGGGCCGCGCCATAGACGTCACTACGCTCGTCGTGGCCACCGCCGCGCAGGCGCTCGGGCGCGACGTAGCCGGGCGTGCCGGCGACGAAGCCGCTGTCGGTGAGCTTGGCGGAGCTGCCGTCGTGGAGGACACCGTGACCGAAGTCGAGGAGCTTCACGAGCTCGCCGCGTCGCAGCGGCGCGAGGAACACGTTGGCCGGCTTGAGATCGCGGTGGAGCACGCCCGCGCCGTGCACCGCATCGAGCGCATCGAGCAGCTGCGCGGCGATGGTGCGCACGGCGTCGATCGGGAGCGGGCCCTCCGCCTCGACGCGCTCCGCGAGCGTGCGTCCCTCGAGGATCTCCATGACGAGAAAGGGCTCGTCGCGCTCGGTGCCTACGTCGGTCACGCGCACGACGTTCGGGTGCTTGAGCCGCGCCACGAGCTCGACCTCGCGCACCATCCGCGCGACCGCGACCGCGTCGGCCGCGAGCGCCCTCCGCAAGAGCTTCACCGCGACCTCGGAGCCCACGCGATCGTCGTGCGCTGCGTACACCACGCCGCTGCCTCCGCGCGCGATCACGCGTCCGAGACGATAGCGTCCGGCCAGCAGTTCGTCGTTCGTGCGCGCCGTGCCGTCCATTCGTTCGGAGCCCGGAAGGACGAGGCTACCATGCAGGATTGCTTGCTCCTCGAGGGAGGTCCGTCGTGAGTCCATCGTCCGTGAAGCTGGTCGCGCTCGCCGCGGCGCTCGCGCTCACCGTCGTCGCGAGCGCGCGTGTGACGGCGCAGTCGCCGCCTCCGACGTCGACTCCGACGCAGAGCGAGGCACCGGTCGACGACGACACGCTGCGTGCGCGCGAGGCCTTTCAGGTCGCGGTGAGCCTCTACGGCGCGGGTCGCTACCTCGAGGCGGCGCGCGAGTTCCAGCGCTCGTACGAGCTCTCGCACGAGGCCGGTCTCTTGCGGAACCTCTACCTCGCGCTGCGAGATGCGGGTGACGTCCGCGGCGCGCGCACGGCGCTGCGCGGCTACCTCGAGGCCGGCGCGCCCGACACGACCGACGACGATCGACGCCTCCTCCAGCATCGGCTCGAGGCGCTCGATCGCGCGATCGCCGAAGAAGACGCGCGCGCGTCGGTCACGGTGCCGCCGGTCGATCCACCTGCGAGCGATCCTCCGATCGACACTGCGACGACCATCGCGACGACCCGTGCGACGACCGACGCGCTCGGCGATCCCGAGACACACGGACCACCCGTCGAGACGGCGCGCGGCGACGACACGTGGATCTGGGCGCTGGTGGTGGGCGGCGTGGTGTTGGTCGGCGGCGGCGCGGCGATCGCGGTCGCCCTCACGACGCCCGGGCCCGGCCTCGACGGCGACGTGCCAGGTCGCATCGAGACGCTGACGCTCGCGTCGGGACGCTGGAGCGCACCATGAGCCGACGACCTGCTCCGTCGGTGCTCGCGTCGATCGTCGGTGCGTGCCTCGCGATGCTCGTGGGCTGCGCCACGCGCACGCAGACCTTCGCCGTGCTCGACGGCGACGACATCGTGCGCGCCGAGACGGTCACGCTCGACGTCGAGGTGCGCGGCGACGACGGAGCCGTGGTGCGCACGAGCACGTTCCGACCGGGCGCGGGCGATCCGTCGCTGCCCTTCTCGCTCGCGCTCGAGCCGCGCAGCGGAGATGCGTCGCGTCGCTTCGAGGTCCACGCCGTCGCACGACGCAGCGACGGCAGCACCGTCGCGGAGGCGCGCGTGCGCAGCGGCTACGTCTCGGGGCGTGCGCTCTCCTTGCGCGTGTACCTCACCACCGCGTGTCGCGACGTGGCGTGCCCCGATCCGATCACGACGTGTCGCGCAGGTGCGTGCGCGGATCTCTTCGTGCCGCCCGAGACACTGCCCGATCATCCCGACACTCGCTTCGACGCAGGATCGATCGACGCCTCGGGGGTGGACCACGACGCACCCCTGATCGGCGACGACGCTCCGCGCGACGCGTTCGGCGCCGACGCGTTCCGCGAGGACGCTGCGATCGATGCGGCCCTCCGCGACGACGTGGGCCACACGGACGCTGGTGTGGACGCTTCGGCAACACCGACGCTCGAGGGCGTGCTCTCGGCGAGCTCGGTCAGAGAAGGAGACTCGGTCACCTACACGCTCACGCTCTCCGAGGCGCCGACCGAGGACGTGGTCGTGACGCTGTCGACTGATGACGCGCAGCTCGCGCTCGTCCCGAGCGTCGTGACCTTCGCGCGAGGCGCGAGCGACTCGCAGATCGTGATCGCGCGACCCGTGTGGGACGCGGCGCGCGAGGTGCCGCACCCCGACGTGACGATCGCGCACGCGGTGACGAGCACCGCGCCCCGCTACGGTGGTCTGACGGTCGCCGACGCGACGCTGTCGATCGTCGATCAGCTCCACGTCGAGCTCGTCAGCGTCAACACTGCGGGAGACGACGCGTCTCGCGTGGGCGCGGAGGCGGCCACGATCGGGCTCGACGGTCGCTACATCTTCTTCCTCTCGCGCTCGAACGACCTCGTGACTCCGATGGAGGTGCGGGCGAGCCAGGACGTGTACCTCCGCGACACGGTGCTGGGGACGACGACGCGGATCTCGACGACCGTGTCGGGAGGCGAGCCCGACGCGGACAGCCACTGCCCCGCGGTCGCGGACGACGGGACGACGCTGGTCTTCTACTCGGACGCGACCGACATCGAGGGCGGCCGCGCCGGAACGTTCTCCGTCGATCGCTCGGGGCCCGCTCCCGTGCTCTCGCGGCTGCCGCTCGTGGGCTGCGGCGTGCTGAACCGCGGCGGGAACGTCTTTCTCCAAGACACCCCTTCGGTCTTCCCGGGCCACCTCGCCGACGGCGGCGGGTACGACGCGGCGTACGTGGATCTGAGCACCGGCATGGTCACGCAAGCCTCCGTCAACAGCATGGGGCAGGACGTGCGCTTCTTCTGGGGAGACAACGTCTTCTATTCGCACGTGTCCGCGAGCGGACGCTTCGTCGTCTTCAGCACGCCGGGCGACAACCTCGACGCGTCGGACCCTGGCGACGTCGTCGTTCACAACTTCCACGTCTACCTGCGCGACATGACGGCGCGCACGACGACGCGCATCTCGCGGCACCACGGCGGCCGCGCCACGTGCGCAGGCACGTACGAGGCGACGGGATCGGTCGGCTCGCGAGCGACCGACGACGGCATCGTGTACTTCAACTCGGCGTGCGACATCCGCGTCGACCCCGCGAGCGGCGCAGACAACGTGCTGGGCACGGACGACGTCTTCTCGCGCGATCCGGTCGCGCAGATCACGCGCAGGGTCGTGCGGCCCGTGAGCGGCCTGCGCCCCGACCGGCACGTCCGCATCCTCTCGCTCTCGTCCGATCGCGCGACCGCGCGGCTGCTCGTGCAGTCGGAGGCCACGAACTTGGTGACGCCGACGTTGCCCGCCGAGATCCACGCGTTCGTGGTCGATCCCGAGAGCGGCGGGATGCCGCGCCTCGCGACGTTCGATCGCGAAGGAAACGCCGTGCTGATCGAGAACGGGCAGGCCCAGCTCTCGGGCGACGGACGCTTCGTCGTGTTCACGACGCGCGCCGCGATCGACCCGCGCGACACCAACGGCGCGCCCGACGTGTACCTCGCCCAGCTCGAGTGAACGCCAGCTCGAGTGAACGCCAGATCGAGTGAACGCCAGCTCGAGTGAACGCCAGCTCGAGTGACGCCAGCTCGAGTGACGCGGATCACTCGGCGGCGCCGACCGCTGCCTCGACGGGCTCGTCCATCGCCACGTCGTGCATGGGCAGCAGTGGCTCGCTGCTGTCGCGATCGAGCGGCGTCTTGCGCGGACGGCCACGACGCTTGGGCTGCTCGCCTTCGATCGTGCCGCTCGAGCTCGCGCTCTTGGGCTCGCGATCGCGGAGCTCGCCCCTCATCGGAAGCGACGCGATCGCGTCTTCGAGCTCGGGCTGTCCGTGCGAGAAGACGCGCGCGTACGCGAGCGCGCGGGTCGCGTGCTCGCCCAGCGTGTCCTGCGCCGCGCGCGTGCGACTACGCGCCGCCTCGAGCGCGGCCTCGAGCACCTCGACCTCGCACTGCGACTCGCACGCCGCGTTCGCGAGCGACTCGAGGCTCGCGCGATCTGCGTCGGGGAAGCGCACGTCCGCGAGCGGGCCGCGGAAGAGCGCGATCACGGCGTGCACGAACGGCGTGACCGGATCACGCGTGGGGCTCACGCCGCGCGAGCCGGTCGTCTCGTGATCGGGCGGACCGTTGGCGGGAGAGAGCGTGGGGGCGACATCGGAGCGGGAGCGCTTGTCCATGGGACCTCGTACGTAGGCAGGGGTCGTCATCGTCGAATCATCGGTAAATTCGACACGAAGACTGTTCGTGCGTTCAGTGTCCACGAAGCGGCGGCTCGGCGCAAGAAAACGCATCGATCCTCGGGCACAGTCGAGGCGATGCGCGCCTGGCAGATCCCCTCGTTCGGTCTCGCGAACCTCTCGCTCGGCGAGGTCGCCGACCGACCGCTCGGCGCGCGCGAGGTGCGCGTCCGCGTGCGTGCGGTCTCGATCAACTACCGCGACCTGATGATGATCGCGGGCACCTACGACCCGCGGCTGACGCTGCCGATCACGCCGTGCTCGGACGCCACGGGCGAGGTGATCGAGATCGGTCGCGAGGTGACGCGATGGAAGGTCGGCGATCGTGTGCTGTCGTCGTTCTCGCAGAAGTGGAGCGCGGGCACGCCGACGCACGCGAAGCTGCGCGCGACGCTCGGCGGTCCGCTGCCAGGCGTGCTCGCCGAGCACGCGATCCTCGACGAAGACGGCGCGTGGCCGATGCCTCCGCACCTCTCGTTCGACGAGGCCGCCACGCTGCCGTGCGCAGCGGTCACGGCGTGGCACGCGCTCGTCGATCACGGGCGACTCGCGCCAGGCCAGCGCGTGCTCGTGCAGGGCACGGGCGGCGTCTCGATCTTCGCGCTGCAGATCGCAAGGCTGCTCGGCGCCGAGGTGATCGCGACGAGCTCGCGTGACGACAAGCGCGCGCGCCTCACGTCGATGGGCGCCTCGCACGTGATCGACTACACGAGCGATCGCGAGTGGGGAAAGACGGTGAAGAAGCTCACCGGCAGCGTCGGCGTGGAGCACGTCGTCGAGGTCGGCGGCGCGGGCACGATGGCGCAGTCGCTCCGCGCGATCGCGATGGGCGGCACGATCCACGTGATCGGCGTGCTCGCGGGCGCCGTCGAGCCGCTCGACGTGCGACCGATCCTCATGCAGGAGGTGAAGCTCTCGGGCGTCGTCGTGGGACCGCGCGAGAGCGCGGAGGCGATGGGGCGCGCGTTCACCCACGCAGCGCTGCGGCCGATCGTCGATCGTGTGTTCGCGTTCGACGACGCACCGAAGGCGCTCGCGCACATGGCCAGCGGCAGCCACTTCGGCAAGGTCGTGATCGCGGGCGCCTCGTGACAGAGGGCACGTGAAGGACATTCGATGAAGCGACCGACCGAGCTCCTCAGGAGCATCCTCGAGAGCCCGAGCGAGATCGCTTCCGGTCGCACGCGCGGTCGCTTCGGCGCGCACGACGTGGAAGTGCGCTTCGTCGATCGCGCACCCCCGGACGTGGTCACCCAGCTGTTCGACGACACGATCCGCGCGACCATGACGAGGCTCACTCGATGGCTCGTTCGCACGCGGCCCGGGCCTCGCTCAGCGCGAGCTCGCTCCATCGGGGATGCGAACCTGCGAGTGCGTACGAGTACTCGCGCCGCGGCCACTCCTCGATCGCCTCGAGCGCGAGCCAGCACTCGCGGCGCCCGGCCAGGGCGTCGTGGATCAGCGGGATCACCCTCGGATCACGGGCGATCGCGAGACCGACCCACGCCTCGCCGCGACACTCCTCGTGCACGTCTTCGATGCGCGCGAACAGCGCATCGACCACGGCCGCGTGCCTCGGGTGCAGCCACGTGAGCCGAGCCTGCGCGAGGCTGAACGTGGCCCAGTTCCGGACGTCGTCATCGGCGTCGCGTGAGAGCGTGGTCAGCACGTCGAGCACGGGGGAGCGCGTGGCGTACTGTCCCAGGACCGAAGCGATCGTCACACGGAGCTCGGCATCGTGGTGGTCGACGAGCGCCGTCGCGAGCTGCGTGACTCTCGGATCAGCGAGATCGACGAACGCACCGATGTGAGCCGCGAGGACCACCGCATCGGTCTCGCGCGCAGCGAGCACGAGCACGCGCGTCGCGTAGTCGGACGACCGACGTGCCCAGTCCGGCTCGTGCGCCCGCACGGACCGAAGCACCTCGGGGACGAGGGCGCGCCGCTCGATGCGCGGATCGTCGGACAGCGGAAGGACGTGGAGCTCGAGCTCGGCATCCGACAATCCACGAAGGGGTCGGAGCGTTTCCCAACGCGCGGTCTCGCGCGCGAGGAGCTCGTCCGCGCCGCTCGCGTCCGCTCGCCAGTGTTCGAGCAACGAGGCGCTGGCGACCTCGATCCATGTGTCGATGTCGTTCGTCATCCGCGCCTCGTGCACAGGGAGTTGGGGAGGAGCCTCTCCTGACACCTCGATCGGTTGCCTGGCATCGTGAGCGGGAGGCCCCATAACGTCGTGACGATGACGATCGCCTTCGACAACACGTACGCGCGACTGCCGGCGCGGTTCTTCGCGAAGGTGCCGCCCACGCCCGTGCCGACACCCGCGCTGATCCGCGTGAACGACACCCTCGCCGCGCTGCTCGGCATCGATGCGGCGGAGCTGCGATCGCCCGAGGGCATCGCGCGGCTCGCGGGCAATGGGCTCTTCGAGGGCAGCGAGCCGATCGCCCTCGCGTACGCCGGACACCAGTTCGGAGGCTTCTCGCCGAAGCTCGGTGATGGCCGCGCGATCCTCCTCGGCGAGGTCGTCGGCAAGGACGGCGTGCGGCGCGACATCCAGCTGAAGGGCTCGGGGCCGACGCCGTTCTCGCGGCGCGGTGATGGCCGCGCGGCGCTCGGGCCGGTGCTGCGCGAGTACCTCGTGAGCGAGTCGATGCACGCGCTCGGGATCCCCACGACGCGCGCGCTCGCGGCGGTGACCACGGGCGAGCTCGTGCTGCGCGGCGACGATCTCCCGGGCGCGGTGCTCACGCGCGTGGCCTCGAGCCACCTGCGCGTCGGCACCTTCGAGTACTTCGCGGCGCAGCGTGATCGCGAGGCGCTCGTCCAGCTGCTCGACTTCGCGCTCGCGCGTCACTACCCGGCGGTGTCCGCCGAGCTCGCCGCGCGCGGCGCCTCGAGCGGCGATCGCGCGATGGCGCTGATCGACTCGGTCGTGGGCGCGCAGGCCGCGCTCGTCGCGCGCTGGATGGGCGTGGGATTCGTGCACGGCGTGATGAACACCGACAACAGCTCGATCAGCGGCGAGACGATCGACTACGGACCCTGCGCGTTCCTCGATTCGTACGACCCCGGCCGCACGTTCAGCTCGATCGATCAGCAGGGTCGCTACGCGTTCCACAACCAGCCGCGCATCGCGCTGTGGAACCTGGCGCGCCTGGCCGAGGCGCTGCTCTCGCTCGTCGAGGGCGACGAGGACGCCGTGGTGAAGCGCGCGACCGAGACGCTCGACACGTTCCCCGATCGCTTCGGGCTCGCACACCACCGCATCCTCCGCGACAAGCTCGGCCTGGGGGACGAGCGCGACGACGACGTCCAGCTCGCGCGCGATCTGCTCGAGCTCATGGCGAAGGCGCGCGTCGACTTCACGCTCACGTTCCGTCGCCTCTACGACGCGATCGATCGGCCTGCGCGCGTGGCCGTCGTGTCCGCGATGTTCGCGGAGCCCACCACGTTCGACGCGTGGGCCGTGCGCTGGCGCGCCCGCGCCGACTCGGACTCGGTGCCGCTCGAGACGCGCAAGGAGCGCATGCGCCTCGCGAACCCCGCGTTCATCGCGCGCAACCACCGCGTGGAGCAGATGATCGCGAAGGCGACCGACGGCGATCTCTCGCTCTTCGATCGCATGATGCGCGTCCTCGCGAAGCCCTCGGACGATCAGCCCGACGACGAAGACCTGATGGACCCGCCGGGCGGCGAGCAGTGGGACTACGCCACCTTCTGCGGCACTTGAGACCGTGAGCGTGTCGAAGACGCTCCACTTCGTCGGGCCGTGGGATCTGGATCGACGGCTCCCTTGCGTGCCGAAGCGACCCGACGACGGTCCCGTCGTCCTCATCGAGTCGCGCGCGAAGTCGAGCGCGCTCCCGTACCACCGGCAGAAGCTCGTGCTCGTGCTCTCCGCGATGCACCACTTCGCAGCGTCGCTTCGTGACGATGGCTTCGACGTGGAGATCGTCAACGCGCGCTCCTATGTGGAGGGCCTCTCGGAGGCCGTGAAGCGTCACCGTCCGAGCCGCGTCGTGGCGATGCGACCGCGCGAGTGGGGCATGGAGCGCGCGCTGCGGATCGCACGGAAAGACGACGTCTTCGGTGTGCCCGTCGAGCTCTTCGACGACGGCGGTGACGGCAGCCACTTCCTCCTCACGCGTGAAGAGATCCATCGGTGGGCCGAGGGTCGGCGCGTGCTGCGGATGGAGCACTTCTACGCGCACCTCCGCAAGAAGACCGGCTGGCTGATGGACGAGAAGGGCAAGCCGCTCGGCGGCAAGCTCAGCTTCGACACCGACAACCGCGAGTCGCCAGGGCTCGAGCGACCTCCCGCGCTCCCTCCGCACGCGCCCGACGCGATCACGCGCGAGTGCATCGAGCGCGTGCGCAGCTGGGGCCACGGCTGGGGCGAGCTCGACGGCTTCGACTGGCCCGTCACGCGCGAGGCCGCGCTCGCGGAGCTCGATCACTTCTTCGCCGAGCGCGCCGCGCTGTTCGGTCGGTTCCAGGACGCGATGCTGGGCGGGCAGCGCTTCCTCTGGCACACGCGCATCGCGCCCGCGATGAACCTCGGCCTCGTGTCGCCACGCGAGGTGTGCGAGCGCGTGGTGCACGAGCACGCGCGAGGACACATGCCGCTCGCCGCCGCCGAGGGCCTCTTGCGCCAGATCCTCGGGTGGCGCGAGTACGTGCGCGCCATGTACTGGCTCCGCATGCCCGCGATGCGTCGCGCGAACGGCCTCGGCGCGAAGCGTCCTCTGCCTGTGTTCTATTGGGAACCGGAGCGCACCGAGATGCGCTGCATGCGAGACGCCACCGGGCAGGTGAAGGCCACCGGCTACGCGCACCACATCCAGCGCTTGATGGTGCTCGGCAACTTCGCGTTGCTCGCGGGCATCGAGCCGCTCGCGCTGAGCCACTGGTTCTGGGCCGGGTTCGTCGACGCGTACGAGTGGGTGGAGCTCCCGAACGTGCACGGCATGGCCCTCTACGCCGACGACGGCTTCACGACGAAGCCTTACGCCGCGAGCGGTGCCTACATCGATCGCATGAGCGATCACTGCGGCACGTGCCGCTATCGCGTGAAGAAGCGCAGCGGCGACGACGCGTGTCCGTTCAACCCGCTCTTCTGGGACTTCCTCGTGCGTCACCGCGACCGCTTCGCGACGCACCCCCGCTTGGGCGCGCTCTACCGCACGTGGGATCGCTTCGACGACGACGAGCGAGCGCGCATCCTCGCGAGCGCCGCGCGCGTGCTCGAGTCGCTCACGCCGTCGGACTCCGCGTGGCGCTTCGACGACGATCGCTGCTGAGCGAGCTCGATGCGACGCCGCGCGACGTCGTCACTCGCCGAGCGCGGCCTTCGCGGCCTCGAGATCGACGGCGAGCGGGCGTGACGGCACGGGGCCGAGCTCGCGCGCGAGGGACTCGATCGCGGTGATGCGCGTCTCGTGATCGGGGTGCGTCGAGAGCCACGACGCGAAGGCCGGGAGCTCACCGACGCCCTCGCGCGACATCACGCGGAAGAAGCCTGCGAGCGCGCCCGGATCGAGACCTGCGGCGTGCATGCGCACCACGGCGTCCGCGTCGGCCTCGCTCTCCTGATCCTGGCCGTAGTCGTTCGACGCCGCGATCACGGCGACGTCCGCCGCGAGGCTCGTGAAGCCGTCGAGGTCACCGCCGAGGAAGATCGCGACGAGCAAGCGGAGCCCGAGCGCGATGCCCGCGCGGTGCGCGACGTTGCGCAGGCCGTGTCGTCGCTCGACGTGCGCGATCTCGTGCGCGAGCACGCCCGCGATCTGCTCGGCGCTCTCGGCTTCTTCGAGGAGGCCCGTCCACACGACGATCTGCCCTCCGGGGAGGGCGAACGCGTTCACGTCGTCGTTCTCGACCACGCTCACGCGGTACTCGTGATCGGAGGGCGCGCCGCTCTCCTCGAGGCGCAGGACGATCGCCTCGACGAACGAGACGACGCGCGGATCGGTGACCGCCTCGCCGGTGGCCGCCAGGTCGGCCGCGGCCAGATCTCCGAGCTCGCGATCGAACGACGTCGGCAGGAGACCGACCGACCACGAGAGGAGCGTCGGCGTCATCAACACCAAGGCGACGAGCGCGAGCGCGGTGACCGACGCCGTGACGAGAGAGAACGTGCGCCAGAACGACGCCGTGCTCCGGTGCTTGCGCACGTGCCCGAGGCGCGCGGCCATCGCAGGGCCGCCGACCGTGGCGAGCCGCTCGACCACCGCGAGATCCGTGGTGCTCAGCGTCGCTGGCTGCTCGGGCGCGCGGAGGAAGACGAAGTCACCGTCGTAGCCACCCGGCGTGACCTCGAGCGACGCGAGCGGCCACGTGAGCGCCTCGCCATTCGCGGCGATCGCGCGCACCTCGGTCTCGGTGATCTCGATCGCGGCGGGCACCGGGCTCGGAGCGCCCGGCATGGTCACCACCCCACGAAACGTCACGCTCGCCGCCGGCGACTCCGTCGTCATCACTCGACCCCCGCTCGTGTGGATCCGAAGCGGATCAGGGCATCGGCGGACGCGAGCCGTTCATCAGCTGCACGCTCTCGCACGTCGCCATCGCGCCGCAGTCTGCGCTCGAGTTCGTGTCGTACGACCACACCACGCGGCCGCTCATCGTGTCGCCGTTGATGGTGCCCGAGAGATCGAGGATCGGCGTGTACGCGCAGCTGCCCATCGAGCCCGCGCGGCCCGTGAGCCGGAGGTCGACGCGGTTGCCGCTGACCGAGCCCATCTCGAAGCGGTTCGTGCCGAAGATGATCGTCGCCCCCGTGCCCGTGACGCCGCCCACCACGCCCGTGGCGGCGGAGCCGCTCTGGCTGATCGTGAGCGGCACGCCGCTCGTGGTCTCGCCGGCCGTCCAGTTGTCGAGCGCGCAGCCGTTCGCGTCGTTGGTGAGGTTCACCGCCCACTCGCCCGCGGCGTTGACGGGCGCACAGCCCGAGAGCGCGAAGGCGCCCGAGAGCGCGAGACCGAGGACGAGAGAGGTGCGGAACGAAGAGTTCTTCATGAGGGCCTCATTCTGCCCCGGCGTCGCTCGCCGAGGAAAGATCACCGCCGACGCTCGACGACGACGGCGCGGTCGACGGATAGAACTGCTTGCACCAGCGGCGGTACGCGCCGACGGGACCGTCGCCCACCGCGAGCTGCGGCGGGTGCACGTAGCGCTTGTTCTGCCAGATCGCGAAGTCTTGCTTCACGTCGTGCACGTACGACGCCATGCCCGCGCGCAAGAGCGCGCGGTGGAACAGGCCCATCGGCACGCGGCGCAGCGCGCGCGGGAGGCGATCGAGCGTCTTGTACTTCTCGAACTGGAAGCCCATGTGGAGGGCGAGCTGCTCGCGCTCGACGGGCGTCGCGAAGACCATGTGGCGCGAGCGCAGCCCGACCTCGGGCACCCACACCTCGACGCGCGAGTAGCCGAGGCCGTACACGTGGATGAAGAACTCGGCGTAGATGCGGCCGAGGTTCGCGAAGCCCGGGATGTACGGGCGCGTCATCGAGTACTGCACCGACAAGTACCCGGGCTCGCAGCGCAGCTCGCGGAGGATCTCGATGTCGGCGTAGCCGTGGACGATGGGCAGGTGCCCCATGTCGACGCTGTTCTCGCTCGTCTCCTGCGGGTGACCGCGGAGCGGCGCGACCTCGAACGCGGCCTCCATCCACCCGGTCGTGTCGAGGTCGGGCACCTGGAACCACGACGGCTCGCCCGCGTTGCCGTGCCACACGAGGATCTGCCCGTGTCGCTCGCAGACCTCGAACGTCGCGTTCTTCGCGCGCGGCGGAGGCGGCGTGCCGTAGCCGGTGGCCACGCACTTGCCGTTCACGTCGAAGCGGAACGCGTGGAACGGACACTGGATGGTCTCGCCCTTCACGCAGCCGCCGTGACCGAGGTGTGCGCCCATGTGCGCGCAGTACGGATCGATCGCCGAGAGCACGCCCGACTCGGTGCGGAAGAGGACGATGTCCTTGCCCGCGAGGCGCTTGGTCGCCACCTGCCCAGGCCGCACTTCCTTGCTGCGGCCGAGCACGTACCAGGCGCTCGGCACGTGGGCGTAGAGGTTGGCCGCGTGATCGACGGCGACGGGGAGGCTGCGCTTTTCCATGCGGTGACGGACCTACGAGGGAGAGCGGTTCGAGGATCGCCGCCGGAGCTTGCACCCGCAAGGTTCATCGCGCTGGGTTTCTGCGTGCTTCGCGCGCGCAAGCGCGAGTTGCAGCGAATTCCGCGAGGTCCGCGCGACCGTGGTATCCGCGACTCATGTTCCGCGGTCGTGTCAGGACCATCCACTTCGTCGGCATCGGCGGCATCGGCATGAGCGGCATCGCGGAGGTGCTGCTCGCCTCCGGCTTCGCCGTGACGGGCTCGGACGCGCGCGGCTCGGACGTCACGCGACGCCTCGAGGAGCTGGGCGCGAAGGTGTTCGTCGGGCACCAGACCGGCAACGTCGGCACCGCAGACGTCGTCGTCTTCAGCTCGGCGATCCAGAAGGACAACCCCGAGCTCGTCGAGGCGCGCGCGCACAACATCCCCGTGATCCCGCGCGCCGAGATGCTCGCGGAGCTCATGCGGCTGCGCGACGGCGTCGCGATCGCGGGCTCGCACGGCAAGACGACCACGACCTCGCTGGTGGCCACCGTGCTGCGCGAGGCGGGCACCGACCCCACGGTCGTGATCGGCGGCAAGCTCAACTCGCTCGGCTCCAACGCCGCGCGCGGCACCGGCAACCTGCTGATCGCCGAGGCCGACGAGTCGGACGGCTCCTTCCTGCACCTGTCGCCGATGATCGCGATCATCACGAACATCGACGCCGAGCACCTCGATCACTACGGCACGCACGACAAGGTGAAGAGCGCGTTCGTCGAGTTCGCGAACCGCGTGCCGTTCTACGGCCTCGTCGTGGCGTGCCTCGATCACCCGCACGTGCAGGCGATCCTGCCGCGCATCGAGAAGCGCATCGCCACGTACGGCCTCACCGCGCAGGCCGACTACCGCGCGCGAAACCCCGTGGTCGAAGGGCTCTCGACGCGCTTCGAGCTCGTGCGTCGCGGCAAGAGCGTCGGCACCTTCACCGTGCGCATGCCCGGCATCCACAACGTGCTCAACGCGCTCGCGGTCATCGCCGTGGCCGACGAGCTCGAGGTGCCCGAAGACGTGACGCGCAAGGCGCTCGCGGAGTTCGGTGGCGTGCAGCGTCGCTTCACGATCGTCGGCGAGACCGACGCGACGAGCGCGACCCCGAACGTGACGGTCGTCGACGACTACGGCCATCACCCGGCCGAGGTGCAGGTCACGCTCGAGGCGGCGCAGCGCGCGTACGGACGCCGCCTCGTCGTGGCGTTCCAGCCGCACCGCTACACGCGGACGCAGTTCTGCTTCGACGAGCTCACGCGCGCGTTCAACCGCGCCGACGTGCTCCTCCTCACCGACGTGTACGCCGCAGGCGAGCAGCCGATCGTCGGCGCCACGAGCGACGCGCTCGCCGACGCGGTGCGCGCGCACGGTCACCGCGACGTGACGTGGGTGGGCCCTCGCAGCGAGGTGTCCTCGGCGATCGCGGCGCGCCTCCAGCCGGGCGACGTCGTGATCACGCTCGGCGCGGGTGACATCACGCGCGTGGGCCCCGAGCTCCTCGCCAAGCTGGCCGAGAGGCCCACGCCGTGAACGTGCGCGTGGTGCGAGAAGAGGCCGCGACGCCGGTTCGTGCGCGCGCTTCGCGTCCGAGCGACGCAGGTCGCGCTGCGGACGGCTCGCGCAGCAACCGACGCACGAGCGTGCCCGAGGCCAACCCGACGGAGACCAAGGCTCGCGCGAGCGCGCCGAGCGCACCGCCGCGCGCACCGCTCCGCGAGAGGCTCGGGGCGCTCGGTGGCCGTGTGCGTGCGTCCGCCTCACGCGCCTTCGCGCGCGCGCTCGGTCCGCTGCGCTTGCTCTTCCGCGTCGCGGTCGCGGCGGGCCTCGTGGCCGCGAGCATCGCGATCGTGCGCTTCGTCGATCGCTATGCGCGGAGCTCACCCGAGTTCGCGATCGAGACGCTCGCGATCACGGGCAACGAGCGTGTTCCTGCGGACGAGCTCGAAGAGACGATGGGCCTCACCGTCGGCGACAACGTGTTCGCGCGATCCCCCGAAGAGGTGCGCGCGGCGCTCGAGCAGCACCCGTGGATCGCGTCCGCCACCGTGCGCCGACGACTGCCGCGGACCTTCGAGGTCGAGGTCCGCGAGCGCACGCCCGCGCTCCTCCTCGTGCTCGAGCAGCCCTACCTCGTCGACGAAGACGCGACGGTGTTCAAGGCCTACGAAGAGGGCGATCCCGTCGATCTCCCCGTGATCACGGGCGTCGATCCGGAGCGCTTCGAGCGTGACCGCGGCTACCGCACGGAGCTGCTCACCGCGAGCATCGCGCTCGTCCACGAGTGGGACACGGCGAACCTCTCGCGACGCGAGCCGATCGCAGAGATCCACGTCGAGCCCGACGAGGGCCTCACGCTCTTCGTCGGCGACGACGGCACCGAGGTCCGCCTCGGCCGCGGTCCGTACCGCAGCAAGCTCGGCCGCCTCCGCCGCGTGCTCGACGAGCTCGGCCGCCGCCAGAGCCGCCCGCTCTACGTCTACCTCGACAACGTCCGCCGCCCCGATCGCGTCACCGTCCGCGTGCGTTGATCCCGCGTCGGGAGTTCTACTCGAACGTGAGCGCGCTCGGATCGATGCGAATGGGGCCTGCGGGCGCGTCGATGAGCACGTCCGACTCGCTGACATAGAGGATCCGACCCAGGTGCGGATTGCCTGGTGTCGACGCCGCGCGGGCGCCGTCCGCGAGCCGATAGATCGCGATCTCGGGCAGTGCGCCGACGCTCGATTGCTCCTGGATCACGAAGAGGCCAGCTCCCACCACGCCGTTGTTGAACCAGGGCAGGTCGCGGACCCGGTGCGGGTCCACGAACTGCGCGCCGTCGTAGGTGGCAGTCCAGAGCTCGACGCGTGCATAGAGGAGCGTCTCGGGGTCCTGGTCGAAGGCTTGGAGCCACGCGAAGGTCTCACCATCCGTACTGAAGCTACGCACGTCGCCCCCGTCGACCGCATAGAACACGCTCCCGTCGCCCCCTGCCTCTCGAGTGGCGCGGGCGATGGAGATCCGATCGCCCCAATCGGTCCAGAAGAGGTCGTCGCCGACGAGGTGAAGCTCTTGGACGTAGTTGGGATAGAGAGCGCGGTTGGCGATGGTGACCAAGCCATCGTCGATCGCGTAGGCCGACGTGCCATTGGCCTCTGCGGCAACGCGAGTCGGGCTGACCAGCAGCGTCTGCACGCTCCCAACGTACTCCTCGCGATGAGCGAGTAGCTGCATCGAAGGGAGCTCGTCCACTCTGCCTCGATAGAAACGCGTCCAGTCGCGAAGAAGCATCTCACCGCTCGCGTCGAACTCGGAGAAGCTCACCGATATCGCCACGTCGTCCGCAGATGTGGCGGCGTCGATGTAGCAGGCCGGACCACGCGAGGTGTCATTGGTCTCGCGGAAGGCCGCAACCACGCCAGATGTCGCGAGGTCGAGCATCGCTATGGTCGCCTCGAGACGAGGCTCCCTATAGTCGATGGCACTGACCCAAACATGCCCCGGACGGCCGGCCAACCAGCGCAGACCCGGCGTGCCACTCCAGCGTCGGCATCCTGCCCCGCATTCCTCCCAACCCACCTCTAGGGGCACATTGTCGGGGTCGAGCGCAACTTCAACGGGACACTCATCAGGTAGGTCGCCGAACCGCGTCCACCGAGCCGAACCGCGCGGCCCTCCATCATGTCCCGAGTCGTGTCCCACGTCGTGGCGCTGCCCTGAATCGCGCCCCCCATCACTCCCCGTGTCCATGCCCGCATCACGGTAGAGGTCGATGCACGGCTCGCACACGTCGCCCGGACACGTGCATCCCCCCGTTGCCAAAACCACCACCATGCTCATCAGCGCGAAGCGGGGTAGCAACGTTCTCCATGCACTGCCGAACGTACTCAGAAGCACGACTCGACTCCGCCGGATCGGAACGAGGCCGCGGAGTACTCCACCGTTCGTTGGCTGCGTGCGCGAGAGATCACCGTCGCGAGCGCCCTCGATCGTGATGCGACCGCACGCATGCGATCAGAACGTGCCCACGAGGTCGAGGCGCGCGTGATCGGGGGCGAGCGAGGGGAGGAGCGCGATCGTCGGGGCCGCGGGCTCGTCGTCGTTGCCGAGCAACGAGATGCCGGCGATCAGCATCACGAGGCCTGCCGTCTGGAGGAGGCCGTCGATCACGAGCCAGAGCGGCCACCAGTTCGAGGTGTCCGGCAGGATCGCGATCTGCACCCACGGGCCGACCACGGGGATGAACGACACGGCGCGGAAGGTGTCCCAGCGATCCACGGCGCTCGACGAGCAGCCCAGGCACACGCCTGAGAAGACACCGCCGAAGAAGTTGAGCACCCAGCCGCCGCCGAGCATCGCGGCGCCTGCGATCGTGAGCGCGAGCGGCGTGCGATCGCGGTGCTCGCGCTGCGGTCGCGCCGGACGAACGGGCTCGGGAGGAGGCGCGAACGCCGACGCGCTCGTCGTCGGAGCCGCGCCCGTCACGGTCGTCGTGGCCGGCGCAGGCGGCACCTCGGCGGTCGTCGCGACCGTCGCATCGGGAGGCGCGATCCATGGACCGCTCGCGGCCGTGCCAGGCGGCGGCAAGAGCGCGCGCGTCATCTCGGTCAGCGTCGCAGCGACCTCCGCGAGCGGTGCGATGCGGAGGAGCGAGACGGCGGCGCTGCCATCGCGTGAGCCGAGGCCGAGGTGGAGCGCGTAGCTCGCGCCGTCGCGGAAGACGTGGAGGTGCAGCGTGCGATCGATCCCCGTCTGCATCGTGAAGCCGTTGAGCGCGTCGCCCGTGTGCAGATCGATCGAGACACGCGGCGCCGAAGGATCGAGCGCGACGATGGTGTAGCCGCGCTCCCGCGCGACGGATTGCAGCGCCGAGGTCGCGGCGCCAGCGACGGACGGATCGCTGTCCTGGCTCACGGTGCCGAGCACGAGCAGCGTCGGTCCGCTCGCGACCTGCGCGCGCGCGGCCTCGGGGGCTCCCACGAAGGCGAGCAGCGCGAGCGCGAGCAGCGCGAGCCCAGACACCACACGGTTCGTTCGTCGTTCGCTCATGGTCGTCAGTCCTCCCCTCGATCGAGATCGCGTGTTCGATCGATCAGCTGCGGCCGCGCGGCGTGAGCACGGCTGCGGCTTCTGTTGCGCCCGGTCCACCACGCTGGCGTAGCGCGAGCAACGCACCGCGCGCGCCGAGGCCTGCGAGCGCTTCGGCCGCACCGCGGCGCGTCTCGGCGTCGGCGTCTTCCATGTGCGCCTCGAGCTGCCGGCGGAGCGCGCGCGCCGACGGACTCGCTGGGCCACCTTCGGACGCGCGGAGCGCGGCCGTGTAGCGATCGAGCGCGAGGCCGAGCGCGTGCTCGCGCAGGCGAACGCCGTGGAGAACGCGCGGGACGACGAGCTCCGGCACGATCTCCCACTCGAGCTCGGTGAGGCGCGTGTTGATCTCCGTCGAGAGCGACGTGTCCGCGGCGAGCGCGCGAGCGAGCGCCTCGGCCGACGCGAGATCGCCGCCGAGCGCGAGCGCCATCGCGGCGTGTCGCTTCGCGCGCTCGTCGGCGAGCAACGTCACGAGCTCTGCGCGGATCTCGGGGCTCGCCTGCTCGCCGACGATCACCGTGGCAGCGCGGCTGCGCTCGTCGTCTTCGCCACCGCGCACGTAGCCCATGAGGCGCGAGAGCGCGGCCGGCGGCGTGCGACGTCGAAGCGCGCGCACGAGGGCCTGACGCACGCCGGACTGCGTGCGCGCGTCCGTCACGCGATCAGCGGCCGTGTCGAGCGTCGCGTCGTCGCCGACCACGCCGAGCACGGCGCCGACGTCGCTGCGCAGCGTCGGGTCGGCGTTCGCGTCGGTCGCGAGCTCGAAGAGGCGCGACGACAGATCGGTCGCGCGAGCGAGCGCGATCGCCTCGAGCGAGGCGCGCCACATCGCGCCTTCGTCGGCGCGCGTCTGGTTCCGCTGCGGCAGCGCCTGCGCGACGCGCGCGCGCGCCGTCTCGAGCGCGAGCGGATCCGAGCACCGCGCGAGGGCGACGAGCGCCGACGGCTCCGTGCGCACGTAGCGCCGGTAGATCGCCTTCGCGTCGTCCGAGCATGCGTGCGCCTCGGAGAGCGCGGTCAGCGCGACGGTGCGCTCGTCACCGCGACCCGACGCGATCTCGACGAGGCGCGCCTCGACGTCTTCGGCGGTGCGCGTGCGACCGAGCATCGCGATCGCAGCCGCGGGCCACTCGCCTTCGCCATCGGTGATCACGGGCTCGAGCACGCTGAGCAGGCGCGGGTCGGAGATCTCCGCGAGCGCCGCCGCGATCTGCAGGCGCACACGACCATCGGGATCGGGTCGACGCTCGAGCTCGGTCACGAGCGCATCGCCGCCGCGCGGATCGGCGATGCCCGCGAGCGCGGTGAGCATCGCGCTCCGCGTCTGCGCGTCCTCGACGTGCGCGATCAGCACCGTCATCGCGGGCGCGCCCACGTCTGCGAGGAAGGCGGTCTGGAGAGGCGGCCAGAGCGAGCGGTCGCGATCGAGGTTCTGGTCGAGCGCCGCGAGCGACTCGGGCGTGCTGCAGCGACCGAGCGACACCATCGCCGCGAGGCGCACGTCGCGCTCGGCGTCGGCCGCGGCGGTGGTGAGCGGCACGATCGCCGTCGCGTCGCAGAGCGGTCCGAGCGAGCTCGCGGCGAACTGGCGGATGCGCGCGTCGGCGTCGGCGAGGCGGGGGACGAGGCGCGCGGTGCCGAGCGTGCGCGCGAGGACCACGGGGTCGTACGAAGGCAGCGTCTGCACGTTGCCCGTGGGGATCGACGACACGACGATGTCCGCCGAGTCCGCGTGGCCGATCGTCGTGAGCGCCCACGCGTAGGGCAGTGGGTTCGTGACCTGCGCGTCGCGCGTGAGCTCGAGCAGTCGATCCTGCGCGGCCGCCGCGCCCGGGCTGCCGATGCGCGAGAGCGCGTCCGCCGCCGCGACGCGCTGATCGTCGCTGCGCGAGAGGCACGTGATGAGCGCGGGAACGGCGCCGTCGTCGCGAAGCTCGCCGACGCGCGCGATCGCCTGGAGGCGCGACGCGTCGTCGAGGAGCGAGTCCGCGATGAGCGTGCGCAGCACGGGGAGCGACTCGGCCGGTGTCGCGGTGAGCGCCGTGGCGAGCTGCGCCTCTTGTTCGGCGCGCGTGCGAGAGCGATGGATCGCGATGCCCGCGCCTCCGCCGACCACGAGCAACAGCAAGAGCACCGCGATCTTCGTCTTCAGCGGGACCTTGCGCTGCATCTCCGCGACGAACACGGCGGTGCCGAGCACCGTCGACTGGAACGTGTTGCGCACCCCGCCCTTCTTGGTCTTCGGCGTGAATCCGGGCGGGAGATCGGCTTGGCTCATTCGGGCTCCGAGGGGTCGCGCTGGGTCGTGCGATC
Source organism: uncultured Sandaracinaceae bacterium (assembly GCA_964502175.1). Classification (GTDB taxonomy): domain Bacteria; phylum Myxococcota_A; class Polyangia; order Polyangiales; family Sandaracinaceae; genus JAFLCL01. The sequence continues at coordinate 31,521 of CAZCVE010000058.1, forward strand.
AGGGGCTGGGCTCGAGGCGCAGCGTCACGCGCTCCGCGCGCTCGCTCGCCACGTGGTGAAGGTACCTGAGCGGGAGAAATCCTGCGGCGCTCAGCTCGAGGGACACGTCCTGGCCTCGCGTCAGGTCTTCGAGCGTCATGGGCGTGGCCCCCACGAACGCACCGTCGCGGAAGATCATCGCGCCCGGAGGATCGGACACGAGCTCGAGCCGCGCTCGCGCGGGGCGGAGCGCGATCACCACGGCCGCGTCGTCGATCACCTCGAGCGGCGCCGCGTGATCCTCGTACCCGTCGAGGGTGAGCGACAGCTGATGCGTGCCCGTCGAGAGCGAGAGATCGGCGGGCGTGGCGTGGCCCGTGCCGAATCCGTCGATCGCCACGAACGCGCCGGGCGGGGTCGTCTCGAACGTGACGATCGGATCGCGCAGGAGCTCGTAGCCGCCCCACGCGAGGCCCGCGAGCACGACCATCGTCGCGATCCCGAGCGCCACGCCGAGACGCGCGCTGTTGCCCGCCGTGCGCTTGGGCGTGCGCGGGAGGAGCGCCGGCACGGGCGTGAGCGAGCGACCCGCCATGCGCTGCGCGCGACGGTTCGCGATCTCGTCGGGGCTCGCGACGCGCGTGGGCGCGGCCTCGAAGTCGTCGTCTTGCTTCACGACGACGCCGGGCGCGGTCACGAGGCTCACCTCGGCGTGCGCGACGAACTCGTCGAGCTGCATCGGATCGGACTCGACGGACGCGACGACCTTCTCGGGGAACAGGTAGCCAACGAGCGCCGAGAGCTGTGCGGCGCCGAAGTCCGGCGCGCTCGAGGTGAGGTAGCGCTCGAGCTCGTCCGCGAGCGCAGCGGCGCTCGGCGTGCGCTTCTCGCGATCCTTGGTGAGCGCGCGCATGACGATCTGCTCGAGCTCGGGCGGCACGTCGGGCCGCGCCTTCTCGAGCGGAGGGATCTTCGCGTTGCGCGCCTTCGCCACGACCTCGGGCGCCTTGGTGCCCGGATAGAGCGGCTCGCCCGCGAGCAGCTCGTACAAGAGGATCCCTGCCGCGAACACGTCGGCGCGGGCGTCGACGAGCTCGCCGCGCGCCTGCTCGGGCGCGAGGTAGTTGTACTTGCCCTTCACGACACCCACCTGCGTCTGCCGCGAGCGCAGGAGGTTCTTCGCGACGCCGAAGTCGATGAGCTTCACCTGCCCCTCGAGCGACAGGAGCACGTTCGTCGGCGTCACGTCGCGGTGCACGATCCCGAGCGCGCGACCCGTCTCGTCGGTCGTCGTGTGCGCGGCGTGGAGGCCCTTGGCGATCTCCATCACCGTGTACGCGGCGGCGGGGATCGGGACGTGGATCTCCTTGGCCTCGCAGGCCTCGAGGAGCTTCATGGCGTCGACGCCGTCGATCCACTCCATCGCGATGTAGAACTGCTCGGCGACCTTCCCGAGGTCGAACACCTGCGCGACGTTGGGGTGCACGATGCGCGAGACGAGCTTGGCCTCGTCGACGAGGTGATCGATCAGCGCCGTGTCGTTCATGTGCTCGTCGAGCACACGCTTCACGCAGAGCAGCCGCTCGAAGCCGCCGATGCCGACGGCCCGCGCGAGGAACACCTCGGCCATGCCGCCGCGACCGACGGAGCGGAGGAGCGTGTAGGGGCCGAAGCGAGTCGGGACGAACGCAGCCAGTCGAGCCTCACCCGCGGCCAGGCCAACGTGCCGAGCCGACGTCACCGAGCGTAACAGAGCGGCCCGAGGTCTCGCGTAGTACGGTCCCGCCCATGGCGAAGTCGCGGTTCTCGGGAAAGGTCGTGTGGATCACGGGCGCGAGCTCGGGCATCGGCGAGGCGCTCGCCCTCCAGCTGCTCGACGAGGGCGCGCGCGTGATCGTGTCGGCCCGCCGCGCCGAGCTGCTCGAGAAGCTGAAGAGCCGCGCGTCGCGGCCAGACGACGTCGCGATCCTCGCCACGGACGTGGCCAAGACCGATCTCGCCAAGAGCTACGTGGAGCAGGCGCTCGCGGCCTTCGGCAAGGTCGACGTGATGGTGCACAACGCGGGCATCGGTCAGCGCTCCCTCGTGTCCGAGACCTCGCTCGAAGAAGACCGCCGCATCATGGAGGTCAACTACTTCGGCGTCGTCGCGCTGACCAAGGCGCTCCTGCCCGAGATGAAGGCCCGCGGCGGTGGGCACTTCGTCGTGGTGTCGAGCGTCACGGGCTACGTCGGCACGCCGTTCCGCTCGGGCTACGCCGCGAGCAAGCACGCGCTCCACGGCTTCTTCGAGTCGCTCCGCGCCGAGGGCCACAAGGAGAACATCGCCGTCACGATCGTGTGCCCCGGCTTCGTCGACACGGAGATCGCGATCAAGGCGATCGAGCGCGCCGGCGGCGGCGAGGTGGAGAAGACCGCGACGCGCGCAAAGGCCAACGCGCACGGCATCTCCGCAGAGCAGTGCGCGCGCGTCATGGTCGACGGCATCGCGAAGCAGTCGCGCGAGATCTACGTCGGCGGCAAGGAGATCGCGGGCATCTACGCGCGACGCTACGCGCCGGGCCTGCTCGCCCGCATGCTGCGGCGCATCGAGACGGTCTAGCCGCGGGAATAAGAGGTGCGCGCGGTCCGTCAGGGCCACGTGCCGACCCGTGTGCTCGTGCGCGTCCTTCCTGCGGTCGTGATCCTCGCAGCCCTCGCGATCGCGCTGGTGGCCGACGCGCAGCCCGCGCCCGACGAGCGATCGCGGACGCTGAGGCGTGATCCTGCGCTCGCCGTGGCGCGAGAGATCCGGCGTCGCGTCGCGACCTTCCCGAACTTCCGCGGACAGGTGCCGCACGGCGTGTTCACCGAAGACCCCGCGCGCGTGTTCGCGGTGCGCGCCACGCCGCGCTGCCTCGAGGCGCTCGACGAGATCACGAGCGAGAGCCCGGGCTTCACGCACGAGTCCTTTCGCACGGGTCGCTCGCCGATCCCGAACCCGGTGCGGCTCGACGGAAACCTGCTCGGCGTCTCGTTCCGCAAGATGCGCGAGGGCGCGCCGTTCATCGTGAGCTGCGAGCTGGCGGCGCGCCTGCCGCGCGTGGCCGCGGTGCTGCGTGATCACCACGTCGCCGAGGTGTTCGTGCTGAGCTCGTGGCGCCTCGAGCCGCGCACGAGCTTCCACACGATGGGCATGGCGCTCGATCTCGCGCGCTTCGTCCGCGACGACGGCTCGGTGCTCGACGTGGAGCACGACTACCCGCTCCATCCCGATCACGCGACGTGCGAAGGCGTCGACACGAGCCCCGTGAGCGATCCGGCGCACGCGCTCGAGGCGCTGGCCTGTGACCTCGCGGCGCGCGCTGGCTTGTCCACCGTGATCACGCCCGACTACTCCGAGGGCCACCGCGATCACTTCCACATCGATGTGCGCCCCGAGGATCCGCGCCTCTTCGTGCGCTGACCCTCTGCAACGACGTGCGTTGCGCGTCGAGCGTCTCTGGCATCATGCGGCGGTGGGTCGCTTCTCTTGGTCGGTCTCCCTCACCGCGCTCGTGCTCTCGGCGTGTGGGCGCTTTCACTACGACGCGAGCGCGCTCGACGCAGGCCTCGATGCCCGAGGTCCTGACGCAGACCTCGACGCGTTCGGTCCCGACGCACCCATCGACGCGCCTCTAGCGGTCGATGCTGCTGCGCCGATCGACACCGCCGATCTCGATGCGGCGACCGATGCGTTCGCGCCCGACGCGTTCGCGTGCTCGGGCACCGATCGCGTGGTCGACGGACGCTGCGTGCCGTTCGTCTCGCAGCTCGATCTCGACGACGACGGCTTCGGCGATCTCGTGATCGGCGCGCAGAACGCACCGACGATGGCCGCAGGCGCCGCGTTCTTCTATCGCGGCAGCCCCACAGGCCCCACGCGCTTCGGGGCATTCCGCGCGGCCAACCCCGACGAGCGCGTCGGCTTCACCACGCTCGATGCGCACGACGTGAACGGCGACGGCACCGACGACGTGATCGTGAGCGGCCACAACTACATGTTCGGCCAGGCCTACGTGTTCCACGGCGGCTCGTCGCCGATCGACGTGTCGGTCGCCACGCTCGGCTACCCCGAGGCGACGCAGTTCGGTCAGTTCATGGCGGCGCTCGGAGATCGCGATGGCGACGGATTCGCAGAGGTCGTGGTCGCCGAAGACGGCTCGGACCGCGCGCACCTCTTCGAGGGCGTCGACGCCACGGGGCTACCGATCCGACCGATCGTCACGTTCTCGCCGCCGAGCCTCTTGGACCTCACGAGCGGAGACGTGGACGGCGACGGGCGCGTCGATCTGCTCGTGCGCGGCGTGAACGGCGCCGATGGCCGTGTCTTCGTCTACCGCTCGACGCTGATGTCGAGCTCGTTGCCGGCGCCCACCATCGCCGCAGCAGCAGGCACGACGTACACGAGCTTCACGACGGCGCACCTCACCGGCGGCGCGACGGCGGACCTCGTCGTCGGCACGAGCAACGGTGAGATGCTCGTCTACCGTGGCGGCGCGGGCGGGCCCTCGACGACGCCCTCGGCGACGATCTCTGCGCCCAGCGGTGCCACCGGCTTCGCTGCCATCGTGCGCAACGTGGGTGATCTCGATCACGACGGTGACGACGACCTCGCCGTCGCGGAGAACCTCGCGGACGCGACGCGTGTCTTCGTCTACCTCGGTCAATCCGCCGCGCCCTTCGCGCTCGAGGGACGCGCGATCACGCTGCCGCCTGCCAGCGGACGCACGCGGGTCTCGCTCGGCGCGAGCGACGTGGACGGCGACGGTGAGGCCGAGGTCATCGTCGGCGATCCACTGCGCCAGCACGTCTACTGCTACACGGACCCCACTGGCGCCCGCACGCTCGCGTTCGATCTCGAGGACACCTCGGCGACCTCGTTCGGGTTCTCCGTCGCGTCGCGCTGAAGCGGCCCTGGTAGGCTCGGCCGCGCATGTGGGTCCTCCTCCAAGCGAGCGGTGCGCACGCAGACGCGGCGCGCGATCTGCCCGGTGGCTACGGCGCGTCGCTCCTCCAATCGCTGCTAGCGCTCGCGGCCGTCTGCATCCTCGCGTGGGTGGTGCTGCGCTGGAGCGCGTCGCGCGGCCTCGGAACGGGGGCAGGACGGCGCATGAAGGTGATCGAGCGCGTGCCGCTCGACGCGCGTCGCTGGGTCTACCTGGTCGAGATCGGCGAGCGCGTCCTCGTCGTCGGCGCGGGCGACAACGCCTCGCCCACGCTGCTCGCAGAGCTGAAGAAGAGCGAGCTCCCGGACGCGCCCGAGGCGCGCTCGTTTCTCGAGGTGCTGCGCAGCAAGGACTCGCCCACCAAGAACACGCCGGCCGAGGACACGCCGGCCAAGGACGCGCAGCGTGGGGTCGAGCCTGCACCCGAGCGCGACGAGACGCGCGACGGCGCCTGATCGCTCACGGCGTGACCGAAGACCACCCGCCGCGACGCGAGAAGCGGAACGTGCCCGCGGTCGTCACTGCGAACGGTCGACCGCGATCATCGACGTAGACGAGCTGGGCGTCGGGCGCGATGTGGCCACCGAGGGGGAACACGCGCGTGCCCTCGAGGCGGTGCAGCACTCCGTTCAAGAGCGCGAGCGTCACGCGCCCGTTGTGCGCGATCGTGAGCTGCGCGTCCGTCGGGATCTGGAGCGTCGTGGGGCTCGTCTGCTCCGTCGGTCGCACGAGCACGCATCGCGCTCGACCAGAGATCGAGCGTGGCGAGCTCGCGCAGGGTCGCGTCGGGCGATCGCACGAGCACCACGGTGCGGGGCATCGCCTGCGGATCCGAGGCAGGGCGGCTCCCGACCACGACGACGCTGCGGCCGACGCGACCGATCGCGTCGACGTGCGCGAGCGGCAGCGCCTCGTGCGCCCCGCCCACCTCGAAGAGAGTCGGCGGCTCGGCGTCGGTCACGACGACGACGTGATCGTCGTCGGTCACCGTCACGCCCGAGACCTCGAGGCCGGTGCTCGTGAAGGTCGCCCCATCGTCGCGCGAGATCGCGAGCGGCTCACAGCCCATCGCGACGATCCTCCCGTGCGTCGCGATGCACTGCGCGCCCACGACGCGAGGCGAGAGCAGCGACGCGACGATCACGATCGAGAGCGCGAGACCGATGCGAGCAGAGCGCATGCGAGGCCAACGTACGCGCGGCAACCGCCGCCGTATTCCCTCGGCGATCTCACGCGGAGTAACATGGCCACGACGATGTGCGAGCTGCTCGGCATGGAGTGCAACGTCCCGACGGACATCGTGTTCTCGTTCACCGGCCTGCGACGTCGCGGCGGGGGCACCGCGCACCACGCGGATGGGTGGGGGCTCGCGCTCTACGAGGGCAAGCGCGCGCGCACGTTCCTCGATCCCGAGCCCGCGGCGAAGAGCCCGCTCGCTGGCTTCCTCGCGGCTCACCCGATCAAGACGCTGCTCGCGATCGGTCACATCCGGAAGAAGACGCGCGGGCCCACGTCACTCGCGAACACGCACCCGTTCACGCGCGAGCTCTGGGGTCGTGACTGGGTCTTCGCGCACAACGGCACCGTGCGTGGCGCGCGCTCGCTGAAGCTCGGCCGCTTCGTCCCGATCGGCACCACCGACAGCGAGCACGCGTTCTGTCACCTGCTCGAGGGACTGCGCGCGAGCTTCCCGAAGGGCGCCCCCGATCCCGAGACGCTCTCGCGCGCCGTCGCGGAGCTCGGTGCGCACATCGGCAAGAAGGGCACGTTCAACTTCCTCCTCGGTGATGGGCAGCGTCTCTACGCGCGCTGCGCCACCAAGCTCTGTCACATCATCCGACGCGCCCCCTTCGGCCAAGCGCGACTCGCCGACGAAGACGTGACGATCGACTTCGCGCCCGTGACCACCACGCGCGATCGCGTCGCCGTGGTGAGCACCGTGCCGCTCACCACGAACGAGACGTGGCAGCACGGCGAGCCCGGAACGATGTGGGTCTTCGACCGCGGCAAGGTGATCCACACGCTGCCTGCCTGACGCTCGCCACGGCCGCGAGGCACGCGACGTGCTGAGTGGGCCGGATGATCTCGCGGTCGGCCTCTTTTCTGGGCATCTCGTGGCCAGTGCTCACGCCCGCTCGCATCGGGATCGTCACGCTCGTGCTCGCGTCGTCCACGCTCTGGACGCCTGCGGTCTCGAGATCGCAGGACCGCTGGACGACGCCCTACCCCGGCGTGCGGCAGCTCGCGCGGCGTGCGAGCGGGCCGCGCGACGTGTGGGTGCAGGAGATCGATCTCTGCGCCTCGGGCGTGTCGCTGCGCGCGACGCGCGAGACCGAGCGCCGCGCGACGGTGCCGACCTGGGCGAGCGCGCGCGGCGTCGAGATCGCCGTGAACGCCGACTTCTTCAGCTACGAGACGTACCTGCCGGGCGGCGCGGCGATGAGCAACGGGACCGCGTGGGGCAACCCCGACTCGCGCGGCGCGGGCGTGGTCGCCTTCGGTCGTGATCGCGTGCTGCTCTCGACCCCGAGCGAGGTGATCGATCCGCTGCCGACGTGGATGCGCGAGGCCGTCGGTGGACACCCGATGGTGCTGCGTGACGGCGAGGTCCTCGATCAGAGCGGCGAGCTCTGCACCGTGCGCCATCCGCGCACCGCGCTCGGCCTCTCGCGCGACGGCCACACGCTCTACCTGCTCGTGGTCGACGGACGCACGAGCCGCTCGATCGGCATGACATGCGCCGAAGAGGCGACGACGCTGCGGGAGCTCGGCGCGTGGGACGCGATCAACCTCGACGGCGGTGGCTCCTCGACGATGTGGGTACGCGGCGTGGGCACGCTCAACGCGCCGAGCGATGGCTCTCCGCGCACCGTGTCGAACCACCTCGGTGTGAACGCGACGGGCAGCGGCATCCCCGGCGCGTGCATGCCGTACGAGCCGGAAGAAGACGTGTACGCAGCAGGGCAGCACGGCACGACGAGCACCGATCTCGACGGCGACGGACGCGCCGACGTGTGCGCACGCGCTGCCGCCGGGATCCGCTGCGCGCTCGCCGATGGGACGCCGTTCGGCGATGCGATCGAAGGCCCCGCGCTGTCGGACGACTCGGGCTGGAGCGATCCGACGAACTTCACGACGATCGTGATGGGCGACGTGACGGGCGACGGTCTCGCGGATCTCTGCGCGCGCGCGAACGCGGGGATGCGCTGCTGGCCCTCGACGGGCACGGGCTTCGGCGCGCAGATCGTGGGCCCCACGCTGTCGGACGACTCCGGCTGGAGCGCGCCCGAGCACCACGCGACGATCCGCCTCGCCGACGTCGACGCAGACGGTGACGACGACCTGTGCGCGCGCGCCGCGGCGGGCTTTCGTTGTTGGCCCTCGAGCGGCAGTGGCTTCGGCGAGCCGTGGGCGCCGCTCGCCGCGCTCGCCAACGCAGCGAGCGGAGGCGGAGCGGGCGGAGACGCGAGCTCACGCTGGAGCACGATCCGCATGGGCGACGTGACGGGAGACGGCCTCGCCGACGTCTGCGCGCGCACGACGGAAGGCATGTCGTGCTGGGCCTCGACGGGGATCGCGTTCGACGACGCGCCGATCGAGGGACCGCGCTGGAGCGACGCGAGCGGCTGGGGCGCGCACCGCTTCGTCTCCACGATCCGGATGGCCGACCTCGACGGAGACGGGCGCGACGATCTCTGCGGTCGCGCGGCGGCAGGTCTTCGATGTCACCTCTCGACCGGCGAAGGCTTCGGCGACGCGATCACGCTCGACACGCTGTCGGACGACAGCGGCTGGGGCGAGCTCTCGAACTACGCGACGATCGCGCTTCCGGACGTGGACGGCGACGGCGACCGCGACGTGTGCGCGCGCGCCGACGCGCGTGTGTTCTGCTGGCCGTTCGAGGGCGATCGCTTCGGCGCGCGCATCGACGGGCCCGTCTTGTCGGACGAGGGCAGCTGGTCGCGCGCGATCTACTGGCGGACGATCCGCTTCGCCGACGTGGACGCCGACGGCGACGACGACCTCTGCGCGCGCGGAGCATCCAGCGTGCGCTGCTGGCCCGCGAGCGGCGCAGGCTTCGCCGACTCGATCGAAGGTCCCGCTTGGAGCGACGAGAGCGGCTGGTGGGCCCCACGCTTCCACACCACCATGCGCCTCGCGAGCGACCGACGATCACGCGGAACGCCCACGCCGATGGGCGATCCCGACGCAGGCGCGGGCTCCGTCGACGCAGGCGCGGGGGCCTCGGACGCGAGCGGGCTCGCGGACGCGGGCATGTCCACGCGCGACGCGAGCGGACGCGCCGATGGAGGTCTCGTCACACCGCGCCCGATCACCGGCGGTGGCTGCAGCGCGGGGACGACGCCAGGCACACGAAGCGCGTCGCTCGCGCTCTTCGCGATCGGGCTCGTCGTCGTCGTGCGTCGCGGCAAGACGCTCAGTCGCAGTCGAGCGGGATCGCTTGGATCTCGCCGGGCTCACGGCTCTCGCGCACGAGGATGACGAGGGCGCCGCTCGACGTCGGCACGAGGCGCGCGCGATCCGCGCTCACGAGCGGGGTCGGACCGCTCGCGATGTTGCCGTCGCGATCGAGCGTGCCGACGTGCACGCGCGCGACCTCGCCGAGTCGTCCACCGCGGAAGAGAAAGATCGAGTGCTCGCCGACGTCCACGAGGTCGAGCCCGTAACCGAGGATGAAGTAGCCCTCCGTCGGGATCACGCGGTGCGCGCCGATGGGGCGACCATCGGCCATGAGGCCGACGGTCTCGATGCGGATCGGCGCTTCGGCGGGACCGTTGGCCGCCTCCCACACCGCGCGCGTCGTGGTCGTCGCGACGCCCACCGGCGAGTCACCGATGCCCCAGCGCGTCTCGCCGATCTGGTTCGACGCGGCGTCGAGCAACACCACGCCCACGCCGCCTCCGCTCGGGAAGTACGGCACGGCCCAGCCACCGTTGGCGAGCTGAAGACGCTGAGGACGCAGCGTGAGCCACGGGCCCGAGGGCGTGAGCGTGCTGATCTCGCCGAGCGCGCCGCTGCGCGAGACGTGGACGACGCGCGTGGGAGGACCTGGCTCGACGAACGACGGCCCGAGCGCGTCGTCGATCAGATCGTGGCAGCCAGTCGTCACGGTGGGCAGCGCGCGCAGCGTGAAGCGCACGGGCAGCGGATCGATCGGCACGAGCGTGCAGCGCGCCGCGAGGCCCATCGTGTCGACGCGCTCTTCGAGCAGCGCGATCGGCGTGCAGCCCGCCGTGATCGAGCCCTCGCTGCGCCGCAACGGATCGGCGGTCTCTCCGATCAGGCCGCGCGCGCCGCGATCGACGAGACCTCCGCGGCCGTCGACCGACGTGACGCGCCACTGCTCCTCGCCGCCGCTCGCGAGGAACGAGCGACGCAGCACGATGGCGCCCGACTCGAAGGGCGCGACGTCGAACGCGGTCACGCTCTCGAGGCCCTCGGAGATCACGCTCGCCGCGCCGACGCTCATCGATCGACACGAGACCGGCGGCGGATCGGGCGGACGACACTCGCGCGGCGGCACGTCGAGCCCCGACTTCGCGCCGCAGCCCGCGACGAGCAACACGCACCCCAGCGCACGCGCGTTCATGCGCGGACGCGCCTCGATGGGCGAGAGCGATCGGCCGCGGCGAGCGCGAAGCGGTCTCACAACAGCGGCTCGGTCGCAGCGCACGGACGCTCGAACAACCACTCGAGGTCGTCGATCAAGACGAGCGAGTCGAGCCGCGCGTCGTTGGAGTCCCAGATCGCGAAGCGCAGCGTGATCTCGCCATCGTCCGTCTCCTCGATCGGGACCTCCGTCACGAGCCACCCCGTCGACCCGCCCGTGTCGTAGCCGGTCCCCACGAGAGGCCCCGACCCGAGCAGGCACTCGAACGAGCGCGCACCGTGGAAACCGGGTGCGCACGCAGCGAGGAGCGACGAGTTGACCGTGATGCGGTTGCCGTCGACGTCGAACACGACGTTGCCATCGACGGAGCCCCTCGGCGCGGGACGCAACAGCGCCGCATAGTAGTCGTTGTATTCGGTGCAGACGTAGTCTGGGTACTCGCGCGTGAAGAAGTTGGAGACGAAGCGAAACCCGCGCGCGTTCGTCGGCACACGCACTCGGAGCTCGAGCGCGACTGGATCGTAGACGTCGATCGAGTCGACTGGGCAGCCGCGCGCGCCGATCAGGAGGCCCGGTGGCAGTCCGCCTTCAGGCTCGCTGCCATGCTCCACGTCCCTCGGATCGACGCTTCCCGCGACGCCGGAGGAGAGCGCGAGAAACGGATCGCTGCCGAGGCCGGCCGTCGCACCGAACGATCTCAGGAGCGTGTGCTGTGAGGTCGCGAGCGGGACGCCAGTCCCGTCCGCCCGCGTCCAGCGCGCAGACACCAGGCCCCAGCCCCGTTCGCCCGCGCGCGCGAGAGGACACAGGCCCAGCGCGCGCGCGGCGTCGAGCGGATCGGTCGAGTCGAGCGAGAGCGTGTCGTCGCAGCGGAGCGGCTCGCGAGCGATCACGCCATCGCAGTCTTCGTCGACGTCATTGCTGGGATCATCGAGGGCGCCCGGATTCACCTGTGGGCTGCAGTCCGAGCAGTCACCCTCGGCGGGCGTGAAGCCATCACGATCGAGATCGACCTCGGGGTCCGCGGCGTCGCCCTCACAGACCACGCCGTCGGCGTCCGAGGACTCGGCGCAGGTCGCGTCGACGGGACCCACGTCGGCGCGACGCGGGGTGTCTTCGTCCCACGCGTCGAGGTGGGCGTCGTGGAAGAACTCGACGTCGACCCCGACGAACGCATCTGCCTCGACCTGCCGCGTGCGACAGGCCGGAGCGAGTGCCAACGCCGCGATCGCGACGATCGATGGACGGGGCATCATCGCCCGGCGTTCCACGCCTTCGCGTGTCGATCGGCGAGCGCGCGCGCCTCGACGACGTTGTCCTCGATGGAGCAGTAGGTCCACGAGCCGTAGCGACCGATCGAGCTCACGCCGCGGCTCTCGAGGACCTGCTTCTTCTCTTGGACGTCGGCGAGCGAGGCGCGCGTGATGTGCACGTACGCCGGGTCCATCACGACGTGCTGCGCGGCGATCGAGCGGTGACCATCGATCACGCCGACCTTCGCGAGATCGGCGAGCACGCGCTCCTTGGCGCGCGCGATCTCGGCGTCGTCGAGGCGCGCGCTGCGCGGATAGCCGAGCTCCACGTAGAGGCTCATCTCGGGGCTGCCGAAGATGTTGTCGTAGAAGCCCACCCGATAGAACGAGAGCTCTTTCTGCGGGTAGTAGGCCCAGTGCACGCCCTCGGGGCCCTTGCGATCGAAGCCGAGGTTGAAGACCAGGACTTGGTTGAACGAGTAGGCGGACGGCTCGTAGGCGAGCGCGCTCGCGTCGAGGAGCTTCACGAACGGCATGCTCGAGACGAGGTGCTCGAACTGGATCTCGCGCTGCGTGGTCTTGGCCACCTTGTTCACGAGATCGATCGCGACGACACGCTCGCCGAGCGTGATCGCGCTCTCCTTCAGCTTCGACGCGAGCGCGTGCACGTACTGGATCGCGCCGCCCTCGGGGTACGTGAAGCTCGCGTTGTACGACGCGTTGTTCGCGTCGCGCATGTTGCGCACGATGTCGGCGATGTCGGCGTGCGGGAAGAAGCGGCCCATCGCGTCGACGTCGAGCGAGCCGAGATCAGTCGCGTAGAGCTTCTCGTTGTACGGACGCAAGAAGCGCTCGGTGATGCCGCGCCCGAAGCGCTGGTAGAGCATGTCGAGGAAGCTCGCGGCCTTCTGCCCGGCGGGCACGCCGCTCCTCTCGTCGCGCAGGTAGAGCTCGTAGAGGCAGTCGATGAAGTCCGCCTGAGGGAGCTGGTGGATGTTCTTCTGGAACGGGAATTCGACCCAGTTCGTGGGCGATCCATCGCCCGCGCCGACGCGCACGGGGCGCTGGCCGCCGGGCCAGTGGATGCGGGAGTCCTTCTGGATCGAGAGCACGCGCTGCCCCTTCATGCGGCCGACGAGATCGCTCTCGATGTCCTCGTGCTTGAAGTGGAAGAAGTGCCCCGAGTAGTCCCACACGAAGCGCGCGCGCCTGCCCTCGGTCTCGACCTCGCGGACGATCGTCTTGCAGTAGCCGCCGATCTCCGTGTCGGCCTCGACGACGAGGTAGTCCTCGCTCGCGCCGTGCGGGCCGCTCGCGATGCGATCCGCATAGGCGAGGCCCGAGATCCCGGCGCCTACGATCAGGTGACGAACGCGCTCCATCGGCCGAGTGTAGCGAGCGGGACGGCACCGTCCGTTCGATTCTGGCAATCTGGGCCCATGGCGCGAACGACCCCAGTCACACGCTCCGGCCGAACCAAGGCCGCGACGGCTGACGCACTTCCGCCTCCTCCGCAGTCCGGGCGGGAGCTCGACCGCCAGCGCGCAGCGTATCGAGACGCGAGAGAGATCTCGCTCGGGATCCAGAACTTCCGAGGCTTTGGTGCAGGCGAGCCCCCAATCAGATTCGGCCCGTCCGTGGAGAGCTGCGCGCCGACGTGAGTCGCAACTCGCCGGGTCTTCCGGTTGCGATCGGCGTCCCATGCGTGGACCTCGAGACGTGGTTCTTGCTCAGCGACCCCGCGCGAACAGCCCTCGGAATCGAACCGTTCGCACTTCGTGACCCGCAACAGGAGTGCGACGACGAGACCGCCGACATTGCGACCGCAGGCTGCACGAAGCTGGAGCTTCTCGTGCAGCGATACGACTCGGTGAAGGCGCGGCGCGGCGCCGAAGCCATCGTGTCATCGAAGCAGTCAATCGAGGCGCTCGCCCATCGGAGTGCCTCGTTCCGCGACTTCGTCGCCGAAGTGCGCAGCCTGTACGCGCCGGCCGCGAAACACGGCGGCCGGCGCGCGGCACGTGTCCGATAGGCCTTTGCGCGATCGCACGCCACGCAGCGATCGGGGCGTGTAGTGTACGCGCCATGTTCGGCCCCACTTCGCGCCCGCGCCGGACGTCGCAGCTCGCGACGATCCTGGCGCTGATCGCCCCGCTCGTGGTCACCGCGCTCCTCGCCGCGCCCGCCGCGCTCGCGCAGGACCAGACCGGTGACTTCGGCTCGGCGAGCCCACCGCCGACAGCGCCTGCACCGGCCGCGCAGCCCGCACCGGCAGCGCAGCCCGCACCCGCAGCACAGCCGGCCGCCGCGGCACCTGCAGCGGCAGCACCTGCAGCCGAGCCCGCGCCTCGGGCCACGCCCGCTGCCGAGCCCGCACCCGCAGCTGCGGCGACGCCCGCTGCGACGCCTCCGCCTGGCGCCGACATGCCCGCGCCGATCATGGTCGTCGTGCTCACCAGCGGACGCATCGCCGTGCCGGACGACGTGCAGAGCGCCGCGCGCGACGCGGTGATCGCGCAGGTCACGCCGATGACGGGCGGCCGCCCCGTGCTGCCGCTCCTCGCGCCCGCGCTGCGCGACGCGATCGCGGCCTGCCCTGCGGATCCTGCGACGGGGCCCACGTGCATCGGCGGCCAGATCGCTGGGGCCGGCGCGTTCGGCGCGATCCTCGTGCGCCTCAGCAAGCGCGCTGCGCGAGGCCCGGTCCAGCTCACGCTCGAGATGGTCGATCCCGTCAGCGGATCGCCGCGCCTCACCGCGCTGACCGGCACGATCACGACCGCCGCGTCCGCCGCGACCGATCTCCAGCCGCTCACCGCGCAGCTAGAGGGCGTGATGTTCTCGCCCCCACCGCCGCCGCCCACGCTGCTCGTCACGGTGAACGTCGATGGCGCGCGCGTCCGCGTCGACGACACCGAGCTCGGTGAGTCTCCCGTGGCGCGCACGACGCTCCGCCAGGGTCGTCACATCGTGCAGGTCACGCGCGCGGGCTACGTCTCGTCGCGACGCACGATCGAGCTCACGGATGGCCAGAACGAGCGCCTCGACGTGATCCTCTCGCCGAGCACGGCCGTGAGCGACGGCGACGGCACCGGCACCGGATCGAGCTTCGCAGGCGGAGGCGGCGGCACGCCGCTCGTCGAAGAGCCGCTCTTCTGGGTCGCCATCGGCGGCGGCGTGCTCGTGATCGCGGGCATCGCGATCGGCGTCGGCGTCGGCGTCGCGAACAGCGGTCCTCCGCCCAACCCGATGGGCATCCCGCTTCCCCCGATCGACCCGTGAAGGAGCACACGATGACGAACCACACTGCGCTCCAAAGTGGGCTCCCAATGGGTCTCCAAAGTGGGCTCCGAACGCCGCCCCTCCAGAGCCTCGCGCGCCGCGCCCTCCTGCCGATCTGCGCGCTCGGCCTGCTCGCCGTGCTCCCGTCGTGTGGGCAGAGCGCACCCGAAGGCGCCGTGCTGCGCCTCCAGTTCTCGAACGTGCGTGTGAACGCGATCGACACGATCCGCGTCTCGTTCACGCCGCAGCTCGCGCAGCGCTTCATGATGCGGCCGGTGGCGAACGTGGAGGGCATCACGGTCGAGGTCGATCCGGCCGACGGCGCGCTCATCCTCAGCATCCCGTCGTCCTTCATCCGCACGCACGCGATCGAGACCGACGCCGCGGGGCTCATGCCGCAGCTCGACATCGAGGTGTGGAGCGACGACCGCACGATGAACGAAGAGCCGCTCGTGCGCGTGACGGCGACGCAAGGCACCGACCTCATCGCGCAGGGCTCGGCCTACACGATGGGCTGGCCGCTCGAGCTCGGCGCGGTCTCGCAGATCAACGTGATGTGCAACGCGGGCGCGCTGATGCAGTGCCAGCGCATGTGAGCTCGGCGCACTACAGCTCGTTCCTGACGATGTCGCGGCGCGCTCTCCGCCTGCTCGCGATCGCGAGCGCGCTCGCTTCGCTCGGCTCGATCGTCGCGTGCGTCCGCTACACCGACGGCGCCGTGCAGCGCGTGGTCGGGGGTGAGCGCCGCCGAGGACCGTGGGTGCCTCCGAGCGGCTACGAGCACTTCGTGCGCGCCGAGATCGCGGCCGAGCGCGGCGAGCTCCGCGCGGCGATCGAAGAGTACGAGCTCGCGCGCAGCGGCGTGACGGACGCGTACCTCCTCGCGCGCGAGGCCGACGCGGCTGCACGGTTCGGCGACGCGGGCCTCGCAGAGCGCTTGATCGACGAGGGCCTCGCGGGCGACCCGAGCTCGGAGCCGCTGTGGCTCTTGCGCGGTCGGCTCGCGAGCGAGCGCGGTGATCTCGACGCGGCCGAGCAGGCCCTGCGGAACGCGCGCGAGGCCGCGCCCGACGACGCCGCGCCCGTGCTGCTCTTGGCCGATCTCCTCGCGCGCCGCGAGCGCGACGATGAAGCGATGGCCTTGCTCGATGCCTTCGTCGTGGCCCGACCGCTCGACGTCGGCGCGCTCCGCGTGCTGCTCGCGCGCGCGCTGGTGCAAGGCGACGCGCGCCGCGCGAGCCTCGCCGCGCTTCGTCTCCTCCGCGCGTCACCGGTGCACCGCGCCGAGGTGATCACCGCGATCGAGCAAGCGCTCGCGAGCGGTCACGCGCCGCTCGCGCACGCGATCCTGCGCGCGCTTCCCCCGACACCCGCCGAGACCGAGCTCCGCTTCCGCGCTGCGCTGGCCGTGCACGATCGCGACGAGTGCGAGCGCCTCGCCGAGCGCGCCGACGACGGCTCGGTCGCGGGACGCCTCCGCTCCGCCGAGCACTGGCTCGCTCTCGGTGACGGCCCGCGCGCCGAAGAGGTCGCGAGGAGCGTCCTCCTCGAGCTCGGCCGCGACGCGAGCCCCGACCCGCGCGCCCAGCGCATCGTCAGCCACGCGCTGATCCTCCAGCGCCGCTTCGCCCCCGCGGCCGAGCTGCTCGCGTCGATGCCCACCGGCACGAGCGAAGAGCCCGCGAGGCGCGCCCTCCTCCGCGAAGCGATCGCCGGCGCCGGCCTCCCCGCGCTCGGCCGCGAAGCGATCCGCTGATCCGCGTCAGGCAGCTCGTTGCGTCGCGTCTCGTCTCGGTGCGATGGCGTCTGCGAGTCCGCGAAGGGGAGAGCGTGAAGACGCTCGAAGGGAACGGCCTCTTCGACGAGCTCTGGGTGGGCCACTGGCTCCACCTCGAGTGGATGCATCGACGGGGCTGGTGGATGCGCACGGACGAGCTGCGATGGACGATCCGCGTAGGCGGCAGGCGCACGACGCGCGTGGAGGTCGAGCGCGATCAGTACCCGAGGTGTGGCGCAGGGCCGGAGGCGTGGACCCCATGGGGCTTCCAGCTGTTCGATCGATCACAGCGGATCGTCGCGCGAGGCGACGACGGACTCGTAGAGGCCTGGGCCAAGGGCTGGTTCCATCTCGAGCTCGTCACGCCCGACCGCTGGCGCCTCCGTGTCGGAGAGACCTCAGCGGTGATCGAGCGCGAGGCGGCTCGGGTTCAGATCACGCTCGACGAGCTCGCGCGGTGGCTGTGACTGAACGTGCGTCCTGCCTCGTCGCGGGGGAGCCGTGATCGCGTCCGTAGTGTCGTGCTACACGTCGCCATGGCACCGCTACCCCTCGCGTTCTTCGAGCGTCTCCCCAAGACCGATCTCCACGTCCACCTCGACGGCTCGCTTCGTCTCTCGACGATCCTGGAGCTCGCACAAGAAGGTGGGATCGAGCTCCCGGGCAAGACTGAAGACGAGCTCAAGCGGGCGATGCACCTCGGTGAGAACACCGGGTCGCTCGTCGAGTACCTCAAGGCCTTCGACGTCACGCTGAAGGTCCTCCAGACCGAAGACTCGCTCGTGCGCGCGGCGCGCGAGCTCGGTGAGGACGCGGCGAAAGAGAACGTTCGCTACATGGAGGTCCGCTACGCGCCGATGCTCCACACGCGGAAGGGGCTGCGTCTGACGGCCGTCGTCGAGGCCGTGCTCGAGGGCCTGTGGCAGGCGAAGGAGCGCTACGGCATCGAGTCGAACGTCATCCTCTG
Organism: uncultured Sandaracinaceae bacterium; assembly: GCA_964502175.1. Taxonomy (GTDB): domain Bacteria; phylum Myxococcota_A; class Polyangia; order Polyangiales; family Sandaracinaceae; genus JAFLCL01. The sequence continues at coordinate 49,377 of CAZCVE010000058.1, forward strand.
CGGCATCAGGAACATCTCGCCCGAGAGCTCGCTCGAGATGGCCGAGCTCGCGGTGGCCTACAAGGGGCGCGGCGTCGTCGCGTTCGACCTCGCGGGCGCCGAGTACGACTACCCGCCCAAGCACCACCTGCCCGCGTTCCAGCTCGTCCGCGACAACAACTGCAACGTGACGATCCACGCAGGTGAAGCGTACGGACCGGCCAGCATCCACCAGGCGATCCACCAGTGCGGCGCGCACCGCATCGGCCACGGATGCAGGCTCCGCGAGGACGGCGACCTCCTCCACTACGTGAACGATCACCGCATCGCGCTCGAGTGCTGCCCGAGCTCCAACGTGCAGACGGGGGCCGTGCGCGACCTCGCGTCCCACCCGCTCAAGCTCTATCACGACCTCGGAATTCGCGTGACGATCAACACGGACAACCGCTTGATCACCGACACGACGGTCTCGAAGGAGCTGTGGCTCTGCCACACGCAGATGGGCATGACCCTCGCCGAGATCAAGCACATGGTGCTGAACGGCTTCAAGGCGATGTTCCTGCCGTTCCACAGCAAGCAGGCGTTCCTGCGACGCATCAACAAGGAGCTCGCGCAGTTCACCGAAGAGGGCTTCGCCGCCGAGGCGAGCACGGTGGGCGACGGCCCTCCGACGAGCGAGCGCAAGGTGTGACGGTGCGCGGGGGCTCGCGAAGGTCGCGCTCACGGGCGCGATCCTGATCACGGGGGTGGTGGCCGCCAGGGGGGTGGCGGCGGTGCCGCCAGATTCGTCTCGAATTCCCTTGTATTCGACGCGTCCAGAGCCGGAACGCCGGCTGCATGTGGCGGACGATGCCCAGCACGAGCCACGAGCTGCTGCTCGATCTCCTTCGTCGACGACCCGAGCTCGTCCGCGACCTCCTCCGGGTCTGCCGCGACATTCGCGTCGACGCCGGCCTCGTGCCGAGGAGCGAGACGTTCGCGCAGGCCGAGCACCCGATCGAGACGTTTCAGGACGGGTCGTTTCGTCCGATCGTGCTCCGTGCGGCGGACATCCCACGGGTCACCGATCTCGACGAGGCGCGTGTGCGGCCAGAGCTGGCAGTCTTGTCAGCGCTCGCGCACGGCCGTCGTTCCGAGCGCCCGGTCGAAGTGGGCCTGGCAGGCTGGGTCGGGGCGACCGTCGTCGCCGAGCAAGACGAAGATCGTGGCAAGCTGTACGCCGATGCGGTGCTCGCGAGGGGAGGTCCGCGGTGGTGGCCAGCCTCGCTGTGGACGACCTCGAACGCTTGGTCGTGCGCGTCAGCGCCGAACGTCGCTGGCCCGACGACGCCTGATGGGTCGGGACCACGAGCGCGCCGGCGCTCACGCCTCGTCGATCTCGGCGAGCGCGGCGACGAGGGCGTCGAAGACCACGGCCACGCGCGGCACGTCGCGGATCGCGCGGCGCGTGACGACGAAGACCTCGAGCGTCGGCGGCGTGAAGGCCTCGGCGAGCTCGATGGCCGCGAGGTCGCGGAACCGCGCCGTGAGCAGGCGCGGCGCGAGCGCGACGCCGAGCCCCGCCCGCACCGCCGCGAGCTGTGACTCCACGCTCGAGCACGCGAGCCTCGGCCGCGGTGCGCCGTGCGCGGCGAGGAACGCGGCCTCGGGTGTCTCGAAGCCCGGCCGCTCGTAGCCGATCCACGGGAGGCTCGCGATCGTGCGACCGGAGAGCGAGCGCGCGCGACGCTTGGACGCGAGCACGCCGAGCCGCAGGCGCGTCGCGCGACGACCGACGAGCTCACCGGGCGCCGTGCGGAAGAAGCGCAGCGCGATGTCGGCCTCCTGCTTCGCGAGGTCGCGAGGCTCGTCGGTCGCGACGAGATCCATCGCGAGGCCCGGATGCGCCGACAGGAGCGCCGGCAGCACGCGCGGCACCACGACGTGCTGCGCGAGGCCCTCGGTGAGCGTGACGCGCACGCGGCCCTCGACCTCGCGCTCGGTTCGGCGCGCGCTGTCGGCGAGCCCGTGCATGGCGCGCTCGACCGCCTCCGCCGCGCCCACCATCGCCGTACCGTGACGCGTGGGCAGGAGCCCGCGCGCGCCTCGCTCGAAGAGCGCGCGACCGAGCGACCGCTCGAGCGCCGCGAGGCGTCGACTGGCCGTGGACTGGTCCGTGCCGAGCGCGCGCGCCGCCGCCGAGAGCGAGCCGCCGCGCGCCACCGCGAGGAACAGGCGCGCGTCGTCCCAGCTCCCGAACGCGCCTTCCCCCGGAGCGCGCCTCGCAGCGAGCGTCATCGCGTCCTCGAGGTCGCGTCGATCGGGTCGTGCATGTCCATGCGGTGATGCCTATGCGTCCATGCATAGCTCGTATCCGCTCACGCGCATCGCACGAACACACGCGCCGCCGCACGGTGGGGCGCATGACACACGCCCTCGTCCTGCTCGGTCACGCCGACCCGAAGTCCTTCAACGGCCAGCTCGCCCGCGCCTACACCGACGCGCTCACGGTGGCAGGCGCCACCGCCGAGCTCCTGCCGCTCGCGGAGCTCTCGTTCGATCCCGTGCTGCGGCGCGGCTTCGCGGGTGCGCAGCCGCTCGAGCCCGATCTCGTGCGCGTGCGCGACGCGATCGAGCGCGCCGATCACCTCGCGTGGTTCTTCCCCACGCACTGGGCCTCGCCACCCGCGATCGTGCGCGCGCTCGTCGACAGGTTGTTCCTGCCGGGCTGGGCGTTCCGCTACGAGGCAGGCGCGTCCGAGACCGGGAGCCTGCCGACGGGCCTCCTCGCAGGAAGGAGCGCGCGCGTCGTCACCACGATGGACAGCCCGGGCTGGTGGTACGCGCTCGCGCACCACCGCGCGATCCACGGCAGCTTCGCGACGGGCACGCTCTCGTACGTGGGCCTCGCGCCCGTGCGCACGACGACCATCCACCGCGTGCGCGCGCTCGACTCGAAGGCGCGTGAGCGTCACGTCGCGGGGATGGCAGCGCTCGCGCGAGGCGACGTGACGACGCGACGGGGCGAGCGAGCGCGCCCCGTACTCACCGCGTGATCGCGATCACTCCGCCGCGGCAGGAGCCGCCGGAGCGTCCGCGGCCGCAGCGGGTGCCGCGGCCGTCGTCGGTGCCACGTACGCGGGCGCGTTCTCGCCCAGCACCGTGGTGCTGCGCGCGGGCACGGGGACGTAGTGATCGAGCTTGCCGAGGTACCAGCCGAGCGCGAGCCCGAGCAGCACGAGCACGAACACGTAGAAGCCCCACGGACGCGGCTGCTCGGCGAACGGATCGCTGAGGTCGCGTTCGCTGCCCTCGGGGAGCTTCGCTTCCTTCGTGAGCGAGCCACCGAGCGGCACGTTCACGAGCGCCATCGCGTTGAGCGCCCAGCCGTTCGCGTCGAGGATCGGGCCGAGGTTGCGCTTGCGGAGCTTGAGCCACGCGACGGCCATCGACGGACCCGAGATCGCGAGGATGAGGCCGAGCACGCCGAGCGGCATCCAGAGGCCGAGGCCGAAGAACGCGCCGAGCATCGCGCTCAGCGCCGCCGTGATGCCACCGACCGCGACGCCCATCGCAGCGACCACGCCGACGTCGAGCGGCCTCGTCTGCGGTGCGGCGTCTGCCGCGGGCGGTGCGCTCGTCGCGGCGGTCGCGGCGTTCACGTCCGCCGTCATCTTCGCGTCCGCCTCGGCCTGCGCCGCGGCCGCGCGGCTCGCGACGAACTCCTCGATCATGCGGAGCGCCTTCTTGTACGGCGACCAGAACGCCTGGCGCACGCTGATCGGGTTGTCGATGATCTTCGTGATCGTCGCGTCCCAGTCGACGCCCTTGCGGTCGTAGAAGACGCCGTTCCTGCCGACCATGAGGTTGTCGACGTCGCCCGCGGTCATCGCCGCGGCGATCTGCTTCGTCTGACCCTTGCTGTTCTTGAGGTCGCAGTAGACGAGGTAGGTGTTCGCGAGCGGCGCCATGGTCGCGTGCTTGCCCGCGTCGTTCACCTCGATGCAGAGCTCGCACGCGCGCGTGTCGAGGTAGAGGGTGCCAACCTGGAAGCTCGCGGGCTTCTTGCCCTTGCCCTCGCGGGGGGGAGCATAGAAGTCACGGAACGCGACGAAGTTGTTCGCGATCTCCATGAGGTCGCGGTTGTAGCGGACGAGCTTCTCCACCTTCTCGATCGCCTGCGCCTCGGGCTCGAGCGCCTTGTCCTCCGCGACGAGGTCGAGGAGCTTCTTCTCGAGGTCGCTCGTGGCGAGCTCTTCGACGCGCGCCGCGCCGAGCTTCTCGACGTTCGCGCCCTTCTTGTCGGCGACGTACGCGCCGTACGGATCGAGCTTGCCCGAGATCGTCTTCCACTCGGCCTCGGTGAGCGCAGTCTTGTCGCCGAGGATCGGCTTCACCACCGACGCCGCGAACGCGCTGACCTTGTCGGCCCACGCCGGGTTCACGCCCTTCGTCAGCGGCAGCGGCTTGTCTACAGCGACCTGCGCGAGCGGAAAGCCCGCGACCTCGCTCGCCGACACGTTGAGATCCTTCGCTGCGATCTCGAGGTAGGCCTTCTCCTCGCCGTTCACCGCGGCGAGCGCGCGCGCGTCGTACGCGGCCACGCGTCCGCGCGCGAAGTAGTCGTCGACCTTGGCCTTCACGGCGGCGTACGCGGCGAACGCGCCCGGCGTGTCGTCGCCCACGGCGCGCAGCGACTCGTCGCTCTTGGCCTTCTTCAGCCACTCCGCGTGCGCGCGCACGGCCTCGAAGAACGCCTTCGTCGTGGCCTCGTCGACGCCGTCTTTGCCGGACTTGTCCTTCGGCGGCGTGGCCGTGCACGCGAGCGCATCGCCGATCGCCTTCTTCAGCGCCTCGTCCTCGGCGGTGTCCACGGGCACCACGCCGTCACCGTTGAAGCGGTCCTTCTCGAAGGCGCCGATCGCGTCCTTCATGTGCGCGACCGAGATCTCCTTCTCATCGCTCTTGCCGAGCGTCGCGAGGATCTTCTTCGCGGTCTTCAGCAGCAGCTTGCCTTCGTCGTTCGTCTCGTCGATCGCCGACAGCGCCAGCGAGCTCGCGCCCTTGGCGAGCACCTCGACGTCCTTCACGAGCGGCGCGACCCACTTCGCGGCCGCGATGAGCTCGGTCGCGCGGACGCGGCCGTCCTTGTCGCTGTCGATCAGCGAGAGCGTTCGCTCGTCGAGCTCGAGGCCCTTGATGGGGCACGCGAGGGCGACCCACAGCTTCTGATCGAGCTCGCCGATGGAGACGAGGTCCTTACCGGTGCGGATCTGCGCCTGATCGAAGCCACCGACGCGCGCGAACTTCCATTGATGAGCCATGAGATAGTCTCCCCGACGAGCTTGGTTCGGCCCTGGTACCGAGAGGGCCAGCCGGACCTACGAGACGAGCGCCCCACGTGTCAACGACCGACGAGACGCAGCGACCACTCACCAGCACGGCGAGCGAGATCGCGCCCCTAACACCGTCCGTGCCAACCACGTCGACGCCCGCGCGCGCGTCGTCTCGCACCGATCTCGCCGTGCGCGGCGTGCAGATCGGGCTGGCGATCGCGTGGATGCTCACGCGCTACGCGTTCCTGCGGCTGACGGTGTTGGTCACGGCCGACGACGATGCCGTGGGCGTCCGACAGCGCGAGCACCTGCGCGGGCGCCTCTTGCGCGAGACGCTCGAGAGCCTCGGCGCGACGTTCATCAAGCTCGGCCAGGTGATGAGCACGCGGCCCGATCTCTTCTCGCCGCCGATCATCGAGGAGCTCGAGAGCCTGCAGGATCACCTGCCCGTGTTCCCCGGCGCCAAGCGCATCGTCCAAGACGAGCTGGGTGCGCGCTTCTCGCGCATCACGCAGATGGACGAGACGCCCGTGGCCGCCGCGTCGGTCGCGCAGGTGCACCACGCCGTGCTCGACGACGGCCGTGAGGTCGCGATCAAGATCCTCCGCCCCGACATCCGCCTGCTCGCCGAGCGCGACGGCGCGA
>CAZCVE010000059.1:0-53439 GCA_964502175.1 uncultured Sandaracinaceae bacterium
TCAAACGTCAGGGAATTCGCGCGAGATCTGGCGGACTGGCGGACGCCTGGCGGGCGATTCCGCCAGGCACCACCCATCGAGCTCGCGCGCACGAGACGCAGCCGTACCTCGCTGCCGTTCCCCGAACGCGGGGCACGTCGTCCTCCGCTGGCCGGATCGCAGGTAGGCTCGCGCAGTGCGCACACGCTCGCTCCTCGTGGCTCTCGTCGCCCTCACGGCCTGTGATCCCGCGCGTGATCGCCGTGACGCTGCGAGCGATCTCGACGCCGCCGCGCCCATGGTCGACGTGTACGTGCCGCCCGGGGGTCGACGCCGACCTACCGCTCCCGCCGGATGCCTACGCGCCGCCCGGCGTCGATGCGCACGTGCCCGACGGCACCGACGGCGGACCGCCTGCGCCCGATGCTGCGAGCGCGCCGCTCGACTTCTGTCGCATCGGCTGCACCGCTGCCGAGGAGTGCGCGACCGCAGGCTTCGCGCTCTACGACGCGACCCACTACCGCTGCGACGCGAGCGTCTGCGTGTGGAGCGGCTGCCGCACCGACGACGAATGTCGGGCCGCGTTCGCTCGCGACGACTATGCGTGCCGCGATCTCGGTGGTCTGCCTCAGTGTCTCGACACCTGCGCGACGAGCGCCGACTGCGGCTCGGGCACCGCCGCGTTCGACGCCGACAACTACGAGTGCGTCGCCGGTGTCTGCGAATACCAGGGCTGCCGCACCGACGCCGAGTGCGCGACGACGTTCTCCAGCGCGGCCTACGTGTGTCGAAACGCGAGCCTGCCCGACACGGGCATTCCGCTGCCGACCGCCGAGCGCAACTGTGTGCATGGGTGCACGGTTCCCGCCGACTGCGCGACGTCGAGCGGCGCGTTCGACGCGGACAACTACGCCTGCAGCGCAGAAGGCGCGTGCGTCTACACCGGCTGCAACTCCGACGAAGAGTGCCGCGCGTCGTTCATGGCCGATCGCTACGTCTGCGGCTGAACCACGACACGACGAGGCGACGACACCACGAGGCAGAGTCGAGCTGGCTCAGAGCTCGCAGCCGTCGATCAATCGTGCAGCCATGCCCGCGACACCCGTCGCGCCTCCGGCCGCAGCCGCGCCCCCGTCTCCCGCGGGGCCCTCGGTGAGGCCTGCCAGATCGAGGCCCGTCGCCGTGCTGCGACAGAGGAACATCGCGACGCTCGAACCACCCGGTCCGCCCGCGCCCGGCCCACCGGCCCCACCTGACTGGCCTGCTCCGCCGCGTCCGCCTGCGTAGCCACCTGGCCCGCCCGGTCCGCGCGCACCGCCCGTGCCGCCCGCGCCGCCCGTGCCTCCACTGCCGCCGAGCCCACCTTCACCACTCTCGGCCTCGGACGACACGAACGCGAACTCCGAGTCGACCGCGAACAGGCCAAACGAGCTGCCGCCCGATTGACCACCTCGTCCGCCGACGCCGCCACATCCGCCGGAGCCACCGCCGCCTCCGCCTCCGCCCGTGGTGCCCCAGCCGCCCGCGTTGCAGCCCGACCCACCGCCGCCGCCGCCGGAGCCCCCGATTCCGTGCGTGCCGTTTCCACCCGCGTCGCCGACTCGCGCGCTCCACAGACTCGCCATCACACTGCCACGCTCCACGGAGCTCATCGCGGCACTTCCCGTGCTCGCCGCGCCGACCGCGCACGATTGACCATCTCCGCCATTGGCACCGTCGTAGTCGATGGGGCTCACACAGCTGCACGCATCGCCGGACCCTCCGCCTGCGCACGACGTGAGTCCCGTGGGACCGAGACCGGCACTGGCATCCTCGCGGTAGGTGCCACAGCCCATCGCGTCGTCGCCTCCGCCTCCGCCTCCGCGGCCGCCGCGCGTGCTCTCCACCGTCGTCCCGGCGCACACCCCGACGCCGCCCGTCGCTCCCGCGGTCGCGTCTCCGCTCGCGGTCGACCCCGACGGCCCCGTCCCGCCGATCACGCCTGGATCGCCCGCCGCGCCCGTCGCGCCTGGTGCGCCCGCCGTGCCTTCGTTGGCGGCGATGACCACGCCTTGCAGCGTGAGGCCACCGAGATCCGCCAGCACGGGCGTCGAGTCGACGACCCTCACGCCGTAGACGTCGATGCCCGCGGGAGCACCCGCAGCAGCGCTCGCGAAGATGGTGAAGCCCTCGACGATCGTCGGCGCCGAGATGCCTTCTGCGAGCACGGCCTCGATGTGTCCGTCGGTGACGACCTGACTCGCGATCACCGTGTCGTTCGCGGGATCGCGCGACCAACGCGCCTCGGCGTCGAACTGACCGTACACGGACACACCGTTCGCGATCACCACGCGCTCGTCGTAGCGACCGCGCGACACCGCGACCGCGTGCACGTGGCCAGTGGCGACGCCCTGCGCGACGGCGACCTCGAGCGCGTGGCCGATCGTGCGGAAGGGCGAGTCGGCGGTGCCGTCGTTGTCTTCGTCGTCGCCCGTCGTCGCGACGAAGACGCAGTAGATGCGGCGCCCCATCGTGTCCTCGAAGTACGCGAGGTCGGGGTTGCACTGCGTCGGCGCGAGCGGCGGCGCGTCGGCGCCCCCGTCACGCGCGGCGTCGAGCGTGCCGAGCGGCGCGTCCGGCCGCATCACGGGCGCGTCTCCGAGCGAGCCGTCGTGCCCCGCGTCGGTGCGAGGCCCGCGACCTCCTTCACCGTCTGCACAACCGGCCATGCACGCCGCGAGAACGAGGATCGACGCGGCCCGAAGCGACACTGACATCCGACGATGAGACCAGAACGAGCGCCGCGCCGACAAGCCTCGCCCGACTCGCTGCAGATGCTTGTCGGCGCATGCGTAACGGGGTTCGCCCGTGACGCGCCCACCGTCTGTATGCTCCGCGGCAGGCAGACGCATCGCCGGGTGACGACAGGCGAAGAGGCGCGAAGCGCGAAGGCGGATGGGGATGAACCGACCGAGACGTACGGCTGTGATCGCGATCCACGGCGTGGCCAACCAAGAGCCTGGCGAGACGGCCCGTGCCGTCGCGCGCCGCATCCACGAGCACGAGGCAGGCTCCACGGCGCTCTCGCGCGAGTCGTGGGAGATCTGCGCGCCTTCGCTTCCACCGCCGACCGAGCGCGGCGACGTCGCGTCGGACCTCGACCCGAAGTCGGACGGTGCGGGAGAGTCGTTTCGCACGCTCGTCGTTCGTGATCTGCCGATCGGCGCAGGCCGCACGGTCGACGTGCACGAGGTCGCGTGGGCCGATCTGTCTCGTCCCGGCACGTCGCCGTTCGCGGTGCTCGGCGCGCTCCTCGGTCTCGTGCTCGCACTGCCCGCCATCGGTCAGCGTGAGCGCGAAGCGGCCAAGCTCCCCGCCAGGCTCGGCTGGTGGCTGGGTCAGGCGACGATGTTCGTGAAGGTGGTGATGCTCCCTGCGCTCTTCTCGGGGATCCTGCTCGCGCTCTCGCTGATGGCGGTTCCGTGTTCCGAGGGGCGCCTGATGACCGTCCGGATCGTGTTCGCGTCGGCGAACGGTCTCTTGGTTCCGCCGGCCCTCGCTTGGTTCTTCGTCTCCCGATTGGCGCCGGGGCTGCGTGAGGACGGCGCGCGGACCGCGTGGCCCTGGGCGTTCGTCATCGCAGCGGTCGGCGTCGGCGTCGGCGTCGGCCTGTATTGGCTCCCTGCGAGAGCGCTCGCCATCGTTCCTGCGGTCGAGATGATCGTCGTCGGGGCGATCGTCGGGGCCACGGGTCTCGGTGCGCTGCTGTCGGACGAGCGCGAGAGCCGAGGCGCGAAGACCTTCGTCGCACTCCCGGCGATCTTCTGCGTCGTGCTCCTCGTGCAGAAGTTCGTCCTCGCGCCGCCTGCCCACGAAGCCACCGTCGTGGCCCGCGACCTTCTCTACGCGACCATGTATGCGATCGAGTGGGCCTACATCGTCACGAGCATCGGCTTCACCGCCGCGAGCGTGTGTGCTCTCGGTGCTCTGTTGCCTTGGGCCTGTCGCATCTTCCGCGCCGCGCCGACGCGCTACACGGCCGTGCACGCGGTCCGCACCATCGCGATGAGCCACGCGTTGCCGTTCGTCGTGCTTCTGCTCCTCGCGCTGCCCCTCGTCAGCGCCGTCCTGGCGCTGCTCGCCAACAATCACCTCCTGCCCGAGGCGCCGGTCAGTCTCCACGTCCTCGGGTCGCTCGAGCGCTTCAAGCGTCCGGTGCCTGAGTCACGCGCTACCTCGATCGCGATCGCCGCACGCGCATCCTCGCGCGCGCTCACGGCGTCCTCGATCGCGTGACGGGGGAGACGCGGTCGGTCGCACGGTGCGTGACACCGAGCTCTTACGTCTCCAGCGAAGGCTCTCGGCCACTCCGGCACTGGCGCTCAGTCCTGCTGTGGCGACTGCTCCTGCCCGAGCGCGGGGGATCCGAGATCGCGCGGAGTGGATCACCGAGGAGAACGTCGGCTCGATCGGTCACGTGAAGTATCTCGATCCCGACACCACGGCCGCGCCGAGGATCCGAGCGATCCTCCGCGCGGTGGTGCTCGGTGAGTCGCTCAAGGGAGAGTGAGGAAATCGACGTACTCGCCGTGTGTGAGGCAGTTGGCGTGGATGCGGATCACGTCACCGGACACGAGGCCCTCGGGCAGCTGCGCGAGGTAGACGGTGTTCTTGCCCTGATCGGCCGTCGGGTCCGTGCCCTCTTGTGCGCCGATCGCGCCGTTGTCGGTGTCGAGCACCACGGGCCAGCGGCCGTACGTGCTCGTGACCTCGACCGCGCCGTCCATCGTGGCCCCTTCGATGGAGGCTTTGCGGATGCGGATCCAGTCGTACCAGTGGCCGTCCGGCGCGGTCTCGCTCGGGAGCGCGTTCGGGTGCTTCGTGCGACCGAGCGACGGGTCGCCCCACATCAGCGCGATCATGCCTGCGGGGACCGTCGCGCCCGTGAGCGTGGGCACGTACGGCAGGTGCTTGCCGAGGTGCATCAGCTCGCCGTCGGGCCCGTTGATCTCGTCGCGGTAGCCCTCGGGGATCGCGCCTGCGTTGCCGCGGTCGCGGTTGAACGCGATCGGATCCCAGCCCTCGGGGCGCGTGTACGGCACGTCCATCGGATCGGCGCTCGCTCGCTCGCCGCCGCCGGTCTCGGTCGTGCTCGCGCTCGCGGTGCTCGACCCGCTGCTGCTGCCGCAGCCCACGGCGATCGGTGCGAGGACGGAAGCGCCGGTGGCAGCAGCCAAGAGCTCGAGGAGATCGCGTCGTGTCGTCATGCGCTCGCCCTACCACGGCGTGTAGAGTCGCGCGATGGCGGACGACTACGAGCGTGGGCACATGGCAGGCGTCGGCGAGGTGCTGCTGCGCGTGAAGCAGACCACCCCGCGCTGGCTCTTCGCGTTCTTGACGGCCATGCCGTTGATCGCGTCCAGCATCGCGGCGGTGCCGCTGTTCGGCGTAGGCTCGTTCGCGTCGATCGTCGGCGCGGGCCTCGGCGCGCTGATGCTCGTCGGCGCGGGCCTGCTCACCTCGATCGGCCTCGGCACGCTGATGCTCGTGTTCGCGGGGGTGCGCCTCGTGATCTCGGAGGGCGAGGTGAGCGCGCAGCTCGGCTTCGCGGGCCCGCGCGTGGCGGTCGCAGACATCGCGTCGGTCAGCCGCGGCTACAGCGGCACGAACAGCTACGGCCTCGGCGTGATGGGCGACTTCGCGGGCAACAAGATCCTCAAGATGCTCGGCGACAACGCGAACGCGGTGCACATCCACAAGAAGGACGGCACCAAGCTCGTGCTCGTCACCAAAGAGAACGACGCGGTGTTCGCGGCCGTGACCGAGGCGCTCGCGCGCCGCGACGCGAAGATGCCGCGCGTGCGCGTCGAGGCGCCCGTCGACGACGAAGCGGCGGAGGAAGCCGCGACCTCCGAAGAAGCGTCGGCCCGGAAGAAGGCCGAGAGAACGGGCGGATAGCGGCCGACCACAAGTGAGCTAGATCGCGGCCGATGCCGAAGGACGCGGTGGTCGAGCGGTGGTACCGGCTGTGGGACAACCCCATGAAGCCGGTCGCGCTCGCCATGCGCGACATCATCCTGGCCGCCGACCCGCGCATCGAAGAGCGCCTCAAGTGGCAGGCGCCGACGTTCGTGTTCGAGGGGAGCCTCGCCACGTTCTTCCCCGGCGCGAAGAAGCACGCGCGCTTGATGTTCCCGCTCGGCGGCAAGATCCCCGGCCGCTTCCCGCGCCTCGAGGGCACGGACGACACGAGCCGCACGATCAAGCTCGCCTCCGTCGAGGAGGTCGAGGACGCGCGCGACGAGCTCACCGCCATCGTGCGCGCGTGGTGCAAGTGGCGCCTCGCCGAGAGCGTGCGCCCTCCCGCGCGTGCGATCGCGACGACGGTGGCGTCGACCAAGCCCCGTCCCAAGCCTCGCGCGAAGTGATCGAAGCGCCGCGCGACCCGGTCAGTCGAGCCGCGTGACGCAGAACGCGACAGAGGCCTCGCGCGCGTCGGACGCGGTCTTGCTGCCTTCATCGGCAGCGACGGCCTCGCGACACAAGAGCTCGTAGGCCCCGCCGCGCAGCGCGGCGAGCGCACGCGGGTCGGCCGAGAACGTCAGCACGCGCGCGAACGCGTCGTCGTCGGTGGCGTTCGCGAAGAACCGGCGCTTCACGGTCTCCCCGATGGTGCGCAGGAAATGCCGGAGGGAGTCGAGGCGCTCCGCTTCGTTTCCGCCCTCGAACGAGCTCCACGCTCGGGTGAGCTCCAGGCGTCCATCGCGGCTCTCGACCGCCCCCTCGTCGACGAGCACCTCGAGCTCCGGATGGAAGACGTCCTTCGGCACGCGGAGCTCGGCGATCGCGCGCTCGATCTCCACGCCGGGCTCGCGCGACAGGAGCCGGATGAGCTCGCGCCTGACCCCGATCCGACGACTGTGCTCGAGCGGTGCATGGCTCGCCTGGGACTGTGAGGACACGGTCGCGATCGTGCGGCGACTCGCGCCCACGCGACGTGCGACCTGTTCGAGCGAGAGACCTCGGTCACGGTGAACACGCACGTAGGTCTGTCGCACCGCGTCCTCGACGTCGTCGAGCGAGAGCGAGAGCGCGCGCGCGAGCTGAAGCGCGGGCTCCAGCGTCAGAAAGAACACACGAAGGCGGAGATCCAGTGAGTTGCGCACGACGCGACCCTATCGAGACCGCGCGCTCGCGCGCAATTCGACGGGGAGACCGTCACGCGCCGGGGCACTCGAAGCGCGTGCCGTCGATCGAGGCCGAGTCGAGGAACGTGCCGCACACGGCTTCGATGCAGTCCGTCTCCGCCGTGCACGGGGCCGCGCAGTCCATCGCGTCGGCGCACTCGCTGGGTCGGTCCTCACACGTGACGACACCGGGCGCGGGGCCGCTGCGACGCACGCAGATCGACACGACGGGACACTCTTCGCCGTCGCAGTCGAACGTCGGCACGCAGCACGCGAGCGGGCCTGCTTCGACGTTTCCACACCCGAGCTGTCGGTAGCCCCCGAGGCCGGTCTCCGAGCCGCCGATCGCGACCGAACCTTCGGGGCACAGCACGGATGGAGTCGGGAATCCCATCGGGAGCGAGCACGTCCCGCCCAGGCGCTCGCACTCGGACGGTGGTCCATCGGGCACGCAGCGGCCCGTAACCTCGCACGTCGATCCAGGGTCGCAGAGCGAGGGATCGATCCGGGTGCTGCACGTGCAGTCGTCGCAAGTCGGTGCCCGGCATGACCCCGGCTCGACGGGCGCACAGTCGGCGGCGGTCACGCACGCGCAGAGGTCGGAGTCGGCGCGGATGCCTCCGTCCGTCGCTCCTGCGTCGGCACGCGGACGACACGCGGGGACGCGATCGCACACGGTCATGGGCACGTCGTCGCGCGATCCGAACGGGCGATCCGAGCACACGAAGCCCGAGGGCACCGACGGATCCTCGCTGGGGAACTCGAACCGATTCGGCAGATCGGTCGGACAGTCGAAGCCACCGATCACGACGCCGTACGCGCAGTAGCGACCGATGCCCGCTTCGACGTACGCGCCGTCACCCGGACAGTCGTAGACGGCCTCGGAAGGACATCCCCCGACGAAGAGCACGAGCAGCGAAACGCACGCGAGGCCAAGTGAACGCATGCGGCCAGGATGGACGTGCTGTCGGACACACGGAAGGGCGTGTCCCCGCGAAACCGGTGCAAGAGGTTGCACCGCACGCCATGCGTCAGGCGCCGGGGCAGCGAATCGTCGTTCCCTCGATCGACGCGCTGTCGAGGAACAGCGCCGATCATGAGGTCGACCCGTGACGCACGGAAGCGTCGTCGCGGCGTCACGCCGTCCGCTTGCGGCGTGATCGCCAGAACATCACCGCGCCGACCACGGCGGCCAGCGTCAGGGCGCCCATCGCGTAGAAGCCGACCCAGCCCTCGAGGCGATCGAAGCTCTCGCCCGCGAGCCAGCCGAGCACGAAGAGCAGCGCGTTCCACAGCATCGCGGAGAGGCCGCCGTACACGAGCACCTGCCACACCGGGATCTTCGCGATGCCTGCGGCGACGAAGAAGAACGCGCGCAGCGCGGGCAGGAACCGGTTCGACAAGAGGTAGAGGCCGCCGTGCTCGCGGTAGCGCTCCGCGAGCGTCGCGAGGGCCTTCGTCGCGCGGGGTCCCTTCAAGAATCCGGGACGCGTCGCGGGATCGGCGAACGCGCGACCGAAGCCATACGCGCCGAGGCCCCCGAGCGTCGCGCCGACGTTCAGCGCGAGGAACGTGAGCGGTCCCGAGTAGCCTGCGGTCACCGCGAGGAAGATGCCGAACAGCGCGACGGCATCGCCCGGGAACGGCGGGAACACGTACTCGATCAGCGACGCGAGCCCGAGCACGACGTACGCCCAAGGACCGTGGTTCGTCTCGAGCCACCCGCGCAGATCGTCGATCATGCCGAGCTTCAATCCCTGAGGCGCACCGGAGATTCCTCGAAGCGCAGCGACGCGCCCGTCTCCGTCGCCGTGATCGAGGCCTCGACGCCGAGCGGGATCTCGAGGTTGTCCTCGACGTGACCCGCGCGGACGCCGCGGATCACGGGGATCTCGAGATCGCTCAGGCGCTCGCGCAAGACCTCCTCGACGGTCGTGCCGTAGGGCGTCGCGCTCGACTTGGTGAACGCGCCGAGCACGATGCCGCGCGCGCCGTCGAAGAAGCCCGCGAGGCGCAGGCTCGTGAGCATGCGATCCACGCGGTAGGGCGCCTCGCCCGTGTCCTCGAGGAAGACGATGCGGTTCATCGCGTGCGCGGAGTAGGGCGTTCCCTCGAGCGCGCACAGGATCGAGAGGTTGCCGCCCACGAGCACACCGCGCGCCTCGCCGGGCGTGATCGTCTCGAGCGCTTCGATCGCGGGCAGCGGCGCGCCCTCCATGCAGCGCACCCACCGCGCGAACAGCGCGTCGTCGAGCTTCGCGAGCGAGGCCGCCATCGTGCCGTGCACGGAGGTGACACGCGCGCGCTGCCACGCGACGTGGAGGGCCGTCACATCGGAGAAGCCCACGAGCAGCTTGGGTGCGCGCGCGAGCGCGGCGATCGGCACCTGCGGCACGACGCGCATCCCGCCGTAGCCGCCGCGCGCGCAGACGATCGCCTGGCAGTACGGGTCCTCGATCGCCTCGATCAGCTCCGCGGCGCGTCGGGCGTCGCTGCCCGCGAGGTAGCCCGTCTGCGTGAACACGCCCGGATCGAAGGCCACGTCGTAGCGCTCGCCCAGGCGCGCGGCGGCCTGCTCGAAGAGCGCACGGTCGAAGATCCCCGAGGGCGCCACGAGCCGCACGCGCGCGCCTCGATCGAGGGCGATCGGCTTCACGAACGGGCGCGTGGTGGTGCCGAACGGCTCGTCCTCGTCGGGGTCGATCATGGGGGCCGCAGCCTAACCCGACGACGGATGCGGACGCCCGGCCCGAGTGACGCCGCACGACGAGAGAGCGACCGCACGGCAGGGCTGGTCAACCGAGGCCGAGCGGGTACCCTCCTGCCCCTTCGCGCGCCCCGCGCATCACGAGGTCGAACACATGAGCAACGAGACGGCTTTCTCGCTCGCGAACTACGGCATCACGGTCAAGAAGATCTTCCGCAACGCCTCGCCCGGCCAGCTCTACGAGCTCGGCCTGTTGAACGAGCCGGGCACGGCGATCAGCTCGACCGGCGCGCTCATGGCGTACTCGGGCGAGAAGACCGGCCGCAGTCCCAAGGACAAGCGCATCGTCGACGACGCGCGCTCGCGCGACAACGTCTGGTGGGGCGACGTCAACATCAAGCTCGACGAGCACATCTTCATGGTCAATCGCGAGCGCGCGATCGACTACCTCAACACCAAGCCGCACCTCTACGTCGTCGACGGCTTCGCGGGCTGGGACGAGCGCTACCGCATCAAGGTCCGCATCATCTGCAGCCGCGCGTACCACGCGCTGTTCATGTGGAACATGCTGATCCGTCCGACGCAGGACGAGCTCGCGAGCTTCGGCGACCCCGACTACACGATCATCAACGCGGGTCAGTTCAGCGCGAACCGCTACACGAGCGGCATGACGAGCAAGACGAGCGTCGCGCTCAACTTCGCGCGTCAGGAGTTCGTCATCCTCGGCACCGAGTACGCGGGCGAGATGAAGAAGGGGGTGTTCACGATCATGAACTACCTCATGCCGCTCAAGGGCCAGCTCTCGATGCACTGCTCGGCCAACGTCTCCCGGACGGGCTCGAGCAAGGAGGGCAACGTCTCGATCTTCTTCGGCCTCTCGGGCACGGGAAAGACCACGCTCTCGGCCGACCCGAACCGTGACCTCATCGGCGACGACGAGCACGTGTGGACCGACCGCGGAGTCTTCAACATCGAGGGCGGCTGCTACGCGAAGGCGATCAACCTCACCGCCGAGGGTGAGCCCGAGATCTATAGCGCGATCCGCTACGGCTCGGTCCTCGAGAACGTCGTCTACGACAAGGCCAACCGCGACGTCGACTACACGAACATCTCGATCACCGAGAACACGCGCTGCAGCTACCCGGTCGAGTACATCCCGAACGCGAAGATCCCCTGCATCGGTGGGCACCCGAACAACGTCATCATGCTGACGTGCGACGCGTACGGCGTCTTGCCGCCGGTCGCCAAGCTCACGCCCGAGCAGGCGATGTACCACTTCATCTCGGGCTACACGGCGAAGGTCGCGGGCACCGAGGTCGGCGTGAAGGAGCCGAGCCCGACGTTCAGCGCGTGCTTCGGCGGCCCCTTCATGGTGTGGCACCCGAGCAAGTACGCGGAGCTCCTCGCGGACCGCTTGAAGACGCACGGCGCGCACGTCTGGCTCGTGAACACGGGCTGGTCGGGCGGCGGCTACGGCGTGGGCAAGCGCATGAGCCTGCGTCACACGCGCGCGATCCTCGACGCGATCCACGACGGCTCGCTCGCGAAGGTCGGCACGCGCACGGACAGCGTGTTCGGCTTCGAGGTGCCGACGAGCTGCAACAACCTCCCGACCGAGCTGCTCGAGCCGCGCAACACGTGGAGCGACAAGGCCGCGTACGACGACACGCAGAAGAAGCTCGCCAAGTTCTTCATCGACAACTTCAAGAAGTTCGAGGCCGGCGCGAGCGACGCGATCAAGGGCGCTGGCCCCAAGATGTGATCGAGTCGGGTCGCCCGAGCGAGAGAGGCCGTCGAGAGCGATCTCGGCGGCCTCGTTCGTTTGTGGCGCCGTTCGTTTGTGGCACCATCGCGCGATGGCGGAGAACCTCGGTCGACGAAAGCTGCTGACCGCTGCGGTCGGTGTCGCCACGCTCGTGCTGACGCGCTGCGGGCCCGAGCCCGTCGAGCCGCCGGGCAACCTCGTCGCGCCGCCGCCTCCGCCGCCGGGCAACCTCGTGGCGCCGCCACCTACGGATCCGCCGCCCGTGCCGGGCAACCTCGTTCCGCCTCCGCCGAACGATCCGCCTCCGCCGGAGCCGCCGCCGACGGACCCGGGCGGTCCGCAGCTCCCGCAGGATCCGCCGCCGCAGCCGCCCCAGCCGCCGCACC
Organism: uncultured Sandaracinaceae bacterium; assembly: GCA_964502175.1. Classification (GTDB taxonomy): domain Bacteria; phylum Myxococcota_A; class Polyangia; order Polyangiales; family Sandaracinaceae; genus JAFLCL01. Next base: position 12,004 of record CAZCVE010000059.1, read on the forward strand.
CGCCGCCGGGGAACCTGATGCCGCCTCCTCCTCCGCCGGGCAACCTCGTCCCGCCGCCTCCGCCGCCCCCGCCGCCCGGCAACCTCGCCCCGCCGTCCGAGTGAGCGCATGAAGCACGACGACCGAAAGCCCCGAACAGCCAAGCGCAGAATGCTGCTCGTGGCCACGGTCGGTCTCGCGTCGCTGTCGATCGTCGGCTGCGGCGGGACCACGAGTGGCAACCTGATCGCCCCTCCGCCGACGGACGCAGGCACGGACGCGCCGACGCCGAACGACGCCGCGACCGACGCGCACAGCGAGAAGTGATGACCAGCGAGTCGAACCCCGAGGCGAAAGAGCAGGGCGCTGCGTCGCCTCACGGCGGTGTGGGTCGGCGGAGGCTGCTCGTCGCGACACTGGGTCTGGCGACCGCGCTGCGGTCGGGCTGCACGGGCAACCCAGCGCCGTGGGACTCTGGGCCAGCCGCGAACGACACCGCCGACAGCGAGAAGCCATGACGAACGACGAGTCGAAGAAGCCCGACGCAACACTGCCCGCCGCGCCACCGAAGCGCGCGCGACGCAAGCTCTTGGCCGCCACGGTCGGCCTCGCGTTCGTCTCGATGGTCGGAGCCGGCTGCACCTCCGGCAACCTCGTGTCGCCTCAGCGAGATGCAGGCCCGCCGCGCGACGCGGGCCCGACGCCCGACGCGAACGACGAGGACGCGCCCACAGGACGGTGATGAATCGGAGCGCACGGAGGATGGATGAGTGAGGGTCAACAGCCGCCCGAAGTTCGACGCACACGGCCTCTGAGGTCGCGGCGAAAACTGCTGGCCGCCACGGTCGGACTCGCCGCCATCTCGGTGCTCGGTTCCAGCTGCACAACTGGCAACCTGACGTTTGACGCCGGGCCCTATGTCCCACCGGAAGATGCGAACGAGTCTGACGCCGGGACGGAGCGACGAGATGAGTGAGCCTGTGTACGTGCCTGATCCGAATGGGGTGCTGTTCGAGCTGGAGATGCTCGGGGGCAGCTGGGAGAAGCGGTATCGCAAGCTGCGGCCCGAGGTGGAGGACATGCCTTGGGGGACGCTCGATCCCGAGGATCATCCCGAGAACCTCGTGATCGCCGCGCGGCGCAGCTGGACCGGCGCGGCGTTCCAGGAGCACCGCACCGGCGCGGCGTGCGCGGAGACGCTGCGGGCGCTGATCGAGTGTCGGGCGCCGCTCGATCTCATCGCGGTCGCGAGCCGCTTCCCGCTCGACGAGATGGTTCACGTGGAGCTCTGTGCGCGCATGGCGATGGAGCTCGGCGGTGGCACCGAGATCCGTCACGACCCCGACGACATGATCATGAAGCCGCGCCCCGATCTCTCGCCGCTCCTGCGCGCGGCCGAGCTCGTGGTGTTCAACTTCTGCGTCGGCGAGGCGCTGTCGATCCCGATGCTGCACGGCACGTGGCAGGCGTCGGTGCATCCGCTGCCGCGCGCGATCCTCGGCCGCATCGTGAAGGACGAGGCCGCGCACGGGATCTTCGGCTGGGCCTTCCTCGACTGGGCCAGCGAGCAGCTGAGCGATGCCGATCGCACGCACCTCGCGTTCGTCGCGGACCAAGCGATCACGGGCATCCACAGCCTCTGGGCCGACATCCGCAAGCGACCCCCCGCGGCGGACAGCACCGTGCACGCGCTCGGCTGGATGCAGACCGAGGCGTACCTCGCGCTCGCGCGACGCTCGATGCGGACCAAGGTGATCGAGCCGCTCTCGAGGCGCGGCATCTCGGTGTCGGGCACCGAGGACCATCCGGCGGAGTGACGTGCGGCGCACGGCTCGAACCGCGTGTCTCACCGCCACGCTGATCGCGGGCTGCGGTCGCGGGCTCTACGACGAGACGCTCGACGCGCGCGTCGACGACGACGACGCACCGGGGGCCGACGCCGGCCGCGGAGACGCGGGGCTCACGTGCTCGCCCGCAGCCGAGTTCGGCGCGATCGAAGCGTTGGGCGTGCCGGCGGCCACCGTCACCAGCCCGAGCCTGTCGCACGACGGACTGCGCTTGTCCTACTTCCACATCACTCGCGTGATCGAGGGGACCGTGGAGCGGACGGTCACGACGGTTCACCAGCTCACGCGCCCCTCGCGTGATTCGGCCTTCGGCGCAGACGCCGTGCTGCGCGACGGTCCGCTGGTGGAGCTGGGCGAGGGCCTCCGCGCGCACTTCACGCGCATCGACGAGCTCGAGAGGTTCGTCGCGCTCGATCAGGGCAGCGACGAGGTCGACCTGTTCGTTCAGACGCGACCGAGCGCTGGAGGGGAGTGGGGGACGCTCGCTCCCGTGATGGCAGCGGGCGTGACGATCAACACGGATGGATTCCAGGAGTGGGATCCGCACCTGACCGCCGACGGACTGACGCTCTGGTTCCAGCGCGAGGAGACCGGGACGATGGCGACGTCCCAGATTCACACCCTGACGCGGTCGTCACTGACATCCCCGTTCGGCGCCGAAGCGACGATCGACGACTCGGTCGTGGGTGACATTCCAGGGTCGCCGTCGCTCACGCTCGACGGCCGTGCGCTCTATTTCTCGTTCGACGGAGATCTGCACGTGTCGGAGCTCGACGGCACGACGTGGCGACCGCGTCGCGCGATCTCCGAGATCGACACGATGTCTTCCGAGAGCGACTACGAGCCGAGCGTGCGCCCGGACGGGTGCGAGATCTTCTGGGTGCGACAGATCGACGGCTCGAACCAGCAAGTGTTCCACGCCACCCGCTGACTCGTGGCCGTGGTCAGGGCAGGATCCGGAACGTCGTGGTGAAAGACGTGGTCGCCGCCACGCTCCCGCCGGTGTGGAGCTGGATGACGAGGTTCTGGCCATACGGACGCCACTGGTAGTCGTTCGTCGAGACAGGACCGAGGCGCACCGTGCGGGGTGCGTCGAGCGTGATCTCGAGCGTGCCAGTGCCGCGCGTGACGAGGATGGCAGTCACGTTCGTCGTGTTGCTCGTGCTCGCGGCGACCATGCCGCCGCCCATGCGTCGGAGCTGGACGGTGGTGGGGAATCCGTTTCGATCGCCCTGGAAGAGAGGCAGTGTCTCGACGATCTCGTCGGCTGTGTTGCCGGTCGACCGCAGCGTGGTCGCGATCGTCAGGCGACCTCCCATCGTCGCGTCCGTCGTGAAGGTTCGCGAGACCGTGAAGCTGCCCGCGAGCGCGTCCGCGTCTTCCGCGGTTCCGCCGTTCAGCTCCGAGGTGGTCGTGACCGTCGTGACGCCGCCCGCGAGGGAGACCGTCTCGGTGGGCTCGGTGACGCGCGCGGACGAGAACGAGCGTGCGCCGCGCGTGCCGGAGATCGCGTGCGTCGGCCAGAGCGCGAGGTCTGCCCAGCGGAACGGGTTCGGAAAGCGCTCCGTACAGGTCGTGCCGGAACAAGAACCCTCGCAGTCGGCGTCAGGACAAGCGGCCACCGTCCGCGAGCGTGGCTCCGTCGACTGGGCACCGCGGTTCCAACCGAGGATCACCGCGCCGGTGGACTCGGACCAGAGGGCCGACAAGGCGCCACCCCCGAAGCCGGCGCCTGGACTGCCATCGTCGATGGGGCCGACGTGCACGATCGTGGCGAGGCTGCCGGCACGCGCGGAGACGAGCAGGTTCTCGAACGACTCCGAGAAGTCCGCGACCCGCATGACGGGAGGCAGCGCGAGGTCGGTGCCCGTCGCCGCAGCGAAGCGCGCGAAGCTCCCGGCACGATAGTGTTGGAAGCCGGGCTGGTTCTCGTAGGGATAGTGTCGATAGCTCCAGTGGGGCATGGAGACGGGGTCACTGCCATCCGACGCGAACCGATTGGCCTCGGCGAAGCTGCCGCCGGTCGAGAGCTGCGTCCTCATCTCTGCCACGGTCGGCACCGGCTCCCGGGCCGAGTGGAGGAAGAAGACGCCGTCGTCGGAGAGCTGAGAGACGGCGACGTCTCGGGAGTAGGTGCTCACTTGGTCGTTGGCCGCGCTCTGGGAGGTCGCAGGGCTGAAGTGAGAGGGGCCGGTGAAGGTTCCGTCTGGCTCTGGCAGTGTCGTGAGCGCTCGCAGGTGCGCGAACCGAGCGTTCCACGTGACGAGCGCCGGGTCCCCGGAGACGAGCGCCGCCTCGGCGATGTGCACGGCCGAATAGCCCTCGTACGACGGATCGTAGGTGCCGCCTTGGTGCTGGCAGAATCCTTCGTCTTCGCAGTTGGACCGCATCGTGGCTTCTGCGTCGCTCGCTGCGGGCGCGACGAGCGCGGGGTCGCCGATGCCCGCGACGACGTAGGCGTCGCCCGCCAGCGTGGCCATGATCATGTCCGCGTTGGGCGAGCCCGAGGTGTTGACCGACTGCCAGTAGTCGAACACGAGGCGAAGTCCGATGTCGTAGGCGGCGAGATCGCACGCGTCGATCAGGCCGCTTCGATGTGCGTAGTAGCCGATGTGCGCGTACTCGCGGAATGCGCCCGCGAAGTTGTCTCGCACGACCGCACGACCGCTCGCGCCCGCGCGGCAGCTCCGGGCGTCGCTGCAGGTCTGCATCACCATCATGTCGGCCGCAGAGGTGAAGAACGCACGGCGCATCATCGCCCGTGAGCCGAAGTACGGATTTCCCGCGTAGTCCCACGTGGCGTAGAAGCCCAGTGCCCAGTTCACCGGCGCACCATCACCCACGTAGGCGTGCGGCAACCCGCCCATTCCAGTCTCGAACGTGTCGAGGAGGAACGCCGAGGATGGGAGTCGGGCACCACGATAGTCCGGCAAGCTCGGGATCTCGCCGCCGGCACGGACGACGCCCGACCACAGGTGATAGAGCGCGTCGTCGTCGAGCGCGGAGTCGTAGGTGATCGGAGCGACCGTCACCTCGAAGTCCGCCTCGGTCAGTCGAGACATCGAGGTTCGCAGCGCGACTTGGTAGGGCGCGACCTGCGGCAACAGCGCGTCGGCAGGCGGACACGGGAGCTCGACGGTCCCGTACACACACGCGCCCGTGGGATCGCAGTGAGTCATGCACGCCCCGCCCAGCGCCGCGTGGAACGTGGCCGCGCCCGTCGCGCATGCAGCGAAGTCCGTGCTCGGCGGTGGCGCGAAGCAGTCACACGGCGGCGCGACGTAGGCGTCGGGCGCGGCCGCATCGAGGCCGGGTGCGTCGAGTCCGGGTGCGTCGAGCCCTGGCGCGTCGGGCCGGGGCGCGTCGAGTCCCGGAGCGTCGGGCTCGGGTGCGTCCGCCCCCGGCGCGTCGAGACCGGGTGCGTCGCGCCCTTCCGGCCCTGCGTCCTCCGCGCCGAGGAGGTTCCCGTCACAGGCACACGCGAACGCGAGCGTGAGAGACGAGACGAGCACCGAACGAGGCCAACTGCGCATGAGCCCTCCGCGTCCGGAGCGTCTCACGAAGCCCGCACGACGCTCAAAGGAAGCCGCGCAGCGCGTCGACCGCGATCAGGGAGGCAGAGCGCGGAAGCCGTCTTCGTCGTGGATCGCGAAGCCCGCGATCATGGCGCCGAAGTGATCGCCGACGACCGCGTGCTGCCGCTGCGCGTCACGTCGTAGCCGTCGAGGAAGAAGCCCATGTCGATCGAGAGCGGGAGACCTCCTGCTTCGGCCACGGGCGTCATCTCTTCGAGCACGTCGGCGAGGTGCGCGATCAACGCAGGTCGATCGGGCTCGACGTCCCACTCGTCGAGTTGCTGCGGCTCGAGATCCCAGTGGATGCCGCTCGGTCGCGCGTCGGGGTGCGCGGCCGCGAACGCGACGCTCCACTCCGTGCGTGCGGTCGCCTGGATCTGACCCGCAGGCAGGATCCACCGGCCGTTGCCGAAGAGGTGCATCGGGTGGCGCGATCGCTCGGCCCCGCGTCCATCACCTCGGGCGACGAGTCACAGGCAACGACGAAGAGAAGGAGACCCAGGGCGTGGCGACGCATCAGCACAGGGTAGACCGTGTGCCTCACTCTCCGACAACCCACCCCGCTCCTTCGCGCCTCAGCGTGAGGAGCGCGCGGCGCTCGACGACCGCCCTCGATCCGTCGGGATCGACGTCGATCTCCACACGCGCGACGCGAACCGCCTGCGCGTCCTCCAGAGCGTGCGACAACATCCCGCCGCGCGAGCGATCGACGAACCATGCGAGGAACGCGTCGCGATCGAACGCGCCGTACACCCCGGCGAGCCTCCAGCTCAGCGCCCAACCGCGAGGCCCGGCCTCTTGGAACACGTCGCGATCGAGCACGTCGTCCGTGCCGTCGGCGCGCACCACCGTCAGCTCCAGCGCGGGCATGTGATCAGGCGCCCTCCACGCGAACGTCGGATAGCAGGCGAACGGATACGCCTGCATCTCGCCCATCGCGCCGAAGATCAGGATGCCCGCGAAGAGCGGCGCGGCCACCGACACCAGCGCGCGCGATGCCTCGGGAGCGGCCTGCGCGGTCGGGCGCTGCGCTTCGCTCGGTCGCGCGCGATCCACGATCGCCTGCCACGGCACGAACATCGTGTACGTGCCCCAGAGCACGCTGAACTGGATGCCCATGAAGAGCTCGGCGCCGAGGTGGAACGCGCACGCGCCGAGCACGGCCAGCGCGCGCGTGCGAGGCGCGAGCACGAGCGGCACGAAGCTCAGCTCGAACACGATCGTGAGGAGCGCGAGCGCGCGGATCACCCACGGATGTCGGTCGATCCGGAAGGGCGGGACGAGCGACGGATCCTGCGTCCACTTCCACCACATCTGGTTGCGGAGGTTGTCCGACAGCGCCCACGCGAGCCCCGACGCGGCGAGCTTGTGCACGCCGGGGAAGAAGAAGACGAGCCCGATCACGAGCCAACACAGGCGCACCGCGAGGCCGTGCGTGCGCGAACGGACCGGAAGCGGCTGACCCCTTCGTCGCGCGCGCCACGCGTCGATCGAGAGAGCATCACCACACGGGCTCGCGGCGAGGATCACGGCCAGCCACAAGAGGTGGTGATCGTGAAACACGGCGCCTCCGAGCTGCGGCACGAGCAGCAAGAGGAACGTCGTCACACAGACGACGATCCAGCTCGCGCGCGTGAAGAGGCCGAGCGCACCGAGCGCGAGGGCCACGTGGAACACGACGCGCGCGGCGTTCGTGGTGTCGGGATCGATCGGCAGGAGCGGCACGAGCCAGCCGACGCCGCGCGGGATCGTGCGCGCCGCGACCGGCAGCGCCGCCCAGTCGGGCGCAGCGGCGACGCTCGTGCTGAGCGTGAGCACGGAGGCGACGGTGATGCGCACGATCGCGAGGTCGAGCGCGGGGCCTTCGGGCGCGAGCAGCTCGCGCGCGCGATCACGGAGCGATGCGGGCGCGGCCGATCCGGCCGTCATCCACCTTCCTCGGTGGCCTGCCGGATCTGCTCGGGGGTGGCGGTCGGGAATTGATCGAGGCGCTCGCGCGGCACGGGCGTGCAGTGGCTCATGCGCAGCGAGCGGCCGATCGTCTCGGGCGTCGCGATGTAGAGCGTGAGCGAGGCGCGGTTGTTGTAGACGAGGAAGACGTCCGAGATCGCCGTCTGCGAGTGGCGCCACGTGAAGCGGCGCGTGGGCAGGCCCTGCGTGTCCGGGCAGTCCCACACCCCGCTCGGGGTTCCGTACTGCTCGTTCATCGCCGAGAGGTGGAGGGCGATCGCCTCGAGGCGCGGAAGCATGCTCATCACCTGCACCTGCTGGAGGTGCCCCGTGGACTCGGAGAAGCCGAACATCATCTGCGCGCCGTTCTCGAGGCGCTCTTCGTACATCTCGAGGTGAAGGCCCGCGGGCGATCGCGACGCGCTGCGCTCGAGGTTGTGCCCGAGCGCGCGGACCTCCTCGAGATCCATCCCGAGGCCGACGCCATGGAGGGGCGGAGGCATGAGCGCGATCGACTCTTCGCGCTGACGCGCCAAGCGCTCGACCTGCTCGCGCTCGCGGCGTGCCTGGCGCTCCTCGGCCGCGCGCGCCTCCTGCGCGTCCGTCCACGCGAGCCAGCCCGCGCCGAGCACGGCGAGCGCGACGACGATCAACGCGACGGGGACGAGCTTCGAGCCCTGCATCGCGCGGACCATACCAGAGGCCCCACGGGACACGGCGTGGCCTGCGGCTGGCTGGATTCGAGACGCTCGCCTCTGGTACGACCGCCCGAGATGCCGACCGATGACACGCCGATCTGGCTCCGCCTCGTCTCCGCGGGGGGCATCTGCGTGATGGTCGGGCTGGCCTGGCTGATCTCCTACGATCGCAAGGCGTTCCCGTGGCGCATCGTGCTCTACGGCACGGGCCTCCAGCTCGTCTTCGGCCTCTTGGTGCTTCGCACGACGGTCGGGCTCTGGTTCTTCTCGGTGCTGAACGACGCGATGCTGCGGCTGCTCACGTTCACCGACGAAGGCAGCCGGTTCCTCTTCGGCGACTACCACTCGGAGCACTTCACGGTCGCGCTCAACGTGCTGCCGACGATCATCTTCTTCTCGTCGTTGATGGGCGTCCTCTATCACTTCGGGCTCATGCAGCGCGTGGTGAAGGGCGTCGCGTGGGTCATGCAGCGCACGCTCAAGACGTCGGGCGCAGAGACGCTCTCGACCGCGGCGAACATCTTCGTCGGTCAGACCGAAGCGCCGCTCGTGGTGAAGCCGTACGTGGCGGAGATGACCGAGAGCGAGCTGCTCACGATCATGGTCGGAGGGTTCGCGACGGTCGCGGGCGGCGTGCTCGCGGCGTACGTCGGCATGCTGCGCGAGCACTTCCCCGACATCGCGGGGCACCTCATCGCAGCGAGCGTGCTCGCGGCCCCCGCGACGATCGTGATGTCGAAGGTCGTGCTCCCCGAGACGAAGGTCCCCAAGACCGCGGGCACGCTCGAGCTCGACACGAAGAGCCCGTACGCGAACGTGATCGACGCTGCGGCGATGGGCGCGTCCGAGGGCATGCAGCTCGCGTTCAACGTGGGCGCGATGCTGCTCGCGTTCATCGCGCTCGTCGCGCTGGTGAACTGGATCTTCGCGTTGCCGTCGTTGTTTCACAACGAGTCGGAGTGGCTCGCGATGCTCGACGCGATCACGTCGCGCGGGCTCGCGGTGCCCGAGGGGTGTCCCGCCGAAGGCGCGGGTGATCTCGGCGCCGGCGCGCTCGCCGCATGCATCGAGCAAGGCAACGCGCTCGACCTCGGACGCACGTTCTCCGCGTGGCAGCCCACGACCATGCAGTGGATCCTCGGCTGGCTCGGGTGGCCGATCGCGTTCGTCATGGGCATCCCGCCCGAGGACTGCGCCGCCGCGTCCGCGCTGCTCGGCGAGCGTGTGGTGATCAACGAGTTCGTCGCGTACCTCGACCTCGCGGGCAACCTCGCGAGCGATCACCCGATGAGCCCGCGGGCGACGACGATCCTGACGTACGCGCTCTGCGGCTTCGCGAACTTCGGCTCGATCGCGATCCAGATCGGCGGCATCGGCGCGATGGCGCCCGAGCGCCGCAAGGATCTCGCGCGCCTCGGCCTGCGGGCGATGCTCGCGGGCCTCCTCGCGAGCTACATGACGGCTTGTGTCGCAGGCCTCCTCGCGTGACGACGGGCGAGGTCGCAGTGAACGCGGACGAAGTGACGAGGCGTGGAGTGAAGAGCATGCAAGTGAAGCGATCGACGTTCGAGACCCTCGCGGCCGCGTCGCTCGCGGCGACGCTCGTCGCGTGCGGAGGCGCGACCCCGTCGGCCGAGACCCCGTCGTCCGAGACCACGTCGTCGCGCGAGACCGCGTCGACGTCCGACTCGACCTCGGAGACGTCGTCCGACGGCCACGAGCAAGCGTCCGAGACGGGCACGGGATCGGGTGAGCCCGACGCGCAGGCGGAGGCCGTGGCGCAGACGCCGCCGCCCACGCTTCCGTCGCTCACCGCGAACGATCCGCACACGCGCGTGATCGGTCACGTCGAGGGGTCGTGCGCGGTCGATGGCGTCGAGGCGGGCTCGCTCTACGTCGGCGTCAGCGGGCCCTCGAGCATGCTCGTTCGCATGCCGCTCGCAGGCGGAGCGAGCACCGTGATCCACCGCGCAGACGGCGCGCTCGACTACCGCATCGCGTCGGGTCGCGCGGCGTACGTGCAGAACACCGAGGGCTTCGGGAACAGCAACTTCGGCGTCGTCCCTCTCGATGGCGGCGAGGCCGTCGAGATCGCCCACGGCGTGCGTCAGTCCACGTGGGCGCTCGCGGCCGGCGGCATCTACTACGCGGATCCGTCGTACAGCGAGCCGCGTGTGCTCCGCATCGCGCTCACGGGCGGTGAGCCCACGGAGATCGAAGAGCTGCGGCCCGTGTTCGACGAGGACCGGCTCGAGCAGATGGTCGCGTCGAACGGTGAGCTCGTGTTCGTGGCGGTGCGCACGCGCAACGCGCAGCGCGGCGGCTACTTCTGTCACGAGCTGCGCGGAGGTCCCGCGGGCGTCTCGCAAACGCTGCGCCGCTACCGTCGCTGTCCGAGCGACGACGAGATCCTCGACGCGATCAGCGCGAGCTCGGGCTTCGTCTACTACCACCGTGCCGAGGGGCTCTACCGCGTGGCGCGCACCGGAACGGCACGTGAAGAGACGGTGATCGCCGACGTCCGTGGCCTTCCGAGCGCGACGGTGAGCGACGATCGATTCCTGGTGTGGCCCCAGCGCGAGGGCCTCCTCCGCCTGTCGCTGAGCGGCCGCGCGGTGCCCGAGGTGATCGGTGAGCGCGGCCAGTCGCTGAGCGCGCCGATCCTCGTCGACGGCACGGTGTACTGGGCGCGACGCGACGCGGGCGAGTGTGTGGTCCTCGCGCGTCCGATCGACGCGCCTGCGCTCTCGCCGTGGGAGCCGAGCTGATCGTCCGCGTGGTTTCCTGCCGACCGCGTACGCTCGCCTCTCGGAGGTGACTCGTGAGGTGGACGCGGCGGAACGTGCTTCGGACCGGCGTGGTGCTCACGGGCGGGGCCGCGACGGGCTTGTGGCTTCCTTCGTGTGACTGCGGCTCGGCGCCCGCGTCGTCCGTCCGCGAGCCTGCACCACCCGCCGTTCCATCGCCGATCGCCACGGGCTCGGGTGGCGCGACCCAACGCGTGATCGTGATCGGTGCGGGGATGGCCGGCCTCGCTGCCGCGCGCGAGATCGCAGCGAGCGGCGCGAGCGTCTTGGTGCTCGAGCAGCGTGATCGTGTCGGTGGTCGGGTGTGGACGGATCGCTCGCTCGGCTTCCCGATGGAGCGCGGCGCGCACTGGATCGAAGGCACGGACGGCAACCCGATCGTGGCGCTCGCGCGAGAGGCGGGCGCTCGCACGGTCGTCGATCCCGAGTCGGTGCGCGCGTTCGACTACGACGGACGTGAGCTCCTGGGCGAGGAGCTCGAGGCGGCCGACTGCGCGGAGTCTCACGTCATCGAGGAGATCGCGGAGAGCGCCGAGGAGCACGAGGACGACGACGACGACCTCTCGATCGGCGACGCGCTCCGCGAAGAGGCCGACGAGGACGAGAGCCCGTTCGAGCATCGCGTTCACGAGCTCGGCATCGCCTCGCTCGAGACCGACACCGGTGGCTCGACCGATCGACTGTCGCTGCTCGGCTACGACGATCCCGAGGCCGGCTACGAGGGCCACAGCCACTTCTTGCCCGATGGCTACGACGCGCTGCCGCGCTTCCTCGCGCAGACGCTCGACGTGCGCCTCGGCGTGACGGTGCGCGCAGTGCGAACGATCGGTGCGCGTGTCGTGGTGGTCACCGACGCAGGCGAAGAGACGGCCGATGCCGTGGTGGTCGCGGTGCCGCTCGGCGCGCTGCGGGCCGACGCGATCCAGTTCGATCCGCCGCTGCCGGACGAGAAGCGCGACGCGATCGCAGGGCTCGAGATGGGCACGCTCGACAAGGTGATCCTCCGCTTCCCGGAGGCGTTCTGGGGGGGCACGGCGAACACGTTCCTCTACGCGTCCCAGACGCGCGGAGAGCTGCCGCTCTGGGTGGACTGGAACGCGATCTCGGGCGTTCCCGCGCTCGTCATGTTCAGCGGCGGTGACTACGCGCTCGCCATGGAGGCGCGCGACGATCGCGCGATCGTGAGCGATGCGATGCGCATCCTTCGGTCGTGCTTCGGTGCGGACGCGCCGGATCCGACGGCCACGCTCCTCCAGCGCTGGCAGCGCGATCCGATCACCCACGGCTCGTACTCGTTCGTGCCGGTCGGCTCGAGCGTCGAGGCGCGCGTCGCGCTCGCGGCGCCGATCGGCGAGCGCATCTTCTTCGCGGGCGAGGCCACGAACTCCGTGAACCCCGCGACGGTGCATGGCGCGTACGAGTCAGGCCTTCGCGTCGCGAGCGAGATCATCGAGGCGCTCGGCCTCGAGGCCTGAAGCGTTCGCCCCCCGGTCAGCCGATGGGCGGTCAGCCGACGGGCGGTCAGCCGACGGGCGAGCCCTCGAACGGGGAACGCAGCAAGATCGCGTCGGCCAGGTCTTCGAGGAAGCGGCCCACCGGCTCGGCCTTCGCCCAGCGACGCTTGAGGCGCGCGCGCACGCCGATCTCTTCCGTCTTCACGATCTGATCGAGGCGCGCCTGCATCGCGGCCACGACGCGCTGGTGGCAGCGCTCGACGTACGCGTCGTCGACCGCGGCCTCTTCACCCGATCGCTCGAAGTGGATCGGCGGCAGCACGTCCATGACGATGCGCGTGGGCACCGGCACGTAGGGCGGCGGGAACCCGAAGGTGAGTCCCCACGGGAACGAGAGCACCGTCGGCAGCACGTTGATGCGCGCCCACTTCGGCAGGCCCATGCGCGCGGCCACCGAGCCGCCGTCGTCGAGGACCATGAAGGCCTCGTGCGCGCCCGCGGTCACGACGGGCACCACCGGCACGCCCTCGCGGATCGCCATCTTCACGTAGCCGCGGCGCGGACCGAACACGATGCGATGGCGATCGCGGTACGGACGCATGACCTCGCGGTCACCGCCCGGATAGACGAGCGCCTTGTGACCCGCGGCGAAGAGCGCGTGTGCGCTCTTGGGGCTCGCGCGAACACCACCGAGCTTCTCGAGCGCCTGGCGCAGTCCGTCGATGTCGAAGAGCACGTCGTGCGCGAGCGCGTAGGGCAGCCCGCGCGAGCCCATGGTGCGGAACAGCGCGTCGCCGAGGATCCAGACGTCGGGCATCAAGACGCCCGCGTTGTGGTTCGCGACGAGCAGCGCCGCGCCCTCGGGCACGTTCTCGAGGCCTCGCACCTGGGGGTCGAAGAAGCGCGTCAGCCACGGCCGCACGCCCGCGAGGAAGCGGGCCACGAAGGCCTCGTCGCGCGTCTCGACGAACGTGGGCAGGGCCTCGTCGCTCGACGGCCACGGGGCCGCGCTCCCGTTGGCGCTCGCACGGGCCGTTGCGAAGGTCTCGGGGCTCTCGTTCGTGAGGTCGTGAAGGCGGGGCGGCATTGTTTGCGAACGCAACTGTGGAGGGAATCGATTCCGACCACCAGCGCGAACCCGTCACGGTTCAGTCACGCGTGGTCTTCCTCAAGGGATCGTGACGCTGCGACGGCCGCGGCGCCCCGGGCCATCGACGAAGTACTTGATGGCACTGAGGCCCAGCGCCTCCGTGCCGACGCCCGCGACCGACGCAGAGATCAGCGTCCCTCCGCCGGGCCACAGCTTGAGCAGCTGCTGGGCCCCCCAGCGAAGCCCGACCGCGGTGCCTCCCATCACCCCGAGCGAACCCACCCACTCGAGCGCCGCGCGACGATCCCACGGCTGCCCGGACACGTACGCGACGGCGGTCACCATGAGCGCCTGGGTGGGCAAGAGCGCGACGGCGTCCGAGAACGGGATCGGCATCAGACCCACGACGACCGCGATCGACGCGAAGTGGAGCACGACCTTTCGCGCGACGTCGCGCACGTGCTGATCGGCCACCGGGAGCGCGCGCACGGCCTCGACCTTCGTCGCGTCGGGAAGGCGCGTGAACAGCGCGTCGGCCACCTCGCCGAGGTTCCATCGGCGCGCCGGGTCGATGGTGCACGCGCACGGGATGGCGCGACCGATCTCCACGCCGGAGGGCACGGCGCGCGCGCCCTCGAGCGAGGTCTTCACCTGGAGCGTCGCCCGCTCGATGCGCGCCATCGCGTCGGTGGTGTAGGGCGGCGTGGCGAACTCGACGGGCTTGCACAGCTCGTCTGCGCCGACGACCACGGCGAGCACGCGCGGGGTCGCGTCGCGCGAGGCGAACGACTCGAAGAGCTGCTTCAGCGATCGGGTCGCGCTGACGAGCTCGTCGTCGAGGCGCTCGGCGCGGAGCACCACGAGCACCAGATCCGGCAGGTGCTCTTCCATCGCGTTCTCGAGCAGGCGTGTCGTGTCGCGCGACTGCTCGGCGCCGGTCCGCAGCTCGAGCCACGCGAGCTGTCGGCCGCGCGTGGCCATGCGCACCCAGCTGCCGTGCGCGATCGGGAGGCCCGCAGGAAATCCCTCGTCGGGCTCGCTCGATTCTCCCGCCTCGGCTCGCACCGCATCGTCCGCTGGCGGCGTGGCTGTCTCCGCTTCGCTCGATGCGCTCGTGTCGCGCGGCAGGGCGGGCAGCACCTCGGCGCCGAGCAGCGCGTTCACGAGCGACGTCTTGCCCGCGCCCTCTGCGCCGAGCGCCAGGATCCGCGGCGCCCGCCGATCCACCAAGAGCGCGCGCAGGTGCGCGAGCTCCTTGGCCGCAGTGCCGACGAACGGCAGACGCTCGATCAGCGTCAAGAGGTCGCCCGCGTCGGAGCGGCCGCTGCGATCACCGCCAGCGCGATCTCGCGAGGCGCGGGCGTTCACGGGTCGGTCGGTCATGGCGGCAGTATGCGTGCGGACGAGGGTGCGCGCGCCCGTCGTTCGGAGTAGGCAGCGACCCTGGACCGAACCCGCCGGCCTCGGGGACGATTCCGCCTGCCCGCGCCTCCGACTCATCCATGGATCCGCACGCCCCCGCATCGGTCGAAGACGCTACGAGCGCCGCGAGCACGTCGGCGCCGAAGCTCGTGCCCTTCGGCAAGTACCTCCTGCTCGAGCGCGTCGCCGTCGGCGGCATGGCCGAGGTGTGGCTCGCGAAGCGCATGGTGGACGGCGAGGGCGTCTCGGAGCTCCTCGCGGTGAAGCGCATCCTCCCGAACCTCTCGGCCGACGGAGAGTTCGTGAAGATGTTCGTCGACGAGGCGCGCATCGCCGGCCAGCTCCAGCACCCCGGCATCGTGCCGATGCACGAGCTCGGGCGCATCGGACAGACGTTCTACATCGCGATGGAGTTCGTCTGGGGCCGCGACCTCCTCCAGCTCCTCCGCACGATCAAGGCTGCGGGCGACAAGATCTCGTTCGCCGCAGCCGCGTACATCGGCGCGCGCGTCTGCGAGGCGCTGCACTACGCGCACGTGAAGATCGACAAGCAGGGCAAGCCGCTCGAGCTCGTGCACCGCGACGTCTCGCCGCAGAACGTGCTCGTGAGCTTCGACGGCAAGGTGAAGCTCATCGACTTCGGCATCGCGAAGGCCACGTCGCGCACGACCAAGACGCAGGCGGGCACGCTCAAGGGCAAGGTCGGCTACATGAGCCCCGAGCAGGTGCGCGGGCTCCCCATCGACGGGCGCTCCGACCTCTTCGCCGTGGGCACGCTGCTCTACGAGATGCTCACGGTGCGCCCGCTGTTCGCGCGCGGGAACAACTTCGAGGCGATGAACCGCGTGCGCGACGCGGACGTTCCGCCGATCGCGGGGCGCGTGCCCGAGATCCCGCCGGCGCTCGCCGAGATCGTCATGAAGGCGCTGCGACGCGAGCCGAGCGACCGCTACGCGAACGCGCAAGAGATGCAGCGCGCGCTCACGGTGTTCCTCGCGCAGCACGTCTCGAGCTTCGAGCGCTACGACCTCGCGACGTGGCTCAGGCGCACGTACGAGGACGACTTCGTCCGTGAGAAGGCGCGCCTCGACGCGCTCGACTCCATCGGTCGCCCCGCGATCTCGCCCGTCACGAAGAAGTACGCGAACCCGGTCACCAGCCTCGAGATCGCGACCAGCAGCCTCTTCGACGAGTCCGAAGACGACGCCACGCAGGTCGCCGATCAGGCGCCCTACCAATCGATGAGGGCGCCGGACGGGCCGAGCGAGGTGTTCTTCCAGCGCCACGACGTCGTGCAGGTGGGCGAGTCGAACCCCGAGGGTCACGCCGCGCGGCCGCTCAAGGCGCTGTTCCGCCCCGGAAAGGCCGACGCGGTCGAGGCGTTCCGGCCGCCGATCGTCGAGCGCGACGACAACGCTCGGACCCAGCGCATGCCGTCCGTGGCGCCGCAAGCGGTGGTGGCGGTGCCCAACGTTCCCGTCGCCAGCGTGCCAGTCGTCGCGCCGATTCCCGGCGTTCCCATCGGGCGCGTGGCGCTGACGACTCTGCCGGGCGCGACGTCGCCAGTGGCGAACGTGCCAGTGGCGAACGTGCCAGTCGCGAGCACGCCAGTGGCGAACGTGCCAGTCGCGAGCACGCCAGTCGCGAGCACGCCAGTCGCGCGCTCTCCTTCGCTCCCGCCGCCGCGCGCGCCGCTGTCTGCGCTGCCCGCCGCGGGTCGGCGCAGCACGTTGGCGCCCAACGAGCCTGCGGGGAGCGCGGTGCCGCCGCCGGCGCGTGAGCCCAGCCGAGAACCTCGAGGGCGCCCCTCGCCGCTCCGTCCTTCGGCGGCTCCAGCCCATCGTGCGCCGATGACCACGGCGCCGTTCGGCGTGGAGGCCACCAAGATCTCGAGCCTCTACAGCGACACGACGAACCTCGACGAACCGCCGCCGTCGCGCACGACGATGCCGCACCACGCGCCGGCCTCGACCCATCCCCCGGTCGGCCCGCTCGCGCCTCTCGCGGGCGAGGACACGCGCGCGACGCAGAGCATGGACGCCGTGCCGATCGAGATCAGCGCGAGCTTCGCCGAGCTCTCGAGCATCGAGGTCGAGACCGACATGGCGCCGGTCGTCCTCAAGGCGCCGACGATCGTGCGACGTCCCATCGAAGAAGACGACGAGACGTTCGACGACGGTGGCATCCGCGAGCCCCTCGTGCGTCCCGTCGTGTCGCGCGCGCGCATCGTGGCCGTCTCGGATCTCCCGCCTCCCGAGCCCGCGCGGCGGCCGATCCCGATCCCCGGTCTCCCGAACGACGTGCCCACGCAGCCCGGACGCTTGGGGACCGTTCCGCTCATCGGCGCGGGCGACACGCCGTCCACGTCTGCGATCACGCGCGCGCTCGAGTCGATGGCGCGCGAGGCCGCGGCGAAGGGCGCGAGCGGCTCGGGTCAGCTCGAGGCGGTGACGACCGACCCGGGTCGCGTCTCTGGCTTCGCCCTCGATCCGCAGCAGCTCAACTCGCAGATCATCAAGCAGATCCTCCCGCCGAGCTCGAGCGGCACCGAGGCGGCGCCCAAGCACGGTGAGCCCACCGAGTCGTTCGCGACCTCCGAGCGAGGCGGCCGCGTCGGGCGCGTGCCCACGCTGCTGCCGCGGACGACCTTCGGCGACTACGTGTTCTTCGCGCTGGCGGCGCTGCTCACCGTGGCGCTCGGAGGCACGGCGGCCGTCGCGCTCCTCTTCGCGGACTCCACCGCTGCGCTCGAGGTGCACTGCATCCCCGCCGTCGAGGCGACCGTGATCGTCGATGGGCTGCCGCGCGGCCGCGCGCCCGTGCGCCTCGAAGATCTCGCGCCTGGAGCGCACACCATCACGCTCGTCGCGCACGGCTACGCCGAGGCGCAGCGCGAGGTCGTGATCGCCGCGCGCGAGAGCGCGTCGATCGAGATCGCGCTCACCGTCGCAGCGGTCGAAGAGAACACCGACGGGCTGCCGTCGGGCGTGCTGCCACCCACCGCACCGGACGGCTCGAGGCCTGCGCCGTGACGCGCGAGCTCACCGTCTACGTCGACGTCGTCTGTCCGTTCGCCTACCTCGCGTCGACGCAGCTCGAGGCGCTGACCACCTCGACGGGCGCCACGCTCGCGCTCCGGCCCATCCTGCTCGGCGGGCTCTTTCGACAGATCGGGCAGGTCGACGATCCCAACCGCGCGATGCCCGAGGCCAAGGTCCTCCACATGCGCCGCGATCTGGCGCGCTGGGCGCAGCGCTTCGACGTGCCGCTCCGCATGCCCGCGGCGCACCCGCGGCGCACGGTGCTCGCGATGCGCGCGATCACCTCGCTCGAAGGCCGAGCGCGCGAGCGCGCCATGCATGCGCTCTTCGCCGCGTACTGGGTGCACGGGCACGATGTGGCGGATCCCGAGATCGTCGCGCGGGCGCTCGACGACGCGGGCCTCGACGGTGCGAGAGCGATCGAAGACGCAGCCACCGAGGGCGTGAAGACCGCGCTGTTCGAGACGACGGCAGAGGCCGCGCGCCGCGGCGTGTTCGGCGTGCCCACGTTCATCGTCCGAGACGAGATGTTCTGGGGACAAGACCGCCTCGACTGGGTGCGCGAGCGACTCCCGATCGCCGATCGGGCAGTCCACGCACGTTGATCCGGGAGACGCCGGTCAGATACCGTGGGCTCGCGCGTGTCTCGCGATCCCTCCGCCTCGCCCGATGTCTCGGCTGCAAGCGCCTCCGTGAAGGCTCTCGTCGCGCAGGTCGGTCGTGCGCTCGAAGGCAAGCAGCGCGTGGTGGAGCTGGCCGTCACCGCCCTCGTCGCGCGCGGGCATCTCCTCGTCGAGGACGTGCCCGGTGTGGGCAAGACGACGCTCGCCCGCGCGCTCTCGCGATCGATCGGCGCTCCATTCCGCAGGCTGCAGTTCACCTCGGATCTGTTGCCCGCCGACGTGCTCGGCGGATCGATCTACGAGCCGGCCACGGGCAAGCTCTCGTTTCGTCCCGGTCCGATCTTCACGTCCGTGCTCCTCGCCGACGAGATCAACCGCACGACGCCGCGCACGCAGAGCGCGCTCCTCGAGGCGATGGAGGAGCGTCGCGTCTCGCTCGAAGGAGAGACGCGCACGCTCGAGGAGCCGTTCTTCGTCGTCGCCACGCAGAACCCCGAGGAGTTCTACGGCACGTATCCGCTGCCCGAGTCGCAGCTCGATCGCTTCCTCATCCGCGTCGAGGTCGGCTATCCCACGCCCGAGGTCGAGCGGCGTGTGCTGCGCGAGCGGCGCGGCGACGGAGTCGTCGAGACGCTGACGCCGATCATCACCCGCGAGGCGCTGCTCGCCGCGCAGGACGCGGCAGAGGCCGTGCGCACCGACGATGCCGTGGTCGCGTACGCCCACGAGATCGTGCTCGCGACGCGCAGCGCTCCGCTGATCGAGCTCGGCGCGTCGACCCGCGCGGCGCTCGCGCTCTTGCGCGCAGTGCGTGCGCACGCGCTCGTCGATGGTCGCAGCTTCGCGCTGCCCGACGACGTGAAGTCGCTCGTCGGCCCCGTGCTGGGTCATCGAATCCGCGTCGCTGGCGCGCGCGCCGAGCAGCGCTCGCGCACCGACGCGCTGCGTGCGCTCTCCGATCTCGTCGAGCGCGTCCCGGTCCCCGTATGAGCGTCGCAGGGCCATGAGCGACACCGGCGCGCCCGGTCGTCGCGAAGAGGTCGCTCAGCGCGAGGCCTCCGCGCTCGCACACGCCTCACCGACGCCGGAGAAGCTGCCCGCACGTCAGCGACGAGGACTTCGACCGACCTCCGAGGGGCTCGTGTTCCTGCTCATGACGATCGGCATCGGCATGGGCGCGGTGAACACCGGCAACAACCTCCTCTACCTCGTGCTCGGCCTGATGCTGAGCTTGATCATCTTGTCGGGGATGCTCTCGGACGTCGTCCTCTGGGGCGTGAAGCCCACGCGGCGCCTGCCGCGGCGCGCGTTCGCGGGCGCGCCGTCGCTCGTCGAGATCGAGCTCGAGAACACCAAGCCGTGGCTGCCCACCTTCTCGCTCGCCGCGGGCGACGTGATGGAGGGCGAGGATCTGCGCGAGCGGAACCGCCGTCCGTCGGACGCCGATCGCGCGACCTACTACCTGAAGATCGATCCGAAGAGCTCGCAGCGCGCGGGATCGCTCCGCACGCCGCCGCGCCGCGGACTCCTCCGCTTTCGGCACGTGCGCCTCTCGACGCGCTATCCGTTCGGCTTCTTCGACAAGTGGCGCGTCGTCGACGCGCCAGACGAGCTGCTCGTCTACCCGGCCGTCGTCGCCGTGCCCGACCTCGAGCGCGCGCTCGAGCAGCTCCTCGGTCGGGAGTCGGCGCGCGTGGAGCTCGAGCAGCGCGCGCGCGATCGAGGCTCGGAGATCGCGGGGCTCAGGCCGCACCGCGAGGGCGACGAGGCACGCGCGATCCACTGGCGACGCAGCGCTGCGCTCGGCTCGCTCGTCGTGCGTGAGCTCGAGCGCGATCCAGGCCGTGAGCTCGCGCTGCGCATGGACTTCGGCGACCTCGCTGCCCCCGACGCTCCCGCGCGCATCGAGCGCGTGATCTCTCGCGCCGCGTCCGTCGCGCTGCTCGCGCACGCGCGGGGCGCGCACGTCGAGGTGCTCGGTCCCGGCGCGCGCTCGCCGCGCGTCAGCCCCGACGGCGCGCTCGATCCCGTGCTCGAGATGCTGGCGATCTACGCGCCGCGCGCGGGTGAGGCCGTTCCGTCGCCGCGCCGCGACGCTTCCGTGGTGGAGGTGGGCGACGCGCCCCCGAGCGCCGTCCCTCCGAGCGGGGCTTCGGAGAGCGCGCGATGACGACGGTGATCGTGAGCGCGCCGGCCTCGGACGTGGTGCAGGTGCGCGGCTTCGCGCTCCTCCACAAGTCGATCGCCTATGCGATCGCGTACCTCGGGCTGTTCGGTCTCGCGCTCGGTGGTGAGCTCGATCCCGTGTCGATCGTCGTCTTGCTCGTCGGCTACGCGGCGACGTGGTGGGCCGAGGGCCCGCGCCTCGACGACGCGCGCTGGCAACGAAACTGGACGATCGCGCTCGTCGCGTCGCTCGCGCTCATGACGGCGCGCGGCGTGCTCGGAGAGCCGTGGCTCGCGATGGCCCTGACCTGGTCGGGCACGCTCCAGCTCGCGCGCCTCGCGAACCGACGGAGCGCGCGCGAGTACCTCCAGGTCGCGCTCCTCGCGTTCCTCCACCTGTGTGCCGCGACGGTGCTGTCGACGGAGATCAGCTACGGGCTCGCGTTCCTCGGCTTCGTGATCGTCGCGCCGTGGATGCTCGCGCTGACGCACCTCCGCGCGGAGATCGAGTCACAGCACCTCGCGCGCGCCCGCGAGTCACGACAGCCCGAGGCGCCAGACGACGAGCGCATCACGCTGCCGCCGGGGCAGACCGGTGGCGTCACGCAGGCGCAGCTCGCGCGCGTGCTGTCGTCGCGTCGCCTCGTGGGCCCGCCGTTCTTGGTCGGCACGGCGCTCCTCTCGCTCCCGCTGTTCGCGCTGACCGCGGTGCTCTTCGTCGCGTTCCCTCGCGTGGGCCTGGGCATGCTGGCGTTCGGCGGTCAGGGCGGCACGACGGTCGCGGGGTTCGGCAACGAGGTGGAGCTCGGTCAGGTCGGCCGCATCCGTGACGATCCGACCGTCATCCTCCGCGTCACGCCGCCCGGCCCCGTGGGCGAGCGCACGGGGCAGGTGCTCGATCTCTACCTGCGCGGCACCTCGTTCGATCACTACGACGGACGCCGCTGGACGCGGGCCACGCGCGCGGGCGGCCGACCGCTGCCGCGCTTGCTCGACGAGTACACGATCACGCGCTCGTTCAACGCCAACACCGACATCGCGTACGGCATCGTCCTCGACGCGCTCGATCAGAGCGTCGTGTTCCTGCCCGAGCACACCGTGGCGCTCGAGGTGCCGCCGCACGTGGTGAACGGTCTCGAGGCGGGACGCGAGCTCATGCGCTACCCCGGCTTGGACATTCGCTACGAAGACGGCCAGGAGCTCGGCCTGCGCTACACGGCGTGGGTCTCCGGCACGCCGCGCCGCGACGTCGTCGAGTGGCTCGGAGGTCGAGAGCTCGAGGCGTACCTCCAGATGCCCGAGGGTCACGAGCGCCTCGCGACGCTCGCGCGCGAGTGGACCGAGGGCGCGCGCACCGATCGCGAGCGCGCCGAGCGCATCGTCGAGCACCTCCACGCGAGCCCGTTCGTGTACTCGCTCGACATGCGTGACCCGGGCGATCGACCGCCGCTCGAGCGCTTTCTCTTCGAGTGGCACGCGGGCCACTGCGAGTACTACGCGAGCGCGATGGTGGTCTTGCTCCGCGCGGTGGGCGTGCCGAGCCGCAACGTCACGGGCTTCCTCGGCGGCCGCTGGAACGAGTACGGCCGCTACTACGCGGTGCGCTCGGGCGACGCGCACGCGTGGGTCGAGGCGTACCTTCCGAGCGAAGGGTGGGTGACGTTCGACCCGACGCCGCCCGGTCGCAACGAGCTGAGCCTCGTGGCCTCGTTCCTCGAAGAGCTGCGCAACATGGTCGACGCGGCGATCGTGTGGTGGGAGCTCGACGTCGTGAGCTTCGATCTGCGATCGCAGCGCGACATCCTGCGCGACGCGTTCCGGTGGGTGCGCGGTGCACGGGCGACGCGCACGGAGGCCGACGAGCCCAGCGAGGCGTCGACGCCGTCGTCGCCGGGTCGGTGGGTGTGGGCCTGCGCGATCGCGATGATCGCGATCGCGGGTTGGCTCTACTGGCGACGCCCGCGCGCGCCCGAGTCGACGGTCTCCGAGCGCGTCGCGCGCGTGGTCGCGCTCTATCGAATGCTCGAGGCCGCCCTCGCTTCGCGGGGCGCTCCGCGTCCACCGAACCACACGCCGCGCGAGCACGCCGAGGCGCTCGTGTCGCGCGCGTTCCGCGGCGCCGACACGGTGGTCGCCGTGACCGCTCGCTACAACGAGGCGCGCTTCGGGACGACGACCTTGACCGACGCCGAGCTCGCCTCACTCGAGGCCCAGGTCACGTCGCTCGCGCGTCACACGGACTGACCTGGATCACGATCGATCCCCACATCTGTGGGTGGCTGTGCCGAGCCTGGGGACAACGTTCTCTAAGTACGCGAAAACAGGGCAGCATCGACTTCGGCCTGCCCTGTGCTATCCCTGGCCAACGCTCACTGAGATGGTCGGGCTATGACCGTGAAGCGCCTGGGCTGGGAGCGTGGCAGCACCGTGACGGAACCGCGATGAGCCGACGTGAGACGACACCGCCCAGGGCCGCCGCGAGATCCGCGGAGGATCGCCCGTCGGTGCGGCCCGCGGCGAACCGGCGCGACGACACGGGAGTGGTCGCCCGATCCGCGCGGACGGCCAAGGACACCGTCGCCAAGGCGGCGCCGAAGTCTGCCGCCGAGTGCCTCGCCTCTGCGCTCCGTGCGCGCACGCTCGCGAGCCGCGCGGACTGGGCGCGACGTGGCCTCGCGGCCGAGGACGACGACCTCGATCCGGAGATCCAGTTCCTCCTCGTCCGGCAGCTCTACCTCGTGCACGTCGAAGAAGACCGGCTCGAGGATGCGCTCGCGATGGCCGCGCAGATGCTCGCGATCGGTCCCATGCGCGACCTGGCGCAGCACGATCGAGCGCGCGTGCTCTGGGCGCGCGGGGATGCGCGCCTCGCGATCGAAGCGCAGCGTCATGCGGCGCGCTTGGCGCCTGCGGACCGACGCAGCTTCCACGCGCTCGCGCTCGCGACGTTCCAGCACTTCCACGGAGACGTGCCGGGATCGCTCCGCTCGCTCGAGCGCGCCGAGCGCTGGTCTCACCGCGATCGTGTGCTCGTGCGTGCGTACCGCGTGCTCGTCGAGCTCGGTGATGATCGCGTGCCCGAGGGCCTCGAGCAGACGCGCGCCGCGCTCGCCGCGAGCCCGCTGCGCGAGGGGTACGGACAGTTCCTCCTCGGGATGATCGCGTACGAGCTCGGAGATCGTCGTCGTGCCGCCGTGCACCTCCGCGCGTTCCTCCGAAAGAACGCGGCGATCGATCGCGCCAAGGAGCTCACGCTGCGCGAAGAGCTCCGCCGCGCGCGCCGCGCCCTCGCCGAGATCGAGAGCGACTGACTCACGAGCGAAGGGTCAGGTAGGCGACGAGCACCACGAGCAAGACGACGCCGACCGCGGCCTGTCGTCGCTCGTGCACGGGAGGGAGCCGCGCCTCGGGGTGCGCGACGAGCATCGCGAGGCCGAGGAAGGGAAGGGCTGGCAGCGGCAGCTCGAGCACGAGCACGGCGATCATCGCGATCGCGAGCCCGCCACCGAGCGCGAGCCACGTGCGTCGCTCGGCGAGCGCGTGCTTGGCCGCGGCCGCTGCGTAGAGCGCCGACATCACCACGTCACCCACGCCGAGGATCGGCGGCACGTCGCTCGTCCCGAGCATCGGCGCGCCGAGCGTGAGGAGCGAGAGCGTGGGGGCGCTCTCGAGGATCTGCGCGGTCGGCCCCGCCTCGTGGAACACGCTCGCGGCGTCTGCGATCGACGAGACGATCGCCACGACGCCGAGGTGCCCCGGATGCTGGATGCGCGTGCCGACCCATCCCCCGGCGCTCGCACCTGCGAGGACGAGGAGCGCGCCGACGAGCGAGGTCGTCATGGCCGAGGGTGGCGCGCCGAGCACCGCGAGCGCGACGAGCGCGATCGTCCCGAGCGCGCCCGTGATCGCCAGCCTCCGCGGCGTGACGTCCCGCGCGAGGCGCGCGCCGACGAGACACTCGGTCGACACCCACACGAACGCGAGCACGAACGCCGCGCGCGCCGCGAGCGGCTCGGTCTCGATCGGGAACGGCACGTGCGCCGACACGATCGAGAGGAGGAACGTCGCGACACCGAGAGAGCACGCCGCGAGCACGAAGCGCGCGTGGCGTGCCCCGTCTCCCGTCGCGCCCGCGCTCACGCCTTCTTGTTGCGACCGAAGGCGATCGCCTCGAGCTTCTGGCCGTCGAGGATCTCGATGAGATCGGGCGTGACCTTGAGCGCGCCCTCACGCTCGAGCAGCGCGAGGCCGCGCGAGATCTCTTCGCGCACCGTGCCGAGGCGCCCCGCGACGGTCTCGGTCGTGAGGTCGCGGACGAGGTGGCGGTGATCTTCTCCGCGCTTCTCGCGCTGGGCCGCGAGCGTGCAGAGGAACGACGCGAGACGCGCGGGCACCGTGCGGAGCGACAAGTCCGACACGAGCTTCATCACCTTGTCGGTGCGGCGCGCGCGCAGATCGATCATCGCCTTCAGCACGGACGGCCGCTTGTCGCCGATCGCCGCGATCGTGTCGTTGGGGATGAGGATCGCGGAGGCCGCGCGCATCGCGACGGCGCTCGCCGGGTACGAGCCGCCATCGAAGCGAATGCCCTCGACGATCGGCTGACCCGGTCGCGCGAGGTAGACGATCTGCTCGCGACCGTCGCGGCCGCTCTTGGTCAGCTTCACCTCGCCGGTGCGCACGACGAAGAGGCCTTCGGCCGTCTGACCTTCGCCGAAGAGCGGCGCGGCGCGCGCGATCTTGCGCAGCTCCGCGGCCTCGCCGAGCAGGTGCAGGTCGGCCGTGGGAAGCGAGCCGAGCAGCGGCACGTCGC
Source organism: uncultured Sandaracinaceae bacterium (assembly GCA_964502175.1). Taxonomy (GTDB): domain Bacteria; phylum Myxococcota_A; class Polyangia; order Polyangiales; family Sandaracinaceae; genus JAFLCL01. Next base: position 37,469 of record CAZCVE010000059.1, read on the forward strand.
GGAGGAGCTCTTCGTTCGAGCGCGGTGCGATCGCCATGGGCCGCGAGCATACACACCTCGCTCCGAAACATCGCGCTCGTCGTGAGAGATCCCCGGGCGCGGGCTTGGTATCGTCTCTGCCGTGAGCTCCGGGCCCCGAGCGTTCTTCGCCGTTGCAGTCGTGCAGCGTGGGGGCGCGGGTGCGACGTCGGGCCGCGGCGGCACGTTCGTGGTGGACGTGCGCGAGGGCGAGACCGAGCTCCTCGGGCCGAGCGGCCTCGTGACCGCAGAGGGCCGGCCCGTCGGTGTCGTGCGCTGGGACGGCGAGCAGCTCGTGCTCCGCGCGAGGCATGAAGAGCAGGTCTTCGTGTCGGGCAAGCGCCTCGACGGCGAGGTCGATCTCTCACCCGGCGACGACGTCGAGGCGCACGGGCATCACCTCGTCGTGGGCATCGCGGCGCCGTTCTTCCAGCCGCAGCGCCGCGCCTTCACGCACGCGGAGCTCGAGGAGCGCATCGCCGAAGAGCTCGCGAGGGCCGCGCGCGCGTGGCGTCCCACGGCGCTGGCGATGGTGAGGGCGCGACACGCCGAGGGCGGTCGCGTGCTCGAGGCCGCGCTCGCCGGTCTCCGCGCGGGCGACTGCGTGGCGACGTTCGCGCACGACGAGATCGAGATGCTCCTGCCAGACACGTCTCGTGAGCGGGCGGAGCGGGTGGTGACGCGCACCCTCGACGAGGCGGGCGTCACGGGCGCGATCGTCGGGATCGTCGTCGCGCCCGACGACGCGGATCGCCCCGAGCGCTTCATGCGCGCCGCGCGCCTCGCCCTGCGCAACGCCGCTGGCCTCGCGCCGCCTGCCACGCGCGGCACGAACGTGATGGTCGATCCCGCGTCCGTCGCCGCGATCGATGGGCTGCGCGCGCGCCTCGGGGAGCGCTCGATCATCGTGCGCGGCGAGCCGAACACCGGCCGCTCCACGCTCGTGCGCGCGGTGCTCGACGCGTCGACGACGCTCGTGCGCGTGCCCTGCGCTCGCTTCGATGCGTCGCGCGTCACGTCCATCCCCACCGGCGCGACGATCCTCCTCGAGGACGTCGATCAGCTCGCGCCCGAGCTGCGCGATGCGATCGTGCACCGCTTCGCGGGCCACCGCGTGATCGCGACGACCGAGCGCGCGATCGACGGCCGCTACGGCGCGCTCGCGCTCTGGCTCGGGACGCCGCAGGTCGCCGTCGACGTGCCGCCGCTGCGTCAGCGCCTCGACGACGTGCATCCGCTCGCGATGGCGCTCGGTCGTGCGTGGGCAGGCCGCGAGCCGCAGCTCTCACCGGCGGCGCTCGCGCGCCTGCGCAGCTACCCGTGGCCGGGGAACATCGTGGAGCTCGAGGTCGCGATCGAGCGCGCGATGCTCCTCGCGGGCGACGCGGAGATCCAGGCCGAGCACCTCCCCGGCGCCGAGGGCATGCGCGCGCCCGGTGAAGGACGCCTTCGCGAGCACGTGGACTCCGTCGAGCGCGACGCGATCGTGCGCGCGCTGGCGGACACCAACCACAACCAGACGATCGCCGCGCGAAAGCTCGGTCTCTCGCGGCGTGGGCTCATCTACAAGATGGAGAAGTACGGCCTCAAGCCGCCACCGACGTCTGCCGCGAAGGGCCGCCGACGTCCGTGACCGCTCTCTAGTGACGGGGCTGGCGTCAGGAACCTGACGTGATCCGTCGGCCTTGCCACGATGCGCGCGGATTCCGAGTGATCTCGGGCGACGAGCCCTGGCACGATGCTTGTAGAGAGGTTCTCGCCGCTGGTGAGCAGTCGACAGGCGGCGAAGCGAGACGAAGCGCGAACGCGCATGAAGCACGCGGTCGCGAACGAACGAACGAGAACGAGAAACGAAGACACCGCACCGACGCGCTCGAAAGGCCGATCGGGCAGAAACGAGGAGACGATGAGCACCACGAATTGGAAGCTGGCAGCTGCAGGAGTGGGTGTGGTCGGACTGTTGGGCGTCGTCGGCTGCGCGAGCGACGCCGTGGTCACGGCCGATCTCGAGTTCGTCGACTCGAGCATCGCGTCTCGTCAGGACCTCTGGCTCGATCTCACCCTCGAGAACCGCCCGATGACGCTCGATCAGCTCGGCGGCGAGCGAGACACGGCGATCGCGGTCGAGGTCGAGGTGTTCGGGCCGGTCGCCGCGGCGTGGCGTCGCAGTGAGGACGGCATCGAGCTCCCGCGCAACCGCGAGAACCTCGTCAGCCTCTGGCGCGTCTACGACGTGCGTGACGGCGCGGATCTCGGCACGGCCGAGACGATCGACCGCGAGGTCGAGGGCGGCATCGACTACCAGCCCGGTACCTCGGATCTCCCGCGCGTCGACGGCGTCGACATCGAGCGTCCGGGCGACCGCATCGCGACGGAGAACGCGGGCGAGAACCTGTACCTCCTCGTCGACTGGGTCGACCGCCTCGCGTTCCTCCGCCAGGAGGACATCGAGCTCGCGCGCATGCTCAACGAGAACCACCCCGGCTGTCTGTGATTGCCTGAGGGTCCGTGCGGACCCTCCCGTTCGATGAACGCCCGCGTGCCTCTCGAGGTCCGCGGGCGTTCTGTTTTTCGCGCGCGCGTGTAGGCTCCGCGTCCATGTCGATCACGTTTCCCCGGCTCGTCGTGCTCGCGAAGCAGCGCGTCGACTACGCGCGCGATCTCTGTCGTCCGCTCGTCGGCGTGAAGAATTCGAAGAACCCTCACGTCGCCGTCGCCACGGGCATGGAGGGAAAGCAGTTCGTGCTCGCCGCTCGCTCGGATCGCGCGACCGATCAGGCGCTGATCGCCGAGGCGACCGCGAACGTGCGCGCGCAGAAGTGGTCGTGGCAGGTCGCCGAGATGGGCGGCTTCTTGTTCTGGAAGAAGCCGAGCATGCTGCGCGCGATGGGCGACGCGATGGTTCCCATCGCGCAGATGACGACCGACGGCGGTGGCATCGACGATCTCGCGACGGAGGTGGTGCTGATTCCCGACGCGATGGCCGAGGCGGCCAAGACGCTCGGCTCGGACACGCTCTTCTGCATCGTGCCCAAGCGCGGCTGGCTGATGGTCTCGCGCGGCGAGGTGGGCAACCCGTTCGCCGCGGAGAACATGCACTCGGCGTCGAGCGGCATCGCGTCGCGCGGCGGCAACTCCGCGGTGGCGGGCGACGTCGTCGTGATCTGGCAGTCGGGCAAGCTCACGGGCGTCGACGGCCGCGATGGGACGAGCGGCTACATCTCGATGCAGGGCGAAGACGAAGCGACGTGGTGGCCGTGATCACACGGTCACGCGTCGCGCGAGGGGTGACATGCCGAAGGTGAACACGACGTGGACGGTGGGCGGCCATCGTCCGATCGAGAAGCTCAGCTCGCGCGTCTGGCGCGTCGAGGGCGACGTGCCGGGCATGCCGCTCAAGCGCGTGATGACCGTGGTGAAGCGCAGCGACGGCCGCCTCGTGGTGCACAACGCGATCTGTCTCGACGACGCAGCGATGCGTGAGATCGAGGCGTGGGGCCCGATCGCCTTCTTGCTCGTGCCGAACGCGATGCACCGACTCGACGCGCCCGCGTTCCACGCACGCTATCCCTCCGCGCGCGTGCTCACGGCGCCCGGCTCGCGCGCCAAGGTCGCCGAGGTGGTGAAGGACGTGGGCCTCTACGCGGAGATGCCGGAGGACGCCGCGGTGAGCCTCGCGGTGCTCGACGGCGTGGGCGAGTCCGAGGGCTTCGTGCGCGTTGACGACGAGACGGGCGTGACGCTCGTCTTGAACGACGCCGTGTTCAACATGCCGCACCTCGACGGCATGCAGGGCTTCGTGCTCAAGCACGTGACGCTCTCGAGCGGTGGTCCGCGGGTGAGCCGCCTGGGGCGCTTCCTCCTCGTGAAGGACAAGGCCGCGTTCGTCGCCGCGCTCCATCGCCTCGCCGACACGCCGGGCCTCGTGCGCGTGATCGTCTCGCACCACCAGACGATCACGGACCGTCCGGGCGACGCGCTGCGCGCGGCAGCCGCGACGCTCTGAGCTCTCGCGAGGGGCTCAGCGCTCGGCGAGGAGCTTCTTCCGCATGCGCGCGTCGCGGTCTTCACCGCGCGCCTTCGCGCGCACCTTCTCCACCTCGCGATCACGCGGTGGGCCCTTGGCCACGAGCTGCTCGAGGAGGAGCGTCTCGGTGATCTGCGTGATCTGCGCGACCGCCTGATCGAACGCAGCCTCGTTCGCGGCCGTGGGCTGACCGGGGCCCGACACCTTGCGCACGTACTGGAGCGCAGAGGCGTGGATCTCGTCGTGCGTCGCGGGCGGCGCGAAGTGGAAGAGGAGCTTGATGTTCCTGCACATCGTGAGGGCGACGATGCGGCCCGCGCCCGTCCGCGGTCAACGCGCACCTGCGTGGGAAGGCTGTCACTTCCGTGAGAGCACCGCCGCGCGGAGGTCCCCATGCGCCCGGGGACGAGCTCGGTGCTGTCGATGTCGGTGGTCTCGCTGACCTGCGTGATCGGCTGCGCGGATCCGAACGGGAGCGGCGACGCCGGCGGTGACGCTCTCTCTGCGCTTGGGGATTGGCCTGCACCCACGACGTCTGTGTCCGTCGCTCGAGCTCGAGCCCGGCGAGCTCGGATGTGAGCGGAGCCACGCGCACTGCGCCTCGGGGCTCTGCTGCTTCGGCGACTGCGTCGACCTCGGCGGCCCGTCCTAGAAGAACCCGGAACGAAGTTCCGCGAGTCACGCGTCACTGCGCCTGGGTCTGACCCTGTCCCTGCATCTGGCGAATGCACGCAGTGCCCGACTCGACGCCGAGCTGTCGTCGCTGCTCGGGCGTCAGCGACGTGAACCACGCGTCGAACTCGGGCCCGGCGTGCTGCTGCTGGATGTGATCACCGACGCACTGCGCGAGGCGTCCGCACATCTCGTAGTCGCCGGGGCGGCTCGTGAGGCACTGGTCGAGCGTGGCGAACGGAAGGATGCGCGAGGGCGTCCCGCACGCCTGCGCGCGCGCCGTCATCGCCTGCTCGTCCGCCGCGCGCAGATCACGCAAGAGCTGCGGATCGTCGGTGCCGCCCGCGATGATGCAGAGGCACACCGGACGGATCGCGTCGCGCCGCTCGGGGTGCCGCTCCGCCGCCGCGAAGCACTCGTCGAGGTTCCGCTGGAGCAGCTGCTCGTCCGACTCTCCCGCGCCGCCGTTGGAAGTGTTCTGCGACGACGACGCGGGCGTCGTCGACGATGTGGAGGAGCTGCTCGACGCGGAGCCGCATCCGACGAGCGAGAGCCCGAGGACGATCGCGGTGAACGAGGACTTCATGTCGGCCGCACTCTACGTGACCTCGGTGGGTCGGCAGTGATCCGGCAGCGCCTTCGAGATCGCCGGGAAATTCGTGCGACCTGTGTTCGGAGCCATGCTGGCTCGTCGAGATCTCTGGGATTTGCGTCCGGCGCCATGCTGGTCGAGATCTCTGGGGATTTGCGTCCGGCGCCATGCTGGCTCGTCGAGATCTCTGGGATTTGCGTCCGGCGCCATGCTGGCTCGTCGAGATCTCTGGGATTTGCGTCCGGCGCCATGCTGGCTCGTCGAGATCTCTGGGACTCGCGTCCGCGACGAGCTGGCATGCCGACATGCCTACGACTCGGGCCGTCGGCGAGCGGGCATGTCAGACGCGGGCGCCGAGCCGCTTCGCGAGCGCGATGTACTGGTCCGCGGCGACCTCTCGCGACGTCCCCTTCTTCTCGGCCCACGCGTCCCACTTCGCGCGCCCCTTCACGTCGAACATCCCGGGACGGCTGCCCGTGGCGTCGCCCACGCTCGCCTGCTTGTAGAGCGCGTAGAGGGCGAGCATGTCCGACGTGCCCGGGGATGACGCGAGCGAGTTCACGCCCACAACCGCTGCTTGGAGCTCTTCTTGGGTGGCCATGACGCACTCTACGCGGTTCCCACCCGCGCCGGACAAACGGGCCGGCTCTCTCGAGTCGGCCCGTCGTCGTGAGCGAAGCGATGCTGAGGGGACCGCGTCGCGTGCGGTCAGCGGCGGATCGAGTAGTTGTTCTGTGCGCTCGAGTAGCCGAGGACGCGCACGTAGAAGGTGCCCGTCGAGGAGACGCGCTCTTCGTCGCTCGTGCCGTTGCTCTCGGTGATCACCGAGCCGTCCGCGCGGACGGCCTGGATGTCGAGGTCACCCATGCTGTGGCGGAACGACGCGACCACGTTCGCCGTGCTCGTGCCGGCCTCGACTCGGTAGAAGTCCACGTCGCCCGAGCAGATGCGCGCGTTGATCGGCGTGCCAGCCGCGAGGACCGTCGCGCGGGCCACCGTGTCGTTGCCGCCCGTGGGATCGCAGTCCGCGCTCGGCGTGGGCGTCGTCGTCGTGCTGCAGAACGCCGTCTCGATGCCGCGGCCCGTCGTGCGGTCGCCCTGCACCGCCGTGCCCGCGCACGTCTCGTCCTCGCTCCACGCGCGCCACTCGGCGCCGCGACCGATGCTCTGCGCGAACGTGCGCCAGCGGCCGTAGCCGTCACCGCCTGCCGCGAGGTCCGTCTGCTCGGCGCGGAAGACCGTGGGCTCGGCGCACATGCCGCGCGCCGCCGCGTCCGACTGCTCGCGCTCGGCGTACTGCGTGACGATGGCCTGCATCGCGGCCGTCGAGTTGTTCCAGCAGCAGCTGCGCGCCTCGGCGTAGGTGAGCTCCGCGAGCACGCGGTCACCGAGCGTGCGGTAGCGTGCGTCGACGGCGGCGCGGTCGTCACCGAAGTACTCGTCCATCACCGCGTAGAGCTCGACGAACGCATCCTCACGGCGCGTACGGGCCGCGCAGCTCGCGGGGTACATCGAGAGGTGGCTGCGCGCGTTGTTGATGCGCTCGATCGCGGAGTCACGGCGCGCCTCGGGGCTGACCTGCGCGAGGAGCTCCTCGAAGCGGGCGATGCGGCCGGTGACCGCCGGGTGATCGGCATCGTCGATGAAGTTCGTGCGGTCGCTCGGGCGCACCGCGTTCCGCCATCGCCCACCCGACAGAGTCGCGGTTCGCCACCGTCGCAGACCTCCGCCGAGAGCAGCGTACGCGTCCCCCTCGGAGTTCGCGCCGGCGCCGCCGGTGTCGGGGGTGAGGAACTCGCTGCGGGCGCTCGAGCCCGACGCCCAGAGCGGCTGACGGCGCGGCATCGAGCCGGACGCGAGACCCACCTCGAAGTGCGTGGCGTCGGTGTTCGTGCGGCGGAGGACCGGGAGCACGTGGCCGATGCCGCGGCGCTGCCAGCGTCGGAGCAGGAGGTCGCCGGGGCGCAGTGACTCGGGACGCGCGTGGTACATGTTGGCGCCATCCGCGAGGTTCACGCTGCCGAAGTAGAGGACGAGCAGGCGCATGAAGTAGCCCACGCGCTTGTTGAGGAACATCTCGTCGAAGTACGCACCGGCGCCGCGCGTCGTGCCGTCGGTCGAGAGGAACGCGACGCCGTCGTCGTTGCCGAGGCGGAGCGCGCGCAGGCGCGAGTCCGTCGGCCACGCCTGACCCTCACGCCAGCGCGAGGTGTGATCCGAGTACGCGGTGCGGAACGCGGGGAACCGCGCGATGTTCTCGCCGCGGCGGTTCACGAAGCCGAAGTGACCGGCGTACATCGTCTGACGGCTCGTCGAGTCCCAGCCGGTGAAGAAGAAGGGCAGTCCGTACCAAGAGGCGAAGCTCACGCGGAGGAAGGTGCCGAACTCCTCGCACTCGAGCGTCGGCGCATCGAACTGGCGCGTGCCGTACGGCGTGCGGACGCGGACCGTCTGTCCGTAGCCCGAGCGCGCGACCACCTCGAGCGAGCCGACCCAGCGCTCGAACTTCTGCTCCCAGTCGAGGCCGCTGTTCGCGCCCCACGCCACGCCCGCGAGACGCGCCTCGGCGGTGTCGCTCTCCGTCCACTGGTTGCGAACGGCCCACACCTCGGTGGCGGCGCCGTTGCCGATCGTCGGCCCGAGCTCCTCGACGCCGTCGGCCTTGCCCTCTTCGGGCACGGCGTCGAGCATCTGATCGAGCCCGGTCTCCGCGGCAGCCTCGTCGAACGCCGTCGGCGCCTCGGTGGCGCACGCGGGAAGGAGGAGGGCCAGGAGCAGGAGCGGGAGACGGCGAGAGGTCATGGCCGCCCCTAGAGCGAGCCGCGTGCCACCGTGTGATCCCCCGGGATCGTGGGGAATTCGGGCCCCACCGCACTCGGTGGCGGATCGAGCAGCCGGGGGATCGACGACCCCATGGCCACCTCGGCTGCCGCCAATCTCGCGTCAGGCGGTCTTCCTGAAGCGCAGCGTCGCCGTCGTGAAGATGACGAAGCCGCAGAGCGCGAGCGCACCGAGCGGCTGGAGGATGTCGTCGAGGCCCGCGCCGCGGATCATCACGGCGCGCGCGATCTCCGAGAACCAGCGCAGCGGGTTCACGTACGTCAGCGGCTGGAGCCACTCGGGCATGCTCGAGACGGGCGTCATGATCCCGCTCAGCAGCATGCCGGGCATCATCACGATGAAGCCCGCGAGGAACGCCTGCTGCTGCGTCTGGCTGATGGTCGAGATGAAGAGCCCGAGGCCCAGCGTGGTGAAGAGGTACACGAACGCCGCGCCGAACAAGAGGAGCAGCGAGCCGCGCACGGGCACGTCGAACACGTAGCCGCCGACGACGAGCGCGAGCAGCAGATCGAAGAGACCGATCGCCGCGAACGGCAGCATCTTGCCGAGGATGAGCTGCCACGGTCGCACGGGCGTGACGAGCACCTGCTCGAGCGTGCCGGACTCGCGCTCTCTCGCGAGGCCCATCGAGGTGACGATCGTCGTGATGAGCAGCAGCAGCATCGTCGCGATGCCGGGGATCAGGTTGTACGCGGTGCGCAGGCGCGGGTTGTAGAGCACGCGCGGCGCGAGCGAGAGCTGCACGGGACGCGGCATGCCCGCCTGAGGAGAGGCATCGCCTTGCGGTGGCGCGAAGGCGCCCGCGGTCACGATGCCGAGATCGGTGGTCTGGCCCGGCAGCGCGCTCGCGCGACCCGCGAGGCCCGACAGACGCGCGCGCACCGATCGCACCGCGATGGTCGAGAAGTAACGAAGCGCGGCGCTGCCCGCGATGCTGCTGCGGTTCGGATCGGTCCCGTCGACGAGCACCTGCACGCGCGCGGGGTGCGACGGGATCGCGCGCGAGAGATCGCGGCTCCAGCCATCCGGGACGATCACCGCGACCGCCGCGCGCCCATCGACGAGGTACTGCGTGGCCTCTTCGGGCGAGCTCGCGTGACCCACGCCTCGCAGCGTGTCGTCCGCGACGAGCTCCGCGAGGGCGCGGCGCGACTCCGTCGTGTCGTCGAGATCGACGATCACGGTCGGCACACGATCGACCTCGAGGTTCGCGGCGTTGCCGAGCACGAGAAGCTGCATCGCGGGCGCGACGAGCAAGAGCATCATCACGCGTCGATCGCGCAGCGTCTGTCGCAGCTCCTTCGTCGCGACGGCGAGCGGCGGCGCGAGCACCGAGCGGAGCCAGCTCCCGTGAGGCGGCTCGTAGGGCGCCATCTCGTCGTCGTCGTGGTCGTTCGTGCTCATGCGAGCTCCCGCTTGAAGCGCTTGGTGGCGATCGTGAACATGACGAGCGCGAAGCCGCCGAGCATCACGAGGTCGAACCACACCTCGCCCGAGCCGTTGCCGCGCAGGAGCACGCCGCGGAGCGTGTGGATGAAGTAGCGCGCGGGCACGACGTTCGAGATGACCTGCAGCGGCAGGGGCATGTTCTCGATGGGGAACATGAAGCCCGAGAGCAGCATCGAAGGCAGCATCGAGACCATCGTGGCCATCTGCGTCGCGACCATCTGGTTCTTCGCGACGATGGAGATGAGCATCCCTTGGCCGAGCATGCCGAGGAGGAAGAGCAGCGAGGCGAGGGCGAGCACGAGCGGGTCGCCGCGCATCGGCACGTCGAACACCCACGCGCCCGTGACGAACACGATCAGCTCCGCGATCACGCCGAGCGTGAAGTACGGCAGGAGCTTGCCCATCACGATCTCCCACGTGCGCACGGGCGTCACGAAGAGCTGCTGGATGGAGCTGCGATCCCACTCGCGCGAGACGGTGAGCGCGGTGAGCAGCACCGCGACGATCGCGAGGATGTACGCGGCGAGGCCCGGCACGAGGAAGAGCTGCGAGCGCTCCTCGGGGTTGAACCAGGTCGAGAGGCGCGTCTCGGTCGGCGGGCTCATCGCCATCGCGGGTGACGCGCCGAGAGACAGCGACGCGGCGCGCATGGCTGCCTCGGCCTTGCCCTGGAGCTGCGCCGCGCTGTTGGCCTCGACCCCGTCGACGAGCAGCTGTGCCTCGACGGGCTCGCCGCGCGCGATCGACTCCGAGAGGCCGCGCGGCAGGACGAGCACCGCGTTGGCCTCGCGGTCCGCGAAGATCTGGTGCGCGGCGTCGGCGGACCGCGCCGTGCCCGCGATGCGGAGATCGCCGGACGCGAAGACCGCGTCGGTGATCGCGCGACTCTCGGGCGTGCCGTCCTCGTCGACGAGCACGACGGGCAGCTCGTCCATGTCGAAGCTCACGCCGTAGCCGAACAGCAGGAGCAGCATGATCGGCATGCCGAGCGCGAGGTAGAGCGCCTGCGGATCGCGCTGTACGTGGAGCGACTCCTTCCGCGCGATCGCGAAGATGCGACGCAGCGGCGAGGTCTTGCGGTGCGCGCGCGTCGTCGCCCGGGGCGCGGGCGCGGCGTGCGTGTCGGAGCCACTCGTGGTCATGCGGCACCTCGGACGGCCTTCTCGGCCTTGGCATCGGCGGCCGCGAGGAAGACGTCCTCGAGGTTCGCCTCGACGGGCTCGACGCTGCGCAGCGAGACCGACGAGAGCGCGCGCACGGCGGCGACGATCGCGTCGTCGGTCTGCGCGGCCGGATCGAAGCGCACGTGCGCGCCGTTGCCGAACGACTGCGCCTCGATCACGCCGCGGAGCTCGCGCATCGCAGGCAGCGCGCGCACGAGGCCCTCGCCCTCGAGGCGCAGGATGCGTCCTGGCACCCACTGCTTCTTGAGGGCCGCGGGCGTGTCGAGCGCCACGAGCGTGCCCGCGACCATGAGGCCGATGCGCGCGCAGTACTCGGCCTCGTCCATGTAGTGCGTGGTGACGAAGACGGTCGTCCCCGCGTTCGAGATCCCGCGGATGAGCTTCCAGAACTCGCGGCGCGAGGCCGGATCGACGCCTGCGGTGGGCTCGTCGAGGAACACGATCGGCGGCTCGTGGAAGAGCGCGGAGCCGAGCGCGAGGCGCTGACGAAGGCCGCCGGGGAGCGCGGACGTCGAGGTGCTGGCGAGCTCGCGCATGCCGATCGAGTCGAGCGTCTCGTCGACGCGGGCCGAGAGCGCGCGCCCCCAGCTGCCGTAGATCCCGCCGAAGAACTCGAGGTTCTCGCGCACCGTGAGGTCGAGGTAGAGCGAGAACTTCTGCGACATGTACCCGATCGAGGCCTTCACCTTGTCGGGCGAGGTCTTGATGTCGTGGCCCGCGACGCGCGCGCGACCGCTGCTCGGATCGAGCAGGCCCGAGAGCATGCGGATCGTCGTCGACTTCCCTGCGCCGTTGGCGCCGAGGTAGCCGAAGATCTCTCCCTTCTCGACGTGGAACGAGACGTCGCGGACCGCGACGAAGTCGCCGAAGCGGCGGCCCAGGCCCTCGACGACGATGCTCTTCGTCACGCGGCCTCCTTCGTCTTCGCGCTCTTCTCGCGTCGCGCGATCGCGGTGAGGAAGAGGTCCTCGAACGAAGGCGCCGTGCGCGACAGCGTGCCGAGGCCCTCGAGCTCCTTCGCGAGCGCTGCTTCGTTCTTCGTCTCGACGACGACGCGCAGGCTCGCGCCGAGCGGTGCGCTCGCGATCACGAGCGGGCTCGACTCGACGAGCGCGGTGGCCTTCTCCCGTGCCTTCTCGACGTTCGCGAGGCTGACCTCGAGCACGGCCGCGTCGAGCGACGCGACCAAGCGCTCGGGCGCGTCCATCGCGATGATCTCGCCGCGATCCATCAGCGCGACGCGGTGACAGCGCGTGGCCTCGTCCATGTACGGCGTGGTGACGACGATCGTCATGCCCTGATCGACGAACTCGTAGAGCAGCTCCCAGAGCTCGCGTCGCGACGGCGGATCGACGCCGTTCGTCGGCTCGTCGAGGAGGAGCACGTCGGGCTGGTGCAGGAGCGCGCACGCGACCGCGAGCTTCTTGTACATGCCGCCCGAGAGCTGGGCCGCGCGCCGCGAGAGGAAGGTGCCGAGGCGCGTGATCGAGAGGAGGCGCTCGCGGCGCTTGGTGAGCTCCTCGCCGTCGAGGCCGTAGAGGTCCGCGAAGAAGTCGAGGTTCTCGGCGACGGAGAGATCTCCGTAGAGGCTGTGCTCCTGCGGCACCAGGCCGATGACGTCGCGCGCGTGGTCGGCCTCCTTGCCGAAGGGGTCGAATCCCTCGACGCGCACCGTGCCGCGCGTCGGAGGCAGCAGGCCCGCCATCATGCGGAGCAGCGTGGTCTTGCCTGCGCCGTCGGGTCCGATCAGGCCGAAGAGCTCGCCGCGCGGGATCTCGAGGCTGAGCGCGCCGACCGCGCGGTTGAGCGTCTTGCCGCTGCCGAAGTCGCGTCCGATCTCGTGCGTCACGAGGGAGAGCTCGCCGTGGGTCGCGGGGCTCATGGCGAGCTCACCGTGACCTCGACGGGCATGCCGGGTCGAAGGCGTCCGTCGGGGTTCTGGATCACCACCTCGACCGGATAGACGAGGCGGTCGCGATCGGTGCGCGTCTGCACCGTGCGCGGCGTGAACGCGGCCTCCATCGCGATCGTGCGGACCACGCCCTCGAACCGATCGTCGGGGTACGCGTCGGCCAGCACCTGGGCGCGGGTGCCCGGGTGCACGGCGCCGATCTCCGCGTTGGGCAGGTAGAACGTCGCCGTCACCTCGTGCACGTCGACGACCCGCACGAGCGGCGCGCCCGGAGACACGAGCTCGCCTGCGTCGAAGTAGATGGTCTCGACGACGCCGCTGCGTCGTGCGCGCACCGTGCACTCGTCGACGGCGAGCTGCGCGAGCGTGCGGAGCGCGCGCAACGCCTCGATCTGGTGATCGGCGGCCTGCGATCCGGCCTCGGCGGCCTCGATCTGCGCGCCGACGACCTGCGCTTGGGCGCGCGACGCCGACGTCTGCGCCTGCACGGCGCTCGCTTGCGATCCGAGCGTGCGCACGGCGTCGCCCGCTTGGTCACGCGCCATCGCGGTGGCCGAGTCGCCGAGGCTCGCGATGCGCGCTTGCTCGCGGCTCGCGGCCTCCTGGTTCGCTTGCACGACCGCGAGCTGCGACGCGGTGGCGCGCGCCGAGGCCGAGGCCGCGCGCTGCTGCCGGCCTGCGACGGCGATCTGCGAGCGCGCCACGAGCGCCTGCGCCTCTGCAGCGGCGATGCGCGCATCGGCCTCCGCGAGGCGCGCGGTCGGCTCGGTGCAGTCGAGCTCGATCAGCACGTCACCTTCGGCGACGGTGGCGCCCTCGGCCACGGCGACGCGAGTCACGCGCTGTGCGATGCGCGCGGCGTGATCGACGGTGGTGCCTTCGATGGTGCCCGAGCCCGACGGCGGACCTTCGGCGCGCGCCATCTGGGAGCGGATGCGCACCGCGAGGAGCACACCGAGGATGAGGACGACGATGGGGACGATGACGAGGACGCGACGCATGACCGGATGCTTATCAAGGCGCGTGCCGCCGCCGGTGAGCGACGTGTCCTCGCGAATCCCTCGGGTTCCGTCGCTCGATCGCGTCCCGGAGTCCGGCGCGTTCGGATTTCCGGACAGCGAGCGACCGAGACTCCGGATGCTGCTCTCCCCGCGTCGAAGGATCGCAGGGATTCAGGCAGGCATCGCGCTTGCTGAGCGCCTGCCCACGAGCCCGTGATCTACCCTCCCTTCATGAGTCCCCAGCCGGTCGAGCCCGTGGTCGAGCGCGCGCGAGAGCGGGTGATCGCCCAGCTCCTCGTCTGGCGAGCGCGAGCGATCCCGGTGTTCTCGAGCGTCGCGCTGCTCGTGATCCTCGTCGATCCACGGCCGTGGCGGATCGTCGTGCTGGGGCTCGCCGCGCTCACGCTCGCCGCGATCTCCGTCGTGGAGATCCGGGCGTACCGCGGCGTGCCGCTCACGAAGGCGCGTGTTCGCGCGAACCTGGTGATCTCGGGGCTCTGTCAGCTCGGGCTCATGGTCGGCAGCGGAGGGCTCGCGAGCCCCGCCGCGCCCGCCGTGTTGATCGTCGCGCTCATGTTCAACCTCAGCGCGCCGCCGCGGCTCGCGCTGTTCTTCGTGCTGTGCGTGCACGTGCCCGCGGTGTGGCTGCTCGCGCTCGCGCACACGTTCGATCTCGTGCCCGGTCTCGTGCCGTTCGGGATGCTCGCGACCGTGTCGGTCGGCACGTGGGGGCCGACCCTCGCGGCGTTCGCGTACACGCTCTTCTTCATCGCGTCGGTGACCGTCGGGCAGTGGATCCGGCAGACGCTCGACGGTGCGATCGAAGAGCGCGTCGCCGAGCAGCAGCGCCTGCTCGAGCTGCACGCGGAGACGGCGCGCACGATGAGCACGCTCTCGTCCGAGATCGCGCACGAGCTGAAGAACCCGCTCGCGTCGATCAAGGGCCTCGCGGGCTTGCTTCGTCGCGACGTCGAGGGCGCGGGCAAGGAGCGCCTCGAGGTGATGCGCGGCGAGATCGATCGCGTGCAGGGCATCCTCGAGGAGTTCCTCAACTTCTCGCGTCCGCTCGTGCCGCTCGAGCTGCGCCGCACCTCGATGCGCGGCCTCCTCGACGAGGTGCAGCGCCTCCACGAGGGCATGGCGCTCTCTCGCGACGTCACGCTCGATCCGATCGGGGACGACGACGTCGAGACGCGCTGCGATCCGCGCAAGGTGCGCCGCGTGATCGTGAACCTCGTGCAGAACGCGATCGAGGTCAGCCCTGCGGGCGCGCACGTCAGCGTGCGCCTCCGCACCGACGGCGCGCGCGTGATCGTCGACGTCGAGGATCGCGGGCCGGGCATCGCGCCCGAGGTGCGTGGAGCGCTCTTCGAGGTGGGCGCGACCACCAAGCCCAAGGGGTCGGGAATCGGCCTCGCCGTCGCGCGTGGCCTCGCGCATCAGCACGAGGGAGAGCTCACGCTCGAGGATCGCGAGGGCGGCGGATGTCGTGCGCGACTCGTCCTTCCGCGCTCCGGGCCTGCGCTCGAGGCGCGCGAGTCGGCCCCGAGCGCGAGCGCGACGCCGGTCGAGCCTGCGAGTGTCGAGCGCGCGGCGAACGACGTGTTCGCACCGGCGAGCGAGGGCGTGTCGTGACGCTGCGAGCGCTCCTCGTCGACGACGAAGCACCCCTGCGCTTCACGCTGCGGGCGTACCTCGAGGACGCGGGCTTCGAGGTGCGCGAGGCGGCCGACGGGCTCGAGGCGCTCGCGGCGATCGAGGGCGCTGGGGAGGGCGAGATCGACGTCGTCCTCTCGGACCTGCGGATGCCGAAGCTCGACGGTCTCGGCCTCCTCACGAAGCTCCGCGAGAAGCTCGGCACGGGCGCGCCGATCTTCGTGCTGATGACGGCGCATGGCTCCGAGCGCGTGGCCGTCGACGCGATGAAGCTCGGCGCGTTCGACTACTTCCGGAAGCCGTTCGATCCCGATGATCTCATCGCCGCGATCGAGCGCGCCAAGCGCGCCGCGCTCTTGCGCAAGGAGCGCGACGAAGCCCGCGCCGACCTCAACCTCGCCAAGAGCCTGGTGTGGAGCTCACCCGCGATGAGCCGCCTCGCGCAGCTCGTGTCGCGCGTCGCGCCGCGCGACGTGACCGTGCTGATCCAAGGCGAGAGCGGCACGGGCAAAGAGCGGATCGCGGAGGCGATCGTGCGAGCGAGCGCGCGCAGCAAGCGATCGTACGTGCGCTTCAACTGCGCGGCGCTGCCGCACGAGCTCGCGGAGGCGGAGCTCTT
>CAZCVE010000060.1:0-51481 GCA_964502175.1 uncultured Sandaracinaceae bacterium
ACGTGCGCTTCAACTGCGCGGCGCTGCCGCACGAGCTCGCGGAGGCGGAGCTCTTCGGTCACGCCAAGGGCGCGTTCACCGGCGCGGTGAAGCAGCGCGCGGGCCTCTTCCGCGAGGCGCACGGAGGCACGCTCCTCCTCGACGAGATCGCGGAGCTCGATCTGCGCACGCAAGGAAAGCTCCTCCGCGCGATCCAGGAGGGTGAGATCCGGCCCGTCGGTGAGGATCGTGCGATCCCCGTGGACGTGCGTCTCCTCGCCGCGACCCACCGCGATCTCGAGGCGCTCGTGCGCGAGGGCAAGTTCCGCGAGGACCTCTACTACCGCCTCAAGGTCGTCACGCTGCGTGTGCCGCCGCTGCGCGAGCGACCCGAAGACGTCGAGACGCTCTTCGTGCACTTCCTCGAGCGCTACCGCGAGCGCTTCGACGCGGGGCCGATCGTCGTGCCGGACGAGGTGCATCGACGCATCGCCCTACACCGCTGGCCGGGCAACGTGCGCGAGCTCGAGAACGCGGTGGAGAGCCTCGTCGCGCTCGCGATCGATGGCGTGCTCGATCCGAGCCTCCTCCCGGATCCGGCGACCGCGCCGCTCGCGCGACCGACGGACGACGCCGCGCCGCTCGCGATCGAAGGCAAGGGCCTCAAGGAGCGCGTCGACGCCTACGAGCGCGGCCTGCTCGTCGAGTCCCTGCGCGAGACGAGCGGCAACCGCACCGAGGCCGCGCGTCGGCTCGGCATCGGACGCGCGACGCTGCACGAGAAGCTCCACAAGTACGGCCTCGCAGGCTCGTGAGTCAGCCGGCGCTGCGCGCCTTCGCGTAGCTCTCGTCGCGGTCGCGCTGGATGTCCGCGTACACCTCGTCGATCGCGCGCACGCCGTGTTTGCAGGTGGTCTCGAGGTTGTTCTTCGCGATCTGCGTGTGGAGCGGCACGGGCGCCGGCGCGGCGAGGAGGGCGTCGAGCGACATGCGGCTCGGATCGAAGAACGCCGTGCCGTGATCGCCAGCGCGGCGGACCTTGAGGAGCACGTCGTGGCGCACGAGCTGGATCGTCGGATCGGGCGTGCGACGCACGTAGGGCACGTGTCGATCGGCGCTCTCGAGGTCGGCCGTGGCGTCGGGATGGAACGCCTCCATCGCCATGACGAGCCCGCTCGGCTCGGCTTGGTGCGCTCGCCTCAGCTGCTCGACGAAGCGCGAGAGCGCGAGGCGACCGAGCGTGGCGTTCGGATAGAGGATGAGTCCGATCTCGATGCGCTCGTCCTCGGCAGCGGCGCTGACGAGCGCGAGCGAGCGCGAGAGATCAGGCACCACGTCGAGGCACACGATCTCTCGGGTGTGGCCCTCGAGACGCGAGCGCTCCGCGTATGGACAGAAGCGGTATCGCTCGACGATCTCGGCCGCGTAGCGTCGGTAGACGCGCACCGCTTCTCGCGTGAGGGCCTCGTCGCCGACGTGCGGGATCTCGGGATCGCGATCGGTCGAGGGCTCCACGACACGGAGCGTAACCTGCGCGCGCGTCCGGAATTGCCTATGCTTCGCTTCATGCTTGAACGTCGCCCTTCGCCTCTTCGTCCGCTCCTTCTGGCCTCGCTCGCCGCCTCGCTCCTCGCGATCGCCGGCTGCAACAACGCCGTGGTCGTGCAGCTGATGAGCGGCCCTCAGACGTTCGAGGTGAGCACGAGCAGCGTGAGCGTCCCCGCGGAGCTGCAGAGCGGCGCGATGATCGCGGAGGTGCCGTGCGCAATGGGCATGTGCCCGAGCAGCGACACGCTTCCGCTCGCGTGCAACGACGGGCTCTGCGATCCGGAGCCGCGCACGGTCTCGTCTGCCGTCGGCGACGTCGTCGACTTCGACGTGCTCCTGCGCGAGGCCGCGACGATCCTGCGCTTCGTCGACGCGATCGAGGTGACCCGCGTGGAGTACCGCGCGAGCCCGAACTCGCTGAACGTGGACGTGCCCGACATCGAGATCTTCTGGGGCCCCGACACGGCCGCGGGCATCGACGCGCCTGGCGTGGCGCGGCTCGGCGTGATCCCGGGCCTCCCCGCCGGCACTGCGCGAGAGGGCGACATGGCCATCGACGCCGACGGCTCCGCGCGCTTGTCCGACCACATCGTCGGTGTCAGCCGTCGCGTGCGCTTCTTCGCGCGCACGTCGATCGACCTCGAGCCGGGCGACCCGCTGCCGAGCGGCGGGGCGACGATCACCGTGAACCTCACGGTCCGAGCGATCGGTCGAATCCTGGACTGACCTTCGGCTGACCCCGCGATGGGCTCGGCGCGCGCGCTCGTGGTATGACGCCGCGCCTTCGCGGATCACCGCGGGAGAGAAGGAGACCAGGTTGGCCTCGGAGTCGTCGCCCCCGCCCCCGTCCGGCGGCGGAGCCAAGTACGCAATCCTCGGTGTCGTTCTCCTCGCGCTCGCGGGCGGGGCCTACTGTCTCACCAACAGCGCGCCGCCCACGACCACGACCACGGTCGAGGTGCCGGACGCGGCGGTCGCGCCTCCGTCCACGTCGCTGCAGGACGACTTCCTCGAGATCCCCGAGGAGGAGCCCGATGCTTGGTCGGAGATCCCCGACTCGGGCCCCGCGGTGCGCACCGTCATCCGTGGCCCCGTGCAGGGCTCGTGGGACTGCTCGGGAGAGATCGATCGCGCCGCGCTGTCGTCGGTGATCGCGGAGCACCGCCCGCAGATCCAGGCTTGCTACGAGCGTCGCCTCAAGCAGCAGTCGATGCTGCAGGGCAACATGCAGCTCCAGCTCCGCATCGCGCAGAGTGGCAACGTCGACGCCGTGCAGGTGGGCGGCTCGCTGCGCGACCGCGAGGTCTTCTCGTGCGTGCGCAACGTGGCGACGCGCATGCAGTTCGCGCGCGTGAGCGGCGGCAACTGCGCGGTCGTCTCGGTGCCGTTCTCGTTCACTCCCCAACAGTGAACCCACGATGAACGCGCCGAACGCAGGGATCGTGGCGCAGCCTCAGGCTGCGCGTCCCGCACGCAGCGTCGATCTCCTGCACGCGTTCGAGATCCTCCAGGCCGATCCCGAGTGGCCGGTGAAGCTCGGTCTCTTCCTGTTGGTGTGGGTGGTGCCGATCCTCGGGTGGCTCGTCGTGATGGGCTGGCTCTCGTACGGCGCGCGTCGCGCCATCGCGCGCCTCACGCCCGTGCTGCTGCCTCCCACCGCCGACATCGCCACGCTGCTCGACTACCTGGAGCAGGGCTTCAAGGCCGTCGTGGTCAGCCTCGTGTGGTCGCTTCCGGCGTTCGCGCTCACGCTCGCGGCGGTCGGCTGCCTCTACTTCGGTCTCGTCGCGACGATGATCTCCGCGGTGGCGGGGGCCGACGGCACCCAGGGCATGTCGATGGCGCTGATCCCGCTGATGTTCTGCGGGGCGTTCGTGCTCCTCGGCGTGCTCTCGGTCCTCAACGCCGTGCTCTCGCTGCCCGCGGCCGCCGCGGCGCTCCGCTCCGAGATCAGCGGCCTGTTCTCGTCGGGCTTCGAGGCCTCGGCGGTGATGGACATGGTGCGGCTCGTCTTCCGCGACTGGCTGTTCAACTTGGTTCTGCTCGCCATCGCCAGCGTCATCATGGTGATGCTCGCGAACGCGCTCCCCATCGTGGGCATCTTCGTCTCGACGTTCCTCGTGACGATCATGCGCGTCTTCGCGGTCGTGTCGGTCTACGAGAAGTACCTCGCGGCGGGCGGGCAGCCCATGCCGATGGGACCGATGGAGCCCCGCGCGAGCCCGCCCCCGCGCCCGATGCACCGCGCCTGAGCGCGTCGCTCGAGACTCAGCGCTCGACGATCGTCGGCGGGTTCGTCTGGAGGTTCGCGCTCACGCGTGTGGTCGCGCCGTCGCCGATGCGCACGGTGCGCGTGATCTCGCGACCGAGCGGAGGGCATCGCAGCGTGAGCTCGTGCGAGCCGCTCGGGACACGTCGATCTCGGAGCGGCGTCCGTCCGACGCGCGCGCCATCGAGGTAGACGTCGGCCCACGGCAGCGCCTGCACGGTGAGCGTGCCTTCGTGGTCGCCCGCGGCGCGCACGACGCGGGCGTCCACGGTGCGTCGCGGACCCGAGTCACGTGACGGCGGCGGGCTCGTGACGACGAGCGCATCAGGTTCGATCGGCGCGTCTTCGCCGGTGCCCGCGTCGCTCGTCTCGATCGCCGCATCGGCTGCAGCGACCGGCGCGTCGAGATCGGCGTCGGGCGGATCGATCTCGAGCGGCGTCGGATCGAGCGCGTTCGGCGCGCGTTCTCCCGTCGGCGTCTCGAAGCGCGCGTACGACAGCGCCCACACCGACGCCAGCGCGAGCAGGACCGTGAGCCCCGCGATCAAGAGCGGCTGAGGCGCGCGTCGCTCCTCGACCTGGGTGGGTGTCGCCGCTGGCGTCGAGGCGGGCGTCGCTGCCTTCGTCGCGGCCTCCTCACGCGGTGCTGCGATCGGCTCGCGCGCGCGCTCGATGCGCTGCGTGGACGGCGCGTCGCCCTCTTCGCGCGGCTCGGCAGCCGCCCACTTCCGCCCGGTCTGCGTGACGCCCTCGGTCCCGCTCTGCGCGCTCTTCTGGGAAGCCTTCTGCGGCGGCGTGCCGAGCATCTCCTCGAGCGCCGGGCTCGTCGCGAGCGACTGGGTGCGACCCGACGTCGGCGGTGTGCCGATGGGCTCGTCGGGCGACTCCTCGTGTGCGCGCTCGGCCTTCGTCGCGAGGCGATCGGCGCGCTGACCGAGCGCGTCCGCGACCCCTTCGGGACGTCGCGCGGCGAACGCGCGCAGCTGCGCAGCGAGCACCTTGCCGCTCGCAGGACGCTTCGCCGGGCTCGGCTCGAGCGCGGACCGGATGATGCGGGCGAGATCGTCGGGCACGCCCTCGAGCGCAGGGAGCGCCGCGGGCTCGACGAGGTCACGCGTCGCGTCGATCGTCGCGGGGAACGCGTGCGCACCCGTGGCCGCGCGGTGGAGCACGGCGCCGAGCGCGAACAGGTCGCTCGCCGGGCTCAGGCGCTCGCCGCGCGCTTGCTCGGGCGAGAGGTAGCCGGGCGTGCCGAAGATCGCGTCTCCGCTCTCGCCCGCGTCGAGCCGCGCGGCGATGCCGAAGTCGAGCAGGCGCGCATGGCCGTGCGCGTCGATCATCACGTTGCGCGGCGTCACGTCGCGGTGGACGAGCGAGAAGCGCTCGTGCGCGTAGGCGAGGGCGTCTGCGATCTGGCCGCCGACGTGCGCGACCTCTTCGGCCTCGAGCGGACGCTCGGTCACGAGCGCCTCGAGCGTGGTGCCGTGCACGTGCTCCATCGCGAGGAAGTACGTGCCCTCGACGACGCCCAGCTCGTACACCGGCACGATGTGCGGGTGGCTCATCTGGACGAGCGTGTTGGCCTCTTCGACGAAGAGCGCGACGAAGCGCGGATCGCTCGCGAGCTTCGGATCGATCTCCTTCAGCACGAGGCGCTTCTCGAAACCGCCGAGGCCGCGCAGCCGCGCGAGGTGCACGCGCGCCATGCCACCGCGGGCGATCTCGCGGTCGAGCAGGTACTTGCCGAAGGTGCGCGTGGTCATGAGCGGAGCGCCGCGGAGCCGGCGGAGAAACGTACGGGTGAGCGCGAAGTGGGACGCGCCGGGCGAATGCGGCAGGATGCTACCGAATGTGCGCTGAGCACGGTCGAGCGATGAGGTCGTCGGGATGACGCGAGGGCGCGCCCGCCCGCGAGCCGCGTCACGTCTGTTCGCCATGGGCCTCGCGCTCGTGGGCGGCACGACCGCCGCGTGCGCGAGCCGCGATCCCGACGTCGTCCCGATCGAGATCCGGATCGGCGCGCGCGACCCGCGCTGCCAGCCGACGCAGGTGCGCGCCGCGCGTCTCTCGGTCCTCGGCGACTTCGCGCCCGAGCCCACCGACACCGTCGAGCTGCTCACGGCCGGTGGAGCGCGCGACGTGATGGGCCTGCGCCCCACGATGCGCGCCCTCCGCGCGGAGGTCGACGGTGAGCCGAGCTTTCGGGCGATCGGGTGGAGCACCATCGAAGACGCGCGCGCGGGCGGCGTGATCGCGGTGCTGCCGCCGCTCGTGCCGTGCACCTTGCTGGACCCGGACGCGATCGCACCCGAGGACGCGGCCGTGGTCGCGCATCCGGACGGTACGGCGTGGATCGTCGGAGGTCGCGGCTCGTCGCGTCGCGTGGCGCGTGTGGATCCGCGCCTCTCGTTCGCCGACGTGCGACCCGACGCGCTCTTCAACCGACGCGAAGGCGCGAGCGCGACGGCGATCGATCGCGACGTGATCATCGCGGGCGGCGCGGCCGAGTCGGGAGACTCCGCGTACGACAGCTACGAGCGCCTGGGCGAAGACGTCACGCCGTCGGGCGACGGCCCTGGCGGCCGCTTGTCCGCGCCGCGACGCGATCACGCGGCCGTGCGTGTGGGCGCGCGCGTGGTGCTCGTCGGAGGCCGCAGCGGCGGTGGCGACGACGCGCTCGTCGGCCGCATCGACGTGATCGATCCGACGCTTCGCACGTCGTCGCTCGGTCCCGCGCTGGCTGGACCGCGCGTGCGCCCGATCGCGCTCTTGGGCAGCGAAGGCGCGATCTTCGTCGCCGGCGGTCAGACGCTCGACGGCACGAACGTCGCCGCGATCGAGCGCATCGAGGCCACGCTCGATCGCGCCCGCACGCTCGACACCACGCTGGCGGCGCCCGATCTGATCCTGGGGCTGCCGCTCGATCGCTTCTTCCACGTGGTCGACGGTGAGGTGCGCGTCATCGATCTCCGCGCCGATCCGCCGCGCGTCGAGCGCCTGGCGCGCGACACCGACATCGTGAGCCCGCGCGGGACCGCGACGCCGTCGGGGCGCGTCTTGCTCGTGGGAACCAACCTCGCGGGTCGCATGATCGCCGAGCTCTGGACGCCTCACCTCGGCACCGCGCAGGCGATGGAGATCACGCGCGATCCGCGCACGCTGGCCTGGCTCGTGGGCGGCCACGTGCTCGAGATCGACGCGGGCGGCGCGACGCTCCGCGCGCTCGACGAGCCGGGACCGTGGTCGAGCCTCCCCAACGATCGCCTTCTTTTTCCGAGTGATCTGAGCTCGAGCTTCGTGGTCGCGACCCTGCCAGGCGATCTCGACGGGGCACGAGCGACGCGCTCGGCCGTGCGCATCAGCATCGCGTCGACGGTGCTCGGCGCCGCGTCCATCAGCCTCGACGGGAGCGGCGCGCGAACGTTGATCCTGCGTGACGCGAGCGGGACGTCGCTCGACGCGGTCGAGATCGCGTTCGACGCCGAGGGCAACGCGTTCGGTCCGGGCTGCACGCTCGGCGCGGGGCCGGACCCGATCGTGGTCACGCGCAGCGGCGAGGTCCTCGAGCTCCTCCGCGGCAGCGAGCGTGTGCGCTGTGACGACGTCGAGGGCGATGTGCTCTTCAGCGTGGAGGTCGAGCTCGAGCGCGACGCGGAGCTGCGCACGCTGCGCGTGACGCGTCGGGCGAGCTGACCAGGCGTCGGGAGAGCCTGGCTCAGCGAGAGCGCGCGTCGCGTCGCGAACGACGCGCGACCTCTTCTTCGAGCTCTTCTTCGGCGTTCTGTGGCGCGGGCGTCGGCTCTGCGACCCGCACGCGCTGCGCCGGAGCGGTGTTCGTCGGTACGCCGCTCTCTCTCGCGCGCTCGCGTCGCACGAACGCACCGAAGTCGCCCTTGGGCGCGCCGTCGTCGCGCGCTGCCTCGCCGATGCGTCGCGCGAGCACCGTGAGCAGCTGCGTGACGCCGTCGTCCACGGCCTTCTCGAACTCGCGGCTCGCGCGCTCCCGCTCGCGGTTCGCCTCGCGACGCTCGCGCGCCTGGAGACGTCGCCGCTCTTCCTGCGTCGCGAGCTCGCGCTGGATCGCCTCTTGTTGCGCGGCGAGGCGTCCTTTCCACTCGGTGGCGGCGCGCTGTCGACGCTCCTCGCGATCGCGCCGGGCGCGGCGCTTTCGCTCGCGTCCGAGGATGCGCTCGCGGTCGGACTCGCTCGGATCGAGCAGCGCGCGACCCATGCCCAGCGCGACGAAGAGGCCCCAGACCAGCGCGACCCACTGCGCCCACGGCCCGCCGGGCGTCATCCAGTCGAGCGCCGCGAGGAACGCCATCACGATCGCGTACGTGACGAGGCCCCGTCGGGCGCGGTGCCGGCGCTCTCCGATCTCGCGCCGTACGATCGCGTCTTCGTCGGCGCGCTGCGCCAAGAGCGCTCGCTCGCCTTCGACCTTCTGCGCGATCTCGGCCACGGACTTCGCGTCGATGCCCACCTCGCGCGCCGCGGCCTCGAGGTCTTCGTAGCGGATCGCGTCCGCGCCGCTCTCCGCGAACGCCGTCTGCTCGGCAGCGCGACGGAAGATCTCCTCCATCTCCTCGCGGGAATACGTGCGGTCGGTCATCGAGCCCGCCAACTCTGGGCCTCGGCGCGCTCCGCCGCAACGCAGTTCGATCCCCAGAAACGAGAGGTTCCCGGCGCGTCAGGCCGTGGGCACGCACTCTCTCACGAACGCCTCGAAGTCCTTCGTGAGCTGGGCCCGGGAGGGCGGGTGGAGGTACATCATGTGACCCGCGGGATAGAGGTGCTCTCGCACGTTCTTCTTCACGTGCGGCTCGTGTCCGAGGTGTCGCGCCGCGTGCTCGTTCGCGAAGAACGGCGTCGCGAGATCGTAGAGGCCGTTCGCGAACATCACGCGGAGGTGCGGGTTGTCGAGCATCGCGCGACGCAGCTCACCGACGACGTTCACGTAGCCCCCGGCCTTGCCCTTCGGCAGCTCCCACTTCCACGACTCGTTCACCTTCATGTTGAGGATCTCGTAGTCGCGATCGTCTTCCACCTTCAGCACGCGCCGGAGGTAGTCGCTCATCAGCGCGCGGTAGGGACCGAGCGGCGCAGAGAAGCTCGGGTCGGACTGCATCTCGCCCGCGCCCACGTCGACGTCGTGTCCGACGAAGCGCGCGTCGAGACGACCGACGACGACGCCGCGCTCGCGGAACAGCTCCTTCGTGAAGCGCGCGATGTCGATCCGGAGGCCCTGCTGCGCGATCCACTTCGCCGACAGGCCCGTGAGCGCCGCGAGTCGCATCGCGAGCGTCTCGGTGGAGGCAGCGTCGAGCGCGCTCCCCGAGAAGAGCGCCGCGGCGTAGTCGGTGATCGCGAGGCGTCGCGCCTCGGTGAGCATCGCGTCGCGATCCGCGGGCTGCGTCGCGCCGTGGTACGCGGCCACCGCGGCGTAGCTCGGCAGGTAGATCACGTGCGGGAAGTCGTTGCCCCACTGGAACTCGAGCGCCGCCAGATCGAGCGCCGCCGAGATGAGGCCCACGCCGTTGAGCATCGTGCCGCGATCCTGGAGGTAAGCCGCGAGCCCCGCGACGCGTGTTCCGCCGAAGCTCTCGCCGACCAAGAGCTTGGGCGAGTTCCATCGCTGGTTGCGCGTGATCCACTTGCGCACGAGCTCGGCCATCGACTCGACGTCGGCCTTCACCGACGTGTAGTCGTCGAGCTTTCCTTCGCCGACGGCGCGCGAGTAGCCGGTGCCCACGGGATCGACGAACACGAGATCCGTCACCGGCAGCACCGACGCGTCGTTCGGCTCGAGCCGGTACGGCGCGGGCGGCGGGTGCATCGGATCGGGAAAGCCCGCGCGGTGAGGTCCCATCCAGCCGAGGTGCAGCCACACCGACGACGAGCCGGGGCCGCCGTTGAACGCGAACGTGATCGGTCGCGTCTCGGGGCTCATGGGCGCACCGCTCGCGTCGAGCATCACGTACGACGTCACGAACACCGCGGCGCGCGGTGAGTCGGTCTCGTCCGTGAGGTGCACGAGCGACGCGGTCGCGCGGTAGCGGAGCGTGCGCCCCGAGATCACGAGCTCGTGATCGGTCACGACGTCCTTCTCGGGCGGCGGCGGCTTCTTCGGCGCTTCCTTCGCGAGCTCGTCCTTCTTGGTCGCGTCAGTCTTCGCGTCGCCGCTCACTTCGAGGCTCCTGGCTTGGACTCACCCAGGTACGGGTACCGAAAGTCCGTCGGAGGCACGAAGGTCTCTTTGATCGAACGCGGGCTGAGCCAGCGCGAGAGGTTGTAGAAGGCGCCGGCCTTGTCGTTCGTGCCGCTCTGTCGCCCGCCGCCGAACGGCTGCTGACCGACGACCGCGCCCGTGGGCTTGTCGTTCACGTAGAAGTTGCCAGCCGAGTTGCGGAGCACGCGCATCGCGTGATCGACGGCCGCGCGATCGCGCGAGATCACCGCGCCCGTGAGCGCGTACGGCGAGGTCTCGTCGACGAGCGTGAGGGTCTCGTCCCACTTCGCGTCGTCGTAGACGTACACGGTCACGACGGGCCCGAAGATCTCCTCCTGCATCAGGCGATGCTCGGGATCGTCCACCTCGACCAGCGTCGGCGCGATGAACCAGCCCTCGCGATCGTCGCTCGTGCCGCCCACGAGCACCTTCGCGCTCTCCTTCGCGAGCGCCTGGTAGCCGGCGATGCGCTGGTGCGCGCGCTGATCGATCACCGCGCCGCAGAACATCGAGAAGTCCGAGACGTCGCCCACCTTCATCTGCTCGGTGTCCGAGACCGCGCGATCACGGACCTCGGGCCAGAGCGACCGGGGCACGTACACGCGCGAGGCCGCCGAGCACTTCTGCCCTTGGTACTCGAAGCCGCCGCGCACGATCGCCGTCGCGAGCGAGATCGGCTCCGCGCTCGGGTGCGCGACGATGAAGTCCTTGCCGCCCGTCTCGCCGACGAGGCGCGGGAACGCGCGGTAGCGATCGAGGTTCTCGGCGACGCCGCGCCACAGCGCTCGAAAGGTGCCCGTCGATCCGGTGAAGTGGATGCCCGCGAGGTACGGGCTCGCCAGCGCGACCTTGCCCTGCATCGGTCCGTCGCCCGGCAGCATCTGGATCACGCCATCGGGCAGGCCCGCCTCGCGCAAGATCTCGAGCACGTACCAGCAGCCGAAGAGGCTCGTCGTCGACGGCTTCCACAGCGCCACGTTGCCGCACAGCACGGGCGCGGTCGGGAGGTTCGCGGCGATCGAGAGGAAATTGAACGGCGCGATCGCGAGCACGAAGCCCTCGAGCGGGCGCAGATCGCTGCGGTTCCACTGCCCCGGCGGCGAGAGCGGCTGCTCGTCGTGGAGCCTGCGGAGGAAGTGCACGTTGAAGCGCCAGAAGTCCGCGAGCTCGCACACCGCGTCGATCTCCGACTGATGCGGCGTCTTGCTCTGACCGAGCATGCAGGCGGCGTTGACGCGAGCGCGGTGCGGCCCGCTCAGCAGATCCGCCGCGCGAAGAAAGATCGCAGCGCGCGTCTCGAACGAGGTGCGCGCCCAGTCGGTCGCGACCTTCATCGCGCCGTCGATCGCCGCGACCACCTCGGCCTCGCCCGCTTCGTGCGCCTGCGCCAGCACGTGACGGTGCCTGTGCGGCATCGCGACCGACAGCAGCTTGCCGGTGCGCACGGCCTTTCCGTCGATGATCGTGGGGATCTCGATCGGAGAAGACGACAGCGCGCGCAGCGTCTCCTCGAGGCGCGCGCGCGGCGCCGTGTTCGGCGCATGACTGTCGATGGGCTCGTTGATCGGCGTCGGGATCGGGATCATGGGGCCAAACCTACCGCGGGATGCCCGGCCCTGGATGTGTTGAAACGTGGGCGGACGTCGGTCTACCGTTGCGCCAGCTTCGTTCACGCGCCCGGCTCATGCCTCCCGCGGCACGGGGTTCCATGAAGGTCGAACACTTCGGAGCGAGCGTCTGGGCGATGGTTCTCGTGATGAGTGCTGTCCTCGCATCGTGTACTCCGAGCTTCGATGACGCCGACTGCTACCGCGGCATGGGGTTGGGCCAGACAGTCGAAGTCGAGCTCGTTGAGCCCTACGAGCGCTTGGGACGATACCGCTACTGGGACATGGGGCTAGTGCCCGTGCCTTGCGAAGGCGCAGATGGTCTCGCCCCAGGCCAGACACTCCGGTTTCGCCTGGTGGAGCGCGGCAACGTCACCGACTGCAACACTTACGGCGGGCAACTCGAGGAATCCCTGCCCGGTGTTGTCCCGGTCACTCAACCTCGTGGCGGCACCGGAGTCGTGCTCGCGGCCCAGAATCGTTTCGAGGGCGATGGGTGCGCGCCGAGTTTCTGGCGGTTCTTCGTGATGAGACGACGTGAACTCGACGACAACCCATTCGATGAAGCGGCCGATGGTGGGGGCGGTTGGCCTCCCGTCGTGGTGCAACGCGAGATCAATGGGTGCTGTCTCGAACAGTGGGTTGGAGCCGTCCGGCACGTCGAATCAATCGACTCGGGTCTGGCCGGCAGTGATGCTAGGTAGTTGACGAAAGGGATTCTGATGCGGACCTCGTCGTGCGTTGTCTTCGTGGGCGTCCTCGCCGCCTTCGCGGCTTCGTGTGCGCCCGGCACCAACCAGGCATGCAGGCATGCACGGCCCGACGGGACTCGGGACTTGTGCAGCGACTTCCAGTCCGGGTTCTCGGACGAGGACGTCGCCGCCGTTTGCGATGTGGACGATGGCTACACCATCGGAGCCGGGCCGTGCGAGGCTGGCTACGCTCGGTGTGTCATCGACCTCGATGGGCGCGTGTTCACCCAACACTTCTATGTGCCCGCGGAGATGAGCGGGTCGCGCGCGGCTTGCCAGATGTTCGGCGGCATGTTCGAGGTGCCGTAGTTCGACGCGTGGTGACGTCGAGGCCATTCGAGCGCGCCGGGCCGTGCCGGGTCAGCGCCGCAGGAACGCGTGGACCTCGGGGCCGATGGTGTGGGCCTCTTCGTTCGCGAGCGAGTGACGCGCGCCGGCGACGATCCGGAACGTCACGTCGGGCAGCATGGTCGCGAGGTGCTGCACGCCGCGGAACATGTCGAGGCCGTCGTCCTTGTCGCCGACGCCGAGCCACACGGGCTGCGCGATCCGCGGGGCGATGTCGTAGAGGCTGAAGAGCGCCTGATCGTGGCCGATGTCCCAGTACATCCGGTGAAAGCCCGGATCGTAGACCTCGTCGAGGTAGGCCCACGCGCCGTCGAGCGCCGCCTGTCGGCCGGGCCATCCTGGCGAGTACCAGAAGCGTGACTGCACCCAGAGGCTCGGGAAGAACAGCCACCGCGCGTGGCGCGCGATGCTCGAGAAGCGCGCCCACCCGTGCATCGGCCGCCAGCTCGACGCGGGCGCCCACGCGGCGACGCGAGAGAAACGCTCGGGCTCGCGGTGCGCGATCCGCAGCGCGAGGTTTCCGCCGAGCGAGCCTCCGGCCACGTGCGCGCTGCCGACGCCGAGCCCATCGAGCACGCCGAGGAGCGCGTCTTCGTAGAGCGCGAGCGTGTACGCGCGATCGTGCGGCTTGTCGCTGTAGCCCGAGCCCGGCAGGTCCGGGATGATGATGCGACGGCCCGCGCGGAGGTGAGGGACGAGCGCGTCGTACTCCTCGATGCGTGAGCTGTGTCCGTGCACGAGGAGGAGCGGCGGCCCCTCTTCGTCGGCGGGACGGATGTCGACGTAGCGGAGCCTCATGCCGAGCACGGTGAGATCGCGCTGCTCGTGCGGCGTGACCGGCGCGCGCCGCGGGCGGTGCATGGACGACATCCCTTCATGATGACGCCGAGTCGATCGAGTCGTCTGCTCGAGACTGCTCTTTCGACGCGTGCATCGATCGACGTCGTGTCGCGCGGAGCCGCTCGACGCGCGCGAACGCAGCGACTAGACCGCGCGCCATGTCTTCGACCGACACGGCGAGCTCGGCTGGCGAGAGCGAGATCGTCTCCACCCGCAAGGATCAGCACCTCGACGTCGTTGCGAAGAAAGACGTGGCCTTCAGCGGACTCGCGCTCGGCTTCGATCGGTTCACGCTCGAGTACGACGCGCTGCCGGAGATCGATCTCGACGAGGTGGATCTCGGGACGACGCTGCTCGGGAAGAAGCTCTCGGCGCCGCTCGTGATCGGCGCGATGACTGGCGGATCGGCGCGCGCAGGCCGCGTGAACGAGCGCCTCGCGCGCGTCGCCGCCAAGTGTGGTGTCGGCCTCGCCCTCGGGAGCCAGCGCGCGATGATCGTCGATCCGTCGCTCGCCTCGACGTTCGACGTGAAGGCGCACGCGCCCGAGATCCCGCTCGTGTTCGGCAACGTCGGCGCGGTGCAGCTCAACTACGGCGTCGAGACCGAGGCGGTGCGCGAGGCGCTAGCGCGTGTGTCGGCGGACGCGCTCAACGTGCACCTCAACCCGCTGCAAGAGGCCGTGCAGCCCGAGGGCGACACGCGCTTCGGCTCGCTCGCGCCGAAGATCGATCAGCTCGCGCGCGCGCTCTCCGTGCCGGTCGTGGTGAAGGAGTGCGGCGCGGGCCTCTCGCGTCGGGCGCTCCGCAAGCTCGCGCCGCTCGCGATCGCGGGCGTCGAGGTCGCAGGCGTCGGTGGCACCTCGTGGTCGAAGGTCGAGAGCCACCGCGCGCCGGTCGGCAGCGCGCAGCAGACGATCGGCATGCGCCTCGGCGGACACGGCGTTCCCACGGCGGATGGCACCGTGCTCGCGCGCGACGCCATGCGCGAGCGCGTCGTGATCGCCTCGGGCGGCGTGCGCACGGGCATGGACGTCGCGATCGCCCTGGCGCTGGGCGCCGACGCGGTCGCGCTCGCGGCGCCGCTCCTGATCGCGGCGGAGCAGAGCGAGGCGGCGGCCGAGGCGTTCCTGCGGACGCTGATCCAGGAGCTGCGCGTGATCTTGTTCACGTGTGGCCTGAGGAACCTCGCGGAGCTCTCGCATGCCCTCGTGATCGCCGCGTCCGACGATCCGCTCGTCGGCGCCCGCGAGGCGCACGTGGCCGGTCGAATCCAGCGCGGATGGTGAGCTTCGCGGCGACCGTTCGTCGTTGACGCCCGCGCGCGCGCGGACGGATCATCGCCCGCTTCATGTCGCGACCCGATCCCGCGGCCATCCTCGGCACCGTCCTCGTCGGACGATATCGCCTCGATGCCCTCGTCGGCGCCGGGGCGATGGCGGAGGTCTTTCGCGCGACGGACCTCACGACCGAGCGCGTCGTCGCGGTGAAGATCCTGCGCGGTCAGACGGCGAACAACCGCGAGGCCGTCGCGCGCCTCAAGCGCGAGGGCGAGGTCCTCAGCGCGCTTCGCCACAAGTCGATCGTCGTGGTCGAGGCCGCGCACGAGATCGAGGGCGGCGTCTTCCTCGTCATGGAGCTGCTCGAGGGCGAGACGCTCGGCACGCGGATGAAGCGGCGCCCGATGCTCCCGGTCGAGCTCGCGCCGATTGTCGCCGGCATCGTCGCGGGCCTCGCGGCGGCGCACGCGCAGGCCGTGGTCCACCGCGACCTCAAGCCCGACAACGTCTTCCTCGTTCCCGACCTCGCGAGCGGGCGTGAGGGCGCGCTGCGCGTGAAGCTGCTCGACTTCGGCATCTCCAAGGTCTGGTACGGCGAGAAGCTCACGCAGACGGGACAGATCCTCGGCACGCCTCGCTACATGTCTCCCGAGCAGCTCGGCGCGGAGGTCGACGTCGATCCGCGGATCGACGTGTACGCGCTCGGCGTGATCCTCTACGAGGCGCTCGCGGGCACACCGCCGTTCCTCGCGTCGACGCCGACCGATCTCATCGTCGCGATCCTCCACGGCAAGGTCGCGCCGCTCCGCACCGTGAAGCCCGACCTGAGCCCCGCGATCGAGGCCGTCGTCATGCGCGCGATGGCGCGACACCGCGATGCGCGCTTCGCCACCGCGCGCGAGCTCGCGGACGCGTTCCTCGACGCGGCAGGGATCGACGAGGCCTTCCGCCTCGCGCCTCGCAAGGGCCTCGACACGCGCGCGTTCGGCTCGGTGCGGCAGGACGACGATCTGAGCGGGGTCATCCACGCCCAGCTCCCGCCCGCGGAGCAGGTGAGCCTGTCGGCGATGAAGCCGGGCACGTTCACGGAGATGCCCGCGTTCACCGCGGAGGCACCGCCCGCGACCGTGATGATGCCGATGTCGTTCGACGCGAACGGCCTGCCGGTCGCCCCGCCCGGCGTTCCGCCTCGCGCGCCGACCACGCCCGTGACGCCCGAGTTGCTCCCCGCGTCGCTCGCGGCGACCGCTCTCGCCAACCCCGGAATGGCACCTTCGGGAATGGCACCCACCGGAATGGCACCTTCGGCAATGGCCGTCTCGGGTGTCGGGCTGGCTCTGCAGTCCACCGCCGTCGCCCCCGGACAGGCGCCTTCGGGATTGGCACCTTCGGGATTGGCACCCTCGGGATTGGCACCCTCGGCGCCAGTCTCTGGTCCAGCGCGCTCGCAGAGCCCTGCGGCGGGCACACAGACCGTGGAGCCCGCTCGACAGATCCCGCGCACGTCGATCTCGGAGCTGCCGCCGGCTCCGGCGATGAACGCGACTCCGGTGTTGCAGCCCATCGCGCCGCCGCAGCTCTCTCCGATGCCGCACGGCCCGCGCCACGTCCCCGTCGACACGGTGTCTCTGCCTCCTCCCAGCACCAGCGGACGCTTCTGGTGGGTCGCGATCATCGCCGTGGGTCTCCTCGCGGGCGGCCTCACCGCGGGCGCCGCGATCGCGCTGTTCCACTGGTGGAGGCCGAGCGAGGACTCGACGCCACCCCCACCGCCGCTCGTGGTGACTCCCGACGCGGCCGTGCCCGACGCCGCGGTCGTCCCGCCCGACGCTGCCGTGCCTGATCTGCCGGTGGGTCGCGATCCTCACCAGGTCGAGCACGTGAGCGGCGGTCGCGATCGCGAGCGCGTCGATGCAGGGCCTCGCGAAGAGCGCGACGAGTCCGACGCCGCGCGCGTGCGGAGGCAGGGCCACGACACGTCGCCGGACCCCGAGCCCACGAGCGTGCCGGAGCCGCTCGATCCGCTCTCGCTCGCGACCCGCGCGCTCCGCGCAGGGGACCCGACCGGATGCGTCGACATCCTCGACGACCTCATCGCGCAAGGCGCGACGCCCATCGCGCTCCGCCGTCGCGCGGACTGTCTGCTCCGGCTCGGTGAGCGCACCGAGGCCATCCGCGACTACCAGCGCTTCTGTCGCCTCGCGCCCGATCACCCGGCGATCGCCGACGTGCGTGAGGTGCTCGAGGGCCTCGGGCAGACGTGCCCGTGATGCTCGAGCACGGAGCTCGGGTCGGCGAATACGAGATCCTCGCGCCGCTCCGCTCGGGCGGCATGGCCGCGCTCTACCTCGCGCGTCGCGCGGGCGTGGCGGGCTTCTCGAAGCCCGTCGCGATCAAGGTGATCCACCCGCACCTCGCGAGCGATCCCGCGTTCGTCGAGATGTTCCTCGACGAGGCGCGCCTCTCCGCGCGCATCGCGGATCCGAACGTCGTGCACGTCGAAGATCTCGGCGAGAGCGACGGCATGCTCTACCTCGCGATGGAGTACGTGCTCGGCGTGCCGCTCTCCGCGTTGCTCGGAAAGATGGTGCAGGGCGCGATCCCGATCGACGTCGCGATGTGCTGCGCGATCGCGATGCGCGTCGCCGATGGCCTGCACGCGGCGCACGAGCTGCGCGGTGACGATGGAGCACCGCTCGAGGTCGTGCACCGCGACGTGTCTCCGCAGAACATCCTCTTGTCCGAAGCCGGTCACGTGAAGCTGATCGACTTCGGCGTCGCGCGGGCGCGCGGTCGCTTGCAAGAGACCGAGGCGGGCGCGCTCAAGGGGAAGGTCCGCTACATGTCGCCGGAGCAGGCGTGGGCGAGGCCGATCGATCGCCGCACCGACGTGTACGCGCTCGGCATCGTGCTCTTCGAGATGCTGGTCCAGCGCCGCTACATCGAGGGCGACAACGACATCGAGGCGCTCGAGCTCGCGCGCGCGCCGCGCGTCGTCGTCCCCAGCACGCTGCGCCCCGAGATCACGAAGGACCTCGACGAGGTCTTGCTGACGGCGCTGTCGAGCGACGCCGACAAGCGCTTCTCCACCGCTCAGGCGTTCCGTCGCGCGATCTCCAACGCCGTCCCCGCCGCGCTGCGCGTCGAGCCGGGAGACATCGCGGCGATCCTCGAGTCGCAGTTCGCGAGACAGCTCGACGGCGAGAGAAGGCTCGTCACGTCACCCGGGCGCGCGTCGCTCGCGCCGCGCGTTTCGGGCGCGCCGAGCGAGAGCGCGGCCGCGGAAGACGCACCGACGGACGCCACGCCGCCGGAGGTGGCGACGCGCGCCGCAGGGTCACGCTCACGAAAGAGCCTGCCCGGCACACCGCCCGCGCGAGCGAGCGATGCGCCGCTGACGGCGGGGGAGAGCGCGCTGGCCGGCGCGTCGTCGGCGCCCGGTCCCGCACCTTCCGGAGCGAGCACGTTCGTGTGGGTCGCGGTCGTCGGCGCCGTCCTCGTCGCCGTCGCGGCGATCTCGTTCGTGGCGGGGTGGATCTTTCCCACGATCGGGCCCGCGCCGAGCCCGACGGCGCCGAGCGCGCCCGTGGTCGCAGCGCCTCCGTCGGACCCCTGTGCGGGTCTCTCTCGCGTCGTCGCGCGCATGGGCGAGAACGTCCATGTCGCGCTCGACACGACGTCGGCGTCGTCGCGCTTCGCGCTCGTCGGCGTGCGCAGTCCCGACGGTGAGCACGCGCCCGATGCCGTGCTCGAGATCACGGTGCCCGGCGATGCGCGCACGACGATCGAGGTCTCGACCGCGACGCCCGGCACGCGCGAGGGCTTCGACACGATCGTCGCGGCCTTCGAGGGCGCGTGTCGCCCCGAGCTCGTCGACGCACGACCGATGTTCATGGCCGACGACCACGCGCGCGACCGCCGCGCGCGTGGTGCGTTCGCGGCGCGAGGCGGGAGCACGGTCACGCTCGTGGTGAGCGGCTTCGGAGTCGGCGTCGCGGGCACCACGGATCGCGGCCCCGTCGACCTCGAGATCTCCGCCCACGCCACCGTGCCTCCCACGCTGCAGTCGGCGCGCGGCACGGTCGCTGGCGACTCGATCTTCGTCGAGGTCACCGGGCACGACCTCGATCTCGACGCGGATCGCGCGCGCCTCGGGATCTTCGACGCGGCGGGCGCCTCGATCTCGCTCGTCGCGCGCGGTGAGCGCGTGCCGCTCGCAGAGCAGACCGTGCTCTTGCCGCTCCAGCAGCAGGCGACCGTGGGCGGCGAGAGCCGCTGGCTCGTCGCGAGCACGGACCTAGACTCGCTGGCCCGCGCGGCGCGCGCGGAGATCGCGCTCGTCGATCGTGCGGGCAACGCGACGTCGCCGATCACCATCGAGCTCGGTCGCGGCGAGCTCGTCGGACCGGGCGCGTCGTGCGACGCGACGCACCTCTGCGCCACGGAGCTCGGCTGCGGGGCCGCTGGCCAATGCGTGGCCTCGACCGAGCGTCAGTTCGCATGCACCGAGGCCAACGCGCTCGCGCTCGATCCCAGCGTCCCCGAGCTGCGCGTGCAGCGCACGCTGCCCGCCGGGTACGCGCTGTTCGAGGCGAGCTGCGCCGAGACGTTCGCGCGCGGACGCGAGGACGTGAACGTGATCTCGGTGCCCGAGGGACGCTGGGACGTCGTGCTCGCCACCGAGCCGACGGAAGAGCGGAGCGCGCCTGCCGACATGGTGCTCGCGGTGCGGAGCGACTGCCTCGACGCGCGGCCGTCTGCGATGCCCGCGGGAGGCTGCAGCGACGATCGCAGCGCCGAGAACCGACGACCGCGCGTGGAGCTGCGCGACCTCGCGGGTGGCTCGCGGTGGTTCGTGCTCGCGTCTGCGATCCGCCCCGATCCGCGCTTCGAGACGGGTGGCCTCGACTACGCGCTCGTCGTGCGCTTGCGCGCGGTGCGCGCGTCCGGCGAGAGCTGCGACGCCGCGGGGCACGCGGATCGCTGCGCGAGCGGTGCGTGCACGGCCGGACGATGTCCGTGATCACGCGCGCGTGAGCGTGCGCCTCACGTCGATCACCAGGGAACGGGCTTGCCGTCGCGGAAGAAGCCGGCGGTCGGTCCGCCCTTCGGCAACATCGCCGCCCACACGATGCCCTCGGCGCCTTCGCGCACGCTGCGCGATGCGCCGGCGCCGCCCATGCGCGTGCGCACCCAGCCGGGGCACACCGCGTTCACGTGGACGTCCTTCGATCGCATCTCTTCGGCGTAGAGGCGTGTCCACGCGTTGAGCGCGATCTTCGAGATGCGGTACGCGGAGCGAGGCCAGCCCTCGGCGGTCTCGCGACCCGCGCGCACGAGCTCGGCGAATTCGGCGAGCGCGCTCTCGATCGCGGCGTAGTCCTTGGGCTGCTCGAAGCGCGCGCGGACCCGCTTGTCGAATCCGTCGAGCGCGCCCATCGCGCTCGAGACCATGACGACGCGGCTGCCGGGCACGAGCCGATCCTCGAGCGCGCGCACGAGGCGCGTCGCGCCGAAGTAGTTCACCGCGAGCGTCGTCTCGACCACGCTCTCGTCGAAGCCGTCGAGCGCCACGCCTGCGTTCGAGACGACGGCGCCGAGCGGGACCGGGCCGAGCGAGTCGGAGAACTTGCGCAGGCCATCGGCGCTCGTGACGTCGAGCTGCGTGGCGATGACGTCGCGCCCACGCGCACGCGCGCGCGCGGCCTCGCGCTCGCCATCGAGCGACTCCCTCGACGCGAGCACGACGCGGTAACCGCGCTGTCCCAGCCGATCGACCACGCCCAGGCCGAGGCCTCGATTGCCACCAGTGACGACCACCCGCTCTTGCATTGCGGCGCGATATTGACACGCGAAACGCGGCGCGCCCGTGCCTTCGTTGTGCCGAATTTGCAGGGAAAACGGGGCTTCGCCGGGTCTTCGTCCGGGTCAGACCCCGGGATGGCTCTTCGAGCCGCGCTCTTCGCTCTCGCGGAAGCGCGACGCCAGCGTCCGCACGATCACGCCCATCCACGGCTTGAGCGACGCGACCTCGTTGTCGAGCGTGTCGCTCGTCACGCGGCGCAGCACGGCCGGCTCCTTCGCGATCACGGTCGCCGTGCGGTTGCCCGGAGAGAGGATCGCCGTCTCACCGAAGACCTCGCCCGCGCCCATCGTCCTCAAGAGACGTCGCTCGCTGCCTTCGCCCTTCACCACCTCGAGCGTGCCGCTCTCGATGATGTAGGCGCAGTCTGCGGGCTCGCCCTCGCGCACCACGTGCTCGCCCGCCGCGAAGCGCACGACCTCGAACGCACCGCCGCCACGCGTGAACGCGACCAAGTCGTGACGCAGGTCGCTGACGGTCGGGTACCGCTGCTCGGGATCGAGCGCCATCGCGCGCTTCACGATGCGGACGAGCGCCTCGGGCGCCCACGGCGCCGCCTCGTCGAGCGGCCGCGCCTCTCCGGTCTGCGCGCGCACGAGCGCGACCCAGTAGCTGTCGGCGTCGTACGGCGCGAGCCGCGTGAGCAGGTGGTAGAGCAGCGCGCCCATCGCGAACACGTCGGTGCGCTGATCGAGCGCGGCGCTGAGACCGCGCGCTTGTTCGGGCGCCATGTGCGTGGCGGTGCCCACCAGCACGGCGCCCGACGATGCTGCGCTCGCCGGCTCGCGCCCCTGCGCCGCCGCGGTGGCGTTCTGTTCGTCGCGCAGATCCATCGCGCGCGCGACGCCCCAGTCCATCAAGTAGACCTGGCCGAAGTCGCCGACCATCACGTTGCCGGGCTTGATGTCGAGGTGGAGGAAGCCGCGGCTGTGGGCGAACGCCAGCGCGTCGCAAACCTTGATCGCGACATCCAAGAGATCGAGCAGCGTGTCGTGCGGCATCGCGCCGCCCGGCAGCCCCTGGATCACCTCGGCGAGCGTCTTGCCCTCGACGCGCTTCATCGTGAAGTACACCGAGCGATGGCCGTCGAGCCCGATGTCGTGCACGGGGACGATGTTCGGGTGCTCGAGCTGGCCGGTGATGCGGGCCTCACGCACGAACATCGCGAGCGTGCTCGCGTCGCCCTCGAGGTGATCGTGCAGGCGCTTCATCACGACGTGACGCTCGAGCGCCTGGTCGAGCACGAGGTCCACGCGCGCCATGCCACCGCGACCGACGCTGCCGGCGTCACGCAGACGGTCGACGAGGCTTCCAGCGAGCTCTTTCACGAGACCATGGATGTCTTTGTTGCCGAGGACGTCGTCCGCCGCGCGCGTCTCCACGAGCTCCGCTACGGACGGGGTGCTCGCCTTGGGGGGCTTCGAGCGCTGACTCACTGAGCCGATGGTATCCGGGACGTGCGCGCGCCCGCAATCGACGTGCATCTCAAGAGGCTACGGCGGATCCGCGCGACTCCAGATCGCGCCACGCGCGCGTCTCGGACTCGTGGAAGAAGCGCTCGATCTTCGGCCACACGTGCTTGGCCGCGCTCGAGCTCACCATCGCGCCGACGTGGCCACCGGGTACGTGGAGGTGCGCCTTCTGCTCGCTCGAGACGCGCGTGAGCACGTCGGACGCGCTCGCGTGCGGGACGATGTTGTCGTGCTCGAACGTCACCGCGAGCACGGGCACCGACACGTTCTCGAGGCGCACGCGCTCGCCGGAGATCGAGAGCTCGCCGCGCACGAGCGCGTTGTCGCGGTAGAGCGCTTGGATGTACTTGCGGTAGGCCGCGCCGGGGAACGAGACGTTGTCGGCGCCCCACGTCTCGAGCGCGAAGAAGCCATCCAGGAAGTTGTCGTCCCAGGTCTGCTCCTCACGCACGAGCGGCGACTTCGAGATCAGGCCGACGATCTTGGCGAGGTTCAGCGTGGGGCGGAGCATCTGAAACGCGCCCTGCATGAGCTGCCACGGCACGTTGCCCGTCGCGTCCACGAGCGCGTCCACGTCGAACGTGGGGCTCTGCGTCCAGAGCGAGAGGAGGCTCTGATCGTCGAAGCGCACCGGCGCGGCGACCAGCGCGAGCGACGCGATGCGCTCTTGATGGAGCGCCGCGTGGATCACGGTCATCGTTCCGCCGAGGCAGTAGCCGAGGAGGTGCGCTTTGTCCGTGCCCGCCTTCTCACACGTCACCCGCAGCGCGCGCGCGATGTAGCGATCGACGAAGTGGTCGAACGTGAGGAAGCGGTCTTCGTCCTCGGGCGTGCCCCAGTCGATGCAGAAGACGTCGTAGCCCTGCTTCGCGAGGTACTCCGCGAAGCTCTTGCCGGGCAGGAGATCTAGCACGTAGTGCCGGTTGATCAGCGATGGCACGAGGAGGATCGGCTGTCGCCTCGTGATCACCTCGCCACCGCTCGCGCCCGCGACGGGGCGGTAGCGCAGCAGCGACCACTTGTTCTCGCGAAAGACGACGTCGTGGGGCGTCTGCCCCACCGGCGGCGTCGGTCGACCGAGCGCGTGCGCCATGCGCTCGATGAGCTCGGGCCCCGAAGGCACGAGCGAGCCGATCATCTTGCGGAGTGCCATGGATCCTCAGGAGTACAGCGCCTCGAACGAGTCGCGGAACGTCTCGTAGACCTTCTTGCGCTTGACCTTGAACGTCGGCGTCAGCAAGCCGGCCTCGACGCTGAGCGCGGGCTCCATCAGCGCGAACTTCTTGAGGCTCTCGTAGCTCGCGAGCTTCGTGTTCACCTCGTCGACGCGACGCTGGATCAGCGCCTTCATCGCCTCGCCGCGCGCGCCCTCGGCCACGCCGGACGCGTCGAGGTGTGCGTCGATCGCGGCCTTGTTCGGCCACACACCCGCGACGAGGAACTTCTTTCCGTCGCCATACACGACGACGTGCGCGAGGAACGGATCGTCCGCGAAGCGCTGCTCGATGTTCACGGGCGGCACGTTCTTTCCGCCCGCGGTCACGAGGATGTCCTTCTTGCGATCGATGATCTGCAAGAAGCCGTCGTCGGTGAAGCGACCCACGTCGCCGGTCTTGAGCCAACCGTCTGCGTCGAACGCGTCGGCGCTGGCGGCGGGGTCCTTGTGGTAGCCGCCGAAGATGCTCGGGCCGCGCGCGAGGATCTCGCCATCGTCCGCCAGCTTCAGCTCGATCGAGGGGAAGGGCTTTCCGACCGAGTCGAAGCGGAACGACTCGGGGCGGTTCATCGTCAGGGTCGGTGACGCCTCGGTGAGGCCATAGCCCTCGACGAGGAGGAGGCCCGCGGAGTGGAAGAGATCCTTCACCTCGCGCTTGAGGCCCGCGCCGCCCGAGAGACAGAAGCGCAGCGCGCCCCCGGTGGCCTCGCGGAGCCGCGCGAGCTTGGCGTCCTGAGAGGTCTCCTTCATCGATCCCTGGGCGAGCTTCTCCCAGATGCTCGGCACGCTCATGAGCACGCTCGGGCGCACCTCGGGGAGCTTCGCCAGCACGGTCATCGGATCGGCGAGGTAGCTCGTCCAGCCGAGCGTGTTGCCGAGACACGCCTCACCGAAGCCGAAGATGTGGCTCATCGGGAGCCACAGGAGGTCCGTCATCCCCTCGTCGACGAGCGGCGCGAGGCACTCGAGCCAGTCGCGTCCGTTCACGCCGACGTTGTTGTGGGTGAGCGGCACGCCCTTGGGCGGCCCGCTCGTGCCGCTCGTGTAGAGCATCACGCCCGCTTGATCGAGCGAGACGGAGTGCATCGTGCGATCGAACGCCTTCGGATCGGCCTCGTGCTGCGCGCGGCCGAGCGCGCGCGCGTCCGAGAAGCGCACGAGCTTGCGCTCGATCTCCGTCGAGCTCGGGGCCTCGACGCCCGCGGCGCGGAGCTTCTGGCTGACCTCCGAGAGCACCGCCATCGCGTCGAGCTGATCGTCGAGGAGCACGATCGCCTCGACCTGCCGCAGCGCGCCGAGGTGCGGCCCGACCGCGCTCTCGAACAGTCGCGCGAGGAGCGCCTTGCCGTCGACGAAGAGCACCTTCGCGTCGGAGTGCTCGACGACGTAGGCCGTCTGCTCGGTGGTCGAGCTCGGGTAGATCGGCACCATCACGCCGCCCGCGGCCTGGATCGCGAGCGCCGCGCTCATCCACTCCACGCGGTTGCTCGCGTAGATGGCAGAGCGCTCCCCCATCTTCAGGCCTCGCGCGGAGAGGAACAGCGCGAGCTCGCGGATCTCGTTCGCGAACGCGCCCCACGTCACCGCGCGGTAGTCGCCGTCGGCCGTCGGGACCATGAAGCGCACGCGTGTCTTTCGCTCGGGGAGCGAGTCGAACACGGCGCGCGGCGCGATCTTGAGCTCGGTGAACTTCGATGCATCGACCATGACGACAACCTCGCGTGCGACGACTCAGGCCTTACCCAGTTTACGATTGGCGTCCTCGAGCTTCTCCTCGAGGTCGTGGATCTTGCTCTCGAGCTGATGCAGCAAGTGAAGCGTTCGCTCCTGATCGCGCTTGGTCGGCAGGCCCCACGCGCTCCACCAGTTGGCCTGCGCGCGATCGCCCGCGGCCTTCACCTTCATGAGGCCCGAGATCACGGTGCCGGCCGGTCCGAGAACCGACGGCATCTTCATGACCTTCTCGCTGTACTCGGCCGTGGCGTTCTCCCACTGGTCGAACGCGCTCTTCCACTCTTTGAACTGGCTCATGTTCGTCTCTCCAATCGGCGTAGGGATGGATGTCAGAGGCCGAATCGACGCATCGACGCGGCGCGGGTGAAGTCGTCGTTCATCTCGCCCGTGGGGGCGATGACGCGCGCGACCTCACCAAAACACTCGAAGAGCCAGCTCGACTGTCGACGCTGGATCGCCTCACCCGCGCTCGGCGCGATCACCGCGTGCGTCGAGACGCGCATCGCCTGCGTGAAGGTCACGTCGGGGAGGATGAGCTCGCCCGCGGAGCCGCTGACGTGGCTCTCGTAGGTGTCGCGGCCCGCGTAGGGCAGCCCGCGCACGGTGGCGTCTCGCACCTCGCTCACGGTGATCCAGCTCGCGCCCGGCGTGAGCGGCAGCTGGAAGACGAGGATGGGTGTGTCGTACGTCCAGAGCGTGCGGCCCTCGGGAGGATCCATCTCGCGAGACGCGAAGCCGAGGAGGTACAGGCCCGCGGCGTCGAGTCGATAGACCGCGTGGAGCGCGCCCGACGGATCGTCGGCGACGGCGAACTGACCACTGGGGAACGAGCTCGCGTACCAAGCCCCCTCGAGCCGCGTCGCGCCGAAGCGCGCGACCGAGTCGCTCGCGTAGTCGGTGCCGAGGTCCCACGTCAGCGTGCCGTCCGGGTCGAGGACACCCGCCGTGATCACGTCGCGATCCTCGCCCGCAGGCGAGAGGAGAAACGACGCGCCCACGTCGTACGCGGGCATGAGCTCGTGCATCTCGATCTGGCCATCGAGGTTCGGCACGCAGCCGAGAGGCGAGGGCACGCCCGTGTCGCCATCCCAGATCGGACGCGGCGGCACGGTGCGGTTCGGACCACACGCGGCCAGCGTCGTGAGCACCAAGAGAGCGGCTGCTGAGCACGCTCTCGCCTCCCCCCGCCCCGGCCCTCCCCCGCGCGCGGGGGAGGGGGTTTGGTCGGTGCGGCGAGAGGCCTCTGAGCGACTAGAACACATACATCAGCCTCAAGCGTGCGAGCTGTGCGGGCTGGGCGCGGAGGCCCATCGCGGGGTTGTCGAGGCCCGAGAACGGAACGAGGAACGCGTAGTCCACGGCGACCGCGAAGCCCTCACGAGACTGGTAGTAGAGGCTCGGGTCGATCTCCAGACCAAGGGGCCGATCGCTTCCCGGCGTGGACGCCACCTCCATCGCGAACGACGTCACGGCGAACACGCTCAGCTCGAGGCGGCCGAAGGGCTCGTCGAACGCGCGGTAGCGCACGTGAGGGCGGAAGTAGAACGCGTCGGTGACGGTGCCGACGATCTCGCGGAAGAGGATGCGGTCGATGCGGTAGTCGGGGTGGAAGCGGAAGTTGTCGATCGAGTTGTCGTAGGGAATGTTCGCCTGCGGCGCGTCGACGTCACCCGGCTGTCCATACGCCTGACCGAGGCGCGGATACGCGCCGAAGCCCGGAGCCGAGTCGCCGCTCGCGATGCCTGCGTCGACGCCGAAGGTGACGGGGCCATTCGGATCGAGGAAGTCGGTCTCGATCACGGCACCGAACTGGTTCGACGTGACTCCGTCGCGCAGGAGCGCGCCCGGCACGAGCGAGGGCTGATCGACCGAGCCGTGGAGATACGCCGCCTCGAACTCGATGCGGAACTCGGGTCCTTGGATGCGCGCCCACACGTCCACGGCCGTCGCCTGGAAGCCGCGCGGCATGACCTGCTGAGGCGTGAGCGTGACCGGTGTGGCCGTGGGCACGTACGACGCGGGGATGTCGCCGTCTTGCCAGCGGTGGGAGACGTACGCGCCGTACTCGAACGTCGTGCGGCCCGCGCGATGACGTCGCAGGCGCGGCTCCTCACCGAGCCAGTTCATCATGGCGAACGTCACGGTGCGGACGTCGTCGACCGGTGTGATGTCGACGGGACGAAAGCCCGAGCGACGCGGGATCTGCGGCCCGCTCGAGGTGAGATCGAAGCTGAGCGCCCAGATGTGCCCGGCGATCGGGGAGATGAACGCGATGCGGTCTTGGGCGTCGCCCGAGTCGCAGTCTCCGCAGTCGCCGCCATTGGCCAGCATGCCGAGGCCCCACGTGTTTCCCATGCGACCCGCGGCGAGCACGCCAAACGGAGTGAGCACCTCACCGTACGCGCGGCGCACGTGAATGGCGCTCTCGAGCGCGCGCTGCGTGGTGGATGCGGACGGTGCGCCGTCTGGCGTGGAGCCG
Source organism: uncultured Sandaracinaceae bacterium (assembly GCA_964502175.1). Classification (GTDB taxonomy): domain Bacteria; phylum Myxococcota_A; class Polyangia; order Polyangiales; family Sandaracinaceae; genus JAFLCL01. The sequence continues at coordinate 27,614 of CAZCVE010000060.1, forward strand.
AACGCGAGGTTGTCGAGCGTGTCGAGGCGCAGCTTGACGGCGACGGTGCCGCCCGGCGCATAGACCGCGAGATCGGTGCGCAGGCGCATGTCGGTCTCGTAGAGCGTCTGCGCCTGCGGATCGTCGATCGGAACCGGGAAGAGCACCTCACCCGAGGGCGAGACACCGCGATCGAGATCGAGGTTGTGGAGGATCTCGCCGCGCAGGCGCAGGTAGCCGTCGATCTCGAGCGAGAACTCGTCGTCGTCGTGGAGACGGATGTCGTTGCCGATGTCGGTGAAGCCCGTCGCCTGCGCCGAGCTCGTCCACCCAACCACCGAGACGATCACCAGCGCCGAAGCAAATCCAACGAACCCCCCGCGAGAGGGTGAAGCGGCTCCAACGAGACCCCCTCTCCCGCTGGCGGGAGAGGGCTGGGGAGTGGGTCGGCGAGTCCGTGAAGGAAGAGAGATCACAACGTCGCCTCCGGCGGAGTCGCCTCCGGCGGACTGGCACTCTCGACCGGACTGGCACTCTCGACCGGACTGGCACTCTCGACCGGGACCTCGCCGCCGCTCGTGGGCTCGCTCCAGCGACCGTTCGTGAGGCCCGCATCGAGGAACTCGACGAGGCGATGGTTCGACGCGTCGATCGCCTCGATCATCGGGAAGTGCCCGCACATCGGGTGCTGAACGAGCTCGGCGTCCGGGAGGTCGCGGAGCAGGCGCTCTCCCACGGAGACCGGCGTCACGCGGTCTTCACGACCCCACTGGAGCAGCACGGGCTGCTCGACCTCGCCGTAGCGACCTTCGATGCGCTCGTAGTGCATCGCGCGAACCGACGCGAGCGCGGCGGCGTACGTCCCAGGCCGCTCTAGCGAGCGCTCGACGTCGTCGATGAGCGTCATCGTCACGTGGCTCTGGTCGTAGAACGCCAGCGCGAGCCGATCCTCGGCGCGCTCGCCGTACCACGTCGCGAACATCGCCTCGCCCACGCCCTCGGCGCGCGCGAGGTGGAAGAACACGGGCAGCTGCGAGCTGTAGACCCACGCGTCGTAGAGGGCGATGCGCGTCACGCGCTCGGGACGAAGGAGCGCCATCTGGAGGGCGACGCTGGAGCCGAAGGAGTGCGCGACGATCGCCGCGCGATCGATGCCGCGCTGATCCATCAGCGCGAACACGAGGCGCGCTTGCGCTTCGGGCGAGTAGTCGCCCTCGGGGCGATCGGTCCAGCCGAAACCCTTCAGGTCGAGCGAGAGCACGCGGTAGCGGTCGCGGAGCGAAGGCGTCACCGCGAGCCACGTCTCGAGCGAGCTCGCGAAGCCGTGGATCATCACGATCGCGGGCGCGTCGGGCGGACCTTCGTCGCGGTAGCGCACGCGCACCCCGCGGACCTCGGCGTACGTCGCGTCGCGCGGCTCACCGGGCATGGCGCCCGCGTGGAACGCGACGCAGCCACCGACCCAAGGCGCCGCGAGGAAGAAGAAGAACTTGTGCATCTGACGGATCACGGAGCTCCTCGGGGTCAGGGCGCGAGCCGGCGCAGCTCCGAGGCGCGCGTGAACTCGCTGTCGGTCTCGAAGGAGTCGCTCGTGATGGTGGCGACCGTGCCGAAGCACTCGCCGACGAAGGCGAACGAGCGGCGCGTGTCGATCGTCGCGAAGCCCGACGTGCGCTCGAGCTCGCTCCTCACGCGGATCACGTCCACGTCGCCGAACGGCGTCGCGATCACGCCGTGGCTGTCTGCGACGAACGTGTATTCCTCGGTGTAGGCAGCGACGACGCCGAGCGCGAGGCCGCTGATCGAGGTCGTGGTCGTCCACGTGTCGCCCTCGCGGAGCGGAAAGCGAAGCACCTCTACGGGAGGATCGTTCTCGAGGTTCGTGCGCGAGACGCCGTCCGTCGGAGAGACCACGCCGAGCAGGCGCAGCGCGGTGTCGGTGATCTGGAAGACGCCGAGGTTGTCGCTCGAGGCCGAGAGGCGCGCCGCGTACGTCGCGAGCGGGTAGTCGCCCGCCCACCACGCGCCGACCGGTGAGAGCAGCTCCACGCGCTCGTCGTGATCGCCGGTGAACGTGCCCGACAGATCCCAGCGACGCGCGCCGCCGCTCATGGTGCCGACGGTGTCGACCGTCGCGTCCTCGGCGATGCGGAACGTCGCGTAGAGACCTGCGCGGAGCGGCGACTCGGCGCGCGTGATCGTTCCGTCGCCGTCGGGCGTGCAGACACGCACCCCCGTGTCGGGGCTCGGACCGCTGTCGCTCCCGATCGGCGTGAAGGCGTCGGGCGACGTGGGGACGAACGCATCGGTCGTGCCCGCGTCCGTGCGAGGCCTGCCGCACGTGCCGTCCGAGTTGCAGATGCCGGTCGCGCAGTCGGCGCCGACACGACACGCCATGCCCGAGCCGTCGGCGCAGCCGAGCGCGCCGTACGCGAGCGAGAGGACGAGGGAGACGAGGAGGGGACGCATCGAGGGCTCCGTCAGGTGCGCTTTGCTCAGACTGACTTTGCTGCAGTGCAACAACGGCGGAGGGTTGGCTCGGCCGCCCCATCCTGTCAAGGCCTTCGTTCCTTTGGAAACATCGGCGGAACGGCGCGTTGTTGCAATGCGCAAAAACGCGCTACAAGCGGCGCATGCGCCTCCGTGGGCCTCGCGTGCGCGAGACGATCGTGATCAAGAAGTACGGCAACCGTCGTCTCTACGACACGGGGCACAGCCGCTACGTGACGCTCGAGGAGCTCGAGGATCGCATCCGCAAGGGCGACGACGTGCGCGTGCTCGACGCGAAGACCAACGAAGACCTCACGCAGCAGACGCTCGCGCAGATCATCCTCGAGAGCCGCGGCGCGGCGCGCCTGCTGCCCGTGCCGCTGCTCCTCCAGCTCATCCGCATGAAGGACGAGCACCTCGCCGAGTTCTTCGGTCGCTACGTCTCGAGCGCGCTCGAGCTGTATCTGTCGGCCCGCTCGAGCGCCGAGGCCGTCGCGCCGTACGTGCCCATGGCGACCATGCCGTTCGCCGCGAGCAACGCGCTCGCGCGCATGGTGCTCGGCGCGTCTCAGATGCTCACGCCGCAGCGACGCACCCCGCCGCCGCCCGTGCCCGACGGATCGTTCGCGTACCCGGCGCCGAACCAGCTCGCGATGGATCCGCAGGGCTACTTGCTGCCGGTGGCGCCGGGCGAGCCCGAGGACAGCGAAGGGCTCGAGGACGACGTCGCGTCGTTGAAGCGAGAGCTCGCCGAGCTGCGCGCCGCCGTGCGTGACGTGGCGAGCGCGCAGCAGCGGTCGATCTCCGCGGGCGACCAGAATGCTGCGAGTGCGAAGAAGGGCGCTCGCGCGCGCTGATCGCTCGCCGGGTCGAGCGATTCACTCCTCGCGCGCGGGACGCTCGGGGACGATCGTGAGCAGCATGCGGCGCGAGACGCGCACGCCGTCGGCGTGGGCCTCGAGGGTGAACGGCACGTCCGTGATCGCGCGCGCGGTGTCGGACGCCTCGATCACCAGCCCGAGCTGCGTCGGCGAGGGACCGAAGGCCACGATCGCGCTCACGCCGGCGGGCAGCCCCGACGCCTTGAGCTCGACGTACGCGGAGTGACCGAGGGCGCGATCGAGACGCACCGCGACGAACGTGCGCTCGGCGGCGTAGACGCTGACGCGCGCCGACTCGGGCTCGATGGTGAAGGGCTCGGAGAGCGTGGACATCGGCGCATCGTCGCTCGCGGTCACCGCATCCGGAAGCGATCTCGGACCCGCATCGGCGCCGCTGCAGGGACGGATCACCGGGTCTCGCGGTGGCCGGATGCGACTCGTGGCCGCAGCCGAGGGCGTGCAGGCCGCGCCGAGAGAGAAGAGGACGAGCCAGGCGCTCGGGAACGAGGAGAAGCGGGAACATCGAGCAGACATCGGAGGACCTCCTTGAAGTCCGCTCCATCGGCGATGCCTCCGCGTCGTTGCGTGTCGCGTCGAGATTCTTTTCCGTCGTGGTACGCCCGGCTGCGTGAGCACGTTCGCGTACGCGTACCTCCACGGCCTGGGCTCGGGCCCGGCGTCTCGAAAGGGCAACGCGCTCCGCGCGGCGTACGCCGAGCGCGGCATCGAGGTGCACGTGCCCGAGCTCCACCTGCCGAGCGCGCGGCAGCTCTCGATCCGCGCGATCTGGGACCACCTCGCGCTGCTCGATCGGACGCTGGGTGAGCCGACGTGGCGTCTCGTCGGGAGCTCGCTCGGGGGCTGGCTCGCGGGGCGCTTCGCGCGCGAGACCGGACGCGTCGATCGCGCGGTGCTCTTGTCGTCGCCGCTCCACCTGCGTGGCCTCTGGGATCGCGTGCTCTCGGAGGACGCGCGCGCGCAGTGGAAGGCGCGCGGCTCGATGTTGTTTCCCGACGTGCACGGAAAGCTCCAGCGTGTCGGGCACTCGTTCTACGAAGACGTGGTCGCGCTCGGGAGCGAGCCCAACGGCCCGCTGCCTTGTGCTGCGCTCTTCATGCACGGCGCGCGCGACGTGCTCTTGCCGGTCGAGGAGTCGCGCGAGCAGGCGGCGCTCAGCGGCGGAGAGCTCGTGGTGCTCGACGACGATCACGAGCTCACCTCGTCCGTGCGCGAGGTGACCGAGCGGGTGGTGCGCTTCTTCGACGAGGGTGATCGCGCTTCGTGATGCGGCACTGTGTAGGATGGAGCGCGGAGGCCTCATGCGTCGTCAGGGTTGGCTCGGAATGCACCACATCGTCGCTCGCTTCGCCGGTGCTCGCGGAGCGGCCGTCGCGCTCGGCGCGTGCTCGTGGCTCGTCGCGAGCGGTGCCTCGGCGCATGGGATCACGGTCGACGGCGACGCCGCAGACTGGTCGACGCGACTCCCGAACCACGTGAACCTCGGGATCGTCGCGCGGACGTCGCTCGAGCAAGGCGAGATGGTCTGGTCCGACGCGAACGAAGACGTGCGCACGGATCTCGTGGCGGCCGAGGCAGGCGCGGATCTCCAGGGCTTCGCGGTCACTGCGGATGCGACGAGCCTCTACTTCCGCGTCACGCTCCGCGCCGACGCCGCGCCCGTCGCCACGCCGGTGCAGATTCAGATCGCGATCGACGTCGATCGGACCAGCGGCAGCGGCAACACCCCGTTCGCAGGCCTCGCGGACACCGATGTGGCGCCTGCCGCTGCGTGGGAACGCATCGTCCAGACCCAGGGCGGACTGAGCGGAACGGTGCGGGTCCGCGACACGGCCTACTCGACGCTCGCCATGGGCACGCTCGCGACCAACCCGACGACGAACGTGACGGAGATCGCGATCCCCTGGACATCCCTGCCCGCGGGCATGCGGGACGCGCTGCGGTTCACCGTCGCGATCTTTCGCGAGAACGCGATGGGCGACACCGCCGACGTCATGGGGAGCTCCGACGCGCTCGACGTGATCTCCGACTACGGCGATCCCCGGGTGACGACGATGCCGCCGACCAACACGTTCGTCGAAGTGATGGACGGGGTCGTGAACCACTCGATCGACGTGTGGTTCGATCGCACGACGCGAGAGGTCTACGCCCCGCTCCAGATCGTGCGGCTCTTGGTGGACGCGCCGATCCCGGCGACCGAGTGGTTCGAGATCCGCAACCAGTCGCCGGTCACCTTGGATCTCACCATGTTCGCCGTCGGCGACGAAGAGACTCCGGACGGCACGGAGTTCATGGGCACCTTCCCGGCGGGCGCCACGCTCGCGTCGGGCGCCGTGGCCACGATCGCGGTGGACGCGTCGGACTTCGTCGCCGCGTACGGCGTGGCCGCCGACTACGTGACCGACGTCGAGGCTGGCTCGCCGCCGGTGCTCACGCAGGTCGCGTCGTGGGATGGACCGGGGGCGAACTTCGCGCTCACGAACACTGGCGACGAGCTGCTGGTCCTCGGATGGAACCGCACGATCCTCGACGTGGTCACCTTCCAGCTCGGGAGCTACCCGGGCATCACCGGTCGCGGCGCGCCCGGCAGCAATCGCGTCGCGGTCCGCGACCCGTACACCCGCGACACCGACAACGGCATGGTGGATTTCTCCGTCACCGTCGACGACTGCGGCGTGGGTGCGGGCACGTGCACGGCCGCGTGTCGTGCGTGCAGCCGCTACACGTGCATGCCCGACGTCGGCGCGAGCTGTGACGATGGCGACATGTGCACCGCGGCCACGACGTGTACGGCGATGGCCACGTGCGGCGGCGGCACGCCGAGCTGCATCGACGCGGCCCCGATGCCCGACGCCGCGGTGGAGCCGCCGGATGCGTTCGTGCGCATGGACGACGCGGCCGTCGTGGAAGACGACGCGGCCGTGATCGGTGGCGACGACGCAGGCGGGACCGACGACGCGGGCGCGGTCCTCGCGGACGACGCAGGCACGACGACGATGGATGACGCGGGGACGACGACGCTCGATGCAGGCGCGAGCGACGCGGGCGCCGTCGACGCGGGTCGTCTCGATGGTGGTCGCGCGGGCCGCGACGCTGCAGGGACGGGGCTCCCGCCCGGCAGCGAGGGCTGTGCGTGCCGCGCCGGCTCGCGTGACTCCGGGCATCCCTACGCATGGCTCGGCGTGTGGGCGGCGATCGGCGTCGTGGTGCGTCGCGCGAAGCGAGCACGCCGGTGAGCCGCGATCGCGTGAGGTCGACGGGGACCGTGGTACTCGTCGTCCTCGCGGCGCTGCTCGCGCTGTTCGCGTGGAGACGTCCTCGGGTTCCCCCCGACGGCGATCGAGCTGACGACGTCTCGCACGGCGAGCGCGACGGTGATCGAGGCGCCGAGCCCGAGAGCACATCGACCACGCCCTCGGTGGGCGCGACGACGGAGGAGGCAGAGATCGCGACGCCGCCCTCGACCGGCGATCGACCTCGGACGCCGTTCGCCTCCGCGCAGCTTTCTGGCGAGGTCGATCCGTGCGCCGAGCCGGTGCGCATCGAGCGCCACGATCGGCTCGACGAGCTCGTGAACGTGCGCCTTGCGGAGCTGCGCGATCGCGCGCGCCTCGTGATCGACGACGAGGGCACGAGCGCCGGTCTCCGCGACGCGCTCACGGCCGTGCTCGTGCGTGGTGAGACGAGCCTCGCGGCAGTGGAGCCCGCGGTGGGCGCGCCGGATCGCGTGTCCGATGGCTTCGATCTCGCGGCGAACCTCTTCCTCACGGTGGCGGTGCGCTTCGACCGCAGCGACACGCGGAGCGCGGACCTCGCGCTCGAGCGTGCGATCCGCGTCGCGCCGCGCGATGCCGTGCCGCACGTGCTGCGCGCGATTCGTCGGAGCCGCGCTCACGACGTCGCGGGGTTCCGCGAGGCGATCGACGCGGCGTTCGAGCGTGATCGCGAGGAGCCTGCCATCGCGCTCGAGCTCGCCTACGCGCTCTCGCGAACGACGGAGCTCCCGCGCGCGCTCGACGCGCTCGACGCGTACCTCACCACGTATCCAGGCGATCCCGAGGCTGCGCACCTTCGTGCGCGTCTCGCGCGACGCGCCGAGGGTGTGGGCCCCCGCGCTCGCTCGCGCACCACGCGCGGCGTGACCGTGTTGTTTCCGGCGGACCTCGCAGAGGCCGACGCGATCGCGGCGCTCGACATCGTGGTCGAGTCGCTCGGCGACGCGGCGCGTCTGCTCGCCGTGCCGCGTCGAGAAGAGCTCGCGGTGCTCGTCCATCGCGATCACGAGTCGATGCTCCGCGCGATGTGTGGTCAGAGCTGGACGGCCGCGGCGTACGACGGCGTCTTGCACGTCGATCGCAGCCTCTTCGACACGCACGAGACCAGCCCGACGATGCGACGCGGCGTGCTCCGGCACGAGACGCTCCACGCGGCGCTGCACGACAGGCCGCGCGACGTGCCGTATTGGATGGACGAGGGCATCGCGCAGCACTTCGCCGCCCTCGAGGATCCGAGCACCGCGACCGATCTCGCGCGGCTCGTGCGTGACCACACCTACGTCCCGCTCGCGTCGCTCGACGGCGCGTTCCTCGACATCGACGATCCCGCGGACGCGCGCCTCGCGTACCACCAGAGCCTGGCGATGATCGAGTGGCTCGTCGCGCAGCGCGGTGAAGCAGGGATCGCCGAGCTGGTCGCGGCGATGGACGCGCTGCCCTCCGGCGCAGTGCGCGATCCCGGGACGATCCTCGGCGACGTCGCGCGCCGCGGGTTCGACGGCGACGTGCTCCTCGCGTTCCTCGCGACGCGCTGATCGAGATCAGCGACGCGGAGCGTGTACCCTCTGCGGGTGGAGAATCCCATCGATCCCGCTGCCAAGTTCGCGCGGACCGTCGCGGGGGCGGCGTTCGTCGTCGGTATCGTCTCGATGGGGCTGACGTTCGCCGCGGGGTTCTGGTGGCCGACGGGTCGGATCTCGTACCCGAACCCCATCCCCGTCGGCGTCGGACTCGTCCTCGCGTTCGCTGGCGCGATGATGGCCGCGGCGGAGGCCGGCCGCGGTGGCTCGGGCAAGGGCGCAGCCGCGTTCGGCCTCACCCTGCTGTGCTTCGTGCTCGGGTGCGTCGTGTCGATCGCGGTGGTGCTCGTCGCAGTGGTCTGACGCGTCACGGTCCGCAGGCTCACTGCATCAAGACGGGCTCGCGCTCGAGCTCGACGCCGAACGCGTCTCTCACCGCGCTTCGCACGTGATCGGCGAGCTCGAGCAGCTCCTTCGTGGTGCCGCCGCCGTGGTGAACGAGCGCGAGCGCGTGCGCGGTCGAGATGCCGACGTTGCCGCGGCGCAGGCCCTTCTCGATGCCGGCGCGCTCGATGAGCCAGCCGGCCGCGAGCTTCACGCGGCCGTCCTTCTCGGGCCAGCGCGGGACGTCTGTGGCGCTCTTGGCCACGCCGCGATCGATCGCGCGGCGCACGACGTCGTCGGCGATCTCGCTGCTGACGATCGGGTTCGTGAAGAACGAGCCCGCGCTGCGGCGGTTCGGATCGAACGCGTCGATCACCATCGACTTCTTCCTGCGGAGCGCGATCACGGTGTCTCGCACTTCGGTGAGCGTCGGAGAGGGCTTGTCGGCGAGCGCCTTCTGGAGCTCGGCGTACTTCAGCGCGGGCGGAGCGTTGGGGCGCAGCTCGAAGCACACCCACGTGACGACGTAGCGCTCCGGATCCCGCTTGAGCGCGCTGTCGCGGTACGCGAACTGACACTCTTCCGGGGTGAGCGTGAGTGTCTGTTTCGTCGCGCGGTCGACGACGCCGACGGCGCAGATCGTCTCGGACACATCCTGGCCATAAGCGCCCACGTTCTGCACCGGCGTCGCGCCGACGAGGCCCGGAATGCCCGACAAGCACTCGAGCCCTTGCCAGCCGTTCTGCACGGTGAAGGCGACGAGCTCGTCCCACGGCTCGCCGGCGGCGGCCGTCACCCGCATCGTGCGCTCGCCCCTCGCGTTCTCGGCGGGGAGCGTCGCGATGCCGCGCATCTCCATCGAGAGCACGAGTCCGTCGTAGCCGTCGTCGGGCACGATCAGGTTCGATCCGCCGCCGAGCACGAAGACTGGAAGCTTCTGATCCGCTGCGGACATCAGGGCGGCGACGAGCTCGGACTCGGCGCGCACCGAGACGAGCTGCGCGGCGCGGCCGCCGAGGCCGAGGGTGGTCCGAGTGTCGAGCGGAACGTCTCGCTGCGGCACGAGGGGTCGCGACGCGACGAACGGAAGACGCGGGATGCGGAGCGACGCGTCCATGCAGTGAAAGAGGGAACGACGCGGGAGCTCGGGGATGCCGCGGGCGACGATCGCCGCGGAGAGGACCTCGGCGAGCGAGCGGCCGATCACCGGGATGTCGACGACCGACAGCTGGATCGCGCGAGGGCTCATCACGCCGCGCGCGCGATCGCCCTCGCGCTCGGGTGCGATCGCGGAGAGCGGGACCAGCGCATAGACGCGCTCGGTCGAGAAGCCGCGGTAGGTGAACACGGCGTGCGTGCCTCCGAGCTCGAGGCACACGAGGCCGTGCACGTGCTGCCCGACCTGGACTGGATAGGCAGGCTCGGGCACCACGACACGACCCTCGAAGAGCGAGACGGTGTCGAGCGCACGACGGAGCGCGCCGAGCTCCGAGACCTCTGCCTCGAGGTGCGCGTGGAGCGGCTCGCCCTTGGGCGCGGGCTTCACGCCGAGCGCGCGCAGGCGCTCGATCGTCTCGTCCATCGAGGGCGTCGACCGTGCGCACCACCAGGCTGCCTTCGGCACGATCGCTCCGCGCTCGTCGACGCTGATCGCGGCCAGACCACCGCGCAGCGCGACGTCGAAGCGCGTCCCGCCTGCCTCACCCGTCGTCAGATCCGTGACCGCGAACCGGCACTCCGCGAGATCGGCGGGGACGTTGCTGGGATCGATCGACGGCCCCGTCCACCAGTCGGGCCCGAACGCACTCGGATCACGGACACGATCCTCACCGGGCAGCGGCTGATCGGGCGCATGCGCCAGCAGCGGATTGAGCGTGTCGTAGCGGCCGCCGATGCCGAGATAGGGATAGAGCCAGGCGATCCAGCCAGTGACCTTCTCGCCGCCGTAGGCGTTCTTCGGCTTGTAGATGCGCTGGAAGAACGCGCGGTCGGGCGCGCCCTTCGCGGCGTCGATCAGCCGATCGACGATCGTGCCGAGGTGAGCAGACCAGCCCGGGAGTCCCGTGTCGCGCACGAGGTCGCCGAGCGCGTCGACGCGCCGGCGGATCGACTGCCAGTCTTCGACGGTGCCAGTGAGCGTGATCGACGGAATGCCGCACACGCACATCAGCGCGTAGTCGAAGAACGGTGAGTACGCGTCGAGGAGGACGATCTCGCTCGCGATGCGATCGGCGGGAGTCGTCGTCGAGAAGTCGCACACGAAGAGACGCGCGGGACCCGCGCCGATCTCCTCGGCGAGCTTCTCGCGCATGCGATCGACGAGGTCGGCGAGCGCGTCGGGATCCGTCGGGAACGGTCCGTCGTGGCGGACCTCGAGGCGCTTGGTGCCCTCGTGTCGGACGAGGCGACCGCGCAGCTCCTTCGAGTGGAGACGGGCGTGTCGCGCGAGGCCCTGCGCGATCGTGATCCAGATCGCGTCGGGCGAGAGCACCAGCGGTCGGTGCTCAGCGAACGCGACGTGCACGGCGCCGAGCAACGGATGGGTGCGCGGCCCCTCGAGCACGCGCAGCTCGCGATCGACGCCGAGCGCGAGCACGTCGCTGATCGCATCGCCGAGCGCCCGCGTTCGAGGTGTGCCCGTGGCCGGCGCGACGTCGTCGACCCGGAACGTGATGCTCATGTCGTGCTCACCGCTCGCGCCCAGCGCTGCGCTGCCCGCGCGCGGCGCGACGTCGCGCGACGAGCGCGAGCGTCAGCATCGCGAGCGCGAGGCCTGCGTTCCGTGTGTGCGATCCGCCCGCGCGACACCCGCACCCACCGCCGGCCACGCCGCCGATGGTCGGGCCCGCGTCCATCGCCGGAGCCCCGGCGTCTGCGCCGCCTGCGTCGCGCGGGCCTGCGTCCGCGCCGGGCATCGCGGTCTCGTCGTCGAGGTAGTCCGGCAGATCGTCGTCGTCTTCGTCGGGGCACATCGCGCCGCCCGGGCACTCGTCGGTGTCCGAGACGCCGTCGTCGTCCGCGTCGGTGTCGAGCCAGTTCGGATCTCCGTCGCCGTCGACGTCGCGTCCGTAGAGCTCGCCATCGACGCGCTCCGTCGAGGTGGGGATTCCGTCGTCGTCGTCGTCGTCGTCGCGGTAGTTCGGCGTGCCGTCCATGTCGGTGTCGCCCGGCGCGAGCTCGTCGCGCGTGGGGAGGCCGTCGCCGTCGTCGTCCGGATCGTCGTAGTCGGGGCGACCGTCCATGTCGGTGTCGCGACACGGCATGCTCGGACACTCCACGTCGTCGCGCACACCATCCATGTCCTGATCGCCAGGGCGGCTGTCCGGATCGAGGTAGTTGGGCACACCGTCGCCGTCGAGATCGTCGGTGAGCTCGGCCGAGTCGAGCGCGCCGTCCTCGTCGGAGTCGAGATCGCGATCGTTGTCGTCGCCGTCCGTGTCGACGTCGAGGCCGTGGGTCGCGCCGTCTTGCCGCTCGGTGCGCGTCGGGATCGAGTCACCGTCGTCGTCCGCGTCTTGGAAGTCCGCGTCGCCGTCGGTGTCGAAGTCGGGCGTCGCGAGCGCGGTGCCCGCTTCGTCGCCATCGGCCGTGTCGATGAGGCCGTCGTCGTCGGCGTCGTCCGTTCCGTCGAGCAGGCCGTCGCCGTCCGCGTCGTCGCCTCCGCCCTCGAGCACGTCGGAGAGCGAGTCGTCGTCGGCGTCGAGCGAGAGGAGGTCGGGCGTTCCGTCGGCGTCGGTGTCGAGCGGCCCGCGCGCGAGGCGCATCGCGTCGGCGTCGTCGAGGTCGACGCTCGCCGCCACGCCGTCGTGATCGGCGTCCACGTTCGAGTCGAGCGTGCCATTGCGATCGGTGTCTTCGGTGATGAGGCCGTTCTCGATCGTGTCGGGGATTCCGTCGCCGTCGGCGTCGAGATCGAGGTGGCTCGGTCGGCCGTCACCGTCGGGATCGTCCGTGCCCTCGTCGACGTTCAGCGTTCCGTCGTCGTCCGCGTCCGCATCGTCGTCGTCGGGGACGCCGTCGCCGTCGAAGTCGCCTTCGCAGAGCGAAGGCGAGCCGGTGCACACGTGACGCGGCTCGACCATGCACGCGGCGCTACAGCCATCGCCCGCCGTCGCGTTGCCGTCGTCGCACGCTTCCGAGCCAGTGACGACGCCATCACCGCAGCCCTCGAGGCACATCGAAGGCGAGCCCGTGCACGAGTAGCCGGGCTCGACGCTGCACGTCGCGCTGCAGCCATCGCCGGCCATCGTGTTGCCGTCGTCGCAGCCCTCGGTGCCGATCGCGACCGCGCCGTCTCCGCAGCTCGCGGTGCACGTGGAGGGCATGCCCATGCACGAATAGCCGGGCTCGGTGACACAGACGGCGCTGCAGCCATCGCCCGCCGTCGTGTTGCCGTCGTCGCAGACCTCGGTGCCGCGCACGAGGCCATCGCCGCACACGCTCGCGCAGGTGCTCGGCTCTCCCGTGCAGACGTAGCCGCCCTCGACGCTGCACGTGGCGCTGCAGCCGTCGCTCGGCGCGGTGTTTCCGTCGTCGCACGTCTCGGTGCCCGCGACCGTGCCATCGCCGCAGCGCGTGCTGCAGGTGGACGGTGTGCCCATGCACGAATAGCCGGTCTCGACGAGACAGAGGGCGCTACAGCCGTCGCCCGACGCTGCGTTCGCGTCGTCGCACGTCTCGATGCCAGCGATCACTCCATCTCCGCACGTGGTCGTGCAGACGGACGGAACGCCGGAGCACGAATAGCCACCTTCGGGCACACACGCGGCGCTACAGCCGTCGCCTGCCACCGTGTTGCCGTCGTCACAAGACTCGGCGCCGTTCACCACGCCGTCGCCGCAGACTGCCGTGCACGTCGAGGGCATCCCGGAGCACATGTAGCCGGGCTCGGTGCTGCAGAGAGGACTACAGCCGTCGCCGCCTCCGGTGTTGCCGTCGTCGCAGGTCTCCATCGCGACGATGCGTCCGTCGCCACAGATCGCGAGGCAGGCGCTCGGCTCTCCGAGGCACGAATAGCCCGGCTCGACCCGACAGATCATCGAGCAGCCATCGCCGCTCGAGGTGTTGAGATCGTCGCAGGTCTCGGCGCCGGCGGTGATGCCGTCTCCGCAGCGCGTCGCGCACGCCGACGGCATGCCCGCGCACTCGTAGCCACGGTCGATCGCGCACGAGGAGCAGCCATCGCCGCTCGTCCCGTTCATGTCGTCGCACTGCTCGACGCCCGTGACGATTCCGTCGCCGCACGTGGTGGAGCAGACCGACGGACTGCCGCCGCACGTCCAGCCCGGCTCCACGGCGCACGTCGCGCTGCAGCCATCGCCCGGGTCGTTGTCGCCGTCGTCGCACGCCTCGGTGCCGCCGACCACCGAGTCACCACACACGGTGGGGCCGCACACGTGAGTCGTCGGATCGCAGATGGGGAGTCCCGTCGCGCAGTCGGTGCCAGTGCGGCACCCGAAGGTGCCGACGGACTCGATGGCTCCGACGACTCCCGCGCCCGTCTGGCCCGAGGGGAACGTGTGTCCCGTGCCCGCGGGGCCTTGAGTGACTGCCACGCTCGTGCACGTCAGTGTGCGGGCGTCGAGTCGGACGCGCCCGCCGCCACCACCACCACCACCGCCGTGGCTGCCAGTGCTGCCGCCGCTACCACCATTGGCGACGACGCTGCCGCACGCGAGCGACTCGATCGCTTGGAGCAGGATGCTGCCGCCGGCGCCTCCGCCGCCCTGGCCGTCGATGCCGCCGCCGGTCGGCGCCGCCACGCCGTTCGCGCGCCACTGACCACCACCACCGAGGCTGAGACCGCGCGCGAAGATCGCGCCTGCGCCATTGCCGCCTGCGGTGGACTGGAGGTTGTTCTGCTGACCACCGCCGCCACCTCCGCCGAGCGTGAGTCGGTTGGAGAGGGTGCCAGTGACGGCCGCGCCGGGACGACCGCCGAAGTCGGCGCCCGAGCACCACGCGTCACCGCCCCAGCCGCCGATGCCGCCATTGCCGCCGCCGCCGCCGGCAGCGTTGATGTGCCCACCGCCGCCTGCGCCCGTCGCGCGGTTGCCGATGCCGCAGGCGACCGCGTCGTACGCGCCGGCGGTGCGATCGAGGCCTTCACCGCGTCGCCCCGTCGCGCACGTCGCGTCGTCGAGCGGGCCGGTGTCGTTGCCACACGAGCAGTTGCCGTCGGCGGCGCACTGGTTGTTCGACGTCGCGCCACCGCGGAAGCCATCGCCGTCCACCTCGACGGCGCCTGCGATGTTCACCGCGCCCGTGGCGAGAAAGGCGACCACGCCGCCGACCGATCCGGTCCACGGCAGCGCGCTCACGCTGGTGCCCGCGGGCACGCCGAACGACGTGTGCTCGGGGACGCGCACGACCTGCGCGCCGCTCGCCGCGTACGTGCCCGTCGGCGTGTGATCGAGCACGAGCGCCGTCGGGGTCGTCGACACGACGCGCGCGAGCTCCCACGTGCCGACGATGCCCGCTCCGAGGTTGATGGAGCTCGTGTCACCCGACGTGAACGGACCCGCCTGCGTCTGGAGGAGGAGGACGAGATCCGTCGCGGCGAACCCCGCGCTCGACGTCACGCTCACGGTCGCGCCCGCTGGCGCCGCGGTGATCGCGACGTAGGCGTTGATCACCTGCCCCGTCGAGCTCGCAGCGAACGGACCGTCCGATCCGTTGCCGAGCCCGTACGTGTCTTGGGCGTCCGCGGTCGAGGGCGACGCGATCGAGACGAGGCCGAGCCCCGCCACGAGGAGCGCGAGCGTGGAGAGCCGACGAAGAAGGGCGATTCGCATCCCGCGAGGGTACGCGCACCGCCCGGTCTCGAGAAAGAGTGCCGAGAACGAGCGACTACGACTGCCGCCCGGAGCTTCGTTCCGGCTTTCTACTCGGCCACGCCGAGCAGCGCTTCGTCGAGGGACGCGTCTTCTTCTTCGTCGTCGCCGCGCGGCGCGAGCTCGCCCACGTACGAGGCCTTCGGGTCCTCGACGAGGCGCGTCTTGCCATCGGGGAAGAGGCGCGCCTCCATGTCCAGGAGGAGGGGCCTCAGGCTGCCGCGATCCATCGCGCTCACGGCGATGCCGCCTCGACCGCGCGCGATCGCGTCGGCGTCGCCCGGAGCGAGCCGGTCTGCCTTGTTGAAGACGAGCACCGTCGGTCGGCTGCCGAGGCCGAGCTCGATGAGCAGCTGCTCGGTCGCGCGGATGTGATCGGCGATGGCGGGATCGCTCACGTCGACCACGTGGAGTAGGAGGTCGGCGTCTTCGGTCTCCTCGAACGTCGCGCGGAACGCAGCGAAGAGCTCTTTGGGTAGATCGCGGATGAAGCCGACGGTGTCGGTGATCACGACCTCGCGCTCTCGCGGGAAACGAATGCGACGCGAGCGCGTGTCGAGCGTCGCGAAGAGCTTGTTCTCCGCGATGGTGTCCGAGCCCGTGAGCGTGTTGAGCAGCGTGCTCTTGCCCGCGTTCGTGTAGCCGACGATCGAGACGATCGGCACGTCGCGGCGGCCGCGCCGCTGACGTCGCTGCTTGCGCTGCACGGCGAGGTGCTCGAGCTCGCGCTCGAGGCGGCTCACGCGATCACGCGCGCGGCGCTTTCCGATCTCGAGGACCGTCTCGCCGGGACCTCGACCGCCGATGCCGCCGGTGAGGCGCGAGAGCGCGTCGTCTTTCTGCCCGATGCGCGGGAGCAGGTACTTCATCTGCGCGAGCTCGACCTGGAGCTTGCCGTCGCGGCTCTCGGCGCGCTGCGCGAAGATGTCGAGGATGAGCTGCGTGCGATCGATGACCTTGAGCTCCGTGACGCCTGCGATCGAAGACGCCTGAGACGGACTCAGGTTGCGATCGAAGACGAGCACCGTGGCGTCGAGCGCCATCGACTTGAGGACGATCTCGTCGAGCTTGCCGCGACCGAGCACGAACTTCGCGTCGATCGCGTCGCGGACCTGGAGCACACGATCCACGACGGCGACACCTGCCGTGCGCGCGAGCTCTTCGAGCTCACGCAGCGAGTCCTCCGCTTGCTGGAGGTTCTGCTTCTTGTCGGTGACGTGCACGAGGATCGCGCGGCCGTCTTTGCCATCGACCTTCCGCGTGCGCGCGATGCTCGCGAAGCTCTCCTCGAGCTCGGTGACGAGCGTCGACGGATCGACGGAATCCTCGCGTCCGTAAGGGATCGGGCCGAACGTGAGGTACGGCGCGTCGCGACGGCCGTCCGCCACGGCGACGTTGTGTCCGTAGTGCACGGTGATGGGCTGACCGTCCTCGCCGAGGCAGATCGCGCACACCAGATCGAGACGGAGGCGCGTGAGATCGACGATGTCGTCGCGCGTCAGGGCCTCTTGGTTGAGGTGCGTGTGGATGAGGCGCAGGCCGCGGAAGCGCCCCTCGGCGGCGCGTGCGCGGCCGATGTCCGGGAGCATCAGCTTGCGCGCGTCGCCGACGACCACCCACTGCACCGCGCCGTTGCGATCGACGAGCACGCCGACCTGACGACCCGTCGTGGACGACACCTCCGCCATCGAGCGTGCGAGCTCGGGGGTGAGGAGTCGATCGAACGGGACACGTCGGCGGTAGAGGCGCTCCAGCGCGTGAACGTCGGAGGGAGCGAGACCGGTGGTGTTGCCGTGGATCGTCAATGGCGCTGATCGTAGGGCACGAGATCGTGCGGTGGAAGCGAAAGCTACGCGGACGGGGAGCGAGTGACGCAGCGGAGTCATGCGGGGAGGCGACGCGCGTCAGCGTGATTGCTGACGATCGCTGGAGCGCGGCGAACATCCGAGGTCGGCGGTTGGGCCCACTGGCTGAAGCCAGGGGCAGTAGGGCATCGCTTCGCGATGCATGCCCTTCGGGCTCATGCAGGGGCGGGCAGGATCGCGATGAGCTGTTGGCACGTCGCGAGCGCGCGACCGTGCGCGTCGAAGATCGTGGCGCGCTCGTCGGCGACACCATCCGCGGCGTGATCGCAGCGCGCGTCGAAGAAGATCCACGCATCCGGTGGGTCGTTCGCGAGCGGCAGCGGGACGAGGAAGTGCACGCTCATCTCGAGCGAGGCGACGGGGCACCAGCCGCTCGAGACGCCGACCGCCGCGGGGGCCCACGCATCGAGCAGCGCGACGACGAGCGCGGGATCGAAGGGCGCGCCCTCGCGCGATCGACACCAGCCGCCGAGGCGCGCGTCCGTACCTCCCGAGAACGGTCGCGATCCGACGCACTGACGAAACTCGAAGCGCGAGGCGAACGTCGGGATGTAGAGCTCGGAGGGTCCGTCGGGCACGTCGCTCGGCGAGGGCACCTCGGGCATCACGTGCGTGTGTCGCTCGATCGCGGAGGGCTCGCGTGGACGCGCGAGGGTCGCGAGACAGCTCGCCGCGGGCGCGTCGCCGCCGTCGTTGGTGAGCGTGGCGCGCAAGCACGCGACGTTGCGACCTGCACGCACGACCTCGACGCGTAGTTCCGCGGCGCCCGGGAGAAAGGGTGCGGTGAACGCGGTCGTCATGCGCACGAGACGCTGACCTGGGCCGGCCTCGCGCTCGAGCGCCCGCGCGAACAGCGCCGCGACGAGGCCGCCGTAGATCCCGCGACCTTGTGCCCACGACGCGTCACCGATCACGCCGTAGCGTCCCGCGCCGAGCGCGGTGAGCTGCGTGGCCTCGTGGAAGCTCGTCACGCCGCGAATCTCGGAGACCGCACTGCGAGCGTCAAGCACGTGTCCCCTCGACGAGCGCACCGCGGTGGATCGCCGGTGTCGCGCGTTGACACGCTCCTCGCAGCGCGGGCACGATTCCACCGTTCGTCGCCAGCGGCGGCGGGGCTTCGTTCGACGGAACGAGAGGCGCATGGTCAGGGAGGCGACGAGAGCGATGCTCAGCGAGAGTCTCCGCAGCGCGGCATCCATCCTGTCGTCAGTCTGGGCTGGAGCGTCGCGTCCCAGGGTCGTGCCGCCGATGTCTCTCGTGTTGGGCACTTTTGTGCTGGGTGTGCCCGGAGTGGCGCACGCGTACCGAACGTACGTGGACGATCCGGAGGTTCGCTACCCTGCGCGCTGGCACGCGAACATCGTCCGGTGGGAGTTTGCTGCGCCCGCGCCCGCGGCGCTCGAGCTGGCCGAGTCGGGTCTCACGGTCGAAGACGTGCAGCGCGCGATCGCGGAGGGCACGTCGATCGCCGCGACGCCCCCGTGCGCGCACGCGGTGCCGCGCGCGGAGTACGGGGGAATGACCACCGTCGCGCCGAGCCCTGGTGATGGCAGGAACACGATCGCGTTCATCACCGACTGGTCGGCGCTCGGTCGCCTGCCTGCGCGCGGAGCGACCACGGAGGTCGAGCTCGAGATCGACGCGGACGGCACCGCCCGCATCGTCGAAGCCGACATCTACCTGAACCTCGAGGACCACCGGTTCTCGCTCGACGGCGCCGAAGGCACGCTCGATGTGAGGAGCGTCATCGGGCACGAATGGCTGCATTTGCTGGGCTTTTCACACGTTTGTGGCGCGGACGCAGGCGCCGGAGCCCCCTCGTGCAGCGACGATCCCCGATTCATCGAGAGCGCGGTCTACCCCGATTACCTGGGCATCCGCGCGCGCTACGCCTCCGCCGACGATCTGGAAGGAGTCTGCGCGCTCTACCCGGCGTCCTCGGCTCCTTGTGAGCCCGCGTGCTCCTCGGACGCGCGCTGCGTGGCGGGCGCGTGCCAGCCTCGACCGCCCTCTTTCTGCGCGAGCGATCTCGAGTGTGACCTCGATGGCACGCGCGCCCTCCGGTGTGCGAGCCATGGGGAGAGCACCGACACGTGCGTGACGTCCGGCAGCTTGTGGACGTCGTGCGAGTCCTCGGCGGAGTGCGGCAGCGGTCTCTGCCTGACGTCGATGAGCGCGATGAGCCGATTCTGCACGTCGGGCTGCACGACAGACGCCGAGTGCCCACCCGAGCTGGTCTGCGGGATCGCGTCGGGGAGCTCCGTTTGTCGTCCCGCGCCGCCGCCGTCGTGCGCCGCCTCGCCCGCACAGCGCCGTCTGTCGTCGTGGCCGTGGCTGGTTCTCATGACCGTCGCGTTCGCCGCGCGCCGCCCCCGTCGTCTCTCGGGCCGGCAGGCGAGAGGCATTGTCCGTTCGCTCGAGGAGAGATCATGAAGGCTCGGATCCTTGCCAGTGTCATCGCGTGTCTGTCGTGGACGCTCGCAGGCTGCCCGCCGTCGGAGAATCCGCCGGACGCGTTCGTGCCGATCACGCTCGACTCAGGCGGTGACCCGCTGGACGCACCGGTCGCGACTGAGGACGACTCGGGTCTCGACGCGTCGACCCCGCCGCTGGACGTCCCGCCCGCCGAGGACGTGTTCCGGCCGGCCGACGACACGGGTGGTCCTGACGCCCGCACGACGTGCCCGATGGAGGGCGCGCGTCGCCGCCTGCCGTGCGACTGCGGCGCATCCCGCGAAGAGACGTGTACCGGCGGTGTGTGGGTGGAGTCCGAAGCATGCGGCGTGGAGTGCATTCCAGGCACCCGCCGAGACACGCCGGACGACGAGGAGATGAGTTGCTCCGAGAGCCACCGGGACTGTGGTGTCGACTGCCGCTGGGGTCCCCCGGTGTACACGGTCCTCCCAGGCGAGTGCAATCCCGAGAGTTTCGACGTGTGCGGCGATCCCCCGCTCTACAACTGTCGATGCACTGAATCTTGTACGTGCATCGACGTTCCAGGCTGTCCCGTCATGAGGCCGTGAAGGAGAATGACCACCATGCGTAGTAGATGCACCGCCTTCGCGCTCTTCGCGTTCATGTTCTCAGCGTCCTGCTCGGGCGACGATTGGGAGATTGCGCCTGGATCACCGGACGATCCGCGCAGCGATGCGCTTCGTCGTCGGCTCGATGTGACGGTCGTGCCTGGAACGGTTCCGCTGCCGGCCGGGTGCACCGTCACCGGCACGACGGGAACCTGTCCCGCAGACGCGCTCGCCTTGGCCGCCTACGCGGGCTGCGTCGAGCCCGACTGGAGAGGTGGGGCCTGCGAGGCTGGCGCGCGGGATGCCCACCGGAACCTTTGCGTGGCTGAGGCGCTCATGCGACTCGCACAGAGCCTGGAAACCGAAGAGCTTCAGGTCACCGCGAATGGGAGCGTCCTCGGCGTCTTGCCGCCCGATACGGAATCTCAAGTAGAGTTGGCTCGCGCAGCACGCAACTCCGCGTTCCAGGCGGCGACTGTCGCCCTAGATCGGCTCACCTGGTCGTCGTGTACCGACGCGCTTCTCAACACCTCGGCGGCCACTGGGACGCAGCCTGCGGCGCAGATTCTTCAGGGTCAGCACTTGGCATCGTTCGTCCGCGAGGCCGAGCAGCTCATCGTGGAGTCGACCGATTTCATGGCCTCTCGCGCAGCGGCGGTCAGCGATGCCCAGGCTGCCCGCGCGACCGACCGCGCCGAAGCCGAGGTCGTCGAGCTCGCGGCGTTCGCGTCGCGCGCTGCTGCGGCGCACACGGTGCTCGGTGGTGAGCATGGCCTCAATGCGCTCCGCACCGTTGGCGGGCCCACGGGGCAAGGGTTCTTCCCGCAAGGCCCGCTCTC
Source organism: uncultured Sandaracinaceae bacterium (assembly GCA_964502175.1). Taxonomy (GTDB): domain Bacteria; phylum Myxococcota_A; class Polyangia; order Polyangiales; family Sandaracinaceae; genus JAFLCL01. Next base: position 48,721 of record CAZCVE010000060.1, read on the forward strand.
TGCGGCGGGTGCTCGGGCGCTCGACCAGTTCCGAGCCGCGGCGATCAGCCCCGATCGGATCGCCAACCTGACAGGTCCGACGGCGCTCGACATCGACGCGATCGTGTACGGCGCCGGGGCCAACCACTGTCACTCGGTGCGCGCCCGCGTCGGCATCATGTCCGGCCGAATCGACATGCTCGAGGCGTCCAGTCCAGAGGCGTACTACGAGCTGGTCGGCATTCCGCGGGACGCCTTCGTCGAAGCCCGCGCACATCTCTTCCACCAACAGCGCGCCTTCGATCGGTCGACGTCCTTCCAACTCCCCGTCGAATCGCTCGCCGACGGTCAGGGCTCAGACGATGTGACGTTCCCGGCAGGCGACTACTCCGGTGCGGGGACCGGGTGCAGCTTCGATCTCTACGCGGCCACTCGGAACCCGCCGCACCAGCCGACAGACCTCTTCTGGACCGCTCTACTTCGCTACGACTCGAGCCCTCAATCGCTCACCACACTAGGCCTGCCGGGCACTGGCACCGGGCCTGCCTGGTTCTGGGGCGTCTCGCCGAGCACCCCGAACGCGCGGCTCGTGCCGCCGGGTTCCACGTACGGGACCGAGGTGCTCGCCGGCGTAGGCGTGGTGCCCGCGAGCGTGGCTGCCAATCAGCCGAGCACGAACGGTTTCACGCAGCTCGGCATGCTGATGTCGATCGCGGACCGCTCGCAGCGCGCGATCGACCGGCTCACGCCGATGTCGGGCCTCGGAGCGGCAGCGGCGCGCGAGACGCTGGCAGCGGTCCTCGGTGACGTGGGCCGAGGGACGCTCGGTGACACCGGCACGCTCGGAATCGCAGGTCGCGGACGCGCGTGCGCCATCGGCAAGGACCCTTCCACCGCGACGATTCGCCTCGACGTGGATGTCCCCGCACTCTCGCCCTCGGACCTCGTGCTCGTGACCCGTCACGAGTCCCTCGATTGCGCGATTCATGGCAGCATCGAGCGCGCTCCTTGCGCCCCCTCTGACATCCAAGCGATCACGGCGGCCACATGGTCGAGCAGCTCCGTCGGCCCAGGGGTGCTGACGGCCAGCTTCGACGTCCCGCTGACGAACTGGGGCGTCGTGCGCCCCGCCGAAGGCGTCCAAACTGTGTACGTCCTCAGGCGTCGACCGGAGATGGTCGGCAACCAACCTGGGGGCTTCGTCGAGGTCGTGGGCTGGGCGCTCCCGCGTCCCGCGCCGCCGACGGGAACAACCTACCTCTACTGCGACTCGGTGGCCATCAGCCCAGGCATCTTCCACTGGGGCGCAGAGCAGGTGATGCCGAGCGAGAGCTACACGAGCGCGCAGGCCAGCGTGTGCGCTGGGCTCAACATCGACGACTTCCGCTTGCCGCTCGAAAATGAACTCACCGACGATCTCGATGGCCGGGAATCGTCGTGGGCGCACTACCTTCGATTGGCCCAATCGTCCGCCGACCTCGCCGAAAACCTCGGCGAAACGCTGCTCGACGAGGGCCTGCAGATGGACCTCCGCGCCGAGGCCGCCGTGGACGCGCTCGAGCAGATCTGCGGCGTACGCATCGACGTCTCTCCCACCGAACGCATCCCCTCGACGTCGCCGGTGATGAGCGGAGTCTGCGCGCCGGGCTACTTTCGCCAAGACCCCGCCGCCACCACATGCACGCTCGACGCGGTTGCGTGGGCGATCGCCAACGCCACGCGCGACTCGGACGCTGCCGCCTTGGCTCGCTGCCTCGGGACGACCTCGGCGGACTCGCTCGAGTCGAGCTTCGTGGGCGTCGGCGACACCCCGCTCTGTCTGTGGCGCCTGACCTCGGACGAGAGCACGATCTGCCAGCAACAAGAGGGTGGGCCCCACCGGCCTTGTCCGTTCCTGGCCGCCGAAGGCCCCGCGCCGTGCGCAGGCGCCGACATGCCGCCCGGAGCGACAGCGATCTACGTGCCCAGCGATCGCCTCCTCAACCTGTTCCACATCCCACCCGAGCCGGTGCCGGTCCCACCGTCGCCGAGCGACCTGCCCTGCGCAGCGCTGGCGCAGCTCCGAGCCGACCGCGAGCAGCTCACCGCCGAGCAGGCCTACCAGTACATCTCCTCGGCGTTCCTCACCTCGTCGATGTTCCGCAACTACGTGAGGAGCCTCCGATGGGAGGCCACGGCAGGTGACTACTCCCGCGTGTACCTGGGCAATGCGATCATCGCATCGACGGGGAGTCCGAATCTCAGCGAGACCCGCTGGCCCGTGGGCGACGCTCCGTTCGGGTGGCTTTGCCCGGCCAGCAGCAGTGGCTTCACTCGACCCGACTGGATGAGCCCGAGCGCGGCACGGATCGGCCTGGAGCTCTACGGCGGCCCCTTGTTCTGCATTCGCGCCCAGGGCGACAACATGGGCTCCAACGTGGTCGCAGGGCTCGACGACAACAACCAGCGCTGGGTCCGCGCGAAGGTGAATGACGTGCTCGCGCGCGCCGTGATCGCCGCCCACGCCGTGACGGGTGAATCGCTCGAAGGCTCTAGGTTTCCGTACTTCCCACCGTGGATCGCGTGCGACTCCGACCCGGACAACGTTCGAGTCAGCACGGGAGATGGGACGACACCACTCGGCGCCCTCTACGGGCAAGTGGGCAACTCGTCCTCGCTACTCTTCGAGTCGCCGGAAGGCGTGCTCCACCTCGACCACTTCGGGGACGCCGATGCGGACGGTGATCCCCAAGGCGGATTCGATCCTGATCACGCGGCAACTCGAACTTCCTGCCGGTGCGCG
>CAZCVE010000061.1:0-50607 GCA_964502175.1 uncultured Sandaracinaceae bacterium
GACGGGAGTCGTGCGCCCGCCGGCCGTGAGGTCGAGCGGGATGGACGCGTTTGTGTTGAGCGAGGCGTTGAATGGGACGCAGAGGGCCGCGTGATCGGCCGTCGACGCCCCGCCGGGCCCGACCGCGAGGCCTTCCCACGATACAGGCGGTTTCCCTTCCATTTCTTCTCTGAGCGCTCTGAGCGCTAGCGCTTCATCGCGGGACGAGCGATCAGAAGCTCGCGGGACGAGCGATCAGAAGCTCGTCGGCGGCGCGACGGGTGGAGGCGGGACGCTCGGTCGGTCGCGACGCGGGACCTCGCGGGCGGACGCTCCGCCGCTGCCCGGGTCGGCTTCGACTCGGCGCGGAGCCGTGCGCTCGGCCGAGTCGTCGCTGCTCGCTTCGTCCGTGGGCGACGCCTCCACGCGAACGGGCTCCGTCCGCGCGGGCTCCGTCGTGGAACCGCCGCAGCCGAGGAGCCCGATCGACACCAACGCGAGGACGACGCGCATGGCCGCGAGTATGCCTCGCCCCAGTCAGCGCGCCTTGAACGACGAGACCGCGGCGAGTTCTTCGAAGAGCTCCTTCTCGCGATCCGACAGCTCGGTCGGCACCTTGACCTGCAGCGTCGCGAACAGGTCGCCCCGCTCGCCGTCCGCGCGCGGGTAGCCCTTGCCGCGAAGGCGGATCTGCCGCCCCGACGAGCTGCCCGCCGGGATCTTCAGCCGCACCTCCCCCTCGAGCGTCTGCACCTCGATGCTCGCGCCGAGCGCCGCTTCCCAAGGCGTCACCCCGACGTTCGTGTGCAGCTCCTCGCCCTCGAGCCGAAAACGGTCGTCCGGGTGTAGCTTCACCTCGAGCAGCAGATCGCCGCTCGGACCACCCATCGGACCGGGCTGACCCTTCTCCTTCAGGCGGATCTTCTGTCCGTGCCGCACGCCGGGAGGCACCTTCACGGTCAGCTTCGACACGCCCCCCGAGCCATCGCGCAGCCCGATCTCGCGAGGCCCGCCCTTGAACGCCTCTTCGACACCCAGCTCGAGCAGCGCCTCGATGTCCTGCCCACGCGACGGACCGCGCCGCTGACGACCACCGAAGCCACCGAAGCCCTGCGCGCCGCCGAAGCCTCCGAAGCCTCCCGCACCCTGCTGCTGGTGCGCGAAGAACTGCTCGAAGATCGAGCTCACGTCGGCACCCTCGAAGCCGCCGAAGTCGTGGCGAACGTCGTCCATGCCGCCGTGCGGCGGCTGTCGGCCTTCCGAGATCGCCTTCCACGACGGGCCGTACTTGTCGTAGAGCCGGCGCTTGTCGTCGTCCTTGAGGACGTCGTAGGCCTGGTTGATCTCCTTGAAGCGATCCTCCGCCCCCGCCTCCTTGCTCACGTCGGGGTGGTGCGTCCGCGCGAGCTTGCGGAAGGCGCTCTGGAGCTCGTCCTTCGACGCGCCTCGCTGAACACCGAGCAGCTCGTAGTAGTCCTTGTAGCTCACGCTTCGCTCCTGCCGGCGCGCGAGGTCATGTCCTCGAGACGGTCACGCCGGGGCCACACACTGGCCATCGATCGCCCGCGCGCAAGCTGCCCAGCCGTCGAAGCTCACGGCCACATCGCCGCGCCGCTCAGACCGGTGCCCTCCTCGTAGCCACGCACGAGGTTGAAGCACTGCACCGCCTGCCCGGACGCCCCCTTCACGAGGTTGTCGATGGCGCCCTGCGCGAGCAGCCAGCCCGTGCGGGGATCGAGCGTGTAGCTCAGGTGCGCTCGGTTCGAGCCTCGCACCCACAGCGTGTCGGGACAGCTGCCAGCATCGAGCACGTGCACGCTCGGCGAGCCCGCGTACTTGGCGCGCGCGAGCTCCGTGGCGCGCACCGCGTCGATGCCGCTCTTCAGGCGCACGTACGCCGACGCGAGGATGCCGCGCGTCATCGGCACGAGGTGAGGAACGAAGCTCACGCTCACCGCGCGACCCGCCACCGACGAGAGCGTCTGCTCGATCTCCGGCGTGTGACGGTGCGAGCCGCCCGTCTTGTAGGCGCGAAATCCCTCGGTCGTCTCCGCGAAGTGCGTACGCTCGCCGGGCACGCGGCCCGCGCCCGACACGCCGCTCTTCGCGTCGATCACGATCGGTCCGTCCTCGATCACGCCGGCCTCGAAGAGCGGCGCGAGCGGCAGCGTCGACGCAGTCGGAAAGCAGCCGGGCACGGCGACGAGCGCGCTCTCGCGGATCGCGTCGCGGAACAGCTCCGGCAGGCCGTACGCCGCCCGCGCGCGCAGGTCCGGCGCGTCGTCGTGGCCGTACCACTCCGCGTGCAGCTTCGGATCGCGGAGGCGGAAGTCCGCGCTCAGATCGAGCACGGGCATCCCGAGCCCATGGAGCTCGGCGACGATCTTTCCGCTCGCGCCGTGCGGCAGGCACGCGAACGCCACGTCGGCGCTCTTCGCGATGCGCGCGGCGTCGTAGCTCGCGACCTCGCCCGTCACGATCCCCGCGAGCGCCGGGAGCACCGCGGCGACGCGCTGTCCGGCCTTGCTCTGCCCGACGATCTCCGTGACGCGCACGTGCGGGTGCTGGAGGAGGAGTCGAAGCAGCTCGGCGCCCGTGTAGCCGGTGGCACCGAGGATCGCGACGCGGGTGGAGCTCATGGCGGCGGAGGATGCGGCAGCAGAGCGCGGACGTCACGCGGCTGCGCGTCTCGCGAGCGGCGCGTGTATCCTCGCCGGATGCGTGCGCTGGTCACCACCCTGCTGTTGGGCTGCCTCGCCCTGCCCGGCTGCGCGACCATCCTCCCGTTCGAGCGCGAGCGGCTCTCGCGACCCGACATGGCGCTCGGCTCGAGCCCCGAGCTGATGCAGGCGGAAGGTCACGCGACGGAGGTCCGCGAAGGCGCCATGGGTGGCCTCGGCGGTGGTGGCGGCGGATGCGGCTGCAACTGAGAGACCGCAGAGCCCTCGTGTCTGGGGCTGCGTTCTTCCTCGCCGTCGCGTCGCTGAGCGGCTGCGCCGATCCAGAGCGCCTGGCCGAGCCTCCGGACGTCGATCGGACGCGCTTCGAGGCCGAGGTCTATCCGATCCTCCTTCGCGACTGCGGCTTCCCCGCCTGCCACGGCGACACGCGTCGCTTCTTCCGGATCCAGGGGCCGGGGCGCACGCGCCTCGATCCCTCCACGCTGCCGTACGACGCCGCGACGACGGAGGAGATCGACGCGAGCTTCGATCGCGCGCGCTCGATGCTCGCCACGGTGCCCGATCCGCTGCAGTCGCTCCTCCTGCGCAAGCCTCTCGAGACCTCGGCCGGAGGCAGCTCGCACATGGGCCTCGATGCGCTCGGGCGAAACGTCTACGCGTCGATGGAGGACCCGTCGTGGCAGACGATCGCAGCGTGGGCTGGCGCGACCGTCGTGCGCCTCGACTCCGGAGTGAGGGACTCCGGAGCGAGCGACTCGGGCGCGAGAGACGACGACGCGGGCGACCTCGATGGAGGCAGCCGCGACGCAGGCGACGCGAGCGCTCGCGACGCTGCGATGGACGGCGCGACGCGCGACGCGGGGAGTGACGCCGAATGAGCCGCGCGCGCCTGCTGATGACGATGCTCGCGCTGTCGATCGGCGCGACGCTCGCGCCCAGCCGCGCGCTCGCGTACCTCGACGGCGCCGCGTTCGAAGACACCGCGGTGAACGGCGGCGGCGGTGGTCGCTTGTTCACGGGCGCGCCGTCCGACGGCTACGACTGCAGCGTGTGTCATCGCGGCGGCGAGCCCGTGCCGCTCACGGTCGAGGGGATCCCGACGGACGGCTGGGAGCCTGGCCGCAGCTACGATCTCACCATCACCTTTCCCGAGGGCGTGCGCAGCGTGGGCGCGATCCTCGAGGTCGCCAACGAGCGCGGTGAAGCCGCGGGGACCATCGATGGCCTCCCGATCGACGAGACGACGGCGGCCGACCACTGTCGCGGCGGGACGCTGCCTGCCGCGCACGCGGTCGACGTCGAGGGGCGCACCGTGGCGCGCGTCGACGTGTGCGGCGCGACGCGCGCGGCCGTGCGGTGGACGGCGCCGAGCGCGCCCGTCACGTCGCTGCGAGTCTTCGCGAGCCTCGTCGCCGCGAACGACTCCGGCGATCCGAGCGGCGATGGGACAGGGCACGCCGCCACGTCCCTCCGCGCGCGCAACGAGCCCGAGCTCGAGGGCGGACGACTGTCCGCTGGATGTCGCGCGAGCCCGGGCACCGACGTCACGCCGCGCACCCTCGTGGTGGGCCTGGCGGTCGTGGCCCTCGGCCTCGCGCGACGCCGACGTCGCGGAGCGTCCGCTCGATCAGCGACCCTCGATCAACGAACGCGGAGCCGGCCGGCTGCGACGCGGTTCGCGTCGTCTTCGGGCCCCTGAACGACCTCGAGGCGGCTCTCGCCCGAGTAGAAGCCGATGAAGAACGTGTAGTCGCCCGGCGGGAAGTTCGCGGGCACGCGCAGCTCGTGGCGATCGACGACGATGTCGCCTTCGCTCCACATGCGGACCGGATAGCGGCCCGAGACCGGCTCGTGATCGCCGTTGAGGCGCTGCCCGTAGCCGTCGATGTGGAGGAACGGCTGGTAGCCGCCGGGGACCGACGTCACGCAGTGCCAGTACCAGGTCACCGCGAACGACTGTCCCGGACCGACGGAGTCGCCGCCGGGCAGCTCGAGGTCGTAGCCGAGCAGATCGATGCGGCGATCGAAGCTGCCGTTGACGGGGTGCTGCATCGGCGGCGGCGAGTCGAGCACGAAGCCCGCGAGGTAGTTCTCGTCCGCGCGCCCCTCGATCGGCTGGTTGGTCGCGAGCAGCACGCGCGCGTTGCGCGCATCGGCCACGAAGAGGTGGCGGTTCGCGCGCTGACGGTACGCGCGATCGAGCGTCGCGAGCTGCTCGGCGGGCAGCGCCAGCCACACGCGCGTGGGACGCGCGAGGAACGTCGCCACGTCGCTCTCGCCGCGGAGCTCCACCACCTCACCGTCCGCGTAATACGCGGCCGCGCGCCCACCCACCTGGTACTCGGCCAGCGGCTCGCCCTCGGCCGCGAGCGCGTTGTAGGTGTCGTAGACCTCGCGCGGAGAGAAGTGCGCGGAGGCCTGCGGGTGAAACCGCACGACGAACCACAGCGTGAGCAGCACGGCCGACGCCATCATCGGCACGAGCGATGCGCCGCGGAGCGACGTCATCAGGTGGTACGCGATGCGGCCTGCGCCCACGAGCACCACGACCACGAACGGAACCACGAGGAGCACGAGGCCCACGCGCACGCCGAGCGAGTTCGCGCCGACGCCGCTGAAGATCGCCGCGCCGATCAGCGCGCCGAGCCACAGCGAGCTCAGCACCGCCACCACGCGACGCGCGCGCACACGCTGCGGCGTCTCGGTGACGCTCGCCCGCGCTCGCAGCATGAACGATGCGACCGAGAGGCCGACCGTCGCGATGCCCGAGACGATCAGCAAGGTGCGGATCGCGCCGCCCGTCACGGCCGCCATGCTCTCGTCGTCGGCCCCGCGCATGCTGGCCGCGAGCACGACGGCGACGAGACCGAAGCCGACGAAGATCGAGACGACCAGCGCGCCGACCAAGAGCCACGCGCGGTAGCCGCGACCGCGCGCCCACTGCGCGCGCACGAGATCGATCGGAACGCCGGACCGAAGGATCGCGCCGCCGAACGTCTGCGCGTTCATCGCCGCGCGGAACGAGACGGGCTGAGCGGTCACGTCCGACGCGAGCCCGAAGAACGCCGTGAGCCCGAAGAGACCGAGCGTCGCAGCCCAGCCGGCTGCCGGGTTGAACACCTCGGGCATGGCGAACGAACGCAGCGACAAGCCCTCGATCGGCGAGCCCGGGTAGCCACGGAAGTCGCGGACGAGGAGGCCGATCAAGAGCAGCGCCACGAGACCGCGCGCCCAGCTCTCGCCGCGTGACGTCTCCTCCGTGGAGCGCAAGAACGACGTGACGATCCACGCGAGACCGAGCACCGCCACGAACGCGCCGTCGCCGTAGCGGGCCGTGTGGATCGACTGCGCGCCGAGGCTCAAGCCGATCCACGCGAGCGCCGCGAGGTCCACGCCGCGCGTCGCGCCCGCGTCGCCTTCGTCGGCGCTCTGCGTCGAGACACGGATCGAGCCGTGCGTCATCACGAAGCCCACGGCGAGCGGGAGGATGGCGCTCCACGGCGCGAACGAGTGGAAGAGCGCCTCGATCGGCATCTCGAACGTGGGCGGGGTCTGTCCGCGCGGCGCGCCGCCCGTCCAGACCGAGTAGCCCTCTTGGTTCGCGGAGATGGCCCACGCCGTCCCGACACCGATCGCCACGCCGAGGGCGACCAACGCCCACTGCACGATCCGCTCGGTGCGAGCGCGAGGATCCGCGGGGAGCGCGAGCGGGCGTTCGTCCCAGGGCAGCCGCGCGATCACGGCCGCAGCGACCGCGACGAGCGGCGGCGCGACCCCGAGCAGCACGCCCGAGGCGGCCGTGGCGAGCAACATCGAGATCGCCAGGCCCACCGCGAGGCCGGCGCGCCAAGGCATGCTCGTGGCGACACGCGGCGCGAAGGCCAGCCCTGCCGCGCACGCGAACACCAGGCCCGAGAAGAGGAAGCCCGGCGCGAGGCCCATCATGTGGCGGGCGTTGAGCAGGAAGAGCGGCGTCGTCGCGATGGCGATCGCGAGGTAGGTACCGCGGCGCAGATCCCCGTAGAGGCGACCGAGCCCCGCCGCGACGCCGAGGAGGAGGATCGCGCAGAGGGCGACCGGCAGGCGGCCGGACCACTCGTGCACCTCGAAGAGCGCGAACGAGCGCGCCACGAGCCATGCCCCGAGCGGTGCCCGGACCGCTTCGACGGGCTCGCCTTCGAGCATGTGCCGCGCGTCGTCGGCGGTGCCGAGCTCCCACGGGTCCCAGATGCCGTAGCTCGGGAGGCCCCAGACCACGAGGAGGGAGAGGATGGCCAGCGTGGCGCCGAGGATCATCGGCTCGCGCGAGGGGCGCGTGGTCGACGAGGCACGGGGCCGAGCGGTCGTGGAGCTCGAGTCGGTTCCGGTCATGAAGGAAGGCTCACGAACAGTCTCGCCGCCCCTCTCGCAGGGGGTGAAGCGGCCGAAGGGGCGGCGAGACTACACACAACGTCCAAGACGCGCCACGCGGCCGGGTCGAAGGCCGAGCCGTCACCCGCGGCGGTCCCGAGGTCGGCGCGGAAGTCGACCGCGGAGCCCACGGAACCGCGGCAGGTTCTGGCTGTCGGACGCGTAGGAGGACAGGCCCATGGCGACACGGTCACGCTCATCGATGGCAGCCCGCTCGGTGCCCGGCGCGCTCGCGTGCACCGTGCTCGTGCAGGCGCTCGCGGCCTGCACGGGCGCAGACGTCGCCGAGTCCGCGCTCTTCGTGCTGGACGACGAAGCCCGCGCGGCCGGCGTCTCGGTGGAGATCGCCGGCGAGGCGCAGCCCGCAGACGGCCCGATCGCCGTGCCTTCGAGCGCGGAGGTGGCCGTCCGGCGCGGCGCGGAGCGCGAGCACATCGACGCGCGGCCTGGCGAGGTGATCGCGATCGAGGGCGCCGACGGCGTCATCCGGCGCGACGTGGATCCCGCGCGGCTGGTCATCGACGCCGATCACGAGCAGGCCCTTCGCTTCGCCGAGCTCGGCGGGATGCAGGCCGTCCCGCTCGGAGACGGTCGTTTTCTCATCGATGGCGAGAACGCGATGTGGACGGCCCTCTTGTTCCCGGACGAGGCAGGTCGTGTGAGCCCGTGGGCTCCGACTCGTCCCGCCGACACCTCTCACACCGCGGCCTGGCTCGCCCCCGGCGACTCGACGTGGACGGCACGCACGACGGTCGGCATCGAGGACACCGAGCCGACCGTGGCGTTCGTCGGACCGACCGATCTGGCCGCCTACGTGGGCGCCTACGTGGCGGACGACATCGTGCTCGTGCTCGACGCGCAGGGCGGGATGCACGTGACGGGGCACGGCCTCGATCGACACGGCACCTTCGGCCTCGACGATCGCGCGCAGCTCGTCTTCCGCTTCCAGGACGGCGCCACCTCGTCCATGCGCACCACGAGCGACGACGAGCTCCGCGATCCGACCGGCGTTCGCTTCCACACGATGCCCGTAGAGCGCCCCGAGGTCGTCTCGGCTCCCGCGGAACCTCACCCGCTCGAAGGACTCTGATCCACGACCGCTCCGCACTTCGCCGAGGTCCTCATGAAACGACGTGGATTCCTGCTCTCGACCTCCACCGCCGTGGGCGCCGCAGCGGCGTGGCCGGCGCTCGTGTCGACGGCGTTCGCGCAAGATCGCGTGCCCGAAGACGGCGCGCTCGCAGGCCTGTCCGAGGCGTACCGCGCGGCCCAGCGCGCGCACCAGCCGCTCCTCGTGCTCGTGATCCCCGACGACAACGGCGCGCGATGGGATCGCGGCGGCGCGCTCGGCGCGTTCCTCAACCACGGCTCGGACGACGCGATGACCGCCGTCGGCTCGTGCGAGGTGACGTGCGCGACGATGGCGGTGCTCCGCCAGCTCGTCCCGCAGGCGCCGGCGGGTGAGCCCCTCATGGTGCTCGTCGATCCGTCGCACGTGCCGGCCGTGGTGACCGCGATCGACCCGACCATGCCGGCAGAGATCCCGTTCCCGAGCGGCGACGCCGATCGCTGGGACGCCCACTACGCCGCGATGGACGCGCGCGTCGATCAGCAGATCGCCGCCATCGAGAGCGCCGTGACCCTGGCCCTTCGGACGCGCAGCGGATCGCTCAGCGCCGCGCAGCGACGCGCCGCCCACGCGCGCGCCGTCGACACCTACCGCGCCCATCGCATCCGCGGCTCGTACTGGGCCAACCAGGGCGGCTGCGGCGTCTACGTCGAAGAGGTGCCTGAGACCGGCGGCATCGGCTGCGGCATGGGTCACACGCCCGAGCGCGCGCGCCGCTTCCTCTATTTCTTCGCGCCGCAAGGAAACCCCGTCTGACCCGCGGTCGCCTGGAGCTGCCATGAAGCGTCGCTCAGTGCTCCTATCCGGAGGCCTCGCCGGCGCTGCCGCGAGCACGATCGCGCCGCTGCTCCGCGCGTTCGCGCAGGATCGTGTGCCCTCGGACGGCGCCCTCGCGGGTCTCTCCGAGGCGTACCGCGCGGCCCAGCGCGCGAGTCGACCGCTGCTCGTGCTCGTCATCCCCGAGGAGAACGGTGCGCGGTGGGATCGGGGCGGCGCGCTCGGCGCGTTCCTCAACACGGGCTCGGACGAGGCCATGGTCGCGATCGGCGCGTGCGATCTGACGTGCGCGACGATGGCAGTGCTGAGGCAGCTCGTGCCGCAGGCGCCCGCGGGCGAGCCGCTCCTGCTGCTCGTCGATCCGTCGCGCGTACCTGCCACGGTGACCGTGCTCGATCCGCCGCTGCCGCCCGACGTCTCGCCCCCCTCGGGCGACGCTCGCTGGGACACGTACTACGAGCGCGTCGAAGCGCGCGTCGATCAGCAGATCGCGGCGATCGAGGGCGCCGTCGTCACCGCCCTCCGCTCGCGCACCGGCTCGCTGACCACCGCGCAGCGCGACGCCGCACGCACGCGCGCGATCGACACGCACCGGGCACATCGGATCCGCGGCTCGTACTGGGCCACGCAGGGAGGTTGTGGCGTCCACGTCGAAGACGTCCCGCAGGTGGGCGGCATGCGCTGCGGCATGGGTCACACGCCCGAGCGCGCACGCCGCTTCCTCTATTTCTTCGCGCCGAGCGGGAGCACCCCATGATCTCGTCGTTCGACGGGTCGGAGCCCTCATGAAACGTCGCGCGCTCCTCGTCCGCGGAAGCCTCGCCAGCGTCACCGCCGCCATCGCCGCGGTGCCTCTCCTCCACGCGTTCGCGCAAGATCGCGTGCCCACGGACGGCGCGCTCGCGGGGCTCTCGGAGGCTTACCGGTCCGCGCAGCGCGCGGGTCGACCGCTGCTCGTCCTCGTGATCCCCGAAGAGAACGGCGCGCGCTGGGATCGCGGCAGCGCCCTCGGCGCGTTCCTCAACACGGGCTCGGACGACGCGATGACCGCGGTCGGGCTCTGCGAGATCACCTGCGCGACGATGACGGTGCTGCGTCAGCTCGTCCCCCAAGCCCCCACGGGCGAGCCGCTCATGGTGCTCGTCGATCCGTCGCGCGTGCCCGCGACCGTTCTCGCGATCGATCCGGCGCTGCCTGCGGAGCCGGCTCCGCCGAGCAGCGACACGGACTGGGCGACCCAGAACGCGCGACGCGACGCCCACGTCGATCGGCAGATCGCGGCGATCGAGTCCGCGGTGATCGCCGCGCTCGCCGCGCGCACGGGCACGCTCGACGCGGCCCGCCGACAGGCTGCGCGTGCGCGCGTCGAAGATCTTCGCGCACACCGCATCCGCGGTTCGTACTGGGCGAGCTCGGGCGGCTGCGGCGTGTACGTCGAAGACCTCCCCGACGACACCCAGGCGATGATGGCGTGCGGCATGGGCCACACTCCTGCCCGCGCGCGGCGCTTCCTCTACTTCTTCGCGGCTCCGCGCGGCTGAACCGAAACGCTCGCCGACACGTCCGAGACACCATGAGACGTCGCGCCCTGCTCCTCACCGGTGGTGGCCTCACCGCCATGACCGCGCTCGTGGGCTCGTCGCTCGTCGGGACCCTCGGCGCGTTCGCGCAAGATCGGCCACCCGACGATGCGCTCCTCGCAGGAATGTCCGAGGCGTACCGCGCCGCGCAGCGCGCACACCGTCCGCTGCTCGTGCTCGTGATCCCGGACGACAACGGCCAGCGCTGGGAGCGGGGCGTCGCGTTCGGCGCCTGGATCAACCACGGCCCGGACGAGGCGCTCACCGCGCTCGGCCTCGTCGAGGTCACGTGTGCGCCGATGAGCGCGGCGCGTCAGCTCGTGCCGCAGGCGCCGACGGGCGAGCCGCTCATGCTGCTCGTGGATCCGTCGCGCGTGCCCGCGACCGTGCGCACGCTCGACGCCGCGCTGCCCGCGCTCGATCTCATGCGCTTGCAAGACGCAGAAGACACGTCGCCAGATCGCGTGATCGACGCGCGCAACGTCGCGCTCACGGCGCTGATCACGGGCGCGCTCCGCGCGGAGCTCGCGCGCCTCACGACCGTCGAGCGCACGAGCGCGCGGCAGCGAGCGATCGACACGCACCAGACCCACCGCATCCGCGGCTCGTACTGGGCCTCGGACTCGGGCTGTGGCGTCTACATCGAGGACGTGCCCGAGACCGGCGGCGTCGACTGCGGCATGGGCCACGTGCCACCTCGCGCGCGCCGCTTCCTCCACTTCTTCGCGGCGCCAGGAACGTAGGGGATCGTAGGCTCGCGAGGTGAACGGCGTGAACCAGTCCGGCCAGCACCGCGTCGCGATCGGCTGGGTGCTCCAGCCCGACGAGGCCCACCTCGAGCGCACCGCGCCGCTGCTCGATCGCGTCGGCTACCTCGAGATCGCGCCCGAGACGACGTGGGCGATCGATCGCAGCGGAGCGCTCTTCTCCAACGGCTTCTCTGCACGGTTCGCGGGGGAGCGCGCGCGCGGTCTGCCGTTCGTCGCGCACTCGACGGGCCTCTCGATGGCGGCCGATCCGCGCGGTGACGAAGCGCGGCGCGAGCGCTGGCTCGATCGCGTCGCGATGGATCACGACACGTTCGAGTTCGCGTGGTGGACCGATCACTTCGGCGCCACGACGCTGCCGAGCCGCGATGGCCCCCGACACGTCGCGCTCCCCGTGCCCGTGCCGATGAGCGACGCCACGCTCGCTCACCTCGACGCGACGCTCGACGCGATGTCGCGCGTGGTCCCCGACGTCGGCTTCGAGAACACGGCGTTCCACTTCGCGTGGGACGCGCCCGAGCACGAGCCGTGGCTCCTGCGTCGTGCGCTCGAGCGGAGCGCGCACCGCCATCTCCTGCTCGATCTCCACAACCTCGTCCTCAACGCCGAGCAGCACGGCTACGACGCGCGTCGCTGGCTCCGCACGATCGATCTCACGAAGGTGATCGAGATCCACCTCGCGGGCGGCCACACGAGCGATCCCGGCTGGCTTCCCTCGGGCCGGTCGGTGCGGCTCGACGGCCATGATCACGCGGTGCCTGAAGAGGTGTGGTCGCTGCTCGTCGAGGTCCTGCCGCGCTGCACGAACCTCCGCGGCGTCACGCTCGAGCGCATGGAGGGCACGGTCGAGAGCGACGACGAGCTCGCGTCGGTCGCAGGTGAGCTCGATCGCCTCCGCGCGATCCTCGACACCTCGCCCACGAGCGACGCCCACACGCTCGACGCCGACGCGCTCGGCGCGGCCGTCGGGTTCGCTCGCCCCGACACGATGCCCGCTCCGCTCGACGGTGACGCGTACCTCTCTCTGCTCACCGACACAGGAGCTTCCGAGGACGACGGGCGACGCCTGACCTCGCTGCTCGTCGCGAAGCTCCGCTTCGAGCGGATCCAGCGCGGCAGCGACCTCGCGATGCGCTGGTTCGACGAGAGCCCGCGGGAGTTCGCAGAAGTTTTCCGCGCCTTTCACCGCGCGACGCCGATGGCGGTGATGTTCCCCGCGGAGGAGGCCGACCTCTTCTTCGCGTTCTGCGCGCAGCGCGGGATCATGCGCCGCCACGAGCGCGACTGAGGGTCGCGATTTGCGCGTCCCCAGTCGGCAGATAACCTCGGGCCGCCATGGCCACCGACGAGACGCCTCCCTCGGTGCCCACGCTCCGCCCGCTGCCCGCCCTCGGCGTGCCGCTGCTGCGCGAAGAGATCGAGCGGGAGCGACGGCGCCGGATCTTCTTCGGCGGTGCGCTCGTGGGAGGTCTCGCGGTGGTGGGGGTGGGCCTGGCGCTCGCCTCGATGATGAGCGGCGAGCCCTCGCGCGATGAAGACGACGGCGAGCACACCACCGTCCCCACGAGCCTCGGCTACACGCCGCCCGTGGACGCCGCAGTGCCTCCGCCGGACACGTTCGTCCCCTCCGTCCCCGTCGCCACGGAAGAGCTGCCGATCGGCACGCGCACGGTGCATCACTTCGGGCAGAGCGCAGGGTTTCGTCCTGCGCTCGTCGCGGCGGGCCTCTCGGGCGCGGACGCAGACGCCATCATCGCCGCGCTCACGGGCGTGATGGACTTCCGACGCTGCCGCCCCGACCACGAGCTCGTCATCGAGCGCGACGCGGCGAGCGTGCTCCAGCGCTTCGAGTACCGCGCGACGATCACGCAGATCTACGAGGCGCGACGCGGCCCCGACGGAGCGCTCCACGGCGCACCGGTCGAGGTCCCGATCGAGCGCACGGATCTCGCGCGCGGCGGCGCCGTCGTCACCTCGCTGGGCGACGCGCTCGAGCAGGTCGGCCTCGGCCGCACGCTCGTCGGCACCTTCGTCGAGGTGTTCGAAGGGCGCATGAACTTCAACACAGAGACGCGCGCCGGCGACGCGTTCCGCGTGATCGTCGTCGAGGAGCGGATCGACGGCGCGTTCCTCCGCTACGGCACCGTGCAGGCGCTCGAGTACCGCAGCCAGCGGCGCGGTGTGCTGCAGGCGTTTCACTTCGCGCCCCCGCAGGACCCCGACAGGGGTCCGAGGACCTCAGGCGGGGTGCGCGAGGGCGGCAGGCCCTCGCCGGACGAGGGAGACTTCTACGACGAGACGGGCCGCGCGGTGCACGGCGGCTGGCTGCGCACGCCGCTGCGCTACGACCACATCAGCTCGCCCTTCGATCCGCGCCGCATGCACCCCGTGCTGCATCGGATCATGCCGCACAACGGCATCGACTACTCCGCCGCGACCGGCACGCCCGTGTGGGCCGCGGCCGATGGCGAGGTGACGTGGGCGGGCGAGCGCGGACCCAACGGCAACCTCATCTCGCTCTCGCACGAGGGCGGCTACGAGAGCCACTACGCGCACCTCTCGCGCTTCGCGTCGGGGATCACGCGCGGCGCGCACGTCACGCAGCGACAGGTGATCGGCTACGTCGGCACGACGGGTCGATCGACGGGCCCGCACCTCCACTTCGGCCTCGAGCGCCGCGGCCGCTTCGTCGATCCCGGGCGCGAGCTGAACGGCCCGGGACGCATGCTCCCGGCGAGCTTCGCGGGCCGCTTCCGCACGGAGGTGGCGCGCCTGCGAGGGCTGCTCGAAGACATCGAGATCGAGGCCGTCGCCACGCCCTCCACGCCGCCCGACCAAGAGCCCACGACGCCGACCGAAGCCGCGATGGACTGACCTGCTCGTCTACGCGATCTCAGCTTCGCTCGAGCGCGTCGGCCTGGGCCTGACGCAGCGCCGCGAGACCGGAGTCGCCGCGTGACTCGAGCAGCTGCGCGTCACCTCGGAGGACGGCGATCGCAGCCGCTCGATGTTGCGGAGACACCATCGCCGCGAGGCTCTGCGGGTGGAGGCGTCGCGTGGCGGCGGTGTCGAGACCGAACAGGGTTCGGTGGAGCTCTCCGAGCGCGGCGTCGGCTTCCTCCTCGACGTCTGCAGTCTTCAGACCGACCGCGCGCGCGAGGGTCTCGGACAGGCGGCGGATGTCTCGCACGATGCGGTCTTCGTCGAAGTACACGGTCCGCCCAGAACGCTCGACGGCGCGAGTTCTTCCCTCCGCTAGATCGTCTCGCGCGATCACGCGTCCGAGTCGGGCATGCCTCCCTCGCACCGGTTCCTCCTCTCCTTCCTCGCGCTCGCGCTCGCAGTCGGCCTCGTCGGCTGTGGCGCTTCGATGCGCGCCGCCACGCACGTCGACCCCGAGGTCGTCTCCCTCGAAGGCGCCCTCGCCAACCGCTTCGTGACCGCCGGCGAAGAGACCGTGCTCGTGTCGCGCCTGCGCATCGTCGCGGGCACGGCGCCCGACGCGCGACGTCCTCGCATCAACCTCTCCCTCGTCGTCGACACCTCGGGCTCGATGGAGGGTGAAGCCATCGCGCAAGCGCGTGAGGCTTCGCGCGCGCTGCTCGATCAGCTGCGACCCGGTGATCGGCTCTCGGTCGTCACGTTCGACTCGCGCACCGAGGTGCTCCTCGCCTCGACCGAGATCGACGGAGGCAGCCTCGACACGCTGCGCGATCGCATGAACACGATGCAGGCGCGGGGCACCACGGATCTCGCGGGCGGCCTGCGCCTCGGCCTCGAAGAGGTCGTACGGCACTACGACGCGACGGGCATCAACCGCGTGGTGCTCCTCTCGGACGGCGTGCCCAACGATGCCTCGACCGTGGCCGCGCTCGCACAGGCAGCGGGCGAGCGACACATCGCGATCACCGCGCTCGGCCTCGGCCTCGAGTACGACGAGACGCTCCTCGCCTCGATCGCGCAGACCAGCGGCGGCCGCTTCCACTACGTCGAAGAGCCCAGCGCGATGGCGTCGGTGTTTCGTGACGAGGTGCTCCGCCTCGAGCGCCTCGTCGCCCGCGCCGCGCTCGTGGAGATCACGCCCGGCCCTGGCGTCACGCTCGATGGCGTCGTCGCCGGTCAGTGGTCGGGATCCGGCAGCGCGATCCGCGTCGCCATCGGTGACATCGCCGAAGGAGAGACGCGCGACATCCTCGTGCGACTCCGCGTGAGCCCCCGCCGCGACGGCAGCACCGTCGAGGCGATCGACGCGACGATGAGCTTCGACGACGCGCTCGAAGAGGCGGGCCGCATCGAGCGACGCCTCTACCTCGGTGCCCGCGCGACGGACGACGAAGCGCAGCTCGCGTCGGGCCGCGACACCAGCGTCGAGCGCGACGCCGCGCGCCTGATGGCCGCCGCGCAGACGGTGCAGGCGATCGAGATCGCGCGCGCTGGAGAGGTCGAGCGTGCCCGCGCGCTCCTCGCCGCCGCCGAGCGCGAGGCCGCCACGTACGCGAGCAACACCGGTGACGCGCGCCTCGCGCGTCAGGCCGAGCAGATGCGCGTGCTCGACCAGGCCCTGCCTTCTACCGCGTCCGCCCCCGTCAGCGGCTCGACCTCCACGTCGGCGGGCGCGACGTACCACTACGCCGACGACGACGCGCGCGCCGTCCGATCCGCGCACGGCGAGGCGATGGAGATGATCCAGACGACCGCGAGCGACTGACCCGACGTGCTACCGTCGCACCATCATGAGACGTCGAGCGACTGTGGGTCGACGCATCTCGGGGGGCGAGCCGTGACGGACGCTTCTTTCGTCGTCGCTGCGAGCCCGGCGACAGTGCCCTTCATGCGCCTCTTCGCTCGTGACTGGCGAACGATCGAAGCGGCGCCCGACTGGGAGACCCTCCGCGCTGCAGATCGAGACGACGACGACGACGCGCGGGCAAGGGTGCTCGCCGACCTCGTGACGTCGCCCACCATCAGCGCCTCCGTGCACCCAGGGGTCGACCCCCCGGATGTCCTCCACGTCTACCTCCAGAGCCCGCACCGACACGACAGAGTGTTCGCCTGCGTGATCGTGTCCGAGGACCGGTTGCGCGAGATGCTGCGTGAGTCGTCGACGGTGCTGGAGGGGATGTCGCTGCAGGTGGCCGCAGGTAGTCAGCTGACACAGGAGGCGATTCGCGCCGCGATCCAGACGTGGAGCGCGCGAAATTTCGGGCGACTCCCGAGGGTGTCGCTACTGCCGTGGAAGGACGAGCACGACGACGACGCGACTGAACCCAGCGGGGTTCGGCAGCTTTCGTTCTCGCTCCAGGCCGACTTCGAGCCCTCAGGCAGCGTCGCCGAGCCGCCGTGGAGAGACGCCCTTTGACCCTCGTCACCCAGAAGTTGGTCGATCCCGAACGACTCCTCGTGGTGGCCTTCGTGGCCGGCGCGGACACTCGACAACTCTTGGCGGTGTCATGTCGCTATGTGCCCGCGGTCGGAGCAGACGGTCTCCGCGCCGTCGCGTTGGAGATCACGTACGACCCGGCCGTCCAGGCTCCCACCACCACGTACTACGCACTCCCTCAACAGCTGGCGACTCTGCTACTCGATCCACGGAGCGTGCAGCGCATCCGCCCCTACGTGCTCGACTGATCAGCGCGACTTCGCAGGTGTCACCTTCGGAGACGACACTGCGTCCGATGACGGTGCGTGTCCCGCGTCTCGGAGTGCGCCGGGGTCCAGGCCGAACATGCGCGGGGTGTCGTCGAGGACGTTGGCGCGACCCTCGTCGGCGGCACGCTTGATCTCGGCGATCACCGGATGGAGCAGCTTGTTGGTCGCCGCGTCGATCGCACGATCGAGCGCCTCGCGGTTCGCCGCGGGATCACCGCCGAGCTTCGGCAGCGTGCGCTCGATCTCTCCTGCGACGACGCTGCGCACGTGCGCGCGCAGGCCGACGATGAGCGGCTTGAGGTTCTGCTGGCGGCGCCACGTCTCGAACTCGACGACCTCGCGCTCCACGATGTGCTCGGCGAGATCGGCCTCCTTGCGGCGCACCGCGAGGTTCTCGTCCGCGACCTTCTGGAGATCGTCCACGTCGTAGAGGAAGACGTTCTCCATCTGACCGACGCGCGGATCGACGTCGCGCGGGACGGCGATGTCGATGAGGAAGAGCGTGCGGTACTTCCTCGCGCGAGCGACCTCCTTCATCAGCTCGGGCGTGATCACGAATCGATCGCTCGAGGTCGAGCAGATGGCGATGTCCGCCATCGCGAGCTCCGAGCTCAGCTCGGTGAGCCCGCGCGGCTCACCACCACACGCCGCCGCGAGCTCGACCGCGCGCTCACGGCTGCGGTTGAGCACGAAGAGCTTCGCGCCCTGCTTCGCGAGGTGCTTGGCCGCGCTCTCGCCCATCTTGCCCGCGCCCACGAGCAGCACGCGCTTGCCGCGCAGATCCTCGAACATGCGGCCCGCGAGATCACACGCGATGGAGCTCACCGACACGGCGCCGCTCGCGATGCCCGTCTCGCTGCGGACGCGCTTGGCCACCGCGAACGCCTTGGTGAAGCAGCGATCCAGCACCGAGCCGAGCACGCCGGCGCTCGTCGCCGCGGCGTACGCCTCCTTCACTTGGCCGAGGATCTGCGGCTCGCCCACGACCATCGAGTCGAGGCTCGATGCCACGCGGAACGCATGGCGCACGGCCTCGTTGCCGCGCGAGAGGTACACGTGCGACGCGACCTCGCCCGGGTCACCACGCGACTCGAGCCACGCGCGCGCCTTGGCCGTGGCCTGCGCGTCGCTCGCCACGCCGTAGAGCTCGACGCGGTTGCACGTGGAGACGAGGAGCACCTCCTCGAGGCCCGCACCCTCGACGACCTCGCGCAGGCGCTCGGTCATCTCGCCCGACGGCACCGCGAGCTTCTCGCGCAGCGCCACCGGCGACGTCTTGTGCGAGACGCCGAGGAGGAAGAGGTCGCTCATGAAGTGCTCGTCTTCATGCGCGCTTCAACTCCGAACGACGTAGCCGAGGAGCACGGCGCACGCGACGACGAAGCCCAGCATCGTCCCGATCGCAGCGCGGCGCCCGCGCCAGCCCGCCACGGCGCGAAGCAGGAGAACGGCGGCGAAGAGCGCCCACTCGATGAGGCCCATCGTCTGCGTCGCGCCGATCGGCGGCGCATCGGGATCGAGCCGCACGGCCCAGAGCGTTCCCGTCACCACGCCGAGCGTGAGGAGCGGGAAGCCCACGATCACCATGCGGAAGCCGAGCGTGTCGAGCGTGTCGAGCGAAGGCAGGCGCTGGAAGATGCCGCTCAGCTTCTTCTGCCTGAGCTGGCGTTCCTGCACGACGTAGGCGATCGACACGCCGAACGCGACGGCGAACGCGGCGATGCCGAGCACGTTCACGCCGATGTGCACCGGCAACATCACCGAGCGCACCTCGTCCGAGACCTCGACGCCGCGACGAAACCCCGCGCCGAGGAAGAACAGCAGCGTGATCGGCGTGATGAACGCCCCGAGCACCTGCAGCTTGCTCGTGCTCGAGATGCGCGTGCCGCCGATGACGACCGTCGCGAGGTACGCGAGCGACACGAGCAGCGAGCCGACCGCGAGCGCCTGATGGATGTCGGCGAACACGGGGCTCGTGCTCGTCGTGAGGTCCGCCACGAGGAACGCGACGTGCGTGAGCACCGCACCCGAGAGCGCCCAGCCCGCGTTCTTCCCGAGGCTCTCGGTGCCGCGCGCGAGGAACGCGAGATAGAGCGCGCCCGACAGCGAGTAGAGCACCGCGACGACCGCGAAGAGGACCGTGACGAGCGTGCTCACGGCCTCACCGCCGCGCGCTGCCCGGCGCTCTGGTCCGTCGCGCGCATCAGCGCTTCTCGAGGAAGAAGCGCGCGAGGAGATCGAGCTCGTTCTCCTTGCCCGGCGCACCGCCCTGGGTCGCAGAGCCCAGCGCGGCCGCGAGATCGCCCGCAGCAGACGGCGTGCCCGTCTCGCCCGGCGACGTGCCACCGGGCGACGTGCCACCGGGCGACGTGGCGCCCGCCGCGGTCTCGGCCGCTCCCCCGTCGACGGAGCCGGGTGAGCTCGCGCCCACCGCCGTGACGAGATCGGGATCGGTCTTGCGGCCCGTCGACGGCGCCGGCGGCGCCAGAGACTGGAGGGCCGGGAAGAGGTCGCCGTGCACGGCAATGCCCGCGAAGCCGTCGGTCACCTCGTAGGCCTCGTCGCCCACGATCACCGTGCCCACGCTGTAGTCGCCGCCGAGCGCTGCGATCTGCTCGAGGTCCTTCACGCGACCGAGGAGGCCGTGCGGATCGCCCGACTCGGTCACCTCTTTCTCGAAGAGGACCGCGGTCTTGAGGTCGAACTTGTGATCGGCGGCGAGGATCGTGAGCGTGTCGCCGGACACGTCAGCCGTGCCGTCCGAGAGCCAGCGATCGAGCACCGTCTGCGAGAGGAAGAGCCGCGAAGGCATCGTGGGCGCGAGGATATCACCGAGCCGCGCCACCGAGCAGTGAACGCCGCGGCGTCCCGTCCCTTCGTCCGGGCCGACCGTACGTCGCGCGGTCCGCACCGCTCGTCGCACACTCCGAACGCGCGCTGCGATCAGCGCGCACCACTCGGGCATGGACCTCCGACGATCCCTGCCTCTCCTCGCCTCGCTCGCTCTCGCGGCCATCACCCTCCTCCCTCCGCTCGTCACCGCCCAACGCAGCGGCGGCTTCGACGCGGAAGAACGCGCGGCGCTCCTCCGCGGCGACCTCGTGCGACGCGACCTCTCGCGACGCGAGCGCGGCCGCATGCTCTACGGCGGCGCGAGCTGGCAGCGCGTCGACGTCACGCCCGAGGTCGTGTGGGCGCGCGCCACGGAGGTCGCCGTGCTCACCCGCGTGATCCCGTCGCTCGACGAAGCGCGCCTCGTCGACGAGCAGGATGGCCAGCGCGTGGTCTACGTCCACCACAGCTACGGCATCGGCGCGACCTCGTACCACCTGCGCATGCGGCTCGATCACGGGGCCCGCTCGCTCAGCTTCGAGCTCGACCCGTCGCGCCCGCACGACATCAGCGCAGGCCGCGGGCACATGACGGTCACGCCACACCGCGGCGGCTCGATCATCGAGTGGGGCATGCTCGTCGATCCCGGCTCCGGCCTCGTCATGGAGCTGTTCGGTCCGATGCTCGGCGAGTGGCTGCTCCTTCCGCCGCGCTGCATGCGCGACGAGCTGATGGGAGCGCCCACGTGTTGAGCGAGCTGTCCTCACGACGCATCGTCGTCACGGGTCCGACGAGCGGCGTCGGGCTCGCGCTCGCGAAGAACCTCGCGGTCCGCGGAGCCCACGTCGTCCTCGCGGCGCGAGATCGAGCTCGGGCCGACGAGGTCCTCCGAGAGATCACGGCGAGCGGCGGCCGCGCGAGCGTGCTCGATCTCGATCTCGCGGATCTCGGCTCGGTGCGGGCCGCGGCCGCCTCGCTCGGGCCCGAGCCGATCGACGTCCTGGTGAACAACGCCGCCATCGCAGGCGCGCGAGGCACCACGCGCGACGGCTTCGAGATCGCGTTCGGCACGAACCACCTCGGCCACTACCTCTTCACGCGCCTGCTCCTCGATCGCATCACGCAGCGCATCGTGCACGTCGGCTCGGGCTCGCATGCGAGCGCGCATCGGATCGCCTGGGACGCCTGCGAGCGCACCACGCGCACGGCGACGGGCATCGACGAGTACGCCGTCTCGAAGCTCGCCGTGACCCTCTTTCACCACGAGCTCTCGCGACGTCTCGCGTCGCGAGGACCGTCGTCGCTGCTCGCCGATCCAGGCAACGTGGCGACGCGCGCGTACAGGCACCTGCCAGGACCCATTCGCATGCTGTGGACGCTCGGCATGCAGACCGCCGAAGAGGGCGCGCGCACTCCGCTCCACTGCGTCACGGGCGACGTCGTGCGGGGCGGCAGCTACCGCGAGACGCGTGAGAGCGAGACGAGCGCGGCGAGTCGCTCCGTCGAGCTCGCGAGCGCGCTCTGGGATCGCAGCGCGCAGTGGGTCGGCCTCGGCGAGCGTGCGTCGTGACCGAGGCCACCGCGGACCCCATCACGAGCCCGGACACGAGTCCCGTCACGCCGTCGAAGCGCTCCCTGCGGCTCATCGGCCACGGGCTCGCGGTCGCGATCGGTCTGGCCGCGCTCGTGCACGTGGTGAGCTCCGTCGGCGCGATGCGGTTGCTCGACTTGCTCGCGAACGTCGGCGCGCTCGCGCTCGTGCTCGCCGCGCTCGAGGTGCTCGTGCTCGCGCTCGAGACGACGGCTGCCCGCTCGCTCTCGGGTGCGACCGCGGCGTCGAGCGTGCGCGGCGCCATCGTCGCGTTCGCCGCCACGCAGGTCATGCCTGGCGGCCGCATCGCGGGAGAGATCGCGCGCATCGCGCATACCCGCGGCGAGGTGGGGACGATGCGCGCGGCCCATGCATCCATGATCCTCCAAGGCACACATGTGGGCGCGGTCGTGGTCGCGCTCGCCGCGGTGGCCCTCGCGATCGAGAGCGACTCCGCGACGCTCGCGGCCACGCTCGCGGGAGTGGCCACGTGGAACGTCGGCATCACGGCGTTCTTCGTCCTCGCGCCTCGATCGGCCCGGAGCCTCGCGGCTGTCGGCGCACGACTCGGTCTCGACCCGAAGACGCTCTCGCCGGTCACGCACATCGCGCTCGACACGCATGTGCGCGCCGCAGCGCTCGTGCTCCTCGCGCGCGGCGTTCACGTCATGCAAGCCATCGCCGCGGTCGCGCTCGTGACCCATCGACTCGACGCGCGAGGCGGCCTCGTCGCCGAGGGCCTGCAGCTCTTGTCCGGCGCCGTCGGCGATGCCGTGCCCGGACAAGCGGGCGTGCTCGAAGGCGCGTTCCAGACCTTCGGCGCGCTCGTCGTGTCGGACGACGTGGCCGCTGCCGTGGCGGTCGCCGTGCTCCTCCGGGCCGTGCGGCTCGCGCTGCTCGGGCCGATGTGGCTCGGCTACCTCGCCTCGAGGTCGCGATGAGGCAGCTCTTCTTGCTCATGGGGCTCACGCTGCTCTTCACCTCGAGCGCTCGCGCACAAGACACGGAGCACCTCCGCACGGACGCCGTCGTGCACCAGCGCGTCGCCGTCGCGATCGAGCCCTTCGGCCTCGAGCACTTCGCTGCGCTCGCGCTCCGCACCCGCTGGGACGACGGCACCGATCCGCTGCTCGCGGGCACCCACCTCGAGCTCGGCGCGCTCGCGTACGTGTCGCCGATCGACGCGATCACGGGCGCGTACCTGTCGTTCTCGCCCTGGGCGTTCCTCACGTTCCGCGCAGAGCTCACCTCGCTCGCGACGTGGTCGCTGGGCGATCTCGGCGGTGGCTTCACGCCGATCGAGAACGGCGTCCGCGCGCCGGCCACGCAGGCGTTCGGACTGCGCGCGCGCCTCGAGACGACCCTGGCGATCGCCGTTCAGCTCGATCGCCTCCGCCCGATCCTGCACGCGACGATGGGCGCCGACTTCGAGCAGGTCGGCGAAGAAGAGCAGCACCACAGCGCGCGCCACGATCGTGTACTCGCGCGACAGGACTGGATGATCACGTCGGCGGTCCACGCGTTCCTCGAGATCCGCGTCGATCCCACGCTCGCGCTGCGCCTCGGCGCCTTCGACGACGTGCGCGCCACGCCGCGCACGGGCGAGACCTCACACGTGGTCGGTCCTGCCGCAATGCTCGTGCTCGATCGCCCGGACACGCACGTCGCCGAGCTCTCCGTGCTCGTGCGGGCGGGAGCACATGCCGACGAGATGCCTCGCAGCGGGGCGTGGACCGCGCTGGCCGTGCTCTTCGTCCGCTACGAGCCGTGATGCGCGCTGCAGCTATCCTCTGGCAGATGGCCTCGGACCGACAGGGCGATCGCGCGCCGATTCCGCGCATCCTCGCGTGGTCTGCGCTCGTGATCGCGCCCGTGGTCCTCGTGCTCTTCGAGCCCGACGGCGTCCGTCACCCGTGGCCGCACCAGCTGCGGAGCCTGCTCGCGGTCTGGCTCTACGCGATCGGAGTGGTCGCCGTGATCCACGCGAGCACCGAGACGCTCGCGCAGAGGATCGACCGCAGCGGACGGGACGGCTTGCGACCGACCGCGCTGATCGGCGGTGCGCTCGCCGCGCTCGTCGGCGTCGCGATCCTGTCGCTCCCCGCCGCGCCCGTGCTCGCCGCGGTCTGTCCCGGCATCGCGGGACACGAGGTGGCGCTCGTCGTGCGCGGCGTCTTGCTGGGCGCGGTCTACGTCGTCGTCGGCCTCGCGCTCGGCCACACGTTCCGCGGATGGCTGGGCGCGCGAATGGCGCGCGAGCGCGCCGAGCGCAGCGTGATCGAGGCGCGCCTCGCCGCGCTGACCGCGCGCACGCAGCCGCACTTCGTGGCCAACGCGCTGAACACGATCGCCGAGACGCTGCGCGACGATCCGCAGCGCGCCGAGCGGCTCGTCGAAGAGCTGGGGAGCTTGTTCAGCCACGCGCTGTCGGGCTCGGCCGCAGGTGAGGTCGCGCTCGTCGACGAGCTCGAGGCCTCGCGCAGCTACCTCAGCGTGCAGGCCGCGCGCTTCGGCGAGCGCCTCACGTTCAGCGTGCTCGGCGACGCGCTCGAGGACGAGCTGCGCGTGCCCGCGCTGTCGGTGCTGCCGCTCGTGGAGAACGCCGTGATGCATGGTCTCTCTGCGGGCAGTGCCCCCGTGCACGTGGAGCTCCGCGCGACGCACGAAGACGGACGTGTCGTCATCGAGGTGCGTGACGACGGGCCCGGTCCCGAAGGCACGAAGCACGCGGGCCACGGAAAAGGGCTGAGCGAGCTCGAGCAACGACTCGCGCTCGCGTACGCACCCGACCAGGCCAGCATCGCGCTCACGCGTGAAGGCAAGCGCACGCTCGCGCGCCTCGTCCTTCCGACCGCGGAGCACCGCAACGTTCCACGAGCGCGAGGCGCTGCCTGATGCGTGTCCTCGTCGTCGACGACGAGCCGCCCGCGCGCGCTCGACTGGTGCGGCTCCTCGGCGAGCTCGGCATCTCGGACGTGATCGAGGCCTCGGACGCAGCACACGCCGAGCGCGCGCTGCGCGGTCCGACAGGCGACCGCGACGTGGTGCTCCTCGACGTGACGATGCCCGGCGTCGATGGCCTCTCGTTCGCGGCGCAAGCACGCCTGCCGATCGTCGTCTTCGTGACGGGCGATGCGTCTCATGCGGCGCGCGCCTTCGACGTCGAGGCCGCCGACTTCCTCGTGAAGCCCGTCACACGCGACCGACTGGCTCGGGCCCTCGAGCGCGCACGCCGACGCGCAGCGCTCTCGACCGAGCAGGAGCCGACGACCCGCCTTCGCGTGATCGACACGGATCGCGAGCGCTTCGTCGACGCGACGCGCGTCGATCACTTCCGCGCAGACGCCAAGTACGTGGTGTTCGACGACGGCTCGGGCGAACAGATCGTTCGCGAGAGCCTGGACACGCTCGAGCCGCAGCTGCCCGGACATGCCCGCGTGCACCGCGCCCACCTCGTGCGCGTGGAGGCCATCCTGGAGCTCCGCACCGCCGACGACGGCGCGCTCGCCGTGCTCCGCGACGGCCGCACGGTCCCCGTCTCGCGTCGCGCCCTCGCGCCGCTGCGCGCCCGCCTGCGCGGCTGACCGTTTCCTCGCGTCGACATGAGAGCTGGCCACCCACCGTTCGTGTCCTTGGTCCCGATCCTCGTGATCGTCGCGTGCTCGACCCCCGTCGCGTCCGAGCGCGTCGCCCTCGCTCCCGTGCCCACGGCCTCGGCGGAGGAGCTCGCCGCGCTCCGCGAGATCGTTCGCGAGGCGCGCGTCGCACGCCGCCGCGCATGCCGCGCTCGCCCGAGGCGGGTCGCGTGCGAACGAGAGCACGCCGCGCTCGCGGCCGAGATCGCTGCGCTGGCCGCGGTCCTCGGCTGCCCCATCGCGCCTCGAAGGCACGACGCGATCGAGAGCCTCGAGAGTCTCGTAGAGGCGCTCGAAGACGCCGAGGCCGCGATCGACCCGAGCCTCTTGCGCGACTGCCTGCGTGAAGGCGGCGACGAAGCCGACTGCGAGCTGCTCGAGGGTCAGCAGCACGAAGCCGTCGCCGCCGCGCAGGCCGCGCTCGACGAGGCGTACGAGATCGCCAGCGTGCAGACGCTCGCGACCGAGTGCGCGCCCGGCGACGCCGACCTCGTGTTCGACACGGAGTGACCACGCCGATCGAGCTCGCGTGGGTCCGCGTGTCACGTACGGCTGCGGCACTCGATGCGCACGAGCGTCGGTGAGGTGTCGGTCCCGCGCACCACGTGCGTCGTCACGATCACCGCGCCTGTCAGCGACACCGCGTCGCCACCTTGCGGCGCTCCCGGGAGCGTCACGGCGGGAAGCATGACGAAGCCCTCGTCGCTCGCGCGCCCGAAGTCGCGAAGCGCGAGACCGTCGGAGCCGAACGTCGCGACCAGCAGCCGCGCCTCGGCGAACGCCGCGACGACCGAGAACGCTTCGATCGCGTGCTCTTCCTGCGTCATCACGCCCAGCCCTGCAGGCTCGATCTGCGCGACGCTGAGGCTGCCCCGGCCACCGAAGACGACGACCGATTCGCCGGTACGCGCCGCGGGCACGGCGAACGAATCGCCCCGATCCGAGAGCACGAGCTCGGGGCCGAGCGTCGCGTCTGGTTCGAGGCGGCGCAGGTACGCCTGCCTCACGCCCGGCGGGCCTTCGCGCGAGTAGCCGAGGAGAAAGCCGCCGTCGTCGAGCCGCGCGAGCCCGTGACCGCTCCCGTACCGACCGCGAGCTCGCTCGGATCAGCGACCGTGCGCCCGTAGGCCACTGCGAGCGTGTCGCCGACCCACGCGGGCTCGGCCCACGACCACGCGTCTCCCGCGATCACGGTCGGACCGGCGATGCGCTCGAGGTCCGCGGAGAACCGCTCCATCGAGACGCGCGGCGGGTCACCGTCGACCGAGACGTACACGAGCGCGAGCTCGTCACCGGGGAGCACGGCGAGGCGAGGCGTCACGCCCGAGCGGCTGGTGTCGTCGAGCACGCGCACCCGGCGACGACGAGCTCGTCGCAGGTCACGGGCTCGCGCGGCGCATCGACCGCGACCGCGTCGCGAACAGCCGCGTCGACGGCCGCAGGATCGACGCGGGTGTGGGTGAGGTAACAGCCCGAGGCTGCGAGGAGCAGCGAGGCGGCGGGAGCGAGACGTCGCATGGAGAGCGCACGTTGGTGGCCAGAGTCGCGTTGTGCCGTCTCGCGAATCGCTTGGGCGCGCGCTCCACCGTTCGTCGCGCCACAGGGACCGCACGTCGCGACGATCCGACGCGCGTGTCTCGAAGCGCGCACCACTCCGCGATGACCGCCTACCGACACACCGACTCCGGCGAGCCTCACCGCCAGCGTCGCCGCACCATCCTCGCGGAGCACCCCGAGATCCGCGCGCTCTTCGGCTGGGATCCCGCGCCCAAGTACCAGATGGCGTGCATCATCGCTGCGCAGCTCTGCCTCGCGGCGGGCGTGGAGCTCGCGGTCGACGCGCTCGGCGTGGGCGGCGGCCTCGCCCTGCTCTTCGTGATCGCGTACGCGCTCGGCGCGATCCTGAACCACTTCGGTGGCGTCGTGATCCACGAGGCCTCTCACGATCTCTGCGCGTCCACGAAGACGCAGAACCGACTCGTCGCGATCTTCGCGAACCTCCCCAAGGTCCTGCCTTACGCGATGACGTTCCGTCGTCATCATATGACACACCACGCGGGCCTCGGCGTCGTCGGGCGCGACAACGACCTGCCCACGCGCTTCGAGCAGCGCGTCGTCGGCAACGTGCGCTGGCGCAAGCTCGTGTGGCTCATCTTCTATCCGCTCGCGGGCGCGCTGCTGCGCGGCTTCTTCCACCGGCCGAACCGCTGGGAGGTCGCGAACGTCGCCATTCAGCTCGCGTTCGACGCGCTCGTCGTCTGGCTCATCGGCCCATGGGCGCTCCTCTACCTCGCAGTCTCGACGTTCTTCTCCGCGAGCCTCCACCCGATCGCCGGTCACTTCATCCACGAGCACTACCTCTGGGACGAGGGCCAAGAGACCTACTCGTACTACGGCCCGCTCAACGCGCTGACGATGAACATGGGCCTCCACGTCGAGCATCACGACTTCGTCGAGGTGCCCGGCAAGAACCTCCCGCGCCTCCACGCGATCGCAGCTCGACACTACGAAGGCCTCGTCTCGCACCGCAGCTGGACGGAGGTCTTTCGCACCTTCGTCTTCGATCCACGGCTCTCTCACCACAGCCGCTTCGTGCGCGACGCGCGCGATCTGAGCGCTCCGATCAACACAACGGTCCCGACGGCCGCGCCCGAGAGCGTGACGTGACCGACGAGACACACCTCGGTCTCGGCCTGCGCCTCCTCGCGATCGTGCAGCTCGTCGCGTTCCACTCGCTCTACCGCGACGTGCTCGGGTTCGCGGGAAGCCGCGGCCTCCAGCTGACCCCTCGACTCGGCGCCACCGTCGCAGCACGGCCCGCGGAGCGGCGTGGTAGCGTTTTTCGCATGGACTTGATTCGCGAGTTCGAGGCGATCTTGACGGCCTTGGAGGCTGCTGGCGTCGAACATGCAATCTGCGGCGGCTTCGCGGTGAACATCCATGGCCACGTCCGCGCGACGAAGGACGTGGACCTCCTCCTGACACGAGAGAGCGTTCCCACTGCACTGGCCGCGCTCGCCCCGATCGGATTCGACATCGATGCGGGCACGATGCCTTTCGATCCCGGGACGCCGCGCGCCCGCGAGGTCCGCCGCGTGACCCGCGTCGACGAGACGGAGGTGCTGACGGTCGACCTCCTGATCGTGACCCCCGTCTTCGACGAGGTGTGGCGAACGCGGGAGCGCTTGACCTGGCGCGGACGGAGCCTTTGCGTCGTCTCCATCGACGGCCTCGCCGTGATGAAGCGCCTTGCGGGACGGCACCAAGATCTCGCTGACCTCGAGCAACTCGGCGTGAACGGAGGCTCGGATGACCGAGGTTGACTACAGCTCTGCCGCCATCGAGTCACGCCTCGCGGTGTGTGGTGAGCTACATCGACTCGGCTCTTCGCTGCGTGATGCTCGCTCACGCCCCGGCGTGGAACGACCCGTGTTCGAGGCGATCGTCCGCGGGCTCGCGCGCCGATTCCGCGCGATCGAAGACCTCGACAGCACCTACGTGTGGACACAGGCCGTGTACGGCGCGCTCGCGGTCGACTCTCGAATGGCCGTCGCGAGGTCACTCGGGCTCGATCCCTCCGCGCTGAACGCACCGCACGAAGGGAAACGGGGGTTCGACTTCTCTTGGGTGTCGCGGGACGCACCGACCACTCCGGTGCTGGTCGCAGAGTCGGAATGGGGCAAAGCCAACAACGCCGATGCGAACGATCGCGAGGTGCGGCGCGACTTCGAGAAGTTGCTCGGCGCCAGCGCTCCGTACCGAGTGCTGGTGCACTCGACGCATGCGGGCACTCGGCACGAACTCGAGCAGAAGTTGTCGGACGCCGCGGCGCAGAGCGCAGCACCGACATCGTTCCTCTTCGTCAGCCTTGAGTGGGATTCCACCGAGGAGATCTGCGGGATGCGTGCGTGGCGACTCCGAGACATCGGCGGCCGTCCCGTTCGTGAGGACATGCCCATCCCCACCGACTGAGGTGAGAGCTCACGGATCGATCGGCAGCTTCGGCGCTTCGCCGCTCGCGCGCGCTTCGGACTCGACGTGCAGCATCGCCGCGAGCACGACGTCCTCGCGGAACGGACGCGCCACGATCTGAACGCCGATCGGCAGCCCGGCCGACCCGCGCTGGATGGCGACCGCGCGCTTGTCGAGCCGGTCGCTGCGCTCGGGTCGCTCGGTCTCGTTCGAGCGCACCGTCGTGATGCTCACCACGCCGGCCGGTAGGTTCAGCACGTTGTAGCGGGTCGTGTACGCGGCCGCGGGCGTGAAGTCTGCGGTCGTGCCATGCGGCGCCGCAGGCGTCGCGGTCGCGGGGCACACGACCAGATCGAGCGACAGCGCGTTCCACGCATCGAGCTCGCCGCGCTGCATCGCCATGCGGTCGTACGCGAGCTTCCAGTAGCTCTGCACGTCGCGCTTGCCGACGAGCCCGAGGGTCTTGCCGATGCGCCGCTCGCCGATCAGGCCCAGCGCCGTGCCGAGGCCCTTGCGAACGCGCGGAGGCGTGTGCGCGAGCCGACGGTTCAGCGCGACCGGCGCGATCACACGATCGTCACCGAGCCACCCGTCGAGCGTGGCGAGGCCATCCGACGTCACCGCGCAGGCGAGCATCAGGTAGTGCTCGTCCGCGCGCGGCGGCGCGAACGGGACGACGATCGCGCCCGCCCGCTCGAGCGCCTCGGCGGCCTGCCTCACCGCGCGCTTGGACGACGCGCACGGCGTGAAGAAGCCGTCGTCTTCGTACACGCCGACGCGCAGGCCCTTCAACGACACCGCGGCGGGATCGCCGATCGGGAGCGGCGCCACCTCGGGGTCACGCTGCGCGTGGAGCGGCGTGTCGAGCGCGCGGAGAAAGAACGCCACGTCCTCGGCGCTCCTCGCCATCGGCCCGATCTGCGAGCGCACGATCTCCTGTCCGAGCAGGAGGCCGATCGATCCGCGGTTCGACCAGCGGTGGAGCGACGGCTTGATCGTCGCGAGGCCCGTGAACGCTGCGGGGATGCGCAGCGAGCCGCCGATGTCGGTGCCGATGCCGAGCACGCTCGCGCCCGACGCGATCGCGGCCGCCTCGCCGCCGCTCGATCCGCCGGGTGTGCGATCGAGCGCCCACGGGTTGTTCGTCGTACCGAAGAGGAAGTTCGTCGACTCCATCGCGAGCAGCGTCTGGGGCACGTTCGTCTTGCCGATCACGAACGCGCCCTGCCTCTTCGCGAGCTCCACCACGACCGCGTCGGTCGTCGCCACCGCGTCGCGGCGCTTCTCGACGCCGAGCGTCGAGGCCGTGCCCGCGATCTCGACGTTCTCCTTCACCGAGATCGGCAGCCCATGCAGCGGCGGCAGCTGATCGAGCGTCCCGTTCTTCACCGCCTCACGACGCTCCGCATCGCAGCGCGCGGCGGCCTCACGCGCGCTCTGCCCGAGATCGACGACGAACGCGTGCAGCTTGCCGTCGACCGTGCGTCGACGCGCGAGCAGCGCCTCCACGATGTCGACCGACGTGAGCTTCTGTTCGTCGAGCGCTCGCTTGAGCTCGAGCGCACCCATCGCGTGGATCTTCACGACCGCGTTTCTACCAGACTGGCGTGCTCGACGCGCTCGTGTGCCGTCGCTACCCAATCTGCTGGCCCGTCGAGGTCGTCACCCTTGAGAGGGCGGAGCACGCGGTGGTACCGTCCGCGCCGGTCACGATGGGACGGCGGTTGCCGCCCCGGGAGACGGAGGCGACTTGTCCAGTGAGAGCGAGCCCGCGATGCGCGATCCCCTGATCGGGGAAGTGATCGGTGGCGAGTTCGAGATCAAGGAGAAGCTCGGCGAAGGCGGCATGGGCGCGGTCTACATGGCCACCCAGAAGCAGACCGAGCGCAGCGTCGCGGTCAAAGTCCTCCTCCGCTCGCTCTACGACGAGAACCTCTTCGGCCGCTTCCGCCAAGAGGCGCAGATCGTCAGCAAGCTCTCGCACCCCGGGATCATCACGATCTACACGTACGGTCAGCACGCGGACCGCACGCTGTTCATCGCGATGGAGCTCGTGAAAGGCAAGTCGCTCGGCGAGCTGCTCGACGACGCGGAGCCCTTCGACGTCGACCGCGCCCTGCCCTTGATGATCCAGATGGCCGACGCGCTCGCGTACGCGCACGAGCAGAAGATCATCCACCGCGACATCAAGCCGGGGAACGTGATGATCACGCGCACCGGCCGGAACGAGAGCGTGAAGGTCCTCGACTTCGGCATCGCGAAGATGCTCGACGGCAACGCGGCGCTGACGCGCACGGGCACGCTCTGCGGCTCGCCCGTCTTCATGTCTCCCGAGCAGTGGCACCAGCTGCGGGACATCGACGGCCGCACCGACATCTACTCGCTCGGCTGCGTCTTCTACCAGATGATGGCGGGCCGCCCGCCGCACGAGGCCGACACGACCATCGGCTACATGATGGCGCACACGCAGCAGCAGGCGCTCCCCGTCGACGACGTGTCGAACACCGTTTCGCAGCACCCGCCGCTCGGCGACGTGATCATGAAGTGCCTCGAGATCGAGCGCGCCGATCGCTACCCCGACATGTATGCGCTGCTCGACGCGCTGAAAGAGTGCGAGGCGTCGTTCCTCGCGAGCCGTCGCGGCGGCGCGAACAACACCGCGCCGCCGCCCGCCAACGACAAGCGCCCCGCGAAGAAGCCCGCCAAGCACCTCGCCGAGACGATCGCGAAGCCCAAGGGAAGCGAGCCTTCCACGGGGGACTCGCTCGCCGTCTCCCTGCCCGACGTGCCCATCTCGACCGACAGCCTGAACGACGTACCCGCGCCCACGCGCCCCGAGCCCACCATGACCGTCGAACGATCTCACGAGGGCACGTCTGCCTTCCGCCTCCAAGGCGGCGAGGCCAAGCCGGTGCAGGACACGGCCCACTACATCCTCGCCGCGGTCGGGGCCGTGATGATCGCGCTCCTCGCGGTCGCCGTCTTCGCCACTCACTGACGAACTGCTGCTGTCGATTTTGCTGCTGTCGAATTTCCTGGGAGCGCCCGACCGATGACGAACCGAACACTCAGCCTGGACGTCGAGCCCGTGTGGGACTCGATCGATCACGTCCGGCGCGGCAACGAGGACTTCCTCCGCGCGCATGGCATCTCGCAGCCGTCGATCGAGGCGCTCTCCATGGTGACGTGCGAGCTGATGGAGAACGCCGTGAAGTACGGCTTCTTCGACGGCGACGTGAAGCGCATCGCGAGTCGCTGCTCGGTCGAGCGCGACAACGTGGTGCTCGAGGTGCTCTCTCCGGTGCGCCCCGGTGACGACGCGGCCATGGCCCGCCTCGATCACATGATCCAGTGGATCCGCGGCTACCAGGATCCCTTCCAGGCCTACTTGATGCGCCTGCGTGAGGTGTCGTCTCAGGCGATGGGCACGTCCGAGAGCGGCCTCGGTCTGGTGCGCATCGCGTACGAGGGTCAGTCCATCCTCGACTTCTTCGTGGACCACACGTCGGTGCTGAACATCAGCGCGCTCCACAACCTTCCGGGAGCGGATCGGCTCGAGAGCCAGGGTGCGCGATGAGTGAGAGCTTCCAGCACGGTGAGCTCAAGCTCGAGGTCCGTGAGACCACGGTGACGCTCTTCGGCCGCAGCACGGCGCGCGAGCCCGGCAGCTTCCTCGGGCCGATCCTGACGAACGTCTTCAAGCAGGCCATCGCCGCCGGCAAGGCGCTCGTGCTCGACTTCCGCAAGCTCGAGTACATGAACAGCTCCACGATCACGCCCGTCATCCGCCTGCTCCACGAGGCGAAGAAGGGCACCGGCAAGGTCACCATCACCTACGACGGCAAGTCGCGGTGGCAGGACCTCAGCTTCTCCGCGCTCACGATCTTCGCGACCGAAGACAAGCGCATCGAGATCCGCGGGGAGTGACATGAGCGTCAGCGAAATTCCCAAGGCGCCTCTCCGCGGCGAGGTCCTCCACGAGGGCCGCCGACATCCCTTCGACGTCATGGGCGCACGACGCTCGGCGATCGAGGTCCGCTTCACGGGCGGCTCGCTGCCCGTGGACCGCGCCGAGGTCGAGAACGTCGAGATCACGTTGATCGCCGACCCGATCTCGCTCGGCCGCTGCCGCGTCGAGGGGCACCGCGGCGTCGGTGACGTGGCGCAGGCGCACCTCATCCCCACCGAGACACCGCTCCGCTGCGACGACCTCTTCAAGAAGCGACAGATCGTGCGCCTCGATCAGGGCTTCGATCAGACCTCGCTCCTCCAGCGCCGCAAGGCCGAGATCCGGCCGGAGTTCCGCGCCTACACCGCAGACCTCGTCTACGACCTCGCGATCTACCGTCAGCTCTTCGACGAGATCGACGCCAGCCTCGCCAACGAGCGCCCCGAGACCGCCGCGCTCGTGCGCGACTCGGTCCGCGCGAAGCAGGGCCGCGCGTTCCTCCGCTTCTTCGACGAGCGGCTCGCCGCGCTCGAGTCGATGGTGGCCGGGTTCACGCGCGCCGAGCACGAGCGCCACGGCTTCTACTTCCGCAGGAACGTGTGGGGCTACGTCCTCACGTCGCTGTTCCTCGCGCGCACCAACATCCGTCCCCGCGGCTACGCCGGCGATTCGATGATGATGCAGCAGATCTACGACAACTCGTACTCGGGCGAGTCGCTCTTCGGGCAGCTCGTGCACAAGCACCCGATCGAGACGGCCGCCGCCCAAGCGGTGCGAAACCGCCGCAAGCTGCTCGTCGACATGGTCGAGCAGACGTACCGCGACCGGCCCGATCCCTCGCGCGCGCTCCGCATCCTCTCGGTCGCCTGCGGACCCGCGTGGGAAGTCCGCGATCTCTTCGCGCGTCCCGAAGACGCAGCGCGCTTCAACTGCACGCTCCTCGATCAAGACGAAGAGGCGCTCGGCGAGGCGGAGCACCACATCCAGCTCGCCAGCGCGCGACTCGAGGCTCCGATCCAGGCGAAGTACCTACGCGACTCGGTGCGCACGATGCTGATGTCGAAGGACATCGTCGCGCAGTTCGGGCGCCACGACTTCATCTACTCGATGGGCTTGTTCGACTACCTCACCGCGCCGGTCGCGCGCTCGGTGCTCACGCGCCTCTACGAGCTGCTCGAGCCTGGCGGGCGCATGGTCATCGGCAACTTCCACGTGGAGAACCCGACGCGCACCTACATGGAGTACTGGATGGACTGGGTCCTCCTCTACCGTCACGAGGACGACTTCCAGGCCTTGGGACAGGCGCTCCCCGGCGCCACCTTCGAGATCTTCCGCGAGGAGACCCGGAGCCAGATGTTCCTGGACGTCCGCAAGCCGCGCGGGTGATCCTCCGGGCACCGAATTCATGGCATCCCAAGCAGATTCCAAGAACGAATCGAGCGAGGTCTTCACCGAGGGGACCGAGTTCGAGCAGTACATGCAGTCGATCGTCCACTCGTGGTCGAAGACCCTCGCAGCGCTGGGCTTCATCCTCGTCCCGATCTTCTTCGTCCTCGACAACGTGATGATGCCGCCCGAGCTGCTGCGGCAGTTCGGCATGTACCGCCTCGCGTGCACGATCATCGTGTACGCGCAGTACTTCGCCATCTACTACACGAAGCCGAACAAGTACTCGCACCTCCACGGCTACTTCTTCTCGCTCGTGGTCGGCGGGACGATCGCCTGGATGACGCACGACCTCGGCGGCTTCGACTCGACGTACTACGCCGGGCTGAACCTCGTGCTGATCGCCGTGAACGTCCTCTTGCCGTGGGCGGTCATCCACTCGGTGATCAACAGCGTCGTGCTCATCGCCATGTACGTGTTGATCAACACGCTGTCGGGCACGCCGTTCGAGGTCTCGAACCTCATCAACAACCTCTACTTCTTGTCGGCCACCGCCGTCATCGCGGTGAGCATCAACTACGTCAAGCACAACCTCATCAAGAGCGAGTTCCAGCAGCGCAGCGCCCTCAAGGGTGCGCGCGACGCGCTCTGGAGCGAGATGGAGGTCGCCAAGAAGATCCAGATGGCGCTGCTTCCGGATCTCCAGAAGCTCGGCGGCTACGAGATCGCGGCCACGATGATCCCGGCCGACGAGGTGGGTGGCGACTACTACGACATCATCCGAACCGCGGCGGGAGAGCGCTGGCTCGCGATCGGCGACGTGTCCGGCCACGGCGTGGAGTCGGGCCTCATCATGATGATGACGCAGACGAGCATCTTCACGACGGTCAACAGGACCGCTGGCTACAAGCCGTCGACGGTGCTCAACACCGTGAACTCGGTCATCAAGCAGAACATCTCGCGGCTCGGCACCGATCGCTACATGACCATCTCGGTCATCCAGCTCGATCACCACCGCATGACCTTCGCGGGCAAGCACCAGGACATCCTGATCCGCCGCATGCGCAAGGGGATCACCGAGTTCATCCCGAGCCGCGGGACGTGGCTCGGCGTGCTCGACGACATCGGCGACTACCTCACGGACACGACCGTCCCGATCGAAGACGGCGACGTGATCCTCCTCTACACGGACGGCGTGACCGAGGCGGCCGACAAGAACGGCGTGATGTTCGGCGAGCGCAACCTCGAGCGCGCGCTCAACAAGTACGCCCACCTGCCCTGCACCGAGATCGTGAAGAACATCATCCTCGACGTGCAGTCGCACATGGCCGAGCAAAAGGACGACCTCACGCTGCTCGCGCTCAAGCGCACCGACGCGATGGCGGCGTAGGTTCGCTCGGGGGCGCTCGCGTAGGATCTCGCCGTCGGCGTCCGATACGCTCCCGGATGCGCGAGGGTCACGGATGAACGGCAGAAAGATCGAGCTCACGTGGGTCTGCACGAGCTGCAGGCACCGCAACCGCGGGCGCGACAAGGTGTGCGCCGGCTGCGGCGATGCGAAGGACGCGTCCGAGAAGTTCGAGATGCCCGGCGACACGAAGAGCGTCGCGAGCGTCACCGACGCCGCGCTGCTCACCGCGGCGAAGGCCGGCGCCGACTGGCGATGCGCGTTCTGTCGCGGTGACAACCGCGCCCTCGACGCCGCGTGTCGCCGCTGCGGCGCCCAGCGAGGCACGACACCGGCGAACACCGATCACCTCCGCAAGGCACCCGCCGCCGCTCAGCGCGCTGCGCGCGGGATGGGTCCAGGCGTCGTCGCGGGATCGGTGTTGGTGTCGGGCTCGTTCATGGTCGTCTTCGTGGGGCTCCTCGGCGCGCTCGCGGTGCTCGGCGCGCTCGTGATCTCGGCGAACCGAAGGCCGCGGACGAGGCCGCTGACGCCGAGCTCGTCGACCGTACGCGCCACCGTCGTCTCGCGCGCCTGGGAGACGACCCTGCGCGAGTCCCGGTTCTGTCTCGCCGCGGGCGAAGGCTTCGCGGAGCAGCAACCCGACGATGCCGTCGAGATCACGCCCGACGGCGTGCGTCATCACCACGACGATCGCATCGAAGACGGCACCGAGACGCAGACGTACTTCGAAGACGTGCCGTACCAGGACACGGAGAGCTACACGGAGATGGTCCCGTGCGGTGAGGACTGCGTGAGCCTCCCCGAGACGTGCAGCGAGAGCTGCACCGACGACGGCAATGGATTCGCGTCGTGCTCCACCACCTGCAGCGGGGGCGGCCAGAGCTGCACGCCGCGTACGTGCGCCGAGTCGCGCACCCGCATGGTCACGCGCACGCGACAAGAACAGCGAACGCGCGTCGTGCCGCACTTCCGCATCGAGCCGCGCGACGCGCCGTGGTTCCGCTGGCGCGCACACACGTGGCAGACCACGCGCACCGCGACGCTCTCGGGCGAGCTGGACGCGCCGCGCCGACCGACCGAGGCCGACCTCACGGGCGAGGCAGCGCTCGACGACTGTCAGCAGACGAGACTCGACCAAGGCGGCACGTGGTCGGTCAGGGTGCGCACCGAGAGCGGGCACGAGGTGGCGTTCGGACCGCCGACGCTCGATGCGCTCGAGACGTACGAGGTCGGCCAGACGCTCAGCGTCTCGCTCGACTCCGGCGGACGACTCGAGCACGTGAACGAGTAGGCCGGCACGAGACGGAGCGCGCGTCAGCTCTGGCTGCGGGGAGAGGATTGCGCATCAACTATTGTCAGTGCAGACTGACAATAGTCATGGACCTTCGAAACGCGCGTCACGACCGAACACACGACAAGCTGCTCGATGCGGCCGTGCGTGTGCTGCAGCGCGGCGAGTTGCTGACGTTCGCCAGCGTCGCCACGCAAGCCCGCGTCCCCGAGCGGACGGTGTACCGACACTTCACCAATCGAGAGCGCCTCCGCAAGGAGGCGTGGGGGCGCGTGCTGGCGAAGTTCGGCAACCAGCCCCCGCCGAGCACCTTCGAGGAGTACGGCGTTCACGT
Organism: uncultured Sandaracinaceae bacterium; assembly: GCA_964502175.1. Classification (GTDB taxonomy): domain Bacteria; phylum Myxococcota_A; class Polyangia; order Polyangiales; family Sandaracinaceae; genus JAFLCL01. The sequence goes on from CAZCVE010000061.1 coordinate 37,374, forward strand.
GGGCCGGTCGTTCGACGCGTTCTCCCGTGCCCCTGAGCTCGTTCGCGCGATCCTTCGGTCGCCCGAGATTCAGGCCATGCGACGCACGGACGAGGACGAGCGTCGGCGCGGACTCCGGCGGCTCGCTCGGGTCGGGCGCGCCGGAGCAGATGTGCCGATCGAGGACGCCGCAGCGCTGCTGCGGGTGCTGCACTCGGCTCCGGCGTGGGAGCTGCTGACCCAGTGGGGCCTCACTGCTCGTCGCGCGGCCGCCGTCGTCGAGTTCGGCGCCGCGCGAATTCTGGGCGTGCCACCGCGCCGGCCCACGAGAAGGAGACCCTCACGATGACCAGCGAGATCGATCTCACCAGACCCTTTCACACACGGATCCGAGTCGAGAGCGAGGACGCCGCCGCAGAGGTGGGCATCGTCACCGTCGACGCCAAGAGCGAAGGTCCACCGTTGCACGTTCACCGCGGGCAGGACGAGCGGTGGACGGTGCTCACGGGTCGGCTCTCGGTCCGGCGGAGCGAGAGCATCCACCACCTCGACGCGGGAGCGACCTTCGAGGTACCACGCGCGACGGCGCACACGTACTGGAACGAGGGCGAGACGCCCTGCACGTTTCGCTACGAGCTGACCCCTGGGCATCGCTTCACCTCGATGATGCGGACCTTCGCTGGCCTGGCCGAGAGCGGCTCGCTCCGCGGCACGCGAGACCTGGTCTCGCTGATGCACATGGCGCAGGTGTTCGTCGACTTCGACGATCACGTCCATGCGGTGGCACCACCCCAGTGGGTGATGCGGGTCATCGCGGGCGTCGGTCGATCGTTGGGCGTGGTGAAGCGGCACGCGCCGCGTTGAACGAGGAGGCACACGATGAGGCTCACGCTGATCGGCTACGGCACACGCGGAGACGTACAGCCCTTCGTCGCACTCGGGCACGCGCTCGCCGCGCGAGGACACGAGATCACGGTCGCGGCGCCGACCAACATGCGCGAGTTCGTGTGCGCCTCGGGGTTGTCGTACGCACCACTGCCGGTCGACGTCCACGCGCTGTTCGCGCGAGACGCGGCCCAACGCATGCTGGCCAACGGAAAGATCCAAGCGTTCTTCAAGTGGCTCGCGCACGAGGAGCGCGCCTACAAGGACGCCATGCGCCGCGTGCTCGTCGAGGCGAGCGCCGGAGCGGAGGGCCTCGTCGTCCACCCCCTCGTGGAGGACCGGGCCGCCGCCATCGGCGCGGCGATGAAGGTGCCTGTCGTGCCTCTCTACTTCTTCCCCGTGCCAGCCTCGACTCGGTTCGCATCTCCCTTCATCACGGTGCGCAACCTCGGCTTCCTCAACCCGCTCACCCACCGGCTCCTCTTGGACATGCTGTGGAAACTCTCGCGCGACGACGTGTCCTCGCTTCGCGCGGAGCTCGGACTGCCCCCCACTGCCCGGTCCTATGCGCGCGAGATCGCGGCTCGCGAACTGCTGGCGCTCCTGTCCTACAGCGAGAAGCTGTTCCCTCGACCGGACGACTGGGGCGAACACTACGCGCAGGTCGGCAGCTTCGCGATGTCGACTGAACTCAAGCGCCGGGTGGGCGAGCGCGGGCTCTCCGAAGACACGGTGCGCTGGCTCGACCAGGGGAGTCCACCGATCTACTTCGGCTTCGGCAGCATGCCGGTGCTCGACCCTGCGACCATGATCGCGCTGACGCGCTCGGTCGCCCAGCAACTGGGCGTGCGCGCGGTGATCGGCGCTGGATGGACGAAGCTCGCCGACGCCCCAGACGATGTCCTCGTGGTGGGCAACGTGGACCACGAGGCGCTGTTCGCGCGCTGCGCAGGCGCGGTCCACCACGGCGGCTCCGGCACCACCTACGCGACTCTGCGCGCGGGTCTCCCCACGGTCGTCGCATCGGTCTTCGCAGATCAGCCGTTGTGGGGGGCGCGCTGCCAGGCGCTCGGCGTCGGCGCGACACTGCCATTCGCACGGCTCGACGCCTCACGGCTCATGCATGCGCTGCGGGTCGCTCGAGAGTCCAAGACCCTCGAGAACGCGCAGCGCCTCGGCGCCGAGCTCGAGAAAGAGGATGGGCTCGCGACCGCCGTTCGCGTGATCGAGCATCGATGGAGCGGGCTCGACGCGCCTGCCTGATCCCGTCCCGACCTCGTTCAGCTCGGGCGTGCGCCGAGGGTGAGCGACAGTGTCTCCGTGCGTCCGTCGCGCCAGATGGTCACCGGCACGGCGCGGCCGACGCGGTCGGCGCGGAGGTAGCGCCACACGTCGTCGACGGTGCGCACGGTCTCGTCGCCGAGGTGGAGCACGGTGTCGCCGTAGCGGAGACCGCTCTGCGCGGCGGGGCCGGTGGCGTCGACGTCGAGGACGAAGAGCCCGACGTGCTCGCCCGTCGCGTCGATCACGCTGCGCGGCAGGCGCGTCGGTCGCAGCACGAGTCCGAGGTAGCTCTCGCGCACGCGGCCGTGCTGCGCGAGCTGCGTGACCACGCGCTCGAGCGTCACGAGCGGCAGCTGCACGCTGTGCCCAGGCACGAGCGCGGTCGACGTGAGGCCGAGCAGCGAGCCATCGAGCGCGACGAGCGGACCGCCCGAGAAGCCCGGGCGATGCGCGGCATCGGACTCGAGGTAGCGATCGATCTCGCCGCCCTTCTGCGAGACGTAGGGTTCGTCGCCGAGCGCGCTGACCATGCCGAGGCTCGCCTGCACCGTGCGACCCGGACGCGCGAGACGGATCGCGAGCTGACCCACGAGCGGCGTGCCGGTGCTGCGCGCGATGGGCTTCGCGCCGATCGACGCGAGGTCGCCTTCGATCTCGAGCAGCGCGAGATCCGTGGACGGATCCACGCCTCGCACCTTGGCGGGCAGCGCGCTCTTTCCGATCCCGATCTCGGCGCGCTCGCCACGGATCGCGCGCGCGACGGTGATCACGTGCGTCTCGTCCCACACCACTCCGCTCGCAGGACGCGCACGTCCTCCCTCCACCCGCACCACGCTCGCGCTCGACGCCGCGACGCGCTCCGACAACCCAACGGACAATTGTTCGATCGACATCCGTGCCTCTTCGTTCTCGCGCCGGAGATCGACGCGAGCCCTGACGCTACGGACACGGCGGCTCGCGTACTTCGCCCGAACGGTCAGGCGAGGCCCGCACGAACGGAGACCACGTGCGGGATGACGATTTCGAGAAACACGCAGCGCGAGCCGTCGACAAGGGGGGCCACAGGAGGTTCCCCATGGCGTCGTTCCACTTTCCTCGTCCCAAGAAGGCCCCGCTCGGTTCACGTGAGCTCGCCACGCTCTCGCGTGAGCTCGCCAGCAAGATCAATCACGAGCGTGACCTCGCGGTCGTCACCGACTTCTTCTACGAGATCGCCGAGGATCCGCGCGTCGTGCGCGCGAACCAGGCGGCGCTCGCCCCGGATCTGCAGGCGCTGATCGAGATGGCCGTCACGCGCATGGCGGGCCCCGAGATCGCCCCGCAGGTCCAGTTCACGCCGTTGTGGTGCGAAGAGATGAAGCTCGCGCACGGACCGTTCGTGGCGGGCGCTTGGTACGGCGTCGCGTTCTGCGTCGCGGGGTCCTCGAGCGCGTGCATCACGCTGCACCGCGCCGGCAGCTCGCGGACGGAGTACTTCCGCGCGTCGATCGTGCCGGGCCGCCACGGTGCCGCTGCGGGCCAGAGTGCCGCCAACGGTGCGGTCGCGAGCGACGGCCGCTCGCGACCCTCGTGATCAGCCTTCGCCGATGCTCTGGAGGAACTGCTCGGCCTCACCGAGCTCCGGATCCTCGATGCGCGCCCGGCGCGCCCAGAGGACGGCCTTCTGGTGGTCGCCCTGTCGCGAGACGATCTGGGCCTGACGAAGGAAGGCGAGCGCCTTGCTCATCGGGCCCGGCGTCTTCTGGAGCGTCACGACCTTGAGCGCGTTCATCGCCGTCGCGTCGTCGCCGACCGCGATCGCGAGATCCGCCAGCTCGGCGGCGATCACGCTGCTGCCCTTGTCCGTGTCGAGCGCGACCTTGAGCCACTCCATCTGCGTGCCCGCGTCTCCCGACAGACCCGCGATGCGCGCCATGCGGAGCTGCATCCCGGCGAGCGCCGGCGAGCGCTTGCGACCCTTCTGGTTGATCGCGTCGTTCAAGAGCTCCACCGCCTCGGCGAGCGCGTCCGATCCCATGTACGCGTCCGCGAGCAGCACGGTCGAGTCGCCGTCTTCCGGATGGATCGCGAGCGCCTCGCGGATCGGCTCCACCGCGCCCGCGTAGTCGCCCACGCGATGAACGAGGATCTCGCCGACACGCTTGAGGATCTCGAAGCGCGCCTCGCCGCTCTCGGCCTGCGCGTCCGCGTTCAAGAGACCCGCCAGCTCGGGCCAGCTCTCGGTGCTCTCGTACATCGCGCGGAGGGCGTCGCGGATCGGCTTCTGCCCAGGCTGATCCGAGAACACCCGCTCGAGCCCGACGCGAGCCGCGCCCGGGTCGCGCGCGTGCTGCGCGATGTCGTTCAAGCGGAGCGCGGCGTCGACCTGCGCGTCCTCGACCTCGATCTCGACGAGGCGGGACGCAGCCCAGAGCGCGTCGGCGTGGCGCCCCGCTGCGACGTCGAGTTCGCGCAGCATGCGGAGCGCGACCACGTCGTCTTGGTCACGAGACGTCCAGTGCGCGAGCACTTCACGCGCGCGCGGCGCATTGCCGGCGCTGCCCAGCACCGCGACGAGACGGAGCGTCGTCCGGCGCTCTTCGTCGCGATCGCCCGAGCTCTCGAGCGCCTCACGGTGTGCCTCGAGCGCACCGCACAGCGAGAGCAGGTGATCGCGCGGCGCGAACTGGAACGCCTCTTCGAGATCGACGACGGCCGCGCCCGTCTGGCCAGCCGCGAGCGAGAGGCCCGCGCGCAGCGAGAGAAGCTGCCCGCGATCCGGTCCCGTGCGGCCTTCGAGCGTCTGGGTGGCGAGCGCGATGCCGTCTTCCGCGCGGCCCGAGGCCTGGAGCGCGGACGCGTACTCCGCGAACAGACCGAGGTCGTCGGGGCTCGACGTGACGGCCTCGCCCAGGATCTCTGCGGAGCGCTCGGGGCGACCCACCTCGATGAAGAGCGCGGCCGCCTCGCGGAAGCGACCCTTGCGCTGTGCGGCGTCGGCACGGTGCGCTGCATCGAACGCGGTCAGCTCCGCGAGCGCATCGCGATCGCCTCGCGCGTTCAGCCACTCGGTCAGGCGCCCCAGCAAGGAGGCGCTCGACGGTGCGCGGCGGAAGCCGGTGTCGAGCACACGACCCACGGCGTCGTCGTCCTCCGCGGCGGCGTACGAGTCGGCGAGCGCGGCAGCGAGCGGACCCGCCTCCGCCTCGGCCGAGACCGCGAGGAGTCGCTCTCCGAGCGCAGCACGATCGAGCTGATCGTCGTCCACGCCGTAGAGGCGGTAGAGCGACCCGAGCACGCGCGCGTCTTCGGGCGCCCAGTCGAGCGCCGAGCGGTAGACGTCCATCGCGTCGTCACGACGCGTCGCCTCGAGCAGCGAGCCGCGACGCAGGCTGAGCGCGGTGATCGCCTCGACGTCGCTGCGATCGCGCGCGCGGTCGAGCTGGCGCTCGAGGAGATCCGCGAGCTGCTCGTTCTCACCGTTCTTCTGGAAGATGTCGAGCAAGCGTTCGGACGCGGGCAGGCTGTCCGGATCCTCGTCGAGCACCTCGCGGAGCACCGCGACGCCGTCGGCCTCGGAGCGGTAGGTGCCGAGCAGCTGATCCGCGAGCGCGATGCGGAGGTCGTTGCGATCGCCGCGATCGACGAGACCGTCGAGCGCGAGGCGCACCGCGATCTCGTAGCTCTCGCGATCCTTCAGCGACGCGTACACCTCGGCGAGCGGCGCCCAGAGGCTCCGGTCGCTCGGGTTCTTCTCGGCGAGCTTCGCGTATGCGCCCGCCGCGAGCTGCGGATCGCTCTCGCGGGCGAGCACGGCCACCTCTCGCAAGAGCTCGAGCGCGCGATCGGCATCGCCCGCGGCTTCTGCGGCGTCGGACGCCTTCTGCGTCCACTCGATCGCGCCCTTCACGTCGCCCGCCGCCGAGCGTCTCTCGGACAGCGTCGTGGGGATCCACAGCGCGCCCGCGAGTCCACCGAGCGCGTTCTCCGCGATCTCGGCGCCCTTGAGGAGCATCGGCTCGATCGCGTCGTCTTCGCCGAGCGCCGTCGCGAGCGTCACGCCCTCTTGCACCTCTTCGAGGCTCGCGCCGCCCGAGCCAGCAGAGCGGGCGATGCGGTGACGAAGGAACGCGAGCAGCAGGTTCGAGTCGCCCGCGTCGCGCGAGGCGCGCTCCCAGAAGAGGAGCAGGCCTTCGTGCTCGGGCGTGGCCCTCGTCGCATCGGACGCGATGCGCGCGGCGCGCGCGTGATCCGAGTCGCGGCGCACGGCGTCGCGCAGCGTGTCGAGGCCCGACTCGAGCGTCTCTTCCGAGCGCAGCTCGACCTCGGCGATGCGGTACAGCGCGTCCGTGCGCTGCGACTCGTCGAGATCACCGTCGCCCTCGAGGCCACCGGTGTCGACGCCCGCGGCGACGAGGCGACGCAGGACGCGGATCTCTTCCACTCTGTCGCCGCGCTTGCGCGCGACGCGTCCGAGCGCGCGCCACGCGTCGATGCTGCGCGCTCCGAGAGACTCGACGCGCTGGTAGAGCTCGGTCGCGCGCACGAGCGAGACGGCGTCCATCACCATCGAGCCCGTCACCGTAGAGCGGGGCGCGCCATCCGTGTCCTGTGCGCTCGACTGCGAGGGCGTGGCCTCCACGTCTTCTTCCATCGCGAGACCCGCGCGGAAGAGGAGATCGGAAGCGAACATCGCGTCTTCCTTGCGTCGCAGCTTCTCTGCGATCGCCTCGAGCACGTTGGCGAAGCGAGAGGTCTCGCCCGCGCGCTTCGCGAGCTCGCGCGTGGCGTCGATCTCGCGCGTGGCCTCCGGCAAGAGCTCGTGCGCCGCGAGGCGCGAGGCGAGCGCGGCGCGCACGTCGTTCTTGCCCTTGTCGAGCAGCGTCGCTTGATCGAACAGCACGCGCGCGCGGCCGGCACCGGCAGTCTCTTGCGCGAGGCGCAGGGAGATCACCTCGTCGGCCAGAGGCACGTCGTTCCTCGCGAGGAGGACACGCGTGAAGCGCGCGGCCTCTGCGAGGTGCTGCTTCGCGGTCTCGCGCGCGCTCTCGAGGAGCTCGTCCGCCTGCGACGCGTGATCGCGGTCCCGCGCGAGACGCGAGAGCTCGTAGAGCACCTCGCTCGCGCCCACCTCGAGCCCTTCGGCGTCGACGGGCTGACGACGCACGACGAGGAGCAGCGCGCGGAACGCACGCTCCGAGCGATCGAGTTGGCCCGACTCGCGCGCGAGCTGCCCCTGCATGCGCAGGATGCCCGCGTGTCCCATGTCCATGCTCGACGCCTTGTCGAGCTGGTCCAGGGCCTCCTTGAGATCGTTGGCCGCGTGAGCGACCTGGGCGAGCTGGTAGTGAACGAGCGCGCGCTCGGGCGAGCGGCGACGCCCGAAGTCCGCGACGATGCCCTCCAGCACCTGCTTCGCGTCACCGAGGCGACCCGACGCGCGGTACGCGTCCGCGAGGCAGGTGCGCGTCTCCTGATCGAGCGTCCCGATCGACGCAGCGTGCTCGAGCACCGGCAGCGCGCGCTCGACGTGACCGACCTCGTCTCGGTAGAGGAGCGCGGCCTCCTTGGCGTACGCCAGCGTGCGCTCGACGCCGCCACCACCCGCCGACGCAGGATCGCTCGACGCGTTCATCGCGCCGTCCGCCAGCAGCTTCGCGAGCGGCTCGTACGACTTCTGCTCGCGGTAGAGCGTGGCGAGGCGCTCGCGCACCTCGGCGGCGTTCGGCGCTTCGGCGAGCGCGCGCTCGAGCGCGATCGTGGCCCTGTCGTTTCGGCCCGCGGCGAGGCGCGCCTCGGCGAGCTTCATGTGGAGCGCGATGCGCGCTTCGCCGGTCGTCGAGTCGAGCAGGCGCTCGAGCCACTCCGCCGCCTGACCCGCTTCACCGCGCGCGAGGTGGAGGCGCGCGAGCGCCTCGTAAGCCGCGGCGCTCGGCGCCAGCGTGACCACCCGACGGTGCGCTGCGATCGCGCGCTCCTGATCGTTCAGGCGCTCCTCCGCGACCTTGGCGGCGAGGGCCCAGAGGCGTCCGGCGCGAGGCGCTTCGCTCTCTTCGAGGCGCTTGGCCTGAGACGAGAGCAGCTCGTGGAGCTCGGCGTTCTTGCCCTTGCCCTCGAGCACGGCAGACAGCTCTTGGATCGACGCTTCGTGGCCCGGCAGCTCCGTGAGGTTCGCGCGGAGGACGTCGAGGCGACCGCCCTTCTCTTCGAGCACGCCGAGGAGACGCGCCACCTCGAGGCGAACCTGGAGGCGTCGCTCGGCCGCGAGCGGGAGCTCGAGCTCGCGACGACGCAGCGCGAGCAGCTCGGGCACACGCGCCCGGGCTTCGTAGATGCTCGCGACGCGATCGACCGCGTCGCCGTCTTCGAGCGAGTCGTCGATGACCTGCTGGTAGAGGCGGAGCGCGCGCGTCTCGTCGTTGAGCTTCTCCCGCGCGATGTCGGCCGCGCGGCGCAGCATCGCCCGCGACTCGTTCACCGGGATGGGCAAGCGCGAGCCCTCGACGAGCCACTCGATCGCGCGCTCGTAGCGCGCCGACTTGATCTCGAGGTCGACGATCTCGGTGTGCGCGTCGAGCGCGGTGCGCTCGGCCGGACGCTCGCCGCGCGCGCGCTCTCCACGACGCCAGAGCCGCGTCGCCTCGCGGAACAAGCGCTCGAGCACCTCACGCGCGAGGACGAGATCGCCGACCGGATCGATCGCGATGCGCGCCGCATCGTGGAGCGCGTCGAGATCACCGACGAGGCGCTCCGAGAGCGAGAGCAGCGTGTCGACCAGCGGTCGACCCGGGGCGCGCCACTGGAGGCGCGCGAGCTCGCGCAGCGTCTCGGCGTGACCCGCGTCGTGCTCGAGCGCGCGAGACAGCGCGGCCATCGACTTGGCCTCGTCACCGCGGCGGTCGCGCTGGTACGCGGCCATGCGGTTCTCCATGTCGCGCGCCAGCTCGGCGAGGCCGATGCTGCGGAGGTGGGGCGCGCCCGCCGAAGAGAGCGCGTGAGCGACGGACCCGGCGGTCGCCGCCTCGAGCGCGGGCGTGAGCGCCTCCCAGCCGATCGCCTCACCGCTGGCCTCGACGGCATCGGTGACGCCAGCGTCGATCGCGCGCATCGCGAACGCATGGATCGCCCACGCTTCGGCGGCTGCCGCGGCATCGCCCTCGGGCACGCGCGCGGCGAGCGAGATCGCGGAGAGCACGGTCTCGCGATCGCGAGGCACGAGGCGCACGGCCGCCATGGCGTCCGAGAGCGCGCCCGCCACGTCGCCTGCGTCGCCGCGAACCCGCGACGCGGTGCGGAACAGCTCCGCGGATCGTCCCGGCTCTTCGACCGCCGTCGCAGCACGAGACAGCGCGACGCCGGCCTCGGCCTGACGCCCGGTCGCCGCGGCGAGGCGCAGCAGCTCGCGCTCGAGGCTCTCTTCGGACGGTGCGTGGCCGATCGCGGCCGCGATCGACTCGAACGCACCGCTCGCATCGCCGAGCTGTCGCTCTTGGAGCTCCGCGGCTTCGCGGAGCAGCTTCACCTTCACGCGCGTGCTCTCGGCCGCGGCGAGGCGCACCGGGAGGAGGCGCAGGAGCTCGGCGTGATCGTTCGTGACCATCGCGGCGTCGGCGAGGCCTTCGGCCGCGAGGCCACGCATCGCGGGATCCTCGACGAGCGACGTCAGGCCCGCGCGCGCAGGCGCGTTGGCGGGATCGAGGCGCAAGGCACGGAGGAGCTCGCGCGCTGCGTCGGCAGCTGCACCACCGTTCGCGCGCTTGGCGTCCGCGAGACGAACGAGGACGTCGACGGCGCGCGCGGCGTCGTTCTGCGAGGCGCGATCGAGCAGCGCGGCGAGCTCGTCGCCGCGGCCGCTGGCCGCGTAGAGCCGCGAGAGCGCGTCGACGATGCCAGGCTCTTCGCCGAGCTCTCGCGCTGCCGCGCGGTAGGCCTCGATCGCGGCCGCCGCCTCACCGATCTGAACGTCGAGCACCTGCGCGACGTCGAGCAAGAGCGCGCGACGAACCGCGGGGCTGGTGGTGCACGCGAGGCGCGCGCCGAGGGCGTCGGCCAGATCGGACCAGCGCTGCGTCGCGCGGAAGATCGCGATGCGCGCATCGAGCGCGTCGACGTCGACGGGATCGGCGGCCAGGCGCTCGCCCCACGCGCCGAGCGCGCGATCGTAGGCCGCGAGCTCGGTCGCGAGCTGCGCCGTCAGGCCGAGCACGCGACGCTTCTCGCTCGGGTCGCGCTCGATCGCCGACTGCGCCTCGAGCGCAGCCAGCCGATCTTCGCGACGATCCGGTCCGTCGAGGAGCGCGCTGAGCTTGCGTGCGACCTGGAGGCGAACGGACTGTCCGCCTTCGTTCATGCCGAGCACGCGGCGGTACGCGGCCTCGCCGCCTGCGGCGTCACCCGAGCTCGCGCGAACGTCCGCTGCATCGAGCAGGAGCCCCACACGACGCGAGCCGGTCGCGGTCTCCGCGGCGGCCTCGAGCGCCTGCGCGTGCGCGACGTGATCGCCCGACGACGAGGCGAGCTCGGCGAGCCGATCGGCCGCGGCCGTGTCGCCCGGATCGAGCAGAAGGAGACGTGCGACGTGCGAGAACGCGGTGGCGGCGTCGCCGCGCGCGGCGATGCGCTCGGCCAGCGTGCGGTGGAGATCGATCGCGCCTTCGCGCGTCTCGTGGGCGAGCGCGAGGCCGAGCACACGCTCGACGTCCGCACCACGGCCGCCGCGCTCGTAGGCCTGCTCGAGCGCACCGCGCGCCTCACGGCGAACCTCGAGCGACGCGCTCGGGTGCACGAGCACGCGCTCCGTCACCGAGAGAGCGCGCGCGTCGCCGGCCTCACCGAGCGTGTTCGCTTCGACGAGCGCAGCGGCGGGATCCGCGAGCTTCTCGAGGTAGGTGTCGGCGATGCGGGCGCGCACGTCCGGCGCGCCGGTCTCGTCGTCGAGCTTGCGTCGCCAGAGCGCGACGAGGTCTGCGTGCTTGCCTTCGCGATCGAGGAGGCGCTCGAGCGACGTGAAGAGCTGCGCGTCGTTGGGGCGCAGATCGAGGAGCTGCGAGAGGTAGCCGACCGCACGCGCGGGCTGCCCGGCGAAGTCCTTCGCGAGCTGCGCGGCCTCTTCGAGCAGAGACGTCTTGCGGAACGTGTCGTCGCCGGCCGCGACGATCGCGCGCTCGAAGTGCGCGAGCAGCTCGCTCCACGCCTCCTTCACGGTGAGGAGGACGGTGATCCGCTGGAGCGCCCAAGGCAGGCTGGGATCGAGCGCGAGGATGCGCTGCAGCACCTCGACGAGATGCGGCGACGCCTCGCCGAACCACTCCTCGTGGAAGCCGAGGGCGCGCTGGCCGACGCGCTCGACGAGCGTCGACGCGAGGCCCGGAGACAGCACCTTGCGGTAGGCCGCGCCCACTTCGTCGGGTCGCTGCGACTTGGCAGCGAGGTCCTCGAGCTCGTCCCAGCTCTCATCGTCGGCGGGCGAGGCTTCGACGGCAGCGATCAGCTCGGCGACACGCGGATCCAGCTCGCTCATCGGGGTCCCTTTCGTCAGGGAATTGATTGTCCGATCGCGCCTGCGCGGCGCGAAAGCGCGCCTGTGAGGGCGCGACGGGAGGGAGACCATAACAGGGCCGCGCGACCGATCTCCATCGTTGTTTGGCCTGCGCACTTGCCCAGGTTCGTTGCGATTCCGTCACCGGGTGACTCGCCCGCGCGAAGTACTAGAAAGCGCCCCATGACCGAGTCCGAGATGCTGCGTCGGGAGGAACAGCACGTCGTCGTGCTCGGGGGTGGCTTCGGAGGTCTGGCCGCCGCGAGGACGCTCGGACGACAGGGCCGTGGCCGCGTGCGCGTCACGCTCGTCGATCGCCAGAACCACCACCTCTTCCAGCCGCTGCTCTATCAGGTGGCCACCGCCGCCCTCGCCGCCCCCGACATCGCCGCGCCCATCCGCAAGCTCGTGCGCCGCTACCCCAACACGACGGTGCTCATGGCCGAGGTCACGGGCATCGATCGCAAGGCGCGCAGGGTCGTGCTCGACGGCGGCGCGGAGACCGCGGGCGGTCGCGAGCTCACCTACGATCACCTCATCATCGCGACGGGCATGCGGAACTCGTACTTCGGGCACCCGGAGTGGGAGGCGCACGCGCCCGGCCTGAAGACGCTCGGAGAAGCGCTCGAGATCCGCAACCGCATCCTCCGCGCGTTCGAGGCCGCGGAGCTCGAAGAGGACACGACCAAGCGACGCGAGCTGACCACGTTCGTCATCGTCGGCGCGGGGCCGACCGGCGTGGAGCTCGCGGGCGCCATCGCCGAGATCGCAGGGCGCACGCTCGCGCGCGACTTCCGTCGCTTCGATCCCACCACCGCGCAGGTGATCCTGCTCGAGGGCGGCGACCGCATCCTCCCCAGCTTCACGCCGGACCTGTCGGAGAAAGCGCTCGAGAGCATGAAGCGGCTCGGCGTGGACGTGCGCCTCGGCGCGCGCGTGACCGACGTGAAGGCCGACTCGGTGAGCGTCGGCTCGGACGTGATCCGCACGCGCACGGTGCTCTGGGCCGCGGGCCTCAGCGCCTCGGGCCTCACGAAGGATCTCGGCGTCGAGCTCGATCGCGCGGGCCGCGTGAAGATCACGAAAGACCTCAGCATCCCGAGCGATCCGCGCGTCTACGTGGTGGGCGACCTGATCAGCGCAGAGCAAGACGGAAAGCCCCTGCCCGGCGTCGCGCAGGTCGCGATGCAGAGCGGCGCCCTCGCGGCCGAGAACATCCTCGCGTCGATCGCCGGCACGACGCGTCAGCCGTTCCGCTACGTCGACAAGGGATCGATGGCGACGATCGGCCGCGCGAAGGCGATCGCCGACGTGAACGGTCGCCGCTTCGCGGGCTTCTTCGCGTGGCTCTTGTGGCTGTTCATCCACGTGCTCTTCCTCGTGGACTTCCGGAACCGCCTCGCCGTGCTCTTCGAGTGGGCGTGGGCCTACCTCACCTGGCAGCGCAGCTCGCGCGTGATCCTCGAAGCGCCCGCCGTCCGGACCACGACCGAAACCGCCCGCTGACTGGCTCGGGGGGTGGCGGCCGCCAGGGGGGTGGCGGCGGCGACGCCAGATCTCGAGCGAATT
>CAZCVE010000062.1:0-50171 GCA_964502175.1 uncultured Sandaracinaceae bacterium
CGCGCCGACTGCGCGCGCAGCGACTGCGCCGAGCCCTTGCCGACGTCGCCGTAGCCCGCAACCATGGCGATCTTGCCCGCGAGCATGACGTCCGTGGCGCGATTGATCGCGTCGACGAGCGAGTGGCGGCAGCCGTAGAGGTTGTCGAACTTCGACTTCGTGACCGAGTCGTTGACGTTGATCGCGGGCAGCTTGAGCGTGCCCTTCTTCTGCATCTCGTAGAGGCGGTGCACGCCCGTCGTCGTCTCCTCGGAGAGACCGAAGATCTGCGGGAGCAGGTCCTGGCGCTTCTCGTGGACGAGCACGGTGAGGTCACCGCCGTCGTCGAGGATCATGTTCGGACCCTTGTTGTCCTTGAACGCGAGGAGCTGCTGCTCGATGCACCAGTTGTACTCTTCCTCGGTCTCGCCCTTCCACGCGAACACCGGCACGCCGGTGACCGCGATCGCGGCCGCCGCGTGGTCCTGCGTCGAGAAGATGTTGCAGCTCGTCCACGTCACCTCGGCGCCGAGCTCGGTCAGCGTCTCGATGAGCACGGCCGTCTGGATCGTCATGTGGAGGCAGCCCGCGATGCGCGCGCCCTTGAGCGGCTGCTTCGCCTTGTACTCGGCGCGGATCGACATGAGGCCGGGCATCTCGGTCTCGGCGATCTCGATCTCCTTGCGGCCCCAGCCGGCGAGGGAGATGTCGGCGACCTTGTACGTCTTCGTCTGGTTCTCTGCGCTCATGGTTTTCTCTTTTCCTTCTCGGGGGAACGGGACTTCAGCGAATCGTTCACACGCGCGCGAGGCGCGTGAGGGATCAGGTGGGGCGGCGGGCGACGAGCACCTGCCACGCGATGTGCGCGTCGGCGGTGCGGGCGCCGCGGTGGAGGAGCGCGGGCAGCGGCCGCACCTCGGGCCGTGAGAGGCCCGCGTCGCGCGCCATGTCGCGGAGCTCCGTGGGATCGAAGCCGAGCCATACGTCGGCCTGCTGATCGCGCAGCGCCTCGTCCTCGTGCGCGACGTAGTCGATGACGACGATCGAGCCGCCGGGACGCGCGAGCTCGGCGAGCTGCGCGAGCACCTCTTGCGGCTTCGCGGCGTGGTGGAGCATGCGCGACGCGAACACGACGTCAGCGCCGTCGCCGTTCTTCTGGGCGTGCCTCTTCACGCGCCGCATCACGGCGCTGTCGTCGAGCTCGCCCTCGATGAGCTCGACGTTCGCGTAGCCGCGCGCGAGCACCCGCTTCTTGGCGCGCGCGAGCTGACGCGGCGACCGATCGATCGCGAGCACGTTCGTGAACACGGGCGCGAGCACGTCGAGGAGGCGTCCGTCGCCCGTGCCGACGTCGATCGCGAGCTCCCGGTGTGGGACGAGCGGCGCGAGCGCCGAGAGATACGCGGGCAGCTCGGGCGGCAGGGAGTCCGGCTCGAGCTCGGACTCCGTCGCGTCGAAGAACGCGCGGCTCGCGGCGTCTCTCGCGCGCACGAGCTCGGGGACGCGCGCGAGGCTGCCGTCCTCGGTGACGAGCATGCGCCCCGAGGCGAGCGCGTCGCGCACGACGGCGTCGCTCATGACGTCCGCGATCTTCACGAGCACTCGGTTTCCCTGCTTGCGCATGCCCATCAGCCCCGCGCGACGCAGCGCGGCGACGTGCTTGCTGACGTTGGGCTGCGCCTCGCCGACGAGCACCGCGAGCTCGTTGATCGACAGCTCGTCCTCGGCCGCGAGCGCCAAGAGCCGCAGGCGGATCGGCTCACCCAGGAGCCGGTAGAGCTCCCATCGTGCGGTCGACGCGGTCGAGGTGGTGTTGGTGTCCACGGGCCCAGAACCTTCGAGGTCCGGGTCTATATTCCTCAATGCGCATACAGGCAAGTATCGTCTGCAGGGGAAGTGAACTATCAAGGACCGTCCCCATTTCTCGAACTATCAAGGACCGTCCCCGTTTCTCGTCCCATTTCTCAGGGAGCCGGCAGCGCGGTCTCGAGCTCGGTGCGGAGCGAGGCGGCGGTGAACGTGCGGCCGTAGACAGTCGTGTACGCGCGGGCGAGCACGTCCGCGGCGGGCTCGAACGCGGTCGCGCCCGGGGTGAGCGCGGAGACGCGCGGATCGGCGAGCTCACGGAAGCGCGCGAGCGCATCCGACGCGTCGCCGCCCGCCATCTGCTGCGCGCGCACGAGGCCGAGGAACGACACGACCGAGGGCTCGTTCATGACGAGATAGATCGTGCCTGTCGGGATGAGGCGCGTGAGCGTGTAGGCGTACGAGAGCGTGAAGACCATCGGGATCTCGGGCTCTTCACGGAAGCTCACGCCGTGATCGAGCATCACGTTCGTGTAGTCGATGGGGCTCTGTCGATGCCAGTACACGGCCTCGACGCGCGGACATGCGTCGAGCAGCGAGCGCGTCTGCTCGACGGGGATCAGCGTGTCCCAGTCGTCGTGAAGCGAGAGCACCGAGGTCTGGGTGCCGAAGCCGGCGCACAGCGCGTCGCGATCGAACGGCGCGAAGCCTGCGGTCGGCGCGGGGCCGCCCGTGGCGCCTGCGATGCGACGTCGGTACGTGGAGAAGAACGCCTCGGCCTGCGTGGGCGTCGGGTACTCCGTCGCGATGCGATCCGTGTAGGCCCAGAGATCGCTGAAGTCGCTCGGGCCCCAGAGCGCGGCGACCGCGGCGGGCTCGGCGCCATCGGGGGCAGCGGACGCACCGAAGAGGGCCATGAAGCCGCCCCACGATCCGCCCCACACGCCGATGTGCTCGAGGTCGAGCGCGGCGTCTCGCGAGGCCGCGAAGTGATACGGCGCGGCGGCGTCGAGCACGTCGTCTTCGATCGTTCCGCCGGTGTAGAAGCGGCCGTACGCGTGCACCACGGCGAGCCCGTTCGCGGCCCACACGGTCGCTGCCTCGGCGGCCTGCTGAGGCGTCTGCGGCTCGTACGCGACGACGTCGTCGCCGTCGTAGGCGGGCGCGTCGTCGTCGGGATGAAGGCCCGGGCCGAGCGCGGCCCAGCGCGCGTCGGCGTCCTCGCCCGTCCAGTCGATGCCGGCATAGGGCTGCGTCATCACCACCATCGGCGCGTCTGCGCGCGGGGCGGCGATGTAGATGAGGTACGAGCGACCGCCGTCGGGGCGATGCGCGCGGATCAGCTCGGCCTCGCGCGGCTGCTCGAGGATCGTGACCGGTCGCGTCTCGATCACCTCGAACGACCAGTCTCCCGTGACCGCTGCGTCCGTGCCTTCCCCGCCTCCGTCGGCGGTCGGCGATGCGTCGGGCGTGGTGCCCGCATCGGTCGTGCCCGCGGGCGGATCGCATGCGCCGAGGGCGAGGGTGAGCGTCGCGACCGGCAGGACTGCGTGTCGTTGCATTCGCGCATCGTAGAACGGCCATGCGCGGGATCGACTGGATTCGAAGGGCGATCCGGGCCCATCAGCGAGGGCGGCCCTGCGCGATCCACGACTCGACGAGCTGGATCTGCTCCGCGTCGAGCGGAGGCAGGCCGAGCGGCATGCCGCGCACGTCGGGATCGATCTCGCCACGCACCTCGTCGTGACGCGCGAGCAGCGCGCGGAGCAGCGCAGGCTCGCCATCGATCTCGCGGAAGAGCGAGACGCGCGTGCCCTCGCGATCGAGCGCGCCGGCCATCACGTGCGTGTAGGAGGACAAGTCGACCTCACGCGCGTCGAAGCCGAAGCCGCCCGTGTTGCCGGGGCCGCCGTCGCCGTAGGCCAGCGTCTCGTCGGCGTGGCAGTGCCAGCACGATCGACGCAGAACGCGATCCTCGATCTCGTCGAAGGTGACTGCGCGATCGAGCGGCGGCAGACGCACGAACGGCGCCGCGACCGCGGGCGCGCGCAGCGGCGCATGCACGAGGAACGAGGCGATGTCTTCCGCGGTCGTCATGTCGGTGACGAGCCTCGGCATGGCCGTGCCGGCTCGGATCGACGTGGGGTCGAGCGAGAAGGCGACGAGGGCACCGCGCTGCAAGCGCGCGCGTGCATGCGCGAGATCAGGGGCCATCGGTGGGCCGTGTTCGGGCGTCGGCCAGAGACCACCGAAGGCATGGCACGAGGGACACCCGAGACGCTCTGCGTGCGCGCGGCCGCGGGCGACTGTCGCGTGGTCGCTCGGGAGCTCGGCGTCACGAGAGGCCGAGGGGACCAAGAAGGCCGCGAGGTCCGCGGCGTCGTCGGATGCCATGGGCAAGGACGGCATCGACTCCTCGAGCGCGGGACGAAGGTCGTGCGGGGCCAGCAAGAAGCGGCGCAGCCAGTCGCGATCGATCCACGTGTCGAGATCGTCCAGCGCGGGGACGTCGATCAGGTGCTGCACGTGCGCGCGGAACTCGGCCGTCATCTCTGCCGTGACGCCCTCCCGCGCGTACGTGCCGTCGTGGATCGCGCGATGACATCCCGCGCAGTCGCGTGAGGGCTCGACGACGCTGGCCGCGTCGTGCGTGTGGCATCGCGCGCACTCGAGCCGATCGAAGGCAGCGCGGCCTCGCGCGATCGACGCGGCATCCGCGGCGGGCATCGACGCAGCCGGAGCCGCGACCTCCACCGTCGACGGAGCCGCAGCCTCCTCGGTCGACGGAGCCGCGACCTGGTCGGTCGACGGAGCCGCGACTTGGTCGGTCGAACGGGTCCCCCTCCCGCCCGCGGGAGGGGCCAGGGGTGGGTCGGCGATGCCCTGACACCCCACGAAGATCGCAGCGCAGATCGCGAGACCTCTCATCGCACCGCGACGAGGCTCGGACACACCACGCGAGCATCACCACCCGCGCGCGCATGACAGCGCGTGATCGCGTCGTTGCGCGTGGCCGTGTCGCCGCGGCGATCGGCGAGCTCGGCGAGCACGCGGTAGCCCCACGCGTCGGGCATCACGTCGGTGCGGGCGAGCTCGCCGAGGATCGTGCGCGCCTCCTCACGTCGCGGCTCGAAGCGCGCGAGGGCCTCGGCGAAGCGGGCGCGCGCGAGCGGCTCGCCCGAGCGCGACTGCGTCTCGAGGATGCCGAGCGCCCACGTGAGGTTGGCGCGGCGCTCCGTCTCGGTGATGCGCGAGGTCGGCACCCAGCGTCGACGATCGACGCGGCCGTCGCGTCGGATGATCGCGAGCGCTTGGAGTGCGCGCGCATGGGTCGCGAGCCTGCGCGCGCGCGCGGCCTCGGCGGGCGTCGAGAGATCGAGCGCGTAGCCCCACGCCCGACCCGAGGTGACTCCGAGGATCCACCGAGCGTCCGAGAGGGCTTCGCGCGTGCGGCCGCCGTGCAGCTCGGACTCCGCGTGATCGAGGCGCCGCATCACCTGCGAGAGCTGCACGAGGACGGCGTTCTCGCACGCGCGCGCCGTCGGCGTGTGCGCGAGAGGGATGCACGAGAGGATGAGCAGCGAAGACGCGACGAGCGTGCGCATGGCCGTCCGACACCGGCCCTCGCGTCGGGTTCCCGCTGCCGCGTCAGTCGGAAGCCATGCGCGGGACCCCATGCGAGCGCGGGGCGCGCTCCTTCCCTGGCGCCGCGTGTGAGTTCCGCTACGCCTCGCGCCGTGTCGGTCCTCGTCCTCGAAAACTGCTCACTCTCCTTCGGTGCTCGCGCGATCTTCGAGGAGCTCTCGCTCCGCATCGCGGAAGGCGATCGCATCGGGCTCATCGGGCCCAACGGCTCGGGCAAGAGCACGCTCCTCCGCGTGTTCGCGGGCGAGCAGCAGCCCGACTCGGGCACGGTGCGCAGCTCGCGCGGCGCGCGCATCGGCTGGCTGCCGCAGGACCTCACGCTCGAGGGTGGGCGCACGCTGCTCGGCTTCGTGAAGTCGAGCGTGCCGGGCCGCGCGGAGCTCGAGGCGCGCCTCGCCGAGGCCGAGGCGAGCTACGCGGCGATCAACGCCACCGGCGACGCGAGCGACGACGCGCTCATCGAGGCGGCGACGGAGCTCTCCGAGCTGCACGAGCGCATCACGAGCTTCGACACGCTCTACTCCGAGCACGAGGCGACGAAGATCCTCGCGGGCCTCGGCTTCCAGACCGCGGACCTCCTCCGCGACCTCGGCGAGTTCTCGGGTGGATGGAAGATGCGCGCGATGCTCGCGGCGCTGCTCTTCCAGCGGCCCGACGTGCTCTTGCTCGACGAGCCGACGAACCACCTCGACATGCCGTCGGTCGCTTGGTTCTCGGACTTCCTCGACCGCTATCCGCGCGCGTTCATCCTCATCTCGCACGATCGCGAATTCTTGAACGAGCAGATCCGGCGCGTCGTGACGTTCGAGACCGAGGGCGTGCGGCAGTACGCGGGCAACTACGAGCGCTACCTCGTCCAGCGCGCCGAGGAAGAAGAGATCCTCGAGAACAAGGCGAAGAACCTCGAGCGCGAGCGCGCGCACGCCAAGGAGTTCATCGATCGCTTCCGCGCGCAGGCGACGAAGGCCAAGGCCGTGCAGAGCCGCATCAAGGCGCTCGACAAGATGGAGTCCGTCGAGCTCTATCGAAAGCGCCGCACGATGCGCTTCACGTTCCCGCCGGTGGAGCGCGCGGGGCAGGACGTCATCAAGGTCGAGCACGTGCGCAAGGCGTACGGCGATCGCGTGGTGCTGCCGGACGTGTCGACGACCGTCTACCGCGGCGATCGCATCGGCATCATCGGGCCGAACGGCGCGGGCAAGACCACGCTGCTCAAGATGATGGCGGGCGAGCTCGAGCCGACGAGCGGCACCATCGGCTACGGGCACAACGTGAAGCCCGGCTACTACGCGCAGCACCACGCGGAGCTGCTGCACCCGAAGAACACGGTGCTCACCGAGGTGGCGTCGACGAACCGCGAGCTCGCGCAGATGCGCGTGCGGAGCGTGCTCGGCGCGTTCCTCTTCAGCGGCGACGACGTCGACAAGCTGATCGGCGTCCTCTCGGGCGGTGAGCGCGCGCGCGTGGCGCTGGCGCGCCTGCTCGTGGATCCGGGCAACCTGCTCTTGCTCGACGAGCCCACCAACCACCTCGACCTCGACTCGTGCGAGAGCCTGGTCGAGTCCATGGCGGGCTACGAGGGCACGATGGTCTTCGTCTCCCACAACCGCGCGCTGATTCGTCGGCTCGCGACGAAGATCTGGGTGGTCGAGGGCGGCACGGTGACGGAGTACCGCGGCAACCTCGACGACTACATGCAGCAGGAGCGTCTGCGGCTCTCGGAGCTCGGGAAGAAGCCCGACGAGAGGAAGAGCGCCGACAAGAAGGCGCCCGCTCCCTCGAGCGCGCCGGCCGCGCCCACGGTGCAGAACAAGGCGCCCACCGCGTCTGCGCCTCGCCCTCAGGCGGCGCCCGCCGCAGCGCCGATCAGCCGCGAAGACGACAAGGCGCGCAAGCGCGACGAGGCCAAGCGGCGCGAGGAGCGACAGAAGCGCGTCGCGCCCTTGAAGAAGAAGGTCGAAGAGCTCGAGAAGCGCATCGCGGAGATCGAGACGAAGCAGAAGGAGCGCAACGATCAGCTCTGCGATCCGGCGTTCCAGGTGACCGACAAGGAGCGCTTTGCGATGCTCGACGCGATGCAGTCCGATCAGTCGAAGATGGATGAGCTCACCGAGCGCTGGGGCAGCGCGCAGGAAGAGCTGGAGAAGGCCGAGCAGGCGCTCGCGGCGGGCTGAGTCGTGCGGCGGAGGGGCCGCTCTCCGAGGATTTGGTTGCCGTTCGCGCCTCCCGGGCGCGAATTGCGACGGGCGCGCGGGACGGCTGGTACGCTCGCGGCTCCTTGGTGGACGTGCAGAGGCCGGCCCGTCTCGGGCGCTACGAGATCCTGGCGCCGATCGCGGCGGGCGGGATGGCCGAGGTGTTCGCGGGACGCCTGCTCGGGGAGCAGGGCCCACCGAAGCTCGTCGCCATCAAGGTGATGCGCGAGGAGCTGCTCGCCGAGGAGCGCTTCGTCGCGATGTTCGTCGACGAGGCGCGCGTGGCCGCGCACATCGCGCACCCGAACGTCGTGGGGATCCACGACCTCGGCCGCACCGATCACGGGGTGCCATACCTCGTGATGGATCTCGTGATCGGCGCGTCGGTGTCGCAGCTGCTCAAGGGCGACGCGCAGCTCGAGCCGGCGCCGCTGCCCGTGGCCCTCGCGGTGGAGATCGCGGCGCAGGCGGCCGAAGGGCTGCATGCCGCGCACGAAGCGAAGGACGCGCTCGGCACACCGCTCGAGATCGTGCACCGCGACGTGTCGCCGCAGAACGTGCTCGTGGGGCTCGACGGCTACGCGCGCATCACGGACTTCGGCGTCGCGCGCGCGGTGGCGCGCCTCACGCGCACCGAGTCGGGTGAGGTGAAGGGCAAGGCCCGCTACTTCTCTCCCGAGCAAGCGCTCGGCCGCAGCGTGGATCGACGCTCCGACCTGTGGGCGCTCGGCGTCGTTCTCTGGGAGGTGCTCGCGCTCAAGCCGCTCTTCACGGGGCGGACGATGGGCGACGTGCTGCAGGCGGTGGTGTCGGGTCAGGTGCCCGACGTGCGGCAGCACCGGCCCGACGTGCCCGAGAGCGTCGCGAGGGCCATCGGGCAGGCGCTCGAGCGCGCGCCGGATCGCCGTGTGGCCAACGGGCTCGAGCTCGCGCGGGTGCTCCGCGAGGCCGCGCACGAAGGACGCGTGCCGGCGCCGCGTCCTTCGCAGATCGCGCAGCACGTACACGTCCGGAGCGGTCGCACGATCGAGACCCTGACGGAGGCGATCCGAGCGCGAACGGGCGTGGCCGTGACCCTACCGTCGTTCGACGACACGGAGGACACGGAGTCCGACGACGGTGGCTTCACGGACGAAGAGCCCACCACGGTCGATCACGAGTTCGCGCGGCGGGTGGGCGCGAAGGGATCACGGCCGGGCGTCGATCGCGCAGCGCTCGGTGGCGCGCTCGGTGTCACCGTCTCGTCCAAGCCATCGAGGCTGATCGAGCGCGCTGAGTCCGAGATGGCGACGATCCCCGAGTCGAAGCCCGATCCGATCATCCAGGCCGCCGTGGCCGCTGCGATCGCGGCCAAGCAAGGCGTACCGCTGCGCGAGTCGCGCGGCGTGGCGACGCTGCCGCTCGGCGTGATGGTGCCGAGCGAGTCCGCCATGGCGAGCGCGGCTGCGGAGGTGCGCGTGGTCAGCGTGGAGGCCACACCGCCGGTCGAAGCGCGACCTCCGCGCTCGGCCGCACACATGGTCGCGTGCCCTCGCTGCGGGCGCGAGGTGCCGCTGACGAGCCTCTCGTTCGCCGACGACGGCGCGAAGGTCTGCAAGATCTGCCACTCGTCCGAGGTCGTCGCAGAGGGCGACCGAGGCGCGGTGCGCACGATCGCCGGCATGGGCTACGGCGCGCTGCTCGCGGGCTTCCTCACGCTCTGCTTCACGTGGGTGCCCTACCTGAACGTCGTGCCCGCCGTGCTCGCGATCGGCAGCGCCGTCGCGTTCTTCGTGCACGTGTCGCGCAGCCCCGAGCACCGTCGACACATGGGGTGGCAGCTGCCCGCGGCGACCATCGCCTCCGCGATCGGCCTCGCCCTCGGCCTCTTGGTGCCGATCACCTACGTGCTGGTGCTGGTCGGCCTGGCGGCCGCGCGCTGAGTGCACGTCTCACGTCGTCGGCGTGTCGCGGAGCTTGCTGCGCCAGTAGCCGTAGACGAAGTACACGGCGAGGCCGATCGCGAGCCAGATCGCGAAGCGCTCCCACGCGACGGGCGGCAGGCCCGCCATCGTGAAGACGCAGGCGATGGCGCCGAGCGGCGCGACCGCCCACACGAACGGCACGCGGAACGGACGCTTGCGCTCCGGGTCCACGACGCGGAGCACGAGCACGCCGATGCAGACGAGCATGAACGCGAAGAGCGTCCCGATGTTCGTGAGGTCGTACGTCGCGTCGTCGTCGACGACGAGCGAGCCGATCGCGACGAGCAAGCCCGTGCCGATCGTGAGCGCCCACGGCGTGCGGTACTTCGGGTGGAGCTTCGCGGCCTGCTCGGGCAGGAGGCCATCGCGCGCCATCGCGAAGAGGATGCGCGGCTGGCCGTACTGGAAGACGAGGAGCACGGCCGAGAGCGAGACCACGGCACCCGCGGCGACGATCCAGCCTGCGACGGGCAGGCCCACGTTCTCGAGCGCGTACGCGAGCGGATCGCCGTGCTGGTTGAGCTCCTGCCACGGCGCGAGGCCGGTGAGCACGAGGCCTGTGAGCACGTAGACGACCGTGCAGATCGCGAGGCCCCCGAGGATGCCGATCGGCATGTTGCGCTGCGGGTTCTTCGTCTCCTCGGCGGCCGTCGAGATCGCGTCGAAGCCGATGTACGCGAAGAACACGATGGCCGCGCCTTGCCACACGCCCGTGAAGCCGTTGGGGAAGAAGGGCGTGTAGTGGCCCGAGTCGATCTGCGTCGCGCCGACGACGATGAAGAGCGTCAGCACCACGAGCTTCACCGCGACCATCACGTTGTTCACGGTCGCGCTCTCCTTGGCGCCGAGGAGGAGGATCCACGTGATGGCGAGCACGATGAGGAACGCGGGCAGGTTCACGAGGATCGGGATGCCCGCGACGTGCGGCGCGCTCACGAGAAGCGCCTGCATCTCTTCGTTGCCAGCGCCCGCCTGCTGGACGACGTCGCCGTAGCCGTGCGCGAGGAACGCGGGGATGCCGAGGCCGAACGCGTCGAGCGTCGTGTTGAAGTAGTTGCCCCACGAGATCGCGACCGCGACGTTGCCGACCGCGTACTCGAGGATGAGATCCCAGCCGATGATCCACGCGACGAGCTCACCGAGCGTCGCGTACGTGTAGGCGTAGGCGCTGCCGGCCTGCGGGATCATCGACGCGAGCTCCGCGTAACAGAGCGCACAGAGGCCACAGACGACGCCGAGCAAGACGAACGACATCACGAGGCCGGGGCCCGCGCCTGCGCGCACCATCACGCCGTCGTGCATCTCGCCGGCCGCCGCCGTGCCGACCGCGCCGAAGATGCCCGCGCCGATCACCGCGCCGATCGCGAGGAAGATGAGGTCCCACGCGCCGAGCGTGCGCTTCATCTGCGGCGTGCCGTCTTCAGCCTCTTGCCCCTCGGGCAGGAGGTCCTTGATCGGCTTGCGGCGGAAGAGCTGGTTCATGGCCGCGAGCATCGCGGAGGTGACGGCGCGGGGGAAGCGGGTACCCGCCGCCCCGGATGCGCCTCGGACACCTCCGATGGGCGTACGGGGCGCCGCGATCCGAACGCCGCCGCCGTCCGTAGAAGGGGCCATGGCCGTGGACCACCTGCAGCGACAGCACGTCGAGCTCCAGAACCTCGCGCGCGAGATCACCTCGATGCTCGTGCCCGAGGTCGTCGAGGCCGACCCACGCACGGTGCGCATCCTCATCGCGCGCTTCGCGGGGAAGCTGCGGCTGCACGATCGCATGGAGACCGAGGCGCTCTATCCCGCGCTCATGGCGGACGAGCGCCCCGAGGTGCGCGAGGCCGCGGCGCGCCTGCATCAGGAGCTCTCGGGCATCTACGCGGTGTTCGACGCGTACGAGCGGCGCTATCCGGACACCGCGAGCCTCACGATCGATGCGCGGCGCTTCGTCGCCGACACGCTCGAGATCTTCGCGCTGCTCGGCAAGCGCATGCACCGCGAGAACCGCGAGCTCTACGCGAAGGTGGCCTGATCTCAGTTGTCCGCGGCGCAGGCGCCGCGAGATGGGGGCGCTGCCCCCAAACCCCGTACGACGATTCGATCCCGAGAAACGAAAGTTTCTCGGTCTCTCAGGGGTTCGTGATCTCAGGGGTTCGTGATGTCCACGTCGAGCGTGAAGCTGCCTTGGTTGCCCTCGGCGTAGCCGTCGACGAACACGTAGTACGTGCCGGGCTCGAGGATGGTCTCGACGAGCGAGTGGCGGTTGTCGCC
This sequence comes from uncultured Sandaracinaceae bacterium, assembly GCA_964502175.1. Classification (GTDB taxonomy): domain Bacteria; phylum Myxococcota_A; class Polyangia; order Polyangiales; family Sandaracinaceae; genus JAFLCL01. Next base: position 11,849 of record CAZCVE010000062.1, read on the forward strand.
TGCGTCGTCGTTGCAGCCGAGCTCGGTGACCTGATCGAGGCAGTCGCGACGTAGGTAGACGACTCCGTCGAAGTCCGTCTGCTCGCTCGAGAGGCGCACGAGCGAGCGACGACGGATCTGCAGGCGGTAGATGAGGTCCGGGCTCTGGGCCTGACCGCCGCAGCTCGCCTGGAAGCGATCGGTCGAGGTCGACGAGTCCGCGCGGATCTGCGTGCCCTGTCGGATCATCGGCGCCGCGCGGCACGCCTGCTCGAGCGCGCCGAGATCGTCGAGCTGGAGGGCGACGTTGGCGAGACCGAACGCGTTCGCGTCCGTGCCGTCGACGACGAGAAAGTACGTGCCCGGGTTGAGCGTCTGGTCGAGCGAGCCGCCGCCCATCGCCGAGAGGCAGGCGACCTCGCTGCGCGCGTCGCCGCAGGTGCTCTGGAGGTAGATGACCGGCGGGTGCTCGCTGTCTTGGCCGAAGCTGGCGCGCACCCGCGTGCGCGAGCGGAGATCGAGGCGGTACGTGACGTCGGGTGAGCCTTGTCCACCGCAGCTGCCGGCGGCGTCGTCCGCGAAGCGCATCGTGTCGGCGCTGATCGGCTGGCCGGGCACGTACGGGATCGCGGTGGCGCACGTGTCGCCGGGGCCGCCGCTGCCTGCGGCCGGCGTGAGCTCGACGTCGAGCGTGTAGTCACCCGTCGCCGCGCCCTCGCCCACGCTCGCGTAGCCGTCGGCGAACACGAAGTACTGGCCGGGCTGGAGCGTGGCGGTCGCGAGCGAGTGACGCGTGTCCTCGAAGTCGTCGTTGCACGCGAGCTCGGTCGACGGGTCGGTGCAGCTCGAGCGCACGTAGACGACGCCGTCGTGCGAGCTCTGCATGCGGACGCGCGCGCGCGACGGCTGCGCGACGTCGAGCGTGTAGACGCGATCGGCGCCGCGGCCTGCACACGAGCCCTCGAACGTGCTCGTCTGGCCCACGGTGGAGCCCGACACGGGCTGCCCCGGCGTGAGCGGCGTGGCGGCGCGGCAGAGGGCGGCCGGCGGTTGGAGCGGCGTCGACGTGAAGCTCACCTCGTACTCGCCCGCGCCCGTGCCGAAGCCGTCGACGACGACGTAGTAGGTGCCGGGCTCGAGCGTGGCGGAGGCCTCGGAGTGCGACGTGCTCGGCGCGTCGTCGTTGCACGCGAGCTCGCTGCGTACGTCGCCGCACGCGCCGAGGATGTAGAGCGCCCCGTCGTACATCGAGTCGAGCGAGGCGGTGACGAGCGAGCGCTGCGTCACCACGACCGAGTACACGTGCTCGGGCGCCGTGCCGCCACCGAGACACGAGCCGACGGTCACGGCGTCGCCGCTCGACGTGTTGCCGCGACGACGCTCGTCGGCCGCGAGCGCCCACGGCTCGTCGCACGTGCCGGGACCGCCGTGCGCGGGCGCGACGACGGGCGTGGGCGGCCCATCGGGGCCAGGGCCGGGGCCTGGCTGACGCGGCCCGCCGGTCCACGAGGTCGAGAGGTAGCTGCCGCTGCCCCGCGTCATGCGGACGACCACGTCGAAGCGACCGGCGTACGAAGGACAGAACTGCGTCGCCGCCTGCGCGTCTTCGGTGCGGTCGCGCGCGAGCTCGCTGCCGGACGCGTCGCGCACGATCACGTCGACGTTGCCGACGCCGCCCTCGCCGAGCGCCACGAACGTGACGCAGTCACCGGGCTGGAGATCGACGGGCGTCGCGCGCTCTTGGCCCTCGGAGAGGCTGCCCTGGTTGAGGCCGCCGCTCTGCACCATCCCGAGCGCCGTCATCGTGTTGTGGAGCGCGACGTAGCGCGGCTCCATCTGGAGGCCCCCGCCGCAGCTCGCGGCGAGAGTCGCGCAGCCGACGGTCGTCGCGAGGGCCGTGGGGCGAAGGAGCGCGACGAAGAGCGGTGCGGTGCGCGGCGCGGTCATGGCCCGTGTCGTACCAGAGATCGGACCGCGCGGGGCTGCCAGTGGGCGCTCGTCAGCCGCGTGGCGAGCGTCGGGCCTTGCTCGCCTCTGCGGGCGCGCCGCAGTGCGGGCACGTGAGCAGCTCGGCGGGGAAGGGACCGTTGCAGTACGCGCAGAAGATGCGGCCGGCGATGCTGTTCGGATCGATGAGCTTGAGCTCGGTGTAGACCGACTCGAGCTCGGCCGTGCTCATGCGATCGTTCTCCGCAGCGGGCGACCAGATGACCTCGAGCGCGACCATCTGCGGGCCCTGCAGGCCGCCGCGGTCCGCGAGAGCGGCGCGGATCTGCGCCGCGTCGTTGACGTGGAAGCCCTGCATCGGACGGCGCGACGCGAGCACGATCGTGACGACCACGGTGCCTTCGCCTTCGGTCGCCTTGGCCGTCATCGCGGGCGCGTCTTGCTGCTGGAGGCTGCCGGACGCGCCTCGCACGAGCTCGGACTGGAACCGCGCGCGGTATTCCTGCGCGATGCGTGAGAAGACCTGCTGCGCGTTCTGCGGCGCGTGCGAGCCGTCGTCCTTGTAGGACGAGTAGAGCCACGAGATCTCGTTGCGTCGGAGCGCGAGCACGGTCTCGGAGAGGAGCTGCGCGAGGCCGCCCGGCGAGCGCGTGTCGCCGGTCTCCGCGAGGCGCTTGAGCTGCGCTTGGAGCTGCGCGCGCGCGCGCCAGTCGAGGCCGAGCGAGAGCGAGGTCACGTACATCGCGTTCGGGCCCGCGTAGCCGCCGCCGCCCATGCCGGGACCGCCGAAGCCGGGCCCGCCGAGGCCAGGCCCACCGAGGCCAGGCCCACCGAGGCCAGGGCCACCGAGGCCAGGTCCACCGAGGCCGGGTCCACCGCCGCCGCCGCCGCGTCGACGGTTCGAGATGATCATCGCGACAACGACGAAGCCGATGATCACGACCAAGCAGCAGCAGCCGCCGCAGCTGAAGCCGCCGCCACCGCCGCCTCCGCCACCCGAGTAGGGAACGCTGCCGCCGCCGCCTGATCCCCAGTCGGTGCCGCCGCTTCCCCAACCGCCACCGCCACCGCCGCCGCCGCCCCAGTCGCCTCCGCCACCTCCGCCGCCCCCACCACCGCCTCCGCCGAAGTCTCCTCCGCCGAAGCTGCCGCCGGTGCCTTGCGCCTCGGCGTCTTGGGTGATGAGCGCGGTCAGCCCGGCGAGCGGAACGAGCAGGAGGAGAGCAGCGATGGCGTAGGCGCGGAGGTCTCGCAGCGACATGGCCGCGAGCCTAACACCAACTCCTCCGCGCTCGACGTGGAACGCGCTCGCCGTCGAACGCGCGTCGGACACGAGCGCGCCGGCGCGCTCACATGATCGGGTCGAGGTTCAGGCCGCCCGCGTACGCGTAGCTCACGAACGCGTCGAAGCCCGAGACGATGATGCTGACCGGCTCGGTCGCGCGGAGCGTGTGGTAGCCGTCGTTCTGATCGCCGTCCTCGACGCGCACGTTCGGCAGGCCGATGACGTCGGGGTACGACAGCTGACAGCGGTAGACGACCCACTCCGGCGGCGGATCGTCCATGCGGCGCGGCAGGCCATCGGCGGGGGAGACGGGGCACTGCTCGGTGTCGAGCGGCATCTCGTCGAGGAGGATCTGCGCGGCGTACGGCGCGATGATCGTGAGGAAGTCGAACGCGTAGTACTGCGGCGTGAGGAACACGTAGTCCTCGCGGTACTGCTCGACGGGCGGCACGGCCGTGATCGACGGATCGCCACCGGGGTACGCGTTCGGGATGCCGACGGCCTCCTGGCTCGCGATGACCTGCAGCACCGCGACGGGCTTGTCGGTGTTGATCTCGAGATCCTGATCGGCGACGAGGATGACGCTCTGGTGCTCCTCGAGCTCGTAGTAGTCGTCCGGAGGCGGGAGGCTCGTGAGCACGACGGTGGTGCCGGCTGCCGTCGCGACGATGCGCGCGTACTCGGGCTCGTTGAAGTCACCGACGCTGTCGGCCGTGACGAACGCGCGGTTGAGCGCGGTGGAGCGGGGCGGTCCGCGACCGATGAAGAAGCGACGACCGAGCGTCGCGTCGGGGAAGAGCTGCTCTTCGAGGTGGTCGGCGCAGCAGCGGCGGTTCGCGAGATCGGAGAAGCGCGGGGCGTCGGACGCCTCGCTGCCCGAGAAGACCGAGACGCGCTGATCGGCGCGCACGACGGTGCCCGTGAAGTCCGCGTTGAAGCCCTGCGTCTCGAGGTTCAGGACGTCGAACTCGCCGAGCGTCACCTCGAACTCGTCGCCGGGGGCGTACTCGAGCGTCGTCCCGTCGAAGCCCATCACGCGACGCACCGAGCCGCCGAGCGCCACGTTCACGGTGGTCGCCTCGCTCGTGCCGACGACCGTGAGGAACGCGCGTAGGTCTTCGTCGTCCGAGCTGGGATCGAAGTCCTCCGCGGGGTCCGTGGAGTTCGCGATGGTCTGCGGCCAGCCGACCACGGTGTAGGTCGAGCCGATCGCGCTCGTCGGAAGGAGCAGCGACGCGTCGTTCGAGAACACGCCGACGTTGTCGAGCGGGTTGAACTGGTACGCGATCAGCGGTGCGGTCGAGCTGATGCGGTAGGCGTTCGAGGTGACGGCGGAGTGCGTGCCGTCGTTCAAGCCGGTGCCATTCTGCGAGGTGCGGCAGCGGCAGTCGTCCGCCCCCGCGCCGGGGCGCACACCGCCGCGGCACCAGCACGACTCGTTCGGCGCGCACGCGTCGTCGTCTTCGGTCGCGCACGTCGCGAGCGACGACGCGCCGTCGACCTCGCGGCGAGGCAGGCGGAGGATCTCGAGATCGCCCGGCGGCACGGTGACGGTCTGGATCACGCGCGGGGCCGTGGCCTCGCCCGCGACGGCCGTGTCGACCTCGACGGTGACGTCGCTCGCCACGTTGCCGGGGTTCGAGACGACGACGGCGTACTGCTGCGCGGACGCGTCGCGTCCGGCGCCGATCGCCGCGTTGTCGAGATCGACCGCGAAGAACTCGCAGCCCACGTAGCTCGACTCTGCTTCTGCGGCGGCGCAGAGGTTCACGCAGCGGCCCTCGCGACACACCTCACCGCCCGCGAGATCGCACTCCTCGAGCGGGATCCACGCCGTGCCTTCGGAGTTGCACATCGCGGGCTGCTCCATGAAGCAGTCGACGGTGTCGGGACGACACACGGCGCAGCCGCGGCCCTCGAGACAGACCTCGCCGGTGGCGGCGCAGTCGGTCTGCTCTGCGCGGAGGAACTCTCCGTCGGGCACGCAGTAGAGGTAGATGTTGCCCACGCACGCGGTCGAGTCGTTCTCCGCGCAGTAGAACTCGCCCGCGTCGTTGAACGGCCGGATGTAGGCGTCGCGTTCGTCCATCGTGCCGGTTCGCGGACAGCCGGGTAGGGCGACGGCGGCGAGCGAGGCGATGAACAGCGAGGCGGCGGCGGTCCCGAAGGAGAAGCGCATGGGGGCGAGCGTAGCAGGGCCCCGCTGCGACGGAACGACCGCGTGGCGTCAGCCCGTCTCCTCCACGTCGACCCTCACCTCGACCGCGCCAGGGCTCGTCTCGAACAGACGCAGCGCGTCTTGGACGACGGGATGGTTGAGCGCTTTTTTTCGGGTCGCTTCGAGCCGCGCGCGCTCTCGCTCGTCCTCGAGCTGCGCGAGCGAAGAGGTGCCCGCTGTCGACGCGCCGAAGACGATCTCGACGACGGGACGCGCGCCGAAGCGCCGCTCGGCGACCTGAGCGATCGCGCTCTTCGCCTCTTCGGACTGGGCCTGCTTTCCGTAGAACGAGCCCGGAGCGAACGCGAGCTCGACCACCTCGCCGTCGATGCGACGCGGGACCGCGTGCTTGAGCAGCGCGCCCAGGGCGGGCTTGGTGTCGCCGAGCACGCCGACCATGGTCTCCCAGGCGAGGAGCGCGGTCGGATCGAGGGGCGCGAGGATCGGGAGCGGCGGGCCGGGCGGTGCGGACGCGCGGGCCGGCGGCGAGGACGCGCGCGCCTGTTCGCGGACCGGCTCGGGCGGCGCGGACACACGCGCTGGCTCTGGTGCCGCGATCGTGCCGACCGAGGACACGAAGCTCGCGTCGCCGTCGCCGATCTCGCGGACCAGCTCGTCGTCGTCTGCGGGCGCCCATTCTGGTTCGGGTTCGGGATCGTCCGAGGGCGCGGGCCGTCGAGGCGCGGCGGCGCGAGAGGCGGGCTCACGCGCGACGCTACGCGGCGCGGCGGCGCGAGTCGGTGCGCCTGCTCCGCGCGGGCCGAGGCTGGCCTCGAGGCTCTCGAGCCGCGCGACGAGCTCCGACACCGGCCGCAGCGCGGGGCGCGCGGCGAGACGCACGAGGCCCATCTCGAGCGTCGTGCGCGGCAGCGGCGAGCGAGCGACGTCTTCGACGAGCAGCGACGCCGCGTGGAACGCGCGCTGGATCTCGAGCGGCTCGACGCGCTTGCTGAGCGCGAGGGCACGCTCACGCTCTTCTTCCACCATCGCGACGAGCTCGGTGGCCGGACCGCTCACGCGGAGCACGACGAGATCGCGCAAGAGCTCCACCAGCGCCTTCGCGAAGTGGAGGAGATCGAGGCCGCGCTGCGCGAGCGTGTCGATCTGGACGAGCACCGCCGCGCCTTCTCCATCGAGGATCGCAGTGGCGGTGCCGTGGAGGATCTCGCGGTCGGCGATGCCGAGCACACGCGCGACCTCGTCGCCGACCAGCGCGCCGCCCGAGAACGCGACGACCTGATCGAGGAGCGTGAGCGCATCGCGCATCGAGCCGGCGGCCTCGCGCGCGACGATGGCGACCGCGCGCTCGTCCGCCGTGATCGCCTCGGCGGCGAGGATCTGGCGGACGCGATCCGAGACCACGGCCTGCGGGATCAGGCGGAAGTCGTAGCGCTGGCAGCGCGAGCGGATGGTGATCGGGACCTTGTGGGACTCCGTGGTCGCGAAGATGAACTTCACGTGCGGGGGCGGCTCTTCGAGCGTCTTCAGGAACGCGTTGAAGGCGCCGACCGAGAGCATGTGCACCTCGTCGACGATCACGATCTTGTAGCGGTCGCGCGCGGGCCGAAACGGGATGGTCTCTTGGAGACGTCGCACGTCCTCGACGCTGTTGTTCGAGGCGCCGTCGATCTCGAGCACGTCGAGGTCGTTGCCCGCCGTGATCTCCTTGCACGCGTCGCACACGCCGCACGGCGACATGGTGGGGCCGTTCGTGCAGTTGAGCGCCTTGGCGAGGATGCGCGCGGTCGTCGTCTTGCCCACGCCTCGCACGCCGGTGAAGAGGAACGCGTGCGCGACGCGCTCGGAGGCGATCGCGTTGCCGAGCGTGCGGGTGACGTGCTCCTGACCCGAGAGGTCCGCGAACGTCTGCGGTCGATACTTCCGCGCGAGGACGGTGTAGGTCATGGGGAGGCCGACGATAACCGAGACTCGCTCGCCCGCCACCGCGCCCCATCGCTCACGGGAACGTCAGGACGGCAGGCCTGCCTTGGCCAAGCCGCCTTGGATCTGATCCAGGTCGGCTGGGTTCTGGAACGGCAACCTCGTCAGATGCTCGGCCAGCGAGTACTTCGGGTTCACGGCCTGTAGCTCGCGCCAGACTCCCCGCGCTTCCTCGATCTGTCCGAGATGGCCGAGCGCGCTGGCGAGGAAGGCGCGCGACAGATCGGTGTGGGGCGCGAGGCGGATGCGCTCGCGAAACGCGTCGGCCGCCGGCTCGAACTGCCCAGCCACGAGAAACGCCGAGCCGAGAAAGTGGATGTACTGATGCGCGAAGAGCGGATCGAGCAGGATCGCGCGTCGGATGTACGGGATCGCTGCCAGCGGATGGCCCGCATAGATCTCGACCATCCCACGGGTGCCGCACGCCTGCGCCAGGTTCGGATCGATCGACAGCGCCGCGTCGGTCTCGGTCTTCGCCCGCGCCAGATCGCGCTTCCAGAAGGCGACGAGCGCGGCGACGTTCCGCACGATGGGCTCCGTCGGACCTCTCTCGATCGCACGCTCGGCGAAGTGCGTCGCGAGATCGAGCGCGCCCTCGGTCTCGGTCCAGCGGTTCTGGAAGTCAGTCATCAGGTCCGGGTCATCCCGCGCCGCGGCGATGATACGCGTCCGGTTCGAAGCAAGGCCAGCCACTCCGCCGCGTCGGGTCCGCGTAGTGTCGCGCACGGAGGTTGTGTCGGCGCGGGGGGCGTGCGAATCAGGGCGCATGCGTGAGCGCCTCCTCCTCGTCTCGGTCCTCCTCATCGGCGTCGTCCTCGGACGCATCTCGGTCACGGGCTCGGTGCTCGCGCAGGACGGGGACGCTCCCGCCGACGAGGCCGTCAGGCCGACGACGCGCGAAGCGCCGCCGACGCCTCCCGCGACCACGCCGCCCGCCGCCACGCCGCCCGCCGCCACGCCCGAGGCCGCAGGCACGGAAGACGACCCGGCGCACGCCGTCGGCGAGGTCCCCGCGGGACAGCCGCGCTACCTCGCGGCGCTCCGCTCCGAGATCGAGGCGATGGGGCTCGATGGCGCGTGCGACGCTGACGACGCGCAGCGCGCCCACTGTGCGCTCGTCGTGCGCGGCGAGGTCAGCCACCGCACGTTCGATCTCCGCATGGCCTACAGCGACGTCACGGACACTGTGTACTTCTACGTCGACCACTACCTCACGGCGCGCGCGGACGCGGCCACGACGGACGCCCTCATCCGCCACATGATGGAGCTCAACTGGCGCTTGCTCGTCGGCAAGTTCGAGTGGGATCCGGCGGACGGCGAGGTCCGGCTCGCGATGGTCATGAACACCGACTCGAACTTCGATCGTCGCGCGTTCCGCTCGCTCGTCCGCGCGATCTCGGATCAGGCGGATCGCCTGTATCCCGAGCTCACGCGCGTCTCGCCCCAGCCCTGAGCTGACGCGAGACGCTATCGGAGCGCGTCGAGCGCGAGCGCGCCGAGCGTCGGCTCCGCGAGGAAGAGACCGCGGAGATCCTCCGCGCGCGCGCCGAGGTGGATCGCCGTCGCGATCGGCGCGAGCACCTCGCTCGCGCGAGGACCGATCGCGCTCGCGCCCACGACGCGCTCCTCGGCGTCGAGCACCACCTTGAGCGTCCCGCGCGCGTGCGGATCGAAGCCGCCGCCCTCCATCACGCCGCGCAAGCTCGACTCGTAGCTCACCACGCGCACCTCGAACGCTACGCCGCGTCGCGCGCCATCGCCGGGCGTGATCCCCACGCGCGCCACCTCGGGCCGCGTGTAGACGACCTCGATGCGCGCCTCGGGGCCGCTCCGCGCCGCCGCACGATCCGTCGCGCGCCGCGCCGCGACGAAGGCCTCGGCCATCGCCTTGTTCGCCGTGAACGGTGCCCCTGCCGCGTCTCCCACCGCGAAGACGTGCGGCAGCGCGGTGCGTCCCTCCGCGTCCACGCGGAGCGCGCCGGTCTGCGGATCCACCTCGAGCCCGAGCACGTCGACCCCGAGGCGCGCGACGTCGGCGCGGCGCCCGATCGCGACGAACGCGCGCTCTCCTGCGTAGGTGCGCCCGCCGTCGAGCTTCGCGAGCACGCGCTGATCGGCAGGCGCGTCGGGGCGCGGATCCCGCGTCACGGACTCCACGCGCTTGCCGTGCACGATCTTCACGCCGCGCTCCATCAGCACGTCGCCCAGCGAGCTCGCGAGCTCGCGATCGAAGCGCGGCAGGATGCCGTGATCGTCGATGAGCCAGCTCACCTCGACGCCCAGATCGACGAACGCCGACACTGCCTCTGCGCCCGTGACGCCCGCGCCGACCACCAGCATCGTGCGCGGCACCGAGCGCAGCTTGCGCACGAAGCGCGGCGCGAAGATCACCTCGCCGTCCGGACCGGCCGCGTCGCCGAAGAAGCCCGCTGGAAAGCTGGGCACCGAGCCCGTCGCGACGATCGCGCTCGCGAAAGGAACGACGCGCGCACCGCCCTCGCGCTCCACGTGGAGCTCGTTCGCGCCCGTGAAGCGCGCGGCGCCGTGCACCACCGTCACGCCCGCGTCGCCGAGGCGCTCGCTCGCCCGCGCGGCCTGGTGCGCGATCGTGCGCTCGATGCCCTCGGTCAGCTCCGCGATCGTCGCGGCCGACGCGAGGCCGCGCTCGCCGCGGCGCACGCGCAGCTCCGCCATGTGGAGGAGCAGCTTGCTCGGGAGGAGGCTCGCGTTCATCGCGCGACCTCCGATCGGCGCCTCGGTCACGAGCACCACGCCGCGCCCCGACCTCGACGCCTCGATCGCGGCGGTCATGCCCGCGGGGCCGCCGCCGATCACGACGAGGTCCGCCCGCGGCGCGCGCGTCGGCTCGCTCACGAGGCCACCACGCTCGCGCCCGACGCGGCACCGCCGACACGCGCGACCAGCGCGCGCGAGAGCCCTTCGGGATCATCCACGTGCACCCAGTGCCCCGCGGGCAGCACGTCGAGCGTCGCGCGACCTTCGCGCGCGAGGCGCTGCGCGTGCTCGCGGTCGGCCGCGTCGTACACGGCAGAGCGATCGCCGATCACCTGATGGAGCCGCGGGATCGCGCGCGGCGGCTCGTCGTCGAAGAGCGTCCAGAGATCGCGCGCGAAGTAGTCGTCGAGGAGCGCCCCGAGCGCAGGGAGATCGAACGCCATCTCGAAGCCGTCGTCCGTGCGGTGGAGGCTCATCGCGAGCCACGACGCGATCGCGCGCGTCTGTCCCTTCTCGACGAGCGCCTCGATGAACTGCTCGCGCAGCGTGAAGCGACGCGGCAACGCCGCCAGGCTCTCGAGCACCACGATGACGTTCTCCGATCCGCGCCCGCCCACTCGCGCGCCGGGCATCGAGTCGACGAGGACCACGTGGGAGAGCTGCTGCGCGATCGGATCTCCTTCGCGCGCACGCAGCGCGAGCGTCATCGCGACCTTTCCTCCGAAGCTGTGGCCGAGCACGCCCTCGACGCGCGGCGTGAGCGAGCGCGCGAGCTCGGCGAGGTCGTCGGCGCACGCATCGAGCGTGTGCGGCGCGGCGGGCATCGGAGAGCGGCCGTGGCCGCGCAGGTCGACGAGCACGGGCTGCCACGAGGCGTCGGCGCGCGCGAGCGAGCGCGCGAGCGAGCGCAGGTTCGTGCCGCTGCCGAGGATGCCGTGGAGGAAGAGGAACGAGCGCGTCGGCGTGCCCGAGTCCACTCGCGAGATCTCGTGGTGCAGCATCGCGCGCGTCGTACCGCTCGCGCTCCTGCCGGGCCAGTCGTGCTCAGTTCGGTTCGCCGTTCGGGTCGGTCTTCGGACCGTCCGGGAGCTTGGCCGCCTCGCCTGTCTTCGCGCCCTCGTCGCCCTTCTTCGGCGGCGCAGGCGGCGCCTGCACGCGACGCTCGGCGAGGATGATCAGCTTCGGCGAGTCGGCGCCGAAGAAGACACCCGGCGTCGCCTCGCGTCCCGTGATCTCCACCACGCGGAAGCCGCGCAGGTGCAGCACCTGTCCGAGCTCGTGGAGCGCGTAGAGGCGGATCGAGTACATCGACTCGCGCTGTCGTCCGTCGTCGAGGATCACGTTGCGTTTCACGGCGAGCCGCGACGCGATCGGGTTGAACGACGACTCTTCCATCACCACGCACGCGTCGCCCTGGAACCACACGAGGTTCGGCTGGCTGCGGATCGCGTAGTCGCGGTTCACCACCTCGAGCAGCAAGAGGCCCCCCGGCTTGAGCGCGCGGTGGATGCGATCGAGCACCTGCTTGTTGGTGTCGTCGTCGAAGTAGCCGAGCGTGGTTCCCCAGAGGAGCACCGCGTCGAACGCGCCTTCGAAGTTCATCTCCCGCATGTCGGCGTGGAGGAAGTTGATCTTGAAGCCCTGGTCCTGCGCCTCGTCCGCGGCGCGCGACAGCATCGGGAGCGACAGATCGAGGCCGACGACCACGTAGCCGCGACGCGTGAGCTCGATCGCGTGGAGGCCCAGGCCACAGCCCACGTCGAGGATCGCGGCGCCCTTCGCGAGTCCGAGGCGTGACTCGATGAAGTCGACCTGCTTGTGGATCGACTTCTGCGACGGCACCGGCACGGTGCGGAGGTAGTCGTCGCTGAAGAGCTCCTCCCACCACTGGTTCTTCTTCTTCGGCGGCGGTCGCGACGGAAGCTGCGCAGGCTCCGCGGTGGCGCTGATCTGCGGGGACGGAGCGCTCGGCGGCGGCGGCTTGGGAGGCGCCGGCGGCTTGGCGACGGCCGGCGGCGCAGGCGGCGGGGGCGCGGCCTTCGGCGGTGCGGGTTGCGAGGGGAGGTCGAGCAGCTCGGCGTCGTCGGCCAGCGAGCCCGCGTCGAGATCGAACGGGACGCCTGGGTCGCTCTCGCGCTCGGCCGGCTCGTTCGGCGCCGGCGCGGTCACGCCGCCGGGGGTCGTGTAGGCGACGCGCGGCTCGGGCGGCGGAGCCGACGGAGTGCCGATCACCGTGACGGCGCGAGACACCACCACGACGGGCGCGACCACCACCACACCCGGCGACGACTTGGCGGGCGCGCCGAGTCCCGCGAGCGTCTCACTCGAGCCGGGTCGCTCGAACGCGGGGCTCGAGGGTGTCTCGGTGATCTCGAGGTTCGGAGACGAGATCGAGGGGCTCGAGTCGATCTCGCGGGCCTGCGAGATCGCGTCGACCCTGGGGCTCGCCTGCCTCTCGGGGCGCGCTTCCGTCGTCGCCGTCTCGGGGCTCGATGCGCCGGCCGACGCGTCTGCAGCTTCCCCCGACCCGCCGCGCGCTCGCTCGACCGCTTCTGGATCGAGCGACGTCCGCGAGTCTCCGGGGCGATCCGAGCCGAGCGAGCTCCGACGAACGGGCATCGCGCTGGTGATCCGGCGCGCGCGCGGGACCTCTTCGACCTCCGCGAACACGGTGTCGGCGAAGTCTTCGTCGCCCTTCGCAGGCTCACGGCCGGCGCGACGACGCGCCCTCACGCTGGTGGGCGACTCTTCGTCGGGGAGGGCGACTTCCGTCGAGCCCGATCCGCCGAAGAGGCCGCGCGGCGTCTCGCGAGAGTCGGCGGCGATGGGAGGACGTGACGCGCGCGCGATCGACGTCGGCATCGCGTCGCTCGTCGACGCGCGCGCCGGTGCCTCGTCGCCGCTGGTCGTCTCACCTGGCGAGGTCGGGACGCGCTCGGCCGCGTCGCCAGCATCTCGCTCAGCATCTCGCTCGGCATCTTCCGTGGCGGGCTCCGGGCTCGCCAACTCTGCGGCGGGATCGTGCTCGTGCTCGCGCGACCGCAGCGGCGCCTCGAGCGGATCGTCCGGCAGCACGGCGGGCGTCGCCTGGTCCGACGGCTCGCCCTCGGGTGGCGCGCTCGAGCGCTTCTTCCCGACCTTCGTGGTCTCGTGCGGGATCGGGGCCGGCGTGGCTTCGCCCGTCCAGTCGAGCTCTTGCGCTTGATCGAGCGCGATGCTCACCCGCGTCGGCTCGGCAGCGAGCTCGTCGCCGTCGTCACCGCTCGCGTCGAACGACGCCTCCGACGCCTGCGCGTCGAACGCGAGGTCGCCGAGACCGCCGCCTTCGAGCTCGCGGCCGGCATCGTCTTCGTTCGCCGCCGAGACGGCGCGCGCGAGCCCATCGAGCGACGCATCGGCCGGCGCCACCGGAGGCGGTGCCTGCGAGGCGCGCGTGCCCGGCGGCGCGCTCCACGAGGGCGGCGGCGGTGGCGGGCGATACGAGCGTGGCGGCGGAGGTGGCGCGGCCTCCACCTCGAGCTCCGCGTCGAGCGAGAGCTCCACGGACTGCACGCGAGCGCGCGGCGCGGTGACCCTCGAGTCGGCGGTGTCGGCCGAGTCGGCCGAGGCGCTGGGTGCGCTCGCCGCGTTCATCGCGCTGGGCGCGCTCGCTCGCGAGGCGTCGTCGGTCACGGCGGAGTGACGGCCGACGCCCGAGTCGCGGCTCGGGCGCGCGAGATCCACGAAGCTCTGCCGCGGGACGTCGTCGACGGGCACACGCAGGCCTCGTCGCTTCCGCGAGCGCGGAGTGAGGCTCTCCTCTTCGCCCGACGCGTCGCCGTCGTCCCGATCGCCCGTGTCGCTCATGCGCGGACGGCCTCCTCGTCGCTCACGTCCGCGCCCGACGCCGTGCGGTAGAGCGCCTGGCCCATGCGAACCGCCGAGCCTGCGGCCACGACCGGCACGGCGCGCGCGCGCGGCGTGGTCAGCACGATCGCCGTCGAGCCCAGGAGAAACCGGCCCAGCTCGTCGCCGCGTCCGAGCGAGATCGCGTCGTAGCGAACCTCACCGCGCGCCGCGCCCTTGCCTTGGTTGCTGCGGATCGACGGATCGAACGCGAGCTCGATCCCGCCCACCACCATCGCGCCGACGAGGATCGTCACGACCTCTCCGTGCGCCTCGGTCTCTTGGTGCACGGCGATGCGCTCGTTCTTCGCGAACAAGTTCGGCACGTGCTCGAGCCCGATCCGGTTCACCGGGAAGAGCGTCCCGCCCATGTGACGCGCGAGCGTGACGCGTCCTTCCACCGGTGCGTGCACGCGGTGGTAGTCGCGCGGCGAGAGGTACACGACCGCGAAGCGGCCTCCCGTGAAGCGTTCTGCGCCCGCGCGCTCGCCGAGCAGCTCACCCACGTCGTACCGCTTTCCCTTCACGAGAAAGCTCGCGTCGTCGCGGATGGGGCCCTCGTCCTCGAGCTTTCCGTCGGCCGGGCAGACGAGGCTGTCGGTGTCGTCGTCGAGCGGTCGTGCGCCTTCGCGCAGCGGTCGCGAGAAGAACTCGTTGAAGCTGCGGAAGCCGCGCGGCGGCACCTCGCAGTCGCTCAGATCCACGCGGTACGCGCGCACGTAGAGCCCGATCGCGCGGTCCAGCAAGGCACGCGGTGGCTTCAAGGAAGCCACGCGGCCCAGGGCCCGGCTGATCCCTTCGCGGGGCAGCCAGCGCAGCGTCTCAGCAGCCATCCGAGTGGACGTCATGTCCGCGTTGCGACCGTGGGTGAGAGTGCCCGTAGGGGGGAGGAAAGCGCGCTGCGATGCTACCGAAGCGGTGAATCGCAGGTCAAAGCAAACCTGAGCCACCGCACCGCTCCCGCTCTCAGCCCAGCGGGCGACGGTGCGTCCGTTCAGGCGGTCGCGCGAAAATCAGCGGATCCGGCCGCGGAGCGCTTCGAGGAAGGCGTCGGCGCGCTGGGATGACGGTGCGATGAGGCGCACGACGCGCCCTCTCGGCAGGACGAGCTCGACCGCGATCCCCTGACCGCGCGTGCGCGCGAGCCAGTCCGCGCCGAGGTCGGCGACGACCCCGAGCGCCATCAGCGCCGCGCCGGTCGTCGCGATCACGAGCTCGCCGCTGCGAAGCCCATCGAACACGAGGAAGCCGCCGGTGAGGACACCGACCGCGAGGGCCGCCGCCCCTGCGTAGAGGGCGGCCTGGCCGTGTCGGCGCTCGCGGCTGGCCTCGAGGATCGCGGTGAGCGGGACGACCGACGTCCGCTCCGCCGTCGACGTGCCGAGGAGGCCACCCGCCTCGCGGACGCGAAGCTCGCGGCCCTGGATCGACAGCGACACGCTGCCCTCGCGGCCGAGCAGCGCCGCGATGCCGCGCCCGATCCCGACGAGGAGCGCCCAGCCGGTGACCCACCGAAAGAACGCCGTCGCGCCGCTCGCTCGCGCGGGCGCCGCGCGTCCCTCGAGCGCGGGCTCGCCGCGCAGATCGGCCGAGCTCGTACGTCCGGTGCCGTCGAGCGCCCGCACCGCCGACGCGACCACACCGTCGAGGCCCGCGTGCGCCGCCAGCTCCGTCGCGAGCGCGCGCGCGTGAGGGTTCGTGCTCGACGACAGCGCGGCCACGAGCGCGACCGAGCGCGCGCGATCGCGCGGCGCGCGATGGAGCGGCCCGACGCTGGTGTCGATCACGTGCTGCGCCATCTCGGACAGAACACGCTCGGCGAGGCGGTTCTCCGTCTCGAGCGCGAGCGCGGTGAGCCACGCGGTCTCCGTCGACGTCTCGAGCCACACCGCGTGTCGCACGGCGCGCTGGAGGAGCGCGCTGCTCGCGGCCTCGTCGCGCGCGACGGCGTCCGTCAGCCCGATCACCGCGAGGCTCGCGACCAGCGCGCGCTCGCGATCGGTCTCGGCGCCGCGCTCGAGCAGATCGAGCACGTTGCACAAGCTCGTCGCGGCCTCGTCGCGCACCACGCCGAGATCGGCCGCGCGCTTCTTCACGTGCTCACGGCCCACGAACTGTGTGCGGCCTTCGGCTTGTCGTCCGAGCACGTCGAGCGCCAGCGCGCCGAGCGCGCCGCGGTGCGGGTGGTCGCGCAGCTCACGAAGGATCGAGTCCTCGCGCGGGCGCGCGTCGTCCTCGGGTCGTGCAGCGTCGCTGGCCATGGCGCGGCGGGGTTATCCCAGCCGCCTCCGACGCACCAGCCTCCTCACGCCTCGGCGCCGCGATCGCCTGCGCCGACGCGCGCCGGCGAGGCCTGGATCGGGCTGTCCGAATAGCCCGCGGCCTGCAGCTGGAAGAGGCGCTGGTAGAGGCCCTTCATGCCCATCAGCTCTTCGTGCGTGCCGTGCTCGCTGATGCGTCCGCGGTCGAGCACGAGGATGTGGTCGGCGATGCGCACCGAGCCGAAGCGATGCGAGATCAAGAGCACGCCCTGCTTGCCGCGGATCTCGCGCACGTGCTCGAGGATGCCCTGCTCGGCGTCGGGATCGAGCGCCGCGGTGGGCTCGTCGAGCACGACGAACTGATCCTCTTCGCGCATGAACGCGCGCGAGAGCGCGACCTTCTGCCACTGCCCGCCCGAGAGCTCCGTGCCGCCGCGGAACCACTTGCCGAGCTGCGAGTGGTAGCCGTGCGGCATCGCCGCGATGAACTCGTGCGCGAGGCCGCGCTTGCCCGCGCGCTCCCAGCGCTCCTCGTCCATCCACGCGTCGATGTCGCCCGCGCCGATGTTCTCGCCGGCCGTCATCTTGAAGCGCGCGAAGTCCTGGAAGACGAGCGCGAAGCGCAGCCGCAGCGCGTCGATGTCCCACTCGCGGATGTCGAGGCCGTCGAGGAGGATGCGCCCCTCGCGCGGCTCGTAGAGGCGCGTGATCAGCTTGAGCAGCGTGGTCTTGCCCGAGCCGTTCTGGCCCACGAGCGCCACCATCTCGCCTGGACGAATCTGGAAGCTCACGTCGTCGAGCGCGGGCTTGGGCGCGTCCGTGTACGTGAACGACACGTTCTCGAGCACGAGGCCCGCCGCCGGGTCGGGCCCCTCGGTCGCGGTGCCCGAGTACTCCGAGATCGGCAGGCTCAAGAACGACTGGAGGTCGCGCAGGTAGAGCTGATCGTCGAGCATGAGGCCCAGGCTCGCGAGCCCGCTCGTCACGCCGCTCTGCGCCTGCCGGAAGATCGCGATGTACATCGTCATCTCGCCGAGGCTCAGGTGCTCGTTCACGGCGCGGTGAACGATCCACGCGTAGGCGCCGTAGAACGCGAGCGTGCCGACGAGGTTGAACACGAAGCCCCACGCGTTCCTGCGCAGCGCGATCGACCGCTCTTCGTTCTCGATCTTCAGCGTGATCTTGCGGAGGCGCTCCATGAACTCGTCGCCGAGCCGGTAGAGCTGCACTTCCTTCGCGTAGTCCTCGCGCGACACCGTCGCCTCGAGGTGCGCCTGCTCGCGCTGCTGCGGCGAGCGCTTGCGCTGCTGATCGAACGCGTGCTGCGAGAAGCGCAGCTCCGCGATGAACACCGGCAGGCCCGCGAGGATCACGATGAGCACGGCCCACGCGGACAAGTTTGCGAGCACGACGATGCACGACAAGAACATCACGGCGTTGCGCGCGACGTTGAAGATGCCGACGACGAGGTTGTACGGGCGCGTGCCCGCGTCGCGCCTCGCGCGCATCAAGCGATCGTGGATGTCCGGATCCTCGTAGTGCTCGAGCCGCAGCGTGAGCGACTTCTGGAGGATGAGGTCGGTCACGGTGTTCGTGAGCCGCGCCTTGAGGATCCCCTGCGCGCCCGAGAGGCTGCGCTGCGCCGCGAGCATGCTCGACACGAGCACGGCCTCGAGCGCGATCAGCGACCAGAGCGTCTCCTTGTAGCTCGCCCATCCGTCGCGCTCTGCGAGCGCGTGCACCACGGCGTCGACGATCGCACGACCCACGTTCGCGACCACCGCGGGCAGCACGCCGATCGCGAGCGTGCAGAGCGCCATCGTGAGGATCACCCACGGGGCCGCGCGCCACGCGACGCGCAAGAGCCAGAAGCTCTTCTCGATCGCGTTGCCGTCGAGGCCCTCGGCGTGATCGTGCGTGACGGACTGCCCGTTCTGCATCCGGCGCAGGCCCGTGCTCCGACGCGAGCTCGCGCGCGCACGAGAGCTCGCGCGCGCGCTCGCCGTGGCCGAGGGCGGACGCGCAGGCTGGCTCGCAGACGCGCCTTCTTTCGAAGCCTCGTCCTCGCCGCCGCCCCCGCTCCCGGGCTCCTTGTCGCGTGTGTCGGTCACGTCGCGTCGCTTCGATCGGGTGCGATCATTCGCCTTCGTCGAGGCGCTTGGTGGGGTTGCCGGCGGCTTCGTTCGCCGCCTTCGCCTGCGCCGCGAGGCGCTCCGTCAGCCGCTTGCCCTTGTGAGGGAACGGCTGGTTCGGCACCGGCACGCCGAGGAACGGCGCGAGCTTGTCGAAGCCCTCGCCCTGCGTGACCGCGAGCACGAGCAGGTCTTCCG
Source organism: uncultured Sandaracinaceae bacterium (assembly GCA_964502175.1). GTDB lineage: Bacteria > Myxococcota_A > Polyangia > Polyangiales > Sandaracinaceae > JAFLCL01. Next base: position 30,431 of record CAZCVE010000062.1, read on the forward strand.
GGCGATCCGCGAAGTACGCCAGCACGCCCTCGACGTGGCGCTTGTACGCGCGACGAAAGCGATCCGGCTGGTAGTCGTAGCTCGCGTACACGGCGGCGCGGAGGAAGCGCCGGATCTCCATGTGCGTGAGGTGATCCTCGGGGCTCGTGTCCTTGCCGGGCTTGGGCGCCTCTTGGAACGCGGGGCGGCTCGCCCAGTGGTTCTCGCAGCTCTTCAGCCAGCCTTCTTCTTCGCGCACGGTGAGCACGAACTTCGAGCCCGGGTACGCCTTGTCGAGGTCCTCGAAGTACGGCGACACGGTGATGTCGGTCATGCCGTCGTAGCGCTCGAGGTGCGGGAACTTCACGTCGCCGCGCATCATCGCCTCGAGCGCGGGTCGATCGACGGGGTAGTGCACGGTGTCCCATCCGAGGAGGTGCAGCGCCGCCGTGAGCGAGCGCGTGCCCGTCCGCGAGAGGCCGAGACCGAACACCTTGGGCTTCTTGGTCGGGGCGCCGAGGCCCACGGGATCGTTCGCCATCGCTGTCTTCACCTCGTCCATCGTGAGCTCGCCCGTCTGCACGAGCCCCATGGCTCGCACCTCTGCCTCCGCGTGCTCGGGCAGCGCGCGGATGTACGCCTCGACCACGCCCGGCGGCGCGTCGAGCGGTACGTGCTCGATCGCGTGCGTCACCGCGCGTCGGGCCACCTCCACGTCCACGCTCTGGCCCCACTTCTTCATCGCGGAGCTCAAGCGCTTCGCATGCGTGTCGTCGCGGCTGCGCAGCTCGCGGAGCGCGTACTTGTGGAAGATGTCCGTGTACCGCTGGAAGTGATCGTGGAGGATGTGGAACGTCGCGAGCTGCTTCTCGAGGCCGAGGCGCGTCATCGCGAGGTTGCGCATGCGGCTCTCGGGACGGAGCACGTAGCGCATGTCGTCGACGGGCTCGGGCGTGTCGCGCATCGCGTGGATCACCTCGAGCGAGGTGATGTGCACGCCGCAGTGGATCCGCCCGCGGAAGCGGTCGTTCACATAGCAGTCGACGTACGGCAGATCGTTCTGATCGAGGAACGGCCGCATGTCCTCGAGGATGAGGCAGTCCGCATCGCAGTGGACGACGTGCGAGCAGTCGTGCGGCAGCCGAAGCATGCGCTGTACGGCCTGCGAGAACGGCCGCACGTTGCGGATCACGTGGTAGCGGGCTGGACGGATGTGCTCGAGGGCGAGCTTCAGCGCGAGGTCGCTCGTGCGCTCGTCGATCGTGCGGAACACGAGCTCGATCGGCCGCGAGCCCGGCTTCGTGGGCGTGCCCTCGAACGACTCGATCGTCCCGTTGTCCGCGTCGCCCCCCGTGCTCACTGCGATCCCTCGTTCACCGTGTCGGTCGCGTCTTCGTTCCATGCGTACTGCGCGTTGAACGCGCCCGCGACGTCGTCGAATTCCGCGAGCGCCGCGGCGGGGAGCTCACGCTTCCAGCGCAGATCGAGCACGAAGCTCTTCGGGTGCGCCGCGTAGTAGTCCTTCTTCGAGCCCGAGATCGGCATCGACCCGCCCTCGGGCTTCGTCTGCGCCTTCTGCAAGAGCGACTGCGTGCCCGCGTTGCCCCCGAGCGGGTGCTGCTCGCTCGAGAACGGATCGAGCATCGCGGGATCGAACGCGATCCCGATCACCTCGCACAGCCTGCGCAGCGTGGCCTCGGGCGCGGTGACGAGCGCCTCGTAGCGCACGCGCTCGACCACGCCGGGGAACTGCGCGGCGAACGCCGCCGTGCCCTCCATCTGCGACATCCACTTCTTCGCGTGCTCGGTGGCGCTCTCCTCGGGGTACTTGCGCACCCCCGAGCTCACGACCGCGCGTCCGTCGCGCGAGAGGAAGAGGAGAAAGGTCTTCGCGCCGCGCGAGTGCGCGAGATCGCTCTGCTGCTTCAGCCACTCGAGCGACTTCGTGGAGTCGACCGTGACGGGGCGCCCCGTGCGCACCGAGAGCGCCTCGTAGAGGTCGATCTCGTCGTTCACCACGAGGTGGTTCCACACCTTGCACTCGGGGCCGCACACCTTGCACATGCGCTTGCGCAGCGGCTTCTTCTCGTTGCCGAAGAAGATGCTCTTGCGCGCCTCGCCGCCATAGAAGACCTGCGGGTGCGAGCCGAGCGCGAGGCCGAGCAGGGTCGAGCCCGAGTGCCCCGCGCCTCCGATGAAGACGGCAGTCGTGTTCCTTCGTGTCGTCATCCGCTCATCCCATTCTGAAGCGCTTGAGCTCCCAGCCCGTGCGCCAGTCGAGGTACTCGCGCGCTCGCATCGCGCGGTACCGCGCGCGGAGCAGGCCCTTCGCGGGCGAGGCATCCGGCGTGTAGCCGCTCTTCTCGAGCTCGCTGCCCACGATCCCCTCGATCGCCGCGACCTGCTCGGCTCGCAGCTTCTCTTTCCACTCGGCGATCATCGTCGTGGTGATCGCCTCGTAGGTCTCGTGGTGCGTCGTGTCCGTCTGGTGGCGTATCGCGTCGTTCGTCCGGTACTTCGCGAGCATCTCGGGCGCGTAGTCGAGGCCGAGGAAGCTGCACATCGCGCGGCTCGTGCCCTCCGGGTTCGTCACGAGCTCTTCGTACCGACATACGAAGACGTCGCTCGGGAATTCCTCCTTGAGCGCGCGGATGCGTCGCGCCTTCATGAACCACATGAGGCTCGCGGAGGTGAGGTCGTGCTCGGGCTGCGTCTCGAGCATCGAGCTCACGGCGCCGCGCGCGTCGCGGAGGAGGAACACGAGCTTCGCGTTCGGGTAGACGCGCTTCGCGAGATCGCCGTCCTTGCAGTAGCAGCCCTTCTTGTTGCCGACGTAGCGCGCGTTCGGCTTCGTCTGCTCGCGGAAGAACTTCATGATGTCGTCGACGACCTCGCCCGTCGTGACCTTCGTGTACTTCGCGACGTGCGCTTGGTAGGCGCGGTGATCGATCCGCCACGCCTTGAACTTGCGGTCCTTCTGGAGGACCTGGCGGAACTTGCGGAGGTTCTCTTCGCTCAGCGGCCGGTTGCGCGGCATGTCGAACAGCACCTTCGCGATGACGTTCGTCCCCGGGCTGATCGTGATCTCCGGGTGGCTCGCGAGGATGAGCTGGACGAGCGTCTTACCGGAGCGTTGGTTCCCTGACAGGAACACGTGATCCATCGCGGCACCGTACATGAGCGAACGATACGGCCCAAGCGGCATCGTTCTCCCGCCGCGTTCGTGGAGGACACGCACGGTCCTCGGCCTCGTCGGAACCGCCGGGCGCGTCCCGCGCCGCCCAGCTGCTGGTTCGCGTCAGCTCGTGCTAGTTTTTCCATGGTCGGCCTGGATCTCCCATGGTCGGTCCGATGCACCGTCCCAGCGAGGCTCCCATGAGCGACCAAGCACAGATCTCCGCGCAGATCTCTCCGGCCACCAAGGAGCAGCTCGATCGCTTCACGGAGCGGCTCGGGCTCAAGAAGAACTACGTGGTGGAGCAGGCGCTCCTCTACTTCATGGAGGCGCGCCGCGAGCTGCCGGACGAGGCCCTCATCCCGACTCGGCTCGTGCTCGAGGACGCGGCGTTCGAGCGCGTCGCGCAGCAGCTCGAGGCGCCGCCTGCACCGACGCGCGCGCTCCGGGAGCTCATGCGTGGCCGCAAGCGCTGAGCTCACCGTCCGGCCGCTGAGGCTGGAGGACGATCGCAGCGACTTCCGCTGCGGCGAGCCCGAGCTCGATCGGTTCTTCGAGCACTACGCGGGGCAGAGCCAGTTCAAGCTGCGGCTCACCGTGAGCTACCTGGCGGTGCTGGACGATCGGATCCTCGGGTACGCGACCATCACGGGGGCGACGCTCGATCGGGCCGTCACGCCGACACCGAAGCTCCGCAAGCGGCTGCCGGCGTACCCGGTGCCCGTGCTGCGGCTCGCGCGACTCGGCGTCGACCAGCGCGCACAGGGCCACGGCGTCGGGAGTGCGCTGACGCGGCACGTGCTCGAGATCGCGCTCGCGCAGCGAGACGCGATCGGCTGCCTCGGCGTGGTCGTCGACGCGAAGCCGAGCTCGGTGGCCTTCTACACGAAGCTCGGCTTCGTCGACCTGGACATCCCGCGCGAAGGGCAGCTGGTCGGAGACCCACGTCCGATGTTCCTCGCGCTCGAGGTCCTCGCCAAGGCCGTCGGTCGGTGAGGCAAGCGGCGCCGTCCTCTCGCCGTCACCGCGCGATCACGCCGAGCACGTTGGGGATCGCGCGGGGGCCGCGCACGATCGTGCCGTCGTCTTCGTGGCGTGAGCCGACGAGCGACACGGGGCCCGTGCCGTCGTCGATCCACGCCGACGCCTTTGGCCCGCCCTCCACGTAGTGGATGTCGGTCAGGCCGAGCGCGGGGTCGGCGAGCGTCCGCGCGAGATCGCGCATCCGGTACTCGGTCTCTGCGTGGATCAGCACGAAGCGGCCCTGACGATCGCGCGCGAACGCGGCCATCGAGTACGTGCTCTCGTCGACCCACGCGATCGGCGCGCCGTCGCAGTCGAGCATCCGGTAGTTCGCGACGAGGCTGCGGTAGCGCGCGCGGAGGCCGTCGAGATCCGCGCCCTCCGCCGCGGGGCAGTCGCGACCCATCATCACGAACGGCGCGTCGGCCGGGTCGATCGGATCGAACGCGAGCACGCCGCCGAAGCGAGGATCATCGACCGCGCGCTCCACGGTCTCGTCGACGAGCAGGCCCGACGCGAGACCGCTGTCTTCGAACATCGCCGCGTTGATCCCTGCGACGAGGTGCTCGCTCGCGGCCCACTCGGGCAGCGTGCGCCACGCGCCTGCGTTCTCCTGCTCGGTGATCAGCGTCAGCCGAAAGCGCGCGAGATCGATGCGCACGAGCGTGACGAGCTCGTCGCCGGGCGCATCGGTCGGCGGGCCAGCAACGCGCTCGATGGAGATGCCCTCGCGCGCCGTAGGAGGCGGCGGCGGACGCGGCGTCATGGACACCGACGGGGGCCGAGGTTCCGGCGAGGTCGACGCCGCGCCGCACGCACACGCCGTGATCGGGAGCGCGGCGAGCAGCGTGATCGCAGGCGTGCGCATCGCGCGGGCTGCGAGGCGGAGGAAGGACCGAGCACGCATGTCAGTCCGAGGACGCTTGGCGCAGGGCCTCGACTTCCCGGCGCACGAGCTCGACCGGAGGAGCGTCGTCGCCGAGGACCCGCGCGAGCTCGGCGCGCGCGGCCTCCTCGGGGCGGTTCGCGAGGGCCTCGAGCTGCAGGCGTCGCGTCGCGTCGATGGCCTCTCGCGTGAGCGCGCCGTACGTCCGCATGTACGCGATCGGCCCTCGCGTGACGGCGATCCACCCAGTGCCGCGGTGCATGGCGTCGACGCTAACACGGTAGAGTCGCCTCGATGCTTCGCGACGCGGACGTGGTGGTGATCGGCGCCGGCGTCGTGGGTCTCGCGTGCGCGGTCGAGCTCGCGAAGCGGGGCCAGTTCGTCACGGTGCTCGAGCGGCATCCGCGCGTCGCGGAGGAGGGCTCGAGCCGCAACAGCGGCGTGATCCACGCGGGCCTCCACTACCCGACCGGATCGCTCAAGGCGCGGCTCTCGGTGCGCGGGCGCGAGCTCCTCTATGCGCGCTGCAAGCGCTTCGGCATCGCGCACAAGAAGCTCGGCAAGCTGATCGTCGCGCGCCACGAGACCGAGGCCGAGATCCTCGAGGTGCTCCGCGCCCGCGCCGAGCGCAACGGCGCCGGCCCCGTGCGCGTCGTCGATGGCATCGAGCTCTCGATGCTCGAAGAGACCGTCCGCGGGCACTCCGCGCTGCTCGTCGAAGAGACCGGCATCCTCCGCACGCAGGACTACGTGCGCTCGCTCGCGCGCGAGTGCGACGCCCTGCGCGTGGAGACCCTCGTCGGCATGAACGTCACCGCGATCGAACGCGTCGGCGATCGCTGGCACGTCGGCGTCCACGACGGTGAGCGCGAGTGGGGCGGCTACGCGTGCGAGCACGTGATCGACTCAGCCGGCCTCGCGGCGGATCACGTCGCGCGGCTCGCGGGCATCGACACCGACGCGCACGGCCTCACGCAGCGCTTCTGCAAGGGCACGTGGATGGCGCTCGACGAGCGCTTTCGAAAGGCGATTGGTCGATTGCTCTATCCCGTGCCCGACCTCGGCGCGGGCGTCGGCGGTGGCGCGCACGCGCTCGGCATCCACCTCACGCGCGACCTCGAGGGCTTCTTGTTCGCAGGCCCCGACGCGGAGTGGATCGACAGCCCCGACGTCACGCTCGAAGACTCCGCGGAGCGCGCGGAGCGGTACGCCGCGGCGATCTCGCACTTCCTCCCCGGCGTCGAGCCCAAGCACCTCGTGCCCCTCGCGGCGGGCGTGCGTCCCAAGCTCCACGGCCCCGACGAGCCCGCCGCGGACTTCGTGATCCGCGAGTGCAGCACGCTCGGCGCCCCCCGCTTCGTCCTCCTCGCCGGCATCGAGTCCCCAGGCCTCACCGCGAGCCTCGCGATCGCCGAAGAGGTCTCGACGCTCGTCACGCAGTGATGTCGTCACGACCCGTCGTCGATCCACTCGGGCAGCTCGAACTCGCTCTCGTCGAGCCGGCCGAACATGTCTCGCTCGACCTGGTTCAGGTTCTCGATGTAGCGAGGGAGGTCATCGGCGCGGGCATCGCCCAAGAACTGATCGAACGCTGAGCTGAATCGCTGGACGAGGAGGCCGTGCACGACGTGGCCGCCACGGATCATGGCGTCGATGTCGTTTCGATCGCGCGCGTCGAAGCGCTTCAGCTTGGAGACGACCACGTCGGTGACGGACAGCGCCGCGACGGAGAGCGCGTCGCCGAGTCCAGCGATCTCGATGGGCTGCCAGCAGGCAGGTCGAGGCAAGAACGGGATGGCTCGCATGACGACCTGCACGTGGAGCGACCACTTCGTCGCCAGGGTCGTGTCTGGCCCGCCGAGCTTCAGCAGCTGACGGCGGGCGTCGTCGTCGAGGCCGGTGGCCTCGAGGATGTCGCTGTCCTTCGTCTGTCGGCTGAACGGGGTCTGCAGCATGAGCGCTGTCGAGCCGATGATGTGAACCGTGATGCGGGGGCCCACCCATGCGCTCGCGATGTCGCGCAAGAGGCCTTCAACCTGGGATCGCACGCGCTGCCTCCAACGCTTCGACGAAGTCCGCGGTCTGGATGCTCGTCGCGATGCGCCAGCGACGCGCCTCGGGCGAGGCGGCCGCGAAGACCCGCTCGAGCGTTCGCTTGCTTCGGATGTCCGGGTCGAACGGATCCACTGGCTGCATCGACTGCGGCGGGTTGAGAAAGCCGGACTCGAGCACCACGCTCGCCGCCAGCACGGCTCGTCGCACCGCGGTCAGCTGTGCAGTCCGCGTCGGGACTGACGCGCGCGCCAGGGCGTGCAGGAGCGACTCGAGGAGCCACCCGGCGCGGGCTTCACGGCCCGATCTCGCGAGCTGGCTCACCACCGCGGGCAGCACCACCTGATCTGGGTGAGTGGCGAGGACGGGCACCAAGGCGGCCACGTGCCGGGCGGATCGCGGGTTCGTGAGCACCTCGACCACCACCGCCGTGGGCTCGGTCCACGCGGACGGCACTGGGCTCGACGTGTGCGCGAGGTGCCGCGCTCCGAGCCGCGCCAGCGCGTTCTGCAGACCGTCTTCTTGGTCGACGACCACGTCGAAGCGGTCGACTCCGACGTTGAAGGTCCGGAGCGCTCGCAGAAACACCTCGGCCGTGAGAGACGCGAGGCCCCGCTCCACGAGACTCAGGTGGGCTTGCGACACTCCAAGGAGGTTCGCGAGGTGGGTCTGGCTCCATCGCCGCGCGGTCCGCAGCTCGCGCACGGTTTCGCCCACTGATTCCCTGCTGATCGAAGCGTTTGTCACCGCGGCTATCCCGTTCACGATGACGCTATTACATTTCTAATGGCTCGGCACGTTCTTCGTTGGCAAGGAGGCGAAGAGCGTCAGATCGACGGGCGGGTGCAGGTCTGGACGTAGACCTCGGTGCGGATCGGGCCGCGCTCGGAGGTTCCGCTCACGCGGAGGAGCATCGCGGGCGGCACGGGGTCGCCGGGCATCGGCATCGTCGGCGACGCGGGGCACAGCGTGGTGCCGAACGGATCGCGCGAGGAGAACAGGTTCACGGTGGTGAACGCGCCGAGCGAGGGCGTCGATCCCTCGGAGACGCTCGAGACGAAGTCGGCCACGTCGAACGGCTCGGGCGCCATGGGGCCGGGCGGGAACACGGCCGCGTACGAGAGGATCCGCACCGGAGGCGTGACCGCGGTGACCGCCGCGCCGGCGTCGTGCGGGATCATGAAGCTCACCTGCGCCGAGCTCGAGCCCATGAAGCTCATCAGCATCGCGTTCGCCCACGTGGGAGGGCGATCGAGGTTCTCGTGGCAGGTCACGCGCAGCGCGGGAGGCCAGCGGCTGCCCGAGTCGGAGGCCGCGCAGCGCGCCTCGAACGAGCCGCCGTCGTAGCGACCTCGCAAGATCAGCCCATACGACTCGAAGCGGCCTTCGTCGCCGCCGCAGCGATCGATCATCGGCGCGAGCGCCGCGCCTCGCGCGAGGAGCGCGTTCTGCGTTCCCGCGGTGAACGGGCCGATCCCATCGATCGTCCCGATCGAGGCGCCGCCGTCGAACACCTCTACCTCGTCGACGACCGTGCAGCCCACCGCGTCCTCGGGGCTGAGGCGCCCGTAGAGCTGCACCTCGGCGCTGTCGCCGTGCTCGAGGATCGCGAGCTCGAGCAGATCGCAGTAGCCATCGCCCGTCAGAGGCCCGCTCGTCGGGGTGCACGCCGTCACCGCGGCGTCGGGGTTCGTCGTGCCCGCGTCGAATGGGCCGCCGTCCGGGAGCGGCGCGTCTTCGAAGCTCCACGCGTCGGTGCCCTCGGGGACGAAGGCGTCGCTCGTCACGCTCGCCGCGTCCGGGGTGTCCGCGTCGCCGCCGCAGCCGATGAGCGCGAAGAGCGTGCAAGCGAGCGCGAGCGACGAGGTGCTGGAGACGCGTGACATGGGCCCCATCGTTGCGATGTGCGCGGCCGTCATTCAGGCCAGCGTCACACCCGAGGCTCCTACGCCTGGCCTTCGGCGAGCGCGCGCGCGAGCAGGGCCACCGCGAGATCCGTCTCTTCGACGTTGCCCTGCACGGTGCTTCGGTGGGTGTCGCTCTGCGACAGCGCGCGCATGGAGGTGCGCTTGCGCGGCTCGCTCACGAACGCGTCGTGGAAGCGCGCCGATGGTGCGTGGGCGCGGACCTTCTCGACGAACGAGTCGAGCTTCGCGCGGGTCGTGGCTCCTTGTTCTTCGGGCAGTCCGAAGAGGCCTTCGACGAGCCGCACCGGGGCGCCCCGCGCCGAGAGCACGTACACGGCGTGCTTGCGCGCTCGCTCGCGCGAGTGGCTCGTCACTCCGTCGAACGTGCTGGGCGAGAAGCGCGTCACCTCGCGACCCAGCTCCTCCTCGAGCGTCGCGCGCACGACGAGCGTGATGTCCCCGTACTCGACCTCGCGGTTCTCGGGCTCGAGGCGCAGCGACGAGGGGCGCGCGAACGCCCGCGCCACGAACGTCGCGCCGCGCAGGGTCGTGTCGGCGGGATCGAGGTGCACCGCGCCGCAGCCGAGGTCGCGAAGTCGCGACACGGACGCGCTCGCCTCCGCTTCCGAGGAGACGCGCGCGGTGACCCACGGCGCGGGCCCCGCGAGGCGCAGTCGAAGGTCGTAGGGCGTCATCGCGAGGGTCGTCGCCACGGGCACGAGCCACGCGTCGATCGGCGCCGCGGACGTGCCGCCGATCTCGCGGTACGTGCCGGGCACGTCGGCTCGCGGGGCGCGGGTGATGGCGACGACGTGCGGCACGCCGCGCTTCAGCCCTTCTTGCTCTCGAGCTCTTCCCAGCGCGCCATCACGGTCTCGAGCGCGCGCTTCGCATCCGCCGCGTCCTTCGTGCGCTGAGGCACTTCGTGGCCGCGCTTCGCGAAGAGATCGGGATCGGCGAGCGCCGCGTCCGTCTCGGTCACGCGCGCCTCGGCGGCGTCGATCTTGTCCATGATCGACTCGAGCTCGATCTTCTCGCCGTAGGTGAGCCCGCTCTTCTTCTTGGCCGCGGGCGCGCTCTCGCTCGGCGTAGCCGCGGGCTTGCTCGCAGCCTTCGCGCTCTCCGCCTTCTCTGCCTTCTCGTCTCGCGCCCGCTGCTCGGCCTCCCCCTTGAGCTTCCTGTACGTCGAGTAGTTGCCGCCGTAGCGGACCACGCGGCCGTCGCCCTCGAACGCGAGGATCGCCGTCGCCACGCGATCGAGAAACCAGCGGTCGTGGGTGACGACGAACGCGGTTCCGTCGAGCTCGACGAGCATCTCCTCGAGCGAGCCGAGCGTGGCCACGTCGAGATCGTTGGTGGGCTCGTCGAGCACGAGCAGGCTCGCGGGCGTGAGCAGCATGCGCGCGACGAGCGCACGCGCGCGCTCACCGCCCGACAGCGAGCCCACGGGCTGGCGCTGCTGCCACGTGTCGAAGAGGAAGCGCTCGAGGTAGCTCCGCATCTCCATGCGCGAGCCGGCGAAGTCCACGTGCGACTGCCCCGGCGCGACGTTGTCGATGATCGACTTCTGCGGATCGAGGCCCGTGCGCGCCTGATCGAGGTACGCGACCTTGGTGTTCTGTCCGACGACGACCTCGCCGCGGGTCGGCGGGATCTGGCCCAGCACCGCGCGCAGCAGCGTGGTCTTGCCGGCGCCGTTCGCGCCCACGATGCCGATGCGTTCGCCCTTGGTGAGCGACAGCGTGAGCGACTCGATCAGCGTCCGCTCGGTGGGCGTGCCCGCGCCCACGACCACGCCGAGGTTCTTCAGGTCGACGATGGTCTTGCCCGTGCGAGACGTCTCCATCGTCAGCTCGACCTTGCGCTCGCGCTCGGGCGCGCGGACGGACAGCGCGTCTTCGGCGCGCGAGATGCGGGCTTTCTGCTTGCCGGTGCGCGCGGCGGGCGTTCGCCGCAGCCACTCGAGCTCCTTGCGGAGGAAGTTCTGCCGGTTCTGCTCCTCGCGTGCGGCGTGCTCCGCGCGCTCGGCCTTGGCGAAGAGGTACTCCTCGTAGCCGCCGTCGTAGACGTGGAGCTTGCCGCGCTCGAGCTCCCACGTTCGCGTCACGATGCGATCGAGGAAGTAGCGATCGTGCGTCACGAAGAGCACGGCGCCTCGGTACGTGTCGATCAGGTACGTCTCGAGCCACTCGATCGTGTCGGCGTCGAGGTGGTTGGTGGGCTCGTCGAGGATCGCGAGCTCCGGCTCTTCGACGAGCAGGCGCGCGAGCGCGACGCGACGCTGCTCACCGCCGCTCATCGTGCCGAGCGCGCGCTCGGGGTCGCGCACGCCGAGGTGATCGAGGAGCGCGCGCACGCGGTGGTGGGGATCCCAGCCGCCGAGGTGATCGATCTGCGCCAGCGCCTCGCCCTGCGTCGCGAGCAGCGCCTCGGTGCGCCGCTCGTTCGCTCCGGCCGCGCTCTCGAGCTCGCGCGTCGCGTCGTCGTAGGCGCGCTTGGCCTCGTTCCAGCGCGAGAGTCCCTCGCAGGCTTCGTCCCACGCGCTTCGCTTCGGATCGAGCTCGGGGCTCTGCGCGAGGTAGCCCACGCGCGCGTTGCGCCGCTTGGCGATCGTGCCGCCGTCCGTCGGCTCGACCTCGGCGAGCATCTTCGCGAGCGTGGACTTGCCGCACCCGTTCTTGCCGACGAGACCGACGCGCTCGCCCTCTTCGATCGTGAGCGAGACGTCCTCGCAGAGGACCTGCGGACCAAAGGCCTTCTTGAGGCCGCGTGCGTCGAGGATCGACAAGGCGGGCCTTCGTGCCCCAGGCGAGCGCGACGGGCAAGCGCGGGCAGCAGTACTAGAGTGCGGGCGATGTCTCGCCGCGCGCTGCTCGTTGGCAATCCTTCGGCCCAGTCGGGTCAGGCGGCGCGCTCGATCGCGCGCGCGGCCGAGCTGCTCGGCGCCGCGGGCATCCAGACGACCGTGGTGCACAGCGAGCCCGAGGGACGCACGCCGCGCGTCGTGGCGGCCGCGATCGAGGCGCACGATCTCCGCGGCGGTGGGCCCGATCTCGTGTGCGCGCTCGGCGGCGACGGCACGTTCAACGAGGTCGCGCGCGGCATCCTCGCGAGCGGTCGTGATCTCCCGATGGGCGTGTTCCCGATGGGCACCGCGAACGATCAGGGCAAGTCCTTCGGCATCGCGGCGGGCCCCGCGAACGTGGAGGCGCAGGCGGCGATCGTGGTGAAGGGCTACGTGCGCCGCATCGACGTCGGCGACGTGCGCGCGAAGGTCGATGGAAGCGTCGTCGGCGAGGCGCGCTTCTTCGACTCCGCGAGCTTCGGCCTCGCGCCGGACGTCCTCGCGGCGCGCAACCGCGACCGACGCAACGTGGCAAACGTGCCGCTGCTCTCGATGCTCTACCGAGATCAGTCGGTGTACGTGGGCGCCGCGCTCGAGCGGATGCTGAGCTCGCTCGTCGAGCCCATGCCCTTCGACGCGGTGATCGAGACGGACCGCTTCGAGGTGACGCGCACGCAGCTCACGGATCTCGTGATCAAGGCCACCCCCATCTTCGCGGGCGAGTGGGTGCTCGAGCGTCGCGCCGAGCCGGACGACGGCCTCTTCGAGCTGATCACGGTCGCGAGCCGTCGCGAGTGGCTCGAGCGTGTCCTGGGTGATCTCGCGCTCAACCCGTTTCGTCCTGCCGCGCTCGGCCCCTTCTTCGGCATCCCGATCCCGGGCCTGAGCCTGCCCGAGCACCACGCGGCGAGCCGCTTCGCGCTCTCGTTCTATCGACCCGGTCGCGAGCTGGTGGCCTCTCAGATCGACGGCGAGGAGTGGATCGCCGGTGATGCGTTCGACATCGACGTGACCGCGCGAGCGCTCGCCCTCGTCGTGCCCGAGGGATTCGTTCCGCCGTGGAAATAGGGGTGGGCCGGGCGCATCGACGCTCCTTGACACCCGCACCGCCTCCGGTAACTGTTCGCGCCCTTTCGAAGCCCCCGGCTTCCCGTCCCTGCACCGTTCTCTCTCTGGAGCATCCGTGGCCAACGTCGACTCTGCCAAGAAGCGTATCCGTCAGACCGAGCGCCGCACCGCGCGCAACAAGCACGTTCGATCCACGGTCCGCGGCACGATCAAGAAGCTGCGCGAGGCCATCGAGGCCGCCGACCACACGGTCGCCGCGGCGTCGCTCGCCGCTGCGATCCAGAAGATCGACGGCGCCGTGACGAAGGGCGTGTTCCACAAGAACGCGGGCTCGCGCTACGTGTCGCGCCTCTCGTCGCAGGTCGCCGCGCTCAAGAAGTGAGCGTGCGCTCCGAGCTCGGGTAGGGCGGTTCGTCCTCCTCCCCGAACCTCGGACGACGTGTGCGACTGACCGGGCCGCCCCACGCCACCGAACGGTGGAAGCGTGGAGGCGGCTCGAGTCGTTCCGTCGTCCATCAGATGATGGCGTGTTTTTCGGAAGCCCGATCCGCCGCTCGTAGGATGGCGACGCCGTGAGCGAGCCGCCCACACGCGAGCCCGAGACCTCGACGCCGCCAACGCCTGCGCCCGCGAGCCCGCGCAGCACGCTCGCGCGTCGGAGCGGGATCGTGGCGGCCGGCACGCTCGCGTCGCGCGTGCTCGGCGTGCTCCGCGATCTGGTCTTCGCCGCGACCATCCCGATCGGCTGGACCGATCTCTTCTTCGACGCCTTCACCATCCCCAACGCGCTCCGCGGCCTGCTCGCCGAGGGCGCGATGACGTCGGCGCTCGTGCCTGTGTACGCGGAGGTCCGCGCGAAGGAGGGCGACGAGGCGGCGCGGAGGTTCTACGCCGGGTTCCGCGGCGTGATGCTCGCGATCCTCCTCGGCGTCTCGATCCTCGGCGTCGTGTTCGCGCGGCAGATCGCGACCGCGTACGGCGCCGGGTTCTCGGACGACGCGGAGCGCTTCGAGGCGTTCGTCTCGCTCACGCGGATCGTCTTTCCGTACATCCTCTTCATGGGCGTCGCGGCGCTCGGCGCGGGCGTCCTGAACGCGCACGGACACTTCGCCGTGCCGGCGGCCGCGCCCGGCCTCCTCAACATCGCGTTCGTGCTCGCGCCGTTCGTCCTCGTGCCGCCGCTCGTCGCGGCAGGGCAGCCCGCGATCCTCGCGCTCGGCATCGCCGCGATCGTCGGCGGCGTGCTCCAGGTCGTCGTGCAGTGGCCCTCGCTGCGCGCGATCGGCATGCCGAGCCTGCCGCGCTGGGGAACGTCGGATCCCCACGTTCGCAAGGCGTTTCGCTTGCTCGTGCCCCTCACGCTGGGCCTCGGCATCTACCAGCTCAACGTGATGATGAGCCGGCTCTTCACGTCGTACCTGCCCGAGGGCGCGATGAGCTACCTCTACTACGCGCAGCGCCTCGTCGAGATCCCGCAGGGCATGTTCGGCGTCGCGATCGCGTCGGCCGCGCTGCCGGCGCTCTCGGAGATGCGCGCGAAGGGCGATCGCGAGGGCGTGCTCTCGACGTTCCGCGAGGCGCTCTCGCTCGCGCTCTTCGTGGCGTTCCCGCTCTCGGCGGTGCTCGCGGCGCTCGGGCATCCGATCATCGTCGTGCTGTTCTCGCGCGGCGAGTTCGACGCGACCGCGGCGATGGAGACAGGCAGCTCGCTGGCGTGGCAGGCCGCGGGCGTGTGGGCGATCGCGTCGGTGCGCGTGCTCGTGCCGGTCTTCCACGCGCACAACGAGACGCGTCTTCCGCTGTGGGGCGGCGCGGCGAACCTCGTCGTGTTCGTCATCACGGGCTACGTGCTCTCCCGGGCGATGGGGCACGTGGGGATCGCGATCGCGATCAGCGTCGCGGGCGCCGCGCAGTGCCTCGTGCTCGTGGCGCTCCTTCGTCGAAAGCTCGGCCGTCTCGGGCTCGGAGCGCTGCTCCCGTCGCTCGCCCGCACCGCCGTGGCCAGCCTCGCGGCGGGCGCGGCCGGCTGGGGCGTGGCGCAGCTCGGGGCGTGGGATCGCGGCGGCAACCATCCGATGAACCTGCTGGTGCTCGCGCTCGCGCTGGCCACCTCCGGCGTGGTGTTCGTTGCGCTCGCCGCGATCCTCGGCGCGCCCGAGCTCGCACGCGTCCGCTCGGCCGTGAGCCGACGCGTGCGCCGCTGACCTGCGCGTGCGCCCGCCGATCGGGCGGTGACAATCGTGGGGCCGTGCTGTCCCTCGTTGTCGTTGCGGGTATGCTCGGAGCTTCGCCGAGGAGTTTCCGATGTACGCCGCAGCTCGTTTCCATGGGACGTCTCGTCTCGTCCCGTCGCTCCTCGCCATCAGCCTCGCGTGGCTCGCGGCGTGTGACTGCGGAAGCCCGCCTGCTGCGACGTGCCGAACGTCCGCCCAGTGTGAGGACGGCGAGCGATGCCTCGAGGGCCGCTGCGTCGATCTCCCCGAGGGCACCGACGCGGGCCGCGAGCCGGATGCGTACGAGCCGCTGCCGGGCTGCATCGACACCGATCGCGACGGCCGCGGCGAGGGCTGCGCGGGCGGCGCGGACTGCGACGACACCGATCCGGCGCGCGGCGGCGCCGAGCTCTGCGACACCGTCGACAACGACTGCAACGGCAGCGTCGACGAGGGCTTCGAGATCTGCAGCGAGTGCACGCCCGAGTGCGTGATCGATCCGAGCGTCCCCGGCCCCGCGGGCTGGATGCCCACGCCAGAGAACAGCGACGGCGTGATCGTCGACGCCGACGGCGCGCTCACGCTCGGTCGCACCGAGGCGAGCTCGTTCGCCGTCTGGGTCGCGAACGCCGACGAAGCGACCGTGTCGAAGATGGACTCGCGCACGAACACCGAGCTCGCGCGCTACCCCACGGTCGGCGCGATGGCGCCCGCGGGCACGCGCCCGTGGAACGAGGCGTGTAACTGGTCGAACCAGGGCAACTGCCCGTCGCGCACGGCCGTCGACCAGAACTTCGACGCGTACGTCGCGAACCGCGCGTTCGGCAGCCAGGGCTCGCTGACGAAGTACGCGAACGACGAGGTCGACTGCATCGATCGCAACACGAACGGCGTCATCGACACGAGCCGCGACCTCAACGGCGACGGCACGATCCAGCTCGGCACGGCCGAGTTCGTCGGTCCGGACGACGAGTGCATCCTCTGGACGACGGGCGTCGCGAACCCCGACGGCACGCTCACGCCGAACGAGGTGCCCCGCGCGCTGTCGGTCGGGCTCGCGCCGCCCGACGCGTACGTCGGCAACCCGTGGATCGGCCACTTCAACGCGCAGGAGACCTGCGAGCTCTCGGCCGTCGACGGCCACACGATCCGCTGCATCTCGATCGCGCCGATGGGCAGCTACGGCGCGGTCTCGGACGCTGACGGCCGCATCTGGTTCGCGGATCGCGCGACCGGCAGCGCCGACAGCATCCTCGGCTACGTGGACACGGTCACGGGCGCGTTCAGCCTCGCGACGCGCGCGCCGGTCACGGGCAGCTGCAACGGCACGAACATGTACCCGTACGGCGTCACGGTGGACGGTCTGGGTCACGTCTACGTCGCGATGTCGTCGTGCGAGCCGGGCCTCTACCGCTACACGGTCGCCACCTCGACGTGGGACACCGTGAGCTTGCCCGGCGGCGGAACGCCGCGCGGCGTGGCCGCCGACGAGTCGAGCCTCTGGCTCTCCATCAGCCACGAGACGATCAACTTCGGCGGCGCCGCGGCGGGCCGCGTGCTGCAGTTCCGCCTCACCGACATGGCCTTCATCCGCCAGTGGGATCTGCCCACGGGCCGCGGTCCCGTGGGCGTCGGTGTGAGCTTCGACGGCTCGGTGTGGGCGATCGCGCAGGCGACCAATTCCGCGGCGCGCCTCGATCCGATCGCGGGCACGTGGATCGAGCACGCCGTCGGCCTCACGCCGTACACGTACAGCGACTTCATCGGCTTCGGCCTCAACACGTTCGCCCAGCCGCGCGGCAACTACCGCTTCGTGAGCGAGGGCTGCGGCATGGAATCGACGACGCAATGGCTCGGCGCCGAGCTCCGCGTCGAGGTGCCGGCGGGGACCTCGGTCGAGGTGTGGGCGCGCTCGAGCAACGACCGCGCGGGCCTCGCGGGCGAGACGTTCGTCGGCCCCTTCGTCGTCACCGAGTCCGATCCCGTCGTGGACTTCACGATGGCCCCAGGCCCCGTCCCGGACGGCGCGTTCATCGAGGTCGACGTGCGCCTCCGCACCGACGACCGCCGCGTCGCCCCGCGCGTCTTCGAGGTCACCCTCGCCCGCGCCTGCACCGGCATCGTGGGCTGAGAGCCGAGACACCGTCGCCTGACCTCGAGGGTCAGAGATGCTCGTCCACGTCGCGCCAGAATCCCTCCCCGCTCGCGGGGGAGGGCAGCGCGCGCGAGCGCGCAGGTGAGGGGACGCGCGAGCTTCTACGTCGCCTCGCGCGAGCTCCTACGTCGCGCCGCGCGCCTTCCTGATCTCCGCCTGCGTCATCGGCCCTCGCAGGTACGAGATCGCATGCCGCGGATACAGGAGCGACAGCGTCGAGCGCTTCGCGTCGCGCACCACGAACCAGCGGGGCTGGAGCTTGGTGAGCATCTTCGCCAGCGCGCCGCGCTTGCTCTCGCCCAGTCCCTCGAGCACGCGCGCTCGGTCGGCGTCCGTCGCGAGACGTCCGAGGCACCACGTGCCGGCGTTCGAGAGCGCGCGGTAGTCGAGGTCCATCGGGTTCTGCGTGGCGAGCACGATGCCCACTCCATACGCGCGCGCTTGCTTCATCAGCGACACGAGCGGCTTCTTCGTCGGCGGGCTCGCGGGGTGCGGCGGGACGTAGCCATACACCTCGTCGAAGACCACGAGCGCCTTGAGCCGTGAGCTGCCGGGGAGCGTGCGCACCCAGCCGAGCACCTCTTCGAAGAGCACGCCGAGCACGAGCATGCGCTCGGCGTCATCGAGGTGCGCGACGCTCACGATCGTCGCTGGTGTCCGACCGTTCTCCTCTTGCATCCACGCCGCGACGTTCATGCTCTGCCCCGCGCGCCACTCCACGAATGTCGCCGTCGCGAGCAACGTGTTGAGATCGCTCGCGAGCTTGCGCCGCAGCTTCGGCGTGACGAACTCGTCGAGCGGAAGCGCGCCCACCGTCTCGATGCCCGGATCGAGGATCGTCCACCGCGGCCTCGATCCACGGCGTCATCGCCTCGGCGTCGAACGAAGGAAACGCGAGCGCGAGGTTCGGGAGATCGCCTTTGACGTCGACGATCGGTCCCCTCGATCGTGTCGTCGAATCAGCCGAACGGCGGCGGTGTCGGCCCGCCCGGTCCGCCCGTGGGCGCTGCGGGCTCGACGGGATCTTCGTCTTCCGTGTCGTCGCTCTTGCCCGTCGTGGTGCGGTACGTGTCGATGGGCGCGAGCGCGCGCGCGAACCGATCGGCCGCTGCTTGATCGCGGTCGTCGATGCCCACCGAGAGCGCACGCGCATAGCCGCTGATCGCGAACGCGAAGCGCGCGCACGCCTCGGCCAACGACGCAGTCGACGCAGGTCCTGTCTGGCTCGTGAGCCCCGTCGCCACGCCGAGGTCTGCGTGCGCGCGACGCACCGTCGCGAGCAACCCCGGATGGAGGAGCGTCTCGAGCGAAGAGACGAGGCCTTCGCTCTCGATGCGACCGAGCAGTCGCTGGGAGTGAACCCACAGCGCAGCCGCGTCGCCGTTGGCGAAGGCAATGCCCTCGGGGAACAGCGACAGCGCGATGCGGCTCGCGGTCGGACCGTCCGGTCCCGCCCCAACTGAGTGAGAGGTCAGAGCGGTCCCGCCCCAACTGAGTGAGAGGTCAGAGCGCTGCTTGAAACTGGCCACCGGCGTGGCGGACCAGCGCGCGAGATGGTCCCAAGGTGGCGACGCTGGCCTTCGCGTGAGCCTCAGTTCCTGACAACCGAACACGAGATGCCCGCTGTCGCGGCCGCGTGACGACGGAACACGAGCGCCCCGCTCGGCGCGTTGGCCGGCGGGTACACGTGTCCCTTCGCTGCTCGCGAGGGTGGTAGTTCCAGGACCGAAGTGACGGGCTACGTCACCTCCATCGGGAGCGGGATGCGCGGCGGGAATGTCCCCGCTGGGAACGGGCAGAGCTTGCCAGTCTCTCGGTAGCGCGCCGATGCGAGGTCGTAGGCCTCCATCACCAGCGAGTACGCCGCTTCGTAGCCTTCGACTTCGGCCTCGGTCCCGTGCGCGTACGGCTGCGAGGTCTTGGTCTTCTTGCGGCGTCCCGGCGGCACGCCGTTCGGGTCTTGCGTCGCGTACTTCGACGGCTTCGGGAGCCGACGGCTGCCGTCGTCGCGGCGCTTGAGGGCGATCGTCGCCTCCACGTTCTGCATGTTGAGCGCGAGCGCGCGGCGCTGCGCTCCGAGCTCGAGCTCGGAGAGGCCCACGCGGTGAGGCAGCGGCGTGAGCGGGACGGACGCGGTGTGGACGTAGAGCGCGCGGTCGTCGCGGATCGCCCCTGCCTCGCGCCAGCTCTCCTCGTCGAACCACGAGGCCTCGAGGCGATCGCGGCCCTCGACCACAGCCGAGAACGAGCACAGGCCCGGCCACTCGACGGCGCGCTCCACCAGCTCGTGCTTCACGGCTTGCTGATGGATGTACTGCTCGATGCCGACGGCCGCGTCGTTCGAGAGGATCGGCTCGCATCGGTAGCGCCGCTTGTAGAACGCGCCGTCGCGATCGCGATGAACGTTGAGCTCCATCGCCGTCCTGCTCTTGAAGTGC
>CAZCVE010000063.1:0-49497 GCA_964502175.1 uncultured Sandaracinaceae bacterium
ACCGTCCCGGCTCCGTCGCGCCACCCTGCTTCCCTGCATCGGGGTCGACGCCCGGTGCGGGGCTGGTTGGCTAGGGTCGCTCAATAGGGCGGCTCGTAGGCCGGCATCGCGCGCGAGAGCTCGAGCCACACGACCATCGCGCGCGCCACGCGCGTCGGCGACGGCGTGAAGGTGAGGCTCGCGAGGCGCGCGGCGTCTTCTTGCGAGAGCACGTAGAGGAGGGCGTCGCGCGTGCGTGGGCGCAGAAGGCCTCCGGCCATCGGCGTCGCGGTCACCACGAGCTCACCTGCCGCCGCGGTCGCTTCGGGGAAGAGCGTCGAGTCCCACGCGCGACGAAACGCGGCGACCTCGTCGGCGCTCAGGCCCGCTTCGCCGAGCGCGCGCGCGAGCCCGTCGGCGCCCTCTACGAGCGAGCCCGTGGGCACGTCGAGCTCGACGCTGGCGCCCACCGCGGGCGCTGCGATCACTCCTGCGCTCGTGCCGCGCACGCGCACCATCGCGCCCGTGATCGCGTGCTCCACCGTGATGCGGTAACGATCGGACGGCAGCGGCGCGACCGCGAGCGGGAAGCTCGGCGGGGTGGTGAGCTCGCCCCGATAGAAGAGGTGGTTCCAGCTCGCGCCCCCGTACGAGAGGCAGTCGCTGTCGTGCGTCTCGATGGTGCCGAGCTCGACCGCCTCGCAGCCATCGGCACCCACGAGCGTGTTGCACGGCGGCTCCGCGAGCGTCGGATAACGCGAGCCGGCGCACGTGCCCTCCGTGATCGTCACTCCGCGCCACGCCAAGCTCGCGCCCGTCGCGCCCGGCACGAGCGGCCAGTGCTCGACCATCGTCCCGCTCGCCAGCGCGACCTCGACGTCGACGCTCAGCGCCGCCTCGCCGTCGCGGTGAAAGTAGAGGACGGGCTTGGCGATCGGGATCGGCGTCGGCGCGCGTCGCGGACCGGAGAGCACCACGCGGTCGGCGAGGTTCCCGCGGAGGAGGCCCCACTCGTGCACCTCGTACCGCGCCGGCTCGGGCGGCGCGGGCGGCGGCGTCACGACCTCGGTGGTCGGAGGGTTCTCGACACGTCGCTCGCAGGATGCGCAGCCGCTCGCGAAGAGCGGCGCGACGACCACGAGCGAGGGGATCGCGAGTGACCAGGACTGGATGCGCATGCGCGCATGTGGCCACGTCCCGCCCGTTCGTGACTCGGTCTTGCCGGGCGAGGGGCCCGGCCCCTCTGCACACCCCGTCGCTCCTTCGTCGAAGACTCCTCAGTCGCTCCCGCTCCAGGGGTCAGCTGCGCTGACCCCGCCGCGAGGCGCCCCGATGACCTTCCCTGGCCGCGTCTCAGTCGAGGCCGACGGTGACGCCGGTGCGGACCTCGAGGCGGCTCGCTTGGTCACCGAGGATCGCGGCCGTGGTCACGCCACCGCCCACGACCACCACGCCCACGACGATCCAGAACCACGGCTCCGAGAACACGTCGCCGCCGCCACCGCCACCACCACCGCCGCCACCGCCGCCTGCCGCGCCCGGCACGGCACGGCCGACGACGCGAGGCTCGAACTCGCTGCCGAGCACGAGGATCTGGTTGCCGAACGGATCGACGAGCTCCACCCAGTACTCGACGCGATCGGCCGTGGCCGCGCCCTCGAGGCGCGCGAACATCACGGGCTGCGCGGCTTCGTCTTCCGTCGTGAACTCGAGCGTGCCTTCGAGGCGCGAGTGCACGCGCAGCGAGCGGCCGAGCTGGAACGGATCGGTCAGGGCCACGTGAAGCGCGCTCTGCACGCGCGCGAGACCGATCTCGGCGCCGAGGCGCTCGGGTCGCGACGTGACGATCCCGCGCGC
Source organism: uncultured Sandaracinaceae bacterium (assembly GCA_964502175.1). Lineage (GTDB taxonomy): Bacteria > Myxococcota_A > Polyangia > Polyangiales > Sandaracinaceae > JAFLCL01. The sequence continues at coordinate 1,837 of CAZCVE010000063.1, forward strand.
CTCGAGGAACGGCGCGCGAAGTCGCGGCGGCACCGTGTCGTCGAGGTCCGCGTCGAGATCGATCGCGAGCATGCGGACGAAGAAGTCCCGCGCGCGCTCGTTCTCACCGACGGCCGCGGAGCTCACACCGAGGAGCTCGTAGATGCGCACGAGCTGCGCGGGCGTGTGACCGCCTTCACGCAGCGCTTCTTGCGCAGCGGCGAGCGTGCCTTCGAAGTCGACGTCGAGGTACGACTGCTCCGCGCGCGGCAGCGCCCCGCTGGTCTGTGCGCTCCCCGCGCGCTGTGCCGAGGCCGAGGCGGGCGTGAGCGTCGATCCGATCGCGAGGATCGCGACGAGCCCGATCGCGAGAACCAGCGAGATACGCCTCACGAGCCACCCCCGCAGCGGTCTGCGATCTCTTCGCTGCCCGGCATGTCGGCGCGATACGCCGCGTCGTAGCGGCTCGTCGGATAGATCGCGACGTCGATGCGACCGCCCGCGAACACCTCGGCCTCCGAGCAGCCCGCGAGGATCGTGTTGTTGCCGTTGCTGTCGAGGCCCTCGACGAGGAAGCCGCGCAGCCCGCCGCCCACGTCGGGGATCGAGACGCCCGCGCGCACCGTGCAGGGCGTGAGCTCGTCGCTCTCCCAGAGCGGGCTCGCCGAGGGATCTCGTCCGTTCGACACTGCCGTGACGAGCGTGGCGCACGACGTCTCTTCGAGCTCGTAGATGCGGATGCGCATCGAGCGGCTCACGAGGAACGTCTCGGTCGAGGGAAAGCGCACGTTGAGCGGCACGCGCTGCGGCCCGCACGACGCGGCGAAGATCGACGCGAGGCCGAGCCCGATGCTGATCGCGCCGCGCGCGAGAGGAGCCGATCGCGTCATCGCAGATCCGTCGCCAAGATGGTCCGCACTTGCTCGATGCTCGTGCCGGGTTCGGTCACGCGCCAGACCTCGTAGTCCGTGCGCACGTCGCCGAGATCGTCCACGTCCACCGAGCCGCTGGCGCCTTCGTAGTTCACCTGCTCGCCGTCCTGCAGGCGCTGCACGGCCTCGGACAGATCGCCCACGCGCACGATCGCGCCGGTCGAGTCACCGAGCGCTCGCACCGACTCCATGATCGCGCGGCCGCCCGTGCTCTGCGCGCGAGCGATCGCGAGAAAGAGGAGCGCCGCGGCGTCGTAGTTGTTGCTGACGAACGGCCCGGGCACCTCGCCCCACGCAGCGCGGTGACGCGCGACGAAGCTGTCGTACGTCGGTCCCATGGGCTGCGTGATGGGCGCCGCGCCTTGGAAGCGGATGCCCGAGAGCAGCGTGCTGCCGACCTCGTTCACGAACGTGTCGCTGCGGAGGCCGTCGGTGCCGATCCAGAGGACGTCGGGCGGCATCGAGAGGCGCACGTAGTCGCGGAGGATGGTGCCCGCGGTCTCGGGGTACGCGATGAGCGCGACACAGCCCGGGTTCGCCGCCGCGACCATCATCACCTCGGTCGTGTACGAAGGCCGCTCGTCGACGAAGGGGACCGTCACCGCGACGGTGCCTCCGAGGCGCGTGAACTCGGTCTCGATCGCGGCCGCGAACGGCGCGCCGTAGGCGTCGTCGATGTGGAGGATCGCCATGCGCATGCACATCTCGTCGTCGGCGATGCGCGCGACGACCTGTCCTTGGAGCGCGTCCGAGGGCGCGGTGCGAAAGAAGAAGCGATCGTCGAGCGCCGTGCCCATCGACGCGACCGTGAGGCTCGGGCTCGTCGCGCAGCAGCTGACCTGGGGCACGCCCGCGGCCGCCGTGACGCCCTCGTAGACGGCGAGCGTTCCGCCACTGCCTGCGTCGCCGATGATGGCGACCACGCCTTCTTCTTCGACGGCCCGGCGCGCCTGATCGACGGCGACCGTCGTGTCCGTCTCGCTGTCGAGCACCACGAGCTCGACCTCGCGACCGGGGAGCGGGCCGCCCGCGGCGTTGATCTCCTGCGTCGCGAGGCGGATGCCCTTCAGCCAGAGCTGGCCGTCCGTCCCGAGCGAGCCGGTCTGTGGCATCACGACGCCGATTCGGATCGGGCCCTGATCCAGTCCGGACGGACCGCGGGCGCACGAGCCGATCCCCGAGCCGAGGCTGCCGACGACGCCCAGCGCGACGAGCACGCGTCGCGCTCGTGGGAGCGGTCGAGAGAAAGAAGGAGAAGAAGGAGTGAGGGACGACCCCGCCATGACGCGGCCGAGCATACAGGACTCCTAGGACGACGCGCAGCGTCGTGCGCGCCGTTTGCGTGTCAGACGGTTCCGGTCGCAGCCGTCCGGCCCGAGTGAGCATGCTACCCCTCCGCCTCCCACCGCAGCCCCCCACCCCGAGCCCGCCCACCCCGACCGCCGTGTCAGCGCGCACCCACTCAGGCACCGTCCGCGGTCCCGTCGCGCGGCACGCGTGGCTCGCGCACGCAGACGCCGTCGCGTTCCTCCAGGAGATGCCGGACGCGTCGGTCGATCTGGTGATCACGGATCCGCCGTACGAGTCGCTCGAGAAGCACCGCGCGGTCGGCACCACCACGCGCCTCTCGCACAGCAAGTCCTCGAGCAACGACTGGTTCACGGTGTTCCCGAACCAGCGCTTCGAAGAGCTCTTCCGCGAGGTCTTCCGCGTCCTCCGCAAGGACGCGCACTTCTACTTGTTCTGCGACCAAGAGACGGCCTTCGTCGCGAAGCCGGTGGGTGAGGCCGCAGGCTTCAAGTTCTGGAAGCCGCTCGTGTGGGACAAGGAGCGGATCGGGATGGGGTACCACTACCGATCCCGCTACGAGCTCGTCCTCTTCTTCGAGAAGGGCAAGCGGCGCCTCGCCGATCTCGGCATCGCGGACGTCTTTCGCGAGCCGCGCATCCACAAGGGCTACCCCACCGAGAAGCCCGTCGCGCTCTCGCGGATCCTCGTGTCGCAGTCGAGCGCGCCGGGCGACATCGTCGTCGATCCCTTCATGGGCACCGGCTCTGCGGGCAGCGCGGCGCTGTCGCTCGGGCGCTCGTTCTGGGGATCGGACATCTCCGAGAAGGCCATGGGCATCGCCAAGGAGCGCCTCGCCGCCCTCGACACCCCTGAATCGGCTCCCTTGCCGTTCTTCGACGCGCTGCCGATCTCCTTGCTGGAGGCGGCCTCCGGGTCGGCGAACACGCGCCCCGTCGACGGGCAGCTCGCCCTGTTCGGCTCGTCCTCCGAGGCGAAGGCGGCGCGCGAGACCGACGACGAAGAGTGAGCGATCAAAACGCTTGCGCGTGGTGGGACCCTCGGTCAGTGTTCCGCCCCCTTCGGATCGACCACGACACGTGTTCGACCGAGAGAGGCGAACCGGAGCCCATGCTCCGGCTCGACGATGGCGGCCCCGCGCTGCGCCCCGACCGACGAGGAGAGGGCTGTAGGCGAGGCAGATCGATGAGGAAACGGCCATGTACGCAGTGATCAAGACCGGCGGTAAGCAGTACCGCGTCGCGCAGGGCGATCGGCTCCGCGTGGAGAAGCTGACGGGCGACGTCGGCACGACGGTGACCCTCGACGAGGTGCTCATGATCGGCGGCGACAAGGTCGTCGTCGGAACGCCGCGCGTGAAGGGCGCGAAGGTGACGGCCGAGATCGTCGCTCAGGACCGAGCGAAGAAGGTCATCATCTTCAAGTTCCGTCGCCGCAAGAACTACCGCCGCAAGCGTGGTCACCGGCAGCCGTTCACCGAGCTGAAGATCACCGGCGTCAGCGCCTGAGCCCGAGGAGAGGAAACAGCCATGGCACATAAAAAGGGGCAGGGCTCTTCGCGCAACGGTCGCGACTCGAACTGCCAGTATCGCGGCACGAAGATCTACGGCGGACAGGAAGTCCGCGCCGGAAACATCCTGGTCCGCCAGGTCGGGTCGAGCATCCATGCGGGCAACAACGTGGGCGTCGGCAGCGACTTCACGCTGTTCGCGAAGATCGACGGCATCGTGAAGTACGAGCGCTGGGGCAAGGATCGCAAGCGCGCGGCCGTCTACCCGAAGGGTGACGCGCGCCTCGCGATCGCGGCCGCCGCGGCGGAGTGATCTCGCGGCTCGGCTTCGACCGGGCCCACGAGACGAGCCTCGCGACCTCCGGGTTTGCGGGGCTCTTTCGTTCCGTCGCGTCGGTCGTCACGGCGGTCGTCACGGCGGTCGCAGCGCGCGAACGATGCCGCGTCTCGCGACGATCGACGCATGTGTTTCGGTTTTCGTGACGGGCCGCGTATCCTGAGCCCTCGAATCGTCGAGGTGTTGTGATGACGCGTTCTTTCTTCATTCGTCTCGCTCTCGTGCTCTCCGTCCTCGTCGCGGTGGGCGCGGACCCACGCGCCGCACAGGCGCAGACGACGCTCATCGGCGGCCTCGGCGGCACCGCGGGCTACGGCACGCTCTGTCTCGGTCAGAACGACGATGGCTCGAGCAACTCGATCGACATCTCGCCGTACTTCGCCGACGGCCTGAATTTCTTCGGGACGACGCAGCGAACGCTGTTCGTGAACACCAACGGCAACATCACGTTCGCCGGCGGCCTCCCCACGTTCACGCCGGATCCGTTTCCCGTGGCCTCGCGCCCGATGATCGCTCCGTACTGGGCGGACGTGGACACGCGCCGCGCCTCGGGCGGTTTCTTCGGTGGCTGCACCGGCCCCGGTGACGGCGAGGCCGTGATGGGACCCCGCTGCGACAACCCCTCGCAGAACGGCGTCTGGTGGCACCTCTCGACCGGGCGCCTCGTCTTCACGTGGGATCGCGTCGGCTACTACCAGTGCAGCGAAGACCGCCGCATGACGTTCCAGCTCATCCTGAGCGCGGCGACGGGCTGCGTCGGCCCCGGCGACTTCGACGTCGAGTTCCGCTACACGCAGTGCGACTGGGAGACGGGCGACGCGTCGGACGGCTCGGGTGGCTTCGGCGGCACCGAGGCCCAGGCGGGCTTCGATGCGGGCAACGAGCGCGACTTCATCATGATCGAGGGCTCGCGCAACGCGGGCATCGCGCGCCGCCTCTGCGACATGTCGAACGTCGGCATCAACGGCACGTGGCGCTTCTCTGTCCGCGCGGGCGTCGTGCTCTGCCCCGACGCGGGCATGGCGTGCACGCTCCCCGGCCTGATGGGCGCATGCGCCGAGGGCCGCACGAACTGCGTGGGCATGGGCACCGAGTGCGTCGAGCAGGTCACGCCCGTGCCCGAGCGCTGCGACAACATCGACAACGACTGCGACGGCATGACCGACGAGATGGACGCGGCGCCGCTGTGCGTCGCGCCCGACGTCTGCGTGTCGGGCACGTGCACGCCGATGTGCTTCGAGGGCGGCTGCAACGAGGGCCAGACGTGCACGGCCACGGGCTGTGTCGACGACGAGTGCGTCGGCATCGACTGCGGCGAGGGTCAGCGCTGCGTGCGCGGCACGTGCGTGGGCGCGTGCGACGGCGTCGTGTGCCCCGCGGGCCAGACCTGCCGCGGTGGTCGGTGCTTCGACGCGTGCGCCGGCGTGACGTGCGACGAGTGCGGCGTGTGCGACGACGGCTCGTGCGTCGCGGAGTGCACGGCGATGAGCTGCGGCGCGGGCGAGAGCTGTGATGCCGACGGCCGCTGCGTCGAGACGGCGTGTGTGGGCGTGACCTGCTCGGCGGGCACGTTCTGTCGCGGCGGCAGCTGCGTGGACGCGTGCGACGGCGCGACGTGTCCCTTCGGCGAGACCTGCCGCATGGGCATGTGCGTGCCCGAAGATCCGCCGGACGCTGCGTTCACGGGCCTCGACGCGAGCTTCGAGGGCGTCGACGGCGGTGGCCTGCCGTTCCCCGACGCCGCCGCCACGATGGACGCGGGCGCCACGGGCGGAGACGCGGGTCGTCGTCGCAACGGCGCTGCCTCGGACTGCGCGTGTCGCGCTCCCGCAGGCACGGGCGCACCGCCAGTCTCCTTGGCCCTCCTCGCCCTCGGCCTCACCGTCGCGCTCCTCCGCCGCAGCGGCCGCCGACATGGGCGCCGACATGGGGACGGTCCTCGATAGTTCGAAACTCGTTCGCCCTCGCCGCGGATCGCTTGCTCTCGTGATCGTTGCGGCCGCATCTGCGTGCGCTCGTGTTTGTCGGCGCGGTCGCGTCGGGCTAGCCCTCGGCGCGTGAGCGGCCACGGCAGCGGCAAGGTGATCCTCCTCGGCGAGCACGCGGTCGTGTACGGCGTGCCAGCGATCGCCGCAGGCCTCGCCGTGGGCGCGATCGCGCGCGCCTCGGACGGCCCGCCCGCGCTGCACATCGCGCCGTGGAACGTGTCGGTCCAGCCCGTCGACGACGCGCCGCTCGCGCAGGCGTTCGCTGCGCTGCTCGCGGCTCGACACACCGACGTGCGTGAAGGTGAGCGCGCCACCGATCGCACCGTGCACGCGGAGGTCACGCTGCCGGGCAGCGCGGGCCTCGGGTCCTCGGCCGCGATCGGCGTGGCCGTGCTCCGCGCGCTCGATCACGCGGACGGCATCACGCGCGACTTCGATCGCAGCCAAGCGATCGCGCTCGCGTGGGAGCGCGTGTTCCATGGCAACCCCTCGGGTATCGACACCGCGCTCGCGCTCGCGGGTGGGCTCGCGCGCTACCGACGTCATCCCGCGCCGGGTCAGCGATCGCTCGAGCCGATCGCGATGCGCAGCGCGCTGCGTCTCGTCGTCGGCCACAGCGGCGCGTCGGGGTCGACGAAGGAGACCGTCGCCCACGTCGCCACGCTGCGCGTGAAGGACGCCGACGCGTTCGCGGGTGCGCTCGCAGACTTCACCCAGGTCGTCACCGACGGGGAGCGTGCGCTCGCGGACGGCGCGCTCGCGTCGCTCGGCGCGGCCTTCGATCGCTGCCACGCGCTCCTCGCGACGTGGGGCGTCTCCACGCCGACGCTCAACGCGATGTGCGCGCGCGCGAACGACGCAGGCGCGCTCGGCGCCAAGCTCACGGGCGGCGGTGGTGGCGGCTGCATGATCGCGCTCGCGCAGGGCGACGACGCTGCGAAGCGCGTACGCGAAGCGCTCGCATCGATGGGGCACGAGGCCTTCGAGACGACGATCGGCGAGACGACGATCGGCGAGACGACGATCGGCGAGACCACGACAGGAGCTGCGCGTGCGGCTCCCACGGAGACGACATGACGGGCAAGGCCACGGCGGTCGCGCGCGCGAACATCGCGCTCGCGAAGTACTGGGGAAAGAGCGACGAGACGCTGAACCTCCCCGCGGTGCCGAGCGTCTCGATGACGCTCGCGCCCATGCGCACCGAGACGCACGTCGTGCTCGAGCCTTCGCTCGTCCACGACGTCTTCGAGCTCGATGGAGCGCGAGCGAGCGACAAAGAAGCCGCGCGCGTCACGGCGATGCTCGCCGAGATCCGCGCCGAGGCCCGCGACAAGACCCTCGCGCGCGTCGCGAGCAGGAACTTCTTCCCCACGGCGAGCGGGCTCGCGTCGAGTGCTTCCGGTTTCGCGGCGCTCGCGTCCGCGGCGCGCGCTGCGTACGGCTTGCCGCGCGACGATCGGCGCGCGTCCGTCCTCGCGCGTCGCGCGAGCGCGTCGGCCGCGCGATCGATCTTCGGCGGCTACGTCGAGCTGCCCGCGGGCACGCCCGGAGACGACTCGCTCGCTGCGTACCCGTTGTTCGGCGAGGACCACTGGGATCTGCGCCTCGTCGTCGCCGTGATCACCGAAGGTCGCAAGGACGTGAGCTCGCGCGACGGCATGGGCGTGTCGCGCCGCACCTCGCCCTACTACGAGGCGTGGGTGGAGCGCTCACCGCGCATCGCGGGGACGATCCGCGAGGGCCTGTCGCGACGCGATCTCCCGATGCTCGGGCACGCCACCGAGCAGAGCTTCACCGCGATGCACGCGCTCGCGTTCGCCTCGAGCCCGTTCACGCTCTACTTCCAGCCCGGCTCCCTCGCGGCGCTCTCCACGGTGCGACGTCTCCGCGAGGTCCAGGGCCTCTCCGTCTTCGCGACGATGGACGCGGGCCCGCACGTGAAGGCGCTCTGCCACGTGGACGACGTCGAGCACGTCGCCGAGGCGCTCGGTCAGACCACGGGCGTGCTGCGGACGATCCTCGCGGACCCCGGGCCCGGCGTGGAGCTCTCGTGAGCGATCGCTGAACGACGTCGCGCGACGACGCAACGTTGTCGCGGCATGAACCGATCGAGATCTCTCGCGTGGGCGCGTGTGACCGCGCTCGCATGTGTCGTGGCGCTCTCCTCTGTGTCGGCGCTCGGGGGCTGTGATGGCGGTGGCGTCCACGAGGACGCGGGCCCCGCGGACGACGCGGCTGCGATGGCGCGAGACGCGTGGTCGCTCGAGGATGCGTGGTCGCTCGAGGACGCGGCGATCGTCCCGAACGACACGGGCGCGCCCGTCACGCCCGAGGTGTGCAGCGGCGGGCTCGACGAAGACGGCGACCGTCGCATCGACTGCGACGACGACGAGTGCTGGACCGAGGACTCATGCATCGCGGCCGACGTCGCCCGCGTGGCCACGGGCCTCGTGCCGTGCGGCGATCCGATCGTGATCGACGCGGCCACCTCGCGATCGACGTGCGACGCGCTGATGCCGCAGGGCCGCGAGCAGCCGCGCGAGTGCGACGTCGGCCCCGCGAGCGCGGAGGCGCAGCTCTTCTGCGACGGCGACGGCGCGCCCGCGGCGCTGTGGATCGAGGAGCGGCTCGAGACGCCGCGCTCGAGCCGCATGCTCAGCGAGCGCCTCTTCGAGAGCACGAGCTTCGAGCGCGCGAGCATCCTCGAGTGGGAGCGCCAGGACAGCGGCGCCTCTGCGCGCGAGGGCAACGGACCGATGTCGAGCCACGAGTGGCAGGACCGCATCTCGAGCGACGACACGACCTTCCGGGTGATCACCGTGCGGGCCGTGATGGCGGGCGACGTGATCTCGCGCCTGCTCGGGATGAGCCGCGTCGTCAGCGTGATCGACATCGACGCTGGGCGGTCCACCGACACCCGCGCCGCCTTGCTCGCGGGAGGCGTGCGCATCGTGGTCGCGCGTCCCTGAGCGACGGAACACGAACGCCCGGAGATCCTCGCGAGGACCTCCGGGCGCATGTGACTCGTGCGCTCGGCGTCAGCGGTACGCAGACGCAGACTGCGCGGCCGCGTCGAGGTCACGCGGCGCCTCGGTGCGGAAGCGGGTGCGGACGAGCGCGCCCACGCCGATGCACGCGATGATCGCGACGAGCACCGGGCCGACGAAGGGCACGAGAGAGCCGACGAAGAGCACGCCGACGCCAGCGGCGAGGCGAAGGATGGGCCGGTCGCTGAGCTTCTCGCTCGGGATCGCCGCGCCGATCACCGTGGCGCAGGCCGCGAGGCCCACGTACGTCGCGATGGGCATGCTGAACGCGAGCACCACTGCGCCGGGGATGCCGAGCACCGTGATCGTCAGCGCGATGATCAGCACGACCGCGCCGATGTAGCTGCCCACGCCGAGCGCACCCGAGCGCACGGGCTCGCGGATGATGGCCTTGTGGAGCGCGGTCATGCGCTCGGGGAACAAGCCCGAGAGCACGAGCGCGAGCAAGAACAAGAGACCGTGAGCGATGAGACTCTCGAACATGTTGCGTACTCCTCTCGCGAACCAACCCTCGCCGCCGTGGGCGCGGTGATGAGAACCGTGGTGGCCGTGACCTACTTCCGCGGGCGGTGACCAGCGCGGCGGCGGCGGCGGTGCGAGCCGCTGCGGTGCCGCGGCCGACCAGCCGTTCCACATCGGCGCGACGGTCTCTGCCCCACCGAACGTCGCGATCGAGCCGTCGATCACTGCACCAGGATCGCGAGCCAGCGCGCCGCCCATCGTCGCGATGTTGCCGCGCACGTGCGCGTGCGGACCGAGCGCGATGCTGCCACCGAAGCTCGTCACGTCGCCGCGCACCTCGCCGTCGATCGCGACGTCCCCGCCGAACGACGCGGCCGAGTCGACGACCTCGTTCGTCGTGATGATCACGCCCTGGCCGAAGCTCACGCGATCGTCGGCGCGCGCCTCGGGAGGCAGGCCGAGCGCGAGCGATCCAGCGATCGCGATCGACGAGAGCGCCAGAGCCGACGGTGTACGAGCGAACGAAGCGGCCGACATGGGGAACCTCCTCTCGCCGCGTGGTGTGTGGCGACGACAGGAACCCCTACGCGTCGGTACGAGGTGTATTTCAGCGCGCGCTGCGGCTGCGGACCCAGAGGACTTGGGGCGCCTCGCGGCGGGGTCAGCGCAGCTGACCCCTGGAGCGGGAGCGACTGAGGAGTCTTCGACGAAGGAGCGACGGGGTGTGCAGAGGGGCCGGGGCCCCTCGCCCAGAAGACCTAGCGAACGATCGCCCAGTCCACGTCGGGCCTGACCTCGAGGTGGAGGTGGTTGGCGTGACGGTCGTCGTGGTGCGGTGTGATCACCACCTGGAACAAGCCCTCGCGCATGCCGCGGCAGGCGAGCTCGCGGACTCGTGCCTGCTCGACCGTCTCTTCGCGCAGCGCACACGGATCGGCGCCGCGCTCGCGCGAGACCCAGTCGTCGAGGATCGTGAAGCGCGTGCCATCCGCGCGGACCAGCGCGAGGACGTCGATCGCCATCGCGCTCGCGTGCCCGCTCGGTCGACCCGTCGCGGCCACGCGCGAGTGCGGACGAAACACCGAGACGTGCTCGATGCCCACGAACCCGGCCTCGCGCGCCCACGCGCTCCACGTCTCGAGCGCGACCACGAGGCGACAGTCGAAGATGGCGTCGAGGCGCGTGTCGCGCTGCGTGCGCCCGCGCACGACGCGAGGCTCACGCCCGTGCTGACGAATCAGGAAGCCGCCTTGGATCGGCCCGCGGAGGCGGATCGGCTGATCGACGTCGGACGTCTCGGGGATCGACTCGAACGGGATCGCCGCCTCGCGCAGCTGCGCCTCGCAGCGCGTGCGATCGAGCGCGCCCAGCGCACGACCTCGCAACGCGCCGACGCCCGTCGGCAGGGGGATCGACGGCGCGCTCGGAGGCTGCGCCGCGCCGCGCCGCGCCGTGCTCGAGGCGCGCGGCAATGCGAGCGTGCACTCCTCGCCGACCTCGAGGTCTTGTCCGTCGGCTCGTGTGGCCCACGACGTCGCCGCCCACAGCGCGCACACGATCACGCACAGGCTCGCCGTGCGGAGGTTCAGTGCGGGGCCCTGGGTCCAGAGGGACGTCACTCCGACAAGCGTGGCAACGGCTCTCGATCGGGGCCAGAAAGCGGCGACACGATCGGGGAGGCCGTCTCGCTCGCCATGGCGCGCGCGTCGTGTGGCGCGAACGCACCGTGGCGCGCCCGCTCACGACGCACGCAGTGATCACACGAAGGTCGCGTGGTCTTCGTCGAGGTGCGGCAGCGTGTTGAACGTGAACAGCGAGAGCGCGTGTCCTGCTTCGTCGCGCCGCACCGACAGCTCGGTCATCGCCGTGTTTCGCATCGCGAACATCAGCTCGAAGGTGCGCTCGAGCGAGCAGCCGAGCGACTCGGCCGCGACGGTCGAGATGAGCCCACCCGAGCTGATCACCCACGCGCTCGCGGTCTCACCGAGCGCGGTGAAGCGCGGCGCGATCGTGCGCGCGCGCATCATGAAGTCGGCCCACGGCTCCACGTCCGGATGCGCGAGCTCGCCGCGCGCCCACGCGGGCATCGTGAGGAGCACGAGGTCGATGAACGCGCGCTTGCCTGCGCCTGCGAACGCGCGCCGCGCCGCGCGCCCGATCGCGTCGTCGCGCTGGGCGAGCTCGGGACCGAGGCTCGAGAGCAGCTGCACGCCGTGGTGCTCGTCGAGCGCGTCGAACATCGTCGGCACCGGCAGCATGCGGCGCGTGAGGCTCGAGGTGGGATCGACCACGAGGTCCCCGTCGATCGTGAGCCCGATCGCGTCGTGGTACGCGGAGGCGAGCTCGTTCCACGTGTCCTTGTGGCGCTTGCGCGGCCCGACGAACACGTGCGTCGGCGCCTTGTTCCGATCGGCGAGCCAGCGTCCGAGCATGCGCGACTGGGTGCGTCCGAGCTCCGAGAGCTCGTCGTAGTCGGCGGCGCCCGCGGAGGCCTGTCCGTGTCGGACGAAGAGGACGCGCGTCACGTGACGGTGATCCCGTAGAGCGCGAGGTCCTGGGCGCTGCGCGCGACGAAGTCCATCAGGTCGACGACGACGAACTGCATGTAGCCCCACGCCGCGACGGCGAGGAGCGCGAGCTGGATGAACGACCACACGGAGATCCACGGCTTGTTCGAGACGTCGTCCGCGGCGTTCTTCATCGCGCGCAGCTTGTAGTTCCGCCGGTCGCCGCTCGTCAGCTCGATGAACAAGTCCGTGTTGGCCTTCGCCACGCCGTAGGCCGCGAGGAACATGTCCGAGCCCACGGCGACCGGGACCGACTGATCCCCGACGACCGCGGTGAACGACGTGCCGCTCCGCTGGAGCTTGCCGCGCAGCCACGCCGAGCCTTGCGTCCGGGCGTGCGCGAGATCGTGCAGCTGGGGGATCTTCTTCCTGCGCGGAGGCACCGGCACGATCGGCAAGACGATCCCGAGCGCGCGCCCGCCCGCGCCGAGCATCGCCACGCAGAAGGTCAGCCCGAGCGCGAGCTGTCCGATCGCGAAGACGCCGACCGCGAGCTGCCCGATGGCGATCACGCCACGCGCGAGCTGTCCGATCGCGAGGAAGCCCGTCGCGAACTGACCGATCGCGACGATCCCCACCGCCTCACCGCCGATGGCGATGACACCCTCGGCCCGCTCACCGACCGCGAAGAAGCGCATGGTCGGCCGAGCATAACCGAGCCTCGCGCCCGCGCGGAGAGGCCTTTGACGCCGCCGAACGCCCCTGCTACATCGCGCGTCCCCTTCAGGGGTCGTAGCTCAGATGGGAGAGCGCCTCGATGGCATCGAGGAGGTCAGGGGTTCGATTCCCCTCGACTCCATGAACGAAGAAAGCCCGCCGCAACGCGGGCTTTTTTCGTTCCGTCGGCGACTCTTCTCGTGCTGGAGGTCGAGTCAAAGGCCGATCGCGGCGATGAGACGATCGAGCTCTTCGCTCGTGCACTCGAGCTCGGGCGCGGACGCGACGGGCCAGCCCGCGCTGCGCACGGCGTCGGCGCGCTCGGGCTCGTGCGCGCCGATGGCGATGGGCTTCGCGCCGACCCCGAGGTGGAGGACGCGCCCGCGACGCCCCCACGACTGGTACACGCCCGCCTTCACCGAGCCGCGCACCGACTCGATCGATGCGCGCGACAGCTCCGGTCCGTCGGTGCGGAGGAGGACGACCTCGTCCTCTTCCACGCGCAGCCGTCGACCGCCGAGCTGGAGGAACGCGAGCGCGAAGAGCGGCAGCACGATCATCGGGCACGAGAGCCCGCAGAGGCCCGTCGCTCCGAGGTAGCCGAGGCTCGTGATGCCGAGCGCGGCCGTCGCGACCGAGAGCGCGACGCCTGCGAGCGCGAGCCCGAGACCGAGGCCCGTCATCACGCCCGCGCGCAACACCACGCCGAGCCACGGATCGAGCGCGCTCCGCTGGAGGGAGAGCTCGAGCCGAGGCGCTCGCGTGTCGGGTCGGAGGTCGCGGGGCATCGCGGACAGGTGATGTAGCGCGCCGAGCCGCCACGTGAGGCGAGCGCTGCGCGTGATCCTCCGCGGCCATGCCCGTGATCGACCGTCGCGAGCTCGTGTCTCGCTCTCGTCAAGTCTTGAACGCTCGATCTCGGGTCGCTATGTAGCTCGCCCCCATGAGCGACACGCCCGCCACCGAGCCCACGACCGAGACGACGTCCACGTTCCGCTTCGATCCCACGCCGTGGCTCGCGCGGGAGCTCGGCCTGCCCGAGCGCAGCGTGCGGGCGGTGGTCGCGCTGCTCGCGGAGAACGCGACCGTTCCGTTCATCGCGCGCTACCGCAAGGAGGTCACGGGCGGCCTCGACGAGGTGCAGATCCGCGACATCCAAGAGAAGCGCACCTACGTGCTCGAGCTCGAGGAGCGACGCGCCGCGATCCTCGAAGAGGTCGGCAAGCAGGGCAAGCTCACGCCGGAGCTCGAGAAGAAGCTCCGCGCTGCGAGCACCAAGGCGGAGCTCGAAGATCTCTACCTGCCCTACAAGCCCAAGCGCCGCACGCGCGCGATGATCGCGAAGGAGCGCGGCCTCGAGCCGCTCGCGCTGCGCATCCTCGGGCAGTCGAGCGACGGTGATCCGAGCGGCGAGGCGCAGGCCTTCGTCGACCTCGCGAAGGAAGTGTCCTCGATCGCCGACGCGCTCAAGGGCGCGCGCGACATCGTCGCCGAGGTGCTCGCGGAGAACGCCGCGGGCCGCGCGATCGTGCGCGAGGCGTTCGAGAAGGAGAGCGTCATCAAGACGTCGGCGGTGCCCGAGAAGACCAAGGAGCCGACGAAGTTCGAGCAGTACTACGAGTTCTCCGAGGCCAGCGCGGTGATGCCCTCGCACCGCTTCCTCGCGATCCGTCGCGGCGAGAAGGAAGGGATCCTCCGCACCGAGATGGTGCTCGAGGCCGAGCGCACCGTGCCCAAGCTCGAGGTCGTGATGAAGCTCGATCGCCGCTCGCCGTGGGCCGGTGAGCTCGAGGCCGCGGTGCTCGACGGCTACAAGCGCCTGCTCGTGCCGAGCGTCGAGAACGACGTGCGCGTCGAGCTGAAGATGAAGGCCGATCGCGCGGCGGTGGACGTGTTCGCCGACAACCTCGCGCACCTGCTGCTCGCGGCGCCGATGGGCACCAAGACGGTGATCGGCGTCGATCCCGGCATCCGCACCGGGTGCAAGATCGCCGTGCTCGACGCGACGGGGAAGTTCCTCGAGAACACGACGATCTATCCGGGTCAGGGCGCGCACAAAGACGAAGAGGCGCGCCGCACCGTGCAGGCCTTCGCGAAGAAGTACGAGCCGTTCGCGTTCGCGGTGGGCAACGGCACCGCCGGCCGCGAGACCGAGACGTTCGTGAAGAAAGCCCTCGCCGAGGTGGGCATCAGCACGATCCTCGTCGTGCCCGTGAGCGAGTCGGGCGCGAGCGTGTACTCCGCGAGCGACGTCGCGCGAGAAGAGTTCCCCGACCTCGATCTGACCGTGCGTGGCGCGATCTCGATCGGCCGGCGCCTGCAGGATCCGCTCGCGGAGCTGGTGAAGTGCGATCCGAAGTCGATCGGCGTCGGCCAGTACCAGCACGACGTCCACCAGCCGCTGCTCGGTCGCAAGCTGGGCGAGGTCGTCGAGAGCTGCGTGAACCGCGTCGGCGTCGAGATCAACACCGCGAGCGCCGCGCTGCTCTCGTACGTCGCGGGCGTCGGTCCCTCGCTCGCGAAGAAGATCGTGAAGCACAGGGACGAGAAGGGGCGCTTCGGCACGCGCAAGGATCTCCTCGAGGTGACCGGCCTCGGGCCGCGCGCCTTCGAGCAGTGCGCCGGCTTCTTGCGCATCCACGGCAGCACGCATCCGCTCGACGCGAGCGCCGTGCATCCGGAGCGCTACGCGCTCGTCGAGCGAATGGCCGCTGATCTCGGCGTCAGCGTCGCAGAGCTCGTGGGCAACAAGGACAAGGTGCGCGCGATCCAGATCGCGAAGTACGTGTCCGACGAGGTCGGCGAGCCGACGCTCAAGGACATCCTCGCGGAGCTCGAGAAGCCGGGTCGCGATCCGCGCGCGAGCTTCGAGCCGCCCAAGTTCCGCGACGACGTGACGACGCTCGAAGATCTCAAGGAAGGCATGATCCTCGAGGGCGTCGTCACGAACGTCACGGCGTTCGGCGCGTTCGTCGACGTGGGCGTGCACCAAGACGGCCTGGTGCACGTGAGCCGCATCGCCGATCGCTTCGTGAAGGATCCCGCCGAGGTCGTGAAGGTCGGCGACAAGCTCAAGGTGAAGGTCCTCGAGGTCGATCTGCAGCGAAAGCGGATCTCTCTCTCGGCGCGCATGGACGAAGGCGCGCGTCAGGGCCCGCGAGACGGTCAGCGGGACGGCGGGCGCGGCGACTCACGCGACATGCGCGGCGGACCGCAGCGCGGACCGCAGGGCCCACACCAGGGCGGTGGACGCGATCCGCGCGGCGGACAGCGCCCCAACACGCCTCCGCTCGCGACCAAGTTCTCGAACAACCCGTTCGCGGGCCTGCTGAAGAAGTGATCGAGAGCGCCGAGCGCTGTGCGAAGCGTGTAAGCGGGGTTGGGGCCCCGCGCGCAGCACGCGCTTTCGCGCGTGGAGTGGGAGGGGGCCCCGCGCCGGCGGGGGAGGGTTCGCATGGACCCTCAGGAAACTCAGGGCGCCAGCATCGGGAGCATGTCGGCGTTCAGCCGGTCGCACACGTTGCCTGCCTGTCCTGCGGTGCAGAAGTGCTGCGTGGTGCCGAGGCGGCAGAAGTCTGCGGTGGACTCGGTGAAGTCGTCGTCGGTGCAGCCGCCGACCTGACACGTGGAGACGCGTCGCTGCGTGGTCGGCAGCGCGAGCCCGTCCGAGAGATCGTCGTCGGGCAGCGAGTGCGCGTAGCAGGTCGTGTCGCCCACGTAGAAGGCGGTCTCGAACACGAGATCCTCCGAGCCCGCCCAGCGCTCGGGCTGCACCGGATCGCAGTCTTCTTCGGTCTCGCAGTAGATCACGCGCACCGTGAGCTCGCGCTCGACGAAGCCCGCGCCGCGCACCAGCGTCACGCCCAGGAACTGACGCGACGTCTCGAGAGCGACCACACGCGAGCGCGAGCCGTCGAACGTCGTGTCGCGATCGGCGATGACCGGCAGCGCGATGACGCGCGCGAACCTCGCCATGCCGCCGCCCTCGACCATGATGGGCGGAGGCAGCTCCACGTAGAGTTCGAAGAGCGCGTTCTGTGCGCAGCCGCTCGCGGCGAGCGACGCGCCGACGGCCCACGCAGACAGGGTGAGTCGTGCGCGGCTCATAGACGGATCACCTCGAGGCTCGGTCGCGGATCGAGCTGCGCGTCGTCCTGGAGGAAGATGCCGAGGCCGATGCCTCCGCCGATCGCGCCGGCCAGGAGGACCATGCCGATCCAGAAGCCCGGCGAGTCCGCGATCGATCCGCCCTCGCCGCTCGCGAGCGGCACGAGGGCGACCTCGACGCTCTCGCGGCCGCCTTCGGTCGTGCGTCCGTCCCACGTGAACGTCGCGTGTCCCGGCGCCGTGATCACCACCGTGTGCGTTCCGGGGTCGAGCTCGACGAGCAGCGGCCGCGCCGTGACCTCGATCGGACGACCGTCGATGCGCACCGCCATCTCTGCGGGGGTCGTGGGCAAGCGCAGCTCGAGCGAGCCCACGCGCGCCGCCTCGGTCGCGAAGAGGCGCGCGGCCTCGGCGCGCGTGGCGTCGTCGGAGCTCGTCGCGTGATCGCGCATCCAGCGCGAGAACACGTCGCGCGCCTCACGGTGCCGACCGAGCGACTGGAGCGCGATGCCCTGGTTGAAGAGCGCGTCGCCGCGCGCGGCGGGCTCGGTGGTTCGCTCGACCAGCCGCTCGAAGCAGATCACGGCGCTGTCCCACGCGCCGTTCTGCGCGAGCTCGGCGCCGAGACGGCCGAGCTGAGCGGGATCCTCGATCGTCTCGCACGTGCCGAGCGACTGCGCGTGAGCGCCTCGAGGCACGACGAGCGGACCGAGCGCGAGAGCGAGGAGGGCGAGACACGTGACCAGCCGGAGCGCCATCGACCCGAGAGCCTACACGATCCGCGAGGCCCGCTTGAACCTCGCTCTCCGCGCGTTCAACGTCGCGGGCCTTGAGCGACGAACCGACACCGAGCGCGTGGTCCCGCTTCGCGACGTACGTGAAGACGAACCGCTCGCGTCTCCTTCGTTTCGGGCTCTTTCTCGGCCTCCTCTATGCCGTCACCGACCTCGTCACGAGCTCGCCGCAGGACGCGACGCTCTCGCTCCCCCTCGACGAGGTCCGCGCCGAGGCGCGCGCCGCGGGCCAGCCCGGCGACGCGGTCGAGATCACGATCGTGGAGCCCGACTCGGGCGAGGCGCTCACGCACACGCGCGCCCGCCTCGAGCCCGACGCGCGCGAGCTGAGCCACGCCGTGCACCTCGTGCCCGGCACCTACGAGGTGCGCCTCGACATGCCGGGCGCGGCCCTCCGCGCGAGCCACTTCGAGATCCCGGCCGACGCTGTCGTTCGAGTACGATGGTCGCCCTCTCCATGAGCACCGTCCTCGGCACGGCGCACGCGGCCGACCCTCGCATCCTCGAGCTCGCGCGATGCGCGCTCACCGTCCTCTCCGGCCCCGAGCGCGGCCACGAGCGGATGATCGATCGCGATCTGTTCCGCATCGGCAAGGCTCCGGAGAACGACTTCGTGCTCTCGGACGGAACCGTCTCGCGCGCGCACTGCGAGATCGTGCGCGAGCCCAAGGGCTACCTGCTGCGTGATCTCGGCTCGACCAACGGCACGCTGCTCGACGGCGCGGAGATCAAAGAGGCGTGGCTCAAGCCGGGCGCGGTGATCACGGTCGGCAAGGTCGAGATCAAGGTGCGCCCGTTCTCGGAGCGCATCGAGCTCTTGCCGTCGGAGAAGGGCGAGCTCGGCGAGGTCGTGGGCAAGTCGCTCGCGATGCGCGCGATCTTCGGCCTCCTCGAGCGGCTCGCGCCCACCGACGCGACCGTGCTCATCGGCGGTGAGACGGGCACGGGCAAGGACGTGCTCGCCCGATCGATCCACGCTGCGTCGCCGCGGAAGAGCAAGCCGTTCGTCGTCGTCGACTGCGGCGCGGTCGTCGGCACGCTCATCGAGAGCGAGCTCTTCGGTCACGAGAAGGGCTCGTTCACCGGCGCGACGGGCAGCCGACAAGGCGCGTTCGAGATGGCGAACGGCGGCACGCTCTTCCTCGACGAGATCGGCGAGCTGCCGCTCGACCTCCAGCCCAAATTGCTACGCGCGCTCGAGCAGCGCGCGTTTCGTCGGGTCGGCGGGAACAAGGAGCTGCGCGTCGACATCCGGGTGGTCGCGGCCAGCAAGCGCAACCTCAAGATGGAGGTGGCGCGCGGCAAGTTCCGCGAAGATCTCTACTTCCGCCTCGCCGTCGTGCCGATCGAGATGCCGCCTCTCCGCGAGCGCCGCGACGACGTGCCGGTGCTCGCGTCGCGACTCCTCGCCGATCTCGCCGCGCGCGAGAGCCTGCCCGTGCTCGCGCTCTCGAAAGAAGCGCTCGACGGTCTCGTCGCGCACGACTGGCCGGGCAACGTGCGCGAGCTCCGCAACGTGCTCGAGCGCGCGAGCTACCTCGCGCGCGCGCAGGGCCTCGCCGCGATCCCCGGCGGCGCGCTGCCGACGGCCTCGGCGCCCGCGGGTGCAACGGGCAAGAACGACCCGCTCGCGCCCGCCGCGTTCGACCCTGCGAAGAGCTACCGCGACACGCGCGCCGAGTGGGAAGCGAGCTTCGAGAAGTCCTATGTGAGCTGGCTGCTCGATCGCCACCACGGGAACATCTCCGCGGCCTCGCGCGCCGCGGACATGGATCGCAAGTACCTCCACAAGCTCGCGAAGAAGCACGGCGTCGCGCGCGGCGAGAGCGACGACGAGTGACGATGTCCAAGAAAGGAAAGCCTCTGCGGATCGAGGGGTGGGTCGTGCAGAGCGACCGGGACCGCGCTGCGGCGATCGTCGAGTACATCGGCAGCCCGGAGCACAAGACACAGAAGAACCCGATCAACGGCGAACCCCCCGCTCCGTCGGATGGGAGTCGGTGCCCCGGCTATCCGAAGTCGGAATGGAACAGATTCACTGCCTCGCTTCGGGCGGCTGTCCGTGCCGGATGTGTCTCGGGAAGCGAGACGACTTCGCAGGGAGACCTTCCCAAGTACGTGTGGGGCTGGCACGGCTCAGAGTTCTTCCAGGCTCGAAGAAGGTCCGATGGAAGCGGCGTGCAGTACAAGGGTTGGTGGATCGACCCGAACGAGGCGAGCGAGATGCCGTTGGACCCCCACAAGCGCCTGCCGGTGCTCGTTCGTAGGAGGCGGACATGAGTGATTTCCGCCTTCGGTGGGAGTGGCTTCGTGGACCCTCGTCCGTGACCTCTCACAGAGAAACATGGGCTCGCATGGGCGTCGGCCTGGACGAGCACATTTGGGCGACCCGCGTTTGGGACATGGAGGCGCGAGACAAGCGCGACGCTGTCTACGGTCCGGTGATGCCGCTTGCAGAGTGGATTGTCTCGAACTGGTTCTTCCTCATGTACGAGTCGTACCCGGGGCATCTTCTCGACTCCGGTCGACGAGCGCACCGTAGTCAACATGCCTGGTATGCGAGACACAATTTGTTGTGGGCTCGAGAAGGCTTCGCGCTGCCTGATCTCTCACTGAGCCCCATCGACTCGCACTCGCACATTGCCGTTGCGCAGCGCGATCCCAACGACGACTCGAGTCGCTACCCCGTGCGGTTTCTGGCTGAATCCACTGTGCTCGTCGACACGAGCCTGCTTCGACGAGAGATCGGGCGGCTCATGGAGGAGATCGTTCATCGGTTGGAGTACGTAGACGACGACGACGCTCGTTGGGTTCGTGAGCGATGGAGGTCGTTGAGCGGGATGGATCCACGAACCGAAGAGCGTTGGCGCACCGCCGCCCTCAACGGGCACGACCTCGAAGAAGACGGCGATCAATTGGAGTGGCTGGACTCCGCGCTCGAGCTGCCCGAGGAGCTTCGTCGTGACGTGTGTTCCGGCGCGGCAGCCGAGTCTCTGGGCGCCGACATCGACGCTGTTCGCGAGGTCTGGAGTGGAGATGAGGAAGACTGGGCCGTCCCTTCCGCGTTGCGTGACGCGCGCGTCACCGCGATGAAGAATGCGGCGAGCGCGCACTCCGTCGGGTGGGCACTCGCCGCGGCCGCCAGAGACGTCCTCTTCGAAACCGGAGAAGACCTTCATGGCCCCTCTCTCGACCGACGACTTGTTGAAGTTCTGGAGGCTCGGAAGGCCCAACCGCTCGAGGATACGAACGTTCGTGCGCTCGTCTCGACCAGGTCGGGGGGGCTGCATGCCCTCATCCAACCGGCGTCGGCCACGACCAGTCGCTTTTTGCGCGCGCGCGCGCTCGGGATCGCCCTCATGGGCGGTAGGACTCGTGCGATCACGAACGCCAGAGTGTGGGCCCAGGCGGCATCACGCGCCTTCGCCACCGAGCTCGTGGCTCCGAGAGCGCTGGTCGCAGAGGCGATTGGCGCTGGCGTGACGGACAGCGAGCAGATCGAACGGATCGCGCGGCGGATCGGCGCGCCCCCGATGTCTGTGCGTCACCAGATCGAGAACCACGAACTTGCCGTCGTCGAATGAGCCGCACCACCTGAGCGCGCTCCGCGCGGTGGGCTTTCGCAACCTCGCGCCGCTCGAGCTCACGCCGGGTCCGCGCCTCAACGTGCTCGCGGGCGACAACGGACAGGGCAAGAGCAACTTGCTCGAGGCGATCCACTACGCGGCCACCCTGCGCAGCTTTCGCGGCGCAGGCACCGACGAGCTCGTCGCCACGGGCGCCGAGGACGCGCGCGTGGCCTTGCGCGCAGAGGCGAGCCCGCTCGCGCGCACGCTCGAGGTGAGCCTGCGTCGAGGTCACGCACGTCAGCCGAAGCTCGATGGAAAGCGCCCCCGCTCGAGCCTCGCGTGGCTCGGTGTGCTGCCCGCGGTGCTGTTTCATCCAGGCGATCTCTCGCTCGCGCAGGGTGGCCCCGAGGGTCGACGCACGCTGCTCGACGAGGTGCTGTCGGAGATCGATCCCACCTACGCGACGACCCTGGCGGACTACGTGAAGGCGCTGCGGAGCCGGAACCGTCTCTTGAAAGAAGAGCCCGTGAACCGCCGCGCCGTCACCGCCTTCGACGGCGTGCTCGCGGCCGCGGGCGCGATCCTCGGGCAAGCGCGCCAGCGCCTCGTCGCCGATCTCGCGCCGCGCGCGACCGAGGTGTGGCACGAGCTGTTCGAGACGACGGTCCCGCTCGAGATCGCGTTCGTGCCGCGCTGCGAGCCGGACGAGCAGAGCCTGCTCGACGCGCTCGCCGAGAGCCTCGACCGCGACGTGATGCGCGGCTTCACGGCCGAGGGTCCACACGCGGACGACGTCGCGCTGCGCGTGAAGGACAAGAGCGCCAAGCACCACGCCTCACAAGGACAGCAGCGCGCGCTCGTGCTCGCGCTCAAGGTCGCGGAGCTCGAGGTGCTCGCGCACCGCACCGGGAAGGTGCCGCTCCTCTTGCTCGACGACGTCTCGAGCGAGCTCGACGCCACGCGCAACCGCCGCTTCTTCGGCCTGCTCGCGCGCATGGGTGGTCAAGTCTTCTTGACGACCACGGACGCGCGGCTCATCCACCTCGACGACGCCCGCACCGACTTCCGCGTGAACGCAGGGCGCATCGAGCGCGTCTGACCAGGAGGCCATGACGGGTGGATGTCACGAAACGCTCCACGAGCGCCCACCACGACGTTCCGACGGTGGCCAGATGCTGGCGGCCGTTGGCCGGGCTACCTTCGCTCGTCGAGGTGAACATGTCGCGTGCTCTTCCTGTCTTGCTTTCGTCCACCGCCGCCGTCTCCGTCGCGCTCGCGGGCTGTCCTTCGACGCCGAGCGGGACGTCCATGGATCTCGCGTTCTCCGCTCAGGTGAACGGCGCGGCGTTCGAGTGCGGCCGTGAGTACACGGGCGTGGGCACGTCGGGCACGACGATCACCGCGCAGGATCTCCGCCTCTACGTGCACGACGTCCGCTTCGTCACGAGCGCGGGCACGGAGGTGCCGCTCGTGCTCGACCAGATCGACTTCCAGAACGGCGAGATCGCGCTCCTCGACTTCGAGACCGGCGGCTCCGCCTGCGGCTCGGGCAACACGCCCACGCACACGAACCTCACCGGCACGCTCGCGAGCGCGGGCCCGTTCACCGCGCTCCGCCTGCGCCTCGGCGTGCCCGAAGCGCGCAACCACCTCGACAGCGCGTCCCAGCCGTCGCCGATGAACTTCTCGTCGATGTATTGGAACTGGCAGGGCGGCTACAAGTTCATGCGCTTCGAGGCGCTCACCGACTCCGCCGCGCGCGGCATCAGCTTTCACCTCGGCGCGACGAACTGCTCCGGCGACGCGACCATGGGCACGCGCACGTGTGCGAACGCCAACCGACCCGCGATCGAGCTCGCGCTGCCTGAGGGCTTCGATCCCGGCACGCACGAGGTGGTGCTCGACGTGGGAGCGTGGCTGGCGGGCCTCGACCTCACGGTGGACGGCTGCGAGTCGAGTCTCTCCGATCCGGACTGCCCGACGTGGTACACGACAGTGGGCCTCCCCGATGCATCCGCGCAGACTCTGCTGCGCGTCGCGCGTCGCCCCGCGAGGTGAGCATGCGCGCGCACGTACTCTCCGTCTTGGTGGCCTCGCTAGGCGCTTCCTCGTGTCAGCCCGAGCCCGTCGTGTGGGATTGGGGCCTGCCGCCCGGCATCCCCGCGCCGCGTGTGCCCGCCGACAACCCGATGAGCTCGTCGAAGGTCGAGCTGGGTCGGCGGCTCTTCTACGACGTGCGGCTCAGCGGCAACCAGACGCAGAGCTGCGGCAGCTGCCACGCGCAGGAGCGCGCGTTCACCGACGGCCTGCTCGTCTCGGTGGGATCGACGGGTGACAGCACGCCTCGCAACTCGATGTCCCTCACGAACGTCGCGTACAACCCGACCCAGACGTGGGCGAACCCAGCGCTGGTGGCGCTCGAGGATCAGGCGCTCGTGCCGATCTTCGGCGAGCACCCCGTGGAGCTCGGCCTCGCGAACATGGAGGACGAGCTCGTGCGACGGATGCGCGCCGAGCCTCTCTATCCCGACCTCTTCGCCGAGGCGTATCCCGGGGAGGCCGATCCGATCAGCGTGCCCAACGCGGTGCGCGCGATCGCCGCGTTCGAGCGCACGCTGCTGTCGTTCGATGCGCCCTACGATCGCTACTTCTACCGAAACGATCAGTCCGCGCTGAGCGAGTCTGCGCTCCGCGGGCTCGATCTCTTCAACTCCGAGCGCCTCGAGTGCTTCCACTGCCACGGCGGCTTCAACTTCACCGACGGCGTGATGCACAACGGCACGACGATCGCCGAGGTCCAGTTCCACAACACCGCCCTCTACAACATCGACGGACGCGGCGGTTATCCCGAGCCCAACCGCGGCCTCTACGAGCACACCGGCACCCCGCGCGACATGGGCCGCTTCCGCGCGCCGACGCTCCGCAACATCACCGAGACCGCGCCCTACATGCACGACGGCACGGTCGTCGACCTCGACGCAGCCCTCGATCACTACGCCGCAGGCGGCCGCACGATCGCCACTGGCGACAACGCTGGTGTCGGCGCCGAGAGCCCGCTCAAGAACCTGTTCATCCACGGCTTCACGCTCACGGCCGACGAGCGCGCCGACGTGATGGCCCTGTTCGACGCGCTGCGCGACGACACCTTCCTCACCGACCCGCGCTTCTCCGATCCCTGGCGCTGACGCGCTCGACTGATCAGTAGGCGAGGAGCGAGCCGACGATGCCCTGCGCCGTCAGCACGCCCCAGCTGACGGTGCCGAGCGCGACGTGCGTGGCGGCCATCGCGCGGTCGGCGCCGAAGTCGTTGAACTCGACGTTCTGCGAGATCGCGCCGAGCACGATCTGGAGCGCCATGATCGCGAGCGACGTCCACCGCAGCGCGCGGTGCACGTTGATCTCTTGCGAGTGAGCGCTCGGCCCTTCGCCGACGCCGAGCGGATCCGGCATCAACAGACTGACCGTGAAGGCCGAGCCGTAGAAGAGCGTGAGCGCGGTGATCGCGACCACGTGCGGGATCGGCACGCTGCCCGACGGGCACGTGTCTCCGAAGATCGCGTTCCCGCGAACACAGCCCGCGCTCGCAGGGTTTCCGTCGAAGCCGTAGCGGTCGTGGAACTGGATGAAGCCGAAGATCGTCGCGATGTTGCTCGCGGCCCAGGTGAGGTTGCCGAAGAGGATGTGCCAAGGGCGCAGGCGCCGACGCTCCGCGAGGCCCGCGGCGATGCGTGCGTCCTCTTCGTCGATGGGCACGGCGCGCGACTCGGCCGTGGGCGCTGGGTTCGCGTCGACGCTCATGTCGGCGCTCGTGACGGCCAGGTTCGCGTCGACGCTCGCGGTCGCCTCGACGCCTGCGGTCGGTGCCTCGGCTGTCGTCGCCTCCGTCGTCGTCACGTCCGCCGTCGTCGCCTCGGCCGCCGTCACCTCGGCCGGAGGCTGTTCGGCGAGCTCGTCGGCGCGCGCGCGTGAGGCGAACACGAGGGCGAGGGCGAACGTGAGGATCGTGATCGCGCGCGACATGGGCCAGAGCGTGACTCAATTCGGCCGCCGCGACGGAGCGGATACACTCGCCGCGTGCCCGAGCTGCCCGACATCGTGACGTACCTCCGTGCGCTCGAGCCACGCGTCGTCGGTCAGCCGCTCGAGGCGCTGCGTCTCGCGTCGCCGTTCGTGCTGCGCTCGGTCGACCCGCCGGTGAAGGAGGTCGTGGGCAAGCGCGTGCTGTCCTTGTCGCGCATCGGCAAGCGCATCGTCTTCGCGCTCGAAGACGAGCTCTTCGTCGTCGTGCACCTGATGGTCTCGGGCCGCTTCCAGTGGAAGAAGCGCGGCGACAAGGTGCCCGGCAAGATCGGCCTCGGCGCGTTCGACTTTCCGACCGGCACGCTGATCTTCACGGAGGCCTCGACGAAGAAGCGCGCGTCGATCCACCTCGTTCGTGGTCGCGAGGCGCTCGCCGCGTTCTCGCGCGGCGGCGTCGAGCCGCTCGAGGTCGACCTGCCCACGTTCCGCGAGGCGCTCCTCCGCGAGCGGCACACGCTCAAGCGCGCGCTCACCGATCCGCGCCTCTTCTCTGGCATCGGCAACGCGTACTCGGACGAGATCCTCCACGCCGCGCAGCTCTCGCCGGTCACGCGCAGCGACCGGCTCACCGAAGAGCAGATCGCGCGCCTCTACACCACGACGCAGCGCCTCTTGAACGAGTGGACCGATCGCCTCTCGAAGGAAGCAGAGAAAGAGTTCCCGACGAAGGTCACGGCGTTCCGCCCCGAGATGGCGGTGCACGGCAAGTTCGATCAGCCCTGCCCGGTGTGCGGCACGAAGGTGCAGCGCATCGTCTATGCGGAGAACGAGTCGAACTACTGCCCGCGCTGTCAGACGGGCGGGAAGCTCCTCGCCGATCGAAGCCTCTCGCGCCTGTTGAAAGACAACTGGCCCAAGACGATCGAGGAGCTCGAGGGTCGTTGACGCTCTTGCCCGGCACGCTCGTCGGTGGGCGCTTCCGCGTCGAGCGGCTCGCAGGCGCGGGCGGCATGGGCGAGGTGCACCGCGCGACCGAGCTCGAGAGCGGGCGCACCGTCGCGATCAAGATCACGCGGCAGACGGTCGACGAAGAGGCGCGCTTCCTCCGCGAGTCGCGGCTGCTCGAGACGCTCTCCGATCCAGCGATCGTGCGCTACCTCGGTCACGGCCGTCTCGACGACGGCCGCCCCTACCTCGTCATGGAGTGGCTCGAGGGTCAGAGCCTCGCCGATCGACTCGAGCACGGAGCGCTCGCTCCCGACGAGGCCACGCGCGTGGTGCGCGCGCTCGCGCGTGCGCTCGGCGTCGCGCACCGACGTGGCATCGTCCACCGCGACATCAAGCCGTCGAACGTGTTCCTCGTGGGCGACGCCGCGAGCGATGGCTCGGACGTGCGCCTCATCGACTTCGGCATCGCGCGCCACACGGCGATCCGTGGCGCGACCGTGACCAAGACCGACGCGGCGATCGGCACGCCTCACTACATGGCGCCAGAGCAGGTGCGCGGCAGCAAGAACGTCGGCGCTGCGGCGGACGTCTTCTCGCTCGGGTGCCTGCTCTACGAGTGCCTCGTCGGTCGGAGCCCGTTCGTCAGCGAGACGATGCTCGCGGCGCTCGCGGCGGTGCTGCTCGAAGAGCCGGAGCCTCCTCGCAAGCTCGTGCCCGCGCTGTCGTCCGATCTCGAGCGCGTCGTCTTGCGCATGCTCAACAAGGATCCGTCGCAGCGCCCCGCCGACGGCGACGCGGTCGTGCGTGAGCTCGACGCGATCGAGGGCGACGCGCGCGACGCGAGCCGTTCCGTCGGGGCCTTGACGCTCGCTGGCCTCTCGCACCGCGAACAGCGCCTCGTGCTCGTGCTCGTCGCGCTGCCGTCCGAGGAGCGCCGCGCGACCGACGCCACGCAGCGCGCCGACGAGCCCGATCGCACGACGGTCGAGCTCCGCGGGATCGTCGAGCGCAGCGACGGACGCGTGGAGCTGTCGGCCGAGGGCGCGCTCGTGGCCTCGTTCTCGGACGAAGGCGCCACGCGTGATCGGGTGGCGCGCGCGAGGCGCTGCGCGCGGCGTCTGCTCGACGCGGACGCGAGCGTGCGCGTGGGCATCGCCTCCGGGCGCACGGTGGCGGGACGCGTGCCGGTCGGTGAGGCCGTCGAGCGCGCGATCGAGATCGCGAGGCGCGCGGGCTCGGACGGTGTGGGAGGCATCGGCCTCGACGACGACGTCGCCGCCTTCGCGGAAGAGAGCGAAGAGACGCGCGTGAGCGGCGGCGCGGCGGCGACGCGCCTCTTCGGGCGTGATCGCGAGGTCGGTGCGATCGCCAGCTCGATCGACGAGGCTCTCTCCGAGCCCATCGCGCGCGCGATCGTCGTCGAGGGCGACACGGGCATCGGGCGCACCGCGGTGCTCGAGGCCGTGCTCGCGCGCGCAGGACGCGAGATCGACGATCCTGCGCGCGTCCTCGACGTGCGTCTCGAGGCGGGCGATCACGACGCGCCGCTCTCGGTGCTCGTTCGCCTCGTGCGGTCGGCGGCTCACATCGAGGACGGTGAGCCGCTCGAGACCCGCCGCGACAAGCTCGCGGCACACATCGAGGCGCTCGTCTCCGAGCCTGCGCGGCGGTCCGAGCTGCTGCGTGATCTCGGAGATCTCGCGCGCGTGCCGATGGCGGAGTCGGCGTCGGACGGGCCCGCGCGCGGTGATCCGTTCCTCCGCGGCGACCCGTTCCTCCGCGGCGATCGGGAGCGCCGCGCGTTCCACGAGTGGATCGAAGCCATCGCGGCGAGCCCGCTGCTCGTCACGATCGACGACGCGCAGCACGCGGATCCGAGCTCGCTCGAGCTCCTCGCGCAGGCCCTCGGATCGCTCGCCTCGCGCCCGTTCGTGCTCGTCGCGATGGCGCGCACGACGTCCGACGACGAGCGCGCGTCGGTCGCTCGCGTGCTCGGTGAGGGTGACGCTCGGGTCGAGACGCACCGGCTCGCGCCGCTCCTGCCGCGCGCCGCGAGGTCGCTCGTGGAGCACCTGCTGCCAGGCGCGGAGGCCAGCGAGGCCCGCGCGTCGATCGTCGGCGCGGGCGAAGGAAATCCGTTCTTCTTGCGGGAGCTCTGCGCCGCGCAGCTCCGCGGCGCCCGCGCGCCCACGAGCATCCTCGCCGCGATCGAGGAGCGGATCCTCCGCGTCTCCGAAGAAGCGCGGCGCGTGCTCCGCGCGGTGGCGCTCCTGCGTGAGCCGTCTCCCGACGAGGCGATCGCGGCGCTGGTGCCCGGCCTCTCGAGCGCGAACGTGTCGTCGCGCCTCGACGAGCTCGAGCGCGCGGAGCTCATCGAGCACGACGTGCGCGCGCGCGTGCTGCATCGTCCGCGGAGCGCGCTGGTCGCGGACGCGGCCTACGCGATGATCCCCGACGATGATCGACGCGTCGCGCACCGCCTCGCGGGCCTCGGCCTTCGCGACGCGGGCGCCGAGCCATCGCGCGTCGCTCACCACCTCGAGCACGGTGGCGAGCCCGTGCTCGCGGCGACCGCCTTTCGCGATGCCGCCGAGCGCGCGCTCGAGGCGCACGATCTCGCGGTCGCGCGCGGTCACGCGATGCGCGGCCTCGCGCTGGTGTCGGTCGACACCCGAGCCACGCGCTCGCTGGCGGGCGAGCTCTTGCTGCGTCGCGCCGAGAGCGCGCGCTGGAAGGGCGAGTACGCCGCCGCGCGAGAGGATGCGATCGCGTCGCTCGATGCGCTGGCGCCGAGCCGTGCGACGGAGCGTGAGCATGCGACGCGCTTCCTCGAGGCGCTCGGGATCGCGCTCGTGGCGTCGTCCGCGCTCGGGCGCCCCGAGACGAGCGACCACGCGCAGCGCGAGACGTGGGCGCGCGCGGAGTCGGCGCTCTTCGCGGAAGAGGCTCCATTCGCCGACGATCGGGAGGTCGTCGCGCTCGAGGTCGTCGCGCTCTGTCGCGGCGCGGCGGCGTGGCTCGGGCGTGGTCGTCGCGACGACGCAGCGCGCTGGTTGTCGCGCGCACGTCAGCGCGCTGGCGCGAGCCCGCTGCCGATCGCGAGCGCGTGGCTCGCCGCGCTCGATGCGTCGCGCGCCCTCCACGACGGCGACCTCGCGAGCTTCCTCGCCGACACCGAGCGCGCGGTGCGCGAGTACGAGCGCGCGGGCGATGCGAGAAACGCCTGCAACCAACGCGTGAGGCTGGCGAACGCGCTCGTGTCGGTCGGCGAGCTCGAGCGCGCAGAGGTCGCGCTCGCCGCGGCGCGTGAAGACGCCGAGCGCATGGGCCTCGCGGTGATCGCCGGCTACGCCGTGCAGAACCTCGGGCACGTCCGTGCTCGTCTCGGACGCGACGCCGAGGCTCGCGCGCTGCTCGGCGACGCGCTCGTCCGCGCCGATCGCCTCGGCGATGCGCAGCTGCGCGCGGGCGCCCGCCTCTACCTCGCGCTGCTCGAGCTCTCGAGCCGTCCGCACGAGGCGCGCACGCACGCCCGCACGGCGCGCGACGCGATCCCCGAGGGCGCCTTCTCCGCGATCGCCCACGCGATCGAGGCCCGCGCGTGCCTCGCGCTCGGTCTCCTCGACGAAGCCGACGACGCGTCCGAGCGCGCGAGCGCATGGCTCGCTGCGCACGGTCCGATGGAGGAGGGCGAGGCCACGATCCACCGCGCGCGCGTCGACGTGCTCGAAGCGCGCGGTCGCGTCGACGAAGCGCGCGCGCTCGCGGGGCGTGCCTATGGCGCGATCGAGGTTCGCGCGGATGCGCTGGGTGATGCGCTGCGCGCGGGCTACCTCGAGCGCGCGAACGATCACGTGCGCCTGCGCGACGCACGCTGATCCGCGGTCGGGTCAGCGCGTGTGCCACGGCCCTTCGCGCATGATCCGCTGCACCTGCACGCCACGGCGCTTGGCGTTGCCCGCGGCCAGCGACACGAGCGATGCGATCAGCACGGGGACCACGAGCAGGGCGATGCCGACGACGAGTTGCATGAGCATGAAGACCTCCGCCCTCCCCCTGAGCAAGCCAGAGGCCAGCCCCCCGAGTCATCGAAACGCCATGGAAACGTGGCGATCCGCGTGGAGCGCCGCCTCGTCGTTCGACAGCGTGTCCCATGCGCCCGTGCCGCAGGCTCACACCGACGACGCCCGTTGACGCCGCGCGGAGAGCTGGACCCGTGGTTGGCGCGCGACGGAAACGCGACGCCCCGCTCTCTCGTGAGAGAGGCGGGGCGCTCGCAGAGACCTCGGTCGACTCACGCCTCGGCGCGCGTCTCCTTGGTCTTCTTCGCGGGCTTCTTGGCGTCGCTCTTCTTGGCCTCGGTCTTCTTCGCGTCGGCCTTCTTGGCCTCGGGCTTGGCCTCGGGCTTGTGGCCGTTCTTCTCGACCTTCGCTGCCTTGCCGCTGACCTTGCCACCGAAGAGACGGTCGCGGAGCTCGGCCGCGCGGTCGGTCTTCTCCCACGTGAAGAAGCCGGGCTTCTCGGTGCGGCCGAAGTGACCGTAGGCCGCCGTCGGGCGGTAGATCGGGCGCAGGAGATCGAGCGTCTCGATCAGCGCGCGCGGGCGGAAGTCGAACATGTCGATGACGGCCGCCTCGATCTTGCGCTCGTCGACCTTCGCGGTGCCGAACGTGTTGACGTAGACGCCCATCGGCTTCGCGATGCCGATCGCGTACGCGACCTGGACCTCGCACTTGCTCGCGACGCCCGAGGCCACGACGTTCTTCGCGACGTAGCGCGCGAAGTACGCGGCCGAGCGATCGACCTTGCTCGGATCCTTGCCGCTGAACGCGCCGCCGCCGTGTCGGCCCATGCCGCCGTACGTGTCCACGATGATCTTGCGGCCCGTGAGGCCCGCATCACCGACCGGTCCACCGATGACGAAGCGGCCCGTGGGGTTGATGTAGATGTTCGTCTTCTTGTCGATCATCTCGCGCGGGCAGACCTTGTAGATGACCTCGTCGATCAAGGCTTCCTTGATGACCTTCTGCTTCACGTCGGGGTGGTGCTGCGTCGAGATGACGAGCGCGTCGAGGCGCTTGGCCTTGCCATCGTCGCCGTACTCGACCGTCGCCTGCGTCTTGCCGTCCGGGCGGAGCCACGGGAGCGTGCCGTCCTTGCGGAGCTTCGTGAGGCGCTGCGCCATGCGGTGCGCGAGCTGGATCGGCATCGGCATGAGCTCCTTGGTCTCGTCGACCGCGAAGCCGAACATGAGGCCCTGGTCGCCCGCGCCCTGGTCCTTGCTGAGGCTCGTCTGCGTGTCGACGCCGAGCGCGATGTCGGGCGACTGCTGCTCGACGGCCGCGAGGATCGCGCACGTGTCGGCGTCGAAGCCCATGTCGGCGCCGAGGTAGCCGACCTCGCGGATCGCCTGACGGATCACCTTCGGGTAGTCGACGCGCGCCGTCGTCGTGATCTCGCCGGCGACGATCGCGTAGCCCGTCTTCACCATCGTCTCGCACGCCACGCGGCCGCGCGGATCCTGCTCGAGGATCGCGTCGAGGACGGCGTCGGAGATCGCGTCACACAGCTTGTCCGGATGGCCCTCGGTGACCGACTCAGACGTGAAGAGATAGCTCATGGCCTCGTGTTCCTTTCTCTGACTCTCGGCTCTCGATTTCGAGCGTGGGCCCTTCGTGGCCCCAGGCCGTCTCGGCGTTCGACGAGACGATTCTCGCGTGGTTCGTG
Organism: uncultured Sandaracinaceae bacterium; assembly: GCA_964502175.1. GTDB lineage: Bacteria > Myxococcota_A > Polyangia > Polyangiales > Sandaracinaceae > JAFLCL01. The sequence continues at coordinate 33,789 of CAZCVE010000063.1, forward strand.
CGGAAATAGCGCGTGAGGAGCACGAAACCCGCGAGGCGCGCTGGTCTAGACGGCGGTCAAACCCGTGTCAACGGCGCGCCGTGCCTCGACGCGCGGCCCCGGCCGACACAGGCTCCGCGGCCCCCATGATCCCGCGCTCCTTCCTCTGCTCCGCTGCCTCGCTCTTACTCACCGCCTGCACCGGCGAGCTCCGCTCGGCGGGCAGCGAGGTCGACGCGGCCATCATCTCCTCGGGCGAGGACGCGCCCTTCGAGCCCGGCACCGACGCATGGAGCGCCGAGCCGCCCGATGCCGACACGGCCGACGCGTACACGGCACCCGGCACGGACGCGTGGATGCCGACTGGCGAGTGCATCGCGGCCGATCGCCTCTTCGCCGAAGACTTCGAGTCTGGCGGCCCGCGCGCGTTCACTGGATCGTCGTACGACGACGCGTGGGGCAACGCGTGTCAGGGCAACCGCACGCAGAGCGACGTCGTGCACGGCGGCAGCTTCGCGCAGCGCAGCGAGATCACGTGCACCTCGCCCGAAGACGTGCACCGCGGCTACGGCGGCCTGCAGTTCTCGGGCGATCGCGTGCTGCCCGGCTACACGAACACGGGCACGGGCCTCGCGGCTCCGAGCGGCGTCGTGTCCACGCACTGGGTGCGGCTTCGTGCGGGCGCAGCGCTCCAAGACGGCCGCTGGGTGAGCTTCTTCACCGTCAATCCGTCGTGCGACTACAGCGCGCGCGTGATCACGCTCGGCCTCGATCAGCCCGACGGAATCCTCCACGCCGCGCACTACTGGCCCGAGGGCAGCGAGAGCGTGGTGGCTGGCGCCGTGCCGTTTCCGCGGGAGCAGTGGGTGCGCCTCACGATCCTCGTCGACCTCGACGACGGCCTCATGCACGTCTGGCAGAACGGCCAGAGCACGCTGCACGTCACCGGCATCGTCCGACCGCTCACCACGTACTGCCAGTGGCACTGGGGCCTCTACGCGAGCGGCAACAACACCGACGTCGAGATCTACGAGGACGACTTCACGCTGCATCGCCTCCACGCGCCGTGGACCGACTACGCGCGCGAGCCGTGGATCACCACGACCTGCCCCTGATCACGCAGCCCGCTCACGCAGCGCGCTCACGCAGCGAGGTGCTCGCGCGCTTCGTCCACCGTCTCGACGACGATGATCTCGAGCCCACTGCCCGCTGCGCGGAGACTCATCGACACGACCTGCGCGCCCATCCGCACCGTCGGCGTCTTGATGACCGCGATGATCTTTCGGAGGCCGTGCTTGCTATGCAGATCGCCACCGCACGTCCCGTGAGCGTGGACTCGACGACCCCCGTGGTCGTGACGCGCGTGGTGTTCGTTCCGGCGCCCATCTCCTCAGTATGCAGATCGCGTCCCCAGATCGCGATAGCGCCGCGAAGATGGCGTGCGTCTGGAAAATTCCAGTCGATGCGCGTTCACCGCGCGGTAGGGGAAACCTGCTCAGAGAACGTTGCGAGAGGCGAGGTCGGCGGGAGAACATGCGCCATGCGGCGGCGAAGGACGCGACGTTTCGTGACGAGCGTGTTGTTGGCCCAGCTCTCGTTCGGGTGCGGCGCCAGATCCGGGCTCGACCATCACGTGACTGGCGACACAGGTGAGATCGATGCGGGCGAGAGCGGACCGCACGCCGATGCGGCGGCCGCACGCGATACCGGAGCCTTCGACACCACGAGCTTGGACGGCGGGACCGACGATGCGAGGGATCCCCTCGACGCGGGTTCCACGGACGCCTCGATTCTCGTGACTGTCGATAGCGCCATGCCGCACGTCGACGCACCAGATGCCCGCTCACTCGACGCACCGCACTGGGACGTCGGCGTCGACGTCGGAGGCGACGCCGCAACCCAGGATGCGTCCACCGTAGATGCCGAGCGATGTCCGGGGATGACGCTCTGTGGCTCGCGTTGCGTCGATCTGGCTTCCGACGCAACGAGTTGCGGATCCTGTGATCGCATGTGTGCGCGCGGCGCAGCGTGCATCGATGCTGTCTGCGTGTGTGATCCGGGCGCCCTCGCGTGCGATGGGCGCTGCGTCGATCCGATGACCGACCCAAGGAACTGCGGCTCGTGCGGAGAGGCCTGCGGAATCCGATGCGAGGCAGGGCGCTGCTTCGACGTCGTCGCCATCAGCATGAACGAGGAGCACGCGTGCGCGGCGACGAGCGACGGCGCCGTGTGGTGTTGGGGCATCTCCACGAACGGTGAGACAGGCGAGATCACGACGACCAGGATCCTGGCACCACGCCGCGTCCCTGGGATCGATGCGGCAATCGACGTCGCCGCGGGGCTGGACTCGGTCTGCGCGGTTCGCGTCGACGGCAGCGTCTGGTGTTGGGGCCGAGGTGCTTCGGTCGGTCATGGCGATCCCCGTCGTCCAGCGACCGCAGTGCCTGCGTTGGTGGACGGGCTCGATCGGGTCATCGAGATCGACGCGGGCAACTACGTCATGTGCGCGCGCCGAGACGATGGTTCCGTGTGGTGCTGGGGCAGCTCGTATGTCGGGATGTTCGGTGACGGCGACACGTCTGGCACCGATCACGCGACGCCGGTTCGCATTCCTGATCTCCCGCCCGTGATAGGGATTGCGCCGGGTGGAGATCACGCGTGTGCGTGGACGAGCGAAGGCGTCCTCTGGTGCTGGGGCTCCAACGCGTACGGCCAGCTCGCGCGGGGCGTGTTCAGTCGCGTCGAGCGCCCAGCGCCAGTTCCGGACTTGCCACCCATCTCACACGCATCGAGCGGCTATTGGCACGCGTGCGCGGTCGGACGGAACGGCCGCGTGTACTGTTGGGGACACACGGCCTACGGAGCAGTGGGGGACGGCACCACGACGACGACCTTGCCCGAAGCGGATCGCCCCAGACCCGGCGGCCTGCGGATGCCGCGCACGGACTTCGCCGAGATCGAGTGCGGCTCCTTCATGTGTTGTGCCTTGACCGCCACTGACGAGGCTTGGTGTTGGGGCGCGAACGAGTGGGGTCGGCTCGCCGACGGAACGAACATGAATCGTGGAGATCCCGTGCGCCCAGTGGATCTCGGCCCTACGGCGCACGTGAGCTCGATGGGCGCCAATACGCTGTTCCTCACGACCGATGGAACCGTCTTCGGTTCTGGTTGGAATTTCCATGGCGAGGTTGGCGACGGGACTGGCGTGCCCCGTGTCCGACCGACCCTCGTGTCGTGGTGATCACCGCGCGGTCGGGGAAAACCTGACGAGGCCGAGCACGGGGCTCTGCTCGGTCGCGAGGATCGCGAGCAACCCGAACATGCCGACGTAGAGCGAGCCGTCGGGGCCGACGGTCACGGTCGCGGTCGAGTCGTCCGTGATCGGCGCGCGGAACACGAGCTCGCCCGTCGTGCGATCGACGACGGCGAGGAAGCTGTCGAGTCGCTCGGGCAAGCGCACGGTGAGCGCGCGCGCGGTGCTCGGCGTGATCACGCTCGCGGTGCCGAGGAGGTGCGTGTCGGTGACGGTGATCACGCTCGTCCAGTCGAGGCCGTCGGGCAGCGTGGTCTCCCAGATCGGACCGTCTGCGCCGACGATCGCGAGGTCGCGCTCCGTCTCGTCGAACACGCCCTGGCTCACGCTCACCTCCCAGATCGCGATCGATCCATCGGGCAGCATCGGCGGGCTTCCCGCGATCGGTCCGCGATGGAGGGCGTGCTCCCACGCGGGCGCGCAGCGCATCGGATCGGTGTCGGCGTCGGTGTTCGCGTCGCAGGCGTCGACGTCGGCGACGAGCATGCGTCCCATCGCGCGCGCAGGGCTCAACAGGGCCGCAGCGTTCTGACCATCACCGACCGAGACCCAGCGTCCGTCGAACGTGATCGACGGGCTCGTCGCGCTGCCGGCGACGGTGTGGAGCGACCAGCCGAGCGTGATCGTCGGCGCCTCGCTCGTGCCCTCGATCACGAGCTGCACCATCGCGCCGTGCTGCGGGTCGGCGCCGCCGCCGATCACGTAGATCTCGTCGCGGCTCGAGATCGCGATCGTGTTGTCCGAGAAGCCGCCGCCCGCGCCGAGGAACGCGCCGAGGCCGCCCTCGACCATCGTGCCGAACGTCGCGTCGAAGTCCGCGTTCACCGCGTCGGGCAAGAGATCGCGGAGGTTCGTCATCCCCGTGATCGACTCGGGAGGCACGAAGCCCGTCTCCTCGGGGATGTCGAAGCGCACGAGCTCGCGGCCGTCGGCGCGATCGAGCAAGACGACGACGCCTTGGTTCGTCACCGTCGCTGCGTGGCCGTCTGGCGTGAAGTGAATCCCCAGCGCGCTCTCGCCGAAGCCCTCGCCCATCGCCTCTTCGCCGACCGCCGTCTGCCAACGATCGGTGCCGTCGGCGTGCAGCGAGTACACGAATCGGTCGGCGGTGAAGTAGAGGAAGCCGTCCTGATCGACCTCCACCGCGGTGCCGCCGACCGATCGCGGGAACGTTCGACACCAGACGACCTCACCGCTCTCGACGTCGATCGCGTGGACGTTGCAGCCCATCGGATCGGGGTTGAACGTCGCCGCGTACGTGACGCTGCCGTCGGGCGAGAACGTGTTGGGCTGCGACATCGCGAGGCCCTCGAGCGCGTGCCATCGCTCGACGAACGCGCTGCCCGTCGCGCACGCGATCACGTCGTTGTTCTCGCGGTTCGCGTGCACGCCGCCGTAGCTCGAGCCGAGCGGGTACGGCGGCGGCAGCCCGGGCGCGCACGCGATCTCGATCGGCACTGGGGCCGCGGGATCACAGGCCGGCAGTGAGAGCGCGATCACGAGGAGGTACGAGGTCCGTCGCCGCATGACGCGATGGTGCCAGGAACACGCGCGCGCGGGCGCGCACGTCGCTTCGTTTCCAGTACAGTCCGCGCCCCATGAGCCGCGAAGTCCACGTCGTCAGCCACCCGCTCGTCCAACACAAGCTCACGCTGATGCGTCGCAAGAAGACGTCGACGAGCCAGTTCCGTCAGCTGCTCGAAGAGATCTCGATGCTCCTCGCGTACGAGGTCACGCGCGATTTTCCCCTCTCGCTCGAGCGCATCGAGACGCCGCTCGTCGAGATGGACGCGCCGGTGATCGAGGGCAAGAAGCTCGTCGTCGTGTCGATCCTCCGCGCGGGCGACGGCATCCTCAACGGCATCCTCAAGGTCGTGCCGTCGGCGCGCATCGGGCACATCGGCCTCTACCGCGATCACGAGACGCTCGAGGCCGTGCAGTACTACTTCAAGGTCCCCCAGGACCTGAGCGACCGCGACGTGCTCGTCGTCGACCCGATGCTCGCCACGGGCAACTCGGCCGCGGCCGCGGTCACGCGCATCAGGGAGCGCGGCCCCAAGTCGATCCGCTTCGTGTGCTTGCTCGCCGCGCCCGAGGGCATCGCCGCGTTCCACGACAAGCACCCCGACGTGCCCGTGTGGTGCGCGTCGGTCGATCAGAAGCTCAACGAGAAGGGCTACATCCTTCCCGGGCTCGGCGACGCGGGCGATCGCCTCTTCGGCACGAAGTAGCCGCCCCTTTCGGACGCCCCGTGAGAAGCCCCGTTCAGACGTCGTTGCGCTGACACTCGGCGTGGTTGCCCGCCTTGTCGGTGCGCACGCCGCACGTCGTGCCCTCGGGGCACGCGCACTCGCCACCGTCGGCCGCGGCGCACGGGATCGCGCAGATGCGTCCGAGCACGAAGCCCGAGTCTTCCACGCACTCGACGCCCTCGGCGCACGCCGCGTCGCTGCAGTCGGCGCCCAGCCCGTCGAGCTCGATGCCCGTCGGGAGCACGCACGCATCACCGCTCACGAACGCGTCGGTCGACGCGAAGGCGTCGTTCGCGCTGAAGGCATCGTCCGCCGAGAACGCATCGACGCCCGGCGCGAACGCGTCCGCCGAGTACGCGTCGCCGGCGGGAGGTGACGCATCGCCATCGATCGTGAAGGCGTCGGGCGTGGACGAGCCGCCCGGGCAGCCGGCGACAGAGAGAGCGATCAACGCGAAAGAAGAAGAGAGAAGTGCTCGCATGCGCGTGTCCTCGCCGAGTTGAGCGTGGGTCGTCAAGAAACGGTCGTGATCACGGTGCCACGCGGAAGCACTCGTGGTGCGTGCCCGCCTTGTCGCCGCGCTCGCCGCAGGTGAAGCCGTCGGGACATGCGCACTCGCCGCCATCCTCGGCCTCGCAAGGGATCCCGCAGAACTGATCGAAGACGATCCCCGAGATGCCGAGGCAGGTGAGTCCCTCGCTGCAAGGGTTGCGATCGTCGCAGTCCGCGCCGAAGTCGCTCGTACGCGCATCCCCGACAGTGACCGCGACACCTTCGATCCGCCACGCGATCACGGAGTGCATGGCAGGGCGACGACGTCCACGGGATCGGGGTCCCCGATCACGTGCACGAGCCAGTCGGGCGGTGGCACGTGGATCGCGCCGTCGCGGAGCAAGGGCCGCAGACGTTCCTCTTCGTGCTCCCACGTCGGCATCGGCCCGCCATGGCACGCGGCTCCGGCCGGATCGTGCGCGAGCACCTCGTCGATCAGCGACACCGCGACGTCGCCGCGGACAAGCTCGTAGGCCTCGTCGATGTAGCCTTCTCGTTCGTCGATCGCGCCTGCCACGACACACCGATCGAAGCGCGCGCCGAGCAGGCCGAGCCGCTCGTGAGGCACACAGACGGAGTCGAGCTCGACGATCCGATCGAGACAGCGGTACGCCATCGTCTCGCCACAGCGCAGCGCCTCGATCTGCTCGGCGAGGGTCACGCGCACCAGTCGCTGCACCCACGTGCGCGAGATCGCGTCATCGAGATCAGGCGCCGGCGCCACGGTCGTGGACGGCTCGATCATCAGTCGGTGGAGCGAGCCCAGCGGGTTGGTGCGGCGCGCGCGCATGGGCTCGAGCCGTCGTGGGATCTCGTCGCGCTGCGACGCGTCCAGCGCGACGACGCTGAGCGCGAGGTCCTGCACGGCCACCCGCTCCCCCTCTCCGAGGTGGAACGCCTCGCGCACGTCGCGCGCATGCGCGAGCACCACCAGCACGTCCATCGCGCGCTCCGCCGCGAGGTCCGCGCGACCGTTCGCGCGATCACGTTCGTTCACGAGGTTCACACCCATGGCCACGTGGTAGGCGGCGACCTCGACGCGCCACGCACCGTCTCGCGCGGCGAGCGCGTGGATCCTCTGCGCGAGAGGCTCGCAGCGAATCGGCCGCTCCTCGCGAGGAATCCCCTGCATGCCGTCGGTGAACGTGATCCCCTCGACCGCATCGAAGCACGCGCGATCGACCTCGAGCTCCACGAGCTCGTAGGGCGCGAGCACTCCTCCCTCGGACCTCGCGTCGAGCCGACGCGCGCGCGCAGCCGTGTCCACCGCCTCGTCGTGCTCGATCAGCGGGAGCCGCCTCAGCCACAGGAGGCTGACGGCGATCGACACGATCGCGACGACGACGATCACGATCGCGACGCGCGCGAAGAGAGGTCTCTGGCTCGCGGTCTCGGCGACCATCGGACGATCAGCGAAGCAGCGCCGCGAACGCCTGCGCCGCGGGCGAGAGCGGTCGCCCTTGCTTGTGGATGACCGCGAGGCGCCGCTGGATCGTCACGCCGCGCAGCTCGAGCGCCACGACGCCCACGTCCTTCTTTCCTTCGACGCCGAGCTGGCTCACGAAGCCGAGCAGCTCGGTGTGCGCGACCATCTCGACGATCGCGGCGATCGATCGCAGCTCCATCTGCACGCGCACCTCGATGCCCGCGCGCGCGAGCTCGTCGTCGATGAGCTTGCGGATCGCGCTCTCGCGGTCGAAGCCCACGAGACCCTGCCCATGCAGATCACGCGGATCGAGCCGCTTCTTCTTCGCGAGCGCGTGCTTGCGCGACGCGATGAGCACGATCCGGTCTCTTCGAAGCGGCCGCACGGTCAGCTCGGGCGAGGCCGTCGGCAGCGTCACGATCCCGAGCTCGAGCCGCTCGGCGATCACGTCTGCTTCCACCTCGCGACTGCCCGCCTCGCGCACCTCGAACCGGATGCCGGGCCGCTTGCTCGACAGCTCGGCGATCGCGGGTGGCAGCACGAACGACACCGCCGTGGCTCCGCCGCCGACGCGCACGAGGCCCGCATCGAGTCGCGTGTGCGCGAGGACCTCGCTCTTGAGCCGTGCATACCGATCGACGAGCACCCGCGCCTCCGCCGCCACGAGGCGCCCCGCCTCCGTGAGCGCGGCGCCCTGCTTGCTCCGCTCGAACAACGCCGCCCCCATCTCCTCTTCCAAGAGCTGCAGCCGCCGCGACAGCGCCGGCTGGGTCACGGCGAGCGCCCGCGCGGCGCGCGTGACGGTCTTGTGATCGGCGACGGCGAGCAGCGACCTCAGGAGGAGCAGATCCATGACCTCGAAGGTCCATGCACGACACGCATGGATGCAACGTCAATCGTGTGGTTCCGTCGATGACGAACAGTTCGGTCGCCGGCCCGCGTGCGACTGTCGGAAGGCCGTGATCGTGAAGCTTCGAGAGGACGGTGGTGTGGACCAGCGCTGAGCGAGAGCGGCTCGGATCCCGAGCACGGCTTGGTCTCGACGTTCGAGCGGCCACTCGGCCGAGAACGGAATCGACAACCGCTCCGACAACACAGACGCGGTGCGATCGCGCACGCGCTGACCCGGCGCTGCGCCTACGTCTGGTTGCTCCGACTCGAGCATGCGCTCGAGCGTTGCCCGGGCCGCAGGGAGGCGCCGGAGGGACAGCACCCAGAGCGACATGATGCCGTCGCTCCAGCCCAGTCGGGTGTGCCATGCGGGATCCTCGACGCGTTCCCGAAGCTGCGCGTCGAGCGCGTCACGGAACGACGGGCGGTCGACGACCGGCCCGTCCACCACGTACACGTCGAGCACGCTGCCATCGCCCAGCGCTCGGCTGATCATCTCGGCGATGAGGCGGCTCTCGGCCCACCGCGCCCCGTCGAACATCGACGCCAAGAGCGGGACGCAGATGCACTCGCGGTCCTGCGCGCATGCGTTCGCGACAGGCTCCACCTCGGATGTGGCGCTCGGATCCCACGTATTCAGGGCCTCCGTCAGGCGGCAAGCCGTCACGAGATCCGGCAGGGCCTGGATCGCGCGCGCAGCGAGGAGGCGTCGCACCTCGTCACCACGGGTCGCGCGAAGCGACTCGCCACGCATGGATGGCGTGGACGCCGAGGCGACGTCCGAGATCGTCCACGGCCGGGGCCAGGCGTACTCGGTGATCCACATTGCCGCGCGCTCCCTTTCGTAGTCCGACGCCGCGTCATCACGGAGTACGTCGAGACGTTGGTCGGCATGTGAGCGACCGGCCTGGGCCGTCATGAACTCACGAATCAGAGGCGCGACCGAGGCGGGTTCGCGTGATGGCCAATGGAAGTCGTGGTCCAGGATGAGCGCGATCGCGTGGTAGCAAGCCCGCGCGACGGGGATCACGTCGAACGGGTGATCTCGTGTGGACGAGCGCTGGCGCGTGAGACGAACGTCGTTCTCCAAGCAATCGAGAAGCGCTGGCAGAGCTGCTTCCCCCGCGTCGACCAGTGCTTGGACCTCGGGCGCCGACAGGACGCCGACGCCAGACACTGGGACGTAGGCGTCATCCAGGGCATCGATCCAGAGAGGAGCCTGATCGAGCGGAACGGCACAGCCTCGAGTGGCGCTCAGCGAGCTCCGAGGCGCGCGTAGCGCTCGACGCTCGAGGTCCGCCGAGAAGACTCTCGCCTGTTCGAAGAAGCGACGCTCGGGGAGATCGACCGAACCCGCATCCGCCATGTCCAGCAGCTGCACCACATGCCGCATGTTCCAGAGGGCAATTCCCACCCGACCTTGTGCGTGGTGCTCGATCGCCTGGAGGTACGCCCGAACGATCCAGAACAGCGCCTTGGCGTTCAACCACTCACGCTCAGTGAGATCGCTCGCGGCGTCGGGCTCGTCGACGAACGGCCACCCAGAGTCCAGAGGACAGGGGTCCATGAAGCGGTCGCCGGAGGTTGTCGTCGGAGGACACAGCGTCCCGAGCGAACGCGGTTCCCCGAGCGCGAGAATCGGGAGATACGTGCCGCCCACGATGGCCCACGGCGCGCCGCCGTCGGCGGCAGGCACCACGAATGCGGGTCGACGCAAGACGCCGACGCCGAACTCGAGAACGCGCTCCACCTCCACGTCGCGCACCGTGGATGCGTCGCCCACTGGGTAGCCCATCTCGAACAGCGTTTGCAGCGCGGCCGCCTGCGATGCTGGGAGCCGCGACACGTCAGTCGGTATCGCTTCTGCAGAGCGATGGGGAGGAAAGTCCGAGTGCGATCGAGGGGGCATGCGCTCCCAGGTCGTCGTCACGGTCAGCGGTGGCTCGACCGGGATTGGCGGCTCGACAGTGCCGGTCGGCGGCGTGAGGGTGGCCCGATCGAGCGCAGGTGCTCGCTGCCCTGACGCGCCGCACGCGGTCACGGACATCCACGCGAGAAGTGGCCACCACCGGGCGTTCCGCGCCGTGCATCCCTCGGCTCGCACGGCGTCGAGCATGCACGAGAACGTCGAAGTGGTCGCGGCCGAGCACGTTGCCGAGTCGCGTGGATCAGCCGCATCGCATGCGCAGTCGAGCGGCGATCAGTCGATCGCGAGCAGCCACGCGTCACGACCTGCCGTCGTCGTGGCGCGGTCCTCGGTGCACACCGCGGCCGTTCCGTCGATCTCGACCGCGACGTAGAGCCGTCCCATCGCGTCCACCGTCACGCCTGCAGCGCCGGCCGTGCCGGTCACTCCGAACGTGAACGTGCGGAGCTGCGCGCCCGTGTCGTCGTCGAGCTCGAGCACGACGATGCCTGCGGTCTCGGGCGCCTCGAGCTCACGGAAGAGGCTGCCGTCGTAGCGGGTCGTCGCGTCGAAGCTCGTGACCAAGACCACGCGTCCGCGCGGCGCGTCGTGCAGCATGCGGACGCTCGTCCACGCGCCCGTGAGCGGTCGGTTCCACACGACGGTGCCGTCGGCGCGCCAGCGCTCGAGGCTGCTCGACGTGCGCACAACCGTGCCGTGGTCCGCGAGGAATGTGAGGCGCGTTTGGAGCGATGCGGCCGTGGCGAACGCGTCTTCGATCACACCTTCCGCGCTCACGATCATCAACAGGCTCGAGACCGCCGGCGCGCAGGGGCTCGTGGTGTCGGGGCGCGCCACGCCCGACACGCACGCGCTGCTCGCGCCGGTGCGGGCCCACACGCCGACGCTGCCGTCGGGCAAGAGCTGCGCGAACGGGATGAGCTCGTCGCCGGGACCGTCGAACACGACGGCCCAGTCGCTCGTCGACGATCCTCCCATCAGCTCCCAGTGCGCCACGTAGCCGCCCCAGCCCATGAGCGGCATGGCGCCGCCGAGGAGACCGACGCTGCCTGTCGCGGTGCCGTAGAACGTCATCGCCGAGGTCGTGCCGAACGCGACGCCCGCGGACACGCTGGTGCCGAGCGGGGTCGAGCCCAACGTCGAGCCGTCCGCCCCCGTCGGGCGGTCGTACTCACGGAGCGTCACGCTCGTCATGTTCACGGTGGAGGCGATCGCGCGATCGGGCCCATGCCCCACGTAGCCCTCGGTCGGCACGACGTAGCGTGACGATCCATCGCGCGAGAACGACGCGAGACAGTGACCGTCGCACGGACTTCCCGCGAGCGCGGCCCCTCCGCCCGCGCCTCCGAACCCGCCCCAGAACACGTCGCCCCCGGGGCCCACCCACGGCGGGTTCGACAGGTCGTTGGTCGAGCCGGCGAGCCTCGAGGACCAACGCACGCGGCACGTGCTGGCCGCGTCGGGACTGTGTGCGTCGAGGCCTGCGTCCGACACGCTCGCGTCGGGCACCGGCGCGTCCGGCATCGGCGGGCATCGGCGCGTCGAGCCCAGGCGCGTCGAACGAGTACGCGTCGCGATCGATCGCTGCATCGAGCGAGAACGCATCGAGCCCAGGCGCGTCGACCGCGAACGCGTCGAGGCCGGGCGCGTCGCTCGCGCCGTACGAGACGCGGCCGCACGATGCGATCACACCGATCGAGGCGATCGCGATCGCTCGACGCCACGACGCACGCTTGTCGCGGAGGGCACGGACGTCGAGGTTCGCACGAACGTCTCGTGACCTGTGGCTCCGTGATCGTCGGCCCGAGCGGTGGCCTCACCAGCGTCGGTAGGGCTCCGTGGGATCGTCGTCGTCTCCGAGGTCCCACCCGCAACGCACGACGACGTCGAGGAGACACGGCACGAGCTCTTCGCGCTCGTCCGTCTCGAGGAAGCAGCCGTGCGCACCCTCCGAGCCACCGAGTCGATCGAGCTCGAGGACGACGTCGCGAAGGAGAACGCGCAGCGTGTCCTGCGAGCGACTCGCCGCCGACGCCTCGCGCTCGAACCGCGCGAGCAGCGCCGCGACCGCGTCGATGCCCTCGCTCGTGAAGCGCGTGTCGCCGTCCTCGAGCGCGCTTCGCCAACGGTCGATCACGTCGTCGGCTCCCGACCCCGGCGTGCCGGGTGTCGTTGCGGCGCGCGTCGCTGCCTCGCGTGGGATCACGCCGTCGAGCATCGACTGGAGCGTCTGCTGCGTGTGCGAGTGGTGCCGCTTGTCTTGGCAGAAGACGGCGCGCAGCGTCGGCGTCCGGAGGATCGGGGAGAGGTCTCCGTCGAGCACGGACTCGAAGGCGAGCCGCGTGATCGCGCCGAGGGTCGGCAAGAACGACAACGACGCCATCGTCGTCATGGAGACGAAGTCGAGACCTGGGTGGTCCGAGAGGAACGAGGCGTCGGTGAGGCGCCCGCACTTCCAGATCTTCGCGACGCGGAGCGAAGGAGGCAGCTCGCTCACGGAGGCGAGGCCGCGGCAGTGCGAGAGCTCGAGCTCCGCGAGCCCTCGAAGGACGTCGAGCCCCGAGAGCGTCTTCGTCGAGGCTTGGATGATCCGCACCGACTCGAGGGACGACAGGGTGCGGAGGTGCGTGAGGTCCGCGCGTCGCAGGCCCCACACGTGGAGCCGACGCAGGTGAGTCAGCGTCTCGAGGCCGCGCAGGCCTGGTCGGTCGCGCACGGCGAGCGACTCGAGGAGTGGATGATGAGCCAGCTCGACGCTGCGGTACTCGTGGAGCGAGAGCTCACGCAGGTTCGACAGCTGATGGAGCGCCTCCCAGCGGAGCACGCGCGTCGCGCGCACGTCGGGCGAGATCCCGAAGCTCTCGAGCCACGGCAGGCTCGTCAGCGACGCGAGGTCACACGTGGGCGCGTCCTCGTCACGGTCTCTCCAGTCGGTGCGGATCGACACGCCGCGCAGGCGCTCTCGTCGCGCGCGCTCCACGCCGATCTCGAACGACCCTGGTGTCGTCGTGACGATTCCGTCTGCGACCGTCGGCTCGTCGAACGTCATCCCGTGCACCGTCGCCCGACGAGCGTCCGGGGGCAACGCACGAGACGTCATGCGTGATGTGCATGGATGCAATCAGGAATATCCATTTCCACGCATGACCCCTCGGATCTACGTTCTGCCCCGTTCGGCGTGATCGCGCGGCCTGGTGGACCGAGCGCAGAGCGTCGACACGAGGAGAGAGAAGATGCTTCAGGCCTACCGTGAGCACGTCGCGCAGCGCGCGGCGCAGGGGATCGTTCCGCTTCCGCTCGATCGCAAGCAGGTGACCGAGCTGGTCGCGCTCTTCGCCGCGCCGCCTGCCGGTGAAGAGGGCTTCCTCGTCGATCTGCTCTCGAACCGCGTGCCCGCGGGCGTCGACGAGGCGGCCGAGGTGAAGGCCGCGTTCCTCGCGAAGGTCGCGCGCGGTGAGACCAAGACGCCGCTGCTCACGCCCAAGGCCGCGACGGAGCTCCTCGGCACGATGCTCGGTGGCTTCAACGTCGACCCGCTCGTGTCGTTGCTCGACGACGCGTCGCTCGGACCCGTCGCGGCCGAGCAGCTGAAGAAGACGCTGCTCGTGTTCGCCGCGTTCGACGACGTCGCGGGCAAGGCCAAGAGCGGGAACGCGAACGCCAAGGCCGTGCTCGAGTCGTGGAGCAAGGCCGAGTGGTTCACGAGCCGTCCGAAGGTGCCGGAGTCGATCACCGTCACGGTGTTCAAGGTCACCGGCGAGACCAACACCGACGATCTCTCGCCCGCGACCGAGGCGTGGTCGCGCCCCGACATCCCGCTCCACGCGACGGCGATGCTCAAGAACGCGCGCGACGGAATCACCAACGCCCTCCAGCAGATGGACGACCTGAAGAAGAATGGTCATCCGCTCGCGTACGTCGGCGACGTCGTGGGCACCGGTAGCTCGCGCAAGAGCGCGACGAACTCCGTGCTCTGGTTCATGGGCGACGACATCCCGTTCGTGCCGAACAAGCGCAGCGGCGGCATCGTGCTCGGCTCGAAGATCGCGCCGATCTTCTTCAACACGATGGAGGACTCGGGCGCGCTGCCGATCGAGGTCGACGTCGGCAAGCTCGCGATGGGCGACGTGATCACCGTGTGGCCCTACGCGGGCAAGGTGACGAACGCAGCGGGCGAGACGCTCGCGACGTTCGAGCTCAAGACGCAGGTGCTGCTCGACGAGGTGCAGGCCGGCGGTCGCATCCCGCTGATCATCGGTCGCAGCGTCACCGATCGTGCGCGACGCGCGCTCGGCCTCGGTCCCAGCGACGCGTTCCGCAAGCCCGTCGCGCCGCCCGACACGGGCAAGGGCTTCTCGCTCGCGCAGAAGATCGTGGGCCGCGCGTGCGGCGTGAAGGGCATCCGCCCTGGCACGTACTGCGAGCCGGAGACGGCGACCGTCGGATCACAGGACACCACCGGCCCGATGACGCGCGACGAGCTGAAGGAGCTCGCGTGCCTGCGCTTCTCGGCGGACCTCGTGATGCAGTCGTTCTGCCACACCGCCGCGTACCCGAAGAAGGTCGACATCGAGACCCACAAGACGCTGCCGCAGTTCATCGAGGAGCGCGGCGGCATCGCGCTTCGTCCCGGCGACGGCATCATCCACAGCTGGCTCAACCGCATGCTGTTGCCCGATCAGGTGGGCACTGGCGGCGACTCGCACACGCGCTTCCCGCTCGGCATCAGCTTCCCCGCGGGCTCGGGCCTCGTCGCGTTCGCGGCTGCGCTTGGCATCATGCCGCTCGACATGCCGGAGTCGGTGCTCGTGCGCTTCAAGGGCTCGCTCCAGCCCGGCATCACGCTGCGCGATCTCGTGAACGCGATCCCGTGGGCCGCGATCCAGGAGGGCGAGCTCACGATCGCGAAGAAGGGAAAGAAGAACGTCTTCAACGGCCGCATCCTCGAGATCGAGGGCCTGCCGGATCTCACCGTCGAGCAGGCGTTCGAGCTCGCCGACGCGACGGCCGAGCGCTCGGCCGGTGGCTGCACGATCCGTCTCGGCGAGGCGACGATCGCGGAGTACCTCCGCTCGAACGTCACGCTGCTGCGCTCGATGATCACGAATGGCTACGGCGACAGCAAGGCGCTCGAGCGTCGCGCCGCGAAGATGGAGGAGTGGCTCGCGAAGCCCGAGCTGCTCCAGCCCGACGCCGACGCGGAGTACGCGAAGGTGATCGAGATCGATCTCGCCACGATCACCGAGCCGCTCCTCGCGTGCCCGAACGATCCGGACGACGTGAAGAAGCTCAGCGAGGTGGCCGACACGAAGATCGACGAGGTCTTCATCGGCTCCTGCATGACGAACATCGGCCACTTCCGCGCGGCG
>CAZCVE010000064.1:0-33594 GCA_964502175.1 uncultured Sandaracinaceae bacterium
CCGCGCACCGGCAGGAAGTTCGAGTTGCCGCGTGATCAGGATCGAATCCGCCTTGATTCGGGCGTTTGGTGACGTCGAGCTGTGGACTGGCATGTACGAAGATGGAGTGATCTCGTCGCCTCGCCGTGTTGCCGACGTCTCGCAAGCCATGAGCGGCGCCGTCGGTACCGGGCTCTACGTTCACGCGGAGCCCCTGCCTGACGACCCCACGGACGCGGTGTTCGCGTTCTATCGGTTGTCGGACGGCGCGCGCGCGGTGCTCGACCCCGACCCTGGTCCCCGCGCAGCCAACGACGTGCTCTACGTGTCCGACGACATGGTCATCGTGGAGGCCTTCGGCCAGAAATATTGGATTGATCCGCGCGGGCTGACCTTCGAGGCGCCATGAAGGCCAGACGGCCTTGGCCCATCGCCACGTTCCTTGGCCTCTCCTGGGTGAGCGGATGTTGGACGACCTGTCTCGAGACCTGTCCCGACCCAGCTCCGTCGTTCACGCGGACGATCACCCCGGCCGACGTAGAGGCGCTCCAAGTGGAGCCCGAATTCGCACGGAACCGTGTGTGTACACACCTCTGCTCGGGAGACCCCACGAGCCCCATGCCCCCTGACTCGGGCCAACTCGATGCTGGCCAGTTCTACCAGCCTCGGCAGTACGCCCAGTGCGCGGTCGAGGGACTGACGCTCACGTGCAGCTTCTTGCCGCTCTGTTCCGACTAGCACGCTCGCGCAGTCCGGAGACAACGCACCCTCGCTGGTTGAATTGAACCGGCAACCACACGCAGCCCGACTGATCGGTCAACCCTCGTCGGGGGCGCGCCCCATCGAGCGCAGCTTCGCGGCGCGCGCGCGCTTCTTGTCCTTGGTGAACATCGAGAGGTAGTCGATGCCGCCCTCGGCCATCGGCGACGGCTCCTCGAGCTTCGAGACGGGATCGTCGAGCAGCTCTTCGGCGAAGCGCCGCATCACGGGGCCGGTGGTCGCCAGGAGCGACTCGTCGACCGTGCGCGCGAAGCGGCCGAGCACGCGCGCGACGCGGCCACCGACGAAGCCGCGCGTGGCTGCATCGCGGTAGCTCGCGACGAGCGCGTCCGACGTGAAGCCGTGGTGGATCACGAGCTCCGCTGCGACGCGCAGCACGGACAGCGGATCGATGACGCCGTCGGCGAGCAGGAGCACCGCGGGCTGGAAGTAGTTGTAGAAAGGAAAGACGCGCTTTCCGAAGTCGTCGAACGCGCTCGGCAGGGACACGCGATCGAGGTGGATGAACACGCGCTCGGCGCCGCCGCCGCGCGGCATGCGCCCGGCGAGGCGGACGATCTGCGGGATCACGTCCGGGTAGACGCCCGCGGCCTCGAGCACGGGCGTGAGGATCGCGGGCTCGATGCGGCCGGTCGAGAGATCCGAGAACATCGCGTAGATGAACGCGTCGGCCTCGGCGTCGTCGCCGAACATGTACTCGCGGGTGTCCGTCGGCATCTCGATGCGCGTCTCGAGCAGCGCCGCGAGCTTGTAGCCGACCTGATCCTTCACGAAGCGGAAGCGACCGCGGAGGATGTTCGTGAGCTGCGGCTTGAGGACGAAGCCGTCCCAGCGCACGCCGTCGAGGCGGAGCTTGGCCTCGAGCACGCGGCGCAGCTGCGTGGGGCTGCCGGACACGATGTAGATGCCGTACGGATCGGTGCCGCGGATCTCGCGCAAGAGCGCAGCCGCGCCGGGCACCGTGCGCTTGTCGCTCGCCGTCTCGAACGCGGTGCGCAGCAGATCCTTCACCGTGTCGAACTCGGTGCGGAGGTAGGTCTTGTCGAGATCCCACCGGTACACGAGGCGATGCCGATCGACGCGTCGCGCGTCGCGGAGCGCTCGGAGGTCGGCGAGCTCGTCGGCGTTCTCGGTCACGTGCCGAGCGTTATAGCGCGACAGGTCGCCGAGCAGACACTTCGCGACCGCGTCGGCGCGGTGTCAGGCCGAGCCCACTTCGCCCGACGAGAGCGTGATCCAGCCGCGCTCGATCAGCGTGCCCTCGAGACGCGGCGAGAGGATCACGAAGTGCGCGGCGTCTCCTTCGGGCGAGGCGCCGACCGAGCCGAGGCCGAGCACGCGCGTGTCGTCGAGCGTGCGATCGAACGGCACGTGCGAGCCACCGACCGCGATGATGTCGGCGGGGTCTCCACCGAGCAGCACCATGAGCTCTTCGTCGTCGACGTCGAAGGTGAGATCCACCGACGGATCGCGCGGCGAGCCGTGGCAGACGACGAGCTCGCGGCCGTCGGCCAGCGGGAGACGGATCTGCTCGGGCAGCTTCGCGAGCGATCGGAGGACGAGCTCGCCGACCTTCTTGCGCGCGTCGAGGAACGCGTCGCGCTTCTTCGCGTCTTCGTCGCTCTTCGGCACGAGCTTCTCGGGGTCGAGCACCGCGAGCGCGGTGTCGCTGAGCCCGCGGACGAGCTGCGCCTTCTTCTCGCCGAGCCGACGCCACACGCCGAGCGGGTCGTCGCCGCCGAAGAGGTGATCGCCCGCGACCACGATGCGATCGATGTCGCGACGCGAGAGCTCGGCGAGCACCGCGTCGAGCGCGACGAGGTTGCCGTGGATGTCGGAGAGGATCGCGATCGGGCCGGTGATCACGTCTTTCTTGAGGCTCGCCATGAGGGGGCAGCGTGTAGCACGCGGTGCGGCATCCCTCTCGGTCGGGCGCAGACGGCCTACTCGGACGAGGCGGCCAGCTCCTCCCTCACGCAGGGAATGGCCGTGATCGAGAGGCCCCACTCGCCGCGAACGTTCCACCGCGCGAGCGTCGCGCCGGTGATCTCGATGGCGCGGTTGGCGTCTGCCCAGTCGTGGATCTGGCTGCCGAGGTTCCACGCCGAGAGCGGGCTCGAGACCTCCGCGCACGCGCCGAGCCCGAACCCGTCGGCGCGCGCCGGGCCGAGCTCCTTTCGCAGCTCGTCGAGCACCGCGTGCCCGAGCGCTTCGATCGTGACGTCCGGACACTGCGCGGGATCGGCGTCCGGCACGTCGCACTCGCCGACGCCGCGACGCTCGAAGGTGATCGTGCGGGCGCCCTCGG
This sequence comes from uncultured Sandaracinaceae bacterium, assembly GCA_964502175.1. Classification (GTDB taxonomy): domain Bacteria; phylum Myxococcota_A; class Polyangia; order Polyangiales; family Sandaracinaceae; genus JAFLCL01. The sequence goes on from CAZCVE010000064.1 coordinate 3,068, forward strand.
CACGAGACACGGCCACGTAGACGCCGGGGTTCGTCGCCGTCTCGCACGTGATCGGTGCTGCGAACACGGGCCCGCCGTCGGCGCCCGAGACGAGCGTGAGCTGCGCGCTCGTGCCCGCGATCGGCGCTCCGCAGTCAGCGTCCGTGCGCGCATGGGAGCGCCACGTGGATCGCGCACCGCACGATCCGAGCACGAGGAGGACTCCGAGCGGGACCGCCACCACGAACCACTGCTTCGGCCCCGGCGCTACGAGCGATGCCATGCGAGGAGGATGACGGAGCGCGCTCCGCGCGGATACGCTCGCTCGTGCTGTCGGACGTCGAGGATGCCGTTCGTCACAAAGCTGCGTCGATCGGCCCACGACAGTAGGGTCGGCCCGTGACCGCGAGCGCACCCGATCCCGCGACGAGCCCGAGCGCGAGCGACGCGCCAACGGCCAAGCGCGCGCGCGAGCTCGGATGGACGACGAGCGCGTACTTCGGCGAGGGCCTGCCGTACTCGATCCTCCACATGCTCCTCACGGAGTACCTGACCGCGATCGGCGCCCCCGCATCGGAGGTCGGCTACACGTCGTGGTTCCACGTGCCGGTGACGGCGAAGCCGCTGTGGAGCCCGATCGTCGATCTCGTGGGGACCAAGCGCGGATGGACGATCGTGATGCAGCTCCTCATCGGGCTCGGCATCGTCGGCCTCGCGCTCTGGCTCGGCGCCGATCGAGGCGCGACGCACGCGGGGCCTCCGAGCTGGATCGGCTTCTGGATCGTGCTCGGCGTGATCGCGGTGATGCACGCGATGCACGACATCGCCTGCGACGGCTTCTACATGATCGCGCTCGATCCACGCGGTCAGGCGCTCTACTCCGGCACACGACAAGCAGCGTTCCGCGCGGCGATGTACGTGGGTGGCGCGGCGCTCGTGCTGCTCGCGTCTCCCGAGCGCGATCTCGGCATCCTCGGCGCAGCAGGGACCTCGCACTGGCAGGTCGCGTTCGTTGCCGCGGGCGTGCTGTTGATCGCCACGGCCGCCACCAACGCCTTCGTCCTGCCCCGCGTCGTCGAGCCACAGGCGACGAAGAAGGACGGCACGCGAGAGCCCTTCTGGGCGACGTACCGATCGTTCCTCACGCAGCCGGGCGTGATGCTCGTGCTCTCGTTCGCGCTCACCTACCGGCTCGGCGACACGATGACCTCGTCGATGTCGTCGGTGCTGCTCCGCGACCTCGGCGTGACGCTCGAGGAGCGAGGCCTCCTGCGATCGGTCGCGCTCACGACCACCATCGCAGGATCGATCCTCGCCGGAGGTCTGCTCGCGCGCGGGGGCCTCGAGCGCTGGCTCGTGCCGTTCACGTGGGTGATGGCCGTGCCGTGGTACCTCGTCGTCGCGATCGTGAGGCCGCCGCTCTGGGGCATCGGCATCGCCGTGGTGCTCGAGCAGCTCGCGGGCTCGCTCGCGGGCACGGCCTCGACGGTGCTGCTGATGCGTCGCTCGCGTCGCACGTTCTCCGCCTCGCACTACGCCTTCTTCACCGCGCTCGTGTCGCTGGGCTCGACGATGTCGGGAGGCTTCTCGGGACACCTCTACGAGCTCGTCGGCGCCGTCCCGTACTTCGCGATCACGCTGCTGGCCTCGGTGCCGGCGCTGATCCTCGTGCGCCTCGTCCCGATGGGCGGCGTGGACGAGCCGACCCCCGCCGCCTGACGCCTGTTTTCGGATTGTTGCGATGCCTTCTCCAGACGCGTCGGGTCGGTCACCATCAGCCTCGTGAACGCGAGCGTGGAGCGCGAAGAGACCCTCAGCGTCGTCTACGTCGAGGACGACGAGAAGCTCGCGCGCCTCACCGCGCAGTACCTCGGCACCCACGGCGTCACGACACACGTGATCACGCGCGGCGACATCGCAGTCGCGGAGATCGTTCGCATCCGGCCGCACGTCGTGCTGCTCGATCTGATGCTGCCGGGCCTCGATGGGCTCGAGGTCTGCAAGCGCCTGCGCGAGCGGCTCGACGTGCCGGTGATCGTGCTGACGGCGCGCACGGAAGAGGCCGACCGCGTGCTCGGTCTCGAGGGCGGCGCAGACGACTACGTGCTCAAGCCGTTCTCGTCGCGCGAGCTCCTCGCTCGGATCCGCGCGCACGCGCGCCGCGCCAAGGGCCTGGTCGGCCCGCGCGCCCACCGCATCGAGATCGGCCCGCTCGTCGTGGACGCGGCGACGATGACCGTGACGCTCCACGGCAGGCCGCTCGCGCTGACGACGTACGAGATGTCCTTGCTGCGCGTGCTCGCCGAGCGGCCGGGCCGCGTGCTCGGTCGCGAGCAGCTGATGGAGCTCGTGAAGGGCAACGCCGACGACGCGTTCGATCGCTCGATCGACGTCCACGTCTCGCGCCTGCGCGCGAAGCTCGGTGACGATCCGCGCCAGCCGCGCCTCCTCAAGACCGTGCGCGGCGTCGGGTACGTGCTCTCTCCGAGCGAGTGACCGTGAGCGAGCCCGATCGCGCGCCGCGTCTGCCCCTGGCGCTTCGCCTGCTCGCGCTGGGCGTCGTGCAGCTCGCCGTGCTCGGCGTGGCGGCGCTCGCGATCGGTCGGCTCACGCAGCCTCCGGCGCCGCACGATCTGACGAGCCACCTCGACGAGGCGATGGTGCGCGTCGAGCACCTGCTGGCAGCGAACGATCTCGAAGCGATCGAGCCCGCGCTCCGCGAGCTCGCAGACGCACACGCGCTGAGCTTCACGCTCTACGACGCCGACGAGCACGTGGTCGCGAGCTCGTCGAGCACGCACGTGCCGCTCCCTCGCGGCCGTCGTGGCCGACCTCCCGGCGGGCGACGCTTCGGCCATCCCGACGGCCCACCCGGTGATCGCGGTCCGCCGCCCGAGGGCCCGCCGTTCGATGGTCCACCGCCTCCGCCGGGGCTCTTCGATCAAGGGGGGCCGCGACCGCCGATCCTGAGGCCTCTCGCGAGCGGTCACCTGCTCGTCGCGCGCGGCGAAGCACCGCCCGGCTATCTGGGCCCGCTGCTCACCGCGCTCGTCGGTCTCTTCGTGATCGCCGCGGGCGCGTTCCTCACGGCGCGATGGATCGTGGATCCGCTCGAGCGCCTCACGGCCGCGTCGAAGAAGGTCGGTCAGGGCGATCTCGGCGCGCGCACCGGCATCTCGCGCGACGACGAGATCGGCACGGTCGCGCGAGGCTTCGATCAGATGGCCGAGCGCGTCGAGGACATGCTGCGCTCCGAGCGCGAGCTCCTCGCCAACGTCTCGCACGAGCTGCGCACGCCGCTGGCGCGCCTGCGCGTCGCGCTCGATCTCGCCGCGGAGGGTCACACCGAAGCGCTCGCGGACGTGACCGCCGATCTCCAAGAGCTCGAGGGCATCGTCGACGACGTGCTGCTCGCGTTCCGCTTCGAGCGCGACAAGCGGTCCGGGCGCACGGGCTTGCCGGTCGGCACGCTGCGCGAGACGACGATCGACGAGCTCGTGAGCGCCGTGCAGAAGCGCTTCGCCTCGCGTCACCCGAGTCGCTTGCTCGAGGTCGACGTCGAGACCTCCGCGCCCAACGTGCTCGCGGATCTCGCCGTGCTGCGTCGCGCGATAGACAACGTGCTCGACAACGCCGACAAGTACTCGCCCGATCCGAAGACGCCGATCACGCTGCGCGTGCGTCGCGCGGGCGAGCGTGTGGAGATCGTCGTCGAGGATCGCGGCATCGGCATCGAGGCCACGGATCTGCCGCGCATCTTCGAGCCGTTCTTCCGCGCAGAGCGCTCGCGCGTGCGCAGCGCAGGCGGCGTGGGCCTGGGTCTCGCGCTCTCTCTCCGCATCGTCGAGGCGCACCGCGGCACCGTCGAGGCCACGAGCGAGCCGGGCGTGGGCACGACGATCGTCGTCAGCCTCGAGGCGATCACGCTGCCGGGTCGACCGACAAAGACCGACACATGAGGGCAACACCGGCCTCGCTCACGATCTCCAGGATGAGCCGCGTACCGACGCGAACGCGACTCGCGTCGGACACCCACGACCGCCAAGGAGATCGACGATGACGATGACCACGACACCCCGCGCCTCGAGCTCGCGCAGCCTCGCCGCGCTCGCTGCCTTCACGCTGTTCGCGATGCCCGTCTTGGCCCAAGACCGGCAGCCCCCACCGCCCGGCCACGGTCCTCCCGCCGACGCGCTCGCCGCCTGCCGCGGTCGCACGCGCGGCGCGAGCTGTACGGTGACTCCGCCGAACGGCGGGAGCGCGATGAGCGGCACGTGCGACTCGCCGTCCGAAGATCTGCCGCTCGCATGTCGCCCCGAGGGCGGCCCCGGCGGAGGTCCCGATGGGCGCGGTGGTCCGCATGGTCCGCATGGTCCGCCGCCGCAAGCCTTCACGGCGTGCGAGGACACGGCCGTCGGCGATGCATGCGTGGTCGACACGCCGCACGGGACGATCGAGGGGATCTGTCGCTCGACCGCCGAAGGGCGCACGGCCTGCGCGCCGAGTCGACCGCCCGCGCCTCGCAGCACGCCCTGACGCTCATCGAGGTCGGCGATCGAGCCAGCCGCGGATCGATGCGGTCTCTTCGACCGTGAGCGCGCCGTCGAGCGGCATGCGACGCGAGGCGCCGGGGCGCACCCGCTGCCACAGGTAGACCTCGCCGTTTTCCTCCCGGAGCCAGCCCTCGCGCGTGATCGCGGCGAGCGCCTGATCCGCGGTGCCTCGCAGCGGCTCGTGACAGTGGGCGCACCGCGGCGTGAGCAGATCACGATGGAGCGACACGAACGCCTCGTCGGCGTGCACGTCACTCGGCGCGACGATCGTGTCGCTGCCCGCGCGCGCGGCGGCGTACGCATCGCGCGCGAGCCGCAGCACGGTGCCGTTGTTGTCCTCGAGGATCCACACGCTGCCGTCGCGCGCGACCGTCGCGCTCACGGGCGTACCCTTCGGGTGTGTGTCGGCGGCGTCCCAGCCCATGACGACGTCCTCGATCGCAGCGCCTTCGCTCGGCATCCCTGCGGCGTCCACGCGGATCGCGATCACGCGATGACCGCGTGATCGGTAGCCGTGCAGCACGACGAGGAGACGACCCTCGAGCTGCGTGAGCGAGCCCGCGTAGTACGCGAGCCCGAGCGGCGCGCCGTGCGCCGGCAGAAGCATGCGCGGCGCTGCGTACGACGCGTTGGTCGCGTCGCAGCCGAAGCCTGCGCGCGCCCAGCGATCGTCGGGACGATCGAGATCGAAGCAGTAGGGCCAGCCGAAGTGATCGCGACCGTCGGCGCGCGGCGCGAGCACGTTGAGCTCTTCGTTCGGTCGATCGTCCTCGGGAAAGTCGGTGCCGTTCTCGGCCTGGAGCACGGTGCCGCTCGCGTGTGCGCCGAGCGCGACCGAGTTGCGGAGGCCGTGTCCGATCGCGCGCGGTGAATCCCACGCGTGTCGTCCTTCGGCGTCGACCGCGTGCGTGTAGCGGAGCACCGACGCCGTGTCGTCGGCCTCGTCGTGACATCGGCCCTGCGGCTCGGGCTCTACGGCGAGCGACTCGGCGCAGTGATCGGTCGAGGAGCCGCGGTTGAGGATCAGATCCCACGACGGCGACGCGAACACGAACGCCGAGAGCGGATGGAACCGCACGCGATCGCGACCAGGGATCTGCGTCGGCAGATCGTCGATCACGATCTGCTGGCTCGCGAGCACGTCGGTCGCGGAAGGATCGAAGCGGACGACGCGGTGCACCTCACCGACGTAGAGCCAACCATCGGGACCGATCGCGCTGCCGTGCGGACGATCGAGGCGCTCCGCGATCGGCACGATCGTCGGCGGATGCGTGCTCGCGTCCATGCGGAAGACGCGCCCCGCGCGATCACGACGCGCGCCCGCGTCGATGATCCAGAACACGTTCGCATGCGAGGGGTCTTCGACGATCGTGCGAGGGCGGAACCGCGTTCGTGGGTTCGGCACACCCACCGACTCCGCGTGCGCGACGAGGCCGACGCACAGACCTTCCGCGGTCTCGAGATCGAGCGCAGGCCAGCCGTCGCAGTCGCGCGACGTGTCCGCTTGGTAGGCCGCGATCGTCTCGAGCTGCGAGGGCGGCACCACGACGGGCGGCGGCTCCGGCTGTGGGGGCGTCGGCTCGACGTGCGGGGTCGCTGTCTCAGGTGGAGTCGATGGAGGCGCTGGGCTCGCGTCGCTCCCGCAGCCCACGAGCATCGCGGACGGAGCGAGCACGAGCGCGCACACGATCGAGAGGCGCCCGATCGAGGCTCGCCCGATCACTTCGGCCTCACGCTCGCGCGCAGCGCGGCCTGCTGTCCCGGCAGGAGCGGCACGATCGCCGACGGCTCGGCCTCGGTCAGCGTGCGCGAGAGCATGTCGGCGTCGACGTGTCCGCGCACGAACGCGTGGGAGTACGTGACCTGCGTGCCGTGGAACGAGGCGTTGAAGAGATCGCCGTCCACGTCGACGACGACGCGATCGACGTGAACACGCCAGCCGATCTCTCCGCGCACCATGCGTTCGTGGAGCGCGACCCAGCGTCGCTCGCCCTCGTCGAGGCGCGCGCGCACGTCGGCGTCGATCGGCTGCGGCGCGAGCTCATCCCCGCGGAACAGCATCGCGCTCACGATCGACGCGAGGTTGTCCTCGTCGATGCGGCCGACGCGGATCGGCGCGCCCTTCGAGACGAGGAACGACCGCCAGCCCACCGCGGCGCTCCACGACACGTGATCGATCGCCTCCGGACCGAGCGGCTGCGCGAGGCTCAGCGTCGGATCCGCACGGAGCGCGCGCAGCGCGGCATCGAGACGCGTGAGGAGCGCGCGGCCGCATGCCGCGACCGCCGAGGGGACCGCGTCGCTGGCGACGATGTCTCGCGCCCACACGACCCCCGAGGTCACGAGCCGCGGCAGATCAGCGCGTAGCCTCGCCTCGTCGTAGGCGACGGCACGCTCCGCACGCTCGCGCGTCGGATCCCACACCACGAGCAGCGCGCCCGTTCCCTCCGGCACGAGCCACGCCTCCATCGGCGGGCCGGGTTGGAACCACGGCGGACGCAGCGCGACGCGCGCGGCGAGCAGATCCGTCATCACGTCGGCCAGCGCCCTCTTCTCCAGCATGGCGACATCCTCACACGGCTGACCGCGTCAGCGTCGCGTCGCGCGGCCCACGTACAAGAGGTGTCGCGATCCCTTCTTGATCGGACCTCGCGCGCGGACGCGGACGACCTCGGCCTCGAGCCCTGCGCGCTGGAGCTCACGCTCGAAGCGCGCGCTCTCGAACGCCGACCACACCACGAGCACACCGCCCGCGCGCAGCGCCTCGGCACACCGCTCGAGGCCACGTCCCCGGTAGAGGCGCGCGTTCGACGCGACGGTGAGCGCCTCGGGTCCGTTGTCGACGTCGAGGAGGATCGCGTCGTACGCCGCGGGCACGAGCGCCTCGAACACGTCGCCCACCTCGACGCGCACACGCGCGTCCTCGAGCGGGCGCTTCGCGAGATCCCCGACGAGATCGCGGTTCCACGAGACGATCGCGGGCACGAGCTCACGCACCACGACCTCGGCGTCCGCCCCGAGCCGATCGAGGCAGGCGCGCAGCGTGTAGCCGAGGCCGAGCCCACCGATCAGCACGCGCGCGCAGCGTCGATCGCGGAGCGGCACGCAGCCCACGTCCGCCATCGCGTCCTCCGAGCCGTGCACTCGGCTCGACATGAGGACCTCGTTGCGGACGCGCACGACGAACGACACGCCCTCCTTCACGAGCGACATCGGCTCACCGGCCGGCGTGGTCGCGGTGCCGAGGATCTCGCGCGGCAGCACTCAGCCCTCCGAGCGCGCGTGAGCCTCGCGCCACATCGCCGCGATCAGTGCGTGCGGCGGGCCGACCGAGATCTCTCCGTTCGAACCATCGATGTCGACGCGCGTCCCGTCGAGCACGACGAGCAGCCGCTCGTTCTGCGCGTACGTCAGGTCGGATGGCTGGAGGCTCGTGTGCTCCGGTCGCACACCCTCGGCGAGCGCGCGCAGCGCCGCGATCGTCTCGGGATCGAGCGACCGCGGCGCGCCCCCGCTCTGGTTCCAGACGAGCGTGCCTTCTGTGAGGTCGACCTCGACCCAGAACGAGCCCCTCGCGCTCGAGTGCTCGAAGCGGAGGCGGTCGCCAGACGCGGCCACGCGCCGCTCAGCCCGCGCGCTCGTCGTCGCGACGCGGGCGCTTGTTGAGCTCGAGCACCTTCTTGCGGAGGCGGATCGCGTCGGGCGTCACCTCCATCAGCTCGTCGCGATCGATGAACTCAAGGCCGTACTCGAGCGAGATGACGCGCGGCGGCTGGAGGACGACGTTCTCGTCCTTGTTCTTGCTGCGCACGTTCGAGAGCTTCTTCTCGCGGATGATGTTCACGTCGAGATCGTTCTCGCGGTTGTGCTCGCCGACGATCATGCCCTCGTAGACGGCCACGCCGGGCGACACGAAGAGCACGCCGCGCGGCTGGAGGTGATCGAGCGCGTACGCCGTGCACTCGCCCATGCGGTCCGCGACCATCGCGCCGTTGAGGCGACGGTTCATCGCGCCGGCGTAGGGCTCCCAGCCGTCGAACAGCGTGTTGAGGAGGCCGGTGCCGCGCGTGTCGGTGAGGAACTGACCGCGGAAGCCGATGAGGCCGCGGCTCGGCACGCGGAACTCCATGCGCGCGCGGCCGAAGCCGAGGTTCGTCATCTTCACCATCTGACCGCGGCGCTGGCCGAGGTTCGTGGTGACGACGCCGACGAACTGCTCGGGCACGTCGACGACGACGCGCTCGACCGGCTCCATCTTCTCGCCTTCGATCTCCTTGATGACGACCTCGGGCATGCCGACCGCCATCTCGTAGCCCTCGCGACGCATCGTCTCGAGGAGGATGGTGATCATCAGCTCGCCGCGTCCGAAGACCGTGAACTGGTCGGGCGAGTCCGTGGGCTCGAAGCGCATCGCGAGGTTGCGCATGGCCTCGCGCTCGAGGCGCTCGCGCAGCTGACGCGAGGTGACGAACTTGCCGACCTTGCCGGCGAAGGCGCCCGTGTTCACGAGGAACGTGACCTTGAGCGTGGGCTCCTCGACGCGGATGCGCGGGAGCGCGATCGGGGTCTCGGCGCTCGCGATCGTGTCGCCGATCTGCACCTCGTCGATGCCCGCGAGCGCGACGATGTCGCCAGCGCCGGCCGTGCCGATCGCCACGCGGTTCATCGACTCGAAGCCGTAGACCTTGCTGACCTTGCTGCGGATCGGGCCGCTCTCGGCCATGCGCATCACGGCCTGCGCGTCGTTGACGCGTCCGTGCACGATTCGGCCGACCGCGAGGCGACCGACGTACTCGTCCGCCTGGATGTCGTTGACGAGGACCTGGAGCGGCGCGTCCGGGTCGCCCTTGGGCGGCTGCACCACCTCGACGATCGTCTCGAAGAGCGGACGAAGATCCTTCATCTCCGTGTCTTCCATCTTGCGCTTGCAGATGCCCTGCTTGCCGATGGCGTAGAGCACGGGGAAGTCGGTCTGCTCGTCCGACGCCTCGAGGTCGACGAAGAGATCGAAGACCTCGTTGAGGACCTCGTCCGGACGCGCGTCCGGACGATCGATCTTGTTGATCACCACGATCACGCGGTGACCGAGCTCGAGCGACTTGCCGAGCACGAAGCGCGTCTGCGGGAGCGGGCCTTCGGCGGCGTCGACCAAGAGGATCACGCCGTCCGCCATGCGGAGCGTGCGCTCGACCTCACCACCGAAGTCGGCGTGGCCGGGCGTGTCGATGATGTTGATCTTCACCTCGCCCGACTTGGTCGGGAAGCGCACCGAGCACTGCTTGGCGAGGATGGTGATGCCGCGCTCACGCTCGAGATCGTTCGAGTCCATGACGCGCTCGACGACCTCTTGGCCAGTGCGGAACACGCCGGTCTGCTTGAGCATCGCGTCGACGAGCGTGGTCTTGCCGTGATCGACGTGCGCGATGATGCAGACGTTGCGGAGGTGGGTCTGGGCCGTGGAAGTCATCGAGAATCTCCGCGATCGAGAGACCACTCGGCCTCGCGAAAGCGGCGCGGGTCTAGCAGGCCCCCGGAAAAGTGCTCGCGCGATACCCTCTACCGGTGTCCACACCGATCGTCCTCGCGCTCCTCGCCCCCGGACCGCTCGCCGCGGGCATCGTCGTCGCGCTCGGCGTGGCGCTGCTCGTGGCGTGGCTGCTCCGCCAGCGCGCGCAGGCGAACGCGATGGACGCGCCGCTCTCGAAGGCCGCGAAGAAGACGCTCACCGACAAGGTGGCCTACTACCAGCGCCTGTCACCCGAGGAGAAGACGCGCTTCGAGCGCGAGGTGAAGCGGTTTCTCTTCGATCAGCTCATCACCGCGCCTCGCGGCCGCGCGGTGCCCGACGATCTCAAGGTGCTCGTCGCGGCGAGCGCGGTGATGCTCGTCTTCGGCCGCAAGGGCTACGTCTACGAGCGCACGCGCGACATCATCATCTACGACGAGCACTTCGACCGCGACTACAACGAAGGCGCGAACAAGAACGTCGCGGGCATGGTGCACGGCGCGGGGCCGATCCTCTTCTCGGCGCGCGCGCTCCGCGACGGCTTCGCGAACACCAAAGACGGCCACCACGTGGGCCTCCACGAGTTCGCGCACGTGCTCGACTTCCACGCGGGCGACGCAGACGGCGTGCCTTCGCTCATGCCATGGACGTCCGTCGGCACGTGGGTCGATCTCGTCGACGTCGAGACGGACAAGATCGAGGCACGCAAGTCGGTGCTCCGCGAGTACGGCGCGACGAACGAGGCCGAGCTCTTCGCCGTCGCGACCGAGGCCTTCTTCGAGAAGCCCAAGCAGCTCGCGCAGAAGCACCCGAAGCTCTACGCGATGCTCGTCGAGACCTACGGTCAGGATCCCGCGAAGGGCTGAGCCGTCAGGCGCTCCACTCGCAGAGCAGATCCGCATCGCAGCGCGAGATCGATCGGATCTTCACGCGTCCACCTCCGACCCCGGCGTGGCGCAGCACGCCCTCGAACACGCCCACGTTGTGCGAGTCGAGGAAGTGATGGACGCCGCGCACCGCGATCACGACGCGGCCCGGATCGGCGACCACGACCTCGAGCGCGCCCGGCGACATGTGGAGCGGATACGACCTCGCCATCGCGCGGATGATGTCGAGCGGTCCTTCTGCCGAGCCGAACACGACGCGCCCCAGCATCGACTCGATCAGCGTCTTGGGCGCGCCGCGACCGAGGCGTCGCAGGCCCTCGCGCATCGAGAGGTTCGGGAAGATCCCCGCCGCGGCCTCGACCAAGAGCTGACAGTGTTCGCGCAGCGGGTACTTGCGGAACGCGATGTAGCTGCCGCGGGCGCTCGGAAGATCGACCTTGGCGCGTTGCGACGCCTGCACGACGGAGGACAAGAAGAGCCCGCTCATGGTCGCGTGGCCGGGGACCTCGTCGAGGCACGCGAGCAAGTCCAGCTCCGCCTCCCAGGGCGGCTCGACGAAGTCGGCGTGCGCGTTCGCGGTCATCGGCGCGCGAGCATACGATGCGACGCGCATGGTGCCGACGAGCGACGAGCGGATCCCCTTCACGCGTGTCCTCCTCGACGTCGCACGCGCGAGCGGTGGCTACATCGCGCTCGCAGTCGTGTTCCTGGCGCCTTCGTGCTGTCTGATCGGTCTGCCCTTCTTCGGCGTGTTCGCGGGTCGCGCCTACCTGCGCGCGATGGGCGTACGTCGTGGCGGCGTCTCCACGTGGAGGCTCGGCGTACTGGGCGCGCCGCTGTTCGTGGTGCCCGTGCTCGGACTGGCGATCGCGGGCTCGCTGCTCTTTGCCGTCGATCCCGAGAGCGAGCTTCCCGTGGTCGTACGTCTGTGCACGTCGTTCTCGGTGAGCGCCGCGATGGGGATGATGTGCTTCCCGTTGTTCGGCGCCCCGCTCGAGGCGGCCGACTCGGCGGAGGGCGCGCTCGACGCGATCCTCGCGAGCGGCGCGCGCGCGGCACGCATGGGGCTCCGCACGAGCCTCGGGACCGGCGCGATCGTGGGCGTCATCGGCGTACTCCCTTGGCTGCTCCTGCCGATGGCCCATCGTGCGCTCGTCGACGAGAACCCCACGCCGTGGATCCTCGTCGGCCTGTTCGTCGCGATGGTCGCCAGCGAGATCGTCTGCCTCGGCCTCGTCGCACACGCACACGGTGAAGGCCTCGAGCGCTTCGGCCATGCACGCACGCGCGCCGTGCGCTCGAACCGGGCGGAGCCGGTGCACCGGCCACTGACACGCTCGCTCGCCCTGGCCGCGTCGCCGCTCGCGCTCCTCGCGCCCGCGCTCCTCCTCGCGGCGCTGACCCCCGCGCCCGCATGGCGCACTGCGAGGCATGCGACGCCGGGTGTTCCCGTCGATCAGGCGTTCGAAGCTTCGGGGCACGGCCTCTCCCTCGAGAACCCCGAGGCCAACCTCTGGGTGATCGCGACGCGTGACGGAGGCGGCGCGGGACCGGTTCGGTTCCGCCGCCCCGGTGACGACGCGCACGCGACCGTCGCACGTGGGACCTATCGCGGACGCGAGGTGTACACGCTCCAGGTCCGCGAGTACGAGTCGGTGCGGCTGGTGAGCTTCGACGACGAGGGCGTGCGCGTCGACGACACGCCGACGGATCGCGTGCAGGCGCGGCTCGGCTCGATCGGCGTGGGCGTGCTGTTCGCTCACCTGCTCGCGCTCGCCGTGCTGCTCGTGGCGACCCTGCGACGCACGGGCGTGGCCGCGAACCTCGATCGACCGTGGCTCGGCGGCTACCGCGACACCGTCGCGATCCTCGGCGCCGAGACGAAGGAGGCGTTCGTGGAGCGTGTGACGAGAGAGAACGTGCGCGCGTCGCTGCCGCTGCTCGTCGTCGCGATCGGTCTCTGCGTCACGGTCGCGTGGAACCTCTGAGCGAGCGCGATCACATCGCGTCCATCGTCGCATCGATGCGAGCATCGCTCGCCGCCGCATCGATGGGGCCCGCGTCCGGTCGCAAGGTGAGCTCGCAGCCACGGTTGCACGCCTCGACCTCTTCGCAGTTTCGCGCGGCAACGTAGCAGCGCGTGAGCGCGCCGAAGTGATCGTCGCCCACGCTCGCAGCCCACGACGCATAGCCGCCGCGACACTCGGCCGCGTGCCCGCTGCGGAGATCGCCGCCCGCCGCGTCGAAGCCGAGCTCGATCGGGCCGACCTCGGGGCCACCGTCGAGGAACTCGGGGATCGGGCCCGCGAGGCACTCGAGCGACGCGAGGTGATCGCACACCTCGTCGTCGGTCGGCGTCGCGCCGCCCGGATCTCCGCGACAGACGTTCGGCGGCGCGAGGCAGCCGCTCGCGATCGATGCGAGCGCGATCGCGAGCGTGAGCGCGAGGACCGAGACGGCGCGCGTGGTGTGCGTCATGTCGTGCGCCTCCCTCACGTGCCCGCCGTGAAGCCCACGGTGAGGGCGAAGTCGTTGGTCTCGGCGAGATCGCCTTCGAAGGTCTGGAACCATCGGCGATCGAAGCGCGCGTCGAGGTGGATGTACGAGAGGATCTCCTCGATCGATCCCGGCGCTGCGTTCGACGGCCCGAAGTAGAAGCGGCCGAGCAAGCGGATGAGCGTTCCTTCGAGCGAGAACATCTCTTTCCGCTGATCAGGATCGACGGCCTCAAGATCGCGCGGCCCACTATCACGCCCGGGTTGGTGAGGTCGTCGAGGTAGAGGTCCGCCGACAGCCAGTCGCTCACGATCAGGTTCGACACGACGCCGAGCTGCGGCCGCTGCATGTCGCGGTTGCCGCGGAAGTTGAACACGAGCGTCTCGTGCCCGAGCGACACGCCCTGGAGCGGCGCGACGCGCAGCGAGAAGTACATGCGGTCGTGGAGCCCGCGGCCCTGACGCTGCGGATACGCCTCGCACGTGGGGTCGTGGCGATCCTCGGGCTGCTCGTAGTCGCCCACGCCGAGGCGCACGCAGCGGAACACGCGGTTCACGTCGCGAGGCTGGCTCCAGTCTTCGGTCACGAACGTGAAGCCGTCGATCCGACAGACACGCCCAGACGAAGAGCACCACCCGCGAAGCTCGCATCGAGGCACCGACTATCGCCGAAGTCTCGGGTTCCCGAACAGGCCCGGAGGGAGATCATCGGGGCGGATGCGTAGGAGGCATGGCGCCAGCGCGTCGTATGCTGCGCGCCGTGATCGGCGTCTACGACTCGGGCTTCGGTGGTCTCACGGTGCTGCGCGCGCTGCGCGCTCGTCTGCCGGAGCACGACTTCGTCTACCTCGGCGACTCGGGCCGCGCGCCCTACGGCGGCCGCGACGCGGACACGATCCTCGACTTCTCCGAGCAGTGCGTGGAGCGCCTGTTCGAAGAGGGTTGCGCGCTCGTCGTCGTGGCGTGTCACACGGTCTCGTGCGTCGCGCTGAGGCACCTCCAGCAGCGCTACGTCCCGAGCGCGGACAGCGCGCGACGCATCCTCGGCGTGACGATCCCCGCTGCGGAAGAAGCGGTGGGCGCGAGCGCAGGCCACATCGCGGTGCTCGGCACGGCGCGCACGATCGCGTCGCGCACGTTCGAGGCCGAGATCGCGAAGCTCGGCGCACACACCGTCACCGCGCGCGCTGCCCCGCTGCTCGCGCCGATCGTCGAGGAGGGCTGGCAGGACACGGAGATCGCGCGCCTCGCGATCGCTCGCTACGTCGCGGGCCTCGAGACCGCCGACACGCTCCTGCTCGCGTGCACGCACTACCCGCTGCTCGAGCGCGCCTTCCGCGAGGTGGTGCCTTCGCACGTGCGCGTGCTCGACCCCGGCCCCGCTGTCGCGCGCGCGCTCGAGAGCTGGCTCGCGCGTCATCCAGGCTTCGTCACCCCGGGCAGCGGATCGATCCGTGCGCTCTGCACGGGCGAGCCCGAGACGTTCAAGAAGCACGGCGAGCGCATGCTCGGCGCACCGCTGCCGACGGTGCAGCACGTCGCGCTGATCGACGGCCGCCTCGCGCACCGCGACCGAGTCGAGATCGCGACCGGCCAGGTCGTTCGCCCTTCGACTCCTCCATCGCCCACCTGAGCGCATCGATGGGATGGTGGAGCCGACTGACGAGACCCTGGGAGAACGTCGACGAGTCGCACCCTCGTCGCGACTACGAAGCGCACGAGCGTCTGCTCGCAGGAGTCGATCGACAAGACGCCGTCGCCATCCGCACCCTCGAGCGGGCGTTCTATGGCTTCGCGAACGAGCTCAACGATCCTCGCTTCGTCACCGACGCGAGCGCAGAACTGGAGCGCGAGCCTCGCTGGCTCGACCTTGCCGCCCGCTGCCGACGTGGTCCTTGCCAGGGGGGCGCACGCGTGTTGCTCAATGAACAGTCGCGCGAGGTCGTTGCTGATCTCGTTCGGCGTCACCCACTCCCCGTCGCCGCACCAGCGCTCGTCGACGCCTCACTCCTCCTCTCCTATCGGACGAGCGCAGGCACCCGAGGGGCCGAATTCGAACGTCTCGGCGCTCTCGGGCGTGTCGATGGGGAGCTGCGCGTGCTGACGCTTCGGGCCGCGATGACGCAGCTCGAACCGCTGGCGCGCAACGCGGACGAGATCACGAACAGGCTGCGATCACTGGGATGGCCTGTTCGCGAGCGCGCGCGCCGCACCGCCGAGGAACTGGCCTACCTCGAAGGCGCGGTCGATGCGCCGGACGGGGGCGATGTCCTGACACTGCCCGCCCAGATCGAGCAGATGGCCGGGTTCAGAGTACCCGTGATGCTCGAGGCTTTCTGGCGCACTGTCCCAAACGTCCTCTACGCGCCCGAGAAACTGCGACTCCTGCCGTAACTCCGCAACGCGATGGCATGGGGCGGGATGCCCGGCATGGCCTACCGAATCCTCAGCACGCGTGCTCGCAAGGCTCTCGCGACGCTGACAAAGGACCTCGAGCCGTTCTGAACGTCGGACCCGTGACGACGGCAGGGAAGCACGCGCACAGAGCGCCAACCCGACAGCTTGCTCGTCGACGATCCACACGAGATCCTTCCACGATGACGCGCGCGCTGGCGACTGTAGAGCTCACCGAAGACGAAGACGGGGCGGTCAGCGCGCGAGTCGACGCACACGGTCGTCCGCTGGACACCCGCGCACGACGGGCCGTCCTTCACGCCGTCGCGACGGCCCTCGAGCTCGACGAGGACGATCCGGATGCAGGTTCGCGGGAGACCGTGTGGACCGACGAGATCGCGAAGCGGCGCGCGGCGCTCGCCGAGGGACGAGCCGGCACCATTCCCGCGTCGGAGTTGATCGCGAGGCTCGAAGCCACGGCACGTGGTCGCGCGCGGCGATGAGCGGCGCGCGACGTAAGCGACCTTCGCACCGGTGTTCCAATTTCGTCGGCCGCGGCGGAGCGGCGGAACCTCACAGATGCCGTGAAACGGAAGGCATTCGTGCACGACACCTCGCCGAATCGGGCGCGCGAAATGGGAACGTTGCGCTCCCGCGCCAGGCGCTCGAAGGGCGTCAGGTCGGGTGGATGCCGACGAGCTCGAGCGCGATCTCTCTGCGTGATCGCGCGTAGCGCACGAAGAGCTCGACGACCCACGACGTCTCGCCGTGCTCGTCGTCGGCCGCGTCCTCCGGACGGTCGCTGAGCAGCGTGACGGTGACGGCGATGCCGTCCGAGCGACGTTCGAGCTTCGTGTGCATCGGCGCGCGCGCCGCTCCGTCGGTGCGGATGCGCGCGTGCTCTTCGAAGTAGGGCGCGAGCGCGGTCTCGAGGGTCGCGGGATCGACCGCGCTGCCGTCCTCGGGGTTGATCCAACGAGCGGCCTCGCCCCAGCGCTTGCGCGCGAGGCGCTCGACGAAGCGGAACGCTGCGGTGCGCACGAGCACGCCGAACGCGCGCGGGTTGTCCGTGAGATCGACCTCGCGATCCTCCGGGATGTCATCCGTCGGCCGCACGACCGCGGCCTCACCGCTCGCCTGCAGCTGCGCCATGCGCTCCCACTCGTCGAGCAAGCTCGAGTCGACGCCGCGGACGATCGTCTTGAGCCAGTCCTCGAGGTCGAGCACGTCGTCGGTCTTCGCCTCCTCGGGCACCGTCTGACGAATGCCCTTGTACGCCTCGGACAAGTAGCGGAGCAGCAAGCCCTCCGCGCGCTCGAGGCCGTACTCGCGCACATACTCGGAGAAGCTCGCGCCGCGCTCGAACATGTCGCGCGCGATCGACTTCGGTCGGAGATCGCGATCGGAGACCCACGGGTGCTTCTGCTCGAACGCGTCGAGCTCCGTGAGCAGCAGCTCGAGGCGCGGCTTGGGGTTCTCGATCTTCTCGAGCTCGACCATGCGCTCCTCGTACGGAACGCCTTCCGCCTTGAGCTCGTTCACCTTCTCGCCCTTGAGGTAGTCGAGCTGCTTGATCAGCAACGTCGTCGGATCCTCGAGCGTGGCCTCGACCAACGTGAGCACGTCGAGCGCGTGCAGCGGATCGGTGGGATCGAGCTTGCGCGCGACCTCCACGACGAAGAGCGAGAGCGCGTGGTGCAGCGAGAAGTCGGCCTGTAGATCGCGGTTCACGCGCACGAGCCGCTTGCTCCTGCCGTCCACATCCTCGCGCACCGTCTCGATGATCTTCGCCTGCGCGAGCGAGCGGAACAGACGGATCGCCTGGCGCGCGTGCGCGAACTTCAGCTTCTTGCTCTCGTGGCTCTCGCGGATGAGCGTCTCGAGCACCGCGCAGCCGTCTTGCCCGCGCGAGTACGCGCCATCGAGCGCCTCGAGCAGGAGGCCGTGCGTGATCTGGAAGCGCGACTCGAGCGTCTCGGGCTGGCCGTGCGCGAGGCGCTGGAACGTCTGCTCGTCCCAGTGCGCGTAGCCCTTCTCGGGCGGCTTCTTCACGACGAGCTTCTTCTGCTTCTTGGCATCGCCCTCGGCCTTCATGCGCGCGACGCGGTTCTCGATCGCGTGCTCGGGCGCCTGCACCACGACCGTGCCCTGCTCGTCGAAGCCCTTCCTGCCTGCGCGGCCCGCGATCTGCTGGAAGTCGCGGACCGAGAGGATGATCGTCTTCTTGCCGTCGAACTTGCAGAGCTGCGTGAAGAGCACGGTGCGGATCGGCACGTTCACGCCGACGCCGAGCGTGTCGGTGCCGCAGATCACGGCGAGGAGGCCCTTCTGCGCGAGCTTCTCCACGAGCAAGCGGTACTTCGGCAGGAGGCCGGCGTGGTGGATGCCGACGCCATGGTGGACGTAGCGCGCGAGGTCCTTGCCGAACGGGCTGTCCCACCGGAAGCCGCGCGTGAGCTCCTTGATCTTCGCCTTCCGATCCTTGCTGAGGACCTCGACGCTCATGAGGTCCTGCGCGAGCTCGGCCGCCGCGCGCTGCGTGAAGTGCACGACGTAGACGGGCGCCTTGCCCTTCTCGATGAGGTCCGTGAGCGTCTCGTGCTGCGGCACCTCCGCGTACACGTAGTCGAGCGGGACGGGGCGCGAGACCGACTGGATGATCGCGACCTCGCGCTTGCTGCGGGCCTCCAGATCCTCCGCGAAGAACGCGACGTCACCGAGCGTCGCGCTCATGAGGAGGAACTGCACGTCGTGCAGCACGAGCAGCGGGAGCTGCCACGCGATGCCGCGATCACGATCGCCGTAGAAGTGGAACTCGTCGATCACGACCGTGTCGACGTCGGCGTCCACGCCGTCGTGCAGGGCGACGTTCGCGAGGATCTCGGCGGTGCAGCAGATCACGGGCGCGTCGCGGTTCACGGACGCATCGCCGGTCATGAGGCCGACGTTCTCCGCGCCGAGCTCGTCGCAGAGCGCGAAGAACTTCTCCGACACCAGCGCCTTGATCGGCGCCGTGTAGTAGGTGCGCCCCCCATCCGCGAGCGACTTGAAGTGGAGGGCCAGCGCGACCAGCGATTTCCCCGACCCCGTGGGGGTGTTGAGGATCACGTGCTGCCCCGAGAACACGGCGAGGATCGCCTCTTCTTGGGCCGGGTAGAGGGCCAGGCCCTTCGACGTGGCGTGGTCGACGAAGGCCTCGAGCAGAACCTCGGGCGTGCTGTCCGAGCGGGGCGGGAGGCGGTCGACGAGGCGCACGGCCGGACTCTACCCGCGCCCGCCCTCGGCATGCCTAGTGCATTTCGCGGCGAGATGGTCGACGATGGAGCTGGGACGGCTCAGCGCGACACATCTCGGAGGACCTCATGACGACGATGGCGAGCAAGACGATGGTGGCGGGGAGCGTGCTCGTGGCAGCGTTCTCGGCGAGCGCTTGCGCGCCCGACCGCGTGCAGGTCGATCCCACGACCCAGCGACCGCTGGCCTCGGCGGTGTCGCTCGACCCGCGCATCGCGCAGCACCGCGAGGCACCCGAGCTGGCGCCGATCACGGGCGGCACCCTCTTCATCACGTCGACCAACCTCGCGGTCGTCTCCGACCCGGATCGAGATCGCGTGGTCGTCGTCGACATCGCCACGCGGCGCGTGCGCGGCACCGTGTCGGTGCCCGGCGGGCAGCCCGGCCGAATCGCGGAGGACGCCAACGGCCGCGTGCACGTCGTCCTTCGCGGGAGCGGAGAGGTTGCCTCGTTCGACCCGCGCGACCCGTCGGGCGTCGTTCGCAACGCGGCGTGTCAGAGCCCGCGCGGCATCGCGTTCGACGCGACGGCCGACGCCCTCCAGGTCGCGTGCCGCGACGGCTTCCTGGTCACGATGACCACCGACGGCGAGGTCTCTCAGCGCGTGAACGTCGACGCCGACGATCTCCGCGACGTCGTCGCCTCGAGCCGCGGCCTGATCCTCTCGCGCTTCCGCGAGGCCGAGCTCGTCGCCGTCGACCGTGCAGGCCTGCGCACCGACAGCGCGGTGCCCGTGTCGCAGGTCGAGGGCAGCGACCGCTTCGGCGTTCCGATCGAGTTCGAGCCCGGCGTCGCATGGCGCATGTCGGTCCGCGGCAACCTCCTCGCGGTCGCACACCAGCGCGCGACCGATCGCGAGATCGAGCTCGACCAGCCCGACTCCTACGGCGGCGGTGGCGGTGGTGGTGGCGAGATCTTCGACGAGGGCGGAGGAGGCGCAGCGCGCCGGCCACCCGTCGCGAGCTGCGAGGGCGGCATCGTGCGCACGACCGTGTCGTTCTTCGACGCCGACACGCTCGAGCTCCGCGCGACGCAGAACATGGGCTCGTTGGTCCTGCCCGTCGACGTCGCGATCGCGCCCGATGGCAACACGTTCGCGGTGGTCGCGGCGGGTGAGCAGGGCTCGATGCCGTCGGTCTTCGAGAGCGCCGTCGGCGACTTCAGCGGCGCGTGCGCTGGATTCCGTGGCGGCTCTGCGGTCGCGGGCCCCGTCGCCGTCGCCTACACGTCGCGCAGCGAGCTCGTCGTCCAGCAGCGTGATCCGGCGATCCTCTGGATCGCGGGCTCGCCGGTCGCCCTCGGCGGCGAGGAGCGCTTCGACTCCGGTCACGCGATCTTCCACGGCAACGCGGGCCTCGGTCTCGCGTGCGCCTCGTGTCACCCCGAGGGTGGCGACGACGGACACGTCTGGTCCTTCGCGGGCTTCGGCTCGCTCCGCACGCCGACGCTCCACGGCGGCATCCTCGAGACCGCTCCGTTCCACTGGATGGGCGACATGTCGTCGATCGGCGCGCTGATGAACGAGGTCTTCGAGCGCCGCATGGGCGGCCCCACCATGAGCCCGACCGAAGAGGCGTCGCTCGCGCGCTGGATCGACGAGCTCCCGAGCTCGCCCGGCCGCGAGGGGCTCGACGCCGTCGCGGTCGAGCGCGGCGCCCGCCTCTTCTGGGGTGAAGCGCGCTGCGGCGACTGCCACACGGGCGCGCAGTACACGAACAACCAGAACGTCGACGTCGGCACGGGCGCACTCTTCCAGGTGCCCTCGCTCATCGGCGTCTCGTTCCGCCTGCCGGTCATGCACGACGGCTGCGCCACGACGCTCGCGGATCGCTTCGACCCGGCGTGCGGCGGCGGCGACATGCACGGCCAGACCAGCCAGCTGTCGGCCGCCCAGCGCGGCGACCTGATCACCTACCTCGAGACTCTCTGAGCCTCACTCGTACGACGCCAACTCTGCGATCTTCAACGCAAGCGCCCGAAAATCCTCTCGGCATCGCTGGACGGCTGCCGCGTGTGACCCGAGGGCGCCGTCGGCAGCCGTGAGACGAAACATGGGCCTACGTGCCTCTTGAGCCATGGGGGCGAGGCTGCGGTAGTGCTTGAGCAGTGCGAGTTGGTGGCCGTCCGCCGCGAAGCTATCGCGATAAGAAGTAGGAACTCGACTCGCCCACAGGCCGTATGCCTTGACGGGTTCACTCGCCTTCACCGCAGCGTGTTGGAGGAGCACCCATCCGAGCGGCTTCATGCGCCCGGGAGGCAACTCAAAGGGTGCCGTTCGACGCTGCATATCCGCCCAACTCGATCGCCAGCCACCCAGCACGGGCCCGAGGTTTCGCAGTCCTCGAAGCGAGAACAAGTCGGCGCCGAGCGGAATGACGACGTAGTCCGCCGCGATCAGCGCTGCTCGATTCAACGCACCGAGGCTCGGACCTACGTCCATCAATGCGATGTCGGCCTTCCGCGATTCGCCCATGCGGGTGATCAACCGCGCAAAAGAGCTCGTCACACGAAACGAGTCGTGGCGGTTGGCGTCGATGGGATCGAACCCTGCTGGCCAGGCTTGGGCCAATCGATCCTCGAACGTGCTGAGACCCAGGTCTCCGGCGAGCAGGCCAATCCCGTCGCGCTCGATCGGCTCTGGCTGACGAATGTCGCCCAACCTCTCGATGAGGGGTTGAACGCACCCCAAAACAGTTCGCTGGGAGTTGGGCTCGTTCCACAGCCCTTCGATCTCTTCGTCGTCGAGAAAGAAGCTAGTCAAGTTCGATTGGGGATCGAGATCGACAGCGAGGACGCTGAGGCCTAGCTCCTGAAACATCCAGGCGAGGTGGTAGACGAGGGTCGTCTTCCCCACACCACCTTTGTTGTTGAAGAAAGCGATAGTCTTCATGGGCGCCTCGGTATCGTGACGAGGAAGAACGTTGCAGTGGGCTCGAACACAGCGTCAGAGGAGCCGTTCTTTCGCAGCAGACTCTGAGCGAGGTCGATCCCCCGGCCGAACCGATTGACGAAGCCCAGAACTCGACCGGCTTCGGCGACGACCGGGTTCCGGTACGCGGTGCCGTGGGAGAACGCTTCCGGCGTCAGGTCGCCGTACAGTCCACCGGGGCTCAACACTTCGATGCGGTCCGAAAAGTGGCTGATGCGAACCGGCGTGGTCGAGTCGTAGTTCCGGTGGATCACGCTGTTGATGAACAACTCGTGAAGGGCTCGGGCGGGGTAATCGCTCACAATCCGATCGTGGCCACCGTCCTCGATGGGTCGGTCGTTCGCAATGCTCTTTTCGAGCACTTCGAGTTCCCGCAACACAGTGAGGAGATCGCCCGCGACCCGTTGCTCACGAAGGACTCGGTCCGCCTGACTTGGACCGTCGTAGCGGACGTACTGCACGTAGGCGCCCGGAACGTGGAAGAGGGGATTCTTCGCAAAGACCACGACGCCCGCGTTTGTCGGGCGCTGCACCTGCAGGTCGAAGAATCTCAGGGCGGCCAACTGTAGCTCGATGGAACGATGATTCTCCGCCACGACGGTCGAGTCGATTGCCGACCCCCTGTACGTCGTGAGGAAGATGTCGAGAGCGAGTTCCTCGAGCGTCGCTTCGGCTGACGGGCGCGCATCCCACGTCCTGGACATGGCTGCTGCGCGGCGCTCCGCAAGGACTCGCTCCTCTGCCTCGCTCGCCGTGTCCTTTCGCGGCCCAACACGCACCCACGCTCGCCCCTTGAATCGAACCGGCGGCATGTCGGACGGAAACACCTCGACGACCGCGACCTCACCACCAAGCAGGTGGCGTTTCGCGACGTTCATCCGGGGCGTCGGCAGGATCTCGCCGTCCCCGCGAATTCCGGTGAGGCTGAGGAGAAGCTGGTCCGTGACTGCCCGGCCACCCCACGTCCCGTGGTCCGTGACACCGACGAAGAGATAGCCAGGCTGCTTGGATCCCGGCAGGTCGTTCGCAAAGGCACAGATCGCCTGACGAAACTTGTCGCCCTTCTCGAACGAGACCGTCCGCTCGACCCGGTGGGACTCGAGGTCCGCCACCAAGGCACTCAGTTCTTCGTCGGAGGCCTGCATCGCGAGCAGCCTAGAACCCGGTCCGCAAGAAGTCGATCGCGACGGCCTCGGCCCCTCCCGTCAGAGCGCGGTTCGGAAGAGCAGGTCCCAGAAGGGCGTGAGGGTCGCGTAGTTCTTGCGCCCGTCCTGCAGGTGATGCGCGTGGTGCTTGCGCGTCAGGTAATCGATGGGCGCGAGCAGCGGCGTGCGGAACTGCATGCCCGAGTGAACGAGGATGTTCACCGTCGAGTAGAAGAAGAACACCACGCCGAACACGCGCGTGTGTACGGGGCCGACCACCCAGAGCGCGATGAAGAGCAGCGTGAGCCCGCCGATGAGCTCCGCGGGGTGCTGGTAGAAGGCCTCGAGCGAGCTCGGGTTCACCGCGCGGTGGTGCTGGTGGTGCACGAGCGGCATCAGCGCCTTCACGTGCATGAGGCGGTGCAGGAAGTAGTACGTGAAGTCGTAGACCAGCACGATGCCGACGCCCTGGAGGACCATCACCCACCAGGCCGGCATCGACTCGGTGAAGAAGACGTCGCGCAAGAGCCACGGCGTGCCGAGCGTGATCGCGAGCGAGAGCACGCTCGTGATCGCGCCCATCGTCACGCGGTGCGGGATGCTCATGCGCATCGGCATGCCCTTCTTGATGCGGTGCTCTGCGAAGCGAGGCGCGTGGTGCATCCACGCGAGCGCGACGACGAGCACGCCGCTCACGGCCAGCGAGACACCCATCCAGACGTAGAGCTCGGTCACGAGAAGCCTCCGGTGCGCACGGGCGCGGGACGATACAGCAGCGCGAAGGTGAAGCGGGTCGCGAGCCTGCGAGCAAGTCTGCGGCTGAGATCGCGCACGGCGTATTCTGTGCGGATGCACGCATCCCACTCGCAGCGCACCGCGCTGAGCACCGAAGAGCTTCGGCAAGCACTGCTCTCCCTCCACGGCTGGCGGCACGAGGACGAGTCACTCGTTCGCACGTTCACGCACCGCTCGTTCAAGGACGCCATCGCGTTCATCGTGCGGCTCTCGTACGAGGCCGAGGCGCTCGCGCATCACCCCGAGCTGTCGAACGTGTACGACCGCGTCGAGATTCGCCTCCGCACGCACGACGCGGGAAACCGCGTGACGGGCCTCGACGTGTCGCTCGCACGGGCCATCGACGAGATCGCGCGCGCTTCCTGAGTCGCCTGGGTCGAGGGTCGCTCGATCGTCGAAGACTCCTCCTCGCTCCTGCTGCGATACTCGCGGGATGACGTCGCTTCGTCTCGTCTCCCTCGCGCTCGGCGCCTCGCTGCTCTTCGTCGCCGCGTGCGACTGCACGCCCACGGTGGTCACGAGCTGCAGCAGCTCCACCGACTGCGCGGCAGGCCAGATCTGTCGGAACCGCATGTGCACACCTGCGCCCGCGGGCGTCGACGCGGCCGACTTCTCCGACGTGGGGATCGCGATCGACGCGCCCTTCGACGCCGCGTGCCCCGCGTGCGGCACCACGTGCTGTCGCGCGACCGAGACCTGCTACCGCGACACGTGCGTGGCAGCGGGGACGTCGTGCACGAGCACCGACGACTGCCCCGGTGACACCTACTGCGCGACCGACGCCGACCCCGCGATCTGTGTGCCCTACGGAGTGCCGAGCGATCACGTCTCCGATCCTTCGTGCACGCGCTTGATCGTGGCGGGCGCGTTCGCGCCGACCGTGCAGTGCGAGTTCCGCGAGGCGCCCGCGGGCGACGCGTTCCCCGCGCACCTCCACGTGCTCTCGACGCCGATGGTCGTCGACTTCGCGATCGGACGCGGTCCGGACGATCCGCGACGCCCGTCGATCATCGCGGTGTTCGACGACGGTGAAGACGGCTCGAGCGAGCTGCCGACCGGTGTGCTCCGCATCCTCGACGGCCGCACGTGCGCGCAACAAGCCGAGCTCGGATCGCTCCAGCTCGTGTCGCACAGCTCACCGCCTGCGGTCGCCGATCTCGACGGCGACGGCCGCGCGGAGATCGTCGCGTACAAGGCCGGCGGCGGCCTCGTGGCGTTCCACTACGACGACGCGGCGAGCGCGTGGGCCGTGCTCTGGCGCTCGCGCACCTCGACGGGCACGGCGTTCGATCCCGCGGGCGCGGGCTGGGCTGGCCCGACGATCGTGGACATGAACGACGACGGCACGCCCGAGATCCTGCGCGGCACGATGGTCTTCGCCGCCGATGGCACCTACCTCGGCGGCATGGCCGGCGCGCCCGAGTACTCCGCAGGACAGTTCCCCGTGGTGCTCGACGTGGACGCCGACGGTCGCCTCGAGCACGTGAACGGCGACGCGCTGCGCGAGTGGGATCCCGCGACGAGCACGTGGACGCTCGATCCGATCTCGACCTCACCGCAGACGCCGGGCTTCACCGCCGTCGCAGACTTCGGCGACTTCCCCGGCGCCGCAGCGTGGCCCGCGGCCACGCCCGAGATCGTCGTGATCACGAGCGGCACGGCGCGCGTGCAGACGCTCGACGGAACGATCGTGTTCGGCCCCGTGCTCTTGCCCGGCGGCGGCACCGGCGGCCCGCCGACGATCGGCGACTTCGACGGCGACGGACGTCGCGAGCTCGCGAGCGCGGGTGGCTCTGCGTACACGGTGTTCGATCTCGACTGCGTCGCCGCCGGCGGCACGGGCACGTGCGTGAGCGGTCGTACCGATGGCGTGCTCTGGACGCAGCCCTCGCAGGATCAGTCGAGCAACGTGACGGGCTCGAGCATCTTCGACTTCGAAGGCGACGGCGCGGCCGAGGCCGTGTACGGCGACGAGTGCTTCATCCGCGTCTACTCCGGCGCGACCGGCGACGTGCTCTTCAGCCAGTCGCGCAGCTCGTGCACTTGGTACGAGAACCCGGTGATCGCGGACCTCGACGGCGACTTCAACGCCGAGATCGTGATCGGCGACAACTACAACTGCGGCTCCGCGGCGAGCGGTCGCGCGTGCCCGGGTCTCGGGCCGCGCAACACGGATCCGATCTTCGCGGGCCTCCACTGCGGCGGCCCCGAGGACTGCCTCTCGGGCGTGTGCGACGCGGGCCTCTGTCGCTGCTCGGCGGACACCGAGTGCTGCGCAGGCGCGGGCTGCGATCGCGCCGCGTTCGTGTGCGAAGCGCCGCCCGCGGGCACGCCGGGCACGGGCAGCACGTGTCGCGCGTCGCGGCCGATCGGCACGCTCGGCATCCGCGTGTACCGCGACGCGGCCGATCGCTGGGTGAACTCGCGACGCATCTGGAACCAGCACGCGTACTACGTCACCAACGTGAGCGAAGAGGGCACCGTCCCGCGCACGAGCACGGCGATGTCGAACTGGCTCGATCCGAGCCTCAACAATTTCCGCCAGAACGTGCAGGGCGATCTCGTGCCCGGCGCCTCCCCTGATCTGACGACGGGCGGCAGCCCGCTCTCGTGCTCCGACACCACGGCCGTGCTGCAGGCGCGCGTCTGCAACCGCGGCACCGAGCCCGTCGGCTCGGGTGTGACCGTCGGCTTCTACGTCGGTGATCCGGCAGCGGGCGGCACCGAGATCTGCACCGGCTCGAGCGTCGGCGACCTGCCCGTCGGCGCGTGCGAGATGGTCACGTGCGACTGGCCCGACGCGCCGCGCGAGCCGGGCATGGCCCTCGACGTGTACGTCGTCGCCGACGCCGAGGGCGTCGCGGGCGAGTGTCGCGAGGGCAACAACGTCACGATCTTCGAGGACGTCTGGTGCGGCGCGCTCTTCTGATCGTCGACGTGCACACATGACGAACCCGTTCGGCGACTCGCAGAAGATCTTCGAAGACTTCCAAGGGATCTTCGGAGAGATGTTCGGCAAGGCGAGCACGGGGCGCGGCAGCGATCTCTCGGTGCCGCTGAAGCTCACGCTGCACGAGGCCGTGCACGGCTGCGCGCGCGAGGTGAACGTGCAGCGCACGCGCTCGTGTCCGCTCTGTCGAGGCACGGGCGGCCTGCCCGGCGCGAGCTTCGCGACGTGCGCCACGTGTGAGGGGCGCGGCATCACGACCGCGTCGCCCGGCGCCTTCAAGATCCAGACGGAGTGCACCGCATGCCGCGGACGTCGCGGTCGGTGGAACCGACCCTGCGACGTCTGCGACGGACGAGGTGACACGCCCGACACGCCCGCCCGCGTGAAGGTCACGGTGCCGCCGAGCGTGCGACCCGGACAGAAGCTGCGCCTCGAGGGTCAGGGCAACCCTTCGCGCGAAGACGCGAAGGGCACGAGCGGCAAGGTGCCCGAGGCGGGCGATCTCTACCTCGCGATCGACGTCGACGTACCTCGCGGCCTCACGATCGAAGGCGACGACCTCGTCGCGCAGGTGCGCCTCGACGCGGCGAAGTCCAAGCGCGGCGGCACGATCACCGTGCCATGGATCGACGGCTCCACGCGCGTCGTGATCCCGCCGTCGAGCGCGCACGGCGCGCGCATCGTGAAGCGAGGCTGGGGTCTCCTTCCGCTGGGGACGGCGTTCTCTCCGCCGATCGACGACGGCTCGCCGTACCGCAGCGGCGACGTGGGCGTGCGCGGCGACCTGGTCGTCGTCGTCTCGCACGGCGCCGATCTCGACACGCTGCTCGAGGCCGAGCTCGCCGAGACGCCCGCGATTCCTCCGCCGACGTCGCGCGCGCCCGAGGTCCGCGCGCTGTTCGTTGGGCTCGCGATCGTCACCGCGGCGATCAGCTACCTGCTTCTGTCACGGTGACCTCCCGCGGCGCGCGACGCTCGACCGCGCCGCCGCGCGTGATCTCGCGGACGATCTCCGTCGCATACGCGCCCGACGGAAGCGTGAAGGACACCACGACGACCCCATCGTCCTCGACCAAGACCGACGCGTCGCGGACGAGCACGCGGTAGCCGCGACGCGTCCCTTCACCCGCGCGCCGGAAGCGCTCGAGGTGGTCTCGCGTGAGGCCCGCGTGCGCGAGCGCTTCTTCTTCGCGTCGCGCGGCCTCGCGCAGCGGCCAGCGCATCTCCGCGCCCATCATCGGGCCGGTCGCGCTCACCTCGAGCCGATCGGCGCGGGCCTGCACCTCGAGGACGTCGTCCGCGACGAAGAGACCGCCGCTGTCTTCCTTGCGCACGAGGTCACCGTCGACGATGCGGCCGAGCTCGCCCGCGATCACGCGCGCGGACAGGAGCGCGTTGAAGATCTCGGACTGCAGCGCCGAGACGAGCAGCTTGCGCTCGAACGGCTTGTCCGGCGCGCGACCTCCCTCGACGATCCAGCGTCGCGCGCGCGCCGCATTGTCCCCGTCGCGGCCGAAGCGCTGCGTGCCGAAGTACGCGGGCGCACCGTGCGACACGAGCCACGCGAGGCTGCGCTCCAGATCGACCACGCGAGACCGATCGATCTCGCGCAGCTTCAGCACGAAGCGGTTGCCGTCGAGGTGTCCAGTGCGGAGCTTGTTCACGTGTCGCGACGCCTCGAGCACCACGACGCCCGGCACCTCGATCGCGCGCGCGTCGTCCGCGCTCTTCTTCGTGAAGAAGCTCGCCCACTGCGTGGTGACCGCGTGGCGATCCTTCATGCCGGCGTAGCCAGCCTCGCGCGGCGAGGCGCCGAGCGCGTCGGCGATCGCCCGCACCGCACGATCGGTGTCGAGGCCCCGCTTCTCGAAGTGCAGATAGAGGTGCTCGCCCTGCCCTGTCGGTAGATAGGCCGGGAGCTCGTGCACCTGGAAGTCGGCCTCGTTTTCCTTCAAAACCGAGGCGATCGGAGCCATCTCAGGCGCAGCGAACGGGAGCGTGGGCGACATCGCGGGCGACCATGACACGGTGGCGGGACGCCGGCCCCTCGAGGCGTCCTGAGGAAACGTGCCCCGAACGCACGCAACCGTGGACGCGGGACGATGCGCTCCCGTACGCTCGAACTTCCTTCAACAGCCGCAGCGGCACGGAGGCAGAGGCGGGTGGTCAGTTCGCGTCGAGAGCGCGTTCGTGCCGAGGCGGTTCGTCTGCTCACGGCAGGTGTCACCGGGCATGCCTTTCCAGGCGCCACGACGTTCATCTCGTACCGTCTCCCCGACGGCACGATCGAGAACGTCACAGCGTGCGGAGGTCTGCTGGTCGCTCCTGCGATCGCGGCGAGCGCGTCCGATCGGAATCGTCTCGTCGTCGACGACACGATCTACGACCTCGCGTCGCTGACCAAGCCCCTGTTCGCCACGGTCTGCCTCCGGCTGGTCGAGCGCGGCGCGCTGTCTCTCGATCTGCGAGCAGAGCAGCTCGTGCCCGACGTGCGTGGCACGGCCGGCGGAGCCGCGACCCTCGAGCAGCTCCTCACGCACCGCAGCGGGATGGCCGCGTGGGGTGGGCTCTACCTCGACGTGCCGCACGAGCTCGGCTCGAGCGCCGCGCGACGCTGGATCTTCACGGAGGCCGCGCGACGTGCCGAAGAAGGCACACGAAACAAGGGCGCGTCGATCTACAGCGACCTCGGCTACATCGTCGCGGCCGAGATCGTGTCGCGTGCGACCGGGCGAGACCTCTCGACGCACCTGATCAAGGAGATCGTCGAGCCGCTCGGGCTCGAGCCGCTCGATCTCGCCTACGCGTCCGCGCTCCCACCCGACAAGCACCGCGAGCTCGTGAAGCGCGTCGCCCCCACGGAGCGCGACGAGTGGCGCGGACGCATGGTGCGCGGCGAGGTGCACGACGAGAACTGCGCAGCGCTCGGAGGCGTGAGCGGCCACGCGGGAGTCTTCGGCACGGCGAAGGGCATGGGCCTCTTCGGCCGCGCGATCCTCGACGCCGCGAACGGCCGCGTGAAGACCGGCACGCCGCTGCTCTCGGAGGCCACCCTGAAGAGCGCGCTCGCCCCGCGCGACGGCGGAACGCACCGTCTCGGCTGGGATGGCAAGAGCCCGACCGACAGCTCGGCGGGTCGTCGGATGAGCGCGAGCACCTTCGGCCACCTCGGCTTCACGGGTACCTCGATCTGGTGTGATCCCGTCGCCGACGTCGTGATCGTGCTGCTGTCGAACCGCGTGTGCCCGAGCCGCGCGAACGAGAAGATCAAGGGCTTCCGGCCCGCGTTCCAGGACGCGATCATGGCCGCGATCACGCAGTGATTGTCCGAGGGTCCGTGCGGACCCTCCCTGACCGACGAGCGCGGGCCCGCAGCGGGGCCCCCACCCGCTCCACGCGCCGCGTGCTGGCGCGGGGGGGCCCCCCCCCCCGGGGCCGCCCCCCCCCCCCCCCCCGGCCGGCCGCGCCCCCCCCCCCCCCCCCGGCCGGGGAGCGGGAGCCCCCGCGCGGAAGGGGTCTTACATCGGCCGCGGCCCGGCCACTAGGCCTGCGGTGCGAAGGCCTGCGCCACGACGCGACGCTGGATCTTGCCGGTGGCG
>CAZCVE010000064.1:33604-48828 GCA_964502175.1 uncultured Sandaracinaceae bacterium
CAACCCCGCTTGCACGCCTCGCGCTGCGCTCGGCGAGAGCGACGCCCCCGCAGCGCTGCGCCTCAGCCCGCGCGAAGACGCTTGCCGAGGCGTCCGTGGACGCGCGTCGAGCCGACGTTCTTGGACGCGCGCGCGATCGCGCTGGGCTCGCCGACGATCACGACGAGGCTCCGTGCGCGCGTGATCGCCGTGTAGAGCAGCGGTCGCGCGAGCATCACGTGGTGGCTGCCGTGGAGCACGAGCACGACGGCCGGGAACTCGGAGCCCTGGCTCTTGTGCACCGTCGCCGCGTACGCGAGCACGAGCCCCTCGAGCTCGTCGTCGCGGTAGCTCGTCTCGCCCACGTCGAACTCGGCGTAGGTCACGCCGTCCTGGATGCGACGCACCCAGCCGATGTCGCCGTTCCAGACCTCACGCTCGTAGTCGTTCGAGGTCTGCATGATCTTGTCGCCGACGCGAAAGCGGCTCCGCGATGCAGTGGGCACGAGCTCGGCCTGGAGCACCTGGTTCAGCGCGTCGGTACCGAGCGCGCCCTTGCGCATCGGCGTGAGCACCTGCACGTCGCGCAGCGGATCGAGCCCGTACGCCTGCGGGATGCGCCGCAGCACCTCTCGCAGCTTGTCGATCACGCGCTCGGGCTCGTGCGCCTCGACGATGAAGAGCTCGCCCGAGCGCGCAGGCGCTACGCCCTTGGGCGTGCGCGGCGAAGAGGTCGGCGCGCGTCCCTCCGCGATCGTGTGGGCGGCGCGCACGATCGCCGACTCCTCGGCCTGCCTGAACACGCGATCGAGGCGCACGAGCGGGACCACCTCGGAGCCGATCACCTCGCGGAGCACGTGACCGGCGCCCACGGGCGGGAGCTGATCGATGTCACCGACGAACACGACCGTGGCGTCGCGCAGGATCGCCCGCTCGAGCGCGGCACCGAGCTTCGCGTCGAGCATCGACGCCTCGTCGACGATCACCACGTCCGCGTCGAGCGGGTTGTCTTCGCAGCGAACGAAGTCGGCCGTGCCTGGGTTCCACTCGAGCAGGCGGTGGATCGTCTTGGCCTCGCGGCCGGTCGCCTCGCTCATGCGCTTGGCCGCGCGGCCCGTCGGCGCCGCGAGCACGACGCGGTGCTCGAGCGCTTCGTGCACGGCCACGATCGCACGCAGCGTCGTCGTCTTGCCGGTGCCCGGACCGCCCGTGAGCACGAGCACGCCCACCTCCGTCGAGCGCTCGACCGCCTCACGCTGCTTGTCCGCGAGCGCGAGCTTGCCGTCGCCGCGCGTCGCGGTCTCGATCGCCGCGCGCACCTTGGGCGAGGGCTTGCGTCGCGCGAGCCGCGCGCGGAGCCCGGTGGCGAGGCTCTCCTCGGCCTCGTGCAGCGCAGGCAGGAAGACGTCGTCGTCTTCGAGGACGATCTGGTGATCGCTCTCGAGCGCCGCGAGCGTGGTCGGAACGAGCGCGGGCGGGACTCCGAGCGTCGCGACGCCGCGCGCGAGCTCCTCGCGGGGTAGGCACGTGTGACCGTCGTCCGCGCCGCGCGAGAGCGTGTAGAGCAGCGCGCCGCGCGCACGGCGCGGATCGTCAGTCGCGATCCCGATCTCTCGACCGATGCGATCCGCCGTGAGGAATCCGATTCCCGGGACCTCTTCGGCGGCGAGGTAAGGATCTTCGCGCAGCTGCGTCGCGGTGCGCGCGCCGAAGCGCGCGTAGAGCTTGCGCGACAGCGCAGGACCGAGGCCGAGACCTTGGAGGAACGCGAGACTGTCGGCCTCGCCGCGACGCGCGCGCACCGCCTCCACGAGCGCCTCGCCGCGCTTGCCGCCGAGCCCCGGCACTTCCTTGAGGCGCCCGCTCTCGCGCGTGATCACGTCGAGCGTGCGGTCGCCGAATTTCGCGACGACCCGCTGTGCGAGGCGCTGACCGATGCCGGTGACGAGACCGTTGCCGAGGAACTTCGCGACGCCGTCCTTGGTCGACGGCAGCACCGGCACGAACGACGCGACGCGAAAGCGCTCGCCGTGCACCGCGTGACGCTCGGATCGCCCACGGAACTGGACCTTCTCGCCGATCCGCGTCGCGGCGAGATCCCCGATGAGCACGACCTCCTTGCCGCTCTGCTCACGCCGAGCGCGGACCACCGCGAACGTTCCGTCCTTCGCGACGAAGCGATGCTCTTCGATCGACGCGACGAAGCTCTCCTCACGCGCGTGGCCCGACGCAGCCCCCGAGGGGAACAGCGGCGCTCGATCGTGGGTGGCGGGAGCGGGTCGTGCGTCGCGGGTCACGGCTTCATCGTCCCGGGGTGCACGCATCGTAGTGGAAGTCGTCGATCGCGTCCGCCCGCGCGTGAGCGTCTGCATCGCGCACGACGCACTCACCCTCGCGCGCCGCGAGCGCAGGCACCGACGCGAGCCGCTGACCGTCCGAGTCGCGGAGGAAGAGCGCCTCGCCGGAATTGGCGATGCCGGCGGTGACGAGGGTGCGCCCGACGACGACGAGCGGCGTTCCTGGCGGCACACCCGCGGCGTCCGCGTCGAGGTCTTCGCCCACGAGGAGGACGCGCGCTCCTGGCACGAGCGTCCGCTCGGTGGACAGCACGGTGCCGGGCTCGTCGTCGCGATCGGAGATCGCCACCCCGGAGAGACGCGCGGGCACGTCACCGACGTTCGCGAGCTCGATCCACTCTTGATCCGGCTCGGCGCCGATCGGGTTCGCGCAGACCTCGGTGATCGTGATCGGCAGCATCGCCGCGTGCGTCGTGACCACGATCGATTGGCTGGATCGGAGCCCCGCGAGGTCGACGACCTCGAGCGTCGCCTCCTCGTACGTCGATGGCGCGAGGCCGCGGACCGTCAGCATCGCGGTGCCTCGGGGCGCGAGCGCGCGCAGCACCGCGCCCGCACGTGTGAGCACCACGCGCACGGGCTCATCGACGAGGAGCTCGAGCTGCCACGTCTCGTCCGTGACGAGGAGACAGCCGGGAGAGGAGTCCGGCTCGGCGTCGAGCGGACACCCGACGCGCGAGAGGAACGTGGGAGGCGACAGATCGGGCCCCGTCGCGGTCGTCATCTCGATGCGATGCGTCGGCACCGCGGCGCCCGTCGCGTCGCGGAGCGCGTCGGTCGTCTGGATCGCGAGGCGTTCGCCGCTCGGCCAGCGATCCCTGGCCGCGACCGTCATGCACCGCGCAGCGTCGAGGCCGAGCGGTGCGCACGACGCGCCCGCGACGGTGATCGGCAGCAGGCCTCGCTGACCCTCGACGGTCACGGCGCCATCGGCGAGGGTGACGTCCCCATCGAGCGCGATCACCAACGGCTCGGCGTTGGTCGGAACATCCAGCGTGCCGTCCGCGGGGAACGTCGCGATCACACGCGCGCCGGCGCGTGGATCGTCCGAGACCACGACGCGCGTGAGGCTCGGAGATCCGAGCGGCTGGCCCTCGATCGACGTCGCGAACGAGGCGATCGCCAGCGTCAGCACGTCGGCGGGCGCGAAGCTCTCGTGCGGCACCACGCGCACGCGCGTCCCCTCCTGCGTCACGTCGGCGAGGATCGCCCGCGCTCGCGTCGCGACGAGGAGCGGTCGACGTTCGAGATCGTCCGCGAGCGCTGCGTCCGGCTCACCGCGCAGGAGCACCAGCGACTCGGCGTCTTCGGCGAGAGGCGACGTCAGCTCGAGCTCGAACGTCACGCGTCGAGGGACGGCTGCCAGCGGCCACGCCTCGCCGCGGCTGTCGAGCGCTCGGACAGCCACCACGGCGAGCGGCTCGGGGGTGTGCGCGTCACGCAGCCTCGCGTCGCGCGCGCCGACGTCGCGCGGTGGCAGCACTGGCACGTCGAAGCAGGCGCTCACGCCCAGCGCGAGGATCGGAGAGAGCAGTGTGGAGGTTCGCATCGCGCGCCTTCATCGGTGGCTCGCGCGGCGAGTTGCGTCCTTTTCCGCGGTCTCAGTCCGGCAGGCCCGCGAGGAACGGCTCCCACTCCGCGTACCGGGTGCTCGGCGCGGCCATGCGCAGCGCCATGCTCCAGTTCGGTCGGTGCGGCTTGCTGCGCGGGATCATCCCGCACTCCTCGGGCGTCGCATGGCCCTTCTTCACGTTGCAGGTGCGGCACGAGGTCACGAGGTTGTCCCAGCTCGACTTGCCCCCACGCGAGCGCGGCAGCACGTGGTCGAGGTTCAGATCACGCAGCGGCGGCCGGCCGCTGCAGTACTGACAGGTGAACGCGTCGCGGAGGAAGACGTTGCGGCGCGAGAGGCGCAGCGGAGCCGAAGGAACGCGGTTGTAGCCCGAGAGGATCAGCACGCGTGGCACGCGGATCGGACCGCGCGGCGTGCCGATCGCGTCGTCGCCGATCGAAGGCGCCACGGCCGACCACTGCTCGAAGTCGACCGGCTCGTAGCGAGCATCGAGCGCCCGCGCGCGCCCCAAGTAGAGGAGCGTGAACGCGTGCCGCGCCGTCGTGATGCGCACGGGCTGAAACGATCGGTTCAGCACGAGCACGGGAGACTGGAGGCCGCTCTTGGCCGCGCGCTCGGCGTTCGTGCGCTCCATCGCGCGCTCGAGCTCGCGCTCCATCGCCTCGTGTGAGACGGCCGTCGCAACCTTCGCGGGCGTGCCCTTCACTGCGAAGAGAATAGGGCCCGCCCTCAGCCAAGTCGATCAGCGGTACGGGCAGGCCCGCCAGCCCTTCGCGCGCGACGGTTGCTCCGCAACGGTTGCTCCGTTGGGAGCGTCGGGCCAACCTCCGCCGCTCCGCCCGATCCGACCCATGGCCAAGAAAAAGCGCGGCAAGAGCGTCCCCCCGTCTCCTCCTGCGAGCGTTCGCGCGAGCGAGCCCTCCGCGCCTCGGCCGCCGACGGCAGCGCCGCCGGACGAGCTGCCGGAGGTCGACCTCGACGACCTCCTCGACAGCGCACCGACCCAGGTCGTGCGGCTCGACGCGATCGTCGTGAGCTCGCCCGAGGATCGATCGCCGGTGCCGCCGCCTCCGCCCGTCGCGCCGATGGTCGCGCACGCGCCCACCGTCATCCATGCGGTCGAAGCCCGCGATCTCTCGGATCCCGGCCAGGCCGTCGATCTCGACGCGATGCAGACCGCGTCCGAGCCGCCGCCTCCGCCGACGACGCCGCGCGCGTGTCGCGTGCTCGCCGTCGGTGGGCCCAAGGGCGGCGTCGGCAAGAGCGTGTTCGCGGCGAACGTCGCGATCTACTTGGCGTCGATCGGACGTCGCGTGCTCATCGTGGACGCAGACCGCGGCGGCGCGAACCTGCACACGCTCGTCGGTGGACCCGCGATCCCGCGACTCGGCACCCACGACACCGCCGTCCCACAGCTCCAGCTCGTCACGACCGGTCTCGACGAGGGCCTCGCGGGGCGACGCGCGCCGACCACGCTCGCGGCGCTCTACGCCGACCTCCGCACGCGCAACGCGGACTACGCGGTGGTGGATCTCGGCAGCCTCTCGACGCGCGCGGCGATCGACGGATTCCTCGACGCCGACCTCAACGCGTTCATCACCCTGCCCGAGCCCACCGCGCTCTCGAACACCTACCGCTTCTTGTCGCGCGCGTTTCTTCGTGGCCTCGCGCGCTCGCTCGGGCCCGGCCCCGATCGACGCATGCTCGTCACGTTCGCGCGACGTCTCGGCGGTGCGCCCGCGCCGCTCGATCTCTGGCGCGTCCTCGAAGACGACGGCCACCCGCTCGCGGACCGGGTGCGCGACTCCATGGAGTCGTTCCGCCCCGCGATGGTCTTGAACCAGACGCGCCTCCGCGCAGACCTCGAGGTCGGCGACGCGCTCAAGACCGTGGTCCGACGACGCCTCGGCCTCACGGTGGAGTACCTCGGCCACGTCGAGCACGACGACACGGTGTGGAGCACCGTGCGCGCGCGAAAGCTCCTCTTGATCGAGAGCCCTGGCACCAAGGCTGCGAAGAACGTCGAGAAGCTCGCGCGGCGCATCCTCGGGATCGAGTCGGGCAAGATCAAAGTCGCCCAGCGCACGGTGCCGCCCGAGAGCCACCACGATCTGCTCGAGGTCGAGCGCGGTGCCACCGACGAAGAGGTGCGTCGCGCGTACAAGCGCGCGAAGGACATCTACGCGGCCGACGCGCTCGTCGGCTACTCGCTCTTCACACCCGAGGAGCTCGATCACGTGCGCGGTCGACTCGACGAAGCGTTCGACGTGCTGCTCGATCCTTCGCGGCGCCGCCCCTACGAGCTCTCGGTGTTCCCGCCCTCCCCCGAGCACGAGGAGCCGCAGCGCGCGAGGGAGAGCGAGCACGATCCGCTGCCGCCGCCGCCGGACATCACCCCCGACACGGACTTCACGGGCGCGATCCTGCGAGCGGTCCGACACAGCAAGGGCATCCGCCTCGAGGACGTCGCGGGGCGCACCAAGATCGGCCTCAACTACCTGTCTGCGATCGAGAGCGACGACTTCGGCTCGCTGCCCGCGGCCGTCTACGTGCGCGGCTTCGTGAACGAGCTCGCCAAGGTGCTGCGCCTCGACGCGACGCAGGTGGCGCGCACCTACGTGCGTCGCTACCGCCGCTACCTCGAAGAGCGCGGAGGAGCCGCGGGATGATCGTGCTCGCCTCAGCCTCGCCGCGACGGCGAGAGATCCTCACGACCCTCGGCCTCTCGTTCGAGATCGACGTCGCGGACGTCGACGAGTCCGTGCTCGCCGCCGAAGCCGCGACTGCGTACGTGCAGCGCGTCGCGGCCTCGAAGGCGCGCACCGTCGCGACGCGTCGCGCGGGCAGCGTGATCCTCGCGGCCGACACCACCGTCGTCGTCGACGGCGTGATCCTCGGCAAGCCCGAGGACGACGACGACGCACGCCGCATGCTCGCGCTCCTCTCGGGCCGCGCGCACGACGTGCTGACCGCGATCGCGATCGAGACGACGAGGGACGGCGCGCCGCGATCGCTCGCGCGGGTCGTGCGCACCGAGGTGGTGTTCCGCGCGCTCGACGCGCTCGCGATCGATCGCTACGTCGCGAGCGGCGAGCAGCGCGACAAGGCGGGCGCGTATGGCATCCAGGGCCTCGCGATGGGCCTCGTGCGCGAGATCCGCGGCAGCTACACGAACGTCGTCGGTCTGCCGGCGGCCGAGACGATCGATCTCCTCCTCGAGGCTGGCGCGC
The DNA here is from genome assembly GCA_964502175.1 of uncultured Sandaracinaceae bacterium. GTDB lineage: Bacteria > Myxococcota_A > Polyangia > Polyangiales > Sandaracinaceae > JAFLCL01. Next base: position 40,744 of record CAZCVE010000064.1, read on the forward strand.
TCGCGAGCTGGCCAATCTCGAAGGCATGAGCGCCACGATCACCGAGCGCCTCGCGTCCGTGCGAGAGCGCATCGCGCGCGCCGAAGCGAAGGCGGGTCGCGCCGCAGGATCCGTGACGCTCGTGGCCGTCTCGAAGACCAAGCCCGCGAGCGCGATCCGCGAGGCCTACGCGGCCGGCCAGCGCGTGTTCGGCGAGAACTACGTGCAGGAGCTCGCCGAGAAGCACCGCGAGCTCGCGGATCTGCCCGGGCTGTCGCTCCGCTTCATCGGTCACCTCCAGACCAACAAGGCCAAGGAGATCGTGATCGCGCGCGCGACCGTCGAGACGGTCGACTCCACGCGCCTCGCGATCGAGCTCGACAAGCGCGCGCGAGCCGCTGGCGTGACGCTGCCGATCCTCTTGCAGGTGAACGTCGCGCGCGAGCCGCAGAAGTCGGGCTGCGATCCCGACTCGCTCGCGGGTCTGATCGCGCACGTGCGCGCGCTGCCCGCGCTCGAGCTCGGAGGGCTGATGACGATCCCTCCGCACGACGACGACGCGGAGCGCATGCGCCCGCACTTCGCCGCCCTGCGCGCGCTCCGCGATCGACACCTCGATGCCGCTGCCGCGCTCTCGATGGGCATGAGCGCGGATCTCGAGGTGGCCATCGAAGAAGGTGCCACCCACGTGCGCGTGGGCACCGCGATCTTCGGTGAGCGACACTGACCTGACCGAGAGAGCCCGAGAAACGTCTGTTTCACGGGATCGACTGATGTACGGGGTTTGGGGGTGAAGCCCCCATCGCGCGGCGCCTGCGCCGCGGACGAGAGGGGGTGTTTCCGGGCGCGAGCCCGTTCGTGTACACACGGGCGCATGGAATACCGACGTCTGGGAACGAGCGGGCTCAAGGTGTCGTCGCTGTGCCTCGGCGCGATGACGTTCGGGCAGGCCGACGAGAAGTCGTTCATGCACAACGCGTCCGCCGACGAGGCGACGTCGTTCGCGATCATGGACCGCGCGCGCGAGCTCGGGATCAACTTCATCGACACCGCCGACGTCTACGGACAGGACGGCCTCTCCGAGCGCGTGACGGGTCGCTGGCTGAAGGAGCGCAGCGCGCGCAACGACACGCTCATCGCGACCAAGATGCGCTTCCGCATGTGGGACGGCCCCAACGGCTCGGGCAGCTCTCGCCTGCGCATCATGCGCTGCGTCGAGGACAGCCTGCGCCGCATGCAGACCGATCACATCGATCTGCTCCAGCTCCACATGCAGGACGTCGAGGTCGAAGAAGACGAGACGCTGCGCGCGCTCGACGACGTCGTGCGTCAGGGAAAGGTCCTCTACCTCGGCTGCTCGAACTACTCGGCGTACCGCCTCACGGAGAGCGTGTTCCTGAGCCGCATGCAGCACCTCGAGCGCTTCGTCGCGCTGCAGGCGCAGTACAGCCTCGTCGTGCGCGACCTCGAGCGCGAGCACCAGCCGCTCTGCGAGCGCTACGGCCTCGGCATCCTCCCGTGGTCGCCGCTCGCGGGCGGCCTCCTGTCGGGCAAGTACGAGCGCGGCACGGGCGCGCCGGAGGGCACGCGCTTCGCGACCAAGCGCTGGCAGACGAACTACGCGCGCTTCGACAACGATCGCGCGTGGCGCATCGTCGACGCGGTGAAGAAGGTCGCTTCGGAGAAGGAAGCGTCACCGTCGGCCGTGGCGCTCGCGTGGCTCCTCACGCGCCGCGCGGTGAGCTCGGTGATCTTCGGCGCGCGCACCGTCGCGCAGGTCGAGGACAACGCGAAGTCGCTCGATGTGAAGCTCACCGAGGCCGACGTGAAGGCGCTCGACGACGCGAGCACGTTCGAGCTCGGCTACCCCTACGACTTCATGAAGTCGGTGCAGGGCAAGTGGTGAGACGCCGCGCGGTGAGACCCATGCAGCCGTGACGGAGAGGGCCACACGGTCGTGTGGGCGCGGCCACGATCCGCACGCACCGGCTCACTCGATCGGGCTCACTCGATCGGGCGCACTCGATCGGGCTCACTCGATCGGGCTCACTCGATCGCGGTCTCGATCTCGGGCTCGACCGGAGCGCGCGGCGCGCGGATGAGCACGCCGCAGCCGCCCCATCCATAGACCCCGCGCGCGTCCTCGGCCGACGGGTAGAACGTGTTGCCATCGTCATCCTCGGGCGGGCCCTCGCATGCGTGGAAGCTCGAGGGATCGACGTCCTCGACGACTGCGGCCACGGCAGCCAGATTCGCTGCTCAGACTGGATGTAGAAGCCCGTCGCGACATGGCATGCGTCCGTCACCTCGACGAAGCGGGTGTCCTCGGCATGCCCTCGCTCCTCCCAGTCGGTGTGGCGGCTGGCCACGAGTCGAGGGGCACGAGGAAGAGGAAGGCACGATGCACGACTCGGGAATCGCACGACCCGTGCCGTCACTCGTCGACGACGCGTCGACGCTGCTTCTTCTCGCCGACGCGCTTCTTCTCGTCGAGCCGGCGACGCTTCGAGCCCATCGAGGGCTTGGTGGCCTTGCGCGCCTTGGGCGGCTTGAGGCAGCTGCGGATCAGGTCGGCGAGTCGCTCGCGCGCGAGCTCCAAGTTCTTCTGTTGATCTCGCGTGTCCTGCACGACGATCTGGATCGCGCCGTCTTCGTCGATGCGGTTCCGTGCGGCGGCGGTGAGGCGCGAGCGCTGCGGGTCGGTGAGCGCGGTGGTCGTCGCGAGATCGAAGCGGAGATCGATCTTGGAGCTCACCTTGTTGACGTTCTGACCGCCCGGTCCGCCGCTGCGCGCGGCGGTCCAGCGGAGCTCGCGCGCAGGGATGACGACAGTCGGTGTGACGCTCAGATCATCCATCGGCTCTCCTCGGCGACGACCGACGCGTCGCGCGCATGTTCCTGACGGTCGGGCGCGCGCTCACGCGGAATAGTAGGCGCGGTACCAGTCGACGAAGCGCTTCACGCCGACCTCGATCGGCGTCGCGGGACGGAAGCCCACGTCGGCCTCGAGATCCTCGACGTCGGCGTACGTCGCCGGCACGTCGCCGGCCTGCATCGGGAGGTACTCCTTGATGGCCTTCTTCCCGAGCGCGTCTTCGAGCGTGGAGATGAGGTACTCGAGCTCGACCGGCGTGTGGTTGCCGATGTTGTAGACGCGGTAGGGCGCCTTGCTCGACGACGGATCGGGGCGCGCGCCGTTCCACTCGGCGTTGGGCTTCGCGATGTGATCGGACGTGCGCACCACGCCCTCGACGATGTCGTCGATGTACGTGAAGTCGCGCTGCATCTTGCCGTGGTTGAAGACCTGGATCGGCTTGTCCGCGAGGATGGCCTTGGTGAACAGGAAGAGCGCCATGTCCGGACGCCCCCACGGCCCGTAGACCGTGAAGAAGCGCAGGCCCGTCGTCGGCAGGCCGTAGAGGTGGCTGTACGTGTGCGCCATCAGCTCGTTCGCCTTCTTCGTGGCGGCGTAGAGCGAGAGCGGGTGATCGACGTTGTGGTGGATGGAGAACGGCATCTCGGTGTTGGCGCCGTACACGCTCGAGCTCGACGCGTACGTGAGGTGCGTGACCTTGGCGTGGCGGCAGCCCTCGAGGATGTTCGTGAAGCCGACGAGGTTCGCCTCGATGTACGCGTGCGGGTTCGTGAGCGAGTAACGCACGCCCGCCTGCGCCGCGAGGTGGATGACACGATCGAAGCGCTGCTCCGCGAAGAGCTTCGCCATGCCCTCGCGATCCGCGAGCTCCATGCGCGCGAAGGTGAAGCCCTTCTTCGCGGTGAGGCGCGCGAGGCGCGCTTCCTTGAGCGCGACCTCGTAGTAGTCGTTCACGTTGTCGAGCCCGACGACGGTGTCGCCGCGATCGAGGAGGACGTGGCTGACGTGAGAGCCGATGAATCCGGCAGCGCCGGTGACGAGGAGGTGGGCCATGGGGGCCGCATCCTAGTACGTCGGACCGAGGCACGGACGCGTGACGATCAGGGCGCGCTGACGCCGCCGTCGAGGAGGACACGCGTGACGACGACGAAGGCCCCGAACGCCACGACTGCCGCCCAGCTCGGGAGGCGGCTCGGATGCGTGCGACCCGCCTCGCCTCGGTGCTTCGCGAGCGCGTCCGGCAGATCGAAGAGCGGGAGCGGCGCGGCCACGGTGTAGACGAGCGCGAGCCAGTGAGGCACCGGCAGCGCAGCGACGATGAGCGCGGGCGTCGCGAGCCACACAGGCACCATCACGGCGCGACGCGCGTGCGAGCGCGCGCTCGCCTCGTCTGCGAGCGCGCCCGTCGCGTTCACCGCGAGCACCTCACCGAACGGACGCGCCACGAGGCGAAGGAGACCGAAGCCGGCGAGCGTGATCCCGATGCGGAGCCACGTCGGCAGATCGAGGAGCGACGCGACGCGACCGAGATCGCCGCCGGTCGCGAACGACACCGAGAAGACGTAGCCCACGAGGTTCACGAGGCCGTGGTAGGCGAGCCACGTCACGAGCGGACGCGTAGGTGTGGGCACACGGTGCGCGCGCAGAGCGAGGAGCAAGAGCGCGCCTGAGATCCCGCTGAACAGCGGCGCCGCGAGCGCCGACGTGATCTGCTGCGCGACGCTGCCGTCGATCGCGTAGTCGACGGACGTCGTGTGGAGGATCGGCTGTCGACCCACCGCAAGCCCCGCGACGAAGTGCGCGCTCTCGTGGACGACCGTGGTGATCCAGAACGCGAGCGCGTACCACCCTGCGGTGTCGATGTTGTCGCGCGACAGCAGCGGCGCTTCGGCAGGACGGCTCATCGCGGCGGAGCCTACGTCGGTTGGGCGCTTCGGTCCGGGTTGTCGCTGAGCCCGAGACGCGTTCGAACGTCTACGTGGAGCACGGGGTACACGTCCTCACGACCCGATCGCGGGCCGATACGCTTGATGACGACGACCGTCTCGTCGTCGTACTGCGCGAGGATGTGCTTGCCCGCACGCGTCCAGCGCGCCTTCGGTTCCAGGTAGGGCTCGAGCTTCAGCGTGTTCATGCGCTCCTCACGACTCCGAGGCGTGTCGACGCTGACGTACGTGACACGTCCATGCGTCGCACGACCCAGCGCGACGCACGCAGACGCAGGGCGTGCTCCTCTCCCTGCGACTTCGACGCCCCTGCGAACGCGAGCCGGCCACGCGCCGCGCCGCTCGTGGCGACGCCGCCCTCGCTCGCGCGCACGCGTAGCGTCCAAGGATGGAGCCCGCGTTCCGACGTCGAGGCACGCGCGGCGACATGGCATCCGTGAGGCACGGCCTCCTCGCGTCTGCCTTCTGCATCTCTCCGCGCGGACCTCGTGGTGCGCACCGCGACGTCGCACGCGGAAAGCCTCGACCCACTCGCGTCTCCGCCGTCGCAGATCGTCGTGCACTTCGAGCCGCGAGGCCGTCACGCACCCCGCGACCGATCGTCGACACCGCAGAGTGCGACGAGCCGTTCGACGAGCGCTCGGTCTTCGGCCGACAAGGGAGGGCGATCGAGCGGTTCGAGGACGACCGCGGAGACACTCTCGACGTGCCGCGCCGCCAGCCCCTCGAGGCAGAGCGAGATGCGGCCGCGCATGCGCTCGACGAAATGATGCGGGACGAGCGGGCCGTCCTGCGTGGACAACTCGTGAGCCAGGTGAGGCGTGAGCATCCCGTCCGGCTCGTGTGCGAACACCGAGAAGCTCTCGACGGAGAGAGCTCTCGTCCCGAACGACTCAGCGAGCGAAGAGGCGAGCGTCTGGGCGCTGCCACGGTCGGTGCCGACCAAGGCGATCCACGTCCACCGAACCCCATGGAACGAGACGACCGCGAGACCTCGCGAGACCAGCTCCACGTCGGTCGCGCGAGCCTCGCGCCGCACGTCCGCGCCGCCACGCTCGTAGTGCTCGACGACCTCGTCGGCCGTGACCTCCAACAGCACCGAGCAAACGTGCGCTCCCCACGGATCCCGCGACATCCGGTTAGCGGCCGTGAGGAACGGAAGAATCCCGCGGGTCTCCGCCGGGTCGACGCTCCCTCGTCGGGAGCAATGCAAGAACGCGCGTCGTCGTTTCACGCCCACGGCGTCCGACACCGTCGTCACGAGTCGCTCGAATCGTTCGGCAGCCTCGCCGCTCGCGTGCGCCCATTGCTCGTCGGATTCGGTGAGGTCTGCAAGCAGATCTCGGACGGCAGCCGGCGATCTCATGGCGCTCAGGAGAGAGCGCGCCGTTGCCACGTGCCCCGCCCTCACAGCGACGTCCACGGGGTAGCCGTAGTCGGACATCGCGTCGGGAGACGCGCCCGCGGAGAGCAGCTCGGCCACGAGCTCGTCGGCACCCTGTCGCGCGGCGTCTCGGAGCTCGTTGATGAGCTTGTTACGCGAAGCAGTCACTCGAGGGGTGGGCAGAGTCTTCGGCCGATCAACGTGCCGAGGGCGCGCATCGCGAGGGAGAGGTCGTCGTCGCAGATCGACGTCGCGAGGCCGTCGCCGCTCCGCACCGCGAAGCGACGCGCGAGCTCCACGACACGACGCGCCGGGATCGCCGAGCCTGCGCCCGGTCGATCGCACGCCGGCGTGAGCTGTCCCGGCATGCCCGGGTCTTCGGTGTACTGCATGCGCTCGTCCATCAGCAGCATGTCGAGGTCGATGCTCAGCGGATCGATGCCCGCCGGGTTCGTCGGCACGCCCGTGATCGCGCCCACGACGATCGGCTGACGTCGATCGAGGCGCAGGTTGTCGAGCGCAGTGACGTAGCGCTCGATGCCGTGGAGGAGCCCGGGATGGTTCGCGCAGCGCACGCCATACGGGCCGAGATCGCCGCTGCGCGAGGGATCGAAGACCGTCGTGTCGGACGCGGAGCAGTCTTCTTCGTCGGTCACGAACACGATCGCGAGCAGCGAGTCGTCGCGCACGAACCCCGCGTTCGGCATGCCCGCGCTCGACTGCGTCGTCAGCGCCATGTGCATCGACTCGAGCTGCTGCTCGAGGCCACAGCCCATCGTGCCGACGCGCGCGAGGCAGGAGAACTGTCGGCCGAGCGCCGTCGCGTCGTCGCCGATGCGGTAGCTGAGCCACGGCTCGCTCGCGGGGAGCAACACGTCAGCGCACGCCGGATCGGCGCCGAGGTGCGAGGTCACGAGCACGCCGCGATCTCCACCCATCGTGTCGCACGACGGCACCGCGTACGTCGCGCTGCCGAGATCGGTGGTGATGACGCCGAGCCGCACGTCTTCGGCGGCCGGGAAGTCGGGCACACCATCACGATCCGCGTCGGGCGGGTTCGTCAGCGTCGAGAGCAGATCGGGGAAGTTGTCCGCGAGGTTGAGCTGCTCCTCGGCCATCGAGTTCGAGTTGTCGACGACGAACAAGAGATCGATCGGCAGCGCGTACACGCAGCCGGGCCCGGTGTCGGGCGCGGGGCCCGTGTCGTAGCGGATGACGCCCGTGTCGGTGCCACCGCCTCCACCGCCCGTGTCGCCGGTGCCGGGAGATTGATCGCAGCCGATCGCCACGGGAGTGACGAGACCGATCAGCGACAGTGACAAGAGTGAGCGACGCATCGAAGACCTCCGCGCCCCGCGATCGAGGCTCGGTGAGCATGAGGCAATCGCTCGCTGCGTGGAAACCCCGAACCGTTCTCACACCTCTCGAATTGGGCGCGTGGATGCCAGGCCCGTCGAAGAAGAACACCCGGGTACTTGCTCCACCCGGGGTACTTGCTTACTTGCTCCTCCCGGGTACTTGCTCGGAGCACGCGGGGTACTTGCTCGGAGCAACTGTCGAGGCCGCCCACCTCCAGGGGGCATTTGCTCACCCGGGGTACTTGCTCGGAGCAACTGTCGAGGCCGCCCACCTCCAGGGGCATTGGCTCGCCCACCTCCAGGGGGCATTTGCTCGGAGCAACTGCCACCCGGGGCATCTTGCTCGGAGCAACTGTCAGCCGGGGGATTTGAGCAACTGTCAGCCGGGGCATTTGCTCGGAGCAACTGTCGCGGGATGGAGCACGCGCGCGTGGAGACGTCGCGGCAACGCGCTTCCTGCATCCCACCATCCCACCCCATCGCCCGAGTCGACGGAACGCCTCTACCCCGCTCGACCATCAGGCCGGCGGGCGCACGTCTCCC
>CAZCVE010000065.1:0-48631 GCA_964502175.1 uncultured Sandaracinaceae bacterium
CCGCCGATGACTCGGCCCGACTGCGGCGTCATCCCGGCTTTGCCGATCGGTCACGTCGCAACAAACACCATTGCCCAAGGCGACACGCGAGACTCGGGCCTGAAAGTACTGGCCAGGGCTGGCGCCAGAATATTTGCTGCAGACTCCGCGCGAACGTGGCCAGGCGAAGCCGCAGTCGTCGTTTCGGTCGTGCACGTGGCGACTGGGACGCCCGCATCTCACACAGGCCGCGCCGTCCTGAACGGCCAGACTGTGGCCGCCATTAACTCAAGGCTGTCCGCGGGGAATGAGCGCCCCGACCTTCTGCCTCTCGCACAAAACACATTGCTACGGTTCTCGGGGTGCAAAGTCTACGGCGAGGGCTTCGTGATCGGCGACGATGAACGGCGTGCGCTTGCAGCACAGAACCCCCGAAACGCGCTTGCAATCTTTCCGTACTTGGGCGGCGAGGACGTCAATACCAGACCGGACCAGGGATTCAGCGACTATGTGATCAACTTCGAGCAACGACCGCTTGATGAATGTGCTCAAGCGTGGCCTGCGCTCGTCGACATTGTACGGGAGCGCGTCAAGCCGGACCGAGATCTCGCAAATGAGTCAACTGCCGACGGCGCTCACCGAAAGCGATATTGGTGGCAGTTCGCGCAGCCTCGCCCAGACCTCTTCGCCGCACTCTCGGACTCCAAGCGTTGCCTCACGGCCGCGCGAGTGACGCGGCACCTCTGCTTCTCGTTTCAGCCGACAGGGAGGGTCTGGAACGAGAAGCTATTTGTGTTTGCTCTTTGGGAGCACTGCCACTTCGCCATTCTTCAAAGTCGAGTAAACGACCGATGGGCATGGGCCCTCTCTTCCACGATGAAGACGGACCTGAACTACTCGGTCTCCGATGCATTTGATCCCTTCCCCTTTCCCCAGCCCGACCCGCGCACCGTCATCCCGGCGCTCGAGGACATCGGGCAGCGCCTCTACGACGTCCGCGCGAAGTACATGGTCGACGAGCAGGTCGGTCTCACCATCACCTACAACCGCCTCAAGGACCCGACGGTGACCGAGGCCCGCATCCTCGAGCTCCGCCGCCTCCACGAGGAGATGGACGCCGCCGTCCTCGCCGCCTACGGCTGGTCCGACATCCCCGTCCCCCCGTTCTGCCTCGCCACCGACGCCGACCAGAAGGCCTTCGAGGCGTTCGAGTCGCAGGTAATAGACAGGCTCTTCGCGCTGAACGCGAAGCGCGCGGAGGAGGAGCGGATCGCAGGGGCGACGAGTGAGCCGAAGGCGAAGGGCGCGAAGAAGGTGGCGGCGAAGAAGGAGCCGAAGGGCGGAACCGGGCAGACGGATTTGTTCTGAGGGCGAACGGGGGCGACGTGAAGAAATCGGATACTCAGAAGCTACTGAAGTTGGTCGGAACGCGATTCACGACTCCAGAGTGGCAGGTACGCGTCGAGCGTCCGGTGCCTACCAGATTCCACCAGTGGGCCGATGACAAGCTCTCGCTCGCGAACCTCGTCACGACGAGAGTCAGCGATGGTGTCGTTCGCAATCTCCTCCTCACCGCGTGGCGCGGCACAGCGGTCTGGTACGTCGTGGTATTCCCCGAAAGTCGCGACCGCCCACTCGCAGAGCTCCACGACCTGAACGGCGGACGAGATGAGCGCTATCTCGAGTGGCGGTATCAGCCGATCAAGCGGGACGGGCGAAACCGAGAACGAGTGGAGTACTTCACGGAGCAGTTCGGCAGCCCCGTGGTCCATGTTGGTCTTCCGAACGTTACGAAGGAGCTGGAGAGCTTCCTCGAGGACCTTTTTGCACTCGTGGACAACCGCCTGGCCGCGGACGACCTCGCCGCTGACCGCCCATCGAACGACGATCGGTTTCCAGAGGGGCGCCTTCTCGAGCGACGGCATCTGGCACGCGAACGAAATCGCGCGTTGATCGCGAAGGCGAAGGCACTCCGAAAAGGTCGCCTCCGCTGCGAAGTCTGCGCGTTCGACTTCAAGAAGGTCTACGGACGGCACGGCGACGGTTACATCGAGGCACATCACACCAAACCAGTCAGCGAGCTGACGGAGACCTCGACCACACGCGTCGAAGACATCGCACTGGTCTGCGCGAACTGCCACCGAATGCTGCATCGTCGGCGGCCGTGGCTGGAACTGAGAGACCTCAAGCAGCTTCTCGCGAGGAGGAGAGCATGATCCTCCGGACGCCTTGTGATGTTCTGAGTACTGAGGGGACGAAGATGCGAAGGGTGACCGCGTGACCGACACGATGCCGAACGCCGCGCTGTCTCCTGAGGAGCTGACTCGGTTGCACACTCTTTGGCAATCGTTCCGCGAGCGGTGGCCGATCGACAAGCTACGGGTGATGACGCTCGAGCAGTACACCGACCTCCAGCGGAAGGACGCGTTCATCTACTGGGTCGAGTTGGTACTCGACGACATCGGCTCCATCCGAGGCAGCAATGCCTTCAAGTTTGGCGTGTACCGCCGGCGAAACAGTGCCGCCAAGAGCACCTCCGGTCCCTATGCCTACTCCGAGAAGTACGCGTGGTGGTCCTACCTTGGCAAGACGGAGACCGAAGCGTTCGCCGCGACGCGAGCCAAGGTGATCGCCGTAGCCGAGCACGCTGCCGCCGGCCGATTCGAGGCTATCGAAGGCATCGAGCTCTCGCTCCTCTACAAGTGGAAGCTGGCGTTCCTCTATCAACCGCCGAAGAGCGGCATCGTCCTGCCGATCTTCGCCGAGAAGCCAATCCGCAGCATCTACGCGCGTCACGTCGGCGGCCCATGGGTTCCGAGGAACAAGTGCTATCGCGCGCTCCGCGAGAAGTACGCGCAAGTGGAAGACATCGTCGATCTCGGGTTCCGTCTCTGGGCCGATCAAGAAGACGCCGAGGAAGCTGTCACGGTCGACGAGGGCGACGACGCGCTTGCTGCCATCTCGATGGCCTCTCCAGGCGCCCGCCCTAGAACTCGGAATCTCATCCTCTACGGTCCGCCCGGTACGGGAAAGACCCATGCGACCGAGGCGAGGGCCGTTGCACTACTCGGGTCCCCTCCGGGCACCGATTCGGAGGCGCGCGCCGAGTACCGACGTCTGCGCGATACAGGTCGCATCTCTACTGTGACCTTTCACCAGAGCTATGGCTACGAAGACTTCGTCGAAGGGCTTCGCCCCGTGCTCGGAGAGTCCACCGGAGATGTCCGCTACGAGCTGCGCGCCGGGATCTTCAAGACTCTCGCGCTCCAGGCCGCAGCCGCTGGCTTGAAGCGCTCGGCGGAGGAGCCCTCTTTCGATCTCCTCTGGAACACGCTTCTCGAGCGCATTGGGGCGGAGGATGGCGCCGTCTTCACGAGCATTACAGACCGAGACTATCTGCTTCGACCCACCGCGCGCGGCAACTTCGAGTCCACGCGCGTGGACAACAAGGACGTGAAGCCCGCGCCCGCTGAGGCGAACATGGTGGCGTCCAAGGATCTCGCGAAGCTGTGGTGGGACCATCGACAAGAGCTGGGCGCGCCCGAGACGGTCTCCTATGACCGAGCCCGCGACCTGATCCGACGGGAGCGAGGAGGCGGTGGCGGTCATCACTACACGCCGCTGTGGATTCTGTATCGCGAGCTTCTGCGGCTACGCGAGGAGCTGATGAAGAAAGGGCACAGCGCGCGGGCGACGCAGGTCGAGGTTCAGCTCGCGCTCGACGGGCGATCGAACGCTTGGTTCGAGTTCGGTCGCGAGACGCCGCAGTTCGTGCTCGTCATCGACGAGATCAACCGAGGCAACATCAGCAAGATCCTCGGTGAGCTGATCACGCTCCTCGAGCCGGACCGACGTCTCACCGCGCCCGGGGAGATGCGCATTCGCCTGGCGGGGTCGAGCGATCATTGGTTCGCGGTTCCGCCGAACCTCCACATCGTCGGCACCATGAACACGGCCGATCGCTCGATCGCGTTGATGGACGTCGCTCTCCGACGTCGCTTCGAGCTCGAGGAGGTCATGCCCGATCCCGATGTCGTCCGGAGCGTGCTCGCGGGCAAGGGTCGGCCGGCCCCGATCGCGGCGCTCGCTGCGGACCTGCTCTCGAGACTCAACGAACGCATCGAGATCCTGTTCGACCGCGACCACGTGCTCGGACACGCCTACTTCCTCGACGTCGAGGACCTCGAGTCGCTACGTCGCGTGTTCACTGACCGCATCCTCCCGCTCCTGTCCGAGTACTTCTATGGGCGCTGGGATCGCATCGCGACGGTACTCGGTTGCCCGTACGACGAGGACGGCAAGCCCTTGCGCAAAGTGGTCAACGCGGCGCCCATGATCATCGCGGACTCCAGTCACGCCGCGGCGGCGCTGGGCTACGAGGCGAGCGAGTTCGAGGGCCGGCCTCGATTCGTCGCGAACGAGAGCCTTCTTCGACGCGGCGCCACGAACGAACAGCTTGCCCACCTCTTCGTCGGGGCGCTCGCACTGAGCCCAGAGGACCACCAGAAGCGCGTGGCCGAGGTGCTCGGCTGATGCAGTTCACCATCCGCGAGCACGGCAGGATCGCTCCTGACGAAGGCGTCCCGCGGGACGGCTGCAAGCTCGTGCCCAGGCGCTTCTACGAACGGCTTCGCGCGTACGATGAAGCGCGGGGGTCGGAGGCCGTGTTCACCTGGTTCGCGCGCGAGGCGAAGGCCTCGCAATGGACCGGGGTCCTCCGTATCGACGGCATGCAGATCGAGATCCTCCCGAAGGTCTCCCGCGACGACGACGAGGAGCACACGCAGGCGCGAGACGTCCTCCTCACGATGCTCTCCTACGCGGGCGAGGTGCCGGTGCGACCGCGCGAGCTCGCTTCCATTCGCGCCAAGACCGCGGACCTGGGCGAGCTGCTCGCGGCCATCTTCGCGGAGCGCCTCCTCGATCAGCTCCGGCGCGGTCCCGATCGCGGCTACGTCACCGAGCGAGAGAACCTCACGACGCTCCGCGGGCGTCTCCTGGTCCGCGACCACGTGGTGCGCAACGCCGTGCACCGCGAGAGGTTCTTCTGCGAGCACGATCACTTCGTCGAGGACACCGCCCTCAACCGCGTGCTGCGAGGCACGTGCGAAGTCCTGAGTGATCGCGTGGAGAGCGCGTCCACGCTCGACGCCCTCGATCACTGCCTCCACTGCCTCGCCGAGGTGACCTCGGTTCCCCTCACGTCGGAGCTGCTCGGCAAGGTGACGATCACCCGACAGAACGAGCGCTTCGGCCCGCTGTTCCAGTTCTGCACGATGCTGATCGAGGGCACGAGTCCGACGACGCGCGGTGGAGCGAGGGAGACGTTCTCGCTCCTCTACGACATGAACGCCGTCTTCGAGCGCTTCGTGGCCGGCTTCGTCGCCGAAGAGGTCCTGCGGAGGATGCCTGGTTGGAAGCTGCATCCGAAGTCCCGCGGACACCGTCGCCACCTCGTCCGCTCGGGAGATCGTGGCCTCTTGCGACTCGAACCGGATATCCTCCTGCACGGCCCGGGAGACGAGGTGCTGGTGGTCGACACGAAGTGGAAGCGACTGATGGCTTCGCGGGAGGACCAGTCGGTCTCACGCGCAGACCTCTACCAGCTCTACGCCTACAGCCAGCGCTACGGCGCGCGTCGAAGTGTCCTCCTCTATCCGCACGTGACCGGAGCGTCCGAGAGAACCTTCGACGTTCTGATCGAACACGACCGCGCGTCGGACCAGAGTATCGAGGTGCGCTACATCGACATCACCAACGTGCATGCTCGCAGCGGACGACATGCCGTCCGAGAGAGTCTCGAGCGCTGGCTCGCTCCCACTCCTCTCTCGGAGAGCGCATGACGACTGGCAGCACCCATGATTTCGCTACCATCGATGGACGGTCCCGCGTAGTCTCGCGGTCGGCGGGGAAACCTCGTTGGGGGCTCCGCTCGCGTTCTGGGAATCCAGACCTGCGCACCAAGACGGAGGGACAATGCCTGACACCAGCCAATCGCCGATCAACATCGCGACTCTCAACCCGACGATCGCCCCCTTGAACCTCACGGTCAACTGGCCCGCGTCGTTCACGGGGACGGCAGAGACAGCGCCTTACGGACTAGCCGTCACGTTTGCTGGAGGGGCCGGGTCGGTGACGCTCGATGGCGTCGAGTATGTCCTCGAGAGCTACCATTTCCACACGCCAAACGAGCACACCTTCCCGGGTCAGAAGCCGCCCACCGACCCGCCGACTTGGGGCGAGCTCCACATCGTGCACAAGAACGCGGCCGCCAACACGGCCGTCGTGTTCGGCTACTTCATTCAGATCGTGAGTCCGGCGCCCACGGACCCGAGCAGCTCGATGTTCACCGGGTTCGCACTTGCGGTCGCCGGCCAGGCGGCCCGAAGTGGGGCGAACCCGGCGGTCTATCTCACCCCCGAGTTGCTCTTCAAGACGCAGCCGCTTCACCTCATTCGCTACCAGGGTTCGTTCACGAGCGATCCTCCCAATGCCGATGGCCGCGTCACGTGGCTGCTACAGTGGCCGGTGGTCGGCGTGCAGCAGCCGATCTTCAACATGGTGTTTCCCTCGGGCACGAAGAACCATGCCCGCCCGACACAGCCTCTGAATGGCCGCACGCCGTTGCTCTACACGTGGAGCGGACCGACTTGACGAAGTAGCGAGTACGACGTCTCGATGCGGCCTCACGGCGAGGACAGCGGGATCGCATCGAGATGGTCGTCGATGCCTTTGGCGTACACGGGTCCCACGGTGAGGCGGTGGATCGCCCACGCGTCTCTCGCGCGCGTCACGAATGCCCGGGCGTCGGCGACCACATCGATGTCGTGACCGGCCTTGCGTAGGAAGCGTTCGACGCGCGCGACGTGCTCCCAGCCGAGGCGGCGCATGTCGCGCTCCTTGGCGAGCGCGAGCGCGAGCTCCGGGCGGTCGATGTAGGGACGGACGAACACGAGGTCGTACGCCGGGGCCAGGCGCGCGCGACGACGATCGGGGTAGAGCAGTGACCAGTTCTTCAGGTGAGCGTCCGAGTTGCCGCAGAGCACGGAGAACCAGACCCGACAGAGAAGCTCTCTCGCGTCGTCGAGGCTCGCGAGGTCCGCGACGAACTGCGCCAGCTTCTCGTACGACGCGTGACCGTACTTCTGAGAGGGCATGAGGCCGAACGCCTGCGCGAAGTCCTCTTGGTGTACGCGCACTCCGCTGCTCGTGCGGTCGTAGCGCTCGATGAGGAAGACCCGTGGCCCGAGAGCACGAAACTCTTCCGGAACGCCACCGACACTGTCCACGTCGATGAGCTCATGCGCCGGCACGTCCAGACCGCAGGCTCGAGCCCATCCCATCGTGGCGAACTCGTTCGCCGGGAGACCGCGGAAATGCAGTGACGCGAACTTCGCGATCCATGTTCCTTCCTCGTCGATGCGAGGGATCCGGAACCGACCGTCCTGTTCGCGAACGGCCAGCAGCTTCGGCTGGACTCCAGCCAGCGAGAACCGTTGCTCGGGGACGATCGCCGCGCGATCCGGCTCCTCGAAGACACGTCCCGAGGAGGGCAGCGCGTCACTCTCCGCGACACGAACGGTCACCGCCCCGGGCAGGTCGGCGCCGCGCAGGGAGAGATTCTCGAGGGCCGAACGCGCGATCGCCTCGGGCCCCACGATCTCCTGGTCGTCACGTTCCGGCAGCAGGTTCGCGAAGAACGCAGGCAGATGGCCGAGCTGGTTCGGGCTCGTGCGGAACACCTGGTGATCTCGGAGATCCTCGAATCGCTGGCCGAGGACGTCGCGCGGTCGGAGGCGGAAGTAGCCGTCGGTCTGTCGGAACTGGAATCTGTGATTGGCGGGCTCGTAGTCGATCTGACCTATCAGGTCCCCATGGAGCAGAACCGCGAGCGTCACGCGCCGTCCTCCATCAAGTACGCTTCGGCGGGCTGTCGGTCGCGATCCGGTTGGTCGAGAGCCAGCCGCTCGCGCACGAACTCCCGGACGTGACCGATGATCTTCGGCGCACGCCGTTCGATCGCGAACTGAGTATCTCCGCGGATGAGGGCCTGCCAAGCCTCGCGGTCCAACAGATGTGAAGCAAGCGCATCGTCGGAGACCTGAAGCTCGCTCGTCGGTGAGAAGCTGGGATGCAGCAGGTAGCCTGCCACCGTCGCCCGGGAGCGCTCCTCGAAGTGCCAGGGGATGGAAGGCTTGTCTGCGTCGAGGAGCGAGGCGAGTGGGACTCTGCGGCCTGCCTCCTCGCCCACCAGATACACCGGAGCAGCGGCGGCGAGGGCCATCAGCTCGACACGGGAGCGCGCGATGTTCAGGCGGAATGCCTCGAGGTCGGTCCACGCCGGCGGCGCCATCGGCGGGAGGCCGCGAATCAGCCTCTGCACCGAGCCGTGCTCGTCCCCTTCTTCGATGGCCGTCCAGTTGCGTCGGTCACTGCTGTAGTCGGTTCGGTGAACCCCAGAGATCGTTCCCCTCCAGAACCATCGGGCCAGGAGCTCGCGGCTGCGCGGGTGCGGACTCGGGTGGACGGCGAAGAACCGCGCGAGCGTGAAGAGCGGGCCCTCATACGGAAGGAGCGAATGGTGGGGACAGCCCACGTCCTCCGCGAGGAACTGAATGGCGCCTGCGAGACCGCGCGTGACTCGGTCGAGAAGGGCGAGCTCGGTCCCTTCCTTCACCTGGGCGTCGAGGTCTCGCCCAGGGTCGAGGCCCCCGACAGCCAGCGCCGCGCGCTCCACCGACTTCCCTTCGATCTGACCGAACCCCAGCCCGACCAGATCGGAGGTCACCCGCTCCAGCGGGCGAGGCGCGCCAACCACCATGGAAGTACGCATCGCCTCGAAGACCTCGAAGCTCTCCAGCATGCGGCCGCGTCGATTCACCCTTCGAAAGATCTCCTTCAGCGTGGCGTCGTTCTTCCCGTCGTAGGGAACGAGATAGGCAGGCACGCTGTATTCGCGCACGCGCTCAGCAACCGAGTCGGCACGCTGAGAGTGCTCCTCAGAGGCTCCCGCGTCGCGAAGCCACTTGTTGAGGTCGGACGAGCGGGCGAGCACGCGCGTGGGGATCCAGGACGGCTTTGCCGCGGTACGACGGCGCCCCAGCACGAACTCTTCGGCTTCGAGATCGAAGTAGATCGGGCGATGGACACCGTCGTGGTCGCGGAGAAGCGCCGTTGCCAGCGTCGCGACGCGCTGCTGACCGTCGACCACCCAGAGCGCATCAGCGACCTCGGGGACGTCGGTCGCGTACCCACCGAGGACGACGCGGTCGCTCGGCGCGTGCCCTCGGGCGAGCAGCAGCGTGCCGATCGGATAGCCGCGCGCGATGCTGTCGAACAGCTGAAGCCGATCGTCGTCGCTCCAGCGAAATCCCCGCTGGAACCGCGGGAGACGGACGCGGCCACCTGAGAGGGCATCGAGGAGTCGCGTCACCGTGTAGGCGTTCGTCTCGAGGTTCTCGAAGCGCTTCGTGCCGCCGATCATGTCGCGATGATAGCGCGGCCGACCCGGCAGCGTCGGCCACGCGGACCACTTCTCCGCGCCGAGCGGTTGTCCCCGGATCTACGCCGCGTCGACCTCAGACACATCCCTCAGCACATGCCCACGCCGCACGCGGTGCAGGGTTCCCGTGATCGTCACGAGCTTGTGGCCCGCATGCGCGAGCAGCGCGTTCGCGTACAGGTCGGCGGGTAGGACGGCCTTGGCGCGGATCGTCGTCTCATCGTCTTCGAAGAGCGTGAACACCACCTCGCCCTCGACTCGGCCGTCGAGGCCGGGGGCTCCGCGGAGCTCCTTCACGTAGCCGACCTGCCAAGGCGACGCGTCGCTCTCGGCTGGACGCAGCTTCGTCGCGAGCTGCTCGAGCGGCTCGTACATCTGTCGGTCGATCACGATCGACTTCGGGAGATCCAGAGGAGGAGGCAAGAGCGGAGACCAGCCCACCTCGAAGCGGAGATCGGCCGACTCGCTCGGAGGCGCCATCCTCAAGAGCGCTTCGCAGAGATTGGCGCTCACGAGCGGACTGCCATCCACGGGTTCGGTGATGCGCTCCGGCACACCGGAGCGAAGCGACGACGCCAAGTGTGCGAGCGACCGGACGAACAGGACCGAGGCCTCGCGGCCGAATCCCTCGCGCGCGCCGTCGACCTCCGTGGGTGTGTCCACCACCATCACGAAGCTGCCGCGCTCCGTGTGGGAGAAGCGCGTGTGATGGAGGAACGCCTCGGCGTCGCCGAGCGTCATTCGGGGGTGGAAGGCGCGTGGCTGGAGCGCGCTGCACGCGGACGCGAGGAGAGCGCGGCGCACGCCGTCGATCATGGCGGAGACGGCATCGAGCGTGGGCGATGCGTCTGCCGTGGTGCCGACTCGCGCGGGTCGATGGCGATCGACACGCAGCGCGCCGAGGTCCGCGATGACGCGGTCGGCAGCGCGATGCTCTGCCTCGGCGAGCGTGCGTGCGAAGCGCACCATCGCGCTCGCGTAGTCGCGGAGCGACGTGTCCATGGGGAGGACGGCCTCGAGATCGCCGAGGTGGAAGACACCGACCTCGGTGCGTCGCGACGCGCTCCGCTTCCAGCCGCGAGACTCGATGTAGCGACGCGCGTCGTCGTAGCGGATCGAGGCCGCGTGCTCGTAGAGCGTGTCGTCGTCGGTCACAGCGCTTCCTCTCGCGCGGCAGCTTGCATCAATCCTCGCAAAGCCGCGACGTCGAGCACCTGCGTGCGTGGCACGTAGACCGTGGTCGAGGTCGTGTTGGCCGTCTCTGCGGCGCTGCGGAGCGAGCACCAGTACATGCAGCGCCGCAGAACGAGGGCGTCCGTGTCGAGGCGAAGCCAATCCGAAGAGGCGCTCGGCAGGAGGAGCAGCGCGAGGTAGCGCGGCTCCGCGAACCGACCGCGGAGGTCGTCGTAGTTCTTCTGCTTCAACGGGAAGACGATCGGGTCGGCGTCGCCCGTGATCGTCGAGGTCGCCTTCAGCTGCAGCCCGATCAGCGGCGACTTCAGGGTCGCGTTCGGCTCGATGAAGCCGCGCGCGAGGACGCGACCATCCACCCCATCTCGGTCGATGCTGGTGCGCTCCCACGCGAAGCCCGCATGGGACGCGACGGCGTGGATGCCCGGCTCGTCGCGAGGTAGCGCGGGTGAGCGCGGTCACCGTTCGAGGATGGGTGCCGGGCGGGGATACTGTTCTCTCTATGCGCGCGCCGACGGCCCTCCCCCGCGGTGAATCCCCCGAGAACGGCTTCCGAACTGGGTTCCCAGGCTTCCGAATTGGGCTTCCAGCCTTCCGAATCGGCCCGCGACCCTTCCGAACCCGCCGCGGAAGCTCCCGAGCCGAGCCGGAAGCTCCGATGCCCAGCCCGGAAGCTCCGAGACTCGAGCCGGAAGCTCGAGAACCGGAGCCGGAACCTCCAAGCGCAATCCGGAGGCTCCGACACTCGAGCCGGAAGCTCCACGAGCCGAGCCGGAAGCTCCATGACGCAACCCGGAAGCTCCACGACCCGAGCACGAAGCTCCACAGCGCAGACGTGAAGCTCTCGATCGAACCCGGAAGCTCCGCGGGCCACCACGGAGGTTCTGGATCCAAACAGGAAGGGCGCGTGGCCGGGTTGGATGCGCTGCGAGCGGCGTCGACGACCGTCGAGCACGAGCACGCCGCCTCGCGGTCCGTCCAGGCGAGGGCGTGCCTCGGGCCGACGCGCCTTGCAGAGAGACGCGTCAGTCCGTGAGCGCGTCGCGCGTCTCGGAGCGTCATGCCCAACCGAGTCGAGACGATCCTGCGTGGTAGCCTGGTGCCGTCGTGAAGCCGCACGCGAACAGCCGCGCCAAGCGCGAGACGACCGAGCAGGCGCGTGCTTGGCTGCGCACCGTGCTGCACCCGCTGTCGCGCATGGCATCGGTGTCGAGGCACCGGCTCGAGCAGGGGAGCCTCACGTACCGACAGCACCTCCAGGGCTTCGAGCTCCTCGGGTCGAGCGCGAGCGCCATCTCACCGACGGTGCGCCTCAACTTCGAGCAGGCATCGCGGTACCTGCCGAAGCTGCGAGACCTCGTGAGCGCGTACGACGATGCCCTCGTGTCGCTCCGCGATGCGTGTCGTGAAGCCGAGCGCGCGATCGTCGCGCACCCGAGCGTCGAGACGATCGTGTCGCGTGCGGAGCGCGACATCGCTGAGCTGCCTCGCTATCTCGCGGAGTACGCGATCAACGGTTTGGTCGAGCTTCCCTCGGGCTACTCGCTGCGCGACTTGTGGACGCGCGAGGGCGCAGCGTTGCTCGCGCTCCGATCGGGAGACCTCACGAAGCAGTTCGCCGCGGTCGAAGCGGCGACGAGCGCGGCGAGGGAGGCGGCGATCGCGCTCGACGACTTCCTCCGCGAGACGATGCTCGACCTCGCCGACCGACATGGGCTTCCCGTGATCGACGTCGAAGCGATCGCGAGCTGAGCATGGCAGCCCGACGTCTCCGGCTCGCGGAGCTCCGCGAGCGCTTCCACTCCGTGGTGCTCGACACCAACGTCCTCATCGACAACTACGTCTGTGCCGCGAAGGGCATGGCCCCGCCGATCCCACTGCCGATCGACTTCCCGCTCGAGGTCTTCGCGTACTCGCTCTACGAGTTCCTCCGCGGAACGAAGGGCAGCCTCCTCAGCAAGCTCCAGCGAGATGCTCGGAGGGCATGGCTGGACGAGCACCGCATCGGTCGAGTGCGCGCGGGGCGGGACGCAGCCACGACGTTCGAGTCGCTCCTCCACACGGATGCTTGTCCCCGAGGGATCGTCGATGCGCTGATCGCCGCGGGCTGTGTCACGGAGGGACGCCCCCTGCTCACCCGCAACGTCGATGACTTCGTGCGCGTGAACGGCCTGTTTCTCGTCGAGCTCTGACCGATGTGTCAGGCCTCGTCGTGAAGCGCGTCCTCGACGCCGCGATGCCGAAGTCGAAGACCGTCGAGCCGCGACCGCCCGTCATGCGCACGAAGCCGCTGTCGATGGAGGAGGTGCGCGTCCTCATGGCGAAGGGGCGCGAGGTTCGTCGCGAGCTCGAGCGCCGTGTGCGCGAGATGCAGCAGATCGATCCCGTCGATGCGGCACGCCGAGCGCGCTGAGGTGATCGCTTGACGCCCCGATCACCCCGCGCCTACACAGGACACGTGAGCGACGAGCGCGACACCGAGTCGACGGGCAAGCGGGTGAAGCGAGTGCCCATCGACGAGTTCCGCGCGGACGCGTCGGAGGCGTTCCGCGAGGTCCGCGAGCGCGGCATCGTGACGATCGTCGAGCGTGATGGCCGACCGCGAATGCACATCCTCCGGCAGGTGGACCCGCTGGACGAGTGACAACCTGCAAGCGGTCGGGATCCGCTGCGCGCGGAGGGGAAGCCGGCGCCTTGCGGAATCAGGCCGATGCCACCTTGTCTGCCACGCCTCGGCACGGGGAAGGTGACCCCTTGCTCAGGATCCGCTAGCGTCGTCGGCGATGCTCCAGCGCGTCCAGATCGAGCGCTTCAAGTCGATCGTCGACCTCGAGATCGACCTCGGTCGCGTCAACGTTTTCATCGGCGCCAACGGAAGCGGAAAGAGCAACGTCTTAGAGGCCGTAGGTGTGCTCGGCGCAGCGGCGAGTGGTCGCGTCGACGACGAGTCGCTGCTGCGACGTGGTGTGCGGCCCGGCGTACCCGGCCTGTACAAGACCGCGTTCAAGCTCGCCAAGAACGTGCCGCACATCAAGTTCGGGGCCCGTTCGGAGGCCGAGGCAGTCTACGAAGTCACTCTCTGGAATCCGCTGAAGGATCCGAGTCCCGCCTGGCGCTTCAAGACCGAGGTCCTCCTCACGACCGGCGGACGACCCGTTGCGACGCGTAACCCCGCATCGAAAAAGACCTTGAATCAGGAGCGCGGCCTCGCCGCACTCGAGTCCATCGAGCTGCTCGCAGAAGATCCGGCCTACTTGCTCATGTCCGAGCTACGCGACTACTCGATCCACTGCCCCAACACTCCGACGCTCCGTGGACTCGTCCAGGATCAACAGTCCCGAATGCCGCTCGGACTGTCAGGCGGGCGCCTGCCCGAAGCCGTCGCGGAGCTCTCAGCGGCCGCCTCGAAGGACGAGTCACTCGAAGCTGCGGTAGCTCGGGCACACGACCTCCTCGACTGGGCGATCGACTATCGGACTGCCGCATCTGGCACGGTCCCGCTATCTCCATCTGCCGCGCGTTCGGCTCAGGTCGTCGAGTTCCGTGACCGTTTCATGATGCATGGTCGCAATCGTCTCACGGGATACGATGCCAGCGAGGGAGCGCTATATCTCCTCTACTACGTGACGCTGGCGCTTCATCCGAAGGCACCCCGCTGCCTCGCTGTCGACAACTTCGACCAAGCGCTCAATCCGCGCTTGGCGCAGCGCGTCGCTGGCGCGATCTGCGAGTGGACTGCTCACGGCAACCCAAAGCAGTGGCTGCTCACGGCGCACAATCCGGCCGTCCTCGATGGGCTTCCGCTAGGTGACCCGGGCGTGCGTCTGTTCGCCGTCGATCGAAACAGTGAGGGACACACCCAGGTGCGTCGCATCGACGTGGCCACGGGCCTGGCGAAGCGGCCAGACGAATCCTGGACGCTCTCGCGCATGTGGATGAACGGACTCCTCGGTGCCGTTCCCAATGTCTGATCTCCGCATCGCCGTCGTGGCCGAGGGCCCGACCGACCTGATCGTGATCGAGTCGGCACTCAAGGCGTTTCTTAAGAAGCCTTTTGTTGCCACACTTCTTCAGCCCGAAGCGTCTGCCGCATTCAGCAGCTTCGGCCCCACGGGGGCGGGCTGGGGCGGCGTCTATCGCTGGTGCGAGGGGGTGGCGAAGGAGTTTGGGTCACTTGGAGCACATCAGCTGCTCTTCGGGGCCTACGACTTGCTGATTCTCCACATCGACACAGACGTGGCGGATCACAGCTACAAGGACGCGAGGATCACGCCGAAGTCCAGCGACCTCCCACTCCCGTGCGCCAAGCCGTGCCCGCCACCGAGTGACACGGGAGATGAGATCCGGCGGGTCGTACTCAGTTGGCTCAAGGAACCGTCGCTGCCGTCGAAGACGGTATTCTGCGTACCCTCCACGAGCACCGAGACTTGGGTCCTCGCGTCGCTGTTCCCCAGCGACCCGTTGGTGGTTCGAGGTCCGGAGTGTGCACCGGATGCCGAAGGACATCTCGATCGGCAGCCGAAGAGGCAGCGAGTTCGGAAGGCGCGTCGCGACTACGACCGGCGTCGCGACGACCTCACTGCAGCCTGGCCTCGGGTAGCGCAGCTCCTCTCACAGGCGGGCCGATTTCAGGCGGAGATCCTAGCGCTGCCGTAGCGGGAGGTGGGTGGACGCGATCATGGGCGCGAGGCCGGACGAGGTTCTCCTTGATAGCTGTGAGCGGCTCGGGTGACGCTTCGCGGGCCGATGGACCACGGACACGACGCGCGGACACACTTGATCGCGGGGCTGGAGGCCGACCTCGTGGGGCCGTTCGATCCGGCGGTGCCCGACGAGGTGCTGAAGGTGCCGCCGTCGCGGTGGTACCTCACCGGGTTCCTCGCGCCTGCGCTGGCGCGTGAGACCAAGGACCCCCTGTCGGACGACGAGATCGGTGGAGGAGACGACGAGGACGACGTCGAGTCGGGCGCGGCCGAGCCGGAGAACAAGCAGAAGAACTTGTTCCCTGCCTCGATGGGCCTCTCGGTGCTGCTGCGCCCGGGCTCGACGCTGCGCGCGACCGTGTCGTTCGCGGAGTACGTCGTCGAAGAGCGCGACGCGGCCACCGAGGACGGCGCGCGCAAGAAGAAGCCGACGCGCGCGTGGCGTCGTGTGCCGCGCGGGCCGTTCACGATCGGCGTGCCGCTCGACGCGAAGGCGCTCGGCAAGGGGCTCACGATCACCGAGGACACGCCCGGCCTCGTGCTCAAGGGCAAGCTCGAGACGGTGCAGGCGAAGGGGCTGCAGGGGACGCTCGCGCTGTCGCTCTTCGTCGTGAACGAGCGAGCGCCGGCCGAAGACCTCGGAGCGCAGCGGAGAGGGCTGAGTCACTCTGCGGGGGAGCGCGAGGGGGCGGCCCCCTCGCAGGCCAGCGGAGCCAAGAAGGACGCCGACACGAAGTACGCGTTCCAGGTGAAGCTCGCGCTCGACTGCGAGGCGGGGTTCGTGGAGCGACCGAACCGTCGCGGCGAGCTCGCGAACGAGTGGGACGAGCAGGTGGCGGATCTGCAGTTCCGCGATCAGATGGAGTGGGCCGTCGGACACAACGCGTCCGTCGCGTGGAGTGGAGGAAAGACCGTCACGCGTGTGGAGACGACTTGGCTGCCGCGGCACGAGGTGCGGCGTGTCGTCACGCGCGAGGCGGCGGGTGTGGAGACGTCGATGGACGCGCTCGGTGCGCTGGCCGATGGCGAGGCTGCGCGCGCGGCGCTGGGTGCGCTCGTGACGGCGTACGGGTCGTGGATCACCTCGCAGCGCGGCATCGTCCTCGACTCTGCCGAGCGACAGAGCGTGCGCGATGCGCTGATGAAGCAGGCCGAAGAGGCGTGCGCCCGCATCCGCGAGGGCATCGACGTGCTCGCGCGCGAGCCTCAGGTGCTCGAGGCGTTTCGTCTCGCGAACCGCGCGATGGCGACCGCGGCGCGGCAGCGGAACCCCAAGACCTACGAAGGAACGAAGGCGCCGCGCTGGAGGATGTTCCAGCTCGCGTTCGTGCTCACGAACCTCGCTGCGCTCGCCGACCCGACGCACGCCGACCGCGCGCTCGTGGATCTCATCTTCTTCCCCACGGGCGGCGGCAAGACGGAGGCGTACCTGGGTGTGATCGCCGTCGCGCTCGTGCTGCGTCGGCTGCGCGGCGCCTCACGCGTGGACGGCGGGCTCGGCGTGACGGTGCTGCTCCGCTACACGCTGCGCCTCCTGACGCTCGATCAGCTCGGTCGTGCGGCCACGCTCGTGTGCGCGCTCGAGCAGCTGCGGCTGGCGGCGAATGGCGCCCTGGGAGATGCCCGGTTCTCGGTGGGCCTGTGGGTCGGCAAGTCTGCGACGGCGAACACACTCGCCGAGGTGAAGGACAAGATCACCCGCTACAAGAATGATTCGAGCGACACCGCGGACTCAGGCTGCCCGCTCGTCGAGTGCCCGTGGTGTCAGCACCGATTGGGGCGCAACTCGTTCTCGCTCGTGCCCGCGAAGTCGCCGCAAGAGCTCGTGGTGGGCTGCCTCAATCCGGACTGCGCGTTCAACGCGCGACGCGAGCCGGCGGGCATTCCCGTGGTGTACGTGGACGAGCAGGTCTATCGCGAGCTGCCGTGTTTCCTGATCGCCACGGTCGACAAGTTCGCGATGCTGCCTTGGCGCGGAGAGACTGGCATGTTGTTCGGGCGCGCCATTGCGCGTGAGGGTCGTCGCTTCTTCGGACCTCTCGACGGCAAGCCCGACAAGGGCGCGAAGCTCCTGCCCGACGGCCTCTTGCCGCCCGAGCTCATCGTGCAGGACGAGCTGCACCTCATCTCGGGGCCGCTCGGCACGATGGTGGGTCTCTACGAGACGGCGATCGAGCACCTCTCGGCGCGCACGATCGACGGCAAGGTCGTGGGCCCGAAGATCCTCGCGTCGACCGCGACGGTCAGGCGCGCGCGTGAGCAGATCAA
This sequence comes from uncultured Sandaracinaceae bacterium, assembly GCA_964502175.1. Classification (GTDB taxonomy): domain Bacteria; phylum Myxococcota_A; class Polyangia; order Polyangiales; family Sandaracinaceae; genus JAFLCL01. The sequence goes on from CAZCVE010000065.1 coordinate 17,644, forward strand.
GGCGCTCTTCGGTCGACCCGAGATGCGTCTCTTTCCACCCCGAGGCGTGAATGACGGCGACACGTTCTTCGCCGACGTCGAGAAGGATCAGCCGGGGCGGCTCTATGTGGGTGTCGCGGCGCCGGGCCGATCGCTCAAGGCGATCCTCCTCCGCACCTACGTCGACCTGCTCTCGGGCGCGCAGAAGCGCTTCGATCCGAAACAAGGAGAGGACGCTGCGCTCGACCCGTACATGACGGTCGCGGGCTACTTCAACTCGCTGCGCGAGCTCGGTGGCATGCGGCGCCTCGTGGAGGACGACGTGCGCACCCGCTGCCGTGGCAGTGACGAGCGCGTGCCGCTCGACCGACGCACTCCGTCACCGTGGTTCGCGAAGCGCGACGTGCAGGGCATCCCCGACGAGCTCACGAGCCGCGAGAAGACGAGCGCGATCGCGGCGAGCAAGGCGCGCCTCGCGAAGCCTCACGTCGACAAGGATCACGTGGACGTGCTCCTCGCGAGCAACATGATCTCCGTGGGCGTCGACATCGATCGTCTCGGCTTGATGGTGGTCGCCGGCCAGCCGAAGACGACGAGCGAGTACATCCAGGCGACGAGCCGCGTGGGCCGCAAGCACCCTGGCCTCGTCATCACCTGCTTCAACGTGCGCAAGCCCCGCGACCGCTCGCACTTCGAGCGATTCACGGCGTACCACGCGAGCTTCTACCGCTTCGTCGAGGCGCAGAGCCTCACGCCCTTCTCCGGCCCTGCGCTCGACCGCGGGCTCGCGGGGACGCTCGTGGCGATGACGCGCCTCGCGCACCCGCACGCCACGCCGCCCGAGGCCGCCGAGAACCTCGCGGTGACGCAGCCGCTCGGCAAGCAGGCGGCACACGCGCTCGCGTCTCGCTCGAAGGCGCAGCCGCATCTCAAGGAGGCCAAGCGCCTCGAGGCACTCGCCGTGGACGTGAGAGCGCGCGCGGAGAACATCCTCGATGCGTGGAGCACGATCGTGCACGAGATGAAGAGCGAGGCCGGCGGCAAGATCGACTACTCGCCGTACGACCGCGAGAAGTACGCGAGCGTCCACATGCTCCACACGGTGCTCGACGACCCGGCCACGAGGCTCGGTCCGAAGTACGAGAAGCTGCGCGCGCCGACGTCCATGCGTGACGTGGAGTCGAGCGTGCACCTGTGGATCGCGCCGGGTCGCTCGCTGGGGAGCAAGCGCTGATGGCCGGACCGAAGAAGTCGTTCGGGCGCACGCCCGGCAAGCCCGAGGATGCGGCGTTCAAGCCCGATGGGACCGTGCGTCAGAGTCAGGCGGTCACGACGTACGGGCCCGGCTCGACGCTCGATCTGCTCGACCATGCCGTGCTCGTGGGCGGCTTGGACTTCTGGGACTGGGGCAAGGGACCGGGGCGTTCGGTGGAGAAGTTCTCGATCTTCGAGCCACGCCTCCGCGAGTCGCTCGCGGCGCGGATGCTCATGCAGGGTCGCAAGCTCTCGGACACGTGCGCGTTCATGTCGCCGCCCGCGGGAGACGATCGCGCGCCGCGCAAGAGCGTGGGCGTGCAGGTGCTCGAGTTCCCCTCGTGGTTCGTGTGCCAGAACCCGCGCTGTCGCGCGCTCGTGCGACGTGATGCGCTGGCGCAGAAGCGGGTGGGCGGCCGCTACTACCACCAGTGCAATCGCGACACCTCCACGCTCTGTGTGCCCGTGCGCTTTCTCGGCGCGTGCCGGCTCGGACACATCGACGAGTGGCCTTGGATCGCGTTCGTCCATCGACAGAAGGCCGGCGAGGCGCGATGCACCGCGCCCGAGCTGCGGCTCGAAGAGGACGCCAGCGGTGACTTCAACGCGATCATGGCGAGTTGCTCGACGTGTGGCGCGAAGACGTCGATGGGCGCCGCCTACCAAGAGGGCATGAAGACGGAGTGCCGAGGCGAGCGACCGTGGCTGCCGCGCGAGGGAGAGCAGACCTGCGACGAGCCCCTGCGGTTGCTCGTGCGCACCGCGAGCAACTCGTACTTCGCGCAAGTGCAGAGCGCGCTGTCGGTGCCCGATCCCGCCGCGGCGCTCGACGACAAGGTCGCCGAGCACTGGGCCATCTTGGTCGCCGCGAACGAGGCGACGATCGACGCGTTCCGACAGGTGCCTGCCATCAAGGCGGCGCTCGCGGGTTACTCGAACGACGACGTGCTCGCGGCGGTCGAGAGAAAGCGCTCGGGCGCGGCCGGACCTTCGGAGCCTCTCCGCACCGTCGAGTTCAAGCAATTCGTGGCCAGCAAGGACGAGACGCCCGGCGAGCTTCCGCCCGAGGGAGAGATCTTCTTCGCGCGTCGCGTCACGCCGAGCGAGGCGCTGCCCAAGGGCTTCGGCAAGCTGGTGCTCGCAGCGAAGCTCCGCGAGGTGCGCGCGCAGATCGGCTTCACGCGCATCGAGCCCGTGACGCCCGATCTGCAAGGCGAGTACGACCTCGGCGTGCGCACCGCGCCGCTCGGCCTGCTCACGGACTGGCTGCCTGCGAGCGAGATCCGCGGAGAGGGCGTGTTCGTACGGCTCGACGAAGAGTCGGTGCAGGCGTGGGAGAAGCGCGATGCGGTCAGGGATCGCGGGAAGGAGCTGCTCGCTGGCTACGACGAGTGGGTGGAGAGCCTGCTCGCGGGGCTGACGCCGGACGAGCGAGCCGCTCGCAAGAAGACGATCGCGCCCTTTCCGGGCACGCGCTTCTACCTCCTCCACTCCCTCTCTCATCTGTTGCTCTCGGCCATCTCGCTCGAGTGCGGGTATGCCGCGAGCGCCATCCGCGAGCGGATCTACTGCGCGCCTGCGAATGCGCCTCTGCCGATGGCGGCCATTCTCTTGAGCACGGGAACGAGCGGCGCCGAGGGCACGCTCGGCGGATTGGTCGAACAGGGCCGCGCGCTCCGCGAGCACTTGCGTCACGCGTACGACCTCGGTGCGTTGTGCTCGAACGACCCCGTGTGTGGCACTCACTCGCCGCATCACGATTATGCCGAGCGTTGGCTCGAGGGCGCTGCTTGTCATGGGTGCTTGTTCGTCGCGGAGTGCTCGTGCGAGTGGTTCAACCGCTACCTCGATCGCGCGCTGGTGGTGCCGACGCTGGGACAGAAGGCCGAGCTCGCCTACTTGAGTGAGCGCCCGTGAACGACGCCGTGAGCCACATGCCATGAGCGGATTGGCGGGGATGTCGTCGGAAGAGCTCGAGCGCCTCGCGTCGGCGCTGGATCGAGGGGTCTTGGGCATTCCCCTCAGCGATGCGTCACTGCGCGCGCACGGCTTCGACGTCGAGAAGGTCCGCGCGTCGGCAGTGCCCGACCTCGACGCTCACGCGGCCGCCAGTGTCGTGCGCGCCGTGATCGCCGATCGCGCAGCGCGCCCTGCGACGCGCCTCGATCTCGTGTGGACGGGCCCCGAGACACGCATCGCGACCTCGCGCGACACGGCGGTCCTCGTGCGCGAGCTGTTTGCCGGTGCGCAACGGGACGTGCTCATTGCGGGCTTTTCGTTCGATCACGGGGAGGAGATCTTCGAGCCCCTCCACCGCGTGATGACGGACCGCGGCGTGCGCGCGGAGATCTACCTCGACGTCCAGCGCGCTCCCGTCGGCGTGGACGTGGAGACGCACGTGCGCGAGGTGGGTGCCCGGTTCCTCACGAAGAACTGGCCGTTCGGCGCGCCAACACCCGACCTCTTCCATGACCCACGCACGTCGGAGGCGGGGTCGCTCGCCAGTCTCCACGCGAAGTGCATCGTCATCGACGTGGAGAAGACGCTCGTCACGAGCGCCAACTTCACCGACCGCGGACAGACGCGGAACATCGAGCTCGGCGTGCTCGTCGATGATGCGGCGTTCGCGGCACGCGTGGTCGCGCAGTGGCGATCGCTCGCCGCGAGCGGACTCCTGCTGCGCGTCGGCGGAACCGCTCGCTTCGAACGGTGATCGTCCCTTCGGTCGTGACGCTCGCTTCGATCGAGCGCAGGCTCGCGCGATGAACGACGTGACGAAGCTTCGACGCCTCCACTCGCTCGCGACGACGGACGGTTGGTCGACGGGGCACCGCGCGCTCGCCGACGACCGGGCCACCACGCGCGAGCAGGGCGATCCTGCGCTCGCCGCCGCTGGGCTCGGATCGGGAACGAGCGACGTCACGCGCGCGCGTCACTTCGCGGAGGAGGGCTTCCTCTGGCGCCATTTCTGAGTCGATCGTGTTCGGGCGATCGAGCTTCGCGATTCACTCAGCGAGGACGCGCGATCCGCGAGCGGAGGAAGTCGGGTGCTTCGCGGAGGAAGGTGACGTGGCCGTACGTGTCCTCCCCGAAGAGCGAGCGCACCTCGATCGGGTGCTCCGTTCCATCGAGCTCACGCAGCGTGACGAGCCCGGCGTGGACGAACGTGCCGTCTTCGACCTTGGTGAGTCGGTCGTAGGGGAGCGACAGCGGCGCGCTCTCACCGTCGTACGTCAAGAGCACGCGACGGTCGGACACCGCGACGTAGCCCCAGCGCCGACCGAGCTTCAGCAGCAGCTTCCACCAGACGGTCGATCGATGGCGCGCGCGGGCTCCGTACCGGAGCTGCTCTCCGGGCTCGAGGAACGCCTCCACTGCCTTCGTGACCGCGTCGTGGACCATGCCGAAGTGTCGCCGATCACTTCCTCTTCGGCAGATCGATCTTCGGCTCGCTCGGGTGGCGGCGGTAGAGGATCGCCATGCGCCCGATGGTGCCAGCGAGGGAGGACTTGGTGCCTTCGGCGATGGCCTTCGCGATGACGGCGCGCTCGTCGCGCTCGACGTCCGGGAGGCGCACCTTGATGAGCTCGTGATCGACGAGCGCCTGATCCGTCGCGGTGAGCACGCCGACGCTCGCGCCCTCTTTGCCCACGATCACGACGGGATCGAGCCCGTGCGCGAGCGCGCGGAGGTGGCGTTCTTGTTTGCCGGTGAGCGTGATCGACATGATGGCGCCGGAGCTATCACGCGTCGTGGGTGAGGACGAGCGGCCGATTGCCCACGGCCTGAAGGCCGGGGCATGGGCGAGCTCATTCAAGCCCTTCGGGCTGGAGCTTGCTCCGCGATGACGTACGGGACGCGACGGGACGGAACGCGACCTCGTGACCCGCGTGCGCGCGGATCGCGAACGGCGCGAGCGGATCGACACGACGCTTCAGGCGATCGCACGTCGTGCAGCGTTCCGTCGCGAAGCGCGCGTCGTCGATCGGGACCCGAGCTGGAGGAGTCGGAGCTCGCCCCACGTGGGCTGGGCGGCCATGCGGAACGGCGCGCGCTGCACGACGCCCACGTGGCACGTCCCGCACGACGACGACACGTCGTAGGTGAGGGCGCGAAAGCCGAAGGCGTCCTTCGGCTCGGGGTAGCCGTGCGCGCTCGCCCTGATCCCGAGCCATGCGGCGCGATCGCGATCGTCGTCGTCGAAGCGCGCCTCGGACCACACGCGCGAGCGCCACTCGCGGAAGAGCGCGGCGAGCTCGGGCCACGCGGCGTGCGTGTCGTCGATCTCGAGCACGACCGACGGGATCACGGCGCCCATCATCACCTCGCCCGGCGGCACCTCCACGCCGAGCGCGACGAGGCGCGCGCGCTGCCACGGCGCGAGGAGGAGCGTGATCCGGTGGACGATGCGCATCGCGCGATGCGGGCTCGGTCAGCCCGTGAGCGCGCGCGTGATCGCGTCGCGGATCGCCTTGCCGCTCGGATCTTCGGTGGGGCTGAAGCGCGCGATCACCTGACCGCTGCGGTCGACGAGGAACTTCGCGAAGTTCCAGCTCACGTCGCCCGTGCCGTCGGGCTGGGTGTCGATGGACTTCATGTGCGCGTAGAGCGGGTGCGCGCTCGCGCCGTTCACGTCGACCTTCGAGAAGAGCGGGAACGTCACGTCGTAGTGGATCGTGCAGAAGCGCTGGATCTCCGCCTCGGTGCCGGGCTCTTGTCCCGCGAACTGGTTGCACGGGAAGCCGAGCACCTCGAGGCCAGCGGCGTGCTCGTCCTTGTAGAGCTTCTCGAGCGCCGTGTACTGCGGCGTGAGGCCGCACTTGCTCGCGACGTTCACGATCAAGAGCACCTTGCCTTCGTAGTCGGCGAGCGGGCGCTCGGTGCCGTCGATGGCGCGGGCGCTGAACGAGTGGACGTTCGTCATGAGGCCGGTGGTGTGGCCGAGGGGCGCGACGGTCAAGCGCGAACTCCACGGCTCGGAGCACGAGGGCAGGCCCGCGGGGGCGTGGTACAAAGGCCGCGATGCTGGTGGCTCGATCGGCTGGGTCTCGTTCGGTGGCGGTCTGCGCGCTGTGGCTGTCGCTGCTCGGTGTCTCGTCGTTGGGCCTCTCGTCGATCGCGAGCGCCCAAGAGGGCATCGGGGTGATCCCGCCCGAGGGAGTGGGCGTCGAGGAGGCACCGGCGGAGACCGCGACGGCCGAAGGTGCCGAAAGTGCCGCCGCTGAAGGTGCGGCGAGCGAGGCGGTGGTGACGCCGCCCGAGGTGGTGGTGCTGCCGCCCGCGACGCCGGCCGTGCCGCGACAGGTCGTGGTCGTGGACGCGATCACGTACGGCATCGCGCCGGTGGTCGGTCGCGTGACGAGCGATCAGCTGCGACGCACCGCCGCGGACATGGGCTACGGCGTGCTCCCTCAGAGCGATGGCGTTCGCGCGTTCCAGGGCCTGCGCATGCACTACCCGCCCGCGCCCGCCGACCTGTGGCGCCTCGGCTGGGCGACGCACTCGCACCGCGCGATCTTCGCGCGCGTCTGGGCGAACGAGGGCCGCTACGTGATCGAGGTCATCGTCGCGAGCGTCGATGGCACGGGGCCGTTCGTCGCGACGGAGTCTTCGGGCGCCGACGATCTGCGTCCCGCGATCGACCGGGCGCTGAGGCAAGCGCTGCCCGCGATCGAGACGTGGCAGGGCCCGGAGCCCACGTTCGCCGCGCCGGGCGGGCCTGGTGGTGCAGTCGGTCCCGGCGGTGCAGTGATGGTCGGCTCGGTGCTGCCGCAGGCGCGACGTCGCTCCGCGCGCGAAGAGCTCGGTCATCCCACGGCGCGTGATGGTCGCCGCTGGCGCGCGGCCGAGCCCGACATCCGACGCTTCTCGATCGCGCTCCAGACCGAGGCGTCGATCGGCACGACGCAGGGGACGTTCTACAACCACTTCGTGGGGATGCGCCTCGATGTGCGCATCACGCGGGACATCCTGATCGGCCTCTACGGCGCGTACATGAACGTCGAGGGCCGCGATGGCCGCGCGCACAATTTCTTCTTCATGCTGCAGGCCGAGGATCGGATCCGTCCGAGCTCCACGCTCGAGCTCACGATCCCGCTGCGCGTCGGCATCGGCTACCTGCCGTTCAACGGCCCGGTGATTCGCCTCGCGGCCGGCGTGAACTACGCGATCACCCCGAACTGGGAGATCGGCGCAGACCTCGTGGCGCCCACGTTCTACGTGCTCCCGAGCCACTTCGCGGTGGCCTTCGACTTCTCCCTCGAGCTCGCGTACCGGTTCTAGGAAAGAATCGTCACGTGAGGGACGGTCGGGGGTGGGGTTGAGGGAGCGAGCCCGCAGGTGAGCGCCGAAGGCGCGAGACCGAGGACTGCGAGCGGACGAGGCCCCACCCCGGACCGTCCCGGCTCCGTCGCGCCACCGTGCTTCCATGCATCGACGCCCGCGCCGGTGCGGGGCTAGCTACCTCGAGGTCACGCATGCTCGACGTGCCGCTGCTCGATGGCTGGACGCGCTTGATCCACATGCTCGCGCTCGTCATGGGGCCCGTGATGATCGTGCTCGCGATCGCGATCGTGCGGCGCAAGGCGAGCGCGACGGACGACGCGAAGGGCCCGGGCTCGGTCTCGTGGACGTTCACGCTCGGCCTCGCGGGCGTGATCGGCGCGATCGGCGCGGGCCTCGTGTGGATGCCCTACCAGTTCGCGCGCGGCGTGCGCGTGACCGACGACGCGCTCGAGCTCCGCTACCTCTTCCCGCACGGCGGCGTGCGCGTGGCGTATCCCGCGATCGAGCACGTCACGCTCGTCGAGGGCTGCGAGCTGTCGCGCAGCGGCTGGCGCACGCGATCACGCGTCGAGCTGTCGATCGTGGGCGGGCGCACGCTCGATCCGATCGAGGGTGAGCGCGCGACGCTCGTCCAGCTCGCGAACGCGCTCGGTGAGCACACGGGACATCCACCGCGCTACGAGGTGCGCAACCGCGATCTCTCGTCGGGCGCGTGCATCACCGAGTCGCCGTGGCCCGACGCGCGATGACGCGCTGACTCCTCACGCACGACGCATCGAGAACGTGCCTTCGGAGCCGCCCTGGAGGCGGAGCGTGAAGTCGATGCGGCCTGCGGCGAGCGCCGTGGCGGGGACCTCTTCGAACGAGAGGTTCATACGGACCGTGCCGTGCGCGGGGAGCGTGAACGCGTCCCAGATCCCGCGCTGCACGCCGTCGAGCTCGAGGCGCGTCACGTGGAGCGGCACGCGCACGCCGCCCGTGGTCACGATGAGGCGCGGGCCCGAGAGCTCCACGGCCTCGTCCGACGGGTTGGTCACCGTGAGCGCGACGGAGTGCGGCGGCGTCGTGTAGGTCGGCGTCGTGAGCTGCAGCTCGAGGCGCGGCGGCGGCGTGAAGACCATGTCGGCGCGCGCGGTACCGAGAGAGCCGAGCGCGACGCTCGACGTGAGGGCCACGGCAGAGAGCGACGAGAGGAAAGAGCGACGGTTCATCGTGGTGCCTCGTTCTGGTGCCGGTGTCTCACGGCGGTCGTGGGCATTCAACGTCGGGACATCGGGGGAGCTTGGAGGTTTCGCGCGAGCACGATGCGACCGTCGAAGGAGCGCTGCGAAGGAGGCACGTCGCGCGCGTCGATCGCGAGCACTTCGGCGAGGCGCGCGTCGAGCTCCGACGCCGCGAGCACACGAAAGCCGTGGTGCGCGTAGAAGCCGAGCGTCCACGGGACGAAGTCCACGGTGAGGAGCGTCATGCGCTCGGCGCCGCGCGCGCGCGCGGCCTCGATCACGGTGTCGAGGAGGCGCGTGCCGAGGCCGCGGCGCACGCGCGAGGGCACGACGTCGATCTCGTCGAGGTGAACGTCGCGATCGCAGGCGTGCGCGAGCACGAAGCCCACGAGCGATGCGTCTGCGTCGTCGACGGCGACCCACGCGAGGCCCGCGTCGATGCCCTCCGCGACGATGTCGCGCGGCGTGCTCAGCGCGTCGATGTGCTCGGCGAGTCCGTACGCGGCGTAGAGGGAATTCGCCGCGCGCTCGACGCGTACGATCTCGTCCAGATCGTCGCGCTGCGCCCCCCGGATCCTGATGACCGAGGGGATCGAGATCACTCGCCGGGCTCGGGCGACGCGGGCTCGATGGCGCGCGCAGAGAGCGAGACGCTGCCCGGCTTGGCGACCGGGCCCTTCTCGCGCGTCGCCTGCACGGTCGGATCGCTCGACGCGTACGGCGCCATCGGCTTGAGGCCCGCGGCGGCGAAGAGCTTCTGGTCCTCGAGCACGTCGGGGTTGCCCGTGGTGAGCAGCTTCTCGCCGTAGAAGATCGAGTTCGCGCCCGCCATGAAGCAGAGCACCTGCGCCTCGCGGGAGAGCTCGGTGCGACCCGCCGAGAGGCGCACCATCGCCTGCGGCATGAGGATGCGCGCGACGGCGCACATGCGCGCGAGATCGAGCGGATCGACGCGCGGCTGATCGGCGAGCGGCGTGCCTTCGACCGGCACGAGCGCGTTGATCGGCACCGAGCCCGGGTGCACGTCGAGGTTGGCGAGCGTGCGGAGCATGTCGCAGCGATCGCGCGTGCTCTCGCCCATGCCGATGATGCCGCCGCAGCACACCGAGATGCCGGCCTTCACCACGCGGGCGACCGTCTGCAGGCGATCGTCGAAGGTGCGCGTCGTGATGATCTCGCCGTAGTGATCGCGCGAGGTGTCGATGTTGTGGTTGTAGGCGGTGAGGCCCGCGTCCGCGAGGCGCACGGCCTGATCGTCCGACAGCATGCCGAGCGTCGCGCAGGCCTCGAGGCCGAGCTCGCGCACGCCGCGCACCATCGAGAGCACGTTCTCGAACGCGGGGCCGTCCTTCGCGTCGCGCCACGCGGCGCCCATGCAGAAGCGCGTCGAGCCGGTCGCGCGCGCCTGACGCGCCTTGCTCAGCACGTCGTCGACCGAGAGCATCTTCTCGGCGTTGACGTCGGTGTCGTACTTCGAGCTCTGCGGGCAGTACGAACAGTCTTCCTGACAGCCGCCGGTCTTCACCGAGAGCAGCGTGCAGAGCTGCACCGAGTCCGGCGCGTGGTTCGCGCGGTGGACCGTCTGCGCGCGGAGCAGGAGGTCGGTGAGCGGCAGCGCGTGCAGCGCGACCACCTCGTCGAGAGACCAGTCGTGACGCAGCCCGTGGGTGTCGGTGGAGCTCATGGGGACGACGGAGTTACCGCGAGCCGTGCACGGTTGCCAAGTCACGCGGTCCGGCGCGGAGGGGGCGGCGCCGCGTATGCTGCTCGGGTGTCCCGGATCGCCGTCGGTCTCGCTGCGCGCTGCGCCCTCGTCTGGGCCGCGCTCGCGGTCGCGATCCCTGTGCTGATGATGGCGGTGCTGATGATGGCGGTGCTGATGATGGCGGTGCTGATGATGGCGGGGTGCGCGTGCGAGCCGGAGGGCTGTCTCGACGCCGACGAGGACGGCTTCGGCCTGCGCTGCGCGAACGGGCAGGACTGCGACGACACCAACCCGGAGCGCACGATCGACTGCGTGGGCGTGCTGCCTCCGGACTGCGGCGCGACGCCCTCGGCGCCGGGGTGTCCGTGCCTGCCGGAGCAGCGGGAGAGCTGCTACCGCGGCGCGAACGAGACGCGCGGCGTGGGCCTGTGTCGCGCGGGCCGTACGCAGTGCGTGAACGGACACTTCGGGCTCTGCGCGGGCGAGGTGCTGCCCGAGCGCTTCGAGAGCTGTGACCTCACCGACGACGACTGCGACGGTCGCGTCGACGAGCGCGTGACGAGCCCGTGCGGCGCGTGTGATCCGGCCTGCGTGGGCGGCGTGTGGGGCAACACGGAGCAGCCGTTCGTCGAGGACGATCCGCTCGTGCTCACCGAAGGCGCGTCGCTCACGCTCGCGCAGACGACGGTCACCACGAGCACCGTGTGGGTGACGAACACCGCGGACGGAACCGTGTCGCGGCTCGATGCGTCCACCGCGATCGAGCGCGCGCGGCACTTCAGCGCCGAGCCGCTCGGGCCGCTCGCCGAGCCCACGCGCGTGGCCGTCGACTGGAACGGCGACGCGTGGGTGCTGAACCGCACGTTCGGCGGACAAGGCTCGGCGACGAAGATCGCGGGCGCGCTCGAGCGCTGCGTGGACCGCGACGGAGACGGAGAGATCACGACGTCGACGGGCTCGGACGTGGTGCCGTTCGATCGCGACGAATGCGTGCTCCTCCACGTGCCCGTGGGCTCGCCCGCGGCAGAGGGCGAAGACGGCTCGGTGCCGCGCGCGATCGCGATCGACGGAGACCGCGGCCTCGACGGAGCCTCGGGCGGGAACCCGTGGATCGGCCTCTACGGAGAGCATGCGGCGGTGCAGCTCGACGGCCTCACGGGCGAGGTCGTCAGGCGCGTCGAGCTCGACGACGTGGCGCCCTACCTCGCGGCGATCGACTCGCTCGGTGTGGTGTGGATGGGCTCTCAGCGCGGCGTGCTCGTGCGGATCGACCCGACGTTCGACCCGCCCGACACCACGCGCATCGAGCTCGACGACGACTGCTACGAGACCTACTCGCTCGCGATCGACGACGAGGATCGCCTGTACCTGACGGGCTTCGGCTGCGATCGGGTGTGGCGCTACGAGCCCTGGAGCGGGACGTTCACACCGCTCGACGTGCCTCCGAGCCCGCGCGGCGGGGCGCTGTCGCTCGATCCGCGCGTGGGCGACACGCTGTGGGTCGCGCACACCGGAGGCATGGCGAGCCAGATCTCGCTCGAGACGTTCTCGGTGCTCCGCACGATCGACCTCGACGACACGACGAGCGGGCTCGAGCCACGACAGTCGATCGGCGCCGCGATCGACACGGTGGGTCACGCGTGGATCGCCAGCGAGACGGGCGGCCCCAGCGGTGGCGGCCTCGTGACCCGCATCGACGTCGCGGCGCTGCGCGTGGACGCGCAGGTGGAGGTGGGCCGCGGCCCGCACGTGCAGGGCGATCTCACGGGGTGGCAGCGCCTCGGAGAGCGCGCGCCCGAGGGCACGGCGCGTCACGTGTTCGAGGGCTGCGGCGAGTTCGCGACCGACTGGCGGAACGTGCACGTGCACGCGCGGCTCGGGCTCGGCGGCGAGATCCTCGTCGAGGTGCGGCGCGCCGAGAACGTCGCGGGCCTCGCGTCCCAGCCCTTCGTGGAGGTGGGCACGCTGCCGACGATGAGCTCGCCCCTCTCGGTGAGCGCGCTCGAAGACGGCGGCGTCGTCGAGGTGCAGATCACCTTGCGAACGCGCTCGCACCGCAGCGCGCCCGTGCTCGATCTCCTCGGGCTCGAGTGGGACTGCGGCGGGCCCGGCTGATCCGAGCCCGGTGATCCGAGCCCGGTGATCCGAGTCTGTGCAACGACCGTACAGCTCGTGCCGTTCTTTCTCGTGTGCAGGAACGTTCTGTACCATCGAGGCCGAGGTCCGCTTGAGCACTCCGTCCGCTCGTCACTCGTTCGTTCTCCTCCTCGTCGCCACGAGCCTCTTCGTGGCGATCTCGGGGGTCTCGCCCGCGGGCGCGAGCGCCCAGTCGGGCACTCCGCCTCCGGGTGACCCCAACGACTCGATGGCGCAGAGCACCGCGCGCGAGCAGGACCTGACCGATCAGCAGGCGCGCTCGCACTTCGCCGTGGGCCGCGCGATGTACGAGGCGGGACGCTTCGCGGAGGCCGCGAGCGAGTTCCAGCAGGCGTACGACCTCTCGCACCGCGCGCAGCTGCTCTACAATCTCTACATCGCGTACCGCGACTCGTCGCAGCTGGTGCGCGCGCGCGACGCGCTGCGCACGTACCTCGACGAGGTCACCGAGGTGCCGAACCGCCTGCACCTCGTGTCGCGGCTCGAGGCGCTCCAGGCGCAGATCACGCTCGAAGAGCAGCAGCACGCCGAGAGCGAGGCGGAGCTCGCCGCGGCCGAGCAGACCGCCGCCGAGGCCGAGATGGCGCGGCAGCGCGCCGAAGAAGAGAACCGACACCTCCGTCGCCAGCGTCCGTGGTGGCCTTGGCTGCTCGTCGGCGTCGGCGTCGCCGCGGTGGGCACCGGCATCGGCCTCGGCGTCGACGCGTCGGCGCAGGCCGATCGTGTGCGCGACCAGTGCCGCGATCCGGTCACGATGCAGCTCGAGTGTCCGAGCGGGATGCTCCAGCCGGTGCGTCCGCTCGACTCGGTCGGCGGCATCCAGGCGCAGGCCAACGCCGCCGATGGCCTCTGGGCGGGCGGTACCGCGCTCGCGGCCGCGGGCCTCGTGCTGGCGTTCGCGTTGAACGACGACATCTCGACCGCGCCCGAGGGCGACGCGGCGCCGCCGCCGACCGTGAGCGCGGCGTGTACGTCGACCGGCTGCATGTCTTACGTACAGGGAGCGTTCTGATGTCCTCCACTCTTCGTTCGAGCGCGCTCACTGGTCTCTTGCTCGCGCTGCCGGCCTGCTCGGTCGCGGTGAGCGACGTCGGCAACATTCCGCCCGATCCCGAGGGCTGCATCCAAGAGCCGCCGCTCCGGGCGACGACGCGCGACCTCTCGCTCGTGCTCGTCTCCATGGAGGCGCACGGCTCGCAGAAGACCGTCGCGACGATGCTGCGACGCGGCAGCGGGATGGTGCAGGCGCGCGTGATCGTGCTGCCGACGGGCGCGGGCTCGCTCGGCCCGCGCCGCCTCGTTCGCGAGGAGCGCCCCGAGAGCATGGACGGCCTGCGCTGTCGCTTGGCGAACGGCGACCCGCTCAACGCGCTCATCCGCGTTCCGAACGCGGTGCCGCCCGACCTGGACAACGAGGGGCCCTACCAGATCGACTTCTGGTCGGATCTCAACCGCACTGGCGGAGGCGTGCAGGCGTTCCCCGCCGATCACAGCTGGTCCGCCAACGTCTGCGACAACGGCCAGTTCCTGTTCACGCACAACACGGGCTTCGAGTCGCTCGTACCGCCGAGCGAGGCCGGGACGTTCCGCCTCACCGCCAACCCCGACGTGCTCCTTCCCGTGTTCGCGCGCCGCTCGCCGCGCATCGACGACGCGCTGGTGATCCCGCCCGCCCAGCAGTCGCTCTACATGTCGACGCTCGAGCGCCTCTCGCAGCTGCCGTTCGTGATCACGATCGAGCGGCAGGGCACCACGGTCGGTCAGCTGATCACCGAGCTCGAGTGCAACACGCCGAACGACATGGGGCAGATCACGCTCGCGCTCCCCGGCGTGGTCGACGGCGGCAACTTCCACGACGTGCAGATCTACTTCGACACGCAGCGAAACGGTCAGTTCGACATGGACTGCGATCCCAGCTGTCGCGTGACGCTCGAGCAGAGCGCCGCGGATGGCAGCCTCACGTACACGCTGATGGACGCCGCGGCGTGCAACTTCCCGGACGGCTTCCACCAGAGCACGCCGGGCGAGTCGTGCGCGATCATCGCGGCGCCGACGGTCGATGGGTTCCTCAACGGCTCGACCGCGCCGATGATGTCCAACCCGTAGCTCCCGACCGTCCGTGCGACACGACCGGGGCCCGCCATCGAGCCCCGGTCGTTCGTGTCCGTCATGCAGCGGCCTCTTCGAGCGAGGGGCGCTGCGCGAGCGCGCCCGTGGCCGCCGCGAGCTTCACGGCGCTCTCGACCGAGTCGCGCAGCTTGGTGTCGTCGATCAGCGCGAGGCGCGCCTTCTCGCGGCCCTGGCCGAGGCTCTGTCCCGCGAACGCGTAGTAGCTGCCGTTCTTGTCGATCTTCTCGAGCGTGACGGCGGTGTCGAGCAGGTCGCCCACCGCGTCGATGCCGACGCCGTAGCGGATGTCGAACTCGGACACCTGGAACGGCGGCGCGAGCTTGTTCTTCACGACCTTGACGCGCGTGCGGTGGCCGACGACCTCTTCGCCGACCTTCACCTGACCCACGCGGCGAACGTCGAGGCGAACGCTCGAGTAGTACTTGAGCGCGTTGCCGCCCGTGGTCGTCTCGGGCGAGCCGAAGACGACGCCGATCTTCATGCGCAGCTGGTTGATGAAGAAGATGGTCGTGCCCGTGCGGTGTGTGACGCCGGTGAGCTTGCGGAGCGCCTGGCTCATGAGCCGCGCCTGGAGGCCCATGTGCTGATCGCCCATCTCGCCTTCGATCTCGGCGCGCGGCACGAGGGCCGCGACCGAGTCGACCACGATCAGATCGACCGCGCCGCTGCGCACCAGCGTCTCGACGATCTCGAGCGCCTGCTCGCCCGAGTCGGGCTGGCTCACGAGGAGCGTCTCGGGCTTCACGCCGAGGCTCGCGGCGTAGCGGAGATCGAGCGCGTGCTCGGCGTCGATGAACGCCGCGACGCCGCCCTGACGCTGACACTCCGCGATCGCGTGCAGCGTGAGCGTCGTCTTGCCGCTCGCCTCGGGGCCGAAGACCTCGACGACGCGACCGCGCGGGTAGCCGCCGCAGCCGAGCGCGGCGTCGAGCGACGGAGCGCCCGTGGGGATGACGGCGACCGGCTCGAGCTCGCGCGGCTCGCCGAGCGCCATGATCGCGCCCTTTCCGAACTGCTTCTCGATCGCGGAGACCGCGGTCTGGATGGCCTTGAGCTTGTCCTTGAGCGACATGGCTTCTCTCTCTTTCTCTTCGACGGATGACGGATGTGGAGGAACCGCTCGCGCGCAGAGGACGCACGTGAGCGCTGCGCTCGATCGATCGAGCGCGAGTCGGGAGGTCGCGAGGCGCGAGCGCGCTCAGCGCGTGCTGGTGCTCAGCGAGTGACGGCGGCCGAGAGCTCGCTCGGGCCGTCGAGCTCGCCGCGGTAGCGGAGCGCCTCGGCCACGTGCACGACCGCGACGCGATCGACCTCGGCGAGGTGCGCGAGCGTGCGCGCGACACGGACCGTGCGCGCGATCCCTCGCATCGAGAGGCGGAGGCGATCGCCCGCACGATCGAGCAGCGCGCGCGCGTCCGGCTCGAGCTCGCTGAGGTGCTTCGCGAAGAGACGCGCGGTGTTCGCGGGCCGCTGTCCGCGCTCGAGATCGCCGAACCGGTGCGCTCGCGCTCGCGCCCGCGACACACGCTCGCGGACGAGGCTCGAGCTCTCGCCCGAGGGACCACGATCGACCTCCGCCATGCGCACGGGCGAGAGCCACACGCGCAGATCGAAGCGATCGAGCAGCGGGCCCGAGAGGCGTCCGCGGTAGCTCTCGACGCGCGCGGGAGAGCAGCGGCACACGCGCTGCGGATCTCCCGCGTAGCCGCAAGGACACGGGTTCATCGCGCCCACGATGATCGAGCGCGCGGGCATGACGACGCGCTCGCGCGCCCGAGCGATCGCGACCTCTCCGCTCTCCATCACCGTGCGCAGCGACTCGATCGCGTTGCGCTGGAGCTCGGGCAGCTCGTCGAGGAAGAGCACGCCGCCGTGCGCGAGCGTGACCTCGCCGGGCCTGATCGGCTCACCTCCGCCGACGAGCGCGGCCGTGCTCGCCGTGTGGTGCGGCGCGCGGAACGGACGCAGCGAGGGCGGCGGCAGGCCAGCGGCGCTCGCGATGGTGGCGGCCTCGAGGCGCTCGTCCGCGCTCGGCTCGGGCAGGATGCCGGGGAGGCGTCGCGCGAGCATCGTCTTGCCCGCGCCGGGCGGCCCGACGAAGAGGAGATCGTGCTGTCCCGCCGCCGCGATCTCGAGCGCGCGCTTGCCCACGACCTGACCGCGCACGTCCGAGAGATCGGGCTCGAGCGCGCTGATCCGCGGTGGCTCGATCGGCTCGAGCGGCGGCACGTGGAAGCTCTTCGAGAGGATGCCGACGCACTCGGCGAGCGTCGCGACCGCGCGCACGTCGAGCCCCGACACGAGCGAGGCCTCGCGCGCCTGCGCGAGCGGCACGATCGCGGCGCGCATGCCTTGGTCGCGCGCGCCCCGCAGCATCGGCAAGAGACCCGTCACGGCGCGCAGCTCACCGCCGAGCGAGAGCTCGCCGAGCACGACCGTGTGCTCGAGCTCGTCGGGCGCGCACGCTCCACACGCGGCGAGCATGCCCACCGCGATCGCGAGATCGAAGTGCGTGCCGCGCTTCTTGGTGTCGGCGGGCGCGAGGTTGAGGATGAGGTGGCTCGCCGGCAGCTCGAACCCCGAGTACGCGAGCGCCGCCCGCACCCGCACGCGGCTCTCGCGCACGGCGCCCTCCGCGAGGCCGACGAGGTCGAAGCCGGGGAGGCCCTTGCCGAGGTACACCTCGACGTCGACGGGGAGCGCATCGACACCGACGAGCGAGGACGAACGGACGCGGGTGGTCATGCCGCGACCTCCATTCAAGACCCGATCCGGACTCCAGGCTCTCGAAATGAAGGAAATTCGCTCGAGATCTGGCGTCGCCGCCGCCACCCCCCTGGCGGCCGCCACCCCCGAGCCAACGAACGCGTCGATCGACTACGTCGACATCCGTGTGCAAGCGCTCGATGATGCCGACCGAGACATGCTCAAGAAGCTGCGACTGAAGAACGTCGGCCCGTCGCCCGACATGGAGCTGGATCTTGCCGACCGCCTGAACCTGATCACCGGAGACAATGGGCTCGGCAAGAGCTTCCTGCTCGAGGTCGCGTGGTGGGCGCTCACTCGCACGTGGGCCGGCCACGTGGTGCGACCGCTGGTCGATGGGCCGAAGCAGAAGGGTGACGCCTCGATCTTCTTCCGCTTCGATGGAACGGCGAAGACCCGAGAGTTCGACAGCAAATACGTCCCGCGAGACCTGACATGGTCTGGCGGACCCGGACGGCCAGCGAACCCTGGTCTCGTGGTCTACGCGAGGGTCGACGGTGGGTTCGCTGTTTGGGATCCTCACCGCAACCAGAAGAGCGGAAAGGAAGCGGAGGAGGGTCGCCGCATCCCACCGTCCCAGTTTCTGTTCGAAGCCGAGGACGTCTGGGAGGGTTTGCGGGACGAAGGCGATCGAGTCTGCAACGGGCTGATCGCTGACTGGGTGACGTGGCAGCTCGGGAACGGGCGACCGTTCGCCGCGCTGACCCGTGCGCTCTCAACGATGTCCGAGCCAGGCTGGGAGCTCCGACCCGGCGCGACGCTGGCGCGCATCCCTGGCGACTCGCGTCAACATCCGACGATCGAGACGAGCCACGGTGAGCTCGTCCCGTTGGTGCTCGCATCGGCGGCCGTCCGTCGAATCGCTGCGCTGGCCTATCTGCTCGTATGGGCCTGGGAGGAGCACGTCGTCGAGGCCGAAGGTCGCGCGCTCGACCCCATCGATCGCGTGATCTTCCTGATCGACGAGCCGGAGTGCCACCTACACCCGCGGTGGCAGCGTAGCGTCGTTCCGGCGCTACTCGAAGTCGTGCGGGTGCTGACCGAGGACGCGTCCGTCCAGCTTGTCGCGGCAACGCACTCGCCACTCGTCCTCGCGTCGGCGGAGCCGACGTTCGACCCCAGCATCGATGCCTGGTTCGATCTCGACCTCGTTCAGGAAGGGGACATGAGGCGCGTGGTGCTCGAGAAGCGCGAGTTCGTTGCGCGGGGAGAGGTGTCGAACTGGCTGACGAGCGATGCGTTCGATCTCGCGACGGCGAGGTCCCTGCCGGCGGAACGGGCAATTGGAAGAGCACGCACTCTGCTCGCGGGACTGGGTCCCCGAAGAAGCGATACAACAGCCGCGCGGTACAGCCTCACGGAGCAACAGCGCTCAGAGGCGACGAGCATCGACGCAGAACTGCGGACCGTTGGGCTGTCCGAGATCGATCCGTTCTGGGTGCGCTGGGGCCGCTTCATGGAGGATGTGACCTCGCCATGATTCCCGTGAGACGCGCCCAAGTGTCGAAGGACTTCGAGGTCGCATTCGCGCGCGACGTGAATGCCAAAGGTCTCGAAGCCCTGGCAGAGATGGTCGGCGAGGTTGCGGCAGAGAAGCGGAGGGGCCGGAGGCGAAAGGCGGAGAGTGGATACGCCCGCCGCGAGGACATCCCCGCCAAGGAGTTCCCGCCCCTCTGGCGCGCAGTGCTACCGAACCTTCTCGAGCTCTACGAACGCCGGAGCGCCTATCTCGCGGTCTACCTCGAACACGGGAAGTGCACTCCAACGGTCGACCATTTCGTCTCGATCTCGACTGATTGGACCAGAGCCTACGATTGGAGCAACTACCGCTTGGCCGCCCACGCGCTGAACACACGGAAGGGCGTGAAGGCGGTGCTCGACCCGTTCGAGCTCGACGCGGATACGTTCGCGTTGGAGTGGGTGAACCTCCAAGTCGTGCGCGGGGTTGCTGCGTCAACGGCAGATGCAGGCGCGGTCAGCAGCACGATGGATCTCCTGAACCATCCCGAGTTTTGCAAGTTGCGGGCGACGTACGTCGAGGACTACGAGTTGGGACCCGGCAATGGCGGGGTCGACCTCGCGTACCTCGAGCGTCGCGCCCCGTTCGTGGCAGGCGAACTCCGGCGGCAGGGTCGGTTACTTCGAGGTGACCGTTGAGATCATCGCAGCGCCACGGTGTTGAGCGCGTACCCGCCCTCGAGGAGGTGACCCGATGATCGACAAGGCAGCCGCGGCGCAGCACCTCGAGGCGTTCCTCCGCGCGGTCGGCGCGCCGATCGACCGCGATCCGGAGATGCGCGGCACCGGCGCGCGCGTGGCCGACGCGTGGGTCGACGAGCTGCTCGCGGGCTACGCGGCGGATCCGGCGGCGATCCTCGCGGAGGGCACCGAGTCGACGTCGAAGGGGCTCGTCGTGCTCTCAGACATCCCCGCCACGACGATGTGCCCGCATCACCTCCTGCCCGCGAGCGGCGTCGTGCACGTGGGCTACTGGCCCGGACCGCGCGTCGTCGGCTTCGGCGCGATCGCGCGCGTGGTCGAGTGCTTCACGCGGCGGCTCGCGCTGCAAGAGGACATCGCGAGAGAGATCGCTGACGCGCTCGTCGCGCACCTCGGCGCCGAGAGCGCGGGCGTCGTCGTCGATCTCGCGCCGAGCTGTCTCCTCGCGCGCGGCGAGCGACCGCACGGCGCGCACGCGATCACCACGTCGTTCGCGGGCCGCGCGGCCACCGACGCGAGCGCGCGCCAAGAGCTCTTGCTCGCGCTGCGCTGAACGGTCAGCTCCGCGCGATCACGATCAACCGCCGATTCAACCCCAGAGGAGGCGCATCGCGCGCGGCAGGTCGGGCTGCACCATCACGTCGCAGCCGCCGCACTGCTTGGGGAATTCCTCGTCGCAGCTGCCGCACTCGCGGATCATCGCGGCGGTCTGCGCGAGCTCGTCGCGGAGCTTGCGGAGGCACGCGATCTTCGCCTGCATCTCGTCGATGCGTCGGTGGAGCACGGCCGTCATGCGCTCGCTCGCCTCGAGCGACGTCTTGGCGTGCTGCTTGAGCTCGAAGAGATCCTTGATGTCCTGGAGCGAGAGGCCCGCCTCGCGCAGATCGATGATGAGCGAGAGCCGCGGCACCTGCGCCGGCTCGTACACGCGGTGTCCGCCCTCGGAGCGCGTCACGGGCTCGACGAGACCAGCCTCTTCGTAGAAGCGCACGGTGCGCACCGTCGTGTGACACGCGCGGGCGAGGTCGCCCGAGGTGAGCGGCCCCGCGCCGGCCGCGCGCGACGTGACGAGCGCGGACACGGGCGCTTCAGCGGCCTCGACAGATCCGAGGGCGGTCACGGGAACGACGAACGCGGGAGCGGCGCGATCGCAGCCGCCCTCCTTACTACCGGGGCAGCGCGAGCAGCCTTCGCTGCTTCCTTCGCTGGCCTGGTCACGAGCTCGTTCCGCGGACATGGACGCCTCTCCTCAGACGACGCGTGCGTGGCGTCTATGGGGAGCCGATGCTCTCACTGTCAAGCGTCTCCCGGCAACGTGGGGGGTCCGCCGGCGACGCGGAGAATTCTTCGTCGGAGCACGCAACTCGGCGCGCGAGCCTTCGATACATGGCGCCTAGGAGGTTCCCATGACGATCCGTTCCGACTCTTCCACCGCCCGTGTCACCACCACCCCGATGGTGGGCCGCGCCACCGCCGAGCCCGCCGACCGACGCTTCCGCGCCGCCCTCGCCGACGGAGCCACCGTGCTCCTCGGGGGCGTCGAGTCCGCCGCGCGCTCGCTGCCCGGCGGAGAGATCGTGGCCGCCGCGATCGACCGCACGTCCAGCGCCGCGGGCTCACGCTCGAGCGCGGGCGCTGCAGGCGGGGGCTCGATCAGCGCGCTCGTGTCCGGGGGCGCGACAGCCTCGGCCGCCGAAGAGAGCCTGATGGGGTCCTCGAACGACGCGATGGAGCTCATCGCGCTCCAGCAGCAGATGCAGGACGAGAACCGGCGCTACTCCACGCTCTCGAACGTGCTGAAGGCGCGACACGAGACCGCGAAGAACGCCATCGGAAACATCCGATGAGCCCGCGCTCCACCAGCCGCCCGCTCCGGAACGAGCACGTTGCGGGGCGGCGCCGCGATTCGATACGCTGGAGGCCCTCATGAGCGGTCCCATCCGAAAAGTCGGCGGCGCCTCCGGAACGCCGGACGTCGGCGACGTCGGCGACGTCGGTGGCAGCGACGGCGATGCGTTCCGCGCTTCGCTCGACGCCACGCGGCCCGCGGACGCGACCACCGGGGCGGGAGCCCCGCAGTCGGTCGGCGCGCTCGAGCTCGCGAACGCCGTGAAGAGCGGCGCGCTGGAGCCGAGCGCGGTGATCGACCGGCTCGTCGAGAAGGCTCTGGCGGCGCCGGCCGCGCGGAGCCTCACGGACCAAGGGCGTGTCGAGCTGGAGCGCGCGCTCCGCTCGGCGCTCGCCCAAGACCCCACGCTGCTCGCGCTCCAGGCCGATCTCGGTCGGGGCGCGTGACGTCGAGCAAGGAGACGAGTCGAGTGTCCGAGAGTCGAGCCGTCGCTCAAGCGACCCGTCATTCCGAGCTCGGACGAGATCTGCTCTCGCGAGCGCTCGTCCTCACGTGCTGTCTCCTCTGCGCGTCGGTCTCGTTCGTCACGGTGGGCGCGGCAGCACAGCCGCGTCGCGTCGAGACGGACGAGGCCGAAGCCGAGCCCGCGCCCGAAGCCGACGCGCAGGTCGCCGACGAAGACGAAGGCGGGCCCGCGTCCGCACGACGGGCCGCGCCCGCAGCGCCGTCGGGCGAGCCCGTGCGCGTCTACGTCGTCGCGGTCCCGATGGAAGAAGGCCTCGAGGCCGTGGCGCAGCGCGCGGGCGCCGCGGCGCGCGCCTCGCTCCGCGAGATCCCGAACGTCGAGTGGCAGGCCGCCGATCGACTCTTCCTCGGCTACGACGAGAGCGCGGTGCCCACGCTGGCGCGCGCACGCGAGCGTCTCGAAGCGGGACGCGAGGCGTACCTGAACCTCGAGCTGGTCCAGGCGATCGACTCGCTCACCGCGTCCGTGGCGGACTTCGACGCCGCGGCTGCCGCGCTCGAGGATCCGAACGATCTCGGACAAGCCCTGCTCTTCCTCGGCGCGTCTCTCGCGTTCGAGGGACGCACCCGCGACGCGACCCGCGTGTTCGCGCGCCTCCACGTGCAGATGCCGCACGTGCAGCCCGACCCGAACCTCTTCAACCCGGACGTGATCTCGCGCTTCGAGGCGGCGCGTCCGCGCGGCGCACCCTCGGCGTCGATCGTCGTCGAGAGCGATCCGCCGGGCGCGATCGCGTACGTCGACTTCCTCGCGCGCGGCGTCACGCCGATCACCGTGAGCGGCCTCCACGCTGGCGACCACATCGTGCGCGTCACGCGCGCCGGTGCGATCCCGTCGGTGCAGCCCATCACCGTCACCGCGCGGCGCTCGGTCACGAGCTCCGCGATGCTGGTCGACGAAGAGGCGACCACCGGCCTCGTCGACTCGATCGCGCAGATCCGCGAGGCGGGCGTCGAGACGATCTCGGCGGGCACGCCGATCCACGACGTCGCGTCGCTGCTCGGCGTCGAGCGCATCGGCGTGATCCGCGCCTCGGCGGGTGAGAGCGCCGATCAAGTGCAGCTCGAGCTCCTCGTGTTCGACGTGCAGACGGGGCGACGCCTCGTTCGCGGCGCAGGCGCAGCGCCGGTCGCGGTGGGCGAGCTCGAGCCGGCCGTCGATCGCCTCGTCGCGGGCGCTCTCCAGGCCGCCGTGCGCACGCAGGCCGCCGAGACCGAAGAAGACGCCGCGCGTCGCCGACGCGAGCAGCAGGAGTCCGAGCTGCCGCCGGTGCTCGAGCAGCCGCCGCCGTCGGGCCCCAGCATCTTCGAGGATCCGATCTTCTGGGTCGTGGTCGGCAGCGTCGTCGTCGCGGCGGGCGTCGGCGTCGGCATCGGCGTGGGCGTGAGCAGCCAAGGCCCTCCGCTCGGCACCAACCCTCAGGGCGCCGTCGTCTTCGAATTTTGAGGCGACCTCGAGCTCCGATGATCATGCGCATCCCCTGCTCCATCTTCCTCGCGCTCGCGCTCGTCGTGATCGCCGCCCCGCGCGCTCACGCGCAAGACGCCGTGTCCGCGGTCGCCTCCTCCGCGCTGGTCATCCCCGAAGGGAACGTGACCGAGGGTGAGGCCTCGATCGCCTCGATCGGCCTGAGGCGCGGCATCACCGAGGTGCAGGGCGTCCGCTTCATCCATCCGGTCGACGTGCTCTCGCCCGCGGAGACCACCGAAGACCTCCAGTTCGGCATCGAGGAGCTCGAGGCGCGCGCGAACCAGCTGAGCGACGGCGACGCGGCCGACGTGGCGGAGAGCACCGATGCGCTGGTCGATCTCTTCGAGCAGCACCTCGACGCCGTGCGGCGCGAGCAGCTCGTCGACGCCTACATGATCAACGCCCTCGCGCGCTGCCGCCTCGGTCAGCAGCGCGAGTGCGAGAGCCGCCTCGCGCGCATCTTCGTGTTCCGCGAAGGCCACACGTACGACGTCGCGCGCTTCCCGGCGGATCTCCAGCCCACCTTCGATCGCGTGCAGGCGCGCGTCACGGGCGGCGCGCGCACCACGCTCGAGGTGATCACCGAGCCCGCGGGCGCCGAGGTGTACATCGACGGTCGCTCGTACGGTCCTTCGCCCGCGCGCGCCGACGATCTCCTCGTGGGCGATCACTACGTCACGATCAAGATGCTCGACCGCGTGCGCCTCGTTCAGCGCGTGAACGTCTCGCGCTCCGGCAGCACCGAGCGCCTCGAGCTCCAGCCGAACCCGCGCGCACGCCTCGTGGCCTCGCCCGAGGCGCTCGCCGCCATCTCCGCAGAGCTCGGTGAGACGCGCGCAGGCGCCAACATCCGCAGCCTCGGCAGCACGCTCGGCACGGCGCAGGTCGTCGTCGCGCGGCTCGTCCGCGCGGACGGCGCCACGACGCTCGACGCATACCTCTACGACGTGCGAACGCGCTTCCTGCTCGCGCACCGCGAGGCCACGCTCGAGGGCACCGAAGAGGGCATCGAGCAGGCGCGCTTGCTCGCGGTCCAGCTGTACGAGGGCGTCGATCTCTCGGGCACGGTCGACGTGGTCGAAGAGACCGGCCCCGAGCGGCGCGCCGAGCCGTGGGAAGAGTGGTGGTTCTGGACCTCCATCGGCGCCGCCGTCGTGGCCGTCGGTGTCGGCGTCGGTGTCGGCGTGGGGATCGCGTCGCAGGGACCCGCAGTGCCCGAGGGATGGACACGGATCGAGGGAACCGTGCCGTGACGAGCGCGTGCTGAGGCCTCGCTCGCTCGCGCTCGTGGTCGGTCTCGCATGCGTCGCGTGCGAGAGCGGTCCTGCGCGTACGCCGGCGCAGCCGCCGCCCCGTGAGCGCATCGTCGAGGAGTGGCGCGAAGAGCCGAGCGTGCCCTCGACGCCTGGCGCGTCCGACGACGCCGACGACCACGACGTCGAGGCGGTCGAGCCGCTCGCGTTCGAGACCTCGACGACGCCGACGGAGCCCGAGCGCACGATCCTCGCCGCGGCGGCGCGCGATCTCGCGTACGACAACGACGAGCCGGTCGCCGTGCGCCGCTACGTCTACCGCGTGCGGCTCGCGATCCCGAGCGCGCTCGGCGACGCGGCCGATCTCGCGACACCCGGCGCCGAGCTCTTCATCGACACGTGCGAAGAGCGCGCGCGCGCGCGATTCGTCGGTCAGGCGTGGCCCGTCGAGGCGGGCACCGAGGTCCGCGTGCGCGGCGACAGCCCGGGCGCGTACGTGTTCGATGGCCGCGGAGGTCGACCGCTCTTGCCAGGTGAGCTCGGCGAATGGTTCGAGGGCGGCGAGCGACGTCCCGGCCCGGGCCTCTCGGTGCGTCGTGATCCCGCGACGCCGTCGGGCGAGCGCGGTGGGCTCGTGTGCGCGCTGCTCGCGGAGTGGGCGGGCGAGGACCGCGAGTCGGTGATGCGGCGCTGCGACGATCGCGCGCCCGTGAGCTTTCGTGTCGGCCTCTGGCGCGCCGAGCGTACCGCCGATCTCGCGATCGACGTGCCGCGCCGCACGCTGCGCGCCGACGAGGTCGAGCCGCCCGCGCCGATCGTGATCTCGACGAGCCGTGCGTTCTTCGAGCCGCAGTCGCTCGCGCGCATCGGGCCTGCTTCGGCGCGAGGTGAGGAGATCGAGGCGCAGGATCCTCACGCGCCCGGCGAAGGCCTCGAGCTCGTGAACGAGAGCGCGACGCGCGTGATCGTCACCGCCGAGGGCGTGCCCGTCGGCTGGATCGCGCCGCACGCGAGCGGCCTCTTCGTGGGTCTCCGACCCGGACCGTTGTGGATCGGCGCGCTCAGGCCGATGGGCTCCATCGCGCTGCGGCCGCGCCTGGTGTCGATCCCCGCGCGCACGGTGCTCCGCGCGCCGCGCGTTCGACCGACGCCGTGATGCATCCTGCGACAACCGTGTGACGCGCACGAGGGAGAACCCGCATCGCGCGAGAACGCAGGGAACGGGGCTCGTCTCGCGACGCGCGCCTCTGTTACCCTCGAAACGCGTTCGTTCCGGAGGTGCTCGATGGATGCAGTACGGCGCTCTTGGTCTACACGCGGTCTCGCTTCGTCTGCGAGGACGTCATTCGCCGTGAAGTCGTTGCTCGCGGCGATGGCGATCGCGGTCGTGCCCGCGTGCGGCGGCGACACCGATCCTCCCGGATCGTGCACGTCATCGTCGGACTGCACGAGAGGTCGCGTGTGTCGCGACAACACGTGCGTCGTGCCCGCAGGCATCGACGGCGGTCCCGACGCGCCGCTGCCTCCGGGGACCGACACGGGCACCGCGCCCGACGTCTACTTCGAGGTGCCGACCGACGCCGGCATGATCGAGATGCCCGACACGTCGATGGGCTGGTCGGCCACCGACGACAGCGACGGCGACACGATCGGTGACTTCGACGAAGGCCGCGCGACGGCCGTCGACACCGACGGTGACGGCACGCTCGACTACCTCGACACCGACTCCGACGGCGACGGCGTCGACGACGCGCTCGAAGCCGGCGACGCGATGATCACCACACCGCCCGTCGACACCGACGCGGACGGCACCTACGACTTCCGCGATCTCGACGCCGACGGCAACGGCGTCACCGACGCGATCGAAGGCGGAGGCGACATCGACGGCGATGGTCGACCCAACTCGCGCGACCGCGACAACGACGGAGACGGCCTGCTCGACACCGTCGAGATCGGCTTCGATCCCACCTCGCCGCGCGACACGAACTCGGACGGCGTGGCCGACTACAACACGCGCGACTCGGACGGCGACACGATCACCGACACCGAAGAAGAGCTCGTCGACACCGACGGCGACGGCATCGCGGACAGCGTCGATCTCGACTCGGACAACGACACGATCCTCGACTCGCGCGAGGCGGGCGACGCGAGCCTCGACACGCCCGCGGTCGACACCGACGGCGACACGTTCCCCGACTTCCGCGACACCGACTCGGACGGCGACGGCCTCTCGGACGAGTCCGAGCGCGGCTACGGCACGAGCCCGACCACGCCCGACACCGACGGCGACGGCGTCTCCGACCTGATCGAGATCGGCGCCGGCACGAGCCCCACGGACGGCTCGGTCAGCCCGCGTACGCGCGGCGACTTCGTCTTCCTCGTGCCCTACATGCAGCCCGCCGATCCGGCGCGCGACACGCTGCAGTTCTCGACGAACCTCCAGCGCGCCGACGTCTACTTCCTCATGGACACCACGGGGTCGATGGGCGGCGAGATCGCGAACCTGAGGGCGAGCCTCGCCTCGATCATCCCGACGGTCCGCGCGCGCATCCCGGAGGCAAACTTCGGCGTCGGCGCGTTCGACGACTACCCCTACGGCAGCTACGGCAGCGCCTCGACCGGCGACCGTCCGTTCTATCAACAGACGGTCATGACCGCGGACACGATGACCGCGCAGACCGCGGTGAACGCGCTAGGGACGCACTACGGCGGTGACTGGGAGGAGTCGAGCGTCGCCGCGGTCTGGAGTCTCGTCACTGGTGTCGCGCTCGGCTACGGCTCGACGACGCGCTCGTGCCCTGCTGGCACCATCGGCATGGCGTGTTTCCGTCCGGACGCCGTGCCGGTCATCGTGATGATCACCGACGCGCCTGGACACAACTATCCCGGCTTCATCGCCTACTCGGGCCCCACGCCGACACCCCCGTCGTGGCCCACCGCCCTTGCAGCGCTGACGGCGGCGAACGCGCGGGTCGTCGGCATCAACAGCGGCGCGGACTACCGTCCCACAGATGTGCGCGCGTACCTCCTCGCGCTGGCGTCCGGCACGGGCACGGTGGACGCCGGCGGCAGCGCGGCGCCATTCGTGTTCGACATCTCGGCCGACGGGAGTGGCCTCGGTCCTGCCATCGTCGACGCGATCGCCGCAGCGGCGCTCGTGCCGCTGGACGTCTCGGCGCGGGCGGTCGACGTGGCCGAGGCGGGCGAGACCGTCGATGCCGTCGCCGCGTTCGTCGATCACCTGGAGCCCAACGCAACGGGCGCGCCTGGACTCACCTGTACGGGCGGCTTTGCGACGAGCGACTACGTCGGCATGGACGGCGACTCGTTCCCCGACACGTTCCTGCGGGTGAGGCCCGGCGCGCCGGTGTGCTTCGACATCATCCCGAAGATGAACGACACCGTGCCCGCGACGCTCGTGCCGCAGGTGTTCCGCGCGCAGATCAACGTCATCGGCGACGGCTTCACGCCGCTCGACGATCGCGTCGTCTACTTCCTCGTGCCGCCCCGCATTCCGGATCCCAACGAGTGAGTCCGAACGAGTGAGCTCCGACGCGCCGCTCGCCAGCGCCTCGCGCCGTGTCGTTCGAACGACCGGCGGCGAGGCGCTCGCCTTCCTGGCCGTGCTCTCCTCCATCGCGCGCGCGAACGACGACGTGATCGCGATCGACGAGACGCCAGGCTGGCTCTCGGTGGTGTGCGGCCTCGCGCGCGTTCGCCTCCGCAGCGCGCGTCGAGCGTCCGTGTTCGACGCGATCGGTGAGCACACGCGCGCGCTCGTCCTCCGCAGCACGGACGTCGAGCTGATCCAAGACCTCGCCGAGCTCGGGCCGACGCTGGTCGTCCTCGCCGATCACGCGATCGGAGCCCGCAGCTGCGCCGTGATCACCTCCGGCGAGACCCACACGACGCTCACGCTCGACGGAGACGTCGCGGCCCAAGGAGACGCGATCGAGCGAACGCTCTCCACGCTGGCTCGCGACGCGCGTACCCTCGGCGGGTGAGCAGCGAGGAAGGGATCGACGCGCTCGAGGACGCGTTCCAGCGCACACCGCACTGCGCCGTGCACGCGGACCGCCCCGCGCGACGCACGCCGTGCGAGCGCTGCGGCAGCTACGCCTGCGAGCCCTGCTTCGAGCGCGACGACGAGGCGCTGTGCGCGGCGTGCCGCGAGCGCGTCGGAGAGACGGTCGCGTGGGAGCGCGACGAGCTCGGTGGTTCGTTCGAGCGCATGAGCCAGACCGTGAAGCAGCTGGTCCCCGCGCCGTACCGCAGCTTCGAGCGGCTGGGCGAAGGCAACGGATTCTGGAGCGCGGTCGGCTTCGCCGTGTTCGTGAACTTCGTGAGCTTCGGGATGCCGATGCTGCTCTGCTCGCCGTGCCTCGTGCTCGGGCTCGGCGCGATGCCGACCGACGGCCGCGACGGCGGCGGCGCGGTGCTCTTCGGGACCGCGTGCGGCTTCATGATCGGCTTCCCGCTCGGCGCTGCGGCGTTCGCCGTGATCGGCGCGGGCATCAACGCCGTCCTCTATCACCTCGCCGCGAGGGTCGCGGGGGGCGTGGGCACGTTCACCTCGAGCGTCCGCGCGTGCCTCTTCCTCCACGCGCTCGCGCCGATCTCGTCGCTCGTGTGGATCCTCGGTCGCGTTCCGCTCGTGGGGATCGCGTTCACCCTCGCGTGGTACCTCGCCGCGCTCGTGTGGCAGACGTTCGCGCTCGCCGGTCACGCCAAGGGCATCCACCGCATCGACTCCCAGCGCGCGTGGCTCGTGGCCGCGGTGCCCGCGCTCGCGCTCGTGGCGTCGACCGTGGCCATCGTGGTGCTGTTCTTCGGCCTGATCCTCGCGCTCCTCGGCAGCGACCCCAGGTTCCTCGAGGGCATCGACTGACGCATCCGAGTTGCTTTTGCGACTCGCGCGCCCGCGGCCTACCATCGGGTGATGGCGATCCCCAAAGCCGACCTCAAGGCCCGTCTCCGCGACGCAGGCCTGCGCGCGACGGCCTCGAGGATCGCCGTGCTCGAGTGCATGATCGCCGCGCAAGGCCCGCTCACGCACGCCGACGTCTGCGAGCGCCTCGCCGACGCGGGCTTCGATCGCGCGACCGTCTACCGGAACCTCGCCGACCTGACCGACGCGAGCCTCCTCCGCCGCTCGGACCTCGGCGATCACCTCTGGCGCTTCGAGCTCAAGACCGAGGGCGCCCACGAGGACCACGGCCCGGGCGAGGTTCACCCCCACTTCGTCTGCACCGAGTGCGGGTCGGTGGCGTGCTTGCCGGACGGCGCGGTGACCATCGCCGCCGTGAAGGGCGCGCCCCGTGCGCTCCGCGCCGGCAAGGTCGACATCCAGGTCCGCGGCGCGTGCAACGAGTGCGTCTGACGGCCCCTTAGTGTGTTGCAACGACCGGTCGCGCATGCGACCTTCCGCGGCCGCGTTTTCGGACCAAGCGCGGGTGAGGTGAGACAGACGATGGCCAAGCCGCAGAAGAGCACCGACAAGAAGGGTTCTGCTTCGAAGTCTCCCGCCAAGGAGCCCCCGAAGAAGCCGGCCGTGGCCGCAAAGCCCGTCAGTCGGTCCGAGCCCCCGAAAAAGGCCGTCGCCGCCGCGGCGAAGCCCGCCGCCGTGGAGCCGGTGCGCCCCGCCGCGAAGGAAGCCGCGAAGGACTCGGCCCGTGCGCTCGCGAAGCCGAACCCCGAGGCCGGCCAGGTCCGCGCGCATCCCGACGCCAAGCTCGCGAAGAGCGAGATGAGCTCGCTCTTCCAGAAGCTCATCGAAGAGAAGAACCGCGTGCTCGGGAACTTCGAGCGCCACGTCGACGACGCGCTCTCGGACGAGGACATCCTCGCCGACGAGATCGACATCGCGCAGCGCTCCACCGACCAGGCGTGGCTGTTCCGCATGGCCGACAAGGACCGCAAGCTCCTCATCGAGATCGACGGCGCCCTCGAGAAGATGCGCAACGGCGAGTACGGCCTCTGCGAAGGCACCGACGAGCCGATCGGCTTCAAGCGCCTCGAGCTCCGTCCGTGGACGCGCTACTCGGTCGCGTACAAGGAAATGCTCGAGCGCGAGAAGGCCCAGCAGGCTCGCTGATTTGCCGGGTCGAGGGACCTCTGGCCCCTCGAGCTCCCCGTCGCTCACTCCGCTGCGCTCCGCATCGCTCCTGCTCC
>CAZCVE010000066.1:0-48606 GCA_964502175.1 uncultured Sandaracinaceae bacterium
CGCGAGTAGATCCAAGGCTCGGTGGTGCCGAAGCGCTCGGCCGCCGGGTGACGATCACGATGGTCGTTGCACACGCCCGTCATGCGCGCGTTGCCGTACGGGTAGGTGAAGCCGGCGCTGCCCTGGCAGGCGCGCAGCCACTCGGTGTCCGTGCAGAGGCGCTTGCCCGCATCCTCACACGCCGCGCCCGCGCGCATGCCATCGATGTAGGCCTGCGGCACGGCGCCTTCGCGCGAGAGCGCGCGCACGCGGCGCGTCCCCGGGTTGTGAAACGGCGACCACTCGATCGTGCTTCCGTCGGCCAGCACCTCCACGAGCGACGCCTCGTAGCGATCGACACAGAGCGTGTCGGTCACGGGCACCATGCCGGACGGACAGCCACCCTCGCCCGCCGCCTCGAGCCGACCGACGTTCGGCAGCGGCATGTCAGCGGGATCGCAGGTCCCGCTGTCGGGCCGCGGACCTGCGTCGGGGATCGGCCCCGCGTCGCCGCGCGGGATGCAGCACTGAATCGCAGCTGGCCCGGGACAGAAGCCCATGACCGTCGTGCGGTCACCCGTGCAGAGCGCCATGTCCATGCACGTGCCCATCACACCGCTCACGGTGCAGCTGCCCCACGACGCATCGAGCGCCCACGCGTCGAGACTCGAGTCCATACGACTGGCATCCATGGGACTGGCATCCATGGGACTGGCATCCATGGGACTGGCATCCATCGGCTCGGGCAGATTGGCATCCACGTGAGCGTTCATCGCCGCATCGCCCGGGACGATCGCGCTCTCGCAGCCCACGCTGGACAGCCCGACGGTGATCCCCACAAGCGCGACGAGCGCCGGTCTCAAAGGAGAGAGGCGCTCGCGCGTGGACGTCATGAGGTGTCCTGAGATCCGGCTCAGCCGCGCAGCGCGGCCGCGATCACGGCCGGCAGCCGGAAGAAGCTCGGCGACGCCTCGAAGCGGCAGAGCGCCGGCCCGAGGATGTGACCCGTCTTGTGATCACCGAACCACGCCGGCGTCGGGTTGATGCGGAACGGCGCGCGGACGATCGACTTCTGCGGGTGATCGAGGAGCAGCGCGTTGTGCACCACGCCGCGGCCCGACTGGATGTCCTGGTTCGTGTGACCGGGGAACGCGCCCCACGTCGTGACGACGAGGCCGTAGATCACGCCGGCAAAACAGTTCACGCCGATGCCGCCGTACTTCAGGCCCGCGAGCATCGCCTCGAAGCTGCGCTCGTTGTGCTTCTGCGTCTCGGGATGGATCATCACGACGCACGAGAGCGTTCCCCAGCACGCGTCGTTCGCGAACTCGGTCGCCTTCGCGAGGAAGTCGGCCGCGTCAGTCGCCTCGATCGCCGTCTCCGCGAGCACACCGCAGAACGCCTCGTTGGTGAGCGCGTACTCGCCCTTCTCCGCGGGCACGTCGGGGATGACCGTCCACGGCACGACGTCCTTCGTGCGCTCCGCGAGCGCCTCGGCCTGCGGGTAGTGATCGAGGAAGCCCTGGTAGCGCTGGTGCGCGCCCGGGTAGTACGCCTTGCGCGCGGGCGTCTGGGCGAGCGCGGCGTGGACCAGCTCGAGGAACTGCTCGCGCTGCGGCCAGCTCTTCGACGTGACGATCACCTTGGCCGCGTTGCAGTTGAAGCTCGCGTTGTTGGCGACCATCCCGGCGATGTGGCGCGCCTGGAACTTCATGTCCTCGAGGTTCCACGGGCCGGGCACCACGATCACCGGCGTGACCGCGCCGAGCTCGCTCGTGATGGGCTTGGTCATCGACGGACGATCCTCGGCCTTGCGCGCCGCGCCTTCTGCACCGGGGCCGTACACGATCACGTCGTGCGTGCGATCCGAGCCCGTGATGTGCACCGAGCCGATCTCGGGGTGATGGCAGAGGTACTCGCCCACCTCCGCGCCGCCGCGCACCACGGCGAAGAAGCCTTCGTCGAGCAGCGGTCGGAACGCCTCCTCCCAGAACGGCTGGAGGTACGCGTTGACCGGGTTGGTCTTCACGAGCGCGACCTCGTCGTCGATGACGAGCTTGTAGAGCGCGTCCATCGGGCCGATCGACGCCACGTTGCCCGCGCCGAGCACGAGGCCGATCTTGCCCTGCCAGGTCTCGCCCTTCTTCTTCTTCCGGTAGATCGCGCCCTGCGTCGGCTCTTGCCCCGGCTCGATCCACACCTCGGCGCGGAAGCCCGTCCACATGAGCGTGTCGAGCGTGTTCTGCGGGAACACCTCGCACACGACCTGACCATCGGAGCGCGTGTAGGTGCGCGGGATGGGCGGCGCGCCGTCCTGTCGGAGCGCCTCCGCGAAGAGGCGCAGGTTGCGCAGCGTGGTCATCGGACCACCGAGCCACTCTTCGCCCGCGCGCGGCGACTTCGGATCGATGCCCTTGGCCTGACACGCGGCCTCGACCCACTCGGCCGAGATGCCGAGCGTCTTCGAGATGCAGCGCTCGAGCAGGTCAGCGCGCTCGGTCGGCGTCTTGGCCACCCACGCATCACGACGGCTCGCCAACCGCGCGATCACGCGATCGATCTCGTCCCGCGGCGTGGCGCTGACGCGCGGCGCGACGGAGGCGAAGTCCGGAGACCCCTTGGCGGACGTGCTGCTCGTGCTGGTGCTCATGGCCCGCGATGGTTCCATCGCCCCCCGAGCGGTTCAACCCGGAACGCACGCCTCCCGCGCGAACGTCGCACTTCTTCTTGGTCTTCTGCGTCGGTCCCAGCGACAGTGAGGGCATGTCACGCCTCGCGAGCAGTTGCTCGCGGCGCTTCGGCGAGTCGACCACCTGCTTTCGCCGCGTGCATCGACCCGTCGCCGTGCTCGCGTCTCCCCGTGGACCTGACGGCGCTTCGTGGGATGCGTCGCGTCGATTCGAAGCATCGCGATGCTGCCAAGGTGCGGCGTCTGCTGCGCCGAGCGTCGCGAGCGACCTGATCGAGAGAAGAGCCGTCGGCGAAGCGTCCGGCAGGATCGAGGGGAGATGCAGGTCGTGCCTCGTGAGCAGTTGCTCGCGGCGCTTCGGCGAGTCGACCACCTGCTTTCGCCGCGTGCATCGACCCGTCGCCGTGCTCGCGTCTCCCCGTGGACCTGACGGCGCTTCGTGGGATGCGTCGCGTCGATTCGAAGCATCGCGATGCTGCCAAGGTGCGGCGTCTGCTGCGTCGAGCGTCGCGAGCGAGTCGCGCGCGACGAATGGAGTCAGCCTTCTTCTTCTTCTTCGACGAAGCGGTGCAGCGCCGTGAGGTTGATGGCGAGCGCGCACTTCTCGCAGAGCGGCGGCTCCTCGCGCACGACCTCGTCGCCGCGCGGGAACAAGAGGAGGCCGCGGCCCGCGGGGCTGCCTCGTCTCTCCTCGCCGCAGGCGTCGCAGCGGTAGGTGTCGTGGGGCGCGCTCATCTCGAGCGACGAGCATACGCCGCGCGCGCGCGTCGAGCACCGGGGGCCACTCACCGATCGAACGGCGCCGATCGGACAGCACGGAGCGATGGCACGGACGATCGACGAGCGGCGGTGCGGAGCGCGCCCGAACGAACCGCGCGGAGCCCCGCTCCCGCCTGGTACAGTGGCGCGATGCGCTGCCCTTCGTTCGTGCTTCGTCTCGCTCTCGCGGTGTCGTCGACCCTCGGCGCCGCAGCGCTCGTGGCCTCGCCAGCGGGAGCGCAAGACACGCCTGGCCCCGGCGGTGTCGCAGAATCCGGGATGGGCCAGGGACATGCGTCGATCACCACGCGCTCGGACGTCTCGATCTCGCTCGAGAGCGTGCCCGGCACGAGCGGCGCGCGCATCGCCGTGCTCGGTCGCGCCGTCACCGCGTCGATGACGCAGATCCGCGCATGCTACGCGGCCACGATCAACACCGCGCCCGGCACGCACGGCCGCATGCGCCTGCGCCTCGACATGCCCGCGAGCGGCCACGGCACGACGACCGTCGTCGAAGACGGCGTGAACCAAGCGCCCCTCCTCCGCTGCGTGACCGCACTGCTCGTCGCGCTGCCGCTCGATGCGTCGCTCCGGCCGGCGAGCGCCGTCGTCGTCCTCGACTTCGACAACACCGCGGCGCAGGGCGCGGCCGTGGTCGCGGAGCGTCAGGCCGAGGCGGACACTGTCACGGTCTCGCGCGAGAGCGGACGGCCCGAGGCGACGGGCGACGGGAACGCGGTGCACTTCACCGTCCGCGGAGCGGCGGACGCGACCGACGAGGTGGTGATGGACGCCGTGCGTGTGATGCGGACGGTGGTGCCCGGGCTCCTCGACTGCCGACGCCGCGCGGGACGACGCGGCCAGAACCCCGAGGGGATCCTCGTGTTCTCGGTGGTCATGCGCGCAGGCGCCGCACCGGCGGCCACGGCAGGACGCGGCCACACCGTGCACGACCCGCTCGCACCGCGCTGCGTGGCCACGGCGATCTCGCGCGCGCACCGCCACCCGACCGTCGGCGGCCGCGTCGACATCGAGGTTCGGTTCGATCGATGACGAAGCGAAACGCCTCGAAACGTCGCTCCCAAGCGCCCGAGCGCAAGGACGCTCACGCGAGCGGTCCGCGAACGAAGCCTCCTCTGCAGGAGAAGAGCCGTCCGCCGCGCGCCTCTGGTATGGTGCCGCCGGTGACGAGAGCGGCGGCACGAGACGAAGTGGAGCGTGTGCTCCGCGAGGTGATCCGACCGCTGATCGAGGCCGACGGCGGTGAGATCGTGCTCGTCTCGATCGACGAGACGAAGTCCCCGATCGAGATCGCGTTCTCCGTGGGCGGCGCGTACCGGGGCTGCCCCGGCACCCCGCTGGTGTCGCGCGCCGTGATCGAGCCAGCGCTCGCGAAGAGCCTCGCCCAGGACGTGCGCGTCCGGATCGTCCCGCGCCTCTCCTGAGGATCCCTGATCGCGTTTTGCCCGTTGATCGAGGTTTGCCCGTTGATCGAGTTTTGACAGCGGCGAACGGCCACTGATAGACGTACGAGCGCAGCACGCGGTGCCACCCAGCACGCGGTGCCACCCAGCACAGGACGTGCGGAGGAGAGTCGGACATGGCGCTGATCGAGACCGAAGAAGCCGCACGCCGCCTGGCGCGCGCGATCGCGAGCGACCTCTCCCTCTACAACGAGGACAAGATCGTGAAGGGCGTCACCGACGACAACCTCTTCACGGCGATCAAAGAAGAGATCGAAGAGGGCCGCGCCCTCTTCAAGAGCCGCGTCGCTCCGGAGCTCTTCGCGAAGGGCCTCTACGACCGCGCCGTGATCGACATCCTCGTCCGGCCCAAGGGCCACGTCGCCTCGAAGATGTGGTGAGCTCGGTCGAGCCCTCCAACACGGCCGAGATCAGGCTCCTGATCCCGGCCGAGCAACACGGTGAGCGCCTCGACAGGGCGCTCGCTGCGCTTCTGAAGGATCGCAAGGCCGAAGCGGGAGCCGTCTTCTCGCGCGCGACCCTACAGCGCTGGATCAAGGACGGCCGCGTCTCGGTGAACGAGACGCCGTGCGTCGACCCGAGCGCGAGCGTGAAGCGCGGAGCCGCGATCGTCATCGTGCCCGCGGCGCCGCCGGTCAGCGACGCGATCCCGGAAGACCTGCCGCTCTCGGTGCTGCACGTCGACGACGAGCTCGTCGTGATCGACAAGGCCGCGGGCATGGTCGTGCATCCCGCGGCGGGTCACGACCGCGGCACGCTCGTGAACGCGCTCTTGTTTCGCTTCGGCACGCTCGCGTCCGACGCGTCGTCGCCGCGCCCGGCGGGCACCGACGACGACGAGACCGACGACGACGACGAAGCGCGACCCGCGCCCGGCCTTCGACGTCCGGGGATCGTGCACCGGCTCGATCGATGGACGAGCGGCGTGATGGTCGTGGCGCGGACCGATCGCGCGAGAGAGAGCCTCATGGCGCAGCTCGCGGTGCACTCGGTCGATCGCGAGTACGTGGCGATCGCCGAGGGGCTCGCGCCAGAGCGCGTTCGCTTCGAGACGCTGCACGGACGGCACCCGAGCGATCGCAAGCGCTTCACGGGACGCCTGACCCACGGCAAGCGCGCGGTGACGAACGTCGAGCGCATCGAGGCGCTGCACGGGAGCTCGCTGGTGCGGTGTCGGCTCGAGACGGGCCGCACGCACCAGATCCGCGTTCACCTCTCGGAGGCTGGGTTTCCGCTGATCGGCGATCCGGTCTACGGGCGCATGACGCGCGACGCGAGGATCCGCGACGTCGCGAGCGCGCTCGGACGACAGGCGCTCCACGCGCGCGTGCTCGGCTTCGATCATCCCGCGACCGGCGAGCGCGTTCGCTTCGAAGCGCCGCTCCCAGCCGACATGGCCGCGGCGCTGACCGCGCTTCGTTGGTAGGTCAGGACTTCTTCCCGTTCGGCGACGGTGCGCGGTAGCATCGCGGACGTGACTTCGGCTCGGGACTTCCTTGGTCTATTCGGCTCCGTGCGCGCGCTCGCCCTGGCGGCGTCGTGCGTGCTGGCCGCCTCGGTGGTGAGCTCGGTGGATGCGCCGACTGCCTCCGCGCAGGAGCCTCCGCTCGACGAAGACCTCCGCCTCCGCGCGTTCGATCTTCAGCTCTTCACGCCGCCCGCTGCGCCCGGCGCCACGTTCTTGATCGAGCGACCCGAGCCGCTGCGGCATCTCGCGCTCTCGATCGGCCTGCACGCGAACGTCGCCACCGACCTCTTCCGCCGCATCCCGCCGGGCGACGTGCAGCCCACGACGCTCGTCGGACCGATGGTGCAGGGCGAGCTGCTCGTCGCGCTCGGCCTCTTCGAGCAGCTCGAGCTCGGCCTCGCGGTGCCGCTCGTGATGGCGAGCGCGGTGCCGAGCGGACCGGGCGCCGATCCGACGCAGATGCCGCGCCCCGATCTCTTCGGCGGCGCGGCGACGTCGTTCCAGGTCGGCGCGTCCGATCTGCGCGTGTCGATCAAGGTGCCGATCCTCCGCGGTGACTTCTCGCTCGCGGCGCGCGTGGGTCTGGGCCTGCCGCCGTGCGCGGGCGACAGCTGCGGCTCGATGCCGTGGTTCGCGTCGACCCGCTACTGGACATTCCTCCCCGAGCTCGTCGCCTCCGGAGTGATCGGGCCCATCCGCATCTCGGGCGCGCTCGCCTACCGCATGCGGCAGCGGCGCGAGGTCGCCGACTTCATCCAGGACGACGAGATCCACCTCGCGGGCGGCGTCACGTGGACGATCGTGCCGGAGGTCCTCGCGATCTTCGACGCGCAGTACCGCATCGGCCTGGGCGGCCCGTTCGTCGCGCAGCGCGGGCCCACGTGGACCGAGACGCCGCTCGAGCTCGACCTCGGCGCGCGCATCGTGCCGATGGACGCGCTCAGCTTCGACGTGGGCGTCGGCACGGGCGTGATCGGCGGCTACGGCGCGCCGTCCGTGCGCGGCTTCCTCACCGCGCGGTACCGCGTCGACGCGGGCGGCTGCGCGCTCGGCCCCGAAGACTCGGATGGCTTCCAGGACGGCGACTTCTGCCTCGATCCCGACAACGACGGCGACGGCGTCGAAGACACCGTCGATCGCTGCGCGAACGATGCCGAAGACGCCGACGGATTCCAGGACGACGACGGCTGCCCGGAGGCCGACAACGACGGCGACGGCGCGCTCGACCCGAGCGACACGTGCCCCACGGCGTCCGAAGACGACGACGACTTCCAGGACGAAGACGGCTGCCCCGAGCCCGACAACGACGAAGACGGCGTGAACGACGGCCTCGACGCGTGTCCCATGGATCCCGAGGACAACGACGACTTCCAGGACGAAGACGGCTGCCCGGAGCCGGGTCCGCGCGCGATCCCCGTCACCGTCTCGGACACGCGCATCCTCATCGGCGAGACCATCTACTTCGAGTTCGACACCGACGTGATCCGGCCGGTCTCGACGCCGCTGCTCGATCAGGTCGCCGAGGTGATCGGCACGCTCGATCCGCAGCTGCGCATCCGCATCGAGGGCCACACGGACAACCTCGGCGGCGATGCGTACAACGTCGACCTCTCGTTCCGCCGCTCGCGCGCCGTGGTCGAGTACCTCGCGAGCCGCGGCGTCGCGCGCGATCGCCTCGAGTACCGCGGCTACGGCCCGCAGCATCCCGTGGCGCCCAACGACACGCCGCAAGGGCGCGCGCTCAACCGACGCGTCGAGTTCACGATCCTGAGGCCGGGCGAGCCGGTCTCGAGCACGCGCCGTCGTCCCCGATGAGGCGATGGGCGGCGAAGGTCACGAGGAGGCGAGGGTCACGATGAGGCGATGGGCTTCGCGCCCCGCGCGCGTCGCGGGCTTCGTCTCCGTCGTGATCCTGTCCGCGCTGACGGTCGGGTGTCCTCCGCCGGCGAACCGCGCCGAGACCACCCTTCACGAGCTGGCGGCCGCGCTGCGGCGAGGGGACGCGCCCGCCGCGTATGCGCTGATGTCGAGCCGCTACCGCGAGCGCGTACCTCTCGAAGAGCTGGCGCGCACCATGCGCGAGCAGCCCGAGGAGATCGCCGCGACGGCCGATGCGCTCGAGCACCCGCTGGCCATCGAAGAAGAAGCGCGCGCGCACCTCGCGACGGGCGACGACGTGCTGCTCGAGCGGGGTGAGCAGGGCTGGCGCGTCGTCACGGAGGTCGCCGACTACTACGCGCGCGGCACCCCGCGCGAGGCGATCCGCTCGTTCGTGCGCGCGATCGAGCACCACCGGTACGACGTGGTGATCGCGCTCCTGCCGCTCGGCGAGCGAGAGCAGCTCACCGAAGAAGGCCTGCGTGCGCGGTGGGAGGGCCCGGGCCGCGAAGAGGTCGAGCGGCTCGTGTCGGCGCTCCGCGGCGGCCTCGAGACGAGCCCGATCGAGCAGTCGGGCGACCGGGCCGTGATGCCGTACGGCGACCGCTTTCGCGTCGTCCTCGTGCGCGAGTCCGGCCGCTGGTGCATCGAGGATCCGGAGTAGCCACGGCCCCCTCGCACGCCGTCGGAAGAGAGGCGGCGGTCGCGGTTGGTTTTCGTAGGAACGGGCGGATCGCTGTCATAGGATGCGCGCGTGCCAGGGCCGTCCGATCGTGCGCTCGACACGCGCCTGCTCCGCTACCGCACTCGACCGGGCAGCGAGCCTGCGCTCGCGCTCGCGTCCGATCTGCTCGACGCCGGACGCGGTCAGGACGCGCTCGACATCGTCGGCGCGGGGCTCGCGGAGCGCCCCGCCGACATCGAGCTGCGCATCCTCGAGGGACGCGCGTTCATGGCGCTGGGCGATCTGCTCAAGGCGCAGGCCGCGCTGCTCGAGGCCGCCAAGTCGGGTCAGCGAAAAGAACCGTTTCGCTGGCTCGGCGAGGTCCTGATCCGCCGCGGCGATGGTCCGCGTGCGCTCAAGGTGCTCGAGCGCGCGCGCGCGCTCGACCCGAACGATCGCGCCGTTGCGCTGCTGATGCAGCAGGCCGATCGCCTCGCGCGCGGCGAGCCGTCGCAGGCGATCGCGCACGAGCG
The DNA here is from genome assembly GCA_964502175.1 of uncultured Sandaracinaceae bacterium. Lineage (GTDB taxonomy): Bacteria > Myxococcota_A > Polyangia > Polyangiales > Sandaracinaceae > JAFLCL01. Next base: position 9,455 of record CAZCVE010000066.1, read on the forward strand.
ACCGAGACCGTCTGCGCGCGCGCCCGAGCCGGAGGAAGAGCACGAGCCGGAGCGGACGGTCATCCGCACCGATCTCGCGGAGCGTCTCGCCGAAGAGGCGCGACGAGAGCACGAGGGCGACGACGGCGGCGAAGAGGTCACGAGCGTGGCGCACATCCCGAGCGTCGCGCGCCAGGGCTCACCGGCGCGTGCGCCCGGCCTCGCGACGCCACGATCGCCGTCGGCAGCAGGAATTCCTGCCGCGTCGCGGTCTCCTTCGGCAGCGGGCATTCCTGCGGCGACGCGTTCGCCTTCGGCAGCGGGCATTCCTGCGGCGACGCGATCGCCCTCCGCGGCTGGCATTCCCGCGGCGCCGCGGGCACCGATGTTCGCGCCGTCTTCGCCGAACGCGGGCTACTCGCCGTCGTCGGCGGGCGCGATCGGCGCTCCGGACGAGCATCATCCGCACACGCTGTCGCCCTCGTCGCCCGGTCTGCACGGACCGCCGCAGGCGCGATCGATCCCCGGTACCTTCGATGCGCCCGTCGAGCCGCCGCGAGCTCCCGCGCCGCGCGCAGCGTTCGGATCGAGCCCAGGCGATCTCGAGGCCGGGGCGCCCTCGATCGCCAACGCGCGCGCCTCGGCGTTCGGCACCGCGTGGGAGGACGACGAAGCCACGGACATGCGGCCCGCGCCCGAGCCGCCGCCGCGCGCGAAGCCCGGTCCCAAGAGCGCGCCGCCGCCCCGCGCGCGCATGCCGGAAGCGCGCGCGATCCCGCGCGCCGCGCCGCCGCCCACCGCGCCACCACCCTTGGCCGCGCCACCGATGTCCACGTCGCCGATGGCCACACCGGCGATCGCACCGCCGCCGATGACGCCGCCGCTCGCGCCGCCTCCGATCGCTGCGAGCGCGATGTCGAGCCCAGGCTCGATGTCGAGCCCGGGCTCGATGTCGAGCCCAGGGGCGAGGTCGTCGCCAGGTGCCTCGTCTTCGCCGGGCGCGATGTCTTCGCCGGGCGCGATCTCCTCGCCTGGCGCGATGTCGTCGCCGGGCTCGGTGTCGTCCGCGGGCGTGATCGCGTCGACGACGCCCGGCGGGTTCGAAGCTCCGATGCGCGCGGGCGCTCCACGACAGGCCGCTCGCAAGTCGACCGCGCCCGAGGTGAGCCTGCTCGAAGGCGGCGAGACGGCCTCGGCCTTCCCGACCTCGCCGGGCGATCTCCTCACGGACGACATCGCGCAGCCTGCGTCGCGCTCGAGCGCCGGTGGGTTGGCCGGCGCGTTGGAAGGCGACGACGACCTCGCGTTCGCGGCGATGGGCGCGCACCTCGGCGGCGACGGCGACGTCCCGGAAGCGGCGGCCGACGACGCGCCCGTGGAGATCCCGGCCGACGTCGCGATGGGTGAGCAAGCGGGCGCGAGCGAAGACGTGGACGACGTGCTCGCGATGCTCCAGCGCGAGGGCATCTTCGAGGCACCGAGCGGAGCGGCGGCGACGTGGGCGACGCGCACCGAGGCGAAGCTCGACCGCACCAAGGTCGGCTTCTGGATCGCGGGCGCGTGGGTGATCGTCCTCGGCCTCGCGACGGGCGGCTACTTCGGCCTCCAGCACTACATCGCGCAGCAGCACGCCGAGGCCGCGCGTCTCGTCGAGCAGGCACGCACCGAGGCGCGCGCGGGCGATCACGAGCGCCTCGTCGACGCGGAGCGACACCTCCGCGAGGCGCGCGATCTCGATGCGCACGCGACGACCAACCCCACGCTGCTCCTCTTCGTGCACTCGCAGCGCGCGCTCGAAGACGGAGCGTTCGAGGTCGGCTACGTGCGACCTGCGATCGATCGCGGCGCGCGTGTAGGCGCCGAAGCGCCGTACCTCGACGCCGCCCGCGCGGTGGTCGCGCTCGGCGATGGAGATCTGCCCGGCGCGCGCAGCGCCGTGGACACCGCCCTCGCCGCAGCGCCCGAGGATCCGTTCATCCTCTACGTCGCGGGCCGCGTGGGCCAGCGCCTCGGCAGCGAGCAGGCGCTCACGCAGCTCGAGACCGCCGTGCAGCGCGATCCCGAGCTGGCATGCGCCGCGATCGCGCTGTCCGAGGCGCGCCACGACGAAGGCCGCCACGAGGACGCGATGGCGCTCCTCGCGGCCGTGCTCACCCACGACGACCACAACCTCCGCGCGCGCCTGTGGCAGGCGTACTTCCAGGCCGACGAGGTCGAAGTGGAGCCGGGGCTCACCGCGCTCCGCGAGCTCGAGCCGCGCCTCGAGCACGGCGCACCGACGGACGTCGTTTTGTTGCAGCTGACGCGCGCGCGCCTCGAGCGCCGCGCAGGTCGTCACGAGCCCGCGGGCGCTGCGGTGGAAGCGGCGCTCGGCGCTGGCGCGCAAGAGCCGCGTCTGCTCGGCCTCGTCGCGCGCGCCGCGCAGGCCGAAGGCCAGCTCCTCGAAGCCGAGATGGCCGCGACCGCCGCCGTGCGCGGCAGCCCCGCGAACGCCGAGCTCCGAAAGCTCCTCGCGAGCATCTACCTCGATCGTCGCAACGGCCGACGCGCCCTCGAGACGCTGGGACAGCTCTCGGCGAACGATCCCGACGTGCTCGTGATGACGGCGCGCGCCTCGCTGCTCATCGGCACCGACGAAGCGCTGGTGGGCGCGACGGCAGCGCTCGACGCGTTCATCGCGGAGCACGAAGACGCGAGCGTCGAGGTTCGCGCGCTCCGGCTGCGTCTCGCGCTCCTCACGCTCGACTCGGCCGCCGAGGGCGCGGACGCGCAGCTCCGCGAGCTCCTCACGGCGGCGCAGGCGCTCGGTCGCGACAACCCGGGCGACCCTCTGGCCGCGCTCGCCCTCGGCGAGGTCGCGCTCCGTGCGCGCGACGCCGAGGCCGCGACGCGAGCGCTCGAGACCGTGGTCGCAGCGTCGCCCGAAGACGCCGAGGGTCACTACCTGCTCGGTCGCGCACGACGCCTCCGCGGCGACGCGGCTGGTGCGCGCCAGAGCTTCGAGCGCGCCGTCGCGCTGCGCTCGGAGCACGTCGAGGCCCGCCTCGCGCTCGCGCAGATCCTGCTCGACTCGGGCGACTACGCCGCGGCCGAGCCGATGTATTCCGAGCTCTCGCACGTCGCGGGCTCGAGCAACGGCATCTCCGTGGCGCTCGCCGGACGCCTCGGTCGTGTCGAAGCGCTGATCGGCCTCGCGCGCTTGGACGACGCCAACGTGCAGCTCGAGGGCGTGCGTCAGGACGAGCGCGATCTCCAGAGCGTGAACCTCGTGCGCGCCAAGCTCGCGGTGGCCCAGCGTCGCTACGGCGATGCGATCCAGGCGATCCGCCCGCTCGCCGAGCCGGAGACCGCGCCCGCTTCCGTCGTCTCGCTCTACGGCGACGCGCTCCTCGGCGTGGGCGAGACCGACGCTGCGATCGAGGCGTTCGAGCGTGCGCTGACGCTCGACGCGAGCAGCCCCGAGGCACTGATCGGTCGCGCCGATCTGCACGTGCGCGGCGACCACGGCCGCGACGCGCTCAGCCTCCTCGATCGCGCCGCCGAGGCGCTCGAGCAGCGCGCACGTCCGCCGGCACTGCGCGCGCGCATGCTCATGCTGCGCGGTCGTGCGTGGCTCTCGGAGCGCCACGCGCCCGAGGCGCGCGATGCGCTGCGCGAGGCGAGCGAGATCCCCGGCGCCCCGGCCGAGACGTGGTTCTGGCTCGGCGAGTCGCTCTCGAGCTCGAACGCCGCGCAGGCGCGCGAGGCCTACCAGCACTACCTCGACTCGGGTCAGACCGACGACACGCTCGCAGGCCGCGCGCGTCGCGCGATCCGCTGAGCGCTTCTCGATGGACGAGCTCGAGGACGACGAGATCGTCGACGGCTACGTCTGCGAGCGCTGCACGGATGTGGGCACCCTCGCGTGGCCGCTCGACGAGGCGCTGCGCGACGTGATGCCCGCGCAGCTCGCCCGCGCGCTCCAGGAAGCCGCGCGCTGTCTCGCGCACGACGCGATCACCATTCATCGTGCGCACGTGGAGGCCGCACACCTCGCGTTCGGAGAGTTTGCGTGGCCGCTCGTTCCGTGGCTCGCGGCGCGAGCGCGCGACGCGCGACCCGAGCTCGGAGCAGGGCTCCTCGTCGCACCGCCCGACGCCTGCCTGGTCTCGCCCGTCGAGAACTGGGAGCACCGCCTCGCCTCGCTCCTGCGGCTCGAGGCGCCCGAGGTCGTCGTCGAGCACGCGCGTGCGCGGCTCGCGCGAGCGCACTCGCGACCCGCGCAGCTCGAGTGGGATCGCGTGGCCGCGTGGCCGGCGCACGAAGCCTTCGCGGGCACCGTCGCGTTCGGGGAGATCGCGCGCACCATGGCCGAGCACGCCTTGCCACCGATGCTCGACGACGCGTCGATCGACGTGCTCGCCGCGATCGATCGCGTGATCGAGACGCTCGTGTGCGACCAGCCGACGCTCGCGTTCCGCCACGCGCTCGCCGAGCGCGCCGAGCATGCGAGCGATCCACGGCGCGCGCGCGGTCTCGCGCTCGCGGCGCGCTTCCTCGACGAGCTCGGACACACCGACCTCCGGACGAACCAGGACACGCTCGTGGACGACTGCCACGTCGCGCTCGCGCGCGTCGGCCTCGTCGACGCGTCGCAGGCCACGCATCGTGTCTGGATGACGCGCGCGGTGCCCCGCGCATGGCGGCGCGTGTCGCGCTGATCGCGACGCGCCGCGAGTCGGTATGCTCCTGCCCATGACCGAGACGGAGTGGGTGAGCCGCGCGAGCGTGATCGAGCACGTGGAGGTGTTCCGGCGCGGCGCCGAGATCACACGACGCGCCTCGCTCGAGTCGACCGATCGACGCGTGCGCGTGGCTGGTCTGCCGCTCGAGCTCGACGACGGAAGCGTGCGGATCGAGCTCGCGTCGGGTGCGCGCGCCAGCGTGCGCGCCGCGCGCGTGGTGCTCGACGTGCTCGACGACGCGGACGCGCCCCTGCGCGTGGAGCCACCGGAGCTGCGTGATCTGCGGCGACGCCTGCGCGCGATCGCGGTCGAGCTCGAGGCCGTCAACGCGCAGCACGCGCGCGCCGGCACGATCGCGATCCCCGAGCGGCCCGCGCGCGATCACGGTCGTCCGCCGCCGCCCGCGCCCGATCGCGCGCGCCTCGAGCTGCTCGAGCTCCGCTTCTCGCTCCAGCGCGAGGCCCGCGACCGCGCGCAGGCGCTCCAGGCCGAGCAGCGCGAGCTCGAGCGATCGCTCCGTACGATGCTCGAGGCGCTCGCGAAGCGCTCGTCCGACACGCCCATCGTCCATCGCGTCCGCAAGGCGCTCGAGATCGAGCTGACCGAGGTGACGAGCGCTGGCGCGATGCAGCTCCTCTACCGCGTGCGCTCGGCGCGCTGGGCCCCGAGCTATCGCCTCTCGTTCGACTCGCGCACACAGCGCGCGCGCCTCGCGCTGCGCGCAGCGGTCGCACAGCGCACCGGCGAAGACTGGCGCGGAGCGGCGCTCTCGGTCTCCACCGCGCGCATGGACGGTTGGTACGATCTCCCCGAGCTCGCGAGCCTGCGCATCGGCCGCGCGCAGCCTCCGCCGCGCAGCGGCTACCGGCCGCTCCCCGCCGATGGCGCGGCGCTCTTCGCCGATCACGATCGCGTGTTCGCGGCGCCCCCGCCGCACGCACAGGTCATCGCGCAGACCGTCGCGGTCGCGCCGGCTGATCGCGACTACGCGCAGCTGGGACCGCCCGGCATGCCGCCGGTCGGCGGTGGTCCGCCGATCCAAGGCTTCGGACCGCCCGTCAACGCACCGATGGGACCGCCCGTCACGCGCTCGGCGCCCATGGCGAAGGCAGCGCCCGCGCCCGCGGCGGCCGCACCGGTTCGTCTCGCAGCGAGCATGGCGATGCCCGTGGCCCCGCAGGCAGCGCGCGCGAAGGGCGGCGCAGGGCTCATGGCCAACCTCCTCGGCGGATTCGGGAGCGGTGGCGGCGGCGGACCGATGCCCGAGGGCGCTGCGTACGAGCTCGACGAGCAAGCGTTCGAGGACGCGGGGCCTGGCAGCCGCCAAGCGAGCGCGGGCTACCAGGGCGCCGAGCCCACCGTCACGCTCTCGCGCGCGCTGCTCGACTTCGGGCGACTTCGTCTCGACGCGCCGGCGCAAGGCCGACGTGGAGCGCTCCACGCGCTCAGCCTCGAGCAGCTCGGTCGTGAAGGAGGTCGCGAGCCGCGCGGACTGAGCGAGGCCCTCGGGCACGTGTACGCGATGGAGCACGCGATCGACGCGCTGCCGGCGCCTGCGCTCCACACGTACCCGGACTCGCTCTACGGCTTCGATCATCGCTACGACGCGACAGCGACCGTCGAGGTGCCGAGCGACGGTGCGTTCCACAGCGTCGCGATCACGGAGGCCGAGGGCGCGGCGTCGATGCTGCACGTCGCGGTGCCACGCGAGGATCCCGCCGTGTTCCGCACGCTGAGCTTCGTGAGCCCGCTCGAAGGCGCCGTGCTGCGTGGCCCCGTCGACGTCTACCTCGACGGCGCGCTGCTCGTGTCGAGCTCCGTCGATCCCGCGCCCACCGGCGGCAAGCTCGAGATCGGCATGGGCGTCGACGAGTCCGTGAAGGTCGCGCGCAACGTGCGCTTCCGCGAGGAGAGCGCGGGCCTCATGGGCGGCTCGAGCCACCTCGTGCACGACGTCGAGATCGAGGTGCGCAACGCAGGCGCCGCGGCGATCCGTCTCGAGGTGCGCGAGCGCCTGCCCGTGACCGCGAAGGGTGAAGAGGACATCGAGGTGCGCCCCGGCAAGACGAGCCCGGCGTGGCACGAGACGCCACCCGAAGATCCCGCCCTCGAGGGCGGCAAGCGCTGGGTGCTCGATGTGCGCGGCGGCGCGGAGGTGAAGCTCGCGACCGAGTACACGATCCGCATCGCGTCGAAGAACGAGCTCGTCGGCGGCAACAGGAGGGACTGAGCATGACGACGAAGACGAACGAGACCGCGCTGTCTCTCTCGGAGCTGCCCATCGTCGAGGTCGTGGTGCTCGAGGATCGCGCGCGCATCACGCGGCGCGGGTCCGTCACTGCGCGCCCCGACACCGTCGCGTTCGCGCTCACCGACGTCGCGACGACGATCGTCGACCGGACGCTCGCGGGCTACGTGCTCCGCGAGGGATCGCAGCGAGCGCCCGTGGGCACGCTGCGCGTCGATCGCGAGCGCCTCCACGAGGCGAGCGCCCTCCCCGCCGAGCTCGCGGAGATCGAGCGCGCCATCGAGACCGCGCGGCGCGCGATCACCGCGATCGAGACCTCGATCAAGGAGCAGGACGCGTACGTCGCCTCGCTCGCGGCGATCAGCAAGATGACGATCGACGACACGCTGCTCGACGCTGCGCACGGGCTCGGCGACGGAGCGCTCTGGCGCGGCCGCCTCGCGACGCTCGACGACAAGGCGCGGGCGGCGCGCGAAGAGCGGCTCGCGCTCGAGGCCAAGCTCGCGGACGCGCAGGCCGAGGCCGCGGGGCTCGATCGTGCGCTCGCGGGCAAGCGTCACGTCTCGACGCGAGAGCGCGCGACGTTGCGCTTCACCACCGGTGTCGTCGCGAGCGAGACGCGCCTCGACGTGCAGGTCGAGTACGTCGTCGCCAACGCGTGCTGGCGCCCGCTCCACCGCGCGGAGCTGTCGGACGAAGCGAGCGCGTCCTCCGGCGCGCTCGTCGTGCGGACCGACGGATGCGTGTGGCAGTGGACCGGCGAGAGCTGGGACGACGTCGCGCTCGTGCTCTCCACCGAGCGATCCGCGCGCGACGCGAGCCCGCCTTCGCTCGTGACCGATCGACTCGCCGTGCGTCGCAAGTCCACCGTCACGACGGTCGCGATGCGCAGCGAGGAGATCGCGACCACGGGACAGGGCATGGGGAGCGGCAGTGCGGCCGCGAGCGCCGAGGTGCCGGGCGTCGACGACGGAGGAACGGCGCAGCGCCTGACCGCGACCGCGCGCACGACCGTGCGCAGCGACGGTCGTCCGCACCGCGTGAACGTCGGGCGATTCGAGACCACCGCCGAGCTCTCGCTGCGCGCGATCCCCGAGGTGATCCCCGCCGTCCTTCGTCGCTCGGTGCAGACCAACGGGTCGAGCCGTCCGCTGCTCGCGGGCCCGATCGAGCTCGTGCGCAACGGCGGCTTCGTGGGTCGAACGAGCCTCGAGTTCACCGCGCCCGGTGAGCGCTTCGAGCTCGGCTGGGGGCCCGAGGGCGCGCTGCGGCTCTTGCGTGAAGAGGAGACGCGCGCGGGCGATCCGGGCCTCTTGTCCACGCAGCGCGTGACGATCGTCGATCGCACGCTTCGGCTCTCGAACCTCGGTCCGAGCCCGCTGAGCCTCGAGGTCCTCGAGCGCATCCCCGTGAGCGAGATCGAGAAGGTGAAGATCACGCTCGATCCCAAGCGCTCGCAGAAGGGCGCGAAGGCCGACGAGGACGGCATGGTGCGCCTCCCGGTCACGATCGCGGCGCGTGGCCAGGCGACGCTGACGCTCGGCTTCGAGCTACGCGCGGCCTCCGACGTCGTCGGCCTGCCCTACTGACGCTCGGCTCGTGCGGAGACTCGCAGCCACGGCCGGTCTGCTCGCGATGCTCGCGTGGACGCTCACGTGTGGCTGGCACGCTGCGCGCGCTCAGGGCACGGCGAGCGAGACGTTCACGCTCGCGCTGGGCGGCGACGTGATCTTCGACGCGCCGATCGAGTACGTGCTGCGCGCGCGGGGTCTCTCGCCCGACGAGCCCGGCTCCTACGACGAGCTCTTCGCCGACCTGCGCGCGCCGCTCTCGTCTGCCGACCTCGCGATCGTCAACCTGGAGACGCCGGTCGGTCCGCGCGTGCGCGTGCGCAGCGAGGATCGGGACTACCCCACGTTCGCTGCCCCGCCCGCGTTCCTCGACGCGCTCGCGCGCACGGGGGTCGACGTGGTCACCATCGCCAACAATCATGCGTACGACCAAGGCGTGGCGGGGCTCGCGACGACGATCGAGCACGCTCGCGCGCGCCGACTGACCGTGAGCGGCACGGGCGAGGCGGATGGGTACAGCGTCACGCGCGTTCGTGGCGCGCGGATCGCGGTCGTCTCGCTGACGCAGGGCGCGAACCATCGCATCGAGCATCGGGAGCCTGCGTCGCCGCGCGTTCACTTCTTCGACCAGGACCGGCTACGCGCGCTCGTCGCGCATGCGCGGGCGCGGGCGGACGTCGTCGTGGTCGCCCTGCACTTCACCGACACGGGCGATCACATGCCGACGAACGGCATGCGCCGCTGGGGACGGCGTGCGGCGGAGGCGGGTGCCGATCTCGTCGTCGGGCATGGTCCGCACGTGCCTGCGTCGAGCGAGTGGCTCGAGGTGGGGGGTCGTCGCGTGCTCGTCCTCCACTCGCTCGGCAACCTCGTCGCGGCGATGCAGGCCGAGGCGCACGCGGAGCGCACGCGCGGGGTGCACGTGCGCGACTCGGTGATCGTCACCCTGCGCGTGAGCGTCGCGGGACGTCGCGTCGCGATCGAGGCGCCGCGCGTCGCTGCGTACTGGATCGACGACGCGCGCTCACCGAGCGGGGCCGCGCCGTTCACACGTCCCGTGGCGATCGACGCGCGGAGTGAAGGCTCGCTCGCGGCGCGCGCGAGGCGTCTCGCTGCGTTGTTCGACTCGACCAGCGTCGAGACGGTGGCCGTCGTGGCCGCCGTACCCGTGTCAGCCGCGGTGAGCGGACCGGCGACGAGCGCGCCCGTTGCCTCCGTCGCGACGACGACGAGGCCCGCCGTCGTCCCAGTCGCACCGCCAGTGCGGTCGGCGTCTGTCACGCCTACAGCGCCGACCGGCGACTCGCTCGGGGCAACGTTCCGATGCGGGAGCGCGACGGAGACGAGCGTCGATGACGCGGCGATCACCGCGTGGGTGACCCGAATGCAGGGCGAGCGAGGCCTTCGCCTGGAGGTGGTGAGCACGCGCTGCGAGGGGGAGTCCTCGGGCCTCGCGGATCGGCGGGCCCGCCGCGCCGCAGGCCTCATCGCGATGCGTGGCCCATCGCGTTCGCGCTTCACCTGGCGCGTTGCCGACGCCGTGACCGACACGCCACGCCTCACCGCCACAGAGCGGTGAGCGAAAAAAGTGCTCAGAGAGAAAAATGCAGGGAAAACGACCGGGCGACGGATGGAGACGCTGATGCGTCCGCCGACAGCCGTCCGACACCGATCTCCCCGCAGCCCAATCGGTTCTCGACCGAGTCGCCGACGGAAACGCGTGCATCCCGCTCGACCTCACGGTCGGCGGGCACACGTCTCCCGTCGGCCATCCGACGCGAGCATCACGGGATCAGCGACGAGCCGCTACGACTCGACGAACGCGTACATGATCCGCGGCGGATACGTCCCCGCAGGGAACGCCGGCATCACACCCGTCTCCCGGAACGCGGCAGACGCGCACCGATAGACCGGCAACATCAGCCGATACGCCTCACGAAACCTCCTCACCTGCTCGTCCGTGCCCGAAGCCCACTTGCGCTTCGGCTTCTTGGGCTTGGGATTCCTGGGTCGCGAGCGCGGATCCCGCTTCACGATCGCCTCCTCCGAGGGCAACGGAATCCCACTCTGCTCCCTCTCCGCCGCCGCCCGACGCTCTTCTGCGCGCATCTCCGCGATCAACGCCCGACGCTTCGCCCGCCGCCCCTCTCGCGACAATCCCTCCCAGCTGGTCGGCCGAGAGATCTTCAGCGTCACCGTCTTCGAGTAGAGCGCACGCAGCGACTCCATCGCCCCCGCCCTGCGCCATCCCTCGTCGTCGAAGTACGTGTGACTCAGCGTGTCGACGTCGTCGACATACGCCTTCCAGCTCGAGACACCCACGTAGTCATCGGCCTTCGCACACAGGTGCGCGCGCACCGGATTGGCATGCAGGTAGTGAAGGCCCGTGTCGCCCGCGTCGTCGCTCAGCACGGCGTCGTCGTCGTACCGCTTCATCCACAAGGCACCATGACGTCCCAGGAGCGCGTTGAGCGCCTTGGCCAACCCTCCTTTGAAGTCCCGCATGATGTCGGGAAGTCGGTCCTCGTTGAGCCGCACGAGGATGTGGAAGTGGTTGCCCATGAACACGAAGCCGACGAGCTCCACGTCGTAGAGCTCCATCATCTTCGCGAGGAAGAGGTAGACGAGCGTCTTCACCTCCGGCGTCGGCGTGAGGAGGAACTGGTCGTCGACGCACTTCGAGCCGATCTTCCAGACACGAACGCTGCGCGGGTGATAGCGAGGCTTGCTCATGACGAGCCCCTGCTGCACGCCCCGGACCGGCCTCCGAGCACACGAAACGTTGGGAATTCGACCGAGATCTGGCGGATTGGCGGAGCCCTGGCGGGCGACTCCGCCAGGCAGCCCGTCGCACGACCCGCTCAGCGATCGAAGTACGCGTCGCGGTCGAAGTCTCGGTACGTGTCGTAGAAGACGTCGAAGTGCGTCACGAACCAGCCCGACAGCAGCACCACGACGACGATCCAGAACGCCGTCATGAACCGCGCGAACGGCCGCAGGCTCGGATACGCCGTGACCAGCGCATACGGGGTCAGCTGGAGCGCGAGCAGCACCGTCACCTCACGACGAATGCCCGGCCAATTGCCACCCTGCTTCGCGAAGTCCGGGTCGAGGAGGAAGTTGAACCCGTACATCACGCCAGTCAGCGAGAAGAGCGCGCCCCGCACGATCTCCGGCTGCTCCCACAGGTCCGCGAGGAACCGCCCCACGCCGATGCAGAGGAACGGAATGATCGGCGAGATGTACCAGCCATAGGTCCAGTTCCCCGACCCGAGCCCGATCGCAGCCAGATAGAACAGCGGAACCATGTAGATCGCGGCCGTGTCGCGCCGCGCTCTCGCCAGCGCCGTCGCCGCCGTCGCCAGCCACAGGAAGAGGAGCCATCCGCGACCGATCAACGACATGTTGATCATCCCATCGTCGAAGAAGCGCAGGAACAAGTTGAAGTGCGTCGGACGCCCACCCTGGAGGCGCTGCGTCTCGACGAACACCTGCCAGTTGATCACCGCGCCGAAGATCGGGAAGAGGCTCGCCACGAACGCGCCGATCACGCCCGCGCGCAGGCCCTCTCGGTGCGCGCGCTCGAGCACGAACAGCATCACGAGCGCCGCCAGGACCGCGAGGCCCGTGACCTTCGCGAGCATGCACGCGCCCGCGAGCACCGCGGCGATCACCACGTCGCGCGTCTTTCGACCGTCGTCGCGCCAGCGCACGAAGGACAGCACCGCGCCGAGCACCAGCGGCGTCAGGATCGCTTCTTCTTTGATGACGCGCCCTTGGATCGCGATCGTCGGCAGCACCGCGTAGAAGAGCCCCGCGAGGTGCGGCGCGATGCGCGTGCGCGCGAGGCGCCCGTCGAAGCGCCGCGACAGCGCGATCACGAGCCACGCGCTCAGCGTCGAGAGCGCGATGGGCACGAGCCGCCCGTGCATGAGCCGCGCGTGCGACCAGTCGTCTGCGCCACCGAGCATCGCCGCGCCGCCGACGAGCACGTGGAGGAGCGGCGGATGCTCGAAGTACGGCTCGATCACGTGCCACTCGATCCCGTGCATCGAGATCAGCGTCATCGTGATCGGCTGGCCACCGTAGCTCCCGGGCCACAACGTCCACCCGCGCGGCGTGCCGTCGTGGAGGATCGACCACCCGTTCCACAACGCGAACAGCTCGTCGCCGTTCTCGAGGTACTGAGGCATCGTGTCGTAGTCGAAGAGTCGGAACGCGAGCGCGAGCGCGATCACCACGACCGTCGCGAGCACCTCGAGCCGACGACGTCGCGAGACATCCGTCACGAGCAGCGCACGACCGAGGAGCGCCGACAGACCGAGCGCGAGGCCCGCCGCGATCCACCAGAAGACCTTGCGCGAGAGCGGCCAGTGACCCTCGACCGGAGTGATCTGCTCGCGCGGGATCGGATCGAGCGCGTCGCGGCTCGTGCCCCACGTCAGCTCGAAGTGGGCGTCCGATCGAAACGTCGAGCCGCGGCCCGGGGCGCGATCGTGCCACCAGACCTCCACCCGATGAGGGCCCGGCGCGAGCCCCGCGTCGGGCATCGGCGCGCCGTCCACGGTCACCGCGTGCCGACCGCTGCTGATGGCGTCGACGAAGCGGTTCGGTCCCTCCGGGACGCGCACGTAGGCCATCACCATCGCATCGATCGGTGGCGACATCGGCGGTGGCAATCGGTCGTAATTCCAGCCCTGGATGTAGCGGCCGACCGCACGGTGCGAGTGATCGAAGGCCACGCGATGCTCGACGCTGCGCGTGACCTCGAAGTCGCTCTGCTCGCCCGCGGCCACGTTCGGATCCTGCTGCCGCCACGAGACCGTGATGCCGTTCGCGAAGTACGCGCGATCGACGCCGAGCGTGAGCGCGAGGAGGGCGAGGCACAGCGCGACCGCGGCCCCGAGGGCGACGTTCCTCGCGCGAAGCGACTCGTCGGCGGAAGGCATGAGCGCCCGCCCTATACCACGCAGGTCGCGCGCGGCTCAGTGGCCGGCGCGGCCTGGCGACGGCGCGTGATCACTCGGCGCCTTCGGGGGCCAGACCGCGCTCGATCCGCCACGCGACCCGTCGCGCGCGCAGGCGCGCGTTGCGGCGTGCCTGTGCGATCTGTGGATGCGGATCGCGATCGCGGATCTCGATCTGCGAGAGGCCCAGCGTGCCGTTCGCCACCGCGATGCGGAGCTCGACGATCCCCTCGTGCGGACGCGCGACGGGCACGTGGAGCTGCGCCTGACCGCGCCTCACGTGGAAGGTGCCGAGGACCTCGTCGTCGAGCGCGAGCCAGACGTCGACGATGCCGTGGCCCTCGTCGTCGACGGCCTCGGGGATCGCGTCGACCTCGAGGGTGAGGGCGCCGACGTGCGGATAGCTCAGCGGGATGAGCACGCGACCGCCGCGACGCGTCGGCGTGCGAAACGCGCCGTGGCTCGTCTGCACCGGATCGTCGAAGTCGATCGCCAGCGCGGCGTGTGGGCCGACGAGATCGAGCGTCGTCAGATCGCGCTGCGTCTCGAGCGTCAGCCACCGATGGAAGAAGAGCTCCGGCATCGAGGCCTGATCCCACACGCGCGGATGCACCCCGTGCTGGATCGCGAACGGGATCGACGCGGGCCACGCGAGCGGGTTGCCGACCGCCGCCCAGAGACCCCGCTCACCTTCGCCGCTGCCGCGCGCCCAGAGCTCGGACGAGGGCTGCGCGATGTCCGAGCGGTAGCCGCTCGCGACCATCATCGCGTTCGTCGAGGTCATGCTCGCACCGAGCACGACGAAGACGCCGAGACCGAGCGCGGGCGCGAGGCGCGGACGCGCCCGCATCACCGCGAGCAGCTCCGCGATCGCGCTCGCCATGCCCATCGCGAACGGGACCGTCATGGCATCGTAGCGGCGCGCCGCGAAGCCCACGGCGCCCCACCAATCGGCCACGCACGCGTTCAGCCACGTGGTGATCACGAGCACGACGAGCAGCGGGAGCCCGATGCCGCGCGTGCGACGCCGCAGCGCCATCGCGACGAGCCCGCCCACCGCGACGTACGCGAGCGGGCAGTACGTGAAGAGCCCGTTCGCGCTCGAGAAGAGCAGGTTCATCACGCGCGGGCTCTCGGGCCTCAGGTAGTAGTCGCCCTGCGGCACGAGGAAGATCTCTCCCGTCGACGACCACCACTGGTAGAGCTGGAGCCCGAACACGAGGAGCACGGCCGCGGTGAACGCGACGCCCCACCCCACGTGTGGCGCGAGCTTCTTCCACGCCTCGCGCGCCACCATCGGGCCCGCAGCGGCTTCGGCTCGGTGCTCCCGCAGCGTCGTGATCGTCGTCTCGATCCAGTGCCACAGCGGCAAGATCACGAGCACTGCGTTCTGTGGGCGCGCGAGCATCGCGAGGCCGAGCGCCGCGCCCATCCCGATCCACGCGAGCCCGCTCGTGCGCTGGATGGAGGCAGGCCGCGGCTCGGACGTGTCGCGCCCCTCGAGCGGCGCGCGCTGCCGAAGCCACGCCCACACGGCGAGCCCGCCGAGCGCAGCGGAGGCCGCGTGCCCATACGAGAGCAGGACCGTCGCGTAGTAGACGACGGGACCGCCCAGCACTGCGCCTGCGGCCGCAGCAGCCGCGACGCCGTCGCTCGCGAACCGACGCGCCGCGAGGAACGCGAGGAGCATCACCATCAGGCCCGCGACGACCGAGCCGTGCACCGCGCGCTCCGCGAGCGCGCCGATGCAGCCGTTCGCCACCGTCGGGTCGGCGTTGTCGAGCGCGGGGTGATGCGTCGCCACGTCGAAGGCGAGGATCGGCGCGAAGAAGATCGCCGCGCCGGGGCTCCACTGGTTCATCGCGAGGCCGTGCGGCATCGACGCCATGCCCCATGGATCGGTGCACGTCTCGTAGTCGTTGCCGAAG
Source organism: uncultured Sandaracinaceae bacterium (assembly GCA_964502175.1). Lineage (GTDB taxonomy): Bacteria > Myxococcota_A > Polyangia > Polyangiales > Sandaracinaceae > JAFLCL01. The sequence continues at coordinate 24,872 of CAZCVE010000066.1, forward strand.
TCGACGTCGTGATCGAAGACGATCGTGCGCGCCCAGAGGTACGTGTAGTAGCCGTCGCCGTGCACCGACGACGACTGCGGATTTCCGATCGCGAGCGCGACGAGCACCGCGGCCGCGACGAGCCCGAGCATCGCGCCGCCTCGCGAGACGCTGCGTCCCTCGAGCCTCATCGCCTCACTCGAAGCTGACTTCGGCCAGGCCAGCGCCGAGCTGGTGCCAGCTCCGCACCACGACGCGCACGCGCTCCACGTCGTCGACGCCGAACTCGCTCCGCACGGGGTTTCGCGCGGTGGAGAACGGCAGCGTTCCCTCGACGCTGCGCGCGAGCTCGCCGTGCGACCACAGCTCGATCGTGTACTCGCGCGTCGCGCGATCCTCGTGCGGCTGGTTGCTCGCGTTCACCAGCGACACGGCGTTGATCCGGCGCGGGGGATCGACGTTGATCTCCATCCAACCGCTCGCGTGATCCGGCAGGAGCCACTCGGTCTCGGGGTGGCCGTCCATCGCGCTCGCCGGCCCGTACTCGTCGGCGTTGTTGAACGTCGCCGAGGCCGTCGCGAACGTGCCCGACGGTCGTCGGAACGCGAAGTAGCTGCCGAGCACCACGGCGAGCACGACGAACGCCGTGAGCGCGATGCGGTTGCGACGCTTGCCGCGCACCTGCGCTGCGGTGAGCGCCGAGGGGTGGATCTCGCGATCGATCGCGACGCGCGCGGCGAGCACACGATGGAACGCGGTCGCGTGCTCGGGCGTCACCTCGCCGTCGAGGCGCGGCGCACCCGCGCTGCGGCTCGCGGAGAGCACGGCCTCGATGGCACCGAGCACGTCGGTCGACGCGCCGGCGCGCGCGAGCAGCTCACGCCACGTCGCCGCGCTGACCCCTCCGTCGAGCGGCTTCGCGAGGTCGGCGATCTTCGATGTCTCGTCAGAAGCCGCCGCGGCCGCGTCGTCGGACTTCGCGTGGTCAGACTTCGCGTCGTCAGACTTCGCGTCGTCGGACTTCGCGTCGTCGGACTTCGATTCGTCCGACTTCGATTCGTCGGACTTCGATTCGTCGGACTTCGACTCCTCGGACTTCGACTCCTCGGACTTCGACTCCTCGGACTTCGACTCCTCGGACTTCGACTCCTCGGCCTTCGCGTCGTCGACCTTCGCTTCGATGGCGGGCTTCGGCTCCGCTCGCGTCGACGCTGCGGGCGCTGGCCCGGGGCGTCGACCGAGCCAGCCCACCGCGACGATGGCCTGCTCGAGCGACTCGTTCGCGAGCTTGATCGCCTCGGCCGGGTGACCGTTGTCGAACAGCGACTCGGCCGCGTCGGCCTTCTGTCGGCTCAGCGCGAGATCCTCGGCCACGCCACGACGCACGGTCTCCGGCGTCGCCTCGGCCGCACGCTCGGCGCGCGCGAGCGTGAACGACTCGGCGATCCTCTCGGTCAGTGACAGTTGCGGCACGCGTTCCTCTGGCTGTTCGCACCCGTTCGGTCGGGCCGCGACTTGTAGCGCATCCCCTCCGCGCGCGTCACGGGCCTGGCGGGATCTGGATCGCGCATCGTCTGGCGCGCGCGGGCGTCTGCCTCTAAGGTCGCGCCCCTCATGCGCCGCCCCTCACGCGCCTCACGCCTCGTCGTCGCCGCCCTCGTGCTCTTCGCCGTCGGCCTCGCGACCGCGTGCTCCCCGCGCATCGGCGACTCGTGCACCAGCTCGACCACGTGCTCGATCAACGGCGACCGCGTCTGCGACCTCACGCAGCCGAGCGGTGCGTGCGAGGTCTTCGACTGTCAGGCGGACCAGTGCCCCGACGACGCGGTCTGCGCGCGCTTCTCACCCGCCGAGCCGCGTCTGTCGGTCGTCGCGTGCATGCGTCGCTGCAGCTCCGACGGCGACTGCCGCCAAGGCGATGGCTTCCGCTGCGTCGATCCGGCCACGTACATGGACGGCCTCTTCGCCGAGGTCGTCGACCTCAACCGCCCCGACGCACACTTCTGCGCGGCGATCGCACCCCGCTGAGACGCCGCACTGGGCCTGGCAAACGCGAAGAGGGGCCGTAGCCCCTCTCCACAATGCTCGCGACGCGCGCGGCTCAGAGCGTCAGAGGCTCGGCCAGATCGCTGCGTAGAACACGCCGACCATGACGGTCGCGGCGATGTAGCCGAGGCAGCCGCAGCCGATCGGCGCGCCGATCGCAGCGCCCGCACCCTTGGTGCGCAGGAACGGCGCGATGATCATCGCGCTCGTGCCGCCGAAGAACATCGGGATGCCGAGGTAGCTGATGTTGACGCCCATCGACTCGCTCATCGCGCCGGCGATGCCGGTGCCGACGCAGCCGAGGAGACCGAACGCGAGCCAGATGCCCGCGATGATCAAGCCGATGTTGTTCGGCTCTTCACCACCGCTCGGCGGGGGCGCGCCGGGCGCCGGAGGAGGAGCGCCGACCGAGGGTCCGCCCGGCGGAGGACCGAACGCGGGAGCGCCGCCGCCACCCTGCTGTCCGAAGCCGCCCGCGGGGGGCGCACCGAAGCCACCGCCGCCCGCCGGAGGAGCGCCGAAGCCGCCGCCACCTGGAGGAGGAGCGCCGAAGCCGCCCTGCTGCTGAGGCGCCGGCGTCCCGAAGCCACCACCGCCGCTCGGGGGAGGCGCGCCGAATCCACCACCGCCGCCAGGCGGCTGACCGAAACCACCACCACCGCCACCCGGCGGCTGACCGAATCCACCCTGCATGCTCGTCTCCTCGCGTCGCGAAAGACGCGTACTTTCGTTGACCGCGACCCGTTCAGTCGCGGAGGTCCCAGGCCGTTCGAAGCGAATCGAGGATCACTTGTTCGCCGGGGGCGATCGTGTCCGCCGTGGCGACGCCGAGGACGACGTCGAAGATCATCGTGCGCGCCTCGGGGCGCGTGACGCTCGGGATCGCGGCCTTCGTGGTGGCCTCGCTCGTGTAGCGCTGCGCCGAGTCCGACACTGCGCGCCACAGATCCTCTGCGCTCCCGATGTCGGCGCCGATGTCCTGGATGCGCTGCTCCTCTTCTTCCGTGAAGCGGCCGTCGGCGCGCACCATCAGGCGAATGAGGGCCCCGAGGACGAGCTTCTCGTCAGCGGTCAGGTCCGAGAGGTTCATGCGCGCGACATTACACCGGATCCGGTGCGCAACCGCAACGCATTGAGCACCACGAGGAGCGAGCTGGCGGCCATCGCCACCGCGGCCGCGGCGGGGCCTCCGATGCGGTCGAACGCGCCGAGCGCAGCGAACGGGATCGCGAGCGCGTTGTAGGCGAACGCGAGCACGAGGTTCTCGCGCACGATCCGCGCGAGTCGCGTCGCGAGCGCGTGCGTCTCCACCACGAGGCGCAGGTCGGGGCGAGGCAGCGCGATGCCCGCCGCGCGGAGCGCCGTCTCGGTGCGGGCGCCGAGCGAGAACCCCACGTCGGCCTTCGCGAGCGCGGGCGCGTCGTTGATGCCATCTCCCACCATCGCGACCGGCCCCGGCAGCGTCGCGAGATCTGCGACCTTGTCCTCGGGCCGCTGCCCGCCGCGCGCGTCGTCGATCCCGAGAGCACGCGCGACGTGCGCGACCGCCGAAGGTGCATCGCCGCTGCGGATCACGGGCGCGATCGACCGCTCGCGGAGCGCAGCGATCACCTCACGCGCCTCCTCGCGGAGCGTGTCCTCGAGCAGCACCCGCGCCACCGCGCGACCGTCGATCCGCAGCTCGACGATCGATGCGTGACTGGAGCCGTCGGGCATCACGAACCGCGCGTCGTCACGCGCATCGGGTCGCATCACCTCCACGTCGCGGGCCTCCACACGGCCGCGCACGCCACGCCCCGTGATCTCTTCGATCGCGCCCGCACGCAGCACGGTGAGCCCTCGCCGCATGGCCTCTTCGAAGATCGCGCGCGCCAGCGGGTGATGGCTGTCGCTCTCCACGCTCGCCGCGAGGGCGAGGAGCGCGTCGTCGCTCTCGGTCGTGTCCGCCGCGCGCACGATCGCGATCACGCGCGGCGCGCCGACCGTCAGCGTGCCCGTCTTGTCGAGCACCAGCGTGCGCACCGAGGGGAGCCGCTCGAGCACCGACGGGTCGCGCACGAGCACGCCGAGCGCTGCGAGACGTCCCACGGCGACGGTCACCGCCACCGGCGTGGCGAGCCCGAGCGCGCAGGGACACGCCACCACGAGCACCGAGATCGCGAGGCGCAGGGCGACGTCGAAGGGCGCGCCCGCCGCGAGCCACCCGAGCATCGTGAGCACCGACGCCGAGATCACGATCGGCACGAAGACCGCCACGACGCGATCGGTCGTGCGCACGACCGGCGACTTCTCCGCCGCGGCGCGCGAGACCGCCGCGATCACGCGCGCGAGCTCCGAGCCTTCCCCTCTCGTGACGGCGCGCAGCACGAGCGCGCGGCCGAGGTTCACGGAGCCCGCGAGCACACGCTCGCCATCGCGTCTCGACACGGGTCGGCTCTCTCCGGTGACCACGCTCTCGTCGAGCGCGTACGTCACGTCAGCCTCGCCCTCGTTCTCGGTCGGGTCCGCGACGAGCACACCGTCGACGGGCACGCGCGCGAAGGGCGCCACCCGCACCTCGTCGTCCTCGCGCACCTCTGCGATCGCGAGCTCCGCCTCCGCGCCGTGCCTCACCACGCGCGCGGTCTCGGGCATCGCGCGGACGATGGCCTCGATCGCGTCCGCAGCACGACGCTTCGCGACGCGCTCGAGGGCCTTGCCGACGAGCGCGACGGCGACGATCAGGGCCGCCATCGTCGCGTCCGAGTGGAGCATCGGCGCGCCATGCGCGGTGTGCGGCTCGTCCCCAGGCGACGCGAGCTCGAACACCGACGACGCGAGCGCCGCGCCCGCGCCGAGCGCGAGGAGCACGTCCATCCCGAGCGCACGGCCGCGCAGGTCCGCGAAGGCCTTGAGGAACACCGGCGCGCCCGCGCCGAGCACGGCGCACGACGCGAGCGCGAGCTCGATCCACGGCCACGAGCGCCAAGCGGCGACGAACGCGAGCGCCGTGAGCGACAGCGCGAGCAGCGCACCGATCAGCGCACCGAGCTCCCTCGCGCGACCCGCTCGCTGCACCTCGCTCGCCGTGCGTCGCGTGAGGCGATAGCCCGCGCGCTCCACCGCGCTCTCGGCCTCGTGGATCGCGCGACCAGACGATGTCACGATCGTGATCACCGCGCGCTCGCGCACGAGATCGACGCTGGCCTCGCGCACACCGTCGACCTTGCCGAGCGCCTTCTCGACGCGACGCGCGCACGCCGCGCACGTCATGCCCTCCACGTCGAAGGCCACGTCGAAGGCGATCTGCGGAGAGGCGGTCGACTCGCTCACGGGAGGACGAATCTACGCCGCGAGGTCGGCCTCGCGAGCCGCGCGAGCGACGAGGTCACCGACGCGATCGGTGGTGCCCACGGCCCCCACCCACCGGGCCGCATGGGGCCCTGCCACCTCGGAGATCACTCACGGTTTCGGAGGCTCGCCTCGATGCGGCGAGCGCGAAGCCACTCGGTCGCGACCTCGCGGACCACCTCGAGGAGGCGCGCCCGCACCTCGCCCGCGGCCATCGAGAGGGGCTGGTACAAACCCGTGGCCCCCCTCAGCTCGTCGCGTCCCACGCGCAGCCAGAACGCCTCGACTCCTTGGGCATCGAGCGGCTCGATCGCCGCGTATCGCGAGGGATCGTCGAGCTTCCGATCGTCCTCCTCGGGGTCGCACTCGTCGACCGAGCGGTGCACCTCACCGCTGCTTCGATCGACGCAGGAGCGCGCTCCACCACGGCGACGAAGCAGCGCCGCCACGAGCTCGACGGGGTCCACAGTGAGCCCCGTCTCGGGGGCCTCGGGCGAGGGCATGCCGCTAGCATGACGCGGCGCCGCCCAGCCGGCGACGTGCCGCGTTGGGCCGCGCCCGACGAGACCTCACCGTCCACGTCGTGCGAGGCAAAGGTTCTCAAGCGCCCGAAAAACCGGCATCCTCGTTCGGTCGAACGCGACCCGTACTCTCCTCGCTCTCCCCTCAGTGGAGGTCCCCATGTCCGATCGTCAGCTTCTCCTCTGCGCGCTCGCGCTCGCCGTCCCGATGGCCGCCTGCAACGCTGGCGGTCCCACGTCACGCGGCCGCGACGGAGGGCGCGTCGACGCGGGCGGGTTCCTGGGCGACGTGGGCCCGATCATCGACAGCTGCGATCCTTCGATCGACACCGACGGCGATGGCATCGCGGATGGACGCGAAGGCATGACGGACGCTGACGGCGACGGCACGCCCAACTACCTCGACGACGACTCCGACGGCGACGGCGTGACCGACGTCGTGGAGGCCCGCGGCGGCAGTCCGTGCACTCCCGCCAACGGGGACGGCGATCCTCGCTACGACGCCATCGACCTCGACAGCGACAACGACGGCCTCACGGATCGAGAAGAGGCGATGGTCGGAACGGATCCGACGCAGTCCGACACCGATGGTGACGGCATCGACGACCTCACCGAGCGCATCGCCGGCTCGAGCCCCACCGACGACACGTCACGTCCCCCCGAGGACACCCTCTACGTCGTCCTGCCGTACGGCGAGACCGCCGAGCGCGAGTTCGACTTCTCCACGCGCATCCGCGCGGTGGATATCGTGTTCGTCACCGACACCACCGGCTCGATGACCGGCACCATCAATCAAGTTCAGTCGACGCTCGAGAGCACGATCGTCCCCGGCGTGGTGGCAGCGCTCGGTCCCGACGCTGACGCCCGCTATGCGATGGCGGCGCACGGCGACTTCCAAGAGGGTGGCTGGAACTATTCTGGAAGCCTCGCCGTCATCCAGCGCCTGACGACCGACGTCGCCGCCGTTCGGCGCGCGACCATGTCGCTCCTGTCCTCGAGCGGCGGCGACTGGTCGGAGTCGCAGGTGCCGGCCATGCACTCCTTGCTCACGGGGACAGGCTTCCCGACCTACATCGACGAGTCGGGCGATCCTTTCGGCGGCGGCGCGGGCTGCGACCCGACGCTCGCCTCGGCGATCGCGACCTCGTGGGGCACGGGCAACTCGGACGCGTGCGGCCCCGTCCGCAACGTGGACCCCGTCGCCGACTGCCGTCAGGGCCCCGATGACCCGGCGGCGTACGGCTGGGCGTGCTTCCAAGAAGGACGCGTCCCGATCATCGTCCTCTTCTCCGATGCCCCCTGGCACAACGGCGTGGATGGGATCGACGGCGTTCCCGTGGGTGGCAACTTCTACGCGGGCAGCACGCCAAGCGCTCCGACATGGAACGATCTCCTCAGCGCGTTCACCGCGCGCGGTGCGTACTTCGTCGGCATCGACGTCGGTGGCGGACAGTTCACGACCAACGCAACCGCGCTCGCCATGGCAACTGGCACCGTCGATGGGTCGGGCACACCGATCACGTTCATGGGCGCACCGGCCACCATCGCGACGAACGTGGTGGACGCCATCCAGCGCATCGCCGGCACCACGCGCCAGGACATCACCACGCGCGTCGATCCCGACACCGCCGAGACCCGCATCGTCGCACCGAACACGACCGCGTCGTTCATCGACGCCGTGGTCCCCACGCGCGGCGCGCCCGACGCACCCACCGGCTTCGACTCGTTGGACGCGACGACGTTCTACAACGTCGCGCCCTCGACCCGCGTGTACTTCCGTGTCGACTTCAGCAACGATTTCCAGATGGGCACCGACGTCACGCAGGTGTTCGAGGCGACCATCGTGGTCCTCGGCCGCGCGGGCTCGGAGGTGGACAGCCGGGCGGTGTACATCGCAGTCCCGGCGATGGGCGGCGAAGTCCCGATCTGACGCACTCGACCTGACGCAGCACCGACTGGCTGGGTTCGTCGGTGCTCCGCGCAGTCATCGCGCACCTCGAACCGCGAGCCATCGCGGGATTCCACCGTGATCGAAAGCGCGGCTCGTACGCTATCGTCGCACGGATGTCTCGGCACCCACTTCCCGCGCTGTACTTCGGAACGACGCTCATCACCTCGACGGCCTCCGCGATCAGCGGATGCCCCAGCGTTCATCCCGTCGAGCCCGACGCGTTCATCCCGAACGACGCTGGATCGATCGAAGACGACGCGTTCGTGATGGAACACGACGTCTTCATCCGCCCAGGCGCGGACGCGGCGCTCGACGCGTTCCGGGGGCCCGACGCCGCGCGCCAGCCCGACGCGACGTTCGGTCCGCCGACGGACGCCGGCCCCTGCGGCGATGACGCGGGGCTTTCGCGCTGCGAGTGTCTCACGCTCGGGCCGGATTGTTCGAGCGCCAGCTGTCCCGCCGGCCTGGTTTGCGTGCCGGACGGCTGCGGGATGCACTGTCAGGCCTCGGGCGATGTGTGCTCGACGAGCACCGACTGCCCCGACGGCGCCGCATGCGTCAGTACACCGCTCGGGATGATCTGCGCGCGATCGAGCCCCAGCTGCGAGACCTCGCGCGACTGTCCCGTGGGCTTCTCGTGCGACACGTCGGCCTGCGTCGACCGGCGCATCGGCTGCACAACCTCGGACTTCGAGGACACCTGTCCTTTCAACTTCGTGTGCAACAACGGGCTCGGAGCAGCGTTCTGCGAGCGCGCGATGCCTCGCTGCGAGACCGACGCGCAGTGCAACGTCGTGTCGCGGTGCGTGGACGTGGAAGGCGATGGTGCCCGCGAGTGCGTGTTTCCGGGGCTCTGTGACGCGCTCTCCGATTGCGCCCCCGCCACGATGGGGTCGTGCGGGACCGAGCCTTCGCGCCTCGTCGCCGACTGCATCGACGCGGGTCTCTGTCGGACGTCGGCCGATTGCTTCGGTGCCCGCACGTGCGTCGATCTCTGGGGCGACGGGCAGACCGAGTGCGTGCTCGCCGGTGGGACCTGCACCTCACAAGCGGACTGCGCCGCGGGCACGTTGTGCGGCAGCCCGTACGAAGGCGGCGCCCCGCGGTGTCTCGACGTCGCGCTCACGATCGACTGAACGTCGGTCGACGCCGCCCGCTCCCGAGTCAGCGCGAGCTGACGAGCACGACGACGAGCACGACGAACGACAGCATGAAGAACGTCAGGCCGACGACGAGCAGCACGGCCTGACGCCTTCGCAGCGACTCGGGGTCGACGTTCGGCAGGAGCGGTCGCTCGGCGTCGGGGGGACCGACCAGCGGCGCGATGCGATCGCGGAGGTCCTTCAGGGTGCCCCGGCCGAGACGCGCACGATGCGACGCAGCGCCGAGCACGTTCAGCGCCTCACGCTCGACGAGATCGCTGGCGCGCTCGGGCGAGATGCGACCGAAGATCTCGGCGAGCGCGCGCAGCGTCGCGTCGCGCGTCTCGCTCGTGGCGGAGGTCGCGCGCTCGAGACCCCGCACGCGAGGCAGGCCGTACGCGTCGATCACCGTCGCCGCCCAGTCGTCCCTCGTGAGCGAGACACCGGCTTCGTCGACGGCCACCGCGGCCTCGGCCAGCGCCTTGGCCCAGCGCAGGCGCTCGGCGATCGAAGGATACGCGGTGAGCGCGTCGTCGATCGTGCGTCCTGCCTCCACCTGCTCGAGCGCCACGAACGCGTCGTCGTCCCACTCTCCCGCGTCGTGCACGGCGACGAGCGCAGGCGAGAGCACCGTCGTGCGCGCCTTGAGCTCGGAGACCAGCGCGTCGCGCTCCGACGCGCGTTCAGGCCCGAACACGACGCGCTCGAGATCGAGCTCGCGGTCGACGATCGTGTCGCGAGCGACCAGCGACGGCTTCGCATCGTCCGGTGAGCCGCTCGGCGCGTCCTTCCATCGTGGCTTGTAGCGACCGCCGAGCGTCCGCGGCAGCTCCGGCTTCGCTTCGTCGTCACGCGCCATGCGCCCGCCTTATCACGGGCCTTCGGCTAGAGTCGTGCGACGACTGTCCGGTCAGCGCGCGCCTTCCATCTCGGGGTGCGCTTCCATGTAGTCCACCACCTCGCGGAAGGTCGCGCAGCGCACGTGATCCATGCGGCACACGCGGCGCATGAAGCGCGTGATCGGATCGCGGAAGCCGCCGTGCCCGCTGATGAGGAACGGCGCGCGCGCGCCGCGGTAGCGACGTCGGAACTCGGAGTCGATCGCGCGATAGAACGCGTCGTCCATCCAACGGACGATCTCGGCCTCTTCGTCTTGCCCTGCCGCGATGGCCGCGCGCCTCAGGCGCTCTTCCATGTTGAGGTCGTAGAGCAGCGCGGGCCGATCGCGTCCGGGGATCATCACGCTCGGGATCCCGAACTGCCACAAGCCCGTTCCGTCCGCGGCCGCGGTGCCCGGATAGCGCATCGGCCAGAAGCGGCTGTTCGCGGTGCGCGAGCAGTCGTAGCGGTAGTGGTGCGCGATCAGCGCCTGGTACATGCCCTCGTTCGTCGCGAGGAACGGCGCGCGGAAGCCCACGGGATGCGGCAAGCGCACGAGATCGAGGATGCGCTCGTGATCGGCGATCTCGTGCTCCCACTGCTGTGCGGTCCACTCACCGCCGCGCTCGTGACGGACCGTGTGCGAGCCGATCTCCACGCCGAGCTCGCCGAGGCGGCGGATGTTCTCGATCTTCCCGCGGATCTGCTCCATCGACTCGGCATAGTCGAAGACGGGATTGTGCCGCGGCGGAACGCCTTGGAAGACGCGCTCTGCCTCGTTGAGGTCTCGGCGCCGCTCGTCGAACTGCATGCCTCCGGTGCCGATGAAGAGCGTGTAGCTGGAGGCCGGGCTGCCCTCCGGTGTGCGGAGGTTGAGATACCGATAGAGGTCCTCGAAGCCCCGACGCTCCCAGTGCGGCGTCGTGTCCATGCCCATGAGGATGAACTGCGTGCGCTCCCCTCGCGGCAGCGGGGCGCGCGTTGTGGACGGCGTGATCGGCGGCGTGGGCGGCGGCGTCGAGGGAGGTGGAGGCGCGGCGCGGCGACCGACCTGCGACACGTCCGACGCAGGCTCGGGCGTGATCGCGACGTTCGCGTCTCGCGCCGGTGCGATGGTGCACGCGAGGCCGATCGCGACGAGCGCGAGCGAGACGCAGACGACGAGGATCGTGTGACGGGCCCGGGCCATCGACGCGCGGACGCTAACACGCAGCCCGACAGGCAGACGTGGGGCAGGTCCCGCGCCTCGCGGCATCGCGACGAAGCGAGTCGCTTCGAGGTCTCCGACGAAGCGCCTTCAGGACCGAGGTCAGAAGCGTGTGAAGAGCTCGGGCTCGAGCGACGACACGACGGGGAGGCCGCTCGGCACCGTGAGCGGCACGCCGGCTTCGGGCCCGACGCCACGCTCGGTGTCCGAGGTGAGCGCGTCGAGGAACGAGACGATCAGCCAGATCTCGTCGTCGGTGATCGTGCGGTACGGCAGGACCTCGGGATCGATCTGCGCGGCGATCGCCTCGTTCTGATCGTGGTGCACCTGCTCGCGGAGATCGTCGGGCAGGACGAGCGGGTTGTACGTGGCGAGCGACCCCTGCGGGTCGAGGTGGTGTCGCACCGCGTCCTCGACGCGGGAGAACGCACCGTCGTGCATGTAGGGGCTCGTCACCATCACGTTGCGGAGCGAGGGCGTGCGGAACGCGAAGCGATCCGCGGGATCGCCCGTCACTGCGAAGCGTCCCTCGTCGCGACCCGCGCCATCGCGGCCTGGCCCGATCTGAGGGACACCGATGGCGTGCGTGAGTCCGTCGGTGAGCAGCGGTCCTCGGTGGCAGCGCGCGCAGCCCGCGTCGCCGAAGAACAGCTCCGCGCCCTTGCGCTGTGTCTCGTCGAGCGCCTCGTCTTCGGGCGCTTGGCTCACCGAGCCCAAGAAGCGATCGAAGGGCGTGTCGCTGAGCTCCCACAAGCGAGACTCGAACGCGGCGATCGCGCGCGCGACGTGCACGATGGAGAGCGACTCGATCGACACGCGCGGATACGCGGCCACGAAGAGCGCGCGGTAGCCCTCGATCGCGAGAAGGCGTGTGAGCACCGCGGCCCAGATCTCGCTCGAGCGTGCGTCGTCGAAGCCCGCGAGCTCGTTCGCGCGCCCGTCGTCGGCGACGTCGCCCGCCTCGCCGCGCATCTCGTCGCGATCGAGCAACGGCAGGAGCGCCTGCGCCTCGAGCAAGGTCTCGATCCCGTCGGGGAACGCGACGGGCCCGACGATCGCACCGTCGCGCAGCTCGAGGCGACCGTCCCAGAACAAGCTCGTCGCGAACGATCGATTGAACGGCTCGACGACCTGTCGCGGCAGGCGCGCGCCCGCTTGTCCGATCGACAGGTGTCGAGCATCGCCCGCGTGGAGCGACGGCAGGTGACAGCTCGCGCACGCGGTGTTGCGGTTGCCCGAGAGCTCGGGATCGAAGAACAGCGCCTGCCCGAGCGAGACGAGCGCGTCGTTTCCGGCCTCGAGGCTGCGCGGCGAGAACACGCCCGCGCGATCCATGTCGCCGCGCAGATCGGGCGCACAGCCACCCAGCGCGATCAGCGTCGCGAACACCACCGAAGCCGAGAACGACGCGCGCACGTCAGCGCCTCTCCCGATAGACGAGCTCGATCTGCACCGCGTCGTCGTCGCTCACGCCAGAGGCGATCATGCGGCGCCACTCGCCCTCTTCCCGCAGCGTCAGCTCGACGTCCTCCGAGACGAACGTCGCGCACGAGCGCCCGGAGCACAGCGAGATGCCGCGCGCCCCGCACGATCCGCTGCCCACGGGCGGTCGCTCACCGCGTGGTCCTTCGATCGGATCGAACGTCGGCTCGATCGACGGATCCGTCGAAGGCTCGCCCGACAGACCCGAGTACGGATCCTCGTTCTGACCGCTGCCGAGCGGACACGCAGACACCTGCAGCGACGACTCGGGGCCGTCGAACACGAACGACCCGAGCTCGCCCGACCGCTGCCCGTGCGTGACCGTGTAGTGCTGCGGAGGCAGCTCCGCGCCGTCGACGATGCCGTTCACCGCGAGCATCTGGATCTCGAGCCCCACCGTGTCGCTCGGATCGCCCGCGCCACATCCCGTCATCACCATCGCGCCCAGGGCACACCCCAGGAGCGTCTCGTTCGCTCGTCTCATCGTCTCCTCCTCCGCGCCATCGGCGCGCTGGACAGAGAGCCGCGAGATCGCGAGACCGGCTCACGCGACGATCAGAGATTGGTGCACAGCTGCACTTCGAGCTCGTTGCCGAGCGGCTCGAGCATCACGTCCGCCTCGAGATCCCACAGCGGCACTTCGTACGTGTCCGTCAGGCTGGTGAGCGTCCATTCCTCCGCGAAGCCGAACGGACACGTACAGGCCGGACCATCGAGGTTGAGGTGGATGTTCGCGACGCACGACGTGCCGTCACGACACGCCGAGAGGTACGTGGGCGTGATGCGGATCGTCGCGTTCTGCGAGGGCTCACGACGAAAGCGCACCCACGAGCCCGCGAGCGCCTCACAGCCCCACGGCTCGGTCACGGCGACGTGGACCGCCACGCAGCCCCACGGCGGTGCCTCGAGCACGGGCGCGGTCGCACACGCGTACCGCGCGCGGTCGTCTCCGATCACGGTGGTCTCCGCGACGCACGAGCCGAGCGCGAGGCCGAGCCCCACGATCGCGATCGACCCACGCCAGCGCACCTGCACGCGCCAAGGATGCGCGACACAGCGAAAGCGGCTCACCAATTTCGACGAACCCGAGGGCCGGGCGATCGCGCGACAAGAAAGACTGAGCCGATCCACGAAGCTGGGGGATCCTGAGCGACGACCCGTGACCCTCGCCGTCCGCAAGCTGCCCGTCACCGAGCTCCCGACCTCGCACCTCGAGGACGACGCGGAGCTCGTTCGCCGTGCGCGCGCCGGCGATCGCTGGGCAGAAGAGGCCCTCTACCGCCGCCACGTGCGCTCGGTGACGAACGCGGTCACGCGCCTCCTCGGTCGCACGGCCGACGCCGACGACGTGGTGCAGGACACCTTCGTGCGTGCGCTCGAGCGGATCGCCGAGCTGCGCGACGGCGGTGCGTTCCGCGGCTGGGTGCAGCGCATCGCGGTCACCCTCTGTCACCACCGCTTCCGCAAGCGAAAGCTCCTCCGCACGCTCGGCCTCGATCGCGGCGACGACGACGCGAGCCTCGCCGAGTCGGCCGTCGAGGGCACGCGTCCCGACGTCATCGCGACGCTGCGTCAGATCGATCGTGCGCTCGAGGGTCTCTCGGTCGCGTCGCGCGCGGCGTGGATCCTCCATCGCGTCGAGGGCTGGACGCTCGAGGAGACGGCCGCCGCGCTCGAGGTCTCGCTCGCGACCGCGAAGCGCCGCCTCTCCGAGGCCGACACCAAGATCGCCCCGTTCCGGGAAGGAGGTGCCACGTGAAGGACGACCTCGAGCTCCGCGGCCACCTCCGCGAGCCTCACGACGAGGCGCGCGCGCACGACAACTGGAGCGCGATCGCGACGCGTCGACGCGGGGCTGCGGTGCCGTCCGCGTCCACGTCGTACGCGTGGCTCGGCCGCCTCGCGATCGGCGGCGGCGCGACGCTCGCGATCGCGTGCGCGCTGCTCCTCGTGTGGCCGACCGCGCCGGGACCGCTGCGACAGACGGACGGCTCGATCGCGACCGGCGTCGTCACGCCGGAGTCGTTCGACGACGCGACGCTCGCGCTCGACGATGGCTCGCGCGTCTCGCTCGAGACCGGCACGCGCCTCGAGATCCTCGAGAACGCTGGCGATCACGTGCGCTTCTGGCTGCACGAGGGCAGCGCCTCGTTCGACGTCGTGCCCGGAGGCCCGCGCCGCTGGGCGATCGAGAGCGGGCTCGTCACCGTCGAGGTCCTCGGCACCTCGTTCCGCGTGGAGCACCGCGCGCACGAGGTCGAGGTCTCGGTCACGCGCGGCACCGTGCTCGTGCGCGGGCCCACAGCGCCCGGCGGCATGCAGCGCCTGCACGCGGGCGATCGCATCGTCGTGCCGTTCGACGCCCCGCCGACGAGCACCACCGCCGCGCTCGTCACCCCCGAGGCGACGCCGACGCAGGCGCCCGCGATCGACGCACCGACCTCGCTGATCGAGCCCGCGAGCATCGCTCGCACGGCCTCCGCGCGAGGCACGACCGCGCGATCGGAGGACCCGGAGACGAGCACCACGAGCCCCGAGGTCGTGTCCACCGAGATCGCGCCCGTCGCCGAGACGCCGGAGATCCAGCCCGCGCTCGCTCGCATGCGCGAGGCGGACTCGCTGCGACGGGCGGGTCGTCTCGACGAGGCCGTCGCGCTCCTCGGCGCGATCGTCGAGGACACCAGCGCCGACGACCGTGCGCTCGCTGCGTTCACGCTCGGACGCCTCGAGCTCGATCGACGTCAGCACCCCCGCGAGGCCGCAGCTGCGTTCTCGCGCGCGATCGAGCTCGGCATCCGCGCACCGCTGCTCGAAGACGCCCGCGCGCGCCGCGTGCAAGCGCTCTCCCGCTTCGATCACGCCGCCGCAGAGACGGCTGCGCAGGACTACGACACGCACCACCCCGAAGGTCGATGGCACGACGAGGTGCACGCGTGGTCGCACGCGCCCTGATCGCTCGACGATCACGAGGGATCGCGTGCATCGTCGCGATGGGCCTCGCGTCGCTCGCGACCCCGGGCGCGGTCTTCGCGGACGCGCGCATCGTCCTCCGTGCGCCGACCTGTGCAGCGCGTCACCTCGATCTCGCGCTGCTCGACGAGCTCGTCGTGCTGGAGCTCGACGATGCGGCGGGCGACGCCATCGAGATCGAGCTCGGCAACGCGATCTGCGACGCGGGCGCGACGTCGGTCGAGATCGTCGTGCGAGAGCGGACGAGCGGGCGCGAGCGTCGCGATCAGATCGAGCTCGCGCTCGACCCCGATCCGCCCTCGCACACGCGCGCCGTGGCCCTCGCGATCGCGGAGCGCGCGCACCTCCACCTCGGACGTCGCACGATCCCCGTGCGCATCGAGCCGGACCCCGACTCCATTCAGCCCGACCCGCCCCGAGCGACGGCACCGCGGCGCATCGACCCACACGCGCGCGAGGATCTCTCGACGCCGTTTGCGCCCGAAGGCTACGTGCCCGTCGCGGATCGCCCGCCGGCCGCGACTGTCCTGAGCCGCGCGACCACGCTCTCCACCACGAACGAGCTCTTCGTTCGCGTCGTGCCGGTGCACCCGAGCTGGGCGATCGGCACGCGCGCGCGGGCTCGCGCCTACCTCGATCCGCAGCTGTGGCTCGAGGGCGGCCTGCTCGTGGCGTGGTCGCGCGCGAGCGTCAGCAACGAGGGCGACGTGGACGCGGTCGTCGGCGCGGGCACGGGCGCGCTCGGTCTCTCGCTGATCCGCGAGCCGTGGATGCTGCTGAGCGCGGCTGCACGCATCGAGCTCGGCGCGCTGTTCGCCGCGGGCTCGCCGCGGTTCGGGATCGGCGCCGGCAGCTCGTTCCACCCGTGGGCCACCGCAGGACTCGCGGCGGACGTGGCGCTGCCGATCACGCCCGAGGTTTCCGTGGTGGGCGATCTCGGCGCCTCGGCGATCGTGCTCGGCACGCGTGTCTCGACGACGACGGGCACGCAGATCGATCTCTCGTACTTCACCCTCGACGTCTCCGTCGGCCTTCGCGTCGTCGTGCTCTGATCGTCACTGACACCTTGAACGCTCGGGCTGCTCACCCGTACAGTGGCCGGCGATGTCGTCCGACGAGAGCGCGTTCAGCCGCCCCGAGCCTCCGTGGTCGCGCACGCGCGGCCTCGACGCGGTGCTCGATCACTGGCGCGGCGACGGAACGATCGTGCTCGATCACGTCGTCCCCGGGCGCGACGGTCGCTACGCGCCGATCCCCGAGCGCCTCCATCCGGGCGTCGCGAAGGCCCTCCGCGATCGCGGCGTCTCGCAGCTCTACGCGCATCAGGCAGAGTCGTTCGAGGTCACGCGCGTGCGCGAGCCGGGCGAGCCCGCCGCGCAGCACCTCGTCGTCTCCACGCCGACCGCCTCGGGCAAGAGCCTCTGTTACAACCTCGCGGTCCTCGACGCGCTCGCGAAGGAGCCCGATGCCCGCGCGCTCTATCTCTTCCCGACGAAGGCACTCTCGCGCGATCAAGAAGCCGCCCTCCGCGAGCTGATGCGCGAGAGCGGCCTGTCTGGTCAGGGGTCTTGGGGGCACGGCGCGATCACCTACGACGGCGACACGCCCGGCGATGCACGACGCGCCGCGCGCGAGCGCAGCTGCATCCTCCTCACGAACCCCGACATGCTCCACGCGGGCATCCTCCCGCACCACGCGAGCTGGGCGCGCTTCTTCTCGCACCTCCGCTACGTCGTCATCGACGAGCTCCACACCTACCGGGGCGTCTTCGGCTCGCACCTCGCGAACGTCATCCGTCGACTGACGCGCATCGCGAAGTTCCACGGCCAGCGCCCGCCGACGTTCATCTTCGCGTCGGCCACCATCGGCAATCCGAAGGAGCATGCCAGTCGCATGGTGGGCAGCGACGTGCATCTCGTGCGTGAGAGCGGGGCCCCCACGGGCGACAAGCACGTGCTGATGGTCAATCCGCCGGTGGTCAATGCAGAGCTCGGCGTGCGTGCCAGCTACACCAAGACGGCAGTCTCCTTTGCCGTGGATCTGGTGCGCGCCGAGGTGCCGACGCTGGTGTTCGGACAGTCTCGCAACCAGGTCGAGGTGATGCTCAAGTACCTCCGTGATCGGTTGATCGCGGACAAGGTCGATCCCGACCTGATCCAGGGCTACCGGAGCGGTTACCTGCCCGAGACGCGACGCCGCATCGAGCAGGGACTTCGCGCTGGCACGATCCGCTGCGTCGTCGCGACGAACGCCCTCGAGCTCGGCATCGACATCGGCTCGCTCTCGGCCGTCGTGTGCGCGGGCTATCCGGGCACCATCGCCGCGCTGTGGCAGCGCTTCGGTCGCGCGGGTCGACGCAAGGAGCCCTCGCTCGCGCTGCTCGTCGCGAGCTCGATGCCGCTCGATCAGTACGTCGCGACGCACGCCGATCTCGTCACGGGCGCGCCCGTCGAGCACGCGCGCATCGATCCGGACAACGTGGAGATCCTCGTCCAGCACATGAAGTGCGCGGCGTTCGAGCTCCCCTTCGAGTCGGGCGAGTCGTTTGGTGACGTGCCCGCGCAGGCCACGCAGGACGGCCTCGAGTACCTCGCGACGCACGGGGTCGTGCACGCCGCTCCAACGAGCGACGGCAAGACTCGCTACCACTGGTCGACCGACGCGTATCCCGCGTCGCACGTCTCGCTGAGGAGCGTGAGCTGGGACAACTTCGTGATCGTCGATCTCGACACCGAGAAGACCATCGCCGAGATGGACTGGCGCGCGACGCACACGATGCTGCACGTGCAGGCCATCTACCAGCACGACGCCGAGCAGTACCAGGTCGAGCGCCTCGACTTCGAGAACCACAAGGCGTTCGTCCGCAAGGTCGCCC
Source organism: uncultured Sandaracinaceae bacterium (assembly GCA_964502175.1). Lineage (GTDB taxonomy): Bacteria > Myxococcota_A > Polyangia > Polyangiales > Sandaracinaceae > JAFLCL01. Next base: position 43,254 of record CAZCVE010000066.1, read on the forward strand.
CCGACTACTACACGACCGCCATGACCTACACGCGCGTGTCCGTCACTCAGGAAGACGACGCCGCGTTCGTGCGAACGGGCGAGTCGCTCGAGGGCGTCGCAGTCGGTTTGGGCGAGGTGTCGGTGATCGAGAAGGTCGTCGGCTACAAGAAGATCAAGTTCAACACCCACGAGAACGTGGGCTACGGCGACGTGCGCTTGCCCGAGATGCAGATGCACACGAGCGCGGTCTGGATCACGTTCTCCGAAGACACGGTGCGAAGCCTCGTCCTCGTCGACGACTCTGCGGGGGAGCCAGCCGGCGGGGGGCGCGAAGCGACCCCCTTGAGGCGGCGCAGCGCCGACGAGCGAAGCGAGGAGGAGCGAGCCGGGGGGTTGGTGGGGGGCCTGCGCCCCCCGCCCCCGCGGCTCCGGCCCGCGCCCGCGACAGGGGTGGATGCGGGGGGGGGCATAGGCCCCCCGATGCCACCCCGCCCCTCCAGGGGATTGTTGTGTGTTCCACGCGACCTCGGACACGTGCTCGCCGAGCGCACGGGCGAAGACGAGCACCCGCAGAAGGGCGACGCGGACGGCGCTGGATTCGACCCGACGATCTTCATCTACGACCACATCCCCGGCGGAGTCGGTCTCGCGCCGCGCCTGTTCGCCGATCGCGAGGTCGTGCTCCGCCGCACGCGCGGGCTGATAGAGGACTGCCCGTGTCAGGGCGGCTGTCCGGCGTGCATCGGCGTGGTCATGCCCGCGCTAGAGTCTCTCGCGGCGCAAGCGCCGCGGACTCGAGACCGAGAGAACGGATTCTCGGTCTCTCGAGCCAACGGCCCGATGGTCGATCCCGACCTCATCCGTCGACCGACGGAGTTCGATCTCAAGCGCGTCGCCATCGAGCTCCTCGCCCGCGTCGGCGTCTCCCGCGTGCACTGAACGATGACGCTCGACCTCAAGAAGAAGCTCGCGCGCCTCGGAGCCCCGGGAATGGGCAGCCCAGGCGTGGTCGCCTCTCAGGCATTGACCTCTCAGGGGTTGGCTTCTCAGGCATTGACCTCTCAGGGGTTGGCTTCTCAGGCATTGACCTCTCAGGCATTGACCTCTCAGGGGGTGACCTCTGGAGGGCTGGCCTCTCAGGACTCGACTTCTCAGGGTCAGAGTCTGGTCTCCCAGGGTCTTTCCTTTCAGGGACTCATCCCCCAGGAAGCCGACCGAAGAGCCCGTATTTCCATGCTCCGTGAGCTGATCGCGAAGAAGCATGCCGACATGGAGAAGCGGCTGCTCGAGCGGCCGAGCGCACCTCCCCCGGAGCCACTTCCGGGTGTGCTGGAGCAGACGGCGTCGGGACCCTTGCATCGTGTCGCGCGCTACCTCGAGCCCGCGCACTGTCATGGTCGGACACCGATCGCGGGGGCCTTGTCGGTGTCACCGAAGTCTCTGGCAGCGCTCGCGCTCGACGAGTCGCTCTCTGGCATCGATCCATCGCGCATCCTGTTCCTCGACACCGAGACGACCGGCCTGTCGGGGGGCACTGGCACCCTGCCCTTCCTCGTCGGACTCGCCTGGTTCGAGGACGAGTCGCTGTGCCTCGAGCAGCTCTTGCTGCGAAAGCCCGGCGAGGAGCGTCCCGTGCTCGAGCGGCTGGCCGCGCGCATGGAGAGCGCGTCGGCGATCTGCACGTACAACGGCAAGAGCTTCGACTGGCCGCTCCTCCGCACCCGCGCCGTGATGAACCGCGTCCCAGTGCCCGCGCCGACGGCGCACCTCGATCTCCTCCACTGCGCGCGTCGCGTGTTCGGTCCTCGCCTCAAGGAAGTGCGGCTCGTGCAGATGGAGTCCGAGGTGCTGGGCCTGCGCCGCGAGCACGACATCGACGGCGCCGAGATCCCCATGCGCTTCTGGGACTTCGTGCGCGGCGCCGACGGCTCGACGCTCACGCCCGTCATCGAGCACAACGCGAACGACCTCGTCGCGCTCGCGGCGCTCGTCGTCGCGCTCGCGGAGCGATGGGACGGCGTCTTGCCGCACCACGCGCCCGAAGATCGGCTCGCGGTCGCGAAGGTCGCGTTCCGCTACGGCGATCATCCACGCGCCCTCGATCGCGCGCGCTCCGCGGCGGACGCAGGCGGCGCGGCGCACGTCACCACGCAGGCGCTCGTGCTCGGCGCACAGGTCGCGCGCAAGACCGAGGATCGTCGTGGGGAAGAGGCGATGCTGCTCGAAGCGCTCGATCACGCGAGCGGCGCCCCGCGCGCCTCGATCCACCTCTCGCTCGCGAAGCTCTACGAGCACGAGCACCACGACTACGAGCGCGCGCTCGTGCACCTCGCGCAGGCCGACGAGGCGGAAGCCGACGACGCCCTCGCGAAGCGCAAGGCGCGCCTCGAGAAGAAGCGCGAGAAGGCCAGCCTGCCGCCGCCCGCGAAGAAGACGAAGCGCACCAAGGCCAGCTGACTTTCTTCGTCAGGTGCGCGCAAGCCCCGGGTCTCGTCTCTCAGTGCTCCACGGCACGACGGATTCGACGCGGCACGGGCGCCGCACCCCGCCGCTGTAGACGGGGGCTGTAGACCGGGCGCCTCACGGCATAGGGGGTTCGAGACCCTCCGGATCCAGCGCGTCGCGATAGCTCAGCAGGGAGAGCATCCGGTTCTTACCCGGACGGCCGAGGGTTCGATTCCCTCTCGCGGCATCCATCGTCCGCACGCAGCTCACGCGCTTCGGGATCGTCCAACGGCAGGACGCTTGGCTCTGAACCAGGCAATCGGGGTTCGAATCCCTGTCCCGAAATAGCTCCTGGCCCGACGCTCATTCCTGGATAGCTCAGCGACAGAGCGTCCGCCTGTTAAGCGGATCGTCGCAGGTTCGACTCCTGCTCCAGGAGTCCTGTTGTTTTCTAGGTCGCGGTCTGGGAACCGGTCGAGACTCCAAATCTCCTCGTCGGCAGGGTTCGATTCCTTGGCGGCCTGTCACAGCGCGTCGCGATAGCTCAGCAGGTAGAGCGCCCGGTTGAAGGTCGGGGCGTCGTTGGTTCGATTCCAACTCGCGGCATGTCACGTTGGTCGTAGCTCAACGGCAGAGCACCTGAATGTGGATCAGGGTGCGCGGGTTCGACTCCCGTCGATCAACTCGCTCGTGTGTTTACCCGCGTAGCTCAACGGACAGAGCGCCAGGTTACGAACCTGGGACCGTGGGGGTTCGAGTCCCTCCGTGGGTGTCTTTTTCTCAGACGTCATCGCTGGAAGCCGAATCGGCCGAGGAGCCGAGCCCGCCTCGAACACGGTGCGGACCTTCACGGTCTGGGGTGCGAGACCTCCGACTTCCATGTCCTCGTGGTGCAACGGAACGCACGTCGGAAAATGGCCTGAAACCGATCCGTAAAAGGCACTTCGTCGCCTGCTACCTCTGGCTGTCATGAGGGTGTGGGTAGGTCCCAGGGTTGCGGATGCACCGAATGGCAGCGCGTAGCGGTCGCTAGGGAAGCGCGTCATCCCAAAGGGGATCGTGGGCGAGGTGATGGGGGTTCGACTCCCCTCGAGGACGTTGTGTGGAAGAAGTGCGTGCACGGGTCGCACGGGTGGCCCCCCTCCGCACCACGACTCCGCGCGGACGCGGAGCGAGGCCCCATCGCGCGTCCCTCGCGTCGTTCCACTTCGGTTTTGGATCGCCGGCTCGCGGTGCACGCGGCGTCCAGGTTCGCTGCCACCCGATTCTCGAGCTCCTGCCGTCGCAGGCCGGACCGAGGGGCTCACTCGTGTTTCGAACCAGCAGCAGCGGGTTCGAATCCCGTCGACGGTGCTCTACCATGCGGCTCCGACGAGGAGACCGCGATGCTCGCCCGAAGTCCCCCGAGTGGGCCGAACCTGGCGCAGCTCCTCCAAGGTGGTCCGCAACCCTGGTGATCAGCGACAACTAGATTTGCCGGTCAGCGACAACTAGATCTGCCGCTCGATCCGCCGTGCGGACGGCCCGTTGGAAGGGGCTGGGCAACGATGCCCGGCCGACGATCGATCCCGCGCTCGAGAGGCGCGTATGGTCACCGACGAGCAGGTCCGCTTGCTGAGGAAGAAGCGGATGGAAGGCATCACACAGGAGGCTGCTGGCGCGGCCGCAGGGATGAGCGAGCGTTCGGCGCGGACGTGGGAGCACGGGCCGTTGCCATCGCAGACGAAGAGGCCACGCGAGTACCGCACGCGCGACGATCCGTTCGCCGACGTGTGGGCGAGCGAGGTGGAGCCGCTGCTCGTGGCTGACGAGGACGGCGCGCTGGAGGCCAAGACCGTGTTCGCCGAGCTGGAGCGACGACACCCCGGACGCTTCGTCGCGGGACAGTTGCGGACGCTGCAGCGACGCTTCCGCGAGTGGCGCGCGCTGCGTGGTCCCCACAAAGAAGTGTTCTTCCCGCAGGTGCACACGGCCGGGCGCATGGGCTCGATCGACTTCACCCACGGCAACGAGCTGCGCGTGACGATCGCAGGCGTTCTGTTCGCGCACATGTTCTTCCACATGGTGTTGCCGTTCAGCGGTTGGCACTTCGTGCAGCTCGCGTTCAGCGAGACGTTCGAGGCACTGGTGCGCGGCCTTCAGAACGCGCTCCTCGAGCTGGGCGGCAGCCCAGCGCGGATCCGCATGGACAATCTCTCGGCGGCCACGCACGAGCTCAGGGAGACAGGGGGACGCACCTTCAATGTGCGCTTCGATGCGGTGCTCGAACACTTCGGGCTCGAGGGCTCGCGCATCCGGCCCGGCGAGGCGCATGAGAACGGCGTCGTCGAGCGCGGCCACGGGCTGCTCAAGTCAGCGCTCGATCAAGCGCTGCGTCTTCGCGGCAGCCGTGACTTCGCGACCGTCGTCGAGTACCTCGCGTTCGTCGAGATGATCGTCGAGCGCGATCTCCACGCCGGGCGCGCCGCGAAGATCGAAGAGGAGCGCGCTGCGTTGCGCGCACTGCCGTCGACGCGTCTGCCCGAGCACACGACGCTGCACGTCGAGGTGCGAAAGTGGTCGACGATCCAGGTCGGCAAGCGGACCTACTCGGTGCCTTCGCGATTGATCGGACACGAGGTCGAGGTGCGTCTCTTCGCCGACGTCCTCGAGGTCCGTCACTCGGGCAAGATCATCGAGACGATCCCTCGCCTGCGCGGCCCGGACGTGCACCGCATCGACTACCGACACGTGATCTGGTCGCTCGTGCGAAAGCCGGGGGCCTTCGCGCAGTACCGATTCCGTGAGGACCTCTTCCCTTCGCTCACGTTCCGACGCGCCTACGATGCGCTGCGAGCACGCCGCGGAGATCGCGCCGACGTCGAGTACGTGCGCGTGCTTCATCTCGCTGCGAGCACGAGCGAGGTGCTCGTCGAGCGCGCCCTCCA
>CAZCVE010000067.1:0-1861 GCA_964502175.1 uncultured Sandaracinaceae bacterium
GGGTTCGACTCCGTTCCGCTCCGCTCCACACCGTCTCCCCCCCGCGTCGCGTTCCGAGGCGGGGCCCCAGCCCCACCTCGGCGCACCGAGGATGCGTTGTCATTTCTTCTTGGCCTTCGACGGGCTCGGGTCGTCCTTGCGATCGAGCTCCATCAGCGTCTGACGGATCAGCGTGTCGGTCGTCGCGTCGTCCGCGAGCGCGTCGAAGTTGAGGAGGATGCGGTGACGAAGGCACGGGTACGCGGCCTTGTGCACGTCCTCGATCGCCACGTTGAGGCGGCCATCGAGCAGCGCGAAGAACTTCGCGACGGCGAGCACGGACTGCGCGGCGCGCGGTGATGCGCCGGCCTTCACGTAGCGGCGGTTGCACGCCGGCGCGCTCGGGTGATCGGGGTGCGTCGCGAACACGAGGCGCACCGCGTAGCGCGCGACGTGCTCGGCCACGGGCATCTGACGGATCGACTTGCCCGCGGCGATCACCTGATCACCGTCGGCGATCTTCGAGATCTCGGCTTCGATCGCGCCCGCGGTGCGGGCGACGATGTTGAGCATCTCGTCTTCCGTGGGGAAGCGGACGAGCACCTTCATCAAGAACCGATCGAGCTGCGCCTCGGGCAGCGGGTACGTGCCCTCCTGGTCGATCGGGTTCTGCGTCGCGACGACGAAGAACGGCTGCGGCAGCGCGAACGTCTGCGTGCCGAGCGAGACCTGCTTCTCCTGCATGGCCTCGAGCAGCGCGGACTGCGTCTTGGGCGAGGCGCGGTTGATCTCGTCGGCGAGCACGATGTTCGCGAACAAGGGGCCCTGCTGGAGCGACATCAGCGGCTGCCCGCTCGGACCCGTCTGGACGACGTACGTGCCGAGGATGTCGGACGGCATCAGGTCCGGCGTGAACTGCACGCGCGCGAACTTGAGGTGCACCGCATCGGCGAGCGTGCGCGCGACGAGCGTCTTGCCCACGCCGGGCACGCCCTCCATCAGCACGTGGCCTCCGAGCAGGAGCCCCGCGGTGATGCACTGCACCGTCTCTTCTTGGCCGACCACGCGCTCGCTGACCTTGGTCGCGATGCGCTGACAGAGCGTTCTCACGTGATCGAAGGGGTTCAGGACGTGCACCTTCTGCGCTGCTTCGGCCATCATCATCTCCGCTGGTCCGATCGACCGCTAGTACTTCTGTCCGGAACTTCGTTGGTTCGCGTCATGCGCCGAACCGTGTTCACTGCGAGCCGGTGCCCGTGCCTGTACCGGTGCTGCCCGTACCCGTGCCTGCGCTCGTGGTGCCGCCCGTCGTCGAACCCGTGCTGGCACTCTCACCGACGGCGCTCAGATACCGACGCACGTAGGCGCGCAACGATCCAGGCACGCGACTGCCGCCCGTGACGCGTCCGCTCTCGCCTGCCGTACCGCTCACCGAGCCGGAGCCCGCGCCACCCGCGCTGCCGGCGGTGCCTTCCATCGCAGGGCCCGTGCCGGGACGACGCGCGCCGCCGAGCAGACCCATCGGATCGATGTCGCTCCCGAGGTCCGCGCTCTGTCCGGGGTTCGTGCCGGGGTCCACGCTCACGCCATCGGCGCTCGCGACCTGACCCGTGCCGTCACCGAAAGTTCCCGCTGCGCCCGAGCCCCAGCCTTGCGACGGCTGCGAGCTGGTTCCGTCGCTGCTCTGACCATCGCCCTGGCCCTGCCCGCCCGCCGAGCCCTGACCGGTCTCGCCATGTCCGGTGCTGCCGACGCCTTGGCCCTGACCCGTGCCGCCACTCTGGCCCTGACCACCTTGGCCGACACCCTGGCCCTGACCCTGGCCTTGTCCTTGGCCCTGACCCTGGCCTTGTCCTTGGCCCTGACCCTGGCCTTGTCCTTG
>CAZCVE010000067.1:1961-47637 GCA_964502175.1 uncultured Sandaracinaceae bacterium
GTCCTTGGCCCTGACCCTGGCCTTGTCCTTGGCCCTGACCCTGGCCTTGTCCTTGTCCTTGGCCCTGGCCTTGTCCTTGTCCCTGACCCTGGCCTTGGCCCTGTTGTTGGCCCTGTCCTTGGCCTTGGCCCTGCTGTTGGCCCTGGCCCTGGCCGGAACCCTCGCCGGACTGGCCTTGTCCCTGCTGGCCAGACTGGCCCTCTCCGGACTGGCCTTGTTGACCCTGTTGTCCCGACTGACCCTCTCCGGACTGGCCTTGTTGACCCTGTTGTCCAGACTGGCCCTCTCCGGACTGACCCTGTTGTCCAGACTGGCCCTCTCCGGACTGACCCTGTTGGCCAGACTGCCCAGACTGGCCCTCTCCGGACTGGCCCTCTCCGGACTGGCCCTGCTGGCCCTGCTGGCCCTGCTGACCCTGTTGGCCAGCCTGGCCCTGCTGGCCTTCCTGACCGTCCATCGTCTGGTCGGAGTTTCCGTCGCCGCTCTCGCCCGTCTGCGAGTGACCGGGGAGGTGCTCGCGCTGCGTCAGATCCTGCGCGAGCTGCTCGCGCGCGGAGTCTCCTGCCGCCTGCGCGACCTGATCGTGGAGCTGCTCGAGGCGACGACGCGCGTCGGCGAGCTCTCGCGTCTCGCGACCCGCCTCGCGGCGTAGCGACTCGCGCGCTCGCTCGAGCGCACGGTCCATCTCTTCGGCGTTCCCTTGCTGGCGCGCGCCCTCCGCGCGACCGAGCTCGCTCGCCGTGTCCGGCGTGTGCGGCGCGAGCGCCTCTTGCGCGTGCTCGAGGGCCTCGCCGACCTGTGCGTTGGGCACGCCCTGGCTCTGATCGGTGCGGTCCATCGCCGCGAGCGCGCGATCGAGGCGGTCGATCGACTCCGCGAGCTCCTGCGCGGCCTCTTCTGCCGATCGCGGCGTGGTGTCGGCCTCGGTGCGCTCGCCCTCTTCGCCCTCTTCGGCCTCACCGCTCTCACCGCTCTCGCGACGCGCCTGCGCCTCGGCCTCTTCGGCCGCCGCCTCCGCCGCCTCGCGCTCACGACGCGCCTCGGCCCAGCTGCGCTCCTGCTCGGCCATCGCGAGCGCCTCGAGCTGCTCGCGCTGCGCCTCGGCCTGTCGCTGCGCGACCTCGCGTGCGTTGGGGTTCGGCTGCGACGCCGCTTCGCGCCACGCCTCGCGCGCCTCCTGCGCCTCTTGCCACTGCTCGCGCAGCTCTTCGCTCGCGAACGACGGCGCCGCGCCATCGACGGAGCGCACCTCGGGGATCTCGGCGGTCGCGGCCTCGCCCTCCGGACCGTGGCCCGGCGTGCCCTCCTCGCCCTCACCCGCGGGAGGCGCGATGCCGAGCGCACGCTCGAGCCCGCGCGCTGCGTCTTCGATCGCCTGCGCGCGGGTGTGCGCGGCCGAAGCGCGCGCGCGCTCGAGCTCGTGCTCGAGGCGGTTGATCTCGGCGTCGACGCGCCGCTGCGGATCTTCTTCGAGCGAGCGACGCAGGGCCTCCGCCTCGTCGGCGATCTCTTCCGCGGTGCGCGGCTCGGGCTCTTCGCCGAGGCTCTCGGCCACCGCGCGCGACAGCTCCGGCCACGCGTATGCGAGCGGCACGGTCGCGCTCAGTGCGAACACACCCGCGGCCACCCAACGCGGCGCGCGCGCGATCGGGCGCGGCGGGTCGGGGATCGACGGGACGGCCGCGAGGAACTCGGCCGCTTCCTTCATCTGCAGGCGGTGGAGCGCCTCGACGCGCGGCGCAGGCGCGTCCTTCGTGGCCGCGAACTGCATCGCGCTCGCGAGGCGATCCTTGGCGCCGAGCATGCGATCGAGCACGCGCGCCGCGCGCACCGGATCGAGGCGTCGACCGCGGTACTGCACCGCGCCGAACACGAGCCCCGCCACGGCACCGAGCGCGGCGGCCGGCCAGAGCGCGATCTCGTTCAGGTGGAGGCCGAGGCCCACGGGCGCCGCGGTGAGGAGGCCGAGCCCGAGCCCCGACATCACCGCGTCCGTGACGAGCCAGCCGTGGATGCGACGCGAGACGCGCGAGACCGCGAGCGTGATGGAGGCCGGCGGCGCGGCGTCGAGGGCGGCGCCCACGTCCATCGTGCCCACGTCGAGCGAGGCCAGCTCGAGCGGCGCCGGATCGTCGGTCTTCGCGTCCGATGCGGAGAGCGCCGCCTTGGCGGGGATCTCGGTCTCGCCGCTCTCGCGCCCCGGGGCTTCTTGGTCGCGGAGCGTGTCGATGTCGTCGTCGTCGTTGCTCACGAAGGCCTGCCGGGGTGGGGTCGCGCCGTCGGACGTCGACCGAGGTCTTGGGATTCGCCGGGGCGCGATCTCGCCGGGTCGCGCTTCAGACGAATGACACCGCCCAAGGTTCCATCGTTGGTTCCGTCGTGGGTCATCGATCTCGTCTCCGGGCCGGGGCCGGAGCATCTCGTGAGGCGTCGGTACGACGCGCGACGGATGTCCGCGGATTCCAGGTGGACACGAGGTCCTCGCGTGTGACCGCGACGGTAGAAAGAGGGCGGGACGCGCGGCGCAAGTGCCGCAGCGTACGCGATCCCCCTCGTGATCCTTCCCTGCTCTCGCGGGTGCGCATCAAGACGCCGTGTCGCGAAGCGTGGGCGAGCATGGTCGGCGACGACACCGATGTGCGCGAGGACCTCGCGAGCCTCGAGGCGCGGGTGAGCCGCCTGGCCGACGCGGTGTACGCGCGCCGCGTCGTCGAAGCACCGGCCGATCTCGGGCACACGATGGGCTCGCCGGAGTGACCGTTCCCCTCCGACATCGAGCTCGTCCCCTTTTCGTTCCAATCTTCCGTTCGCGTGCCGATTTTGGGTAGGGCGGGGGCTCGTCCCCCGCCGCGGCGCGAGACCGCCTGACATCGAGCTCCCGCCTCGGAGTCGCAGCTCGTGACCGTGTCGGGCGTCAGTTCGGGGGGCTCGGTGCGCGAGGGTGACGTTCAGCGTGAGGGTTGATCTTCGAACTTGCCCCCTCCTCGGGGTCCCCAGCCCCGGTCCTCCCCCGCTGCGCGGGAGAGGGGAACCATCGCGCGCACGGGACTCGCGCTCTCCTCGTAGAGCAGGAGATCGAACGAGCGCCCCCTCGTCGAACAGAGGCACAAGAACGAGAACGCGAAGTGTGGTTCCCCCTCTCCGCGCAGCGGGGAGGGCCGGGGTTTGGGCCCCCGGGGAGGGGCAGCGAGACGCGACAGAGAGCGTCCCCTCATCGACCAGAAGCACAAACGAGAACGCGAACTGTGTCCCCCTCTCCGCGCAGCGGGGAGGGCCGGGGTTTGGGCCCCCGGGGAGGGGCAGCGAGACGCGACAGAGACCCCCTCACTCGATCTCGGGCTCGAGCACCTCGTCCCAGGCCGGCACCTCGCCGTCCTTCGTGTACTGGCCCCACTCGTCGGGGTGATCGCGCTCGCACAGCGCGCGCAGCGCGGTCGGCGAGAGGCGCACGATGGGCTTGCCGTCGGTGCTGCTGCGCGGTCGATGTCGGAGGGCCATCGGCTCGTGCACGGTGAGCTCGATCGGGAACACGTCTTCGACGTGCACGTGCGTGAAGTCCATCGGCTTGCCGCCCTTCACGATCGACACCTGCTGCACCTCGTGCGGCCACCCGAGCGAGGCGACGTGGCCGACGACGTCGAGCGGATCGGGCGCGAAGACGTGCAGATCGACATCGCTTCCTGCGCGCACGTGACCCGTCGCCACCGAGCCGATCAGGCGCGGCGTGAACGGCGCGAGCGCGTCCATCGCCTCGAGCGCTGCGATGCGCATCGCGAACAGGCGTCGGAAGCGACGCTCGCCCTCCGTGCGCTCGACGAGCTCGAGCAGGGCGTCCTTGATCTCGCCGTTGCTCGGCAGATCGTGCGGCCGGTAGCGCAGGCTCTTGGCGCGCCCGCGTCCGAGGAGGCGCTTGGCCGCGAGGCGCTTCGCGGTGAAGTACTGCTTCACCTGCTCGTTCACCATGAGCTCGGCGGCCATCGCGGCGATCTGCACGCGGAGGCCTCCATGACGTTCGATGCCCATCAGCGTGCGAGCGCGGCGAGCTCCACGCGCAGCTTCGCGAGGGCACCGCCGACACGACGTCCATCGCGCGTCGCGCCGTGGAGGCGCTTCTCCACGACCTGCTGCGACACGCCGATGCGTCGCGCGATCTCGGACTGGCTCAGCCCTTCGAAGAAGAAGAGCTCGACGGCCTCGCGTTGCTTCGCGGTCAGCGTGGTCGCGACGGCGCGTCGCACGTGCGCATCGCGCGCTTCGTTGGCGAGGGAGGTGTCGGGATCGGGATCGAGCGAGTCGAGATCACGTGGGCTCATGTCCTTTCGTGGGCGACGCGTGCGCGTCGAAGAGGAGGTTCAGGCACTCCTCGGGGGAACGGACTCGGGCGTGGGGGGAGCGACCGCCGAGGTCCCAGCGTCGCAGGGCCTCGAGGTCTTCGAGCTCACGCGTCCCGACGAGGCGAGCACGCGTGCGCTTGGGGTCACGGAGGAGCTCGAGGTGATGCCGCACGAGCCAGACGACGCGCTCGCTGACGAGTCCTTCCAGGAGATCTGCACCGATCTCGTCATGCCCCTGGTCATCGTCGTGCACGGCCTTGCCGACGTCGTGGAACAGCGCGGCCGCCCAGAGCTCACGATCGTCGGTCGCGCGGTGCGCGAGGTCGAACACCTGGAGCGAGTGGTAGAGGGCGTCGCCCTCCGGGTGGTAGCGAGGCGACTGGGCCACGCCGTCGAGCGCGAGCAAGAGGTCGAGGAGCTCGGGGTCCATCTAACCAAGTGGGCGCCTACACCCACCCGCCCTGCGACGGGTCCGGCGTCTCATCATCGGTAGGGCGGGGGCTCGTCCCCCGCCGCGTCGACGCCGACATTCATGGGTAGGGCGGGGGCTCGTCCCCCGCCGCGTCGGGACGCCCTCACGCAGCCTTAGACACCGCGCATCCACGACGGTTACCCTCGGCGCGGGGGCGCACACAGCGGATGACCCAGCCGAGCACCACGACTCTGACGGCACCGACGTCGGTATCGATCCTGTCCGCGCTCACGCAGCCGCGAATCCTCGATCTCGCCCGCCTCTTCGGCGTTCGACTTCGAGCGGGCACGACCACCAGCAAGCGGCAGCTCGCAACTCTCCTCGGCAGCCAGCTCGAAGGTCGTGCACCTCTCATCCTGCGCGAGCTCGGTCGCGAGGAGCTTCAGGTCGTGTGCCGCGCCCACGGTATCCCCGACGACTCGACCTCGCGCCGTGATCTGGTCGAGCGACTCGCGCTGGCATCCGGCTTCGATCCGAAGCGTTCTGCACCGCCACCTCCCGCGCATCACCGCGATGGTCTGCCGAAGGCAGGTCAGGTCGTTCGTGCGCGGCACCGCCAGTGGCTCGTCGAAGACGTCGCGCCGGGCGAAGCCGACGAGTCCGCGCTCGTTCGCCTGGTCTGCCTCGACGACGACGACCCAGGTCGCGCGCTCGACGTCCTCTGGGATCTCGAGCTGGGCGCAGAGGTCGTCGATCCGGAGACCACCGGTGTGCTCCGTGCGGCGAAGCTCGACCCACCCGAGCACTTCGGCGCGTACCTCCATGCCCTGCGCTGGAACACCGTGAGCGCCTCGGACGCCTCGCGCTTCCAAGCCCCGTTCCGCGCCGGCATCAAGCACATGGCCCATCAGCTCACGCCGCTGATGAAGGCGCTCGAGCTTCCGCGCGCCAACCTCTTCATCGCCGACGACGTCGGTCTCGGAAAGACGATCGAAGCCGGCCTCGTGATGCAGGAGCTCATCCTGCGGCAACAGGCAGACTTCGTTCTGATCTGCTGCCCCGCGTCGATCTGCCTCCAGTGGCGCGACGAGATGAGGCGCCGCTTCGGCCTGCACTTCGAGGTCATGACGCGGCAGTTCATCGCCCAGCGTCGCCAGCAGCGCGGCTTCGGCGTCCCGGTGTGGGAGACGCACAACCGCTTCATCATCTCGCACCAGCTCCTTCGCCGACCCGAGTACCGCGAGCCGTTGCTGCGCCACCTCGGTCCACGCGCGCGCAAGAGCCTGCTCGTGCTCGACGAGGCCCACGTCGCAGCTCCGTCCTCTCGCAGTCGCTACGCCGTCGACAGCGAGATGACGCGCACGGTGCGCGAGCTCGCGCCTCGCTTCGACAGCAGGCTCTTCCTCTCGGCCACCCCGCACAACGGCCACTCCAACAGCTTCAGCGCGCTGCTCGAGATCCTCGACAAGAACCGCTTTCCTCGCGGCGTGCGTGTACGAGGCAAGGAAGACCTCGCGCCGATCATGGTCCGCCGTCTCAAGCGCGACCTCCGCGCGCTCGGCGTCGAGAGCTTCCCCGAGCGCGTGCTCATGAAGCACGAGCTGGAGCGCGCAAACAGCGCTTGGCGCTCGGTCGCGGTCCGATCCGATGCCCAGCCCAACGTCACGACGGATCTCGGCGCTGCTGAGGCGTTCGATCTCGAGATGGCTTCGCAGCTCGCGCGCTACACGGAGCTCTGTGCGCCGAAGAAGGGGCATGGACGCCTTCCGTTCATTCGCCTCCAGCAGCGCCTCCTCTCGAGCCCCGAGGCCTTCGCCAAGAGCCTCACGACGCACGCCGACAGCATCGCCGAGAAGGGCGGCGTCGCAGCGCTCGTCTCCGGGGTAGGGCGGGGGCTCGTCCCCCGCCGCGCGCAAGGGGCCGACACACAGAAGAGTCTCTTCGACGACCTGGGTGATCCCGAGACCCACGGTCCCACCGACGAAGCGCTGCAGGCCGAGGACGACGCGAAGCTCGCTGCCGAGAGCGCGCAGCTCCCGACACCGACCGAAGAGGCCGTCGCGCTGCTGAACGATCTGCGCGCCAAGGCCGAGCGGGCACGGCGTCTTCCCGATGCCAAGGTCCGTGCGCTCCAGAGCTGGCTCCGTGAGCACTGTTGTCCTGCTGTCGGCGACACGACGACCAAGGGCATCTCACGCAGCTGGACCGATCGACGCGTCCTCATCTTCACGGAGTGGGCGGACACCAAGCGCTACCTCCTCGAGCTGCTCACCGAAGCGGTCTCGCACACGGATCAGGCGGACGAGCGCATCGCCACCTTCCAGGGCGGCATGGGCGACGAGGCGCGCGAAGAGGTGCAGCGTCGCTTCAACGCCAAGCCTCAGGAAGACGCGCTGCGCATCCTCATCGCGACCGACGCCGCGCGCGAAGGCATCAACCTGCAGGCTCACTGCGCCGACGTCTTCCACATCGATCTGCCGTGGAACCCTGCGCGCCTCGAGCAGCGCAATGGCCGCATCGACCGCACGCTCCAGCCGTCGCCGGAGGTGCGCTGCCACTACTTCGTCTACCCCGAGCGCGCGGAAGATCGCGTGCTCGACACCCTCGTGCGCAAGGTCGACATCGTGCAGCGAGAGCTCGGCTCGCTCGGCGCGGTGCTGCTCGACGAGATCGAAAACGCGCTGACCGACGGCATCGGCGTGGACACCGCCGACAAGATCGACAAGGTCGGTCGCGACGCGAACACACAGAAGGTCGAGAACGAGCTGGAGGAGTCGCGCAAGGACCTCGCCGCCCTTCGCAGCGAGATCGATCGTGCGCTGCGTCGCTACGAGTCCTCACAGAAGGCCCTGGAGGTCAGTCCCGACGCCCTTCGCGGCGTGTTCGATGTGGGCCTGCGCCTCGCGAGCACGGCAGGCCTGGTCGATCACGGCAAGACACAGGACGGGCATCCCGCCTTCCGCATGCCCGCCCTCGATCGCTCGTGGGATGTGACGCTCGACAGCATCCGCCGACCGCGACGTCGCGACGAGTCGTTCGGCGAATGGCGCCGCGAGCCTCCTCGTCCGATCACGTTCACGCCCGTCGCCCAGCTCTCGAGCGACGTCGAGCAGCTGCACCTCGCGCATCCCGTCGTGCGCCGTGTGCTCGGTCGCTTCCTCGCGCAGGGCTTCAGCGCGCACGACCTCTCACGCACGAGCGCCATCGTGTCGACGGACAGCGTCATCCGCGTGATCGCGTATGCGCGCTTGAGCTTGTTCGGCCCCGGCGCTGCACGTCTGCACGACGAGCTCGTCGCCATCGCAGCACCGTGGAATGGCGGTGCCGACACGGCGAGCAGCGTCGAGCCCTACAAGGACGCGACGACCATCGCGAAGGCCGTGGAGCTGACCGAGCGACTGCTCGCGACCGGTGCCAGGCGACCCGGCGAGACCGCGTGCGACGAGATCGCGCGCAGCACCGAGTCGTTGTTCACGGCGCTGTGGAAGCCGCTGCACGACGAGGCTGATGCGCGCGCCGCGCGTGCCAAGAGCGGTCTCGCGACACGCGCCCGCAAGGAGGCAGACGAGCTGCGGGTGCTGCTCAAGCGCCGTCGCAACGATCTCCGCCTGAGCCTGAGCGAGCTGCGACAGGGAGACCTTCTTCTCGACACGAGCGATGCCGCGACGACACGCGAACAGCAGCGTCAGCTCCGCCTCGATCTCGAGGAAATGGGCCGTCGTGACGCTGAGCTCGAGATCGACATCGATCGCGAGCCCGAGGCGGTGGCCGCGCTCTACGAAGTGCGCATGACGCGTCTCTCGCCGGTGGGCATCGTCGTGAGCTGGCCGGAGTCGATGACCTGACTATGTTCAATGTTCACGGCAACTTGTCGCGCCGGGACGACCGAGGTAAAATCTTTTACCTGAGGTTCCAATGACGTGGGGGTTCTACGGCCGGCACGATGAACGCAGGCTGCTGGCGGACATCCTGGCGAGAGGCCGGTGGTTCTTCGTTCGGATCGAGGGCCGCCGACGCATCGGCAAGACCTCGCTCATCCACGAGACCCTGGGGCCTGCGAGCCAACGTGCGGTCTACCTGCAGGTCCCCGACTCCGCACCGGCAGGCGTTCTGTCGGCGTTCGCGGACGTGCTCGAGAGCTTCGCCGTTCCCAGTACCGTCGTCGCCGCACCGCGCACGCTGGCCGACATGGCACGCGCGATCGAGTCCCTCGCGCGCGCTGGGTACATCGTCGTCCTCGACGAGTTCCAGTACTTCACCCGCAAGCACCTCTCGGAGTTCGCGTCGCACCTCCAGGCCACCGTCGACTCACTGGCGCGTGACGCCGCGAGCGTGCGCGGCGGCCTGATCGTTCTCGGGTCGATCCACGCGGAGATGACCGCACTGCTGGAGGACCGCAGCGCGCCACTCTACAACCGCGTCACCGATCACCTCGAGCTCGGCCACCTCGACGTCGCATCGATCCGCGAGCTCCTCCACGAGCACGCCGACGACGATCCAAGCCGTCTGCTGTTCCTGTGGAACCTCTTCGAGGGCGTTCCGAAATTCTACCGCGATGCCTATGAGCAGAACGTGCTCGGGAAGGGCCGCCTCGAGCTCATCGAGAGCCTGTTCTTCCGTAGCTCCTCTCCGCTGAGACACGAGGCAGACAACTGGTTCCTGCACGAGCTCCGCGGCCGCTACGACGTCGTCCTGAAGTACGTGGCTCGACACCCCGGTTGTTCGAACGGCGATCTGAGCGCGCACGTCGCGCAACTGAGCGCAGAGACCTCGGAGCAGGTGGGTGGCTACATCAAGGTCCTGCGCGAGCGCTTCGGGATGATCGAGCGCCGGCTGCCGATCTTCGCGAAGCCGACGTCTCCCAAGGGCCGGTTCTACATTCGCGACAACTTCCTCCGAAGCTGGCTGCACGCGCTGAAGGGCGGCGTCGACGCAATGCATTTCCGACCCGTCGCCGACCTAGTGCGCCAGAGCGATCAGAAGCTCATGGAGGCGGAGGGGCATGCCCTCGAACGCCTCGCGGCGACGCTCTACGAGGAGCGCAGTCGCAAAGGGAAGCCCGGCTTCGCGCTCACGGAGCGCATCGAAGGCTATTGGGATCGTGCCGACACGGAGCTCGATCTGGTGGCGCTCAACGAAGACGACAAGGTCCTGCGCATCGGGAACTGTAAGCGATCGCCCGACAAGCTTCTCTCCTCGCTCGAGCGCTACGACGCGCACATCGAGAGGTTCCTCCGCACAGCATCGTTCGAGGGATGGACAGTGGAGAAGGTGGGGATCAGTCCAGTCCTCGACGCCGACGCACGTCGCGTCCTCGCCGCCCGCGGCTACCTCGCGGAAGACCTCCCCGACCTCACCCGGGATCTGTGATGGCCAGGTCGTCACCTAGGAGCACCGGAGCCCGCTCGGCCAACCCCAACCGGGACGCGACGCGCATCTTCCACCGCGAGTGGCTCGGCCTCGCGCAGCCCATCGAGGGTCTGGTCTTCTCGGTCCCTGCGCTCGACGAAGCACCGGTCCCCGCCGTGCGCACCGAGCTGACGTCCTCGCTGCGCGCGCTCCTCGCTCCGCTGCAGGGCGACCCTCAGGGTCATCTGGCGATCCGTTCCGCCCACGAGCTGTTCCGTCGTCTCCTCGGGTACGACGGTGCTGGGATGCTCGTCTCGCGCGCATCGCTGCCGAGCGAGATCGCGTTCTACGCGCCCGAGGGTCGACAGGAGATCCGTCCGAGCTTCGCGATCGCACGCGGTCCGTTCGAAGCAGACCCCGACGATCCCTTCGCGATCTTCGAGGAGCCCAAGCCGGAACCTGCCGCTTCGTCTGCCGACGCTGCAGCGACTGCTCCCTCGAGCCCGTACATCGCGCTCGTGTGGGATCTCGGCGACGACTGCGCCGCGCCCACGACGCTCGACCTCGACTCGCCCGAAGAGGCGTCAGGCTCGTGGCGCTACCCGCCCACGGCGAAGCTCGAGCGTCTCCTTCGCCACACGAACATCCCAGTAGGGTTCGTGACGAACCGTCGTGAGCTCCGCGTCGTCTACGCGCCCGCAGGCGAAGCCACCTCGCACCTGACGTTCCGCTTCGACGACATGGCCGACCCCGCGGGTCGCCCGCTCGTGGTCGCGCTCGATCTTCTCTTCCACGCGCGCCGCACCTACCGCGCGGATGCGAAGCACACGTTCGAAGGGCTCTTGGCCGAGAGCCGTCGACGCCAAGCCGACGTCACGGAGAAGCTCGCCGAACAGGTCTTCGAGGCCGTCGAGCGACTCCTCGAAGGCTTCGAGTCCGCCGCGACCCGCGACATCGGTCTCGACCGTCCCGACTGGCTCCGCGCCGCGATGGAGTCGGGTCACGTCTACGAGGGCGTCCTCAACGTCATCCTCCGGCTCGTCTTCCTCCTCTACGCCGAGGACCGGAGTCTCTTGCCCGTCGGCCACCCGACGTACGCCGCGCACCTCAGCGTGCTCGGTCTCTACGAGCGCTTGATGGCGGATGCCGGCGCGCATCCCGAGTCGATGCACCAGCGGTACGGCGCGTACGGCGCGCTCGTGAGCCTGTTCCGCGCCGTCTACTTCGGCGTGCGTCACGCCCACGCGGAGCACGGCGATCTGCACCTGCCGCCGCGACAAGGACGTCTGTTCGACCCGAGCGCCTTT
The DNA here is from genome assembly GCA_964502175.1 of uncultured Sandaracinaceae bacterium. GTDB lineage: Bacteria > Myxococcota_A > Polyangia > Polyangiales > Sandaracinaceae > JAFLCL01. Next base: position 13,364 of record CAZCVE010000067.1, read on the forward strand.
CCCTTCCTCGAAGGCGGCATGCCCGGCTGGACGGCCGCTGTCTCGCTTCCCGAAGACCGCGCCGCCGTGCGTCTACCGACGATCGACGACGGCACGCTGCACGAGGTGCTGCACCGTCTGATCGTCCTCGACAGTCAGCGCATCAGCTACCGCGATCTCTCTGTCGAGCAGATCGGTGCTGTCTACGAGTCGCTCATGGGCTTCACCGTGCAGCGCATGGAGGGCCCCGCGGTTCGCCTCGGCAAGGCGGGCTATTGGGTGGAGGCGAAGGCGCTCCGCGACGCCAGCAAGACGGAGCGTCAGAAGATCCTCGACGAACGCTGTGACCTCAGCAAGGCCGGGATCAAGAACGTCACGACCGTCCTCGAAACGCCCAGCGCCACGTCACTCGACGACCTCGCCACAGCCCTCGTCGATGCCGCGGTGAGCAAGTCCGACCGTCACCGTCACCGCGCACGCACGAACCAGCTGGTGCTCCAGCCCACGGCCTCCCGTCGATCGACGGGCAGCCACTACACGCCTCGCTCCCTCAGCGAGAAGGTGGTGCGCCGCACGCTGGAGCCGATCCTCGCGTGTCTCGGTGAGACCCCGACGGCGAACCAGATCCTCGCGTTGAAGGTCTGCGATCCCGCGATGGGCTCGGGCGCGTTCCTCGTGGAGGCCTGCCGCTTCCTGGGAGACGCCGTGGTCGAGGCGTGGCGTCGAAGCGGCGAGCTCCCAGCGCTGATCGAGAAGGAGGGCAACGCGCTCCTCCACGCGAAGAGGCTGGTGGCGCAGCGATGCCTCTATGGCGTGGACAAGAACGCCGCCGCGGTGGAGCTCGCGAAGCTGTCGTTGTGGCTCGAGACGTTGAGCGGAGAGAAGCCGTTCACGTTCCTCGATCACGTGCTCCGCCACGGCGACTCGCTGGTGGGCCTGGATGTGGAGCAGGTCCGCGCGTTCCACTGGACGCCGCAGAAGCAGCTGCCGACGGTGGCTACGCTCGTCGACCGAGCCCTCGCGGAGGTCCGCGAGCACCGCGACGCGATCCAAGCGCTCGCCGACGACGAGAGCGACCTCGCGCAGCGCGAGAAGCGCCGTCTCCTCGAGCTGGCGAACGGCGCGATGGAGCGCGTGAAGCTCGTCGCCGATGTCTGCGTCGGTGCGTTCTTCGCGGAGCACAAGAAGAAGGCCCGCGAGGAGGAGCGCGACAAGCGACTTGCGGTGGTGGAGGCCTACCTCGGAGGCGACGACTCGCTGAAGCCCACGCTCGACGACTGGGCGTTGACTATCCGCAAGCAACATGCCCCGTTCCACTGGCACCTCGAATTGCCCGAGGTGTTCTTCTTGGAACGACCAGATCCGCTGGAAAATGGCACCGTGAACCGGGCGGCGTTCATGGACGCGTTCGTGGGAAATCCACCATTCATGGGTGGACGACAGATCTCGGGAACACTCGGCAATGCGTATCTTGAGTGGCTCCTCGACGCCCATTCTGAGACTCACGGCAACGGCGACCTCGCCATGCACTTCATCCGCCGCGTCGCCGCCCTTATCGGAGCACACGGGGCGATCGGGCTCATCACTACGAATACCATCTCGGAAGGGGATACACGCGTCGGAGGACTCAAGTTCGTGATCGATGCGGGCGCGCGACTCTTCGATGCGACGTCCAACTACCGTTGGCCAGGCGAGGCCGCGGTCACCGTCTCTGTGGTCCATCTCGCCGTAGGGCAACTTCGGACTCACGTCCTTAGGACAAGGCTCGATGGTGCAGAGGTCGCGGAAATCAACTCACGTCTCGAACCACGTCCCGAACGACCGGAGCTTCGGTCGCTCGGAATCAACGCTGGTGTCGCTTCCAAGGGCACACAGATCTATGGGCAAGGCTTTCTGCTCTCACCCGCAGAGCGGGCAACGCTGGTAGCGGAGGACTCCTCGAACGCCTCTCGCATCTTCCCCTATCTTGGTGGCGAAGAAATCAACACGAACTGGGACCTCGGGTTCGAGCGATACGTGATCAGCTTCCACGACATGACGCTGGAATCGGCGGCGCGATGGCCCTCCCTGCTCAGAATCGTGCAAGAGCGTGTAAGACCTGAACGTGATGCGCTACGAACCGACAACGCCAGCGCGCTTGCCCTGCGCGAAAACTGGTGGCGCTTTCAAGCGCATCGGCCTGAGCTATACGCAGCGCTAGCTCGTCTTCCACGAGGCATCGTTACGTCTCAAGTGACGAAACATTTGTGCTTCTCGTTTCAGCCCACAGACCGAATCTTCTCTCAGAAGCTCGTCGTCTTCCCGCTCGAACACGTATCATTTCTAGCGGTGATGCAATCACGACTGCACGACATCTGGGCTCGCACGCTTGCATCCACGCTGGGGACGACACTGAACTACAGCCCCTCCGACTGCTTCGAGACGTTCCCGTTTCCGCAGCCTGACCCACGGACAGTCATTCCGGCGCTCGAAGACGTCGGGCAGCGTCTCTACGACACTCGGGCGGCGTACATGATCGAGACCCAGCAGGGGCTCACGCAGACGTACAACCGCCTCAAGGACCCGGACTGTCACGACGCGCCGATCGTCGAGCTCCGACGGCTCCACGAAGAGATGGACCGCGCCGTCCTCGACGCCTACGGGTGGACCAACATCGAGGTACCGCCGTTCTGCCCGGCGAACGTGATCGAGCAGAAGGCGCTCGAGACCTTCCAGGACCAGGTCATCGACCGGCTCTTCGTCCTCAACGCCGAGCGGGCGGAGGAGGAGCGGCAGGCGGGGATCGGGAAGCCAGGCAAGGAGAAGGCAGCGAAGGAGAAGGTGGCGAAGGAGAAGGCGAAGGGCGGGAAGAAGAGTGAGGCGGGCGAGGGGCCGCAGGGGAAGTTGTTTTGATGCCATTGTTCGCGCGCAGCGCGACGGGCGGGGGACGATCGATGACCAAAGAGACCGCATCCTGGGACCAGATTGTGGCGGCGGAGACGGCGGCGCTGCGCGACGCTTTCGGGCCGCAAGACCCGTCCGTTCCTGCCGACGGAACGAGCCAGCTGCCGCGGGCCTCCAGCGAAGCGAAAGCAGAACGCGAGGATGGGCTCGCTGAGCCACTGGGCATCGCACTGTCGGGCGGGGGCGTTCGCTCCGCAAGCTTCACGACCGGTGTGCTCCAGTTCCTCGCGAGACAGCCCGCCCTGGTTCAGAAACTACGCTGGGTCTCCATGGTCAGCGGAGGTGGGTTCGCCGGCAGTTCGCTCGCTGCGATAATGCTCTCCGCGGCTAAAAGAGAGCACTCGCCCCTGGAGGAGATCGATCTCGAGAGTGACCGCATCGAGACCGCGCGAATCCAAGAAGCCGGCGAGAACCGCATCATCAATGCGATTCGCGAAAACTCTTCGTATCTGACACCTGGTCGCACTCTAGGTCGACGAGGCCGCGCGAGTTTGGTGGCTCACTATTTATTCGGACTCGCCTTCAACCTCTCTGAGGTTGCCGCAGTGGTTGTCGCAGCGCTTGGATTGGTTGGCGTTTCGATTCAGCTCCTCCTCGCGCCGTGGGACAGGAACGTGGCTCGGTTCGGCTTCACGGCACTCGCCTTGGTGTCTGCCGCTCTCTGGGAGTGCTGGCACAGCTGGCCCTACTGGCGGAACTTGCGAGCGCTCGGAGGCCCTATCCAGGCGATCAAACGGAAGGAGTACGGCTTCCTCGTCGCCGCAGCGGCAGCCGCGGTCGCTGTCGCTTGGTGGCCCGATCGCGTGTCGCAGTCTCACGGCTTGGCTATCACGCTAGGATTGACTGTGGTGGTCATCGCTGCCCTCGTGCGTTGGAAGCTCAAGGGAAAACCGACCGACAAGTTGGTGCGAACACCGGGATTCTCCAGACGACTCGGCACTTGGTCGCTCGTCCTAGGGGCGCTCGCTCTGGCGATCGACGACATGCCAGGCCCCGACCCCTCCACCCTCAGCTGTCCCGAGAATCCTTTGCTAGGCCTCCTGACACCGCTCCAGTTGGGCTACGCCTGCCACGAAGGTGCCGCCGTAGCGACCGAGCTGACAGGCGCGGCGTTGGCCGCACGATGGATGCGGGTCGCAGCGTGCGTGGCACTATTGGGCGCGTTAAGGCCCGTCAAGTTTGGGCGCTTCGCTCTCGGAATCGGAGCAGTCGTCGTTCTCGCGCTCTCGGTCGCTTGGATGCGTTGGTTTGGAGACTCCGGACCCCGCTTCGGCATCGGGTTCGTCGCTACCTTCTTGTTGGGCCTTGCATTGACATTGGGGGACTTCAAGGCCCCGTTCGACGCCTCGAAGGTCCTGGAGGGAGCATCCACGAGAATCGTACTTGGATCCTACGTAGTCGGCGCGGGCACTGGACTTCAACTTATGCACGAGGGCCGATCTCACGTATTGGAATGGTTTGCAACTCTCGCCTCGGCGGTCGGCGTTGAATCCTTGGGCACGCTTGAAGCATCGTTGGCAGCGCTCGTGACTGGCGTTTTGTCGTACGCCCTCGCGTTCATCACCCGAACCGTATGGGCGCGAGGGCTCTCCTCTCCTCACCATCAGTACCGGCAGGCACTGAAGGAGGCTTTCCTGGACGGGCCACGCTCGGAACTGTGGAAGCAAACCTCGCAGCCCTCACCCTCAACGATCTCAGAGAGCCCGGACGCCATGCAGTCGGTGGCAATCAAGGAACTGAAGCCAACCAAGGATCTCAAGGTACCTCTCTTCATCTGGAACATGGCAGCAAACCTTCGGCAGTCGACAGCGACGGGTGCCGCTGACCGTCGAAAGGTGGCTCGGTTCGAGATCACACCAGTCGCGGCAGGCTATGCCGGCCGGGCCTGCCTCTTGAGCGACGAAGCGAACCCCGCTGCGCGTTGGTTCTCGGAGATGAACGTAGAGAAAGCGATGGCAACGAGTGGCGCAGCCGTCTCGCCGAGGATGGGGTTCTACAGTCAAGGTTGGGTGTGGACTCTCACGACCATCCTCAATCTCAGGCTCGGCGCCCGAGCTCCAGATCCCGTCGATGGGACCGGCGGCGACCCCACATTCATCCCAACGCCTGTTGGCTTCCTTTCCAAGTGGCTGCGGACCCACCGGCAGGTCTACCTCACCGACGGTGGTCACTACGACAACTCCGGCATTCTCGCGTTGATCGCTCGCCGGGTACCGTTCATCATCGCCATCGACGCAGAGCAGGACGCTGCGAGTGGATTCAAGGCCATGGCCGATGCGATTCGACTCGCGCGCACGGACTACGGCGCTCATATCCGCATAGACGTATCGGGTCTGGCCCCTGACGAGCGCGGATTCGCGCGGGCGGCATGCGCACTAGGCACGATCGAGTATTCGGGAGACGACCCTCGTCAGACGCCGCCGGGACGACTCCTCTACATCAAAGCCTCTCTCCGCGGCGACGAACCCGTCGATGTACGACACTATCGCGCGTCGCACCGCTCGTTTCCCCATGAGCCCACCGGAAATCAGTTCTTCACCGAAGAGCAATTTGATGCGTACAGGGAGCTCGGGTTTCATCTGGCTCGCCGCACCTTCAAGCCTCTCACATGGGATTGGCGAGCCTCTCCCGGCGCGAAGTCCAAGACTCTCGGCGCGACCGAGTCTCTCGGCGATATCTTTGCGACGCTATCGTTCGCGTGGTCCGAGAGCCGATCGTGCACGCCAGACCAGTTCGTCACACTCACAAAGAAGTGGTCGGACCTCTTACGCGAGGACGATCTTCGACCCGCTCCTCGTACACAGCCCGGCTCTGCGCCACCTCCAGCCGCCGCCGAGCCTGAGGTCTCAACGATGTATTCAGTGGCGCCGACCGCCGAGCCCACACCCATCGGACCGCCGTCGTCCACGGCCAATGCACCTCTCGATGATCACCAGGCTTCGGCGGCCATCGCCCACGTGGCGGGAACGAACACATCTGGCCGAGGGGCCGCTCTTCAGTGGATTCAGTTCTGCGAACAGGTTTTTGTCGTGACCCGGCTTTGGCAGAACATCGATGCGCCGGACAACGCAGGATGGCTCCACACGATTGCTAGGGTCTTCGAGCGCGGGGACGTCAAGCGCGCGTGGAGTCATCCCGAGATCAAGGAGTTGTACGGAGCTGACTTTCAACACTTCGTCGCAATGGAGATCCAGGTCCGCTCTAACGCAGTCGACGACGAGGGACGTTCGGTCGCTGACGACTCCAACGATGCCACGAGCAGAGCCGTGTCGGGCTCGAGGAGCTAACATGAACTGCAAGGCGCTTTGGGTGGTCACGATGGTGAAGGCGACAAGTCCTGCAGACGTCCCATTCGCGAGACACCGTGGTGGCACGCGCCGCGAAGGCGGCGGTCTATGGAGGAACACGAGCGGAGCCGCAGTCCTGTTGTTGATGGTCGTAGGCACGCTGGTACTGCTCGCATGTGGCCCGTCGCCGCGACACGGGACGGCCTATCGACCACCCCTCACCCCCGTGAGGGGCGACCACAGTTCGGCCTACAGCATCGGTGCCGGCAACTACACTGTCTTGGTTGATTCCTCGGTCGAACTTCGAGTGTGGAGTGGAGACGCGCTTGTGCTGGACCAAGCCGGAGCCGACTTCTGTCAGTGCGCTCCACGCACTGACAACCCAAGAGGCTCGTACTCGTATCGGTGCGACTGTGTTCGTCCGCCTCGAGAATTGGTTGAAGTACGTGTCGAGGCGCTCGACTGCGTCGCTATTCCGAACGGGCCATGCACCTTCAGTTTCGGCGTCACCGTGGTCGCCAGCGACTATTGTCGCGTGGCTTCAGGCGTCGATCTCGCTACCGACCGGAACGTCTGCGCGAGAGATATCGCTGACGTCGGCGCTCAACCTAGGCGCTGAAGGAGATTCTCATGTGGGAACAACTGGAAGAGGTTTTCGAACCAGGTAGCTTGTCCTACGATCGGACATTCGAAGGCTATCACCGCAATCGCATCCACGGCGAAGATGGCCGGACCCTGAGCTTCAGGTCCGCGGCGGCTTGGTCTCTCCCCACCCCGAGGGGCTATGCGGATATTGCCGTAGTGAGCCGCCAACTCGCGTGGGCGCTCGAGTGGGCCGCCGAACAGGATGTTCGCGTTCGCGCGGTGGGGAGCCTCTGGTCATTCTCGGAGTGCGGAGCTCCAGGGACGTCGCTCGACAACGACACGCGCACACTTCTCGTCGATACGAGAGCGTTCGAGAAGGCCGTCGTCATCGACGCCGGCCCCTGCTGGTACGTGACGAGCGGCACCCAACTACATGGCCTGAATCACGAGCTTGAAGCGAAAGGCTATTCGCTTCCGACCTCGGGCTCGAGTGACGGTCAGACCATCGGGGGTGCCATCGGAACGGGAGTGCATGGTTCTGCGATCGACGTGGGTGCGATTCATCAGGCGGTGAGGGCGTTCCATATGGCTACACCAGCCGGGCAAGTGTTAGTTTTCCGGCACGCGGACAAGATTCTTGGCGATCGCGTCAGCATGCTTTTGGACATTCCCAAGATCGTCGTAGATTCAGATCTTTTTGACGCGATCTCGGTGAGCTTTGGAAGTTTCGGCATCATGATCGGCGTGATCATCGAGGCCAGCAGGCGGTACACGCTGCGCGTCGTGCGCGTGTCTGTTCCTCTCAAGGAGGCCCTTGCCGAGATCGTGCGGCAGATTCGGATCGATGACTTTGACCTCTCTTCCATCGACGAGAGGCTGAGGCCATCTCTTGAGACCTCCGCGCGGCCACACCACGTACAGATAATCTTCCATCCTCGAGCCGCTCGAGGACTGTGCGTCGCCATGTACCCGCGGGATGGAGCCGTGGATCACGAGCCGTTCACCTGGCCGAGCACGATGGGTTCTGGGGCGAAGCGCTTCGTGCAGTTCGTATGGTACTGGCTGAGCGCCCTCGATCCCTTCTACGAGCTGTTCACGAAGGATGGGTTTCTCGGCCAGTCCGAGTTGGACGTCTGGGGCGACCGCAGCGAGGTGTTCGGCGAACCGAAGGCCAACGATTTTCCGATGCACTCGTTTGCGCTAGGTGTGGCGCTGGAGGACATCGAAGAACTCGTGAGCCTGAGCAGAGAAGTTCATCAGACATTCCCGGGCACTTGTGAGGTTCGCTTCGCTAAATCGTCGCCAGCGCTCCTCGCGATCAACAGATTCGGACCGGTGTCAGCAATTCTCGGCGTGGATGGGCTCGATCAGCCGGATACGTGGGCGTACACTAAGGCGCTCCTGGAGGCGACGCGCGATGCGGGGATCGAGCACACGTTCCATTGGGGAAAGATGACACATCTCTCTCGCAACAACTCCGCGGCCAATCGGAAGATTCTCGATTCGATGTACGGGACGCGCCTTCAAGCGTGGAGCGCCGCACGCGCGAAGTTCCTTGGACCCGATGGGGTGCGCGTGTTCGACAACGTTTTCCTTCGCAGGTTGGGGCTGTAGTGGTGACGGTGCGTGCGCGGAGGCGAGAGATCGGTCGATGGCGTGGTTGTGTCGTTCGTCACCTGAGAAGCAGCAGAGAAGACAGAGGCAGCGACACGATGCGTGGGTCGTCCAGGCGGACGTCGTCGGACTGCGTGATGATCACGCCGAAGGGCGCATGGTAGGCGCTGCGCTCGATGAACGTGCGCAGGCCCTCCGTGTCGTCGAAGCCGACCCGCTTGCGGTACTTCACCTCGATGGGGATGCGATGCGTGCCGACCGTCACCACGAAATCGATCTCGGGCTCGCTCGGACGCGCTGGAAAGTGGGAGAGACCGAGGGCGCCGATGGTCGAGAGGTATGCGCCCGTGGCGCTCTCAGCGATGCGTCCGGCCAAGTCCATCAGATGCGGCTCGGTCTCGAGCGTCGCCGGATCCATCGGGACCTCCTCCCCCAGCCAAGCAGCTCGAAGCGCGTGGTCTGCAAGGCAGATCTTGGCGGCGCCTCGAGCCTTCTTGAGGCGCATCTCGAGGGGCTCTATCAGACGAATGAGCAAGGCACGGTCGAGGAACTGAAGGTATTGCCGCACGCGCTGGACGCCGACGTTGGCCGCGAGCGCGCGCTGCGCCTCGCGCACGAACAACTGCGTGTCCGGGGACTGTCCAGCGTAGCGACACGCAAGCCGGAACAGCTCTTTGAGGAGCTGCGGATCGCGCTTGCGGCCTCGGTCACCGACGCGGAGGTCGTGCTCGATGACCCGCTCGATGACCGTCTCACGCAGTTGGTCTGCGATGTCGGGCCACGGGATCGAGGCGCGCTCGTGGGCGCGCGGATATCCACCTCGCGCGGAGAAGTGAGCGAAGGCGGCATCACGCTCGCGCGCGTGCCTCCTCCCGTAGCTGGCCAGGTCGTGCCAGAACTCCTTTCGAGCGAGCGGCTCGAGCCCGTTGTCGGGGTGGAAGGGACGGAGAGACGAGTCGCCTCGCAATCGCGTGATCTCGGTCAACGTCAGTGTACCGACCTCGAGCGAGGCGATTCGGCCTGCGAGGCTATCTTTCCCGGCCTCGATACGAAGCGCCGAGCTGCCAGTGACAACGACCTGCGTCGTCTTTGCATCGACCAGCGACTTGATCTGCACCGCCCAGTCCGAGAGGTTCTGGACTTCGTCCAAGAACAGATAGGTGCGCTCGCCACGTCGAGCCACGTCGTTCAGCGAGCGACCTAGCACCGCGCGCTCGTACCACTCGACGATGCGCAGAATGGGCTCCTGCCACCCACGAAGTGAGGGCAGGTCGTCGAACTGCACACGCAAAATGTTCCGAGCCGGGAGGCCGTCCGCGAGCAGCCGCTCGATGAGCTGCTGCTGAGCCGTCGTCTTCCCGACTTGGCGTGGTCCCCGCACGACGATCACGGGTGCGATCCGCTGCTCGAGGCGCCGACGGATCACTCCCACCAGGTCTCTCTGGAACCCAGGCAGGAGCGGGCCTGGCTCATCTCGCCACCACGGGTTGTCCGCGTGGAGCTTCCGTTGAAGCTCCGGCTCGAGCTCTGTCGTCGGTGACCCTGGCAAGACGAGCTGGCCGCCGAGGACCCTCTTCCGCCACGCCAGGAGCGTGGAGGCGCGGCGGCGAGCCGTGTCGGCGGACAACCCGTGGCGGGCCAGTCGCGTCGCGATGGACTGTAGCGTCGGGGATGCCAGCTCTTGGACGAGCTCTGGAACCACCTCGCGCACGACGCGCGATTGGGCGATCGCTGCGTGAACGAGCTCGAGCTCCGTCACCGTGCCGCGCCCGGACTGAACGAGCGACGTGCCTGACGGCGTCACGGCTCCAGCGTCGTCAAGGAAACCGAGTGCCCAGGCAGCGTCGAGCGCGTAGGCCGCTTGTCTGGGCTGTGCGCGCATCGACCTCGCGACGGCGGCCGTCGTCAGTCGGCCGCGTGACCGCGCCTCGATGGCGCTACGCACTCGGTCGAGATCGCTCGCCTGCGGTATCGCCCTGGTGGGAAGCACGCGCACGACAGTATCACCGTGCCGCGGTGTGACCTCATCGTTCCGTGCCCAGCAACGGACCTCTACGTCCCGCGTTCACCGTGTGCGCGGGGCGGTCTACACTCGCGGCCGTGCACATCCGGCGTGTTCAGATCCACAACGTTCGCGGCTTCACCGACGTCGACCTCGACCTGCGGCGGAGCGACGACAAGCTCGCCGGCTGGACCGTGATCGCGGGCCGCAACGGCGCGGGGAAGTCGACGCTGCTCAAGGCGATCGCGCTCGCCGCTGCTGGCCCGGCCTCGTCGCGGTCGCTGCAGGACTCGTTCGCGGGATGGATCCGGAGCGGCCAGGCGGAGGCGTCGGTGACGCTCGAGCTCTGCTGGGACAAGGCTCACGACAAGTTTCAGGAGGGCGGGAAGCTTCCCAAGGACTACTTCGAGGCGAGCCTCGCGTGGAAACGCAACGGCGGCGAGGAGCCGCACTTCACGTCGGAGGACGCGAAGGGCAAGAAGCTCTCCCCGCGCCGCGGACCGTGGGCCGACAACCCGCTGGGTTGGGTGGTCCTGGGGTACGGCCCGTTCCGCCGGGCGAGCGGCGAGGCCGCTCCCGCTCAGCGACTCATGTCAGGACCGCCGCGACTGGCGGGGCTGGTCAGCCTCTTCCGCGAAGACGCATCGCTCGTCGAGAGCATCGCATGGCTCAAAGACATCCACCTGCGCGCCCTCGAGGGTGACGAACGTGCCAAGGGCACCAAGGAGTTCGTGCTCCGGCTCTTGGGTGATGGCCTCCTCCCCGAAGGCATCGTCGTCAGAGACTTCCGTTCAGAGGGCCTCATCGTCGAGCAGTATGGCGAGAAGCTCACGCTCCAGGATCTGAGCGATGGATACCGCACGGTCGCAACGCTCGCGCTCGACATGCTGCGCAACCTCGATCGCTCCTCGGTGCGCTTGAAGCATCGCGACGATGGCCCCCTGCACCGAGGCAGACCGATCGTGATCAACCATGCCGTGGTCTTGATCGACGAGGTCGACGCCCACTTGCACGTGTCGTGGCAACAGGGGATCGGCCGCTGGCTCGTGGCGCACTTTCCGAACGTCCAGTTCATCGTCACGACACACAGCCCCTTTATCTGCCAGAGCGCCAGCGATCGCGGCCTGATTCGACTCGCAGCGCCCGGGGAACAGGAACGCACAGCCGAGCACGTCTCGATCGAGCTCTTCCGCAAGGTCGTGAACGGCGGCGCCGACGACGCCGTGGTTTCGGAGCTCTTCGGTCTGGAGACTCCCTACTCCCCCGAGGCGTCGAGGAAGCGCGAGGACCTCGCTCTGCTCGAGAGTCGTGCTGCACTCGGGCCGGGGCTCGCTGCGCCCGAACGAAGGCGGCTCAAGCAGCTGCAGCTCGAGCTCGGGTTCTCGACGTCGACTGAGGTTGCCAACGCCCTCCGCGATCTGGAGGGGAGGCTCGCGGGCGAGTGAGGTACCTGCATCCACGCCCGACCCTCTCCGAGAAGACGACGCGCCTGTTTCGGAAGCGAACGAACAAGATCGTCTCATCAGCGGACCCGAAGGCGGCCTCGGACAAGGCTTGGAAGAACGCGGACACGAGCGGAGACGACGAAGCCCACGACAAACTCAAGCGGATGGCGCCGCGCACGGAGCGCTGCATGTACTGCGAGAGCTCCGAGGGAGTCGCTGTCGATCACTTCCGCCCGCGCGCCACGTACCCCGAGCGAACGTTCGATTGGCCCAACCTTCTCTGGGCGTGCTCGAACTGCAACAGCAACAACAAACGTCAGCTCTTTCCGCTCTCGCCAAGGGGCCTGCCGCTTCTGATCGACCCTACGGCCACGGACCCGGCGAAGCACCTGGCCTTCTCGCCCACGACGGGTCGGTACACCGCGATCACGCCCGAAGGCGGCGCTTCGGAGCGCGTCTACGGACTGAACCGGGTCACGCTCACGACTGGCCGACGGGATGCCGTCTCCGCAACCAAGGCGCTCATCCTCCACTACGACCAACAGCTCAGCGTTGGTGATTCTGAGGCTGCTGAGGAGATCCGCCGAACACTCAACCGACTCGCGCACGCGAGTCTCGTCCGTTGGGTGTGTGAAGTCGGCCGCAGCGCGAACGGCGAGCTCCTCGTGGGCGCGGACGTCGTCGCGGCGCTCGGCCGCCGTCCCGAGTTGACGTAGTCGGACGAGGCTTGTGTCAGTCCCATCGCATCGGCGATCGTCTCCGAGCGATGGACACCCCCCACGACGTACGTGCACGTCTGCTCGCCGCGCTCGAGGCGGACCTCGTCGGTCCGTTCACGGCCGGCGTCGCAGGCATCGACCCTGCGGAGGCGGCGGCGTCCGATGAGACCCTCACCCTCGCCCCCTCGCGCTGGTACCTCACCGGGTTCCTCGCGCCGCAGGGAGCGCGGGCGCCCGAGCCCGACGACATGGACTCGAACGGGGGCGAGCTCGCGGCGGGCAGCGAGAGCCAGGCCGACGATGCGGGTTCGGAGGAGCCCGAGCCCAAGCGACCCGTTCGCTTCCCTGCGTCGATGGGCCTCAGCGTGTACCTGCCGGCGAACGCGAAGGCGGGCGTCGACGAGCTGATCGCCGAGGTCTCCTACGCGGACTACGACAAGGTCGAGGTCGCGACCGATCGCGAGGACAAGAAGCAGAACGCGTGGAAGCGCGTCGCACATGGGCCCGTCAGCGTGACGGTGCCGCTCGATGCGGCCGCGCTCCAGAAGGGCCTGAACGTTCCGGGCTCGCGTGGGCTCCGCATCCAGGGCGAGCTGCGCACCACCGAGATGGAAGGCCTCGAGCCCGGCGCGCGCGTGCTCAGCCTCTTTCTCGTCAACGACCGTGCCGCGCTCGAGCAGGACCGTGATCTGAACTTCGTGTTCCAGGTGCGGATGGCGCTCCGCTACGCGCACGGCTTCCTCTGGCGACCGAACCGCAAGGGAGAGGACGCGGGGCACGACGACGATCCGCGTGTGCTCGCGCTGCTGTTCCGTGAGCGTCGCGAGTGGGCCGTCGGACACAACACGAGCTTGCTGAGCCCGGTGCCCGACGCCGATGGCAAGGTGCGCGCGCTGCGCACGACGCAGATCCCTCGCTACGAAGTGCCCGACGTCGAGCACCGCCCCGTGCCTTCGCTCATCACGGGCATGGCGGACCTCGCGAAGCTCGACGGCAAGGGCCTGCACAACGCGCTGTCGCCGCTCGTCGAGGAGTACGGCAAGTGGCTCGACACCCAGCGGTACACGCAGCTCGAGCGCAAGAGCCTCGAAGACACGCGCGATGCGCTCGTCGGGCTCGCGGAGCGAACGAAGGCACGCGTCGCCGCCGGCATCGAGCTCGTCGTGAAGGACGAGACGGTGCGCGAGGCGTTCGTGCTCGCGAACCGGGCGATGCACATCGCAGCGATCCAAGCCGACAAGCAGCGCGAAGACCCTCGCTACAAAGACGGACGGCAGCCGTCGTGGCGACCGTTCCAGCTCGCGTTCGTGCTGATGAACCTCGCGCCGCTCGCGGACCCCGCGCACGAGGACCGCAAGCTCGCCGACCTCATCTACTTCCCCACGGGCGGTGGCAAGACGGAGGCCTACCTCGGCCTCATCGCGTACACGCTGCTGTTGCGTCGCTTGCGCGGGAAGTCGCGTCCCGACGAAGGCCGCGGCGTGGCCGTCATCCTCCGCTACACGCTCAGGCTCCTCACGCTCGACCAGCTCGGTCGCGCCGCGACGCTCATGTGCGCGCTCGAAGAGATGCGTAGCCGAGAGCCCAAGAAGTTCGGCAACAGCCGCTTCACGGTGGGCCTGTGGGTCGGCCGCGCGGCGACGGCGAATCGCCTCAAGGAAGTGCACGCCGCGCTCAACGACTTCAGCGCGGGAAACAAGGAGTCGCCCTTCCCGCTCACGAAGTGCCCCTGGTGCGGCTCTCACATCCGGATCGAGAACATCAAGCTCGTCGACGACGACGGGGTGATCAGCAAGACCAAGTACACGCGCGTCGTCGTCTACTGCGACGGCGACAAGTGCCTCTTCACGGAGCGAGCGCGGCCTGGCCAAGGTCTGCCGGTGCTCTTCGTGGACGAGCAGCTCTACCAGGAGCTGCCGGACTTCCTCGTCGCGACGGTCGACAAGTTCGCGATGATGCCGTGGCGCGGCGAGGCAGGGATGCTGTTCGGTCGCGCGACGCACCTCACGAACCGTCGCGCGTATGGCGTGATGCACGAGGCGCCCAAGGACGCGCTGAAGCTGCCCGAAGGGCTGCTGCCGCCGGAGCTGATCGTGCAGGACGAGCTGCACCTCATCTCCGGACCGCTCGGCACGATGGTCGGGCTCTACGAGGCCGCCGTCGACTACCTCTCGGAGCGTCCGGTGGGTGGCGTGTCGCGCGTGCCCAAGGTGGTGTGCTCCACGGCGACCGCACGCCGCGCCCGTGAACAGATTCGCGCGCTGTTCGGCAGGAACATGGCGCTGTTCCCGCCGCGAGGAATCAACGAGGGCGACAACTTCTTCGCGAGGCCCGCCGAGATCACCGCGGCCAAGCCCGGTCGTCTCTACGTCGGCGTCGGTGCCCCAGGCCGCGCGCTGCGCGCCGTCTCGGTGAGGACGTACGCGACCCTGCTCGCAGCGGCGCAGCGGAACTTCGATCCCAAGGGCGACCCGAAGCAGGGCGCCGACCCGTACATGACGCTGATCGGGTACTTCAACAGCCTGCGCGAGCTCGGCGGCATGCGACGCCTCGTGCAGGACGAGGTCCGCAACCGCGTGAGCGACTTCGAGAAGGAGAAGCGCCCACATCACTTCATCGGTGAGCACCCGTGGGGCGCGAGCCGAGACCTGCGACAGCCGACGGAGCTCACATCACGCGCGAGCTCCGAAGAGCTGAAGCGGACGAAGAACGACCTCTCGGTGCGTCACGCCGGCGAGAAGGGCAACGCGCTCGACGTGGTGCTCGCCTCGAACATGATCTCCGTCGGTCTGGATGTGGATCGGCTCGGACTGATGGTCGTCACGGGTCAGCCGAAGACGACGAGCGAGTACATCCAGGCGACGAGCCGCGTCGGACGTGCGTACCCCGGTCTCGTCGTGACGTGTCTCAACGTGATGCGACCGCGCGATCGCTCCCACTACGAGCGGTTCGTCGCCTACCACGAGAGCTTCTACCGAGAGGTCGAGGCCACGAGCGTCACGCCGTTCAGCCATCAGACGCTCGACCGAGGCTTGGTGGGCACGCTGCTCTCGATGGTCCGACACGCCGTGGACGGCATGGAGCCTCCGCTCGGGGCGATGCAGATCCACGCCAAGCGAGCATCCGTCGAGCTGCTCCTCGAGAAGCTGGTCGTGCGGGCGCGCGAGCACCGCGGGTGGTGGGACGACGACGCCGAGAAGCGCATCGCGGATCACGTGCGCCGACGTGGCCGCAACTTCCTCGATGCGTGGGAGCGCGTGATCGACCAAGCGCTCAAGCACGCCGGTTCCCGCACCTACAGCGACCTCGATCGATCCAAGCACCTGGGACCAGCGCTGTTGTTCTCGGCGACCGACGACGTGCCGACGGACATCGATGCGCGTCAGTTCGAGGCGCCGATGTCGATGCGTGATGTCGAGTCCACGTCGCACGTCTGGGTGCGCTTCAAGCAGTTGGACGAGAAGTGATGGCGACCAAGAAGAACAAGAGCACGAAGGCTCCGCCGCGGCCCGATGGTCAGATCCGACTGAGCCAGTTGGTCACCACGTTCGGTCCTGGCGCGATGGTGGATCTCGTCGATCGCGCCGTCGTGATCGGCGGCCTCGAGCACTGGCAGTGGCCCGAGGGGAAGTTCACGACGCTCGACGACGCACGCCTGCGCCGCTCGCTGCTGCCGCGCCTGAAGGCCCTGTCACCGGAGCTGGATCTCGCGCAGTCCGACTACTTCCGGAAGCCGCCCGAGTGCGACCAGAAGGACCCTTCGCCCATCGTGGGCGTTCGAGCGCTCGAGTTCCCGCGGTGGTTCGTCTGTCAGCACTGCCGACGCCTCGGCCGCCCGAACGAGACCTTCGAGGTGGTGAAGCACGGCTACCAACACACGTGCCGCCCGAACAAGATGGCTCGCGCCATCCCCGTGCGCTTCGTCTCCGCGTGCCGACGCGGTCACCTCTCTGACTTCCCGTGGCTCTCGTTCGCGCACCTCGGTCGCAAGGAGGGAGTCTGTGAGCGACCGGAGCTGTACCTCCAAGAAGGTGCGACCGGTGATCTCGGCAAGATTCGCGTGCGCTGCAAGAGCTGCGATGCTCCGCCACAACCCATGTCCTCCGCGCGTGCGCCGCTCTTCGACTGCCACGGCGACAGTCCGTGGCTCGGCGGTCGCGCCGTGCAGGGCAAGTGTGACCAGAAGAGCGAGCTGCTCGTGCGCACCGCGTCGGATGCTTACTTCTCGCAGGTCGTCAGCGCGCTGCGCCTACCGCCCGTCGAGCCGAGCCCGATCGCCCGACGCGTTCGCGAGCCCGAGGTCTGGCGACTCGTCCAGAAGGTGAAGAGCGTCGCCCAGCTCGAGATGCTCCGCGATCTTCAAGACGTCGTGGCCGGTGCGCTCAAGGGCCTCGACCTGAACGCCGTGCTCACGGCGATCGAGGCAGAGCGCAGCGAGAAGGCAGACGACACCGAGCGTCCGCTCCGCACCGTCGAGTTCGAGAAGATCGTGGGCGCGCCCAACGAGCAGCCGGGCAACGAGCCCGAAGAGGGCGTCGAGTTCGCCGCCTACCGCATCCCGAAGTCGCGCATCTCGCTTCCCGCGGGCGTTCGCGGACTGGTGATCGTCCCCGAGCTGCGCGAGGTGCGCGTGCAGGTGAGCTTCAGCAGGTTCGACTCCGTGAGCGCGAACCTCCAGGGCGAGTTCGACTTCGATCGAGCGAAGCTCAAGCCCGCACCACTCACCCTGCCCGGCGGAAATCAGAAGTGGCTGCCTGCGGCCGAGGTGCGAGGCGAAGGCATCTTCGTGGAGCTGGACGAGGCCGCGGTCGTCGCGTGGGAACAGCGACCCGCGGTGATCGAGCGGTCGACGAAGCTGATGAAGGCGTTCGCCACCGACGCGCGCGGCGACTTCCCCGGCATCCGCTTCTACATGCTGCACTCGCTCTCGCACCTCCTGCTCACGGCGATCAGCCTGGAGTGCGGCTACGCTGCGAGCGCGATTCGCGAGCGCATCTATTGCCAAGCTCCAGGCGTGCCTGGTGAGCCGCCGATGGCGGCCGTGATGCTCAGCACCGGCACGACGGGCAGCGAGGGAACCCTGGGCGGTCTCGTCGAAGAGGGCCGACGCCTCGAGCACCATCTGAAAGAGGCTTGGGACCTCGGTCGCTTGTGCTCGAACGATCCGGTGTGCGCCGCGCACGATCCGTCGAGCGCATCGAGTGATCGCCGCACCGAAGGCGCCGCATGCCACGGCTGCCTCTACATCGCCGAGTGCTCGTGCGAGCGCTTCAACCGCTACCTCGACCGCGCGCTGGTCGTGCCGACGATCGGAAACGATCCCGAGCTGGCGTTCTTCAGGACGAAGCCGTGAGCGGAGCGAGCGACCCGCGCGCCGACCTGAGCGAGGTGTCGACCACCACGCTCGAACGTCTTCGTGACGCGCTCGCTCGCCGAGAGATCAACACGCCGCTCACCCGTGCGGGCCTCCTCGCGTTCGGCATCAAGCATCAGCTCGACGCGCTCTCAGGCGCGCTGAGCGGCCACTCGTCGCTCGCGTGCCTGAGCGTGCTCGAGGTGGCGCTCGCCGAGCGGCGTCGTGCTGCGCGCCCAGTACCCGAGCTCGTGTGGACCGGGCCCGAGCGCAGCAGCGCGACCGCGCGCGACACCGCGATCGTGCTGAGGTCTCTCTTCGAGAGCGCGCAGCACCAAGTGATCCTCGCCGGCTTCAGCTTCGAGAAGGGCAGCTCGGTGCTCCAGCCGCTGCACCGCGTGATGGTCGAACGCGGGCTCGACGTTCGCTTCTTCGTGCACGTGGAGCAGGTGCAGCGCGCGGACGTCGATGCCGAAGCGCACGTCGCACGAGAGATCGCCGACTTCCGACGGACTGCGTGGCCGTTCGGCGACCCGTCACCACGCCTCTACTACGACAAGCGCGCGCTGAAGGTGGGCCCGCCGTGGTCGAGCCTTCACGCGAAGTGCGTCGTCATCGACGGCGAGGTGGCTTTCGTATCGAGCGCGAACTTCAGCGTGCGCGCGCAGGAGCACAACCTCGAGGCGGGTGTGTTGCTCCACGATCGAGCGTTCGCGCTGCACCTCGCGCGGCAGTGGCTCGGGCTCATCGAAGCGGGCTTGGTGCTCGAGGCCACGTAGTCGAGTCGCCGCTCTCGTTGCATGCACGCGATGCGGTGCGTGGACCCCAGCGGGCCAAGTTCAACTTGGACCTGGGCGCTGCGCCAGCGTCGGAGGCCAAGTTCAACTTGGACGCGTGGGGTCCGCCAGCACCAGCGGCCAAGTTTTTCTTGGCTCCCAGCGCTGGCGCAGCGACGTAGGCCACGTTGCCCTTGGATGTGGGCGCTGATGCGACCGCAGGGCGCCAAGTTGCGCTTGGGAGGCTCGCTGGCGCAGCGTTCGGCCGGATTCGCACTTGGGAAAACCGAGTGTTCTCGGCTCGTTCTGAAATTGTTCGACGAAAGGAGGAAACCGGTTCGGGGCCGATCCGATGAGGACGCCAGCGGAGCGAAGTGCTCCGCACGAAAGGAGGGCGCTCATGCCCACCTCAGCTGGTTCCCAGTCGATCGAAACCGTCCACGTCAGCAAGGAAGAGAAGGAAGAGAACATGCCGAACATCAACGAGAACAACGTCACCGAGACCGACAACGACAGCTACAAGGCCGCGCTCGATGCGCGTCGGGAGCGCCTCGCGGCGATGCCCGAGGAGCAGATCAACCGACGCCTCCGCCTCGACGTGCCCGTCGTGTGCACCATGGCGAGCGCCGCGGTGCGCAGCGCCGGCCCGCTGCGCGAAGAGATGATCGCGCAGTTCCCCGGCCTCGCCGAGCGCACGCTCGGGAGCCTCGTCGAGTCCGCGTGGGCGGCGCGTCAGGCCGAGGTCGAGCACGAGGGACAGGAGCAGGGCGGAGAGCACGCAGAGCTCTACGCAGAGGTCGTCGCGATGCACGAGCGCCTGCTCGTGGACGCCGACTCCCTCGCCATCCGCGGCCACCTCTCGCGTGAGCGCCTCGCGGCGTTCCGCGACGCGAGGAGCCACCAGGGCGCGCTCAACGGGCTCATCGGTGTGCTGGGTGCGCTGCGTGAGAAGTGGAGCGCGGTCGCGGCGCACACGCCGATCACGGCGGCGGACCTCACGCGCGCCGACGCGCTGGCGAAGCGCTTCGAGGCGGCGCTCGGGAACCGTCCGCAGGGCGGGAATCGAGCGGCCACGATGGAGACGCGCCTCCGCGCGCTCAGCGTGCTCGTGTACGAGTACGAGGACCTGCGTCGCATGGTCATGTTCCTGCGTCACCACCAGGGCGATGCAGACCGCTTCGTGCCGTCGCTCTACGCGGGACGCGGTGGTCGCAAGCCGAAGGGCGGCGAGGACGTCGACGTCGAGGACGACGACACGTTCGTTCCGCCGGTGACCGGGCCGATGCCGATCAATGGGGGTCCGGCGTTTCCCATCAACGGCGGTCCCGCGTTCCCGACGACCTGAGTCGTAGAGGAAAGGAGAAGAAGCCATGAACCAGACGAAGAAGTACGAGCGCGTCAGCTACGACGTGAGTCCGCGCGGCGAGCAGTGGGCCGTCACGCGTCGGGGTGCATCGCGCGCGAGCGCGGTGATGGACGACAAGCGCGAGGCCGTGGAGCGGGCGAGAGAGCTCGCGAAGGGGTGGCGCGAGAGTCAGGTCGTCGTCCGCAAGGGCGATGGGCGGATTCAGACTGAGTACACGTATGGGAAGGATCCGTTTCCGCCGCGTGGCTGAGATGGTCGTGGATTCGAGCCCTGCGGCTTCTCTCGACACGAGAGGTAGCCCGTAGGGCTTGTCCCCGCGCCGCTCTTCGACGCTGCCCCTGACTTCCAGTCAGCGGGCTCTTCGGGCGCCAACCGCCTCGCGGTGGCCTGTCCCTCACCCGACCCTCTCCCGCGCGCGGGAGAGGGAGATTTCGCTCCCGCCACAAGCCTGTTCGGGCCCGCCACAAGCCTGTTCGGAGAACACCATGACTCCCACATTGAATCTCGGCGGTCGCTACTCCCTCGATGGACGGCGACCCATTGGCACCTATGACCTGCCTGCGCACGACCTCCTCACCCACGGTGTCATCGTGGGCATGACGGGCAGTGGCAAGACTGGCCTCCTCACCGTGCTCGTCGAAGAGGTGCTGTCGTCGCAGGTGCCTTGTCTCCTCATCGACGTCAAAGGCGACCTCGCCAACCTCGCGCTCGCGCTGCCGTCCTTCGACATGGCCACGATGGCGCCGTGGGTGGAGGCCGATGCGGGCGATGACGATGGCGTGGCCGATCCACCCGTGGTCGCGCGGGCCGTCGAAGAGCGGCGCGCGGGGCTCGCGTCGTGGCGCATCGACGAGGCCAAGCTCGCTGCGTACGCGAAGGGTGTTCACGTTCGCGTGATCACGCCGGGCTCGGACGCGGGCGAGCCGCTCCATCTGCTCTCGGCGCTCGAGCAACGGAGCACGCGGTGGGAGGACGAGCCCGATGCGGCGCGCGCTGCGCTGTCGGCGGCCGTGTCGCTCGTGCTGCGCCTCACGGGGCGCGATGCGGATCCGGGACGCAGTCGGGAGCACGCGCTCTTGTCGGTGCTCGCGGAGCGGCGGCTCTTGCGCGGCGGCACGTCCACGCTCGGCGAGCTGATGGCCGATCTGAACGAGCCGCCGATCACGCAGATCGGAGAGCTCGAGCTCGACGCGTTCGTGTCGCCGAAGCTGCGCGCGGACCTCGCAGCCGACCTCAACACGCTCATCGCGTCGCCGTCGTTCGCGTCGTGGCGACGCGGTCAGTCGATCGACGTGGCGACGTGGATGAGCCCCGTCGATGGCAAGACGCCTGCGACGATCGTGAGCGTCGCGCACCTGGATGATGCCGAGAAACAGCTCGTGCTCGGCGTGGTCCTCGAAGAGGTGCTGAGCTGGGTGCGGAGCCTGCCCGGCAGCTCGCGGCTCAAGGCGCTCGTGGCGTTCGACGAGGTCTACGGCTTCGTGCCGCCCCACCCGTCGAGCCCGCCGACGAAGCGGCCGATCGTGGCGCTGATGAAGCAAGCGCGCGCGTTCGGCGTGGGCTGCGTGCTCGCGACGCAGAACCCGATGGACCTCGACTACCGCGCGCTCTCGAACGCCGGCACGTGGATGCTCGGACGCCTGCAGACGGACGCCGACCGTGCGCGCGTCGTCGATGGGCTCGGCGAGGACAAGAAGAAGAGCGCGCTCGCGTCCTTGCTCAAGGCGCTCGGCCCGCGCTGGTTCGTGGTGCGCGAGGCGAGGAACACGAAGCTCTCGCTTCTCAACCCGCGGTGGGCGATGAGCTACCTCCGCGGACCGATGACGGGTCGGGAGCTGAAGCGGCTGCGTGAGCGAGGGTGATCGCTACGCGGCGAGAAGGTCGGCAACGGTCTTCCTGTCGGAGAGCTGCACGACCTGCGAGACATCAGCGAGGCGCTTGAGGTCTTCGGCCTTGTACGTGTCGTGTCGGTCGTCGAAGAGCGTCACGCGCTGCTCCGTGCGCGACGGAGCGTCGAGGTCGTACCAGCGTCGGAAGATCTCGTTCGAGAGCGTATGTGCCGCGGACGAGTTCGCAGCCGACAGCGTGAGCAGCGCGGAGCTCGTGCGGCGTCCATGCACCAGAAAGTCCACGCGGACCTTCGCGCCGTACTTGCCTTCGAGCTCGGGGCCCTCTTCATAGTCGAGCTCCGCGTCCGCGAGGATCTCCTCGACCTCCTCGATCACGCTCGCCTGCAGGCTGGTGCGGCGCGTGTACGCGAGATCCGCGACCCGAATGCAGGCCTGCCCAAGGCGGACGACTCCGTCGATGATCTCGCCGCCGTCAGGGAGATCCAGCTCGAGCGCGCCGCCTTCTTGACGGACACCGAGGACGCGGATGGCGTCTTCCAGCAAGCGTTAACGCTTCTTCGACAGCCACGGCTTCACCTGCACGTCCGAGAGCCACGACGTGGTCTGACCGAAGTCCGTCAGCTTGGGTGCGAGCAGCAGTGGGCCGTCTTCTGCGGGCACGAAGACGTCGATCGAACCGCCGTCCGGATAGAGGAAAGAGGTCTCCACGCGAACGTGACCGTTCTCGAGCTTCTCGGTGCTCCGGACGATCGAGTGCCCTGCGACTGCGGCGCGGATGTCGTCGAAGGTTCGCATCGGCTCCATCCGGGCTTATCCCACGGCTGCCCGCCGATCGGTTCAGGGGCGGTCGACGATCAGGCGGAACGCGTGCGGGCCGGGGCCGGGGGCGTCGGGGTCGAGGCCGGTGCGGTGGATGCGGCCGGCGATGCGTGCGTCTTGGCTCGCGTCGGGGTTGCGGTCGCGGAAGTCGTCGTCGTCCGGCATGTTCGTCACGACGAGCACGACGTCTGCCGTGCCTTCGCCGAGCTCGACGGGGATGTAGCCGCGCGCCGTGCGCGTCGGTGGGGCGCGCGTGCGGCCTCGCTCTGCGCCTCGTGCGTCGAGGCGCACGGCGACGAGCGACCACTCGGTGCCGAGCTCGCCGTCGAGCCACACGCGCAGCATCGAGCCCGACGGCGCGCCGCGTACGTCGACGCGCGCGTAGGCGCTGCCCCACGGCTCGAGCGGCGGCGCGTCGGGCGCTGGACGCAGCGTGCGCGGGAGGCGCTCCCAGCTCGTGCTCACGAAGATCGGCACGCGCGCGTCGGCGCCGAGCGCGGCGATCAGCGGCACGTCGGGACGCGCTGCGCCCTCGCGATCGCCGGCGAAGTAGCGCGCGATCGCCATCGACTCGACGACGCGATCCATCGGGTCGTGCGCGAGCGTGGAGGCCTGGCCGAGCATACGCAGCACGTCGGGCTCGCCCGCGAGATCACCCTGCACGTCGCCGCCGTCGCGCGTGCGCTGACGCGCCATCTGCCACACGTCGCGGAGGAAGTCGGTCTCGCGGCCGTCGTGTCGTGACGACATCGCGGCGATGAAGAGCGCCGCGCCCTCGCCGTCGCGCGGATCGGTCGTGATCAGCGCGCGGTGGCTCGCGGCTTGTTGGCGCGCAAGCGCGTCCTCGTCGCAGCCGAAGAGGCCCGTCGCGTTCCACGCGAGCCACGCGGAGGTGGCCTCGCGGAGCCCTTCCGCTTCGGCGGGATCGGCAGAGAAGAGGCCCGCGCTCGCGACGAGCTGGATCGCACACGCCGCGAGGCGATCGTCCGGCACGTCGCTCATCACGACGGCGTGCACGATCGCGGTGTCGTTGCCCACGTCGAAGAGCGGTGCGTCGAAGCGCGAGGCGCTGCGGCGGGCGTGGCGCGTGACGTCGGGGTCGAGCGTGTCGGTGCGCGCGTCGGGCGCGATGGGCTCGTCGATCACGTAGAGGTCGAAGCCATCGGTACCGCCGCGGCCGCCATCGCCGGGAGGCAGCGGCCAGCCCTCGGACTCGAGCCACGTGTAGGCGTCCTCGAGCGCGTCGATCCAGCGACCCGCAGCGCGCACGTCGAGCGACTCGCTCGCTCCGTGGACCGTCACGGGCCAGAGCGCGGACGCGCGCTCGACCACGCTCTCGGGGCGCTCGGCGACGGCCGGCCACGGCACGCGCTGGCCTCGCCAGCCGCCCGAGTCGGCGACCATCGAGTCGACGTAGGCGGCCATTCCGTCCGTGAGCACCCCGACCGGCGTGAGGCCCGGGTCGGCGGGCGCTTCTTCGCTTCCTTCCGCGGCTTCTTGCGCCGAGACGGCCTGCGCGCATCCCGAGAGCCCACCGGCGAGGGCGACCGCGACGGCGAGGCGCGCGCGAAGGCTCGGCCGACGACGCGAAGGCGGGGGGGCGGTCTGGACGACCGAAGTTGACATCGGAGGGTGCATCCTTCTACCAAGGACCCTCGGATTCGCCCGTCGTTCCCCGCGGGCGAGCACGTCTGCCCTTTTGGGCGGCCCAAGGCAGGACCTCATGAGCGAGCCCACCTTCGACCCCGGCGCCTTCTTCACCTTCGATCTCCGCGGAGGTCAGGTCGCGACGCGCGGAGGCCGTCGGGTCCTCGTGCTGACCGACACCGTGCTCGCGCCGCTCGTCGGCGCCGCGGTGGCGAACGGCGATCTCACGGTCGTGCGTCGCCTCGGTCGCCACATCGGCGAAGAGGTGCGCGCCTCCCTCGGCGGCAACGCCGACGACGTGCCGGTGGACGTGGTCCTCGGACACCTCGGCGGCGTGCTCTCGCTCTTCGGCTGGGGCCGGATTCACTTGGATCGCTGGGGCGATGCGCTCGTCGCGCGCGTCGAGCACGCGCCGGTGATCGACGCCGAGCAGCTCGCGCTGGCCGCGCTGCTGGGCGGTCTCTTCTCGTCGGTCACGGGACGCGACGTGGCGTGCGTGCCGATCGGCGAGACGGTCGAGTTCATCCTCGTCGCGCCGTCGATCGCCGAGACCGTGTGGGGCTGGGCGCGCAGCGGTGAGAACATCGCGGGCATCGTCGCGCGGCTCACGACGGATGCAGTCGTCGGAGGTGACGCGTGAGCGCGGAGAACGTCGAACGCCTCGAGTCGCTGCTCGAGCGCATCAAGGATCGAAAGCGACCGGCGCCCGAGGCGATCGAGTCCGTGATCGCGCGCCTCGCGCAGGGCGGCGCAGCGCCGGCGGCCGAGCCGAGCGCGGTCGATCCCGGCATCGCACGAGCCCGCGCAGACGCCGAGGCGAAGGCCAAGGCCGACGCGGACGCGAGGGCAGCGGCAGACGCGAAGGCCAAGGCCGACGCGGCCGCGAAGGCAGCGGCAGACGCGAAGGCAGCGCTCGACGCGAAGGCAGCGCTCGACGCGAAGGCCAAGGCCGACGCGGACGCGAAGGCAGCCGCCGAGGCGAAGGCAGCCGCGGACGCGAAGGCCAAGGCCGACGCGGAGGCCAAGGCGAGGGCCGACGCTGACGCTGCGCGCGCGCTCTCCGACGCGAAGGCGCGGGCCGAAGCGCAGGCGCGGGCCGAGGCGGAGGCCAAGGCGCGCGCGGAAGCAGCGCGCGAGGCCGCGGAAGCCGAGGCGCGGGCCGAAGCGCAGGCGCGGGCCGAGGCTCGAGCGCGGGCTGAAGAAGACGCGCGCATCGAGGCGGAGCGCGCGGCCGCCGAGGCGGCCCCGAAGCCGGTCACGGTGGCGGGCTTCCAAGATCACGGCGAGCCCACGGCCGCCACGGTGAAGTCGCGCTCGATGCCGCCGTCGGCGCCGATCGCGCGCATCGTCGGAGACTCGGCGCCGATCGTTCCGACGTTCGGCCACCTCGTCGAGCGCACGCTCGCGCTCCGACCGATCGACTCCTGACGACGCGCGATGCTGCTCGCGCTCGACGTCGGCAACACGAACACGGTGCTGGGCCTCTACGACGGCTCGGAGCTCCAGCACTCGTTCCGTGTCGAGTCCTCCAAGGGGCGAACGGCCGACGAGCACCTCGTGCTCATCCTCACCTTGCTCGACGTCGCCGAGCTCGCGCGCAGCGCCGTGCACGCGACGATCATCGCGTCGGTCGTCCCTTCGCTCACCGAGACGATCTCGGTCGCGGTGCGTCGCGCGTTCAACCACGAGCCCGTGATCGTCGGACCTGGCGTTCGCACGGGCATGCCGATCCTCTACGAGAACCCGCGCGAGGTCGGCGCCGATCGCATCGCGAACGCCGTCGCCGCGTTCGAGCGCGTGAAGGGCGCGGTGGTCGTGGTGGACTTCGGCACCGGCACGAACTTCGACTGCGTGAACGGCAAGGGCGAGTTCGTCGGCGGCGTGATCGCGCCGGGCCTCAACATCAGCGCCGAGGCTCTGTTCTCGCGCGCCGCGCGGCTCGCGCGCATCCCGATCCAGAAGCCGCCCAAGGTGATCGGCAGGAACACCACCCACTCGGTGCAGTCGGGCATCGTGTTCGGCTACGTCGGCCTCGTCGACGGCCTCGTCGATCGCATCCGCACGGAGCTCGGTCCGGTGCGCGTGCTCGCGACGGGCGGCCTCGCCGCGCTGATCGCGCCCGAGTCGCGCACGATCGAAGAGGTCCTCCCCGACCTCACGCTCGACGGCCTGCGTATCCTCTACGACCGCAACTTCGAGTCGTAAGGCCGCGGCTCTGTTCGGGGGAGCCAGCCGGCGGGGCGAAGCCCCTTGAGGCGCGAGCGATGGAGGAGCGCAGCGACGATGGAGCGATGGGGGTCGCGGGGGTCGGGCCCCCGCATCGAGCGCCGGAGGCGCGGGAAATCAGCGTCGCTCGCTGGAGGTCCACGCCGCGAAGAGCACGCCGGCGGCGACGCTCACGTTGAGCGACTCGATCACGTCGGCGCCGGTGCCGCGGATCGACACGCCGCGCGCGATCGAGCGGCGCACCGCCTCGGAGAGACCGTTCGCTTCGCTGCCGAGCACGAGCACGCCGCGCGCAGGCCAGCGCATCGTCATCGCGTCTTCGTCGCCGCGCGAGTCCGCCGCGAGCACGCGGTAGCCATCGCGTCCGAGCGCGGCGAGGAACACGTCGAGGTCGGGCACCGGCGCCACGGGCACGTGCTCGGCCGCGCCCTCGGCGATGCGAACGGCCGCCGGCGTCAGCGGCGCACGACCGGCCTCGCCGCGCACGACCATCGCGTCGATGCCGAGGAACGCGGCGCTCCGCAGGATCGCGCCGACGTTGTGCGGGTTCGTGACGCCGTCGAGCGCGACGAGGGCGAAGCGCTCCGCGTTCACCATGCGATCGAACAGCTCGTGCGCGTCGAGCACGGGGCGCGGACGCGCGATCACCACGATGCCCTCGTGGTGCATCGACTCGGACAGGCTCGTGAGCTGCGCGTCGTCGAGCTCTGCGTACGGGATGCGCCGCGCGGCGGCCTCGCGGAGGATCGGCCCGAGCTCCTTGCGATCGCGCGGTCCGTGCGCGATGCGGGCGACGTCGTCCATGCGCGCGCGCAGCACCGCGAAGGCGGCCTTGCGTCCGTAGATCTTCTCGTGTGCAGCCATGGGGCGCGCGGTTGTGTCCGTGCGCGCGGCCCGCGTCGAGGCGAAGTGTCAGCGACTCACACAGCGCTCCCGGTAGTCGCGCGCGAGCGGCTCGTACCCGCCCCCGCCATCCGGGTGCTCGCGGAGGTACGTGAGCACCGCGTCGGCGCGCTCCGCCCGCGGCAGCGCGAGCACCGCCGCTTGGTTGGCGAACGCGCGCTCGACGCCCAGCGAGCGACGCACCTGCATCTCGAGCACGTGCGCCACGGACTCTTCGCGCAAGGCCTCGAGGACGAGCGCGTCGCAGTCGGCGTCCGCGCTCACGGCATCACCCGCGACGAGGCCGCGCCCGTGGCGCGCGTGGTGGAGGAGGTGCACCAGGCGCGCGGCGCTCTCGTCGTCGGACGCCTCCGCCGACAGCACGAAGACCGGTCCCCGCCTGAGGGTGCCCGCGCCTTCGCCGAAGCAGATCTGCGCCGCGGTGTCGGCGCGGACGAGCACCTCGCCATCGGCCACGCCCGCGAGCGCGTCGACCACCCGGGCCGCGCGCGCGGCGTCGGGTCGACAGTCGTCGGGGAGCTCCACGGCAGAGCTGCACGCGACGAGCGCGCTCGACGCGAAGGACGCGAGTCCTGCCGCCCGGAACTTCGTTCCGGCTCGCTTGACCCACGAAATGGCGCTCCGGTAGCGTCTCGGCATGGTTGGGCCTCCTCTGCGACGTGCGTCCTCGGACTCGTACCGCGTCGCGACGTCTCGCGCGCCCCTCGCTGCTCTCACGCTGGGTCTCGTCGCGGCGCTCGCCGTGCTCGCGCCCTCCGGAGCGGCGCACGCACAGGCGCGCACCGGCGCTGCGCAGCGCGCGCAAGACGCGGAGGCCAGGGCGCTCTTCGAGGAGGGCAGCCGGCACGCCGAGGGCGAGCGCTGGATCGAGGCGCTCGACGCGTTCCGTCGCTCGCGCGCGGTCGCGGAGCGGCCGACCACGATCTTCAACATCGCGACGACGCTCATTCGTCTCGGTCGCGCGCAGGAGGCGCTCGCGACGATCACCGAGCTCGAGCGCGTCGCCGATCCGCGCCAGCACGCGCGCATCCTCACCGACGCGGCCGAGATCCGACGACAAGCCGAGGCCTCGCTCCGGCACGTCACCATCGTCGTCTCGCCCGTGACCGCCACCGTCGAGGTCGACGGACAGGTCGTGGGCGGCGAGGGCCTCGAGCGCTCGATGACCCTCGATCCCGGCGCGCACGCGATCGTCGTGTCGGCGGATGGCCACCGCGAGGAGCGCTTCTCGCTCGAGCCTGGCACCGACTCGCGCGAGGTCTCGCTCGCGCCGCTCGACGGCACGCTCCACATCGTCCCGAGCGTGGACACCGCGGCCGTGAGCGTCGGCGGAGAGCTGCGCGGCACGGGCGCGATCCAGCTGTCGCTCCCTCCCGGCACGTACGGCATCAACATCACCGCCGAGGGCTACCTGCCCTTCGATCGCTCGATCGATCTCGCGGGCGGCGCGACCCTCACGGTGGACGCGGCGCTCGAGCTCGTGCCCGTCGACACCGACATCACCCACAGCGATCTCTTCTGGGGCCTCACGCTCGGCCTCGGCGGCGCGCTGCTCCTCGGCGGTGTGATCGTGGCCGCGGTGTGCGCGAGCCCGGGTGATCACTGCGTGAACGTGGACCCGCCGTACGGCGGCACGAGCAACACGGTGATCGTGCCGCTGCTCACCTCGTTCTGATGCGCGCCACCCTCCGCGTGGCGGCCCTCGCGATCGCGACGGCGATCGCAGCCGCAGGCTGCACGCGAGGACGCACGCAGATCATCGTCGTCGTCGAGACCGATCTGCCGCGAACGGCGTACTCGTGCTTCGGCCTCGTCGTCTCGCGCATCACCGCCGACGGCGTCGACCCGAACGCGTCGCGACAATTCTTGGCAGTGCCGATCGCCGCGGAGCCGCCCTTCTCGTTCGGCGTCACGCCGCCCGACGGCGACGCGCGCGCACGCGTGGAGATCGCGGTCGAGGCGCTGCCCACCTGCGAGGACCCGCGCGCCGATCAGCGCATCGTGCGGCGCGCCGCGCGCACGGGCTTCATCGAGGCGACCTCGCTCCGCCTGCCGCTGTTCTTGCCCGCGAGCTGCGGCGAAGGCTGCGTGCCGTCGCTCTCGTGTCCCGCCACCGGGCCCGACTGCGAAGTGCCGCCGACGATCGCCGCGACGGACCTCGAGCCGGTCACGCCCATGACCGAGCTCGCGGACGCGGGCGCTCCGTCGATCGACGCCGGGGCACCGGCCCCTGACGCGTCGATCGATACCGGTGGTCGACCATCGCCAGACAGCGGACCTCGCGGCGACGCGGGTCCTCCGCCGCCGTGCACGCCGACGCCGATGGTGGGCGTCATGGCCGCGATGAGCCCCGTGTCCTACTCGCTCGCGGCGCTCCACGCGTCGGGCGAATTCGCGGCGCTGGCCGACATCGGCAGCGGCATCGCGTGGCAGTCGTTCGAGGTCGACGGCTCGATGCCCGTCGGCCGGACACCGCTCAGCACGGGCGGTACGGGCGCGTGGGGGATCGTGTCGGTGACCACGCCGGGCACCGACGATCAGATCGTCGCCGTCTGGCGCGCCAGCAGCTCGCGCGTCGATCGCTACGTGATCCCAGGCGGCATGGTGGACACCTCGACCCCCAACCTCCTCATGGGATCCCTGCGCGAGCGAGGGATCGGCTGCGCGATGGGCAGCGACGCGCTCGTCCTCCACGACGAGCAGGGCCTGGGCGATCCGCTCGTGGCGCGGCGTGTCTCCCGCACGGGCTCGGCGAGCGTCGTCTACCGCGACACGGCGCAGCGCCCCGCAGCGCTGGCCTCTCGCGCGAGCGGCGGCGCGCTGATCGCGCTCGGCGACGACACGACCAACGCATGCGAGGTGGTGGCGATCAGCGCGGCGGGCAGCGCCGGGTCGCCGCGGCCGATCACCGTCGAGGGCACGTGCGCCGCCGTGGCGATCACGGAGCGCAGCGACGGCGTGGTGGTGCTCGCGTACGTCCACGGCACGCCCACGCGCGCCTCGTACGTCGCGCTCGACGGGACGACGCTCGATCCGCTCGGTCCGCCAGTGGACCTCGGCGAGGCGGTCAGCGGACGCATGAGCGCGACCTCGGGCGCCGCCGGTGTCTTCCGCATCACGTGGCAGGACTCGACGGCGCTCACCTCACGCGCGCTCGATCCAGACGGCACCGTGCGATCGACGCAGTGCCTCACCGCCGCTGGCGCGGACTACACCGCGCACCGCAGCGCGCACGTGGGCACGATCTCGGGCGTGCTGGTCCTCGCGGGCCGCTCGCTGTCGTTCGCAGGCCTGCCGGACTGACCACCCCGAGCGGGTGCCCGCGGGCGCGGACGCGACGATGGCGACCGTCAGCGGTTCGATCGTCAATCGCCGAACGCTCCCCGTGAGCACTGGCCGGTACGACGCGAAGATCCTTTCATTTCAAGGATCAGGACAGGGCGATCGGCGAGCACGCTTCTTGCGGAAGGCGCGCCAGCTGGCCAGTAGTCCAGGACAGGCTACGTCTCGCCCCCGCGGGGGCCCACCGCCCGCTTCTGTCGCTTCAGAGGAGACCGAGGATGTTGCGCACGATTCGCTCGATGCTCTTGCTCACGGCCTTGATGGCCGTGATTGCATCACCCGGCTGCGGTGACCCCCGCCAGCCGATCAACCAGGTCCAGCCCGGAGCGCTCGAGAAGTCGCTCTTCGCGGGCGAGTGGTACTTCCAGCAAACGGTCATCGACACGCCCTACAGCGCTGGCTTCACGTTCGTGGGCGAGCAGGGCCGACTCGAGCGTGTGCGCTGGGAGATCCAAGAGACGTTCCTGCTCGCGCGTCGCACCTACGAGTGGATCGACGGCGCCGAGCCTGACGGCATCGGCGGCGAGGTCGGCCAGCAAGGGTCCGTGGTCGCGGCCTACCGCATCCAGAGCCACTTCGACGTCCGCCGGCAGTTCAACCCGGTCACGGGCGAAGAGCTGAACGTCGTCAGCGAGAACGCCACCGATCGACCCTGGTACGAGCGCCGGTTCATGCGCGTCGACTGGTCGACGAACCTGGCCAACGCGACCGACGTCTTCGCGATCTCGCGCATCCTCGACGGCATCCAGATGTCGCCGGTGCAGTACTCGCCCACGAACCCGAGCGATCCGAACGCGCCGCGGTTCGAGCGCTCGGAAGCGGGTGACGTCAACTACATCGACGTCGTCAACCGCATGTTCGTCGAACCGACGTCGGCATACATCGATGGCTTCGGCTGGATCCCGTCCTGCTACCTCATCACGAACGCGCACCTCGACTGCGCGGCGGCCGAGGTCGGCCTGCGCAACTCGTTCCTTCGCGCCGACACGCTCGACCGCGACTACCAGCCGATGGAGTACACGGGCGACCGCATGGAGCGCTTCGGCTACTTCGTGACCGAGCGCGCGGGCTACGACCCCAACTACGGCGTGGTCGAGGGCTCGCGCATCCGCTTCGCGAACCGCCACAACCTCTGGCAGCAGAGCCATCGCCGCAACGCAGACGGCACGATGATGCGCTGCACCACGAACGAACAGTGTGCGGATGGTCGCGGCTCGGTCTGCGACATGGCGCTGGCCTACGCCGAGCGCCGCACGACCGAGACGAACCAGTGGGAAGGTGCGTGCACGATCCCGTACCGCGATCGCACGACGCGGCCGGTCGTCTACTACACGCCGAACTTGCCCGATGATCTCTTCATCGACGCAGTCGACTTCGGCAATGACTGGGCGGCGGCGTTCGGCGACACCGTCGACTCGCTCCGCGAGAACGAGTGTCTCGCCAACGGCGGCGACGCTGGCGCGTGCGCGGCCGAGCGTGATGCGGCGGACTCGGAAGGACTGTACGCCGTCTGCCACAGCCCCGTCGCCGAGGAGGACGCCGATGCCTGCGGTGCCGTGGGCCTCACCGTTCAGCCCGGCGACCTCCGCTACTCGATCATCGGCTGGGTGAGCGAGCCGAACCTCGCGAGCCCGCTCGGCTACGGCCCGTCGTCCGCGGATCCGCTGACGGGCGAGATCGTGATGGCCAACGCCTTCGTGTACGGCGCTGCGGTCGAGACGATCCAGAGCTTCGCGCGCGACATCGTCCGCCTCCTCGACGGCGACGTCACCATCGCACAGATCTCCGACGGTGCGACCGTGCAGGAGTGGATCGACCGCATGGACGCCCAGAGCGCGGTGCCGTCGTCCGGTCGCGAGGCAGACATGCATGCGATCGCGCTCGATGGCTTCGACCTCGATCGCGTGAACGCAGCGATGGACTTCTCCTACGCGCGCGCAGACCGTCCGGTCGCGCGCCCCACGACCATCGCGGCGGGCGTGGCAGCCGTTCGAGAGCAGCGCGACCGCCTGTGGGACAGCGGCGCGTTCGGCAACGGCACGTCCGGCTTCGGTCGCTTCCAGATGCTGCGCGGGACCGAGATCGAGCACCAGATGGCGGAGATGACCCCGGAGCTCCTGTACGCCCAGGGCGTGGATCCGCGCGTCTACACGGACATCAGCCCGGACATGATGCGCGAGATCTCGCTCATCGACGGCAACGGCGTGAACCGTCAGCGCTACCTCCAGCGGTTGCGCGACCAGATGAACGCCGACAACTGCATCCTCGACGCGGGCTTCGCGGACGAGAGCCTCCTCGGCCTCACGCGCGCCCTCCGTCGCGAGGCGGAAGGCGACGGCGTCATCGAGTTCTACGGCCGGGAGTACCAGCTCCGCGGCGACGATGGTCGCATCGACTGGGAGCGTGTGCGTCAGGTGGTCCGCCACCCGATCTTCCACGGCCTGACCGCCCACGAGGTCGGCCACTCGGTCGGTCTCCGTCACAATTTCTCGGGCAGCTACGACGCGCTGAACTATCGCCCCGAGTTCTGGGACCTCCGCTCCGCGGACGGAACCATGCGTCCGCGCGCGTGGGACCCCGTCACACAGGCCGAGATCGACGGCCGCATCTACGAGACCCAGTACTCCACCGTGATGGACTACGGCGTGAACTTCGTGGTCAACGATGCGCAGGGCCTGGGTCACTACGACTACGCCGCCATCAAGATGGGCTACGGCGATCTGGTCGAGGTGTTCGCGGACGCCGAGAACCCACAGGACGTCGCGAACTGGACCGAGATCCAGCTCCTCGGCTGGCCCATCCCCCTGCGGCTCGAGAGCTTCACGGGCGGCGCGCCGAGCGCGTACGTGTACACAGAGTGGCCCGAGGTCGTCGGAGGCGGAGACGTCAGCCGCATCCAGCAGCGCGTGAACGTGCCCTACACCAGCCTCCGTCCGGATGCGTTCCTCGCCTCGCAGGGCCTGCCCGACAACCTCCGCGACCAGCAGGATCGACCGGTGGTGCCGTACATGTTCTGCTCCGACGAGCAGGCCGACCTCAACCCGGACTGTCTTCGCTACGACGCAGGCGCGGACGCCTACGAGACGATGCAGTCGGTGTCGGACAACTACTGGAACTACTACGTCTTCAACAACTTCCGACGTCAGCGCCTCGGCTTCAACCCCGACTCGGCGTTCACCCGCACGCGCGATCGCTACTTCGAGAAGTTCCAGCGCGCGAACCAGATCTACGCGCTCTATCGGCCCATCTTCGGCGACATCTTCGGCGTCACCGACACGGATCCGTTCTGGACCAACGAGGACGGCATGGGCGCGTGGACCGGCGCGGTCGGCACGTCGTTCAGCCTCCTCACGCGGGTGCTCACGGCGCCGGAGCCCGGCACCTACGCGGAAGGCACCGCCCCCGATGGCACGCCGCT
>CAZCVE010000068.1:0-47498 GCA_964502175.1 uncultured Sandaracinaceae bacterium
GTGTGACCGGCGCCGCCCTCGCGTCGCGACACGGCTGCGCGTGGATCGGCACGACACCGTACTGCTGGGGCGCGCGCTTCGACGGAACCTACGGCCAATTGGGGAGCCTCGATCCGTTCATGCCAGGCGCGGTCGCCGCGACGGCGTTCGGGCCGGTGACGGCGATGGGCATGACCGATCTCGGCACGTGCTTCGCCGACGATCTCGGCTTCGTCTGGTGTGCGGGGCTGAACGAGGTGGGAGCGATGGGCTCTCCGGAGCCGTTCGACACCGCGATCACGCGGCCGCTGCTCTCGTGGACCGTGCCGGGCGCTGCAAGCCAGGTCGTGATGGGACCGCAGTTCGGCTGCGCGCTCGTGGGCGATCGACCGTACTGCTGGGGACAGGCGGGCGAAGGATCGCTCGGTCGCACCGACGTCGACGTCGCCGCCACGCGCGCGACGTGTGCCGATCCCGCGGGGGAGATGTACTGCGATCCGAGCGCAGCGCCGGTCTTCGGCGTGCTCTCGTTCGACTCGATCGCAGTGGGCGCGCAGGCGACCACCGCGTGTGGCGTGAGCGGCGGACGCGTCTACTGCTGGGGCTCGTCGGAAGAAGGCACCGCGGGCTCGCCCGATCGTCGCTACGAGCCGAGCGCACCGATCGCGATCGAGAGTGCCGGCATCCTCGAGGACGTGCGCCTCGTCCGCGTCGGCGGGGCCACGGCGTGCGCGCTCACGAACAGCAACGCGCTCTATTGCTGGGGCTCGAACCAGTCGGGCCACTTCCGCACGCCGCCCGACGACCTCCAGCACTTCGAGGCCATCTCCGTGCGGACGGATTAGGCTCGCCGGGTGCGAAGGACGTTCTTCTCGGTGCTCGGGCTCGCGCTCGTGGTGATCACCTCGCTCGCGTGCGAGAGCCGCGTGTCGATCGGGCGCCGCTGCACGAACGACGACGAGTGCGGCGAGCTCTCGTGTCGCTTCGGTCGCTGTCGCGCGGAGTGCGCGCGGGCCTCGGAGTGCTCGGGTCGCGGCGCGGTGTGCGTGGGCGAGCCCGGCCTCGGCGTCTGCACGATCCCCTCGGTCGACACCTGCGCGGGCGGCTGCGAGTCCGGCCTCGTCTGCGCGGACGAGGTCTGCTCGACGGCGTGCGAGACGAGCGTCGAGTGCCTCTCCGGTTCGGTCTGCGAGCCCACGTCCGGCGCGTGTGTGGCGGACGGAGAGATCGCCGACGCCGGCACACCCGACGGCGGCACACCCGACGCCGGCACACCCGACGCGGGCGGGCGACCGGACGCGGGTCCACTTCCGGCCACCACGCTCCGCACGGTGTGCACGGGCTCGGCGCACGTGTGCGCGACAGACGGCGGTGTCGTGTACTGCTGGGGCCGCAACAACGCGGGTCAACTGGGCGATGGCCCGGACGACTTCAATCCGTCGACGCACATCACGTGTCCCGATGGGGCTGACTGCTCACCGACGCCGCGCGCCGTCCAGCAGGCGACGGGAGATCTCGGCGACGTGATCGAGCTCGCTTGTGGAGAGAACCACACCGCGGCGCTGACGCGCGGAGGTCGTGTCTACACGTGGGGTTCCGTCGGTGATGGAGGGCTCGGCGGCCCGAGTCGCGGTGGCCACATCGCCGTCGAGGTCGCGGGCCTCACCGGCGTCGATCACATCATCGGCGGCCGCTATCACACGTGCGCGCGCATCGGCTCTTCGTATCGCTGCTGGGGACACAACGCGACGATGGAGGGCACGACGATCCTCGACGACCGCCTCGGCTCCGACACCACGATGATCGAGGGCGCTGCGCCGCTCGCTGCGCCTGCCTGGGAGGGTGCGATCGATCTCGCGCTCGGCGGCTACTACACCTGCGCGCTCTTCGCGACGGGCGTCGAGTGCCGCGGCACCAACGAGAGCGGCGTGACCGGCGAGACGACGTCGTTCGGAGAGCCCGTGACCCGCAACGCCTCCGTCACCCCCACGGCGGGCGCGACCGCGATCGGCTCGGGCGTGCTGCACGCGTGCGTGCTCATCGACGGTGCCCCGTGGTGTTGGGGCGGCGGCGATCACGGTGAGCTCGGTCCGTCGCCCATCCCGTGCATGGGGGCGCTGTCCTCGAACTGCTCGGGCACACCGCAGCGCATCCCCGACCGACGCGTGCGGTCGTACACGTTCCTCTCGCACGGCTATGGGGAGGGCAACTGCGTGATCAGCACCGAAGGACAGATCGTGTGTTGGGGCACCAACGGCAGCGGATCGTCGGGCGGCAGCGATCCCTCGGAGGACATCGGAACGCTCGATGAGCCGATCACCCACGCGGGCGTGGCGCTGATCGGCATGGTCGAGGTCGCGCGCGCCGCTGGCACCGGGTGCGCGCGCTCCGACATGGGCACGGTGTTCTGCTGGGGCGCGCACGAGTCCGGGCAGCTCGGCTGCAGCAACGGCATGGCGCCCGACCTGCTCCCTCACCCAGTCGCATGTGACGTCGCCTTTCCCTAGTACGTCGGTTCGGATGTTCGATCCGGGTTCGCCGTTCCGCCCGGACCGAACAGCCGGAACGACGTACTAGACGAACCCGGAACGAAGTTCCGGGCAGCAGTACTAGCCGACGTTCTCGTTTCGGGCCCACCGTGCTCGTGCGATGATCGACGCATGGCGCGTCATTCGTTGTCGAACGAGCTCCCGAGCTACCTGCGCGACATCACGAAGGAGGTCGAGGCCCACGCCAAGGGCTACGGCCTCGACTTCTTCCCGACGCTCTTCGAGGTCGTCTCCTACGACCAGATGAACGAGCTCGCGGCGTACGGCGGCTTCCCGGTTCGCTATCCGCACTGGCGCTTCGGCATGGAGTACGAGCAGCTCAGCAAGAGCTACGAGTACGGCCTCTCGAAGATCTACGAGATGGTGATCAACAACACCCCGTCGGTCGCGTACCTGCTCGAGGGGAACTCGCTCGTCGATCAGAAGCTCGTGATGGCGCACGTGTTCGCGCACGTCGACTTCTTCAAGAACAACTTCTACTTCCGCGCGACCGATCAGGGCAAAGACGCCGAGAGCGGCGAGCCGCTGCGCAAGTGGATCGACTCGATGGCCAACCACGGCACCACGATCCGCCGCTGGGCCGATCGCGTGGGCATCGAGAAGATCGAAGAGTTCGTCGACAACTGCCTCTCGCTCGAGAACCTGATCGATCCGGGCAAGCCGTTCCTGCCGCAGAAGCCGAAGGACACGAAGAAAGAGGTCGGCTTCCTCGACGACGTCGAAGAAGAAGACATCGGCCGCATCAAGGTCGAGCGCGAGTACATGGAGGACTTCCTCAACCCGAAGGAGTTCGTCGACGCGCAGAAGAAGAAGGCCGAAGAGGAGAAGGCGAAGGCCGCGCGCTTCCCCGCGAGCGCCGACCGCGACGTGCTCGGCTTCCTCCTCGACCACGCGCCGCTCGAGCGCTGGGAGAGAGACGTGCTCTGGGCGATCCGCGCCGAGGCCTACTACTTCTGGCCTCAGATGCAGACGAAGATCATGAACGAGGGCTGGGCCTGTGTGGACCCCGCGACGCTCGTGTTCACGGCCGAAGGCCTGGTGCCGATGCGTGAGATCACCGCCGGCCGCGTGGCCCACGTCTCGGACGGCGAGTCACGCCGTCGCGTGCTCGATCAGCACGTGATCGCAGATCACGCGACCGTCACGCTGCGCACGCGCCGCGGACTCTCACTCACGGGTTCGAACAACCACCGCGTGCTCCGCGCGAACGGCAGCTGGGTGAGGCTCGACGAGCTGACCGTGGGCGACGACGTCCGCGTGAGCGGCGGCTGCGATCTCTGGCCTACGGTTCCCGTCCGCGTGAGCCATCCCGAGCGCACCCGCATCACGCTGGATGACGTCGCGAACGAGGCCGGCACCTCCGTCTGGACCGTTTTTCGACACCGCGCGGGTCGACACACGCGGAAGGACGCCGAGATCCGGCAGGCGCTCCTCGCGTACGACGTCCCCGAGAACGCGCGCGACGTGCTGCCTGCGAGTCGTTCCTCCGTCCGGCTGCCCAGCGTCGTCGACGAAGACCTCGGCGCGCTGCTGGGTTACCTGGTCGGCGACGGACACATCTCGCGCGTGAAGCGTTCCTTCGGTCTCACGACAGGGGACGCGCCGCAGGCTGCGCGGTTCACGGAGCTGGTCAGCACGCTCTTCGGTCTGACACCCAGCACGCGACGCGATGGCCAGCGCGACCGTGTCGTGGCGAGCTCGGAGACCGTCTCGGACTACCTGGTCGAGACATTGGGTCTCACACACGGGCCGAGCGCTCGGCAGAAGCACGTGCCCGAAGTCGTCCTGCGCTCGCCCGAGCCCGTGGTGCGCGCGTTCCTCCGAGCGCTCTTCGACTGTGACGGCCACGCTGGCGCTCAAGGCGTGATTCTCTCGACAGCGAGTGAGCGCATGGGTCGCGAGGTCCAGCTGCTCTTGCTCAACTACGGAGTGCTCACGCGCCGACGCATCGGCCCCAAGGGCATCTGGCACGTTCATGCGGCCGGTCGTTCCGCCGAGCAGTTCGCCCGCAGGGTCGGCTTCGGGCTCGAGCGCAAGACACGCTCGCTCGAGCGCTACATCGCGTCACACGCACAGTGGAAACGGGAGAGCTGGGAGGACGAGGTCGTGGCGATCGAGCACGGACGCGGCGAAGTCCACGACATCACGGTCGAAGAGACGCATCGCTATGCCGCGGCCGGCCTCGTGAACCACAACTCGTATTGGCACTCACGGTTGATGACCGAGAAGATCTGCGACGACGGCGAGATTATCGAGTACGCCGAGCGCAACGCGGGAGTCATGGAGACGGGCAATGGGCGCCTCAATCCCTACAAGCTCGGCGTCGAGCTCTATCGGTACGTCGAAGAGCGCTGGGATCGTGGTCAGTTCGGCAAGGAGTGGGAGGACTGCGACGACCTCGAGCAGCGCCGCACGTGGAACCGTCGCACGGGCCTCGGGCGCAAGAAGATCTTCGAGGTCCGCAAGCTCTACAACGACGTCACGTTCATCGACGAGTTCCTCACGCCCGAATTCGTCGCCGAGCAGAAGCTCTATTCGTTCGGCTACAACGCCCGCAACGACCGCTTCGAGATCGAGACCCGCAAGTTCAAGGAAGTGAAGGAGAAGCTCCTCTTCCAGATCACGAACGCGGGCCAGCCGTTCATCTACGTGGAAGACGCCAACAGCGGCAACCGCGGTGAGCTGCTCCTCCGTCACGAGCACCAGGGCGTCGACCTCCGCGTCGACTGGGCGCGCGAGGTGATGAAGTCGCTCGTGCGCATCTGGCGTCGTCCGGTGGAGATCCACACGAAGATCGAGGGCAAGCCGACGCTCCTCCGCTTCGACGGCAAAGAGCACGTACAGCGTCCGCTGAAGTGATCGCAACGTGATCGTCGGTCGTCGTCGCAACCCGCTCACGCTGCTGCGCTGGCAGCAGGGGCCGCTGCTGTTCTTCGGGGTGGTCGCGCTCGCGTTCGTCGGGATCCGTCACGTCGAGGCGATCCGCACGCTCTTCGAGATCAGCCCCACGCCGCTCGCCATCCTCGGCTCGGGCCTCGCGATCTTCGTCGGCTTCCGCACCAACACCGCGTATGCGCGCTGGTGGGACGCGCGGCGCCTGTGGGGCGGTCTCGTCAACGCCACGCGCATGCTCTCGACGCAGGTCGCGTCCTACCTGCCTTGGGACGGAGAGAAGTCGAGCGCGGCGCAGCGCGAGCTCGTGCTGCTCGTGTCGCTCTACATCCACGTCCTCCGCACCAACCTGCGTGATCAGAAGAGCCTCGAGGACGCGGACGTGAAGCGCCTCCTCGACACGAACGGTCTCTTCGACGCGGACGCGCGCGCGGCGCTCGCGAAGGAGACGAACCTCGCGCATGCCGTCGTCGATCGCATCCACCGCACGCTCGCGCGGGAGGTGCGCGAGGGACGCCTCGCCGAGCTCGCGATGACGTCGATGGATCGCACGATCGCGGAGCTGCTCGAGTGCCAGGGCGGCTCCGAGCGCATCAAGCGCACGCCGATGCCGCCCGCGTACGGGCTCATCGCGCAGTACCTCACGCTCTCGTTCGGCTGCGTCTTCCCGCTCACGCTGCACGACGACCTCGATCTCTGGGTGGTGCCGCTCAACATGCTCGTGGCTGGCTCCTTCCTCTTCGTGAACGAGCTCGGTCGTGTGCTCGAGGATCCGTTCGACATGTTCTGGAACGCGCTGCCGCTCATGGCGCTCTCACGCACCATGGAGGCCAACGCGCGCTCTCGCGTGGGCGATCACGACCACCCGCCGCTCGAGAAGGCCGACGACAACGGCGTCCTCATGTGAAGAGGTCGCGTGCGTCGCGGTTGACCCTCACGGGGCTGCGACGGACCATCGAGCCATGTCGTTCGCCTCGGCTCGTCGTCTCGCCCTGGCCCTCGCTTCCCTCGCTGCGTTGATCTGCGTCGGTCTCGCCTCGGGTTGTGCGCCCGAGAGCCACGAGCTCGCCGTCGATCTCCAGACGGACTTCGTGCCGGGTCTGGAGTTCGACCTCGTCACGGTGACGCTCGACGACGGTGAGCCGGAAGAGACGGCCGCGGCGCTGACGCATCGCTACGATCGGCCGCGGCGCGTGCTCGAGGCGCACGACGTGATGCCCGGACACCGCACCGTCGAGGTCGTCCTCGCGCGACGCGGCGCGGAGGTCGCGCGTCGACGCATCGAGATGTCGTTCGATCGCTCGTACCTCCTCACCGTGGTGATCACGCGCAGCTGTCGCGACGTCACGTGCGAGGTCGGCGACGACACCGAGTGCGTCGCCGGCATGTGCGTTCCGCCCGACTGCACGCGCCTCGGCCAGACGGGCTGTCCCGAGGTCGAGTGCCGCGAGGACTCGGACTGCACCGCGGAGGCCGCGTGTGGCGAGGGCCGTTGCATCGAGGGTGCTTGTCTCGAGCTGCCGCGCCACGAGATGTGCACGAGCGACGAGATCTGCGTGCCCGAGGTGGGCTGCATCGTGCGCCCCACCAACGACGACGCAGGCACACCGAACGATGCAGGCCCGCGTGACGACGCGAGCGCCAGCGACGACGCGGCTGCGAGCGACGACGCGGCGCTGGACGCCCCGACGTTCGACGCGCCGGCCTCACCTCCGGACGCGTTCGGTCCCGACACCCCCGTTCGAACCGGCGTGTGCGTCGGTCAGCCCGCCGGAACCATGTGTCGCCCGAGCAGCATGGGGTGTGACGCGCCCGAGTTCTGCAATGGGCTCGACGCGGACTGCCCCGCTGACTTGCCCTCACCGGTGACCACGTCGTGCCGTGTCTCGGCCGGCGTCTGCGACGTGGCAGAGGTGTGCGACGGAGTGAGCTTCGCGTGTCCGTCGAACGCGTTCGTCATGGGCGGAGAGTGCCGTCCTGCGATGGGGCCTTGTGATGCTGCCGAGTCGTGTGATGGCTCGGGCGCGGCCTGCCCTGTGGACGCCCGCGCGCCCACCTCACGCGTGTGTCGTCCCTCCGCGGGCGGCTGCGATCTCGCCGAGCAGTGCGACGGCACGAACCTCCTCTGTCCCACCGACCGATTGGCACCCACGACGACGACGTGCCGCGCGGCGACGGGGGGCTGCGACGTCGCCGACCAGTGCGATGGCGTGAGCGCCGTCTGTCCCGCCAACGCCGTGAGGAGCGCTGGATCTACGTGCCGCGCCGTCATGGGCATGTGCGACGTGGCCGAGACCTGCAATGGCACGAACACGGACTGCCCTCCTGATGCGTTCGCGTCGAGCGGCGTGTGCCGCGCCGCAGCGGGCATGTGCGACGTGGCCGAGTCGTGCAACGGCACCGGCGCCAATTGTCCGACGAATGCGTTCCTCGGCGCGAGCACGACGTGTCGCGCGATGATGGGCGCGTGTGACGTCGCCGAGACCTGCAATGGCAGCATGGCCGGCTGTCCTGCCGACGCGTTCTCGCCCTCGACGACGATCTGTCGTGCAGCGGTGGGCCAGTGCAACAGCGCCGAGCGCTGCACCGGCACGAGCGGCGCGTGCCCCACGGACGTGTTCGCGCCTGCGGGGACACTCTGCACGAGCGGCGCGGGCGGCGGACGACGCTGCGGCGCGGACTCCCCCGAGTGCAACGCGACGGGCACGTGCGTCGGCGGCTGTATGCAGTGCTGCGACGACCTCGGCAGCGGCGAGGTCTGCTACGCCGGCCCCTGCGTCTGACCCGAGAGCACGTGTCTCAGGGCATACGGCATGCTGCGGAGCAGAAGCCGTCGGGCGTGCACGTGCCGCTCACCCTCGCGCCGCCGGGGCACCAGCCGACGCACGCGTGGCCGACCATGATGACGTTGGCGGGGCAGCGGAACGACGCGTCGCAGAACGAGTCGGCGACACACTGACCATCTCCGACACGACACAGCTCGCCATCGGCGAGCGTGTCACTCGCGGAGCACGCGCCGGTGGTGAACGAGCCCACGAGACAGGGATTGTCGTCGTCGTGGCAGATGGGAGTCCCACCCACACAGTCACCCTCGATGGTGCACGAGCCCGAAGGACAGAACGCATCGACGCTCACGACACCAGTGCAGTCGGGTGACGTGCCCGAGCAGCGTCGACAGCCCATTCCGCCACACGCGGTCTCTCGGTCTGCGAGCTGGTCCGCGGGGCACGTCGGGAGCGCGGCGCTACACACCTCCTCCGCGTCACACTCGCCGCGCGCGGGTCGACACACGTCTCCGAGCGCGCGCACGTCGATGGGACACGAGCGCTCGCCGTTGCACAGCTCTTCCGGATCGCAGGCGCCGAGCGAAGGTCGACACACCGTGCCGACCGGGAGCGGCACCGCGCCACCCGGGACCTCGCACACGACGGTGGTCCCACGACACCTCGTCGTGCCTGGGGCGCAGGCCAGCTGACAAGGCACATCAGGCGTGCACGCGAGCGGGGACATGCAGCGGTCACCCACGCACAAGCCACCTCCGACGCAGGCTCCGCGGAAGTCGAAGCCGGTGAGATCACTCGGACAGCTGCCGTTCGAGCCGTCGCAGCGCTCGGGCGGATCGCACTCGCCGCGCGAGGCGCGGCAGACCTGATCGACCGGCAGCACGCGATCGTCGGGGCACTCGCTCGAGACGCCGTCGCAGCGCTCCTCGGCGTCGCACTCGCCGAAGCCGGCGCGACACAGCGTCCCCGCCACCTCGGGCTGGTGGATGCAGTCGCCGAACGGATCACACGTGGCGGTGTCGCACGGACCGGTGGGCTCGCAGCCGTCGCAGCTCGGCGGCGCGTCGCGATCGTCGACGTCGGGCGGCACGAAGACGTCGGGCACGAACACGTCGGGCAGCACCGCGTCAGCGCCGGGTGCGTCGGGCAGGAACACGTCGGGGAACGCGACGTCGGGCAAGAACGTCGGCGCGTCTTCGTCGCGCGACGCGTCGATGCCCGAGCCCCTCGCGTCGTGTCCTGCGTCGCGGCTCGGCGGGGCTGCGTCGAGCACGAGGCCACAGCCCGAGAGCGCGGTGAGCGCGAAGGCGACGCTCGCGCGGTGACGAAGCGAAGTCCCGCCGATCGAAGTCATCGTTCGATGGTGCCCAATCCGACCGTCGCCGGAAAGGGAGCCACCGCGTGGATCGCGATCAGCCCAGGAGGCGCGCGATCGGCGGCACGCGCAGATCGGCCACGTCGTCCTCGATGCCCGCCTGCGTGAGCAGCGTGCGCAGCACGTGATCGGGGAGGATCACCTGGCCGCCTTCGTCGTCGCGCGCGCCGGACTCGAGGTTCGTGGGCGTCGGCGACATGCCGAAGTCGCTCGACGCGCCGACGATGCCGGGCTGGATACCGCCGCCGACGAGCATGCACGCGTTGGTGAGCCAGTGATCGCGGCCGCCGCGCTCGTTGAGCATCGGCGTGCGCATGAACTCGCTGAAGCAGAGGATCGTCGTGTGATCGAGCCACGTGCCGTCGCCGCTCGTGTACGGCGTGGCATCGAGGTAGCCGACGAGGCGCGCGATCGCGTCCCAGCCCTGCATCTGGCGATTGCCGTGGTCGGTGCGCCAGTCCGTGAAGTGCGTGTCGAGACCACGTGCGGCCTCGATCGACACGACGCGCGAGATGTTCCTCGTGAGCGCGGTCGCCGCGATCGCGGCCTGCGTCATCGAGCTCGTGCGGTCGAGGTTCACCGGGTTCTCGGCGTCGAAGAAGTGCGTGCGGAGCGCGCTCATCGCGTCGCGTCGGGCGGTCTCTTCAGGCGTCGTGCCCGCGTAGAGCGTGCTGAGCGCGGTCGTGTAGTCGAAGAGCTTCGACAGGTCCTGACCGAGCATGCCCTGCATGCGCTCCCACGACTCCCGCGCGCTCCGCAGCGCGGGTGAGTGACGCACGCGACCGCAGCGCGCCTCGGTCGCGAGGAAGTCGTCGAGGAGATCGGCCTGCGCGGGATCGAGCCGCGGATCCTGCGCCCTCAAGATCTGCACGAGGTCTTCCGAGCTCTGCACCGTGAGCGCCGACGCGTACGCGGCCTGATCGACGTTGTACGACTCGACGCGCACCGCGAGGTTCGGGATGTGGTTCATCCCGCCGAGCTCGGCGGCGAGCCACGTCGCGTTCGAGCTGCCGCGCGCGAGCAGGCCTGCGGGCGGCTTGCCCGTGATGAAGCGACGGCGACCCACCTCGTGCGTGAGCGTCTCCATGCTCATGCCGCGGATGATCGCGAGCTTGTCGGCGTGCTCGGCGAGCGCGC
Organism: uncultured Sandaracinaceae bacterium; assembly: GCA_964502175.1. GTDB lineage: Bacteria > Myxococcota_A > Polyangia > Polyangiales > Sandaracinaceae > JAFLCL01. The sequence continues at coordinate 10,716 of CAZCVE010000068.1, forward strand.
CCACGTACGGGCCGAGGATCGCGTCTGCACCGCCGATGCTCGTGCGCGTGATGTCGGTGCGGCCGAGCGTCGAGTAGCCGAGCTGGATGCGGTGGTTCTGGATGATCTCGTCTTCGTCCGTGAAGATCTCGGGGTCGCGCGGATCGAGCGAGAGCAGGATGTCCCAGCCGCCCGAGAAGTACGCGAAGACGAAGTGGTGATCGGCCTCACCCGCCGCGCGCGCGAGCTGCATCATCGTGTGCGAGCTCGCGCCGAGCGCGGAGAGGCCCACGGCGCCCGCGCCCGCGATGCCGGCCTGCTGGAGGAAACGTCGACGTTTCGTGGTCATCCGGTCTCCTCAGTACAAATAGAAGTCGGGGTGATCGATGAGCGCGACGCAGACGGTGCGCCACGCCTGCTCGCCGTCGGTCGCGCCCATGGCGTCGGCGGTCAGCGCGAGCGAGGCGGACCAGAGCGAGCGCCACGGGTCGAGCTCTTCGCTGCCGGGCTCGACCACCCGTGAATGGAAGCGCGCGAGCAGCATCGCGAGGTTGTCGTCGATCGCGTCCTGATCGGCGGGCAGGCGATCCTCGATGTCCGCGTGCACTAGGAAGACGCTGCTCGTCCGCATCGACGCGGTCTCGGCGTCCAGCAGGCGCGTGCACACCGAGCGCGCGGCGTCGTCGACGAACTTGAGGAAGAGCGGGCTCGGCTCGAGATCCTCGTGCGTCGAGGTCGCGAAGTTCGGCACGCCGAGCGTCGCGCGGAAGCGCGTGAGCTGGTTCGTCGTGCCGACCTCCCAGCGCATGCCCGTGGCCGCGAAGAGCGACGCGTCGAGCTGATCGACGTCCATGCGATGACGCGCGCGCGCGGGGCCCGTGCCCAGATCGACGTGCGTCGGATCGCCGTAGTCCGAGGGTAGATCGTCGAGCACCACGCGACGGTCGTCGCACGCCGCCGCGAGCGAGATCGTCGCGACCAGGGCGAACAGCTTGGTTCGGTGGCTCATCGCGCCCTCCGGTAGAGATCGCTCGTCACGATCGCGCGGACGAGCGGCGTCATGCGCAGGCCCGAGCTCACGAACGCCGTCTCGAGATCGGCGATCTCGCCCGCGTCGCCGTCGGCGATGGGCCTCCCGATCAGCCACTCCGTCGTGCGTCGCACCGTGCACTCGGTGAAGCGTCCGTCCGCGAGCCCATCGCGGATGAGGCCCGCCGGTCCCGCCTCGACGTAGCTCGCGTGCTCGGGCCGGAGGAACTCGTACACGCGCATCATGCCGATGTAGGGCTCTTCCTGGCTCGAGAGCGCGCGCGTCACGTAGTTGAGACGACACGTGTCGCTGCACGTCTCTTCGCCGCGCGCGCAGTCTGCGCACTCCTGCAAGAAGGGCGGGTACTGCTCCGCGTGGAGGAAGCCGCCGGCCTGCATGCCCCAGCGTCCCCAGTGGGCGCCCGCGGGCTCGAGGATCGCGTGGCAGTAGCGGCAGCCCGCGCGGAGCTGGAGATCGAGCTCACGCTGCTCGGCCTCGCTCGCCACCGGCAGGCCGCCCGCCGGCGGTGTGAACGGCGCGCAGAGGAACGCGTCGTAGAAGTGGCTCGCGCGTGAGCGGTTCGTCTGGAACCGCAGGAGGTACGCGGGGCTCGTGAGCACGCCCGCGTGCATGTCTGGCAGCTCGAGCTCGACCCACGTGTCGAGATCCGTGTAGTCGAGATCAGGCAGCTGCTCGAGCTCGTAGGGCATCGGGAGCAGCGGCACGGAGTTGTACCAACGCGCCTGATGGCGGAGGTAGTGGACGATCGGCCCGTTCACGAAGCCGCGTCGGCTCGTGAACACCTCCGTGTACGGCTCGTCGGCCTCGAGCGCGGCCGCGAGACGCAGCTCCACGTCGCGGTTGAAGCCCTCGACGATCGCGTCCTGCACGGCCTGCGTGTCGCACCACACGAGGTTCGGTCCGCAGCCGCAGCCCGGATCGTTCGCGCCCTCGCGCGTGCTGCAGTCGCGGCCCGATGGCGACATGCGGTTCGTCTGCGCGTCCATCGCGCACACGGGGATCTCCACGCTCGCGTCGGCCTCCCAGTAGGGATGCACCATCACCCAGCCGTCCATGCCGAGCGCGTCGACGCGCGCGCGGCCGTCAGGCAGGAGCGTGTCCTCGCGATCGTCGCACTGCGCGTCGTTGGGGCGGATCTCGCGTGCGGTCGCGCTGCGGTACCAGCGCCGCGTGCCACCGAGCGACGCCGCGGACTGTCCGGCGCGCTGGAGAAAGTGCACGAAGCGCACGTTCGCGAGGTTGTTCCAGAGGAGCTCGCGGTGATGTCGCACCGCGCGGCCCGCGAAGTCGTCGCTCGCGAGCCACGCGTCGAGCGTCTCGTCCGGCACGCCATCACCGGTCGCGCTCGAGATCGCGGTGAGCTCCTCGAGGCTCGGGATCGTGCCGCGCAGATCGAGCGAGAGCGCGCGCGCATAGCTCGGTCGATCGAGGCGCGGCGACTCGGGGCGACAGCTCGGCTCGTCGCACTGCGCGATCGACGCGCCCATCACGGGGACGCCCATCACGGGGCCACGCGGAGACACGGCCGCCGAGGGGAGCAGCGACACGGCGGTGATCGCCGACGCGCCCAGCACGACGCGCACCGCGGCTCCGTTCCACGGTCTGTTCGGCGTTGGTCGTTCTCGGTTCATGCGGGACCTCGTTCGCGGTTCGGAGAGCTCGAGTCGTGACGAGCGCGAAAGATGAGTGGCTATTCGGGGAAGCCGGCCGCGGCCCACGTACGCACGAGCGCGACGGAGGCCTCGGGAAGTCGGGGGCGACCGAGCGGCATCGCGCCGCCCTGGATCGCAGGGAGGATCCGATCGATCTCGCGCATCCAACCCTCACGCGCGTCGAGCCTGCGCGCGGAGGGTCCCGCCGCGCCGTGACAGTCGGAGCACTGCGCCTGGTAGAGCGGCTGGATGTCGTCGACCCACGTCGCGGGCGCTTCCATCACGAACGAGCGACGCACCGTGCGCGGCAGCGTTCCGTCGCTCCACGCGATCGTGACCGAGAGCGTGCGCGGGCCGAAGCCGATCGCGACGGGATCGATCGTGATCGTGTCGCCGTCGATCGAGACGTTCGTGCCGCTCACGTCGGCGCGGACTTCGCTGACGCGCTCGCTCGCGTCGGTGACCACGCTCACGCTCGCCGCCTCGTGCAGCGTCGCGCCCTCGAGCACGCCCTCGATCGACGCGTCGTGTCGCACCGCGATCCGCGCCATCTCGCCGGTGCCGTCGAAGCCGAGGCACTCGGAGCCCGTCGCGCAGCGGATGGTCATGCCATCGATCGCACCGCTCACCGCGCGGAACGCGTGACCGTCGAAGTGAAAGAGCGCGCCGCGATCGCCGCTCTCGTCCGACGCGTGGATCCAGAGCTCGCCTTCGGTCGTGATCGACGTGATGCCCGACGGCGTGAGGCCCGCCGCCATGGGCAGCACGCGGAGGATCACCCGCTGATCGCGCGTCAGCGAGTAGAGCGCTCCGTCTTCGACCCACCACGGACGTCCCTCGTCGTCGCTCGCGAGCGCCTCGATCTCGCCGAGCCGTGCCAAGCGAGAGAGCGTCGGGGGATCGCCCGCGTCTTCCGCGAGCGTGATGCGCACGAGGCCTTCGTCGTCTGCCGCCCACGCCGACGAGACGTCGTTCACGCTCGGCCGCGCCGCGAGGTGAGTGACCACGAGCGGCTCGCCGCTCGAGAGCACGGGCGTCGCGGCCTCGTCTTCGACGACGAAGAGTCCCGTGTCCGTCGCGATCAAGAAGTCGAGCTCACCCGGTGCGTCGGCGCGCGGCAGCGGCGCGAGCGAGCGCACCTCCATCGCCTCGAGCATCGGCTCGATCGGCACGCGGAAGAGCGCGCCGTTCTCGATCGCGAGCACGCCCGACTCACCGACGACGAGCGTCACCGCGCCGGTCGTCGCGACCGAGCGCACCGCGCCGACCTCGCCGCCATCGCCGATCGCGACGGGCGATCGGCCGTCGCCGGGCGCGAGCACGAGGACCTCGCGATCGCCTGCGGTTCCGTCGATCAGGAGGCTGCCGTCGGGCAGCGGGACGGCGTCGCGCGCCGAGACCGCGACGCCATCGAGCATCACGAGCTGGCTCGTGACGATCGCATCGATCGGCGCGGCGATCACGGTCTCCTCGGGCAAGCAGCCCGCGGCGAGGCCCGCGCACGCGAGCGCGCTCGTCGCCACCGCCATGCGCCTCGCCGCGTCGCGCGGCGCGCGACGGATCACCAGCTCGGGACGGCGAACCGAGGGCATGGAGCCACCATGCTCGCTGAAAGCGCGGCCCATGTGTAGCGCGGCATGCACTTGACCTCTCCTGCACGTGACCGCGACCCTCGAACCGTGTCGAGTCGCGCGGCGGTCCTCATCCTCGTGCCCTGGCTGCTGGGTCAAGTCTCGTGTGTGCGGCCAGCGACCCAGCTCGTGGTTGTCGTCGATACAGATCTCGAAGCGGGCACGCAGTATCGATGCATCGGTGTGCGGGTCTCCGCGATCGACGACGACGGTGCAGGCACACGTGAGTTCTTCTCGGTGCCAGAGGACGTGGAGCCCCCGTTCTCCTTCGGGATCACACCTCCAGATGGCGATCCTTCGGGTCGTGTCGAGGTCGCGGTCGAGGCGCTCCGAACCTGCACCGAACCTTCGTCCACCGACCGCGTCGTCAGGCGGGCGGTCAGGACGGGCTTTCTCCGTCACCAGTCGCTCCGGCTGCCGATGTTCCTTTCGCGCGGCTGTGGTGACGGGTGCCTCGTTACAGAGACCTGTCCGGCGATGGGGTCCATGTGCACGTCGATTCCGACCATCGAGCCGAGCGATCTCAGTCCGGCGACTCGAGGCAGCGAGCTCGAGGACGCCGGTCGGACCGACGCCGCCGCATCAGCCACGCCGCGGATCACGACGTTCGACACCAGCCTCAGCCCGTCGTTGGACGCGTCGGACCTCAGTGGCCTGTCGGTCTCGCTGAGCGCCGATGGCATGACGCTCGTCGTCGGTGCGCCATCGGAGGATGGCTCTGGCACTGGCATCGACCCGCCTGTGGACGAAGCCGCCAGCGAGAGTGGCGCTGCGTATGTGTACCGCCGCTCTGGCGACAGCTGGCTGCTCGAGGCGACGCTCAAAGCAGACAACACCGGCATGGGCGATCAGTTCGGCAACTCGCTCGCGGTGAGCGCCGATGGTGCGACGGTCGTGGTGGCTGCGTACACCGAGAGCGGCGGCATGCCCGGCGTGAACCCGGTCTCGGACGAGGGCGCCTACGCCAGCGGCGCGGCCTACGTCTTCACGCGCACCTCGGGCGTGTGGCGGCAGCAGGCTCGCCTCAAGGCCTCCAATCCAGGGATGGATGACTCCTTCGGAACCACCGTCGCGATCAGCGGCGACGGGGATGCAGTCGCGATCGGAGCGTACGGCGAGGACGGCGCAGGCGAAGGAATCGATCCGCCCGCAGACGAAGCTCTCTTCGGGAGCGGCGCCGTCTACGTGTACCGGCGCTCCGCTGGCCTCTGGGCTTTCGAAGCGTACGTGAAGGCGGTGACCCCGAGCCTTGCCGACGCCTTCGGATGCACCGTCGCCCTCGATGCGACGGGAGCGACCTTGGCAGTGGGTGCTCGGCAGGAAGACGGCTCCGGACTCGGGGTCGGGCCGGTGCGCGACGAAGCTGCGGAGTCGAGCGGAGCCGCCTACGTCTACCGGCGGAGCGAGGGGAGTTGGGCGTTCGATACCTACATCAAGCCTTCCAACACCAGCGCGCTCGACGGCTTCGGGTACTCGCTCGCGCTGAGCGCTGACGGACGTGTGCTCGCCGTCGGAGCGCCGCGGGAAGCCGGCTCGGGGTCGGGCGTAGACCCCGCATCGGACGAGTCGTTGGGCGGGAGCGGGGCGGCGTACGTCTATCGATTCGACGGCGCTGAGTGGAGCTTCGAGAGCTACCTCAAGGCGTGGTCGCCCGGCTCGGAAGACCAGCACGGGTGGGCCGTCGCGCTGAGCGCGGACGGTTCCACCGTCGCCGTGGGATCTCGGTTCGAAGACGGCTCAGGCTTCGGCGTTGGTCCTGCCGTCGACGAGGCTGCGGCCGACACCGGATCGGTGCATGTCTACCGCCACGTCGCGGGCATCTGGACGTTCGAGGCGTATGTGAAGGCGAGTGAGCCCACCGATTCGTTCGGGGTCGCCGTCGCGCTGGATGGGGATGGGGGAACGCTCGCGGTGGGTACGAGCGCCGGCTCGACCTACCTCTACCGCTGAGCGAGTGGGCGAACCGCGACACCGCGTGGTCGTCGCTTGTACCCTGTCGGCCAATGGCGGCGATTCGGAACGTCGGTCTGTCGTTGTTGTTCGCCTTCGCGCACGCACTCTGTGCGTGTGACGGCTCGATCTCGATGACGGACGAGGACGCTGGGATCCCCACGGTGCCGTGCGAGACGCCGCTCGTGATCGATCCTGATCGCGCGAGCGTCGCGCCTCGCGGCGTCGTCGTGCTCACGGCCACGGGAGGCACGGGCAACTTCGTCTTCGCGCTCGCGGCCGCGAGCGCGACGGGGGGTCGCGTCGACGAGCGCTCGGGCGTGTTCGTCGCGGGCGAGGTGATGGGCGCTGACGAGATCGTGGTGCGTGATCGACGCTGCATGGGTGAAGCGCGCGCGGTGATCACCACGACCGATGCGTTCGCGATCTCACCCTCGCGCCTCGAGCTCGCGCCCGGAGGCAGCGTTCTCTTCACGACGAGCGGCGGCGGTGGCGGCGCGGCGAGCTTCGCGGTCGTACGCGCGGGCTCCGGCGGCACCATCGACGCGACGGGTCGCTACACGGCCGGCTCGACGAACGCAGACGACCTCGTGCGCGCGACGGACTCGACCACGGGCGCGACCGCCGACGCGCTCGTCACCGTGAGCGCGGGTGCCTCCGTGCGTCTCGTGCACGGCCTCGTCGCGATCCCCGAAGACGCGCGGCTCCGTCCGCGCATCGAGGGCGGCAGCGGCGTGTTCGACCTCGTGTCGGCTGGCCCGAGCGTCGTCGTCGAAGAAGGACTCTTGCGGGGCGCGATGCCGGGTCGCGCGGACGTGACGGCGACCGATCGCTTCACCTCCGGGACGGCGACGCTGCGCGCGCGCACCGCGCGTCGGCTCGAGGCGAGCTCGACGTACGTGGGAGATCGCTCCGATCTCACGCGCCTCTACGCGCACGACGTCGACGGTGACGACGTCGTCGACGCGATCGTCGCGATGCCGCTCTCGAGCCTCGGCCCCGTACGTGGCGGTGCGGTGCTCGTCTACCGCGGGACCTCCACGGGCCTCGAGGCGATGCCTGCGCGCGTCTTCGTCGGTGAGGCGCGCGACGACAACTTCGGCATGAGCGTCGCGATCGCGGATCTCGACGGCGACGGGTTCGCCGAGCTGCTCGTCGGCGCGTGGCAGGCCGACAACACGGGCGGCAACGCAGGTGCCGTGTACATCCACCGTGGCGTGATGCGGCAGATGTTCTCGGAGACGCCGTCGCAGATCCTGACGGGTGTCGTCGGCAGCGATCGCTTCGGTGTCTCGGTCGCAGCGTGCGATCTCGACGGCGACGACGACGCGGACATCGTGGTGGGCGCAGCGGACTCCGAAGATCGCGATCGCATGCCGCGCCTGTCGAACCAAGGCTCGATCTTCGTGCACGCCAACGTCGAGGGCACGATCCTCGCGTCGCCGACGCAGACGATCCACGGCGAGGTGTTCCTCGCGGACGGCACGCGCACCGCGCACAACGAGCTCCGCTTCGGCTCGTGGATGGCGAGCGGCGACTTCGACGGCGACATGCTGTGTGACGTCGCGGTCTATGCAGCACGACCCGACGCGGCCGTGGGCGACGACGGCTCGGTGGCCGTGTACCGAGGCCGCGCGGAGTCCGAGACGGCGCGTGGAGGCCTCGATCCGGTGCCGATGCTCTACGTGGCGGCGCCCGGCGCGGACATGGCGCGGGGCTCGCGCCTCGGTCGCTCCATCTCGCTCGGTGATCTCGACGGCGACGGCCGGGACGAGCTCGCGATCGGACAGCCGCTCTACGACTCGCGCAACGCGATGGACGCCAGCCAGGACCAGACCGGCGCGGTGCGCGTGTTCCGCGGTCGCGCGGCCACATCGAGCACGCTGGTCGCGCGTCCCGAAGACGCCGAGCTCTCGATCACCGACGACGAGGCCAACCTCCAGATCGGCTACGCGGTCTCGATCGGCGACGCGACCGGAGATGGCCGCCCCGATCTCGTGACGGGCGATGCGCGCATGACGCCGATGGGCTCGATGCTCACGCGGCCCGGCATGGTGCGCGTGTTCGGTGGACGCATGGGCATGCTGCCGGACGTCACGCCGACGCGATCGTTCGAGGGCACGAGCAACGAAGAGCGCTTCGGCTGGGCGCTCACGCCGCTCTCGACCCGCGCGCACGCCGGCTCGCGCGTGCTCGTGTATGCGGGCCTCGCCGACGACGGCCTCGCGAGCCCGGCGATGGACTACGACACGGGCCGCCTCACGCTCGCGGGCGATGCATCGCCGCTGACGATCGCGCTTCCAACCGCGCGCGGCGGACGTCGGCTCGGTCAGGCCGTCGCCGTGGTCGATCTCGACGACGACGGCGTGAGCGATCTCGTCGTCGGCGCGCCGCTCGAGGGCTTCGTCGGGATGAACGGCGCGGGCACCGAGCTCCGCGGCACGCAGATCGGCGCCGCGCACGTGTACCGCGGGACGATGAGCGCTGGCGCGCTCGATTGGCCCTCGTCGCCGACGTTCACGCTGCGCGGCTTCGCGGGACACGGCGACTCCGATCAGCTCGGCGATCAGCTCCTCGCGGCGGGCGACTACGACGCAGACGGAGCGAGCGACCTGCTCGTGCTCTCGCGCCTCGAAGATCGCGCCACGTCGCAGGTGGCGGGCTACGCGCTCGAGGCGGGCTGTGACTTCACGACGGCGATCAACGACGCGAGCGCGACGTTCCTCTTTCGCGGGGGTGCGAGCGCCTCGGCCGCGAGCGCGCCCGCGCTGGCGATCTTCGGGCCCGAGGCGAGCCGCCCCGTCACCTCGATGGCCACGCTCGACTTCGACGGCGATGGAGCGCTCGACGTCGCGCTCGGATCGTCGAGCTGGACGGCCGGTAGCACGCGCGTCGGCGGCGTGTGGATCGTGTCGAACCGCGACGTGAGCGGCGCGATGCCTGTCGCGGTGTGCGCTCCCGATCAGAGCTTCTACGGCCTGCGAGAGAACGACGACTTCGGCGCGGCGATGGTGTCGCTCGGTGACCTCGATGCCGATGGCTGTGACGACCTCGCGGTGGGCGCTCCTCGCGGCGAGCGTCGCGCAGGCGCGCCGTCGACGCTCACGGACGAAGGGCTCGTCGCGATCGTGTTCGGCTCCGGCGCCGCGTGCGCGTCGAGCGCGTCGGTGGTCGCGTGGCTCGCGAGCGGCAACGCGAGCTCGAGCGCGGGATCGGCCCTCGCGGCAGGCGATCTCGATGGTGACGGCAAGCGCGAGCTCGTCGTCGGCGCGCGCACGTTCCGCAACGGCGTGGGCGAGATCGGCCGCGTCTTCGTGTTCGACGGCGATCGACTCGCCGCGCTGCGGTCGAGCGGCGTGACGAGCCGCGATGCGGGCGTCGGGATGGACTCGGGCGTCGCGATCGACGCCGGACCTCCGCGCGACGCGGGCGCCTCACCGATCGACGGCGGTGTCGCGGGCGGTGCGTTCGAGTCTGCGGGCGCCGCGGTGATCGAGGGCCTCGCGCCGGGAGAGCGCCTCGGGACCTCCGTCGCGATCACGCGCGTTCGAGGCGTGCTCGGCGTCGCGATGGGCTCGCCGTGGGCCGACACGAGCGGCAGCGCGGACACGGGCGGTGTGCGCTTCGCGCGATGGACCGCGGGCGGATCGGGCGGAGGCACGCTGAGCTTCCTCGACGCAGCCGTGGGCGGCGAAGACGACGAGCAAGGCACGGAGCTCGGCGCCTCCATGGTCGCGTTCACGCAAGGCACCACGCCGTACCTCTTGATCGGCGCGCCGTGGTCGAACGTGGGCGGTGTGCGTACGCCGACGAGCGCGCCTGCCTACGCGCACGAAGGCGCCGCGTACGTGGTCGATCTCGGCGAGTGAGCTCGTTGCGCGCGCAGCCGATGACGGAACGATGACGCCCGCGAGTGTGTGGTGACCCACGCTCGCGCGTTCCTCCCTCACGCTGGAGGAACATGAGCGAGCCCACCGACCCGGTGTTCGAGTCGAAGCAGTCCGAGGCCACCCAGGCCACCCAGGCCACCAGGCCCACCGAGCCCACCGCCACCGCGAAGCACCCGAGCCCCATCGAGGAGCTCGTCCACTCACTCACGCACGGGCTCGGCGCGATCGCCGCCATCGTCACGCTGGTGTTGCTCGTCGTCTACGCGGCGGTGCACGGTACGGCGCTGCACGTGACGGTCGCGAGCATCTTCGGCGTGAGCCTCACGTCGGTGTACGTGAGCTCGACCGTCTATCACGCGATCTCGCCGTCGCGCGCGCGCGCCAAGGGCCTCCTCCAGATCCTCGATCACGCGGCCATCCATCTCTTGATCGCGGGCACCTACACGCCGTTCGCGCTCGTGGCGATCGGTGGGGCGTGGGGCATCTCGCTCTGCGCGATCGCGTGGTCGCTCGCGCTCGTCGGCATCATCGTCGAGACGACGCCGCTCAGGCACCGCTCGCGCCTCTCGATCGGCCTCTACCTCGGCGCGGGCTGGGTCGGCGCGCTCGGCATGCCGTTCCTCTGGAGCGCGCTGCCCACGAGCACGCTCGCGTATCTCCTGCTCGGCGGCGTCGCCTACACCGCGGGCGTGCCGTTCTTCTTGCTCGAAGGTCGCAAGTGGTCGCACGCGATCTGGCACGGCTTCGTGCTCGCGGGCAGCGCGCTCCACGTGCTCGCGGTCGCCGCGATCGTGTCGGCCTGAAGACCGAAGAACGCAGACAGCGGAGTCTCGGTATCCTCTCTCCACCTGCTCATCGAGCTCACGCGTCGTGAGCGCAGCAGGGGAGGGTCGATGCTCGAGCTCGCGATGATCGCTGCGCTGACGCGTCGCCTGTTCGCGATGACCGCCGAGAGGGGCAGCACCGCATGGTGGGCGGGCCTCGGTCCGCTCCTGTGGGTCAGCGGCGAGGTCTGCGGTGCGGTGCTCGCAGGGTTGTTCGGCGCCACCGATCTGGTCGCCTATGGCGTGGCCCTCGTGTTCGCGTTCCTCGGAGCGTGGCTCGCTCACGCGATCGTGCGCGAGGCGCCCATCCAGATCGTGCTCCCGAGCGACGAGACCGAAGACGCGCTCGTCTCGAACCCAGCGCGGGCCCCGGAATGAGGGGCTCGTGCAAGAGGCACCCTTCGCTCGGGTCGGCGTTCACCTGTGAGCGCTGCGGCGACTTTCGCTGCGAGGGATGTCGGCGGACGCTCGGCGTGCGCGACCTCTGTCCGCCGTGTCACGCGCTCGAGGCGCGCGACGAGAGCGCGTCGCTCTGGGCGATCGGCGGCGCGATCTTCGGCTTCTGGGGTCTCGGCTGTGCGCCCGTCGGATGGATCGGCATCCTGCTCGGTGTCATCGCGCTCGTTCTCTGTTTCCGATCCGGCAAGCGCGCGGGTCGCCTGCTCGCGGCGATCGGGATCTCGTGCGGCGTGATCGGCACCGTCCTCCTCGTGGTCGCCATGACCAACGCCGTGCTGTCCGCACCCGACCCGCTCGATCCTGCGTACGACAGCGGCGCGTGGGAGCCGTGAGCTCGAGCGGCGAAGCGCTCACACGAACGCGAGGACTCGGCGCGAGCGAGCGTCACTCGGAAGCGCCGAGCGCCCGCGATGTCCAGCGCGGTCACGATCGATGTCTCTCGTGGTGAAAGACGAGGTCCCCATGGGTCACGACACATCACGAACGCTCTCGTATCTCCTGCGCCACGGCGCCAACGAAGCGGGTCTCTCGATGGACGCCGCAGGCTGGGCGCGCGTCGACGAGATCACGCGCCGCCTCTCGATCACCCGCGGGCAGCTGGAGCTCGCGGTCGCGTCCAACACCAAGAGCCGACTCGAGCTCCGGGGCGATCGCATCCGCTGCTGTCAGGGGCACTCGATGGCGGGCACACCCGTCACGCTCGAGGCGCTCGAGGCCAGCTGGCGCCTCTACGAAGGGGAGGATCGCGTCTTCCACGGCACGTACGTGGAGGCGGTCGCGTCGATCGCGAAAGAGGGCATCCGGCCGATCGAGCGCACGCACGTGCACCTCGCGCCAGCGCGCGAGAGCCACGTCGGCAAGCGCGCGAACGTGCACGTGATGCTCGGCATCTCGGTCGAGCGCGTGCGGGCTGCCGGCGTCGAGGTCTTCGAGGCGGGCAACGGCGTCGTGCTCACGCGCACCGTGCCCGCCGACGCCATCGTCTCGCTCGCGACGCTCACGCGCCGCGCCGAGACGCAGAAGGAGAGCCTGAAGGCGCTGTTCCGCCTCTGATCAAAGCTGGCGAGCGATCCGGCACCCCTCCCGTCAGCGGGAGGGGCAGGGGGGTGGGTCAGCGGTGCTGGTGTACGTCGCGCTCCCGACGTCGACGCACCAGCATCGCCAACCCCACCAACCCGAACGCCGCGATCGAGATCGGCGACCCACCGCCTGGGCGCGCGCTGCACGAGATGTCGGTGAGGAGGCCGCGCGAGGCGCCGTTGACGCTCCACTGCGCAGCCTTCGCATCGTCACAGTCCGTCGCGCCGTCGTACGTGACGACGTCGGTGCGCCCGTCGCGCATCACCGTGGTCGAGCCCGAGATCGGCTGGCCGTTGCAGACCGCGCCGTCGAAGCGCTCGTCGAGCGTCGTCGCGAGCACGCGGCCCGTGGGCGCGAAGCCCTCGCGCTCGATCGTGCCCGTGCCGTTCCACGTCGTCGGCTCGTCGTAGGTGCCGCGCACGGTGCCTTCGTAGTCGATGCGCGTGGTGTTCACTCCGTCGACGACGAGATCGAGCTCGAAGTCGTGGAGCTCCGCCTCGCGTCGCGTGATCGTCGCGGTGCCGGTGGTGCGCACGTCGCCGAGGTCGGTGTCGCCGCCCCAGCCGGCCAGCGTGAGCTCGAGATCCCCAGCCGTGGCGCCGCGCGTGACGGTCGCGCCGCCGAACACCCGATCGCCACCGGCCGTGGTGCATTCGCCGGTGACGGTGAGCACGGTGCCGTCGTCGTCGATCACGGGACACGCGGGATCCGCGAACGTGCGCTCTCCCTGCGCGACCGCGACGAGCTCGAAGACGTTCCAGTAGACCGAGGGCGCGCTGGAAGAGGTCGCCCAGGTGCGCGCCTCGTCGGTCTCGCTCGGCCCGCAGCCGATGCCTCCGAGGGCGAGCGAGCCTGCGATTCCGATCAGCGTGAGCGTGGTCTTCGTGTGCATGATCGCCGAGTACAGCGAGAAGCGTTCCAGCGTCGAAAGAATCGCTTTCCGAAGGATCTGCAGCCCCGGCGTGAGCCCAGCGCCACACCCCCAGACCCCACCGTGCACCCGCCGCACGGTCCGCTGGCCGATCATCCGAAGCGACCGGCGAGCGCGTGGCGGACCGTGGTGGCGATCGACTCGGCGTCCTGGCGCGACACGATCTGATCGAACAGCACCAGCCGATCGTTGCCTGCGACGAGCACGACCTCGTGTCGCTCGGTCGGGTTCGCATCAACGCCGCCGTTGCGGACATCGCTGTTGCGAACACCGAGCACCTTCACCGTCGGCTCGGGTCTTCGCTGCCACACGATGCGCCGTGCCCGCCAAGGCAGCGGTGCCATCTCGCGGAGCACGAACGCTTGCGGCACCGTGACTCGCGTGCGGTTCAGGAGAGTCGCGAGCCCGACGTACACGCTCGTGCAGCCGAGCAAGAGCATGCCGACGGCGACCCAGAGCGGCGGGGCTTCGGGGCGCCATCCTTCCCGGACGCTCGCGATGAAGGTGCCTCCAGCGATGAACGGCACGCCCCAGAGGACCATCAGCCCGCCCTTCGCCCCGAAGCGATCCCTCCAGCGGTTCTCGATCCGCACCGTCCGCGATGTCCCGGCCGCCTCACGGTAGCCATCCCGCGTCGGCGCTTCGCCGATCGAGATCACGAAACCGGGCGGCAGCGCGACATCCTCGGGGACCATTCGAGCCTCAGTCTGCGAGGGCGCCCATCACGACCTCGCAGACGCTCGTCGTGAGGCTCATGAGCAGCGCCGCGAGGAACGCGGTCTTGAAGCCCTTCACGTTCAGGCGGTCCGTCAGCGCGTCGACGATCTTGAGCACGATCGCGGTCGCGATCAGGCGCGAGACGAACGCGAGGAGGAAGCCGAGGCCGAGCGTGCCGATGCCGATCGCGGCGAACAGCGCGGGGCCGAGCACCGCGTTGAGCACGCCGAAGATCGCGCCCACGAGGACGTGGCTTCCGAGACCGCCCTTGATCTCCATTCCGTCGAGCAGGTGCGCGGCGACGTTGAGGGAGAGGAGGAGGACGATGAACGAGATCACGAAACTCAGCATGCCCGCAGCGTGGCGGGCGCCGTGCGTGCTGTCGATGCGACGTGTCGTCGACCATCGACTCGCCTGACACGGTCCCGAGCCATCGTCGTCCGCGTCACGTCGTCCCGAACACGGCTCGCTCGTGGAACTCACCGAGTACGGCGACGCGATCCTCCGAGTCGATCCACCGCTCGAGATCCGGACGATCTACGGGGATCACGAGGACGTCGTGGCTCTTGAGCTCACTCAACTTCTCGTGGAACTTCGCCGTGAAACCGCCCGTCGAGAAGAAGAACCCGGTCCGCGCTCGCTGGTGCCGCCCTGACAGCTTCGAGAAGAAGCTGCCGATCTCCGGTGCCCCGCACCTCGTCGACCAGTTCTTGCACTCACCGAGGATGTAGGACGCCTTGTCGTGCTTCCAGATCGGGTCTTCGGACCGGTTCTCGACGACGATGTCGATCTCCTCGATCGAGCTGTCGAGTCGCGTTTGCACGTGTTCGAACCCGGGGGTTGCGCGGAACAGGAGCTTGACGACTTCTGTGCCGAACTCTTGGGCAACGCCTCGATGAAGCGCGCGAACGGCACGATCTTGGGAACCCAATCCCGATGCAGCTCGCGCACCCACGCCGGGACGCTGCTTTCTCGCTCGCGCAGGCGCGCCAGCAGATGCGCCATCAGTTCGTCCGCGTCGACACGGCGGTGGTTGGACGGTCCTACCGCTGGTTCGCGTCCCAGCGCATCCAGGTGCGCGCGCAGTGTCGCTTGGAATGCACGGCGAGTTCAGCGTCCGCTGCGCATCATCCCGACGAAGTGGTAGAGCGCCTTCGGGAGCGAGCCGCCGGCGAGGCCGTCGAAGGCCTCCTTGAGCGACTCGTACTTCTTGCCGTAGGGGAACCAGAACGGCTCGCTCGAGAGCAGGCCGCGGTCGGCCATGATGGCCTTGGTGTTCGTGAACGAGAGGATGCCTTCATCGCCGTGGTAGCGGCCGAAGCCGCTGTTCTTCACGCCACCGAACGGCAGGCCCGGGTTGCCGACGCTCGTGACGACGTCGTTGACGGTCACCTGTCCGCACTCGAGGCGTGAGGCGATCGCCATGCCCTTCTTCATGTCGCGCGTCCAGACGCTGCCGTTCAAGCCGTACTGGTGATCGTTCGCGAGGCGCACGGCCTCGTCGAGATCCTTCACCTTCACCACGGGCAGCACCGGGCCGAAGCTCTCCTCGGCGTAGATCTCCATGTCGGGCCGCACCTCGGTGACGAGCGTGGGCTCGTGGAACTGGCCCGGTCGATCCACGCGCTTGCCGCCGAAGAGGATCTTCGCGCCCTTCGCGACGGCGTCGGCGATGTGTCGCTCGACCGTCTCGATCTGCTTCGGGAACGTCATCGGCCCCATGTCGGCGCCCTCGTCGGGACCACCGACCTTCACCTTCTTCACCTCGGCGAGCAGCAGCTCCACGAAGCGGTCGTAGGCGGGCGCCTCGACGAAGATGCGCTCCACCGACGTACACATCTGTCCGCAGTTCACGAGGCCGCCCCACGCCGCGCCCTTGGCCGCGCGCTCGAGGTTCGCGTCGGCGCACACGATCATCGCGTCCTTGCCGCCGAGCTCGAGCTCCACGGGGATCGGACGCTTCGCCGCGGCCGCCATCACGCGGCGTCCCGTGGCGACGGAGCCGGTGAAGAAGATCTTGTCGACCATCGACTCACTGAGCGCCGCGCCCGTCGAGCCATCTCCCTGCACGACCTCGACGACGCCCTTCGGCAGGCCGATGCGCTGGAAGACCTCGCGCACGATCTCACCCGTGATGGGCGTGACCTCGCTGGGCTTGATCACCACGGTGTTGCCCGCGATCAGCGCCGAGAGCGCGGGGATGACGGCGAGCTGGAACGGGAAGTTCCACGGGCTGATCACCGCGATGACGCCCATCGGGAAGTGCTCCTGATAGGCGGCCTTGCCGGGGAAGAGGATCGAGCCGGGAAGCTTCTTCCGCGCGAGCAGCTTGGGCGCGGTCTTCTTGTAGTGATCGAGGAACGCGGGCACCACGAGCAGCTCCGTCATCACGGAGTCGACGAGCGGCTTGCCCGTGTCCTCGCTGATGCGCTGCGCGTACTCGTCGCGGTGCGCGCGAAGGACCTCCTTCATGCGCGAGAGCATCGCGATGCGCTCTTCGACCGTGGTCTGCTTCCACGACGCGAACGCCGATCGCGCGCGCGCGACCGCGGCCTCGACTCCCGCGCGATCGACGATCGGGAACTCCCCGAGCTTCTCCCCCGTCACGGGGCTCTTCTTGACGATGACGTTCGTGCGCGGCGCGGCTTCGAGGGTCTGCATGCCCGCGAGCATGAGCCCCGCGCGCGGCGGCGATCAAGCCGCGCCGCGGCCGAGGTGTGAGCCTCGGTCACGGTAGAGGGCGCTTGGCGCACGATGGCGCGTGCCTCCCGCGCGCTTCTCGCGTGTTCCTCGGGTGTTCCTCGGGTCGTGGCTGGCTCGGAGCCCGACGCGCACGGGCACGACGCTGGCACGAGGTTGGCTCTAGGGGCGGCCCATGACGCGCCGTGATCTCTCTCGCCTGTCTTCCTCGTGGCCGCTGCTCGCCGTCCTCGCGGGCTGTGGCTCGATGAACGCCCCCGCCGACGCGGACCTCGGCGACGCACCGCACATGGGGTCGCTCACGTACGTGATCGACGACTGGACCGTCAGCGAGTCGCCGACGGGACGCGACTCGAACGTCGCTCCCGGCTTCGATCTCGACGGGCACGTCACGCTCGCGGGCGGCGACCCCTCGCGCTGCGATCGGTTCGTGTCGGATCTCGTCTCGCCCGCGGGGCAACAGGGCATCGACAACCAGCTCACCGCGATGCTGATCGCGCTCACACTGGGCTTCTCGCCCACGTTCGATCTCGAGCCGCAGCTCGAGACCGAGATCCGCAACGGCTCGAACGTGCTCGCCGTGCGTGTCGAGGACATCGACGATCTGAGCGACGACCGCGAGCTCACCGTCACGCTCCTCCGCGTGCGACCGACCGAGTGCACGTCGGCGTGCGCGGTGCCGGACGTCGCGGCCGTGTCGTCGTGGGCGGAGGAGGGCGAGCCGATCTCGGTCGGCGTAGGCTCGACGGTCGACGGCGTCCTCGAGGCACGCTTCGATCGGTTCCCGCTCGTGTTCACCGACGAGACGCGGCAGGACATCCCGCTCCGCGACGCGCGCCTGCGCTGTCGTCTCGTGGCCGGCGGCCTCGGCGAGTGCGTGCTCGGCGGCGGCCTCACGGTCGACGACCTGGTCGCGTTCGTGGCCTCGCGCGACCCCGACTTCGCAGAGACCCTGAGGAGCATCCTCGCCGAGCAGGCCGATCTCGTTCCGTCGGAGGACGACCCGCTCGCGTGCACGCGCCTCTCGGCGGGCCTCGAGCTCACCGCGGTCAACGCGCGGATCGACGCGCCGTGAGCACGCGTCGTGCGTTCGCCCTCGGCCATGGTGTGAGCCTCTGTCTGCTCGTGGGCTGCGGGAGTGGCTCCGCTGCGGACGCGGGCAGCGACGCGTGTCCCGAGGGTGAGATCGTGGACTACGTGATCGAGTCCTACCGCGTGCCCGCCGCGCCAGAAGGTCCGATGCAGGAGCTCGCCCCGGGCGTCGACCTCGACGATCAGGTGAGCACGGGCGAGGAGACCGACGACTGCACCGACCTGAATCCCGACTTCACCTCGCCTGTCACGGGGACGGGCGGCGTGGACAACCAGCTGACTGGAAGCCTGTATCAGATCGCCCAGGGCTTCTCTCCCATCTTCGATCTCGACCCACAGCTCGACGCGGAGATCGCGAGCGGCCGCAACGTCCTCGCGATTCGCCTCCACGGCGTAGACGATCTGCACGACGACGCGAACGTGTGCCTCGAGCTCGTGAGACTTCGAGATCGTGCCTGTGCGCTCGACTTCTGTGCGGTGGCCGACCTCGCCGGGGTCGACGCCTGGACGCCGCGGGGCGTGCCAGTCGCCTCGGGCGTGGGATCGATCCGTGATGGCGTGCTCGAGGCGCGGCTCGAGTCATTTCCGCTCGTGTTCCAGAACGCGCTCCTCCACGAGATCCTCGTCCGCGACGCACGTCTTCGTTGTGAGGTGACCGCCACCTCGCTCTCTCGCTGTGAGCTCGGTGGTGCGCTTCTGATCGACGACGTGGTGGCGTTCGTGGACGCGGAGTCGACGGAACGAGGCTTCGAAGAGATCGTGCGCGGCATCCTGCTCGACTCCGCAGATCTGCGTCCCAGCACGGCCGATCCGCTGGTCTGCGACGCGTTGTCCGCGGGCCTCGAGCTCACCGCGGTGAGCGCGCGGATCGAGTGAGGTATGCGACGTGAGCGAGGGTCGTGGGGCTGAGCTACGCTCGCGACCCATGGACGACTTTCGACCGTGGATTCGCCCCACCGTGCTCGGTCCGTTCGTCACGACGTTCTCGTTCGTCGGGCTCGCGCACCTCACGTTCGGCGAGGAGGTGCTGCTCGCCGGTCACCAGCTCGACTCGCTGCTGATCGCGCTGCTCACGATGGGCTTCTTCAGCTCCGCGCTCGTCGTGATGCTGATCATGGCGGACGTCGCGTTCCTCAAGTGGAAGTGGCGCAAGCTGCCGACGGGCGGCGCGGCGTGGTTCTCGTCGATGCTCGCGCCCGTCATGACGTTCGTGCTCTGGTCGCGCCTCGGCTGGGGTGATGGCGAGTCCGTGCCGGAGACCGTCGTGCGCATCGTGCTGCCGATGGTGGTGTCTTGTTACGGCCTTCGTCTGTTCTTCGGCAGCAAGCCCTGAAGACTTCGCCGAGCGTCAGCGCAGGCGCGCGGTGTAGCCGACCGTCGTGACGGTCGTGGTGAAGATGCGGTTCGACGCGACGGCCGTGCGGAGCTTGCCGGTGGTCCACGTCGCGCCGGTCGCGTTCACGTCGAGCGCGGTGGCGCGCTCGAACTCGGTCGTACCGACGAACGCGTCCTCCATCACGGTCTCGCCTGCGAGCGGGTGCATCCACCGCGCGTCGAGCCTCGCCACGTCCAGCACGGCGATGAAGCCCGAGTCCTGATCGGGCACCGACCACGGGACGCCGAAGGTGTCGACGCTCGTCATCGTCGCCGTGGTGTCGTCGCCCGACGCATAGCCGGCGATCACGAGCTCGCCGGACGGCTCCGCGATCATGTCGGTGATCGCGCCCGCGTGCGGCGTGCGACGAAAGCGCGCGGCGTCGGGCGTGCCGTCGGCGAGGGCCATCGGCAGCACGAACAGGCTCGAGACGTCGAACGTCGACTCCAGCGTCCCGAGGCCGGTCACGCCCATGAGGATCGTCGTGCCGCCGCTCGGCACGTTCACTTCCGTCGCCAGGTAGACGGTGCTGCCGATCACCGCAGCGCGCGGCGTGTGCGCGCCGAGCATCCCCGGGATGGTGAAGCGACGCGCCCACGTCGGGCTCCCGCTCGCGTCGTACCGAGCGATGGCGATCGTCGGCGTGGTTCCGGTCAGCGACTCTGCGTCGAGGAGACCCGACAGCGGTCCTTGACCGAACCCCGTCACGATCGTGCCGCCGGCACCGTCTTCGGTGATCGTGATCTGGTAGCGCGGCCAGAAGGCGGTGAACTCGGTGTAGAGGCGACCGAGCGTCGTGACCTGACGCAGCTCGACGGGGCTCGGCGCGGTGCCGTCGTCCGTCAGGCGGAGGATGAAGCCGCGCGCACCGCTCGTGGCGCCGACGACCGGCGTGATCGGAACGCCGCCCATCGCGATCGGTCCGCTCGAAGCGTCCGCGCCGAACGCGAGCGCGAGGCCCGTCGACGTCTCCGCGATCCCGCCGCAGTCCATGCGCAGGTCGCCCGTCGTCGTACCCGACAGCACGCGCGCCCAGCGCGTCGCGCCGTCGACGGGATCGAGGCGCGCGAGGACGATCGCGCTGCCGCCGCTGCCGCGCGGGGTAGCCCAGCATGATCCCGCTGTCGGTCCCCGCGCTGCCTTCGATCTCCGCACAGAGATAGAGCGCGTCTCGGATCCGGCGCACGACGCGGACCGTCGGGAGCCCAGTCCAGGTGCGCGACCAGCCCGCGGATCCGTCTGCGTTCAGCTGAGAGAGGCCGAGGTATGCCGCGCCCGTCGCGTCCGTCGCCACGTCCCAAGCGAAGTCGCTGCCGGTGGCCGCCGTCACGGTGACGCTCGACGGATCGACGAACGGGGCGACTGGTCCCGCGTCGGGCAACGGTGCACCCGTGTCGAGCGGACCTGCGTCGACGGCCCTCGCGTCGATCGGCGGCCCCGCGTCTCGCAGCTCGTCGCCCGGCCCGACCCGCGTGAGCGTGCTCGGATCCACCTCCGCAGAGACGCACACGCCCTCGTCGCACGTGAGGCCTTCCATCGCGTCACAGAAGTTGTCGATGCAGCGCGCCGACAAGAACACGCGGACGAGGAGGCTCTGCTCGGGAAGGAAGCTCGTGCGCACCGAGCGGCGGATGAGCGCGCCGCCGAGCGCGTCGCGCGCCTCGACGACGATCTCGACGCGCGTGCTGCTGCGGCCCTCGGGCGGCGTGACGCCGAACGAGAACGGGAGGCCGACCGCGGAAATGCGGAAGTCCTGCTCGGCCGTCGGCTCGTCGGTCGCAGGGTCGAGCGGCCGCACGCTCGCGTGCACCTCGGCGATGCGGGTCGCGTCGAGATCGGACTCGACCAAGACGACGAGCTGCGTCGCCGCTCGCCCGCACGCGGAGAGGACGACGAGGAAGAGCACGGCGAACAGAAGAGAGAGCGAGCGCATTCGGTGGTCCCGGGGCAGACGTGAAGCGCAGAGAGCATGCACCCGAGCGTCGCGATCGCGTCAACGTCCTCGCCCTCGCCGGCGCGGGAGAGGCCTCAGCCGCGCTCGAGTCCGTGCTTCTTCAGCTGGTGGCGGAGCGCGTCGTAGGTGAGCCCCAAGCGCCTCGCGACCTCGGCGCGGTTTCCGCCGGCGCCCGCGAGCGCGCGCTCGAGCACGCTCTTCTCGAACGCAGCGACGGCGTCGATGAACCCCATCGAGTCTGCCGTAGCCGCGTCGAGCGCTGGAGCGAGCGGCAGGCCGAGGTCGAGGACACCGATCTCGGGAGCGTCGTCGCGGTACACGGCGCGCTCGATCACGTTCTTGAGCTCTCGAACGTTGCCGGGGAACGGGTGACGACGGAGCGCGTCGAGCGCGTCACGCGAGAGCGAGCGCGTGTGCAGCGCGGGCACCTCCGTGACGAAGCGCTCGAGGAAGTGGAGCGCGAGCACCTCGATGTCCTCGGCGCGCTCGCGGAGCGGCGGAATCTTCAGCACCTCGAACGCGAGTCGATCGTAGAGGTCGGGGAGAAAGCGACCATCCTTCATCGCCCCTTCGAGGTCGGCGTTCGTGGCCGCCACGATGCGAGCGTCCGAGCGCAGCTCTTCGTGTCCTCCCACGCGCACGTACGTGCCGTACTCGACGACGCGGAGGATCTTTCGCTGGAACGCGAGAGACGTGTTGCCGATCTCGTCGAGAAAGAGAGTGCCATTCTCGGCGAGCTCGAACTTGCCTGGTGTTCGCTTGTCTGCGCCCGTGTACGCGCCGCGCTCGTGGCCGAAGAGCTCGCTCTCGAGGAGAGGCTCGGCGAACGCTGCGCAATTGACCGCCACGAACGCGCCGCGGCGCCTCGAGGTGCCTTTGCGAGATGCCGAGTGCACGAGGTGCGCGAGGAGCTCTTTGCCCGTGCCGCGCTCACCGAGGATCAACACGGGTCGAGGCACGGGGCCCACGCGCTCTGCCGCGCGCACGAGCTTGTCGAGCGAGGCCGACTTCGTGACGATGCGGTAGCGTTGCTCTTCGGCCTCGCGGTGCGCGCGGTTCTCTCGCGTGAGCGCGCGCTTCTCGTCGAGGAGCGAGACGAGGCGACGGATCTTCTCGATCTGCGTCGCGACGCGCTCGCCGAGCTTCTCGCCGCGCACGAGGAAGTCCGTGGCCCCGCCATCCACCGCGCGCCGGGCGCTCTCGACGTCGCCGCGCTCCGCGACGACGACGACAGGCAGCTCGGCGTCGAGCGCCCGGACGGAGGACAGCACCTGCAGGCCGTCGTGCGCGCCGTCGCCCAGGGCGAGATCGAGCACGAGCAGATCCCAGCCGTGCTGCTCGATGGCCTGCGCGAGCCCTCGCGAATCGGTCACGCGCTCGACGCGCGCGCCTTGGCCACACGCGCGCTCGATGCGCTCCATGAGCGCGTCGAGCTCGCGGCGCGAGGGATCGAGGACGAGGACGTTGGTGGGCATGTCAGTCGAGCGGGTAGCCGCGAGGATACACCCCGCATGCATCGACACCGGGACGACCCGGAGACTTGGCGCTCCACACCAACCCGTCGGTGCGCCGCACCGAGTCGACGACGACGCTGCGCGCGGGACGCCCTCGAATGTGAAGGAACGTGGACCTCGCGGCGGTTGGCACGAGGCTTCCAATGCGGCCCACCGTCGCGAGCCTGCGACGGGAGGACACCGTGTCGTTCTTCGATTGGCTGTCAGCGTGGGCGAACGTGCCATTCGCCATCGCGGGTCTCGCGACCCTTCTCTTCGCCGCCGTGCAGGCGAGCGGCCTCCTCGGCCTGATCGCTGGCGGCGCGCACGCCGACGCGGACGCCGACGCCGAGGTGGACGCGGACGTCGACGGCGACGTCGATGCGGATGCGGACGTCGACGCCGATGCGGACGCCGACGCCGATGCGGACGCGGACGCCGATGCGGACGGTGAGGCTGACGGTCCGGGGGGCGTGTCCCTCGCGGGGCTCGTGCTCGCGCCGCTCGCGATCGGACGCGTGCCCATCACGCTCACGGCGCAGACGTTCGCGATGACGTTCGCCGTCGTGGGCCTCGCGCTGAACGCGATGTGGACGCATGCGGCCGAGGTCCCGCTCGCGACCCTCGCGTGGACGCTGCCTTCGTCGCTCGTGCTCGGCTACGCGGCGGCGACGCTCGTCGCGAAGATCGCCCTGCCGGTGGTCGACGATCGGCTCCACGCCGCGACGACGCGCAGCGAGCTCGTGGGGGCGATCTGCGTCGTGATCAGCACGCGCGTGACGGACGCGTTCGGCGAGGTGCGCGTGCGCGACAAGTCCGGTCACGACGTGCGCATGGTGGTGAAGCTCGCGCCGCGCTCGCGTCCGCTCGACGAGCGCGAAGAGGCCGTGATCGTCGACGTGGACGCGCGCGGCACTCCCCGAGTCACCGCCCTCCATTGAGCCCCGCCCTCCAGCCCCGCGTGTAGCAGCCGCGTGTAGCAGCCGCGTGCAGCAGCCGAGTGCAGCAGCCGAGTGCGTTCAGCGAGCCTCGTCGAGAGGCTCAGGAAGGATCGTTGGTATGTCTCTCACAGCCAGTCAGATCGTCATTGGTCTGGTCGCGATCGGGTTCGTGTTCATCGTCACGACGGGCCTCGGCGCCATGAGTCGGTTCTTCCGACGCTGCGGCGCGGACGAGGCGCTCGTGCGGACCGGCACGGGCGGCAACAAGGTCGTGATCGGCGGAGGCGTGATGGTCTATCCGATCCTCCACCAGCTCATGCGCGTGTCGCTCCGCAGCGTGAAGCTGTCGGTCGAGCGAGAGGGCAAGAACGCGCTCGTCACGGCCGACAAGATCAAGGCGAACGTGACCACCGAGCTCTACATCAAGGTCGAGCCGCTCGCGGAGGACGTGCTCGCCGCGGCCCGCAGCTTCGGTGAGCGGAACCTCAATGAAGAGGCCATCGCCGATCTCATCGAGGGCAAGCTCACCGACGCGCTCCGCAGCGTCGCCGCGAACCAGACGTTCATGAGCCTGCACTCCAAGCGCAAGGAGTTCGCCGAGATGATCCAGGCGACCCTGAGCGAGGAGCTGAAGAAGAACGGCCTGACGCTCGAGAACGTGTCGATCACCTCGCTCTCGATGGTGCCAGTCACGGACCTCGACCCGGCAGACGTGTTCGACGCCGAGGGCCTCCGCGCGATCACCGAGAGCGTGCAGACCAACCGCGAGAAGACGAACGCGATCCAGCGCCAGAAGGAGAACGAGGTGCACGCGCAGAACGTGTCGGCCCGCATGCGCTCGCTCGAGCTCGAGCAGACGCAGAAGCACGCAGAGGCGGACCAGAACCGTCGCGTGGCGGAGTACTCGGCGCAGCAGTCCGCGGAGACCGCCAAGGCCGTGCTCGTGCAGGAGCAGGCGCGTGAGCTCGCGGCGTACGACAAGCAGCAGAAGGTCGAGCAGGCCCGCATCGCGCAGGAGCGTGAGGTCGCGATCTCGCTCGCGCAGAAGAGCCGCGCGGAGCGTGAGGTGCAGGTCGCCGCCGAGGAGGCTCGCATGGCCGCCGAGATCAAGAAGCAGCGCACGATCGAGGCCGCGACGATCGAGAAGGACAAGGTGCTCCAGGCGGCGGAGATCGATCGCCAGAAGGCGCTCGAGGCCGCGACGATCGAGAAGGAGAAGGTCGTGGGCGCCTCGTCGATCGACAAGGAGCGCGAGATCGAGGTCGCGCGCCGTCAGAAGGAGATCTCGATCACGCAGGCCGAGGAAGCGCTCGCCCGTGCGGCCGCAGCGCGCGCGGAAGCCAAAGCCGAAGAGGAGCGCGCGGTGCAGGCGATCACGACCGTGGAAGCCACCGCGCAGGCCGACCGTCAGCGCGTCATTCGCGTGATCGAAGCCCAGGCGCTCGCCGAGCAGAAGCGCATCGAGGCGCAGGCGATCGCGCAGGCGTCGCTCGAAGAGGCCGAGGCGATTCGACGGATCGCGGAGGCCGAGAGACAGAAGGGATTGGCGCTCGCCGAGGCGCGCCGCGCGATGGTCGAGGCCGAGAACGCCATCGGCGACAAGCTCCTCTTCCGCGACGTGGCGACCAGGGCGCTCGACGTCGCCCCCGAGGTGGTCCGCGAGCTCATGGCTCCGGCGCAGAAGATCACCGAGATCAAGGTGCTCCAGGCCAATGGCCTCTTCGGAGGTGGTCAGTCGGGCGACGGCGCGTCGGGCGGGCTCGGCGCGATGTCTCCCATCATGAAGACGATCATGGAGGCTGGCGCGGCCTATCCGCTCGTCCGCGAGCTGATGGCCTTTGGCAAGGTCGACGGTCAGGCGCTCTCGGGCGGTCTCTCCGACAAGCTGCGTGAGCTCGCGGGTCAGCTGGGCCCGGACCTCGAGAAGCTCCTGCCGCAGGTGACTGCGGCGCTGCCGGCGGCCGGACATGCAGAGTCGGAGACACACGCCGCGCGCGTCGAGCGCGAGGCGAACGAGGCGGCCAGTCGCACCAGCGTGTCGGCGAACGAGGTGACCGACGCGGACGTCGTCGAGGTGCGTGAGCCCACGGCGGCGAAGCCGGTCTCCAATGGCCATGCGCGCGCGCACGTGCCGCTGCCGCAGGGCGTGCTCGGTGGCCCGGGGGCGCGCTGATGTCCCTCGATCCAGCGCTGCTCGCGACGGCTGCGCTCGCCCTCGCGAGCGCACCGAAGGGTGCCTTTCCCGAGACGCTCGATGAGGTGTCGAACCTCGTACGCAAGCACGCCGACGCCGACCCGCTGCGCTCGGGGTTGATGACGGTGTTCGCGTGTACCGTGATCTTCCATCGTGCCGAGTGCGGCGTGAACCCGAAGGTGAAGAGCTTCGAGGACTCGCTCGCGTTCTGCACGACGTGCCTGAGCGTCGGCTACTCGGACATCTTCGCCCGGACGCCGACGGGCAAGACCGTCGCGGCGTTCCTCCACACCTTCGGCCCCGCGCTGACGACCCGTCTGCTCGACCCTCCGAAGCGAGCGTGACCGAGTTTCGAAGTTTCGAGGACCGTCCCCGATCGAGCGCGAGCGTGACCGAGTTTCGAAGTTTCGAGGACCGTCCCCGAGGGAGCGCCCGAGGGGGCGCCCGAGGGGGCGCTCGCGATCAGGTGCGGCGGACGCCGTGGACGGGGCTCCAGCGGAGGGTGCCGCGCTCGAAGTGGGCGACCTCCTCACTGGCACCTTCGGCGGTCTCGGTCGCTGCGTCCGCGCGCAGCGTTCCGAGGTCGCCGTTGGGGCCGCCGAGCTGGAGCCAGTACGCGTAGAGCGTGCCCCAGAGGCCCGAGACCGCGTGGCCGGGGACGTCGAAGAGGGCGCCGCGCGTGAAGGGCATCACGCGCGCGCGGCCGTCCGGGCTGCCGACGGGCCCGCCCGAGGGCCAGCCGAGCGGTGAGCGCGGCGCGCCGCGCTCGATCCAGCTCGCGAGGAGGCGATCGGTCGTGCGGAGCGCGATCACCGAGCCGCCGGGCCACGCGAACATGCCTCCGCCGGCGAAGCGGACGCTGACACCCTTGTACGCGCCCTCGACCATCTCGTTCGCCCCGCCCTGGACTGCCCCATAAGGTCCCTGCGCGCCGCCGTTCTGCTTCCAGACGGCGTCGATCGCATCGACGAGGCTGCCAATCGAGGCAGGCGCGCTGACGGGTGCAGCCTTGGGACTGGCACCCACGGGACTGGCACCCACGGGATTGGCACCCACGGGATTGGCACCCACGGGATTGGCACCCTTGCCTGACAGGACACTGGCACCCACGGCCGCCGCCGCGGCGAGGGTTCCGAGCGTGGAGGGCGTGTGCGTGGGAGCCGGGGAGGCAGCGCTCGGCGCGCTCCGCGGGACGCCTGCGACGGGCGCGGATCCGGAGAGCGCCTCTCTCGTGCTCTCCACCTCACGCGCGGCCTGCTCGTCGAGGCCGTCGTCCCACGCCGCGGCCGCCATGCCGGCAGGGGGCGCGCCGTCTCCTTGGAGCGCGGCGAGGATCTCGCTCGCGCGATCGGCCCCCACGGGCGTGCCTCCATCGCGGCCCTTCACGCGCTGGACGAGGCCGGGCGCGATGCCCGTGACGAGGCCGCCGACGAGGCCGCCGATCAGGCCACTTCCCGTGAGCATGCCAATGGCGAGCTCGGTGCCGACGCCCGCGATCTGCATGCCTGCGCCGGCGCCACCGCCGGGGCCGCGGCTCGGCTGGGCGTCGGGAAGCTGACGGGGATCGAGGCGCTTGGACTCGTCGAAGTCGGTGCGGTCGGTCAGGCGCAGCGCCCACGCGCTGCGCGTCCACTCGCGGTTCAAGAGGTAGTCGTACGGGATGTAGCCATAGCCCCCATCGCCCCAGTCGGTGCCCCACGAGTTGCGGAGCACGAAGAGCTGACGGGCCGAGTCGTAGCCACAGAGGAGGAGCGCGTGGCGAGCGTGCTTGGCGTCGTCGCGATCGCCAGTGCCGATCATCGGCACCATGCCCGTGCGACCCACGTTCATGAACGACTCGGTCACGCGCGTGCCGAACACGATCGGGAAGCCGCCCGCGAGACAGGACTCGAACGCGCGGCGCTCGACGGGCACGGACCACCAGTCCTTGAGCCGGAAGCGCGCGGCCTCTCGGTACACGTGCTCGGGTGGCTGCACGGCGAAGAGACGTCGGTCGTAGGGCCAGAGCTGCTCGAGCGGCGCGCCGACCTGGGCGAGCACGCGCACGCCGTGGCTGACGGCGGCGCCGATGTCCTCGCGCACCGCGTCGTCCCAGAGGCGCTGGTTGAAGTAGATGAAGAGACGGCTGACGTCGACGTGCTCGCCCGTCTCGCGACGCACGAGGTACTCGAGCGCGCCCGCGAGCGCGTTCGAGGTGCAGCTGCCGAGCGCGCCCTGATCTTCGACGGGCGTCATCCACGCGCGCAGATCGACGGACGCGGGCAGGGCGTTCGGCGCGATGCGCGAGGCGAACGTGCGTCGCTCCCAGTCGTCGTCGGGATCGTCGCGGACCGCGCCGAGCGCGATCTGACGACCGAGGTAGTTGCCGAACTGGAGACCGAGGGAGCGGCCGAGCGACGAGGTCGCGTACATCCGCGAGACGTTACACGGTCACTGGAGCTCGGGGCCGTCGTCGATGGGGCCGAAGGCTTCTTCGTGGCGCGCGAGCGTGTCGCCGAGCACGCGGTGGAAGCGCTTCGCGTGCATGGGCGACATGAGGATCCGCGAGAGCAGCCAGCCCGTGCGGCCGTGCACGAACGCGAAGTCCATGGAGAACGCGTCGCTCGTGCTGCCGACCTGCGCGAGGTTCGAGAAGCGGCCTTTGGCGACCTCGTCCTCGGCCTTGATGGTGATCTCGGGGGGCTGCTGTCGGTCGGTCATGCGCGGACCGTGTCACGAGGAACGTCGGGAGGGGCTTGGAAATCGTCGGAGCCGCAGACGACGAACGTCGTCATGCGAACCCAACCCCTGCGCTCCATGCCGCTCGTCCTCGCCACTCGCGCCCTCACGGCGGTCGCCCTGACGCGTGTCGCCCTCACGGGGGTCGCTCTCACGGGGGGCGTCCTCACGGGTTGCCCCTCCACCCGAGAGATCCCGCCCGACGCGACCTCCGACGTGGGCTTCGACGCGGGGCCGCCCGAGGCGAACGGGCTCGATCTGCTGCTCATGATCGACAACTCGAACTCCATGGCGGAGGAGCACGCGAACCTGCTCGCGGAGCTGCCGCGGCTCTTCCAGGTGCTCGCGTCGGGCGATCGGGATGGCGACGGAGCCGTGGACATGGGCCCCGTCGGCTCGATCCACGTCGGCGTCGTCACGAGCGACATGGGCGCGGGGCCGAACACCGGCGTGCCGACGTGCGCGCGCGGCCTCGGCGACGACGGCATCCTCCGACAACGGAGCCGGATGGCTTCGGCGCGGTGTATGGCGAGCTACCCCAGCGGCATCTTCGAGTTCGACGCCACCGACAGTGGGGCTGACTTCGCGGCCACGCTCGAATGCCTCGGCCAGCTCGGCACGGGCGGATGTGGTTTCGAGCAGCAGCTCGAGGCGGCGCTCAAGGCTGTGTCGCCGATCTCGGCGACCGAGTGGACGGTCGAGGGGTATGCGCCGCCACGCTTCGTGTCCGCTGATGGGCTGGCGGACACGGCCGCGGGGCAGGGGCAAGGCCCCAACGACGGCTTCCTGCGACCAGACTCGGCGCTCGCGATCGTGCTCGTCACCGACGAAGAGGACTGCTCGGTGCGCGACTACGACCTGTTCGTCACGGGCGATCCGCGCTTCATGAGCGTTCCGCTCAACCTGCGCTGCAACACGTTCGGCGAGCACACGGGGATGGGCATCATTCATCCGGTCGTGCGCTACGTGGATGGCTTCGTCGGTCTGCGTCGCGACGCGCGCATGCTCGCGTTCTCGGTGATCGCGGGAATCCCACCCGAGACGGAGGCGGACGCGCAGGTGCACGACTACTCCGCCGTCCTCGCGAGCGCGGGCATGACCCCGCGGCCCAACGCGATGGGCACGAACCTCGAGCCGTCGTGCGCCACGGCGAACGGCGTCGCGTATCCCCCGATCCGCATCGTGCAGACCGCGGCGGGCCTCCACATGCGGGGCGCGCAGGTGACGATGTCGAGCATCTGCGCGGCGAGCTTCCAGCCCGCGATCGATCGCCTCATCGCCAGCCTCGCGCCGATGTTTCCGCGACGTTGATCCGCCGCTCGGTCGCGTGCCTCGCGTCGCGCCCGAGAAACGTGATCCCCGGATTGGAAAACGGCGCGGTCTCGAGCGACTGTCGACATGCGACCCCTCGTTCCGTCGTGCGTCGTGTCCGACGATCCACGCTTCGCGGGCGTGCCCCTCAACCTCCGCTGCTCGACGTTCGGCGATCCGAGCATGGGCATCGTGATGCCGGTCGATCGCTACGCGACGGGCTTCCTCGGCCTTCGGCGCGATCCGCGCTTGCTCGTCGTCGGTGCGATCGTCGGCATCCCGACGAGCCTCGAGTCGTCGGCGGAGGCAGGCGACTTCGCCACCGTGCTCGCAGGACCCGAGATGCAGTACCGGCCGAACGCGATGGCCACGAACGTGGAGCCCTCGTGCGTCACGGCGGACGGCGTCGCGTACCCGCCGCGGCGCTTCACCGAGGTCGCCTCGAGGCTCGACGCGAGCGGCGTGGGGGTGAGCCTGTCGAGCATCTGCGCTCCGAGCTTCGAGCCCGCCACGACGAGGTTCGTCGAGCGGATCGCTCGGGTGTTCCCGATCGGGCCGTGATGCGTCGTCTCGCGCTGTCGGTGTGTTGCTCGCTCGTCGTCGGGTGTGTCGCGCCAGCGCCGATCCCCGACGCCGGCACCGACGCGTTCGTGCTGCCCCCACCCGAGGTGAACGGCCTCGATCTGCTGCTCATGATCGACAACTCGGGGTCGATGGCCGAGGAACAGCTGAACCTCATCGTCGAGCTGCCCCGCCTCGTGCGTGCGCTCGTCACCGGCGACACGGACGGCGACGGCGTGCTCGAGCGCTCGCCGGTCGGGTCGCTGCACATCGGCATGATCTCGTCCGACATGGGCGCGGGTCCGCACGTCGGCGTCCCCACGTGCGCGCAGGGGCTCGGCGATGACGGGATCCTCCGCTCGCGGAGCCGCCTCACCACTGCGCCGTGCATGCGGGAGTACCCGAGCGGCGTGTTCGACTTCGCGGGCGCAGCCGACGAGACGGACGCGTTCGCGTCGACCCTCCAGTGTGTCGCGCGCCTCAGCACGGGCGGGTGCAGCTTCGAGCAGCAGCTCGAGGCTGCGCTCAAGGCGGTGTCGCCGGTGCGCGCGTCGGCGTGGACCGCAGCCGACTACGTGCCCCCGCGCTTCGTCTCCGCTGACGGAGAGGCCGAGGCGATGGCAGGTCAGGCCGATGGCCCGAACGCTGGGTTCGTGCGTCCAGAGTCGGCGCTCGCGATCCTCCTCCTCACCGACGAAGAGGACTGTTCGGTGAGGGACTACGGGCTCTTCGTCACGGCCGACCCGCGCTTCATGAGCGTGCCGCTCAACCTGCGCTGCGACACGTTCGGCGAGCCGCAGCAGGGCGTCGTGCATCCGGTGGTGCGCTACGTGGATGGGTTCATCGGCTTGCGGCGCGACCCGCGCCTCGTGGTGTTCTCCGCGATCGCAGGCATCCCGCCAAACACCGAGACGAACGCAGACCTGGGCGACTTCGACGCCATCCTCGAGGACCCCATGATGGCCGCTCGACACAACGCGATGGGCACGAACCTCGAGCCGTCGTGCTCGACGGAGAACGGTGTCGCGTATCCGCCGATCCGCATGGTGAGCACCGCGCGCGGGCTCGCGGCGCGCGGCGCGCGTGTGAGCCTCTCGAGCATCTGCGAGATCAGCTTCGAGCCCGCGATCGATCGGTTCCTCGTGAGCCTCGAGGCTGTCTTCCCGCCGCGGTGACCATGGTGAGGCCTCCGCACGCGTCGCTCGTCACGCTCGCTCTCGTCGTGGGGTGTGCGTCGAGCGTCCAGCCGTTGGATGCGGGTGGTGACGTCGGACGGGACGCCGGGCCGCCGGAGGCGCATGGCCTCGACCTGCTCTTCGTCCTCGACACGGGGTCCGAGAACCACGACGGGCCTCAGGCGTTCGCCGAGACGTTCCCTCGCATGCTCGAGGTGATGACGCGCGGTGACCTCGGGCTCGATGGAACGATCGACTTCGCCCCCATCACCTCGCTCCACGTCGGCTTCGTGACCACCGATCTCGGCATGGGACCGCACGAGGGTGTGCCGAGCTGCCGGTCCGGCCTCGCGGACGACGCGCGCCTGCGCACGGTCAGTCGAGGGTTCAGCGAGTGTCCGGAGAGCCATCCGAGCGGGACCTTCGCGCTCGGCACCGACCGAGACACGCTCGCGCACGACCTCTGGTGCGTCGCGAGCGTGGGCGGCTACGGCTGCAGCTTCCAACAGCCCTTGGAAGCGGCGCTCAAGGCGCTGTCGCCCTCGGTACCGATGCCCTGGACGCGCACGGACTACGTGCCGCCGCGCTTCCTCGACGCCGAAGGAATCATCGACGCCGAGGCCGGCCATGGCGACGGTGCGAACGCGGGGTTCCTGCGCCCAGACTCGGCGCTCGCGATCGTCGTGCTGACCTACCGAGACGACTGCTCCGTGAACGATTCGGGCCTCTTCGTGCACGACGATCCGCGCTTCTCGGACACCCCGCTGCGGCTTCGGTGCATCGACCGCGCGGAGGGGATCGCGAGACCCGTCGAGCGGTATGTCGATGGCTTCCTCGGGCTGCGACGCGATCCGCGTCACGTCGTCTTCACCGCCATCACCGGGGTGCCCGAGCCTCGCCTGCCGGACGAGGGCGAGACCCCGGACTTCGAGGCGATCGAGGAGAGCCCGGAGATGGCCTACGTCTACAACATGCAGGGGACCAACGTGGTGGACCTGTGCGCCACCGCCGAGCGACATGCGTATCCGGCGCCCCGCATCGTCGCGGTCGGACGCGCGATCTCGGAGGCGGGCGGTCACGTGTCGCTCGCCTCGTACTGCTTCGACATGGAGCCCGCGATGGACGGCTTGCTCGCGCAGATCGCGCGCGTGTTCCCGCGTCGCTGACCGATCGTGATCAGTCCGTCGTGATGACCACGTCGCGTCCGTGCCGCGCGCGCTCGCCGGTCGGCTCGCGATCGAGGGAGACACGCGCGCCGCGATGGAGCGTGTTGGGTGGCTCGCCGTCGCGCGTCATCCAGTCGAGGCGCGTCATGCGGCCTGCGTGGCAGAGCTGGAGCTCGACCTTGCCTTTCGTCGTGATCGGGCCACCGACGATCGCGGCGTCGAGGGCGCGAGGCTCGCGCGGTGGTGCGTTCCGCAACGCGAGCGTGGCGTAGGAGAGGCCTTCGAAGCGCAGCCCCGACTCGCGCGCGAGCTCCGCGAGCGGCTCGGGCAGCGCGATCGGCAGCTCCGCGTGACACCAGTCGCGCTCGCGCGAGAGCAGCGGACACGGCGCGCGGTGCGGGCACGGGAACGCGACATCGAGCGAGTTCGCGAGCAGCCGATCACGCAGCTGCTGGAGGATGCGCGTGGGCTCGCGGAGGGCCGGATCGAGCACGACGAACGCACCGCCTGGCCGCAGCGCCTGCGTCGTGCGCGCGAGCCAGCGCTCGAGCACCTCGAGGCGATCGGGGTGATCGGGGGCGCGCGCGCCGTCGCCCGCGGTCGTGAAGAGCTCGTTCACGACGAAGCCCGCGAGCGCGAGGTCACGATCGCGCACGAGGATCGTCGGATCGGGGACCGCGACCGAGCCCACCATGGGCTCGAGCTCGATCGGGACGCACTCCTTCGCGAGCAGTCCGCCGCGCGTCTCCTTCGCGAGCGCGTCGAGCGCGTCGAGCGCCTGGGCGTCGTCGTCGATCGCGCGGACACGCAGCGAGTCGGCGAGGTCGAGGCGCTTGGCGAGGCGCGCGAGACCGAGCGTCGTCGCGCCGTAGCCCGCGCCGAGGTCGACGACGCTCCACGTGCGCGTCTCCGGAAGGAGGCCGTGCGATGCGAGGAAGGAGAGGGGGCCTTCGACCTTCGGGAGATCGCGCGGCAGGAAGAAGCGCAGGCGGGCCGCCCGCGGGCCGCCCGCGTGCCTGATCGCGTGCCGCCCGCGCGTGTAGAGCTCCGAGAGCGCGCGGATCTCCGTCACGAGCGGCGTCCCGGTGCGATCGGCCGGGCCGAGCACGCGACGTGCAACCCGATCGATGACCGTGACCCAAGCATCGGAGAGGACCGGAACCGGAGGCGCCATGCGCCCAATCTCGCACCCGCAGCGCGTCGCGTCTCGCGCGCTCGTCGGGAGCCTCGTCGTGATCGTCCTGTCGATCACGCTCGCGCACGCGAGCGCCTCCGCGCAGGCCGAGGGCGGTGACACCGCCGCGCAGGGCGAGTCGAGCGGCGGGAGCACCGACGCCGAGGCCCGCCGCGCGTACGACCTCGGTCGCGCGGCGTTCGCGGCGAACGACTTCGACACCGCCGTCGTGCACTTCAGGCGCGCGTACCTCCTCTCAGCGCGCGCGGGCCTGCTCTACAACATCGGCCAGGCCGAGCTGCGCGGTGGACACGACGCGCGCGCGCTCGAGGCGTTCGAGGCCTACCTGCGGCAGGCCCCGCTCGACGACGTCCACCGCGGCGAGGTCGAAGAGCGCGCGCGCATGCTGCGCGAGATGCGCGTCGATGCGGCCGCGCAGACGCCCACGGAGACCGCCGATCCGTCGGTCGCGCCCGTCGAGACCGTGCCCGCGTCGGAGCCGAGCGAGGTGATCGCGCCCGTCGAGAGCACGACCGACGACACGCCTCGCGAGCCCGAGATCGCGCCTTGGATCGTGCTCGGTGTCGGCGGAGCGGTGCTGCTGGGCGGCGCGATCTCGATGGGCGTCGCGGCGAGCGAGGCGTCGCGCGTCACGAGCCCGACGCCGGGCACGCCGTGGTCGTCGCTCGAAGGTGTCGCGAGCACGGCCGACACGGTGTGGGCGCTCGGCCTCGTCTTCCTCGGCGTCGGCGGTGCGACCGCGACGGTCGGGCTGGTGTGGGGGCTCGCGTCGGGGGGCGCCGAGGATGCGCAGGACGCGCAGGTGCGCCTCCGCGTCGGGCCGCTCGGCGTCTCTCTGGAAGGTGAGCTGTGACCGCGCGTGTGACGCTGCGTGTGACGGCGATCGTCGGGCTCCTCTGGCTGACGTGGCTCACGGGATGTCTCGCGCTCACGCCGCCGGAAGGTGTGGTCGCGTGCGACGACGGGCGCTGTCCCGACGGCTGGTTCTGTCGCGCCGATCGACGCTGCCATCGCACGCCCGACGCGCTGTTCGACGCAGGGGCTCCGCGTGACGCGAGCGAGGATGCGTCGGACGCACCGACGGATGCGCGGGGCACGCTCGACGTGGGCACGATCGACTCGGGCGCGGATGTCGGGACGACCGAGGACGTCGGCGTGATGCCCGACGCAGGACCGCTCGACGCGGACCTCGTCGTCGACGCGTTCGCGTCGGACGCAGCGATGGACGTCAGCTCGATCGACGCGCTCACGATCGACGCGTTCGCGATCGACGCGTTCGCGATCGACGCGTTCGCGATCGACGCGGCGCGCGAGGACGACGCGTTCGTCGTGCCCGATGCCGGCAGCGATGCGGGCCCGCCTCCCGATGCGTGGGCGCCCGACGCTGGTTGTGCG
The DNA here is from genome assembly GCA_964502175.1 of uncultured Sandaracinaceae bacterium. Classification (GTDB taxonomy): domain Bacteria; phylum Myxococcota_A; class Polyangia; order Polyangiales; family Sandaracinaceae; genus JAFLCL01. The sequence continues at coordinate 46,150 of CAZCVE010000068.1, forward strand.
GGGCCGAGCGCCTGCCCGCCGCCGACGCGACCGAACACGATCGCGACGTGCACGCTCGGCGCATGCGGGACGGCGTGCGCACCCACGCACGTCGACCTCGACGGCGCGTCGGGCAATGGCTGCGAGTACGCCTGCGTGCGGACGGGCTCGCTCGACCCGCCCGACGGCGTCGACGCGAACTGCGACGGAGCCGATGGCGTGGTCGGCGCCACGCTCTACGCGTCGGCGACGGGCAGCACGATCGCCGACGGCCTCGATCCCGGAAATCCCGTGACGCTCGAGCGGGCGCTCGCGCTCGCGGCGATGCCGGGTCGACCCGCGCTGGTGCTCGCGACGATCGGCGACTACCGCGTGTCCGGCGCGCTCGTGCCGACGAGCATCACGCTGTTCGGCGACTACGCGATCGGGTTCCAGAGCCGCAGCGCGACGTCGTCGAGCGTGGTGCTCGCGCCGGGCGCGCGCGCCGTGATCGTCGGGACGGGCGTGCGCTTCGAGAGCGACGGAGTCGACTACCGATCGAGCGATCAGACGGGCGTCGGCGCGTCGACCGCGACCTTGTTCGTGCAGGGCGGCACGCTCGTGCTCGCGCACGCGACGATCGACGCGGGACGCGGCGGGCCCGGCGCGGTCGGAGGCGTCGGCGTCGATCGGAGCGGCGCGGGGGCGAGCGGCGCGGACGGCGGTGATGGATCGAGCAGCGGCGCCGGCGCCGGTGGTTCGGTCGGTGGCGTCGGGGGAGGTGGCGCTGGTGCGCTCGCGCCGGGCGACTGCACGGGTGATGTCGGATCCGTCGGCGAGTGCGGAGCGAGCGCTGGCGGCGGCGGAAGCTGCGCCATGGCGGCGTGCGTGTGCTCGACGGCGAACACGCTCCCTGGAACCGGCGGCGGCGTAGGCGGCGTGGGATGCGGCGGCGGCACGGGGACGCACGGATCGGGCAGCGCGGGCGCGGGCACGTTGTCCGCCGCAGGCTGGAGCCCCGCGCTCGCTGGGGCCGGCGGAACGGGCCTCGCCGGTGGACGCGGCGGCGGCGGCGGCGGTGGTGCGGGCGCGCGCTGCACCGACTTCGGCATGACGTGGGCCGTCGGTGGCGGCGGCGGTGGACAAGGCGGCGCGGGCGGCATCGGCGGCGGCGGTGGCGCGCCGGGCGGCGGCGGAGGCGCGTCGATCGCCATCCTCGTGTTCGGCGGCAGCGTCAGCCTCGACGCCGTGACGATCACGACCGGCGGCGGTGGCGATGGTGGTCGCGGTGGTGGTGGCGGTGTCGGTCAGACCGGCGGAGCGGGAGGCCGCGGCGGCGATGGCGAGGTGCGAAGCCACGCGTGCGGCGGACCCACGCAGATCCTCGCGGG
>CAZCVE010000069.1:0-47292 GCA_964502175.1 uncultured Sandaracinaceae bacterium
CTCGCGGCGGGGTTTGCGAAGCAAACCCCTGGAGCGGGAGTCGATGGAGGAGCGCAGCGACGACTGAGCGACAACCGGGGTCCGGGGGCGGAGCCCCCGAGCGGCGCCGAAGGCGCGACTACACAGCCGAGCGACGCGAGAATCGGTAGAGCTCGGCGGGTCGGTGATCGACCTCGCGCTGGAGCTCGCCAGTGGTCTCGAGCTGACCGCTCGCGAGCATGCGGCGGCGGAACGAGTCCTTGTTGAGCGGGCGCCCGAGGACGGTCTCGTGCACGCGCTGGAGCTCACCGAGCGTGAAGCGCTCGGGCAGGAGCTGGAAGCCGATCGGCGTGTAGTCGAGCTTGCCGCGGATGCGCTTCACCGCGGTGCCGAGGATGTCGGCGTGGTCGAACGCGAGCGAGAGCGGTGCGCCGTCGCCGTCGAGCGCGAGGCAGTCCACGGGACCGCCCGTCTCGCCCTCCCACGGCACCTCGATGCGCGCGAGCGTCTTGCCAACGGAGGGTGCCTCGAGCAGCGCGGCCTCGAGGCGCGCGGGGTGCACGAGCGCGTAGTACGCGATGGTCACGATCCGCATGCGTGGATCGCGGTGCACGGCGCCGAACGTGTAGAGCTGCTCGAGGAAGACCTTCTCGAGGCCGGCCTTGTCGTGGAGCATGCGCGCGGCGGCTCTCTCCAGCGGTTCGTCCATGCGGAGAAAGCCCCCGGGGAGCGCGTGACGTCCACGGAACGGAGGGGCAGCTCGCGAGAGCAGCAGCGTGACGAGCGCGTCGTCCTTCACCGACAGGAGCGCCACGTCGATGGTGATGCTCGGTCGATCGAACGCACGTGGGTCGTACTGCGCGAGGAAGCGCGTGTCCTCGTTGGGCTCCACCTTGGACGACGCGACCTTCGACGCTTGGCCGCCCGACTTCGTCGGGGCCGGCTTGGCGGTCTTGGCGCGTGTCTTCGCTGGTGTCCTCGCTGGGGTCCTCGGCTGGGCCATCGGCGGAGCATGTCGAAGGTCCCACTTCGACGCATCCTGCTTCGATGCGGTGGGCCGATAAGGCATCTATGCATCGTGCATCGAAGGTCGTCAAGGGCCTCTGCCGAATGGATCGCGAGGCTCACGTCGCGGCTACCATCGCGGGCGATGGATCCGAAGACGCCCAAGGGCGATGGCTCGACCAACCGCGACAGCGCAGAGGCCTACGCGCGCTACCTCGCGGGCATGGACGCGAGCATGCGGCAGAAGGTCGCGCTCACGGCCGCGCACATCCTCTCCGAGGGCAAGGTCGCGGACATGGGCATGGGCTCGGGCGAGGGCTCCGCCGCGCTCGCCGCGCTCTATCCGTCGCTCGAGGTCGTGGGCGTCGACTTCGATCCGAACATGGTCGCGCTCGCCACGCGCAAGCACGTGCGCGCGAACCTCGGCTTCCTGCACGGCGACGTCGCGAAGCCGCTCTTCGCGGACGGCTCGCTCCACGGGATCTTCGACTCGAGCGTGCTCCACCACGTCACGACGTTCGCGGAGCCTGGCTACGATCACGAGGCTGCCGCGCGGTGCCTGGCGGTGCAGGCGCGCGCGCTGGCGGAGGGCGGCGTGCTCGTCGTGCGCGACTTCCTCTCGCCCGATCGCGCGAGCGAGGGGGTCGAGCTCGATCTGCGCGACGTCGACGAGGGGCTCGAGCTGGGATCCGAGGCCGAGGTCGCTCGTCGGATCGCGCGCGAGTGGCGCTCGGAGTGCGACGCGCCTGGGTTTGTGATGGAGGAGGTGAGCGACGCGAGCGTGCCCGCTGGCTGGGCGCGCTTTCGCCTCTCGCTGAGGCACGCGATCGAGATCGTGCTCCGCAAGGACTACCGCGACGCGTGGAAGGAGGAGATCAAGGAGGAGTACACGTACTTCGATCGCGCGCGCTTCGAGCGGGTCTTCGCCTCGCTCGGCCTCCGCGTGCTGAGCTCCACGCCGATCCGGAACCCATGGATCGTGCGGCACCGCTTCGACGGAAAGGTCGTGCTCCGCTCGCGCGGAGGCGTCGTGCTCGACCCGCCGGCGACGAACTACGTGATCGTCGGCGAGCGCGTGGCGGAGGGCGCGTCCGTCGCGTTCCGCGATGCGGGCGAGGCCGAGCCGGTGGGCTTCCTCGAGGCGTCGAGCTTCGTGCACAAGGCGAGCGGACAGCGGCGTGACGTCGTGCGCCGACCGGGCTTCGTCGCCGACGTGGTGCCGTTCTTCGTGCACGACGAGCGGCTCTACGTGCTCGCGCGCACGAGCTACCCGCGGCCCATCCTCGGCACGTCGCTCGTCACCGAGCCTGCGCTCGACGGCTCGGGCGCGGTGCCCTGGCTCGCCGAGCCGATCCACGTGCAGATCGGCGACAAGCCCATCGCGCAGTCCGTCGAAGAAGAGCTGGCCGACACGGCGCGCCTCTCGCCGGACTCGATCCTCCGCGTGCTCACGGGCACCACGTACTACCCGTCGCCCGGAGGCCTGCAGGAAGAGGTGCGCTCGATCTTCGTCGAGATCGAGAAGACCTTCGACGACGTGGCGCTCGTGGGCGTCTCGCCGTTCTCGACGTCGGGTCGCGTGCGTCCGATCGAGGCGCAGCAGGTGCTCCGCGCCGCGCAGGTGGGCGGACTCCCGGACGCGCGCCTGGAGCTCAACGTGCGCGCGCTGCTCACGCGGCTCGGGCGCGCGCACGGCCCGTGGATCGGCGACAAGCCACGAGAGATCCCCGAGGTCGCCTCGCTCGCGCGCGAGACGTGCGCCTGGGCCGATCTCGCGAAGCGCCCTTCGCGAAGGGCGTTTCGTGCGGTCGCTCCGGGCGACGACGCGCCGTCTCGTGAGCCCTTCCTCGTGCTCCACGCGCGCCGCTTCGAGGAGCTCGACGCCCGCGGTGAGGTGCTGTCGTCCGCCGTGCTCGAGCTCGCCGTGCCTCGCGTGCGCAGCGCCACGAGCGTGGCGACCGCGCCGATCGCGCGCATCGGAGGACGCCTGCATCTCGGCATCGACGACGACGACTTTCCTGCGGCGCAGTGCTTCCACGGCGGGAGCGAGATCTTGGTCGCGCCCGCGTGGCGGCTCCCGCGCGCGGTGCTCGCGTCCGAGGCACCGTTGCGGGCCGCGAATGCCTTCATCGGCGAGCGGCTCGGGTCGGAGCACGGGCTCGACATCGCCGAGATCCTCGAGCTGGGCGGCCGCTACTTTCCCTCTGCGGGCATGACGCCCGAGGTGGTTCACCCGTGCCTCGCGATCGTGTCGGGATGGACGACCCACACGTCGCAGCGCGGGCTGCGGTGGGTGCCGCTCGAAGATGTCGTCGCGCACGCCGACGCGATCCTCGACGGCCACCTTCGCGTCGTCGCGCTGCGCGCGGCCTCGATGCTCGGCCTGCTGGGCTGACGTGTGGTGGCCTGAGGTGTGGTGGGCTGATGCGACCGTGCCTCGTGGCCCGCGCCTTGCGTTGCCGCGCGTCGATGAGATCGCTGTGTCAGGTTGTGCTCGCGTCGCTCGCGATGGGCTCGCTCGTGGGCTGCTACGACATGCACCAGGGCGCAGGCGCGGACGCGTCGTCCTCCCTCGACGCGACCTCTCCGCTGACGCCCGCCGATGTCGGGCTGCGTGACGCGGGAGGGCCCGGGAACGATGCGCTCTTCCTCACGGACGCAGCGCTCACGTGCCCGCTCGTGCGACCCGACTCGAGCTGCCTCGAGAGCTTCGCGATCCCCGCCGGCGTCCCGAGCTCGCTTCCGTATCAGTTCGACGGCTGCGGCTGCTGCGTGGACACGATGTGCGCGGTGGAGGTCGACGAGGCCGCGCGCGTGCTGCGCCTCACCACGACGCTCTGCCCGGATCCCTGCGACTGCGACGCGTGTGTGATCCCTCGCGGGACGTGCGACGTGCCGCCGCTGCGGGCGCTGGGTGAGTGGACCGTCGAGACCAACGGTACGGCGGCCTTCACCGTCGGTGTGGTCGAGGTCTCCGATCCGACGTTCGCGCCCGCGCCACCGGGCTGCGCGACGTACGCGGCGATCGACGGCTGCGGCGGCGCGCCGCCCGACTTCACGACGGGGCCAGAGCGCGGCGCCGTCTGCCTGATCGAGACGTCGAACGGTCAGCAGGCGCTCACGCTCACGCAGAGCTGCACGTCGTGCGGTGAGCTCAACTCGGCGTGCGACACGCTCGTCGTGCCGCGCCTCACGGACGATCTCCCGCAAGGCGCGGACATCACCCTCCACGCGCGCGACTACGCCACGTCGTGCGACGTGGACTGTCCCGGCGAGTGCATCCCGCACGTGCGCACGTGCGCGCTGCCGCCGCTCGTCCTCGGCGACTTCTACCGTGTGCGCGTGGACGGCGAGGTGATCTACACCTTCCGCTACGGCGAGGCGCTCGAGCCCTGCCCGCGACGCTGACGCCCTCGTGCGCGAGCGTGCGATGCTCGCGCGATGCGGATCGGCCTCTACACGTGGGGTAGTGAGGGCGACGTGCGACCCTTCGTCGCGCTCGCCGCGGGCCTCGTGCGCGCAGGGCACGACGTCACGCTCGGCTACGTCGCGATCGATGGGCGCGACTGGAGCGCGACGTGCGAGCCGCTCGGCGTTCGCTCGCGCGCGATCGCGGTGGAGGCCGTGGCCAAGGCGCGCGCGACGCGCGGTCCGCACGAGGACGCCGTCGTCGGCAAGGGCAACGCCGCGGATCAAGTGAGGATCATCGTCGCGGCGCTGCTCGATCCCGTGGTCGAAGATCTCTGGGCCGACGCGCAGACGAGCGTCGAGGGGCTCGACGTCGCGGTCGTGCACCTCCTCTGTCATCCCGTGATGGCCACCGCGATCGCGAAGCGCGTGCGCGTCGCGACCGTGCAGCCCGCGCCGGTGACGCCGTCGCGATCGTTTCCGCCGATGGGCGCGCCAGATCTCGGTCTCTTGAACCCGCTCGCGTGGTGGGTGGCGGATCGCGTCGCGCGTCGGTGGCTCGTGCCCCGCATGAACGTGTTCCGCGAGCGCGCGGGGCTCGCGCCGATGAAGGCGATGTTCCCGCACGAGAACCCCGAGATCGCGCTCGGCCTCACGTGCGTCTCGCCCACGCTCGTGCCGCGTCCGACGGACTGGCACCGGTCGCAGCTCGTCACGGGCTTCTTCGATCTGCCCGCGGGCGCGCACACGTGGGAGCCGCCCGCGGAGCTCGAGGCATTCCTCGCGGGCGGCGAGGCGCCGTGGCTGATGGGCTTCGGCAGCATGCTGTCGATGCCGGGTGACGAGACGAGCTTCTGCGTACGGACGATGATCGAGGCCGTCGAGCGCGCGGGCGCGAGGGCGTTCGTGCAGGCGCCGTGGGGCGAGCTGCCGGAGCTGCCTCGCTCGCCGCGCGTGATGCGTCTCGGCCGTGCGCCTCACGCGGAGCTCCTGCCGCGCTGTCGCGGCATGGTCCACCACGGCGGCGCGGGCACCACGCAGGCGGCGTGTCTCGCGGGTCGTCCGAGCGTGATCGTTCCGTTCCTCGGCGATCAGTTCTTCTGGTGCGAGCGCCTCCGCGGTCTCGGCATCGCGCCGCGCGCGGTCCCGCGACGCAAGCTCGACGCGACCGGCCTGGCCCACGCGATGCGCACGATCGACGCCGATCCGGGCGCGCGCTCGAGGGCCGAGGCGGTGTCTCTCTCCATGCAGCGCGAAGACGGTGTGGGCGCGGCGATCCGTGCGATCGAGGCGCTGGGCTGAGAGACCGAGAAACTTTCGTTTCTCGAGCTCCCCGTCGCTCGCTCGTCGAAGACTCCTCCTCGCTCCTGCTCCAGGGGTCTGCTTCGCAGCCCCCGCCGCAAGGCGCCCCGTCGAGCGCACGATTCTCTCTCGGTCTCTGAGCGCGTCGACCCACGTGTGGGAGCCAACGGGTGGGAGCGGGCGGTGTATGGTGCGCGCGAGGTGAGCCCGAGATGTTGACGATCCACCTTCGCGGAACCGACGCCTACGACCGAGCGCTCGCGTCGCTCGCCCACCGCGGTGACGCAGACCTCGCGCGCGTCGAGCCCGAGGTGCGCGTGATCCTCGAGGCTGTCCGCGCGCGCGGTGATGCGGCGGTGCACGAGCTCACCGAGCGCTTCGAGCAGCGGCGCGCGAGCCCGCTGGTGTGGTCGCGCGAGCAGATCGTCGAGGGCGCGAAGGCGTTCTCGCGTGAGGGCACGGCGCTGCTCCAGGAAGCTGCCGATCGGATCCGCCGCTACCACGAGCGTCAGATCGATCGCGGCTTCCGCTACGAAGACGAGGGCATCGTGCTCGGTCAGCGCGTGCGCGCCGCGAAGGCCGCCGGCGTGTACGCGCCGGGCGGCAAGGCTCGCTATCCGTCGTCGGTGCTGATGACGGCCGTGCCCGCGATCGTCGCGGGCGTGCCGCGCGTGGTGCTCGCCACGCCGCGCCCCACGCCCGAGATCCTCGCGGCGGCGGCGATCGCGGGCGTGCACGAGCTGCTCGACGCGGGCGGCGCGCAGGCGATCGCAGCGCTCGCGTACGGCACCGACTCGGTGACGCGCGTCGACAAGATCGTGGGCCCCGGAAACCTCTACGTCGCGTGCGCGAAGCGCCTCGTCTTCGGCGTCGTCGACATCGATGGCATCGCGGGCCCGAGCGAGATCCTCGTCGTCGCGGACGATCACGCGACCGCGCGCGTCGTCGCCGCCGATCTCTTGTCGCAGGCCGAGCACGACGAGGACGCGTACGCGCTCCTCGTCACCACGAGCGAGGCCAAGGCGCGCGAGATCGCCGACGAGGTGCAGAAGCAGCTCGCGGATCTCCCGCGTCGCGCCGTGGCGGAGGCCTCGGTGCGCGATCACGGCCTGTGCTTCGTCGTCGGCGATCTCGCCGAGGCCGCGCGGGTCGCCGATACGCTCGCGGCCGAGCACCTCTCGCTCCAGGTGCGCCAGCCCGAGGCTCTCTTCGATCGCATCGGCGCCGCAGGCGCGGTGTTCCTCGGCGACGACACGCCCGAGGCGGCCGGCGACTACGCCGCAGGCCCGAGCCACGTGCTGCCCACGGGCGGCGCGGCGCGCTTCAGCTCACCGCTCGGCGTCTACGACTTCGTCGTCCGCAGCTCGATCATCGGCTACTCGCGAGCGGCCATCGCGAAGCAGACGACGCTCCTCGCGAGCCTCGCCCGCATGGAGGGCCTCGAGGCCCACGCGCGCGCCGTCGAAGCGCGCACGACCGTCGAACCGACCCGTTGACGCGGTGTAGTGTGGGGCCGTGCGCGCATCCAATTTCGCCGCGGGTGCGGCGTCGCTCTTCATCGAGCTCGCCCTCGTTCGGTACATGCCATCCGAGATCCGTGTGCTCGGCTACTTCACGAACTTCGTGTTGTTCGCTGCGTTTCTGGGGCTCGGAAGCGGCATGATGCTCGGTGCTCGCTCGCCGAGCGCGAGGGTGCTGTCGAGCTACACGCCGGTCGTGCTGGTCGTGCTGGTCGGTGCTGCCGCGGCTGGACGCGTCCTCCGTGTCGTCCCGAGCGGAGAGGAATTCTTGTTCCTCGAGTACCAGGGCCCGGGGTTCGAGGTGACGCTCTTCGCGTTCCTGGCGGTGACGTTCGTGGTGCTCGCCGCGAGCCTGGTGCCGCTCGGCATCCATGTCGGGCTCGCGCTCGCAGGGGACCAGCCGATGGACCGTTACGCGTGGAACATCGTGGGGAGCCTCACGGGCATCGCGTTGTTCGTGATCCTCTCGGCGCTCGGCGCGCCTCCGTGGGCTTGGATGGGTACCGCGACCGCGCTCGGCTGCGTGCCCGCGCTCTCGACTCTGCCGGGGGTGGAGAGGGCGAGCAACGCGGCGCGCGTCCTCGGTGTCCTGTCCATCGGTGGCACGATCGGCATCGTCCTGACGTCGCAGGCAGACGCGGTGTGGTCGCCGTACCAGAAGATCACCCTCGCGCCGCTCCACGTTCATCCCGACCTCGGTGTGGTGCAGGAGTGGCGGCTCGAGCACCTCCCGCCCGAAGAGCGAGCGCGCGTGACGGTGCTCGATCACAGTGATGGCTTCGTCGTGCGCGTCAACGACGACTCGTACCAGACTCCGATGGACCTCAGCGACGCGTCGGTCGCGGAGCATCCGGAGCTCGCGCGCATGCGCGATCAATACGACGCCTCGTTCCGCATCCGTCGTCGCATCGGCAACGTGCTGATCGTGGGCGCGGGCACTGGCAACGACGTCGCTGCTGCGCTGCGCGCGGGCGCCACGAGGGTCGACGCCGTCGAGATCGACCCGGCGATCCTCGCGCTCGGCGAGCAACACCCGGAGCGCCCGTACTCCGACCCTCGGGTGCACGTGCACCTCGACGACGCGCGCTCGTTCTTCGCGAACACGACCCGCCGCTTCGACCAGATCGTGTTCGGTCTGCTCGATTCGCACATCCTCCTGAGCCACGGCGTCAACGTCCGCATCGACTCGTACGTCTTCACGCGCGAGGCGTTCGAGACGGCACGTGGTCGGCTCGAGCCGCGCGGCGTCCTCGTCGTGAGCCACGCCGTCGGGCAGCCGTGGTTCGTCGAGCGGATGCGCGCGACGCTGACGGCTGCATTCGGTCGGGCACCCTTCGACGTGAGCGCCGTTCTCCAGAACCCGATGGGACGCATCTATGCCGCGGGCGAGAGGCTTCCCGAGGGGCCAACCGCGCAGGCAGGCGTGGAGCCACTCGAGGACGATTGGCCGTTCGTGTATGCCGAGTCGCGGTCGATCCCGACCGACTATCTCCTGTCCATCGTCCTCGTGACGCTCGCCTCGCTCGCTTTCGTACGTGGCGCGGCGGGCACCGGTTGGCGCGGGCTGAGCGTTCACTTCTTCGCGCTCGGCGCCGCGTTTCTGCTCGTCGAGACACGCGGGCTCGCGGTCCTCGCGCTGTTGATCGGCTCGACGTGGATCGTGACGAGTGCGGTGTTCGCTGGCGTGCTCGTGATGGCGCTGGCTTCGACGCTGCTCGTCCGCGAGCTCGCGCGTCGCGGCAAGACGCTCGATGGTCGCTGGGCGTTTGCCGCGCTCTTCGCGCTGTTGGCGCTCTCGTACTTCGTCCCGATCTCCACGTTCTCGGCCCTGCCTCTCGTCCCCCGCGCGATCGCTGGCGCGACGCTCGTCGCAGCGCCGCTCTTCGCCAGCGGCATCGTGTACGCGCAGAGCATCGCGCGAGAGGGCGCCGCGGACCGCGCCTCGGCCGCCAACCTGCTGGGGGCGCTCGCGGGCGGGCTCACCGAGTACCTCTCGATGATCACGGGCTTCCGTGCGCTCGTTCTGCTCGCGGCGATCTTCTACTTGATCGCGCTGCTCACGTTTCGTCCTGCCGCGGCTGCGAGCGTGCCCGCCTCACCGTCTTGACGGTCAGCCGAGCGTGACGCCTACGGCTCTTCGGTCTCGGCAGTGCCGGGATCGGCGGCACCGGCCGCCTCGGCTTCTCCGCGCAGCGATCGGAGTGTGCGTCGGGTCTCGCCGCGGAGGCACGTCCAGCAGTCGCCGAGGTCGAACATGCCGCAGCCGCGTCGCGGCAGGCGATCGAGGCGCTCGACCGCGGGGAGCGCGAGCGGATCGCGGAGCTCGCGCAGCGCCCGCAGCGCGTTGCGCTTGCCCGAGCAGCCCTCGGCCATCTCGAGCTGCGCGAGGGCGCTCACGAGCGGCGGGAGCGTCTCGGGCGGACGCGCGAGCAACGACGCCGCCGCCGTGCGCCTCGTCTCGCGCATCTCGGACTCGAGGAGGATCCCGAGGTCTCGCGCGATCTCCGGTGTCATCGGCGCGCCCGCGCTGGCGACGACGGTCGGTGTGCTCGGCGTCGTCGGCGTCGACGGCGTGGTGGGCGTGGTGGGCGTCGTCGGCGTGGAGGGCGTGATCACGACGGTGGGGGGCGGTCCGATCGTCGCGGGCGGCGTCAGCGTGATCGTCGGCGCCGTGGCGACCGTCGGAGGCGGATCGCTGCCGAGCATGGCGCCGAGGAGGACACCGGCGATGATGAGACCCGCGCCGAGCACGCCTGCGATCGCGAGGTACAGCGTGCGTGAGCCGCGCGCCGCGGGTGGAAGGAGGCTCGCGAGCGGCAGGTGTGGCGCGCTCGCTTCGCGCGGGTCGCTCGAGATGCGCGGCACCACGGGCATCGCGGGCATCGTCCCGAAGCTGCTCGGCCGCGCGCCGTCGATCAGGTTCGGGCCGATCGCGTACTGGCCGCTCGCGCTCACGCGCTCGAGCTGTCGCGTGAGCGCCAGCCGCTTCAGCGTGTCGCGCACCTCGGAGGCCTTGCCCGGACGCTCCTCGCGGCGCGGCGAGAGGAGGCGCGTCACCAGCGTGTCGAGCTCGGCGGGCACACCGGGCACGTTGAGCGCGATCGGCTGGATCGTCTGCGTGAGCTGCGCGGTCACGATCGCTGGCACATCCGCGCCGTGGAAGAGCTCGCGGCCGACGATGCACTCCCAGAGGAGCACGCCGAGCGCATAGAGGTCTGCGCGCTCGTCGACGTTCTCACCGAGCGCCTGCTCGGGCGCCATGTAGCCGGGCGTGCCGAGGATCGTCCCGACGCGCGTGAGCTTGCGGGTGCCGGGCCCCTCCGCCGCTTCGTCGCCCACCACGCGCGCGACGCCGAAGTCGAGCACGCGCACGTGCACGACGGTGCTGCCTTCGTCGCGCGACTCGAGCATCACGTTCTCGGGCTTGAGATCGCGGTGCACGATGCGCGCGGCGTGCGCTGCAGAGAGCGCGTCTGCGATCTGCGCGCCGATCTCGCACGCGAACGCCCAGTCGCCCACGTGCTGGCGCATCACGTCGCGCAGGCTCTTGCCCCGCACGAGCTGCATCACGAGGTACGCGCCGCCCTCGGTCAGCGTGCCGTAGTCGAGCGCGCTCGCGATGTGCGGGTGATCGAGCTTCGCCGACGCCATCGCCTCGCGCGCGAAGCGCTCCGCGAGCTCACCGACGCCCGCGAACTGCGGGAGGATCACCTTGAGCGCGACCTTCTTCGAGAGCTTCAGGTGCTCCGCGAGCATCACGGCGCCCATGCCGCCTTCGCCGAGCAGCGCCTCGATGCGGTAGCGGTCGTCGATGTTGCGGCCGATCCACGACGTGAACGAGTGCTGCGCCGCGGGCGCCTGCGTCGGCAGCTCCGTGTCGCTCGGCGGCGGCGTGGCCCCCGCGGGCGCTTGGACGGTCTCGCGGTGTGCGTCGACGCGATCGGCGCCGCGCTCGGAGTCTCGCCCCGCGCGACCATCCAGCGTGGGCGACTCGCTCACGCGGGCTCCTCGAAGTCGAGGCGCTGGACGAGCTCGTAGAGGGCCTCGGCCTGCTGCGCGGTGAGGCGTCGGAACTCCGCGCCGAAGCCGCCGGGCCGCGTCCACCGCACCTCGGCCGGCAGATCCACCGGATCCCACGCCGTGGGCAGCGCGAAGTAGATCCGGATCGCGGCACCGATCGGCGGGGCGCTCGCGCACGTCACGAAGACGCCTCCCATGCCGAGGTCGGAGACGCGCCCCGCCTTCTGGAGCTCGGCGTCTCGTTGATCGAGCCGGAAGCTCACCTTGAGGTCGACCGCGCTGCGGGCGCTGCGCCGGAAGTGCGGGTCGGTCATCGCGCCGCGAGGATATCATCGGCCTCTCGCGCGGGTCGCGCCCGGAGTGCGCGATCCTCGCGTCGGACGGGCTCCGGTTGCGGACGAGGCGCTGCGTCGTCACCTTCCGCCGCCATGAGCGCCCGCATCCCCGTCGCCGATCGCGCCAACGAGACCCGTGAGGCGCAGCGCGATCGCCTCGAGCGCGATCTCCTTCGTCGCATGGGCCGCTGCATCATGGACTTCGGCCTCATCGGCGAGGGCGATCGCGTGATGGTCTGCGTCTCGGGCGGCAAGGACAGCTACACGATGCTGCACTTGCTCGAGAAGCTGCGCCGTCGCTCGCCGGTGAAGTTCTCGCTGGTCGCCGTGCACCTCGATCAAGGTCACCCCGGCTACGACGGCTCGCCGCTCCGCAACTGGCTCACGGCGAACGGCTTCGAGCACCACATCGTGCGCGAGGACACGTACTCGATCGTGCTCGACAAGCTCGGCCCGAAGGACGCGCCCGACGCGCCGACGTACTGCTCGCTGTGCTCGCGTCTTCGTCGCGGCGTCCTCTACAACGTGGCGCAGGAGCTCGGCTGCTCGCGCATCGCGCTCGGACATCACCGCGAGGACTCGCTCGAGACCTTGATGCTCAACCTGATGTTCACGGGCTCGCTCAAGGCGATGCCGCCGAAGCTCGTGTCGGACGACGGCCGCAACGTCGTGATCCGTCCGCTGCTCTACTGCCCGGAGGAGAACATCGCGGCGCTCGCGCAGATCGAGGCGTACCCGATCCTGCCGTGTGATCTCTGCGGGTCGCAGGAGAACCTGATGCGCAAGCAGGTGAAGACCCTGCTCACGCAGATGGAGGCGCTCGCGCCCAAGGCCAAGGAGAGCATGCTGGGCGCGCTCACCAACGTGCGTCCGAGCCACCTGCTCGATCGCGGGCTCTGGGATCGGCTCGGTCTCGACGTCGCGAAGGAGAGCGAAGGCAAGGCGAGCGCGGGCAGCGGCGACGCGGAAGCGCCGGCGATGTCGCCTGACCTCGCTGCGATCCGCACGAGCTACGGACCGGGCGGCGCGCGACGACTGCCTGTTCTCGGCAACGGTGACGATCAGGCCGAGCTGTGAGGCGCGAGCTCGCGGTCGTGCTCGCGTCTCTCGCGATCAGCGCGTGCGGCGATCGCGAGCCCGAGACGACGACGAGCACACCGCGCGAGACGAGGCCGCGCGTCGAGCGTGTGTCGCGCTTCGAGCAAGAGGCCGGGCTCGATCAGTGCGGCGCGTTGCTCGAGAACCTCAGCCCGACGAGCACGCCGACGTTCGCGACGTTGATGCGCGAGTGCGCGGGCCTCTACGCGGCGCGCGAGTGTCGCGACGTGCTCGGTGAGGCGGAGTTCTCGCGACCGCGCGTGCACGAGGTCTGCAGCCGCGCGTACTGCGAGGACCTGCGCGGCACGCGCCCCTCGTTCTGCACGCGCGAGCTGCCGAGCGACGCGGAGTTCGTCACGCAGTTCGGCGAGTTCTCGGAGGTCGTGCTCGAGCGCGACTTGAGGCGCGTGCTGGGTGCGGAGGGCGCAGAGGAGATCGCAGGCCTGATGGGACAGCTGATCCGCGATCAGGCGCTCCGCTGAACCCTGTCCAAGTGGCGGACAGTGCCGCGTGGCGGCCGCCGCGCGTTGGCCCGAGCGCCAATTAGAAAGGTATGAATTCGCGCCACAATGGCGCGATGTGACGGCCACCACGCTGCATCTCGCGGGCGCAGAGCCGGGCACATGGCCTGCTGAACAGCGGGCATGGCCACCTTCCGCTCCACGTTCGTCGTCTCGCTCGCGGTCGTGATGTCGGTCAGCGCGCTCGGTGGGGGCGCGTGCCTCGGCTCCGGTGAGGACATCGAGCTCAACGAAGACTACGGCTGGGTCGAGTCGAGTCTGACGGCAGCGCAGCGTCGCACGCGCGCCGCGCAGATCCGCGACGCGGCGGCCGCCAACGGCATCACGCAGGGCTGGCTCCTCGCGGGCATCGCGGACGCCGAGACGAACATGAGCCACTGCCACAGCGAGCTCACGTGGGCGTGTCGCGGTCCCAACTCGGCGGACTGCGGCGGCGGTCCGGTCGTCGCGGGCGCGGGCGATGGACCGTGCGCCGATCGTCAGGGCGGGCTCGGCATGTTCCAGTTCGACGCGGGCACCTTCGACGACACGCTGCGACGCGAGGGCGATCGCGTCCTCTCGATCGCGGGCAACGTCGCCGCGGCCGTGGACTTCACGACGGCGATGGTCGTGCGCTCGACGCACATCTCCGGCGTCGACAACCGCGCGCAGGCGATCGAGTGGATGAACGGCGTGCGCGTCGGGAACGGTCGCTGGGACGCGTGGGTCACCACGGTCACGCACTACTACAACGGCTGCGCGCCCTCGTACTCGTGCTTCTCGAGCCGCTACGCCCGCTACCGCGACATCACCGCGAACGTCTACTCGGAGATGGGCGCGGACTTCTGGAACGTGAGCGAGCGCTTCGGCCTCGAGTTCGTCGCGCAGACCTTCCCGCTCGCGCGCGACGCGTTCCCCATCCGCGCAGGCGAGACGTTCACCGGCTACCTCGAGCTCCGCAACTCCGGCACCGACACGTGGACGCCGGGCGCGACCTTCCTCGGCACCACGGGACCGCGCGACGTCGCGAGCCCCATCGCAGCGCCGGACTGGGTGTCGCCGAGCCGCGCGGCCACCGTCGATCGCGTCGTGCGTCCGGGCGAGACGGGACGCTTCAACTTCAGCGTGCGCGCGCCTGCGACGGCGGGCGACTACCCGCAGTTCTTCAACCTCGTGCAAGAGGGCGTGTCGTGGTTCTCGGACGACGGTGGCGTGCCCGACAACCAGATCCAGGTGCGTGTGCAGTCGACGGCGCCGCCGCCGTGCCCGACCGACATCGGCGCGACGTGGAGCTGCGACGGCAGCGATCGCGTGCGCTGCGAAGGCGGCATGGTCTTCCGCGAGGAGTGCGCGAGCGGCTGCGTGCCCGACGGCGCGGCGGGCGAGGGCCTCTGCGACGGTGACAACGACGGCTACGTCGCGAACGACTGCGACGACGCGCGCGTCGAGATCCACCCCGGCGCCGCCGAGATCTGCGGCGACGGGATCGATCAGGACTGCGACGACGAAGACGCCGCGTGCGATCCGACCGATCCGACCGATCCGACCGACCCGACTGATCCGACTGATCCAACCGACCCCACGGATCCCACGGATCCGACCGATCCGGGCACGCCGACGGGCGGCGGCATCACGACGCGCCCGATGACGCTCTCGGGTGGCTGCAGCGCGCAGCCTTCGCGGCACGGCGCGGCGAGCCTCGCGTGGATCGCGCTCGCGATCGGCCTCGTGATCGCTCGACGTCGTCCTCGCTGAGCGGGGACGGGCGTTCGGGCGCTTCTCGTTGCACCATCGCCGCGTGCCATCGTTCGAGCGAAGCTTCAGCGACGAAGGGCTCGCGATCGTCGAGCAAGAACGCGTCGTGATCATGGTGTGGCGCGGCAGCCCGAGCGCGGAGCGGATCGGGCGCGCGACCGACTGCCTGGGCGCCGTCATCGCGCGGGTGGGCGAGAAGGTGTCGCTGCTCGCCGTGATCGAAGAGAGCTCGCCCCCGCCACGGCTCGAAGACTTCGCGCTCGTCGCCCGAGGCTTCGACGCGCACCGCGATCGCATGCTCGCGACGGTGGGGGTGTTCGAAGCGCGCGTGGCGACGAGCGCGATCCTCGACGCGGCGTCGCTCATCCGCACCCTCCAGCGTGAGCCGATGCCCACGAAGTTCTGCGCCGACCCGCGCGAGGCCGCGACGTGGCTCGCGAGCCGCCACCCACACGACGGCGACGTCGGCGGCTTCTGCGATCGCCTCCGCGCGGCGATCGACGTCACGCGCGCCAGCTTCTGACTCGAGCGCGCACCTACGCGGGCGGCGCGGCCTCGGAGCGCGGCACGAGATCGACCGCCTTCGCGCGCGCAGCCGCTGCGATGCAGCCCGCGCCGAGCGCCATCGCGCCGAGGCCCACGAACAGCGCGACGATCCACGTCACCACGAGGTCGGGCTCCGGGCCCGCGCTCCCCGACGGTCCCGAAGGCGTGAGCGCGACGCGGATCTGCTCGTGGAACACGAACATCGCCGTGAGGGAGCCGACGACGCCCGAGAAGCCCGCGGCGATGTTGAGGCCCCCGAACACGAAGCCGTACGTGCGCGAGCGATGCGTCGCCGTGCCGAAGAGGTTGATCGCGAGCGACGCGATGCCGCCGCCGAGCACGACGAGGTTGGTGATCGACAGCACCACGCCGCCGATCACGATCACGAGCAGACCGAACGCGAGCGTGAGCATCAGCTCGCGGAACTCCTGCTCGGTGCAGCCCGAGAGGAACGTCGAGCCGACCACCAAGAGGACGAGCGCGACGCGTGAGCTCCGACTGTCGGGCGTGGGCATCGCGCGAGGATACGGGCGAAGGGTCGCGCGTGGGGTCACGGACGTCGGAGCGGCACGCGCGTGTACCAGCCGCTCGAGCGGTACTCGGTGATGACGCTGACGACGCGGCCGCACTCGCGACACGGCGGATAGCCGTCTCGACCGGGCGAGCCCGGCGTGTAGGCGAGCGGGCCGTGGGTCTCGTCGACGTCGCCGCCCGTCAGCTCGTACTCGCCCTCGACGATCCTTGCGCGAGCAGCCCCGCGCACCGCGTGCAGTCGGTGAGCGGGGGCACGTTCTCGGGCGCGTTCTGGGGCGCGTCTAGGACGGTGATCTGCAGCTTGCCTCGGTTGCCACCGTAGTCCGCGACCTGCGCGGTTCGTCCGCAAGCGCGGCAGATCGCGCGTTTCTTCGGGCCGCCGACGAGGTAGTGGCTCGGCACCTCGGGCCACTGCGTGGCGGGCCAGATCCACTCGGTCTGCGTGTAGACGTTCTCGACCGGCTCAACCGAGCGCCGCGATCAGCCCACGACACGTCGGGCACGTGATCGACGACGTCGCAGGAGACGTCATCGACGCACGCCGCGGTGATCTTCACCGCCGCCGCGCTTGCCGAGGCGGCCCTTGGGCGCGGGGCCGTTGCGCCGCTGCGCTGCGTTCTTCGTGTGGATCGACAGCGCGCCCTTGCCGGTGGCGGGCGGCACGAGGCAGTGGGCGCCGGAGCCGATGAGGTCGTGACGCTTCGCTTCGATCAGCGCCTCGCGCGCGAGGTCGTGGTGCTGCGGATCCCAATAGAGGAGCAGCGCCTTCTGCTTGCGCTTGTCGCGCAGATCGACGGCCGTGTAGACCGGCGCGCGCGTGAACGGATCCTCGCCCGTGTAATACATGCACGTCGCCATCGACATCGGCGTGGGGATGAAGTCCTGCACCTGCCTCGGTCGGATGCCGCGCTTCTTCAGGTAGAGCGCGAGCGCGATCATCGAGTGCAGCGTCGAGCCCGGGTGCCCCGAGATGTAATAGGGCACGAGGTGCTGGTCCTTGCCGGCCTCCTCCGACGCGCACGCGAACATCTCCGCGAAGCGCTCGTAGCTCTCGGCGCCGGGCTTCTTCATCTTGTCGAGCACGTCGTCGTCCACGTGCTCGGGCGCGACCGACAGCTGCCCGCCCGTGTGGTGCTTCGCGAGCTCCTTCACGAACTTCGGGCTCAGCTCCGCGAGGTCGTAGCGAACGCCGCTCGCGACGAAGACCTTCTTGATGCCCTTCTCGCTGCGCACGCGCTGGAGCACGTCGATCAAGGGATCGTGATCGGTGACGAGGTTCTCGCAGACGCCCGGATGCACGCACGACAGACGCCGACAGTTGGTCTCGATGTCGTCCGACTTGCACCGCATCTTGTACATGTTCGCGGTGGGCCCACCGACGTCGCTGATCACGCCGTGGAAGTCGTCCATGCGGCGCAGCGCGCGCACCTCGCGGAGGATGCTCTCAGCCGAGCGCGACTGGATCACGCGCCCCTCGTGCTCGGTGATCGAGCAGAACGTGCAGCCCCCGAAGCAGCCACGCATCGTGACGATCGAGTGCTTCACGGTCTCGTAGCCGGGGATCTTCTTGTCGTACGAGAAGTGGGGGACACGCGTGAACGGCATGTCGTAGAGCGTGTCCATCAGCGGCGTGTCGAGCGGGATCGCAGGCGGGTTGAAGTACACCGCCTGCGCGCCGTGCGGCTGGAGCAGCGGACGCCCGTTGCCGGGGTTCGTCTCGTACTGGAACGCGCGCGACATGTCGCGGAACGCGAGCTTGCCCGCGGGCGTCGGAAGGGCGACGTCTTCGTACGACGGCAGCCACAGCGTCTTGCCGTCCTTCACGTACTTGCTCTTCTCGATCGACTCCCACTCGCCCTTGCCGAGCACGTGCGCCGTGCCGCGCACGTCGCGGAGATCACGGATCGACTGACCGTCGCGCAGTCGATCGGCGACCTCCCACACGGGCCGCTCACCCATGCCGAAGATCAGCAAGTCCGCCTTGGCGTCGAGCAGGATCGAGCGACGCACCGACGTGCTCCAGTAGTCGTAGTGCGCGATGCGGCGCAGCGACGCTTCGATGCCGCCGATCACGATGGGCACGCCCGGCATCGCCTGACGCACGAGGTTCGAATAGACGATGGTCGCGCGGTTGGGGCGGCCGTTCGTCTCGCCGCCGGGCGTGTACGGATCCTCGGACCGCACCTTCTTCTGCGCGGTCAGCTTGTTGAGCATCGAGTCGAGGTTGCCCGCCGTGATGCCGACGAAGAGGCGCGGCGCGCCCATGCGCAAGAGGTCCGTCGTGGAGTCCCACCGCGGCTGCGCGATCATGCCGACGCGGTAGCCGCGCGCCTCGAGGAAGCGGCCGATCAGCGCGCCGCCGAACGCGGGGTGATCGACGTACGCATCGCCGTTCACGATCAGGATGTCGAGCTCGTCCCAGCCGCGCGCGTTCATCTCCTCCCGTGTGGTGGGGAGGAAGCGCGTGAGGTCCTTGCGCGACAGCGGGATGGAGCCGCCTTCGCCGGAACGTCGGAGCGAGACGAGCGACATCGGCCGACAAGGTAGCAGGGGATGCGCGGCGCGCCGCGCCATCCACCCTGTGCCAGGCCGAGCTCGGCGCGGGCGCCGGACGCCAGACCTCGAGGATCGAGCGGCGGGTGGCGCGAGCGCGAGTCATGCGCCCGTGCGCGTGGTCCGCGTTCTCTGCGCTGCGCTTCGCTTCTTTCGCGGCAGCGCGCGGTAGACCTCGAGCGCCTCCCGCTCTCGCTCCGGCTTGCTCAGCGTGGGCCATCGCTCGACGCGGACGATCGATCGGGCCGCCCAGTCATCGACGAGCTCGGCGAACGAGCAGAGGAAGTCGTGCATGATCGAGCGGTGAACGACGAAGCGTTGGAAGGGCGCCTCTCCGCGGTCGTACTCCGCGCGAATGCCGTCGGCGGTCTCGAGCATCACGCCGATGTCCTCTCGAACTCCGCGCAGCACTGCCAGCAAGTCCGCGTCCTCACCGAGCGGTGAGAGCGTCACGCGGAGCAGGGCCTCGAACTCGAGGATCGGCCCGCGCGCCAGCGGCGGAGCCGCGAGCCACGCGGCGAGGGTCACGCGTCCCTTCGGTGTGATCTCGTAGACCGTGCGCGGGCGGTTGCCGACCTTCTCGCGCCGCGCCTTCGCCAGCCCGAGGCGGACCAGGCGCTTCGGCTCGGCGTAGAGCTGGCTCTCTGCGCGCGGGAAGTAGTAGCGCAGGTTCTTCCGGAACTGCTCGGCGAGGCCGTACGTGGTCCAGGGCTGGAGCGCGAGGTGCCCCAGGATCGCGTAGGAGGTCGTCGTGAGCGCCATGGGTCTGTTTACTCCGAACCGGAGTGTTCGTATACTCCGGTTCGGAGTAACTGCTCCGGGAGGACGATGATGACGAGAACGACGTTCTTGCTGGTCCATGGCTCGTGGCACGGGCCGTGGTGTTTCCAGTTCCTGGTCGACGCGCTCACCGAGCGCGGCCACCGCGTCGAGACGGTCGCGCTACCGAGCGTGGGCGACGACCCGGCGAAGGATGCAGACCTCCACGCCGACGGTCGCGCCGTCACGCAGGCAGCGGCAGCGCTCGCGGGGCGCCTGGTCGTGGTGGGCCACTCGTACGGCGGCGCCGCGATCACGGAGGCCGAGTACGGACCTCAGGTCGCGCGCCTCGTCTACCTGGCGGCGTTCATGCCGGACACCGGCCGCACGTACCCGTCGTATCTCCCGCCGGGGCCGCTCCCACCGTACGTCCAGCTGCGGGACGACGGAACCTTCGCGGTACCGACCGGCCGAGCACGGGCGCACTTCTATCACGACTGCTCCGACGCCCGCGCGAGCTGGGCAGAGGCACAGCTGCGTCCACAGTCGCAGGCCGTGCTCGCCACGCCCATTCGCGCGGCCGCGTGGCGACGCCACCCCTCGACCTACGTGCTCACCACCGACGATCGCGCGCTCCCGCCAGACTTTCAGCGGCAGTTCCTCTCGCAGGCGACCGACACGCGCGAGCTGGCCAGCTCACACTCGCCGATGCTCTCGATGCCGGGCGAGCTCGCGGACACGCTCGTCGCGTGTGCCAGCCGCTGAGCCGGGCGCGGCAGCTCGATCCGAAGAGCGAGCACAACCACCTCGCGGTCGCGCTGAAGGAGCGGCTCGGCGACCGCTTCACCGTGGAAGAGAAGGTCTGACGCGCCGCGCGCGAGAGGGATCGCGCGAACGACGGGGCGCGTGAGAGGATGCGCGCCCATGAGCGACTCGGTGTTCGTGCAGCGGTCGAGCGGCGGCGGTTGTTACGCGTTGATGATCATCTTGGCGGTGTTCCCGACCATGGGCATCGTCTCGTTCTTCCTCGATACCAACGGGGCTGCGGCCGCCATCGGGAGCGCCGCGATCCTCGGCATCGTCGGGTTCGCGCTGGCCGTCTGGCAGCTGGTTCGCGACGAGCACCGCCTCGAGCTCGCCGATGATCGTGTGCGCTTCGTCGAGCGCCAGACGTGGTTCGGCGTGACGCGCCCCGAGACCGTCCTCTTCGAGGTGCCGCTGCTCGCGACCTCGCGCGTCAAGCAGATCAACTCGCGCACGCCGAGCAGCCGCGGAGGCTGGAACCACAGCAGCCACGTGCTCTTCCCCGGAGACAACCGCGTGACCGACTACTTCCTCGGCTCGCGCGAGGATCCGAAGAGTGAGTACAACCGCCTGACGCGCGCGCTGAAGGAGCGCCTCGGCGATCGGTTCAGCGTCGAAGACGTGGTCTGATCGCGAGACGCGCACGTCGCGCGCACGCCAGAGCTCGGCTCAATCGCTCACGGGCGGTAGGCCCCACAGCTCGCGCGTCGCGTTCCAGTCGACGAGCACCGCGTTGCGGTCCTGGGGATCCATCCGCACCGCCACGCGCGCGCCGGGGCGCTGCTGCGCGCGTAGATCGGCGGGAAAAAACCAGCGGATCGTGACCGAGAACGGCGGCCCACTCGCGGGCGTCACCTCGAGCGGTAGCCGGAAGAGCACTCGCCTGTTGATGCGAGTTCCGGTCCGCTCGCACGTTCCGAGCGTGGCCCACGCGACCACCCCGCGCGAGACCACGCGCTGCCAGAGCAGCATCCTCCGCAAGCTCGAGAGGCAGAGCAGACCGAACAACCCGGCGGCGAGCGCGCATCCAGCTCCGACGAGCGGAGAGGTGAGCCCAGGCGATCTCCCGGCGAGCAGTGCCATCCCCACGTCCGCGGCGCACAGCATGGCGAGCCCACCGAAGAGCGTCACGGCGAGCCCGCCGAGCACGACGCCCGTGAGGAGGCCGGAGCGCGCCCGCTCGTAGTCGGACAGCGTCGAGGTCGTGCGCGAGGCGTCTGAGTTCACACGGCCAGCCTACGGGCGCGGGTGCCCGACGGGAAGCAGCGTCGCGTAGCGACCGCGCGTGGCCTCACTCGGGACCGGCTCCTTCGAGCGCTTTCACTCGAGACTCTTCACTCGGTCTCTACGAACTCGATGGGCACGCCGGCCGCGACGCCGCGGCTGCCGGGATCGTAGACGGCGTAGGCGCCCGAGCCGGCGGCCGAGATCTCGGGCAGGACATCGCCATCGAAGTCCGCGATCGTCGGAGGGCCGCCGACGCCACCGCCTGGGATCGCCATCGCCGTGCCGAGCCACGTGCCGCCCGCGCCGATGAGCCGCGCCCGTCGCGCCCGCACGGTCACGGTGCTGCCCCGCGAGGTCGATCAGAGGACGGGCTGCACCGTCACGCGGAGGATGCCGAGCACCTGCGGCACGTCGCCCGTGGTGCGGATCTCGAGGCGCTGCTCCGCGCCGCCGCTCTGCGCGGCTTGCTCGCGCGACAGCTCGGCCACGCCGATGAGCTCGTCGGCGCCGACGTCGTCGTCGTACACGCTGAAGCGCAGCGGGAGATCCTCCACGTGGTACGCGCCGGGCAGCCAGTGATCGAGCGTGATCTCGTGCTGATCGGAGACCACCGCGGTGCGCTCGATCTCTCGTGCGCCGGGCACGCTCACGACGATCACGTACGGGTCGGGCTCGCCGCCGATCATGTCCCAGCGCGATCCCGTCGCAGCGGCGGTCGCGACCGTCATGCCCGCGAGGCGCACGCGCATCGGACGCGCGCCCGCGGGAGCCGTCGTGCCCGTGCCGCCGGTCGCGCCTGCCGTCTGTCCGGTCGGTCCCGCGCCGCCGGTGGTGCCCGAGGACGTCGCCGCGGCGTCGCAGACACGCGCGCGCGCGCGCAGCGCCATCGTCGCGTTCGGGCGCGTCGTCACGAGCAACAGCATCGGACAGCTGAGCGCGGGCAACGTCACGCGCTGCTGGTTGCCGAGCTGCGTGATCTCGAGCACGCGCGTCCCCGTCGGCGGCGCGGCGGCCACGCCCTGGAGCACGTGGTCGTAGAAGACCTCGAAGTCCGACGCGCACACGGCATCGACGGTGACGGCCTCGCCCTCTTCGAGCTGCAGATCGAGAACGTGTGCACCCCTGTCGCCTGCGATCGGGCCGATCACGTCGAGGCCGCCGGGCCACACCGCGAGGCGCTGGTTCACGCTCCAGATCAGGCCGGGCTCGGTCGGGAACGGACGCTCCGGGAGCTGACCGCGCGCGAGCGCGCCGACCATGAAGTCCATCTGCTCTTGCGCCATCGCGTAGGTGACGGTGAAGCCGCCGCCGAACTGATCACGCAGTCGCTGGCTGCCCTCGTCGGCCACCTGCTGTCGCGCTTGCGCGTTGGGCGAGCTGCCACCGAGCTCGAGCAGACCACCGAGCATGCCCGACAGCACGCCAGTCGCGCGCGCCTCGACCATGCCTCGCGGCGTGACCGTCGCTTCGACCGCGCCCTGCGGGCGCATCCAGATCGTGACGATGCGGTTCGGTCGGTCGTAGGCCATCTCCATCGACGCCGTGAAGCGCGCGGACGCGTCGAAGCGCAGGTACTGCCGCACCTGAAAGCCCATCGTCTCGCGATCGACCCACGTCCATCCGGTGCCGCTGATCGAGAGATCGAGGCGACCGTCGTGCTCGACCGCCGTGCACTCGCGGACCCACCAGCGGCCGGCCGTCGGATCGGTGCCCGCGGCCGGACCCGTGTGGCCACCTTCACCCGGCAGGCCGATGAACGAGCCGCGCAGCGAGCCGCAGAGGCGCGGCGTGATCACGTCGACGAGCAGCGTGTTCACGTCCGCCTCGGCGCTCTCACCTCCGGACGTGGCGCCGCCGCTCGTGCCGCCGCCCGTCGTGCCGCCGCCGCCCGCGGTCGTGGTTCCTCCTCCGCCCGTCGACTCGTCGGTCTCGTGGGTCGGCGAGGGCCCGCACGCCGAGAGGCCGAGGAGGAGCGCGAGGGAGAGTGAGATGCCAGCGAGGCGCGAGGCCGTTCGAGCGCGGTCGAGCATGGCGCGAGGATGATGGCGAACCATGCGCGCGACAACCGCCGAGATGCATCGAGATCATCCCGTGAGGAGCACGTGAGGACGCTCGCGTCGCCGAAGGGAGGCCGCGCGCGCGGAGCGCGTACTCTGTCGCGATGCGCCGCACCCTCGCCCGTCTCGCTCCGGTCACCGTCACGCTCGTCTCGCTCTCGTCGCTCGCCGCAGGCTGCGGTGGCCTCCAGCGCCCGACCGACGAGCTCGCGCTGCGGCGCGTGGTGCTCTACCGAAACGGCCTCGGCTACTTCGAGCGCAGCGGCACGATCACCCGCGATCGCATGGAGCTGCGCTTCGCGTCGCGTGAGATCGACGACGTGCTCGGCACGCTCACGGTGCAAGAAGGGGGCGCGGCCGATCGCACGGTCGTCTCCGCGTCGGTGCCCGCGCGTCGCGATGGTGAGGCCAGCGCCGACACGGTGACCGTCGAGCTCGCGCTGCCCGACGCGCGACCGCGCACGCTCGATCTCACCTACGCGCTGCCCGCGCCCGCGTGGCGCGCTGCGTACCGCGTGGTGCTGCCGGAGGGTCCCGACGAAGGCCAGGCGCTCTTCCAGATCTGGGCGCTCGTGCAGAACGAGAGCGCGGAGGACTGGCGCGACATCGAGCTCACGCTCGCGACGACCGCACCGTTCTCGTTCGAGTACGACCTCCGCACGCCGACCTTCGTCGAGCGGCCGAGCGTGGGACCGCTCGCAGGCAGCGAGGGACCGACCGGCGTGATCGTCGCGAGCGAGACGCGCGCACGTGAGCGTGATCTCGAGCGCGCCGGCAGCGGAGGCCTCGGCGGTCTCATGGCGCGCGCACCTGCGCCGCCTCCTCCGCCGCAAGCGGGAGGACAACAAGGCGGGTCCGCCGACGCCGACGGCGATCGCATCGCGAACGCGTGGGACGCGTGCCCGATGGATCCCGAGACCTACAACGGCGCCGAGGACGAAGACGGCTGCCCCGATCGGGGCATGGTCGTGGTCACCGAGGACTCGATCACGATCCTCGACCAGATCTACTTCAGCGAGGGCGCCGACGAGATCTCCGATCGCGCGCAGCCGATCGTCGAGGCCATCGCGGCGACTCTCCTCCACAACCCACAGATTCTCTCCATCGACGTCGAGGGGCACGCGGCCGCGAACGAGCGCGATCCCTGGGGCGTGACGGCGGCGCGCGCGGGCGCTGTCCGCGCGGCGCTGATCGCGCGAGGCGTCGCGGCCGAGCGGTTGGTCGCCGTCCCGTTCGGGGCCTCGCAGCCGATCGATCCGCGCACCAACGCGGAAGCCCACGAGCGCAACCGACGCGTGTCCTTTCACATTCAGCGCACGGTCGACGACGCGCCCAGCACCTCGAGCGGCTCCGCGGGCAGGGGGCCATCGGGCCCGCTGCCTCCGCGTACGCGGGAGTCCGACGGAGCCACGGAGTACCGCGTCGGCGCGCGCGTCTCGATCGGCGCGCACTCGAGCTCGATGGTCACCGTGTTCAGCCAGCAGGTCTCGGGTCAGCCGGTGCTCCTCTATCGCCCCGATCCGGGCGCGCCGCGCAGCGATCAGCACCCGTACCGCGCGGCGCGCATCACGACGCCCGAGCACGCGACGCTCATCCCCGGTCCCGTCGCGGTCTACGCGGGCGACACGTTCGCAGGGCAGGGCGTCGTCGAGCACCTCCACGAGGGCGAGACCGCGCTCCTTCCGTACGCGCTCGACGAGACGACCGACGTGCAGGTGAACCGTCATCCGGAGGACGAGCCGGTCCGCATCCTCACCGCGGCGCGCGGCATCGTGACGCTCGAGGATCGTCGCGTGCAGCGCACGACGTACACGCTCGACGCCGGCCCGCACGCGCCGCGTCGCATCGTGATCGAGCACGTGCGCACGCGCGGCACCACGCCGCGCAACCTCCCGCCGGGAGCGGACGTGCGCGAGGATCGCATCGTGCTGGAGATCCCGATCGCAGAGGACACGCGCAGCACGCTCGTGATCGAAGAGACCACGCCGACGCGTCGTCAGGTCGCCCTCGGCGCGGATCTCTCGCTGCCGATCACGCCCTACCTCGAGGCGTCGGGTCTGTCGGGCGAGCTCGCCGATCGTGTGCGCGCGATCATCGAGCGCCGCGCGCACCTCGCCGAGGCGCAGGAGCAGCGGCAGGCGCTGCGCGAGCAGCTCTCGGACGTCGCCACGCGCGCGGCCGAGCTCCGCGAGGACCTGCGCGTCGTGCGAAGCCCCGACCTGCGCCGCAGCCTCGAGACGCGCCTGCGCGAGGCGAGCGATCGCACCACGCAGATCACCGAGCAGCTCAGCGCGATCACGACGCGTGAAGCCGAGGCCCGCGCCGAGCTCGCCGAGCTCGTGCGCGCGCTGCGCATCGAGGAGACCCCTTCTAATCCGGGTTAATTCGTGAGGGCCGCGGCGGCGCGGTAGCCGAGCGTCATGTGCTCGACGCTGCGCCGCGCTCCCATGCCCTTCCTCGCCCTCTGCCTGATCTCCGGCTGCGCCGACTTCCACACGCGCGGGCCCTTCGTCGACGCTGGCCCCCTCGTCGACGCGCGTTCGCTGCCGCTGGCAGACGCTGGCGCCGATGTTGGTCCCGACGCGTTCGTCGCGCCCTGCGCAGGTGGCCGCGTCGACACGTGGATCACGCCGCCTCCTGCGCGACGCGCGGGCTACCACGTGCTCCTCCATCAGCCGCGCGTCGCGAGCGCGAGCGACCGCCTCTCCGCTGTCGCGCTCGTCATCTCCGACTCGCGCGGCGGCATGGGCATCTCGGACGTGCTCACGATGGCCAGCGACGGCTCGGACGTCCGCGCGTTCTTCACGAGCGACGTGCCCTACGTGATCGGTAGTGGACCGCTCGAAGAATTCATCGGCAGCGGAGGCTTCTTCGAGGGCACGCGCGTGTACGCCGAGGTGCGTCGCTTCGACGTGACGCGCTTCGACGTCGCGCGTAGCGACGACACCGCCACCGCGAGCCCCGACGAACGACTGTCGACTCCGCTCGATCCGTCCGACACCGGCCCTCCGCACTTCGAGATGGCCCGCGACGGCGCTCGGGCCGTGTACCTCAGCAACCGCCGCGGCCTCGTAGTCTTCGATGCGTCGGAGGGCGCGCTCCGCGAGCTCGAGCGAACCCACGTCGGCGAGCCCGTGCTCTCGTTCTTTCCTTCGCCGCGCCTCTCACCGAGCGGCGCGCGCGTCGCGTTCGTGATCAGTGATGCGCGGCGCACGGTGCACGTACGCGAGATCGGCAGCGACGCAGAGCGAACCTACGAGCTCGACCTCGATCCCACCGCGCTCGCGTTCCTCGGCGAGGATCGACTCGTCGTGATGGGACGCGCGGGAGAAGGCACGCTCGACGTCGTCGATCTGCGCGACGCCGCGATCGATCGGCTCGCGCTCGATCTCGCGCGTGGCGATCACTTCTTCGAGGCGCTGGACGTGAGCGTGGATGGCCGTCTCCTCGTGGTCACCGAGGAGCAGGGCGCGCGCCTCCACGTGGTGCGCTGCGATCCCGCGCTCGTGTCGATCGCCGGCTCGTGATAGCTCGACGCGATGGCCCAGCCCGCGATGGTTCGCCGCTTCGAGATCGAGCTCGCCGACAGCGATCGCAGCGTCTACGAGACGCTCGACCTCCGCGTCGCGCAGCATCCGTCCGAGACCGACCGCTACCTCGTCGCCCGCGTGATCGCGCGCTGCCTCGAGCACGCCGAGGGGCTCGTGTTCACCAAGGGTCTCGCGGCCGACGACGAGCCCGCGCTCTGGCAGCGTGATCTCACGGATCGCCTGCAGGCGTGGATCGAGGTGGGGGCGCCCTCGACGGATCGCCTGCACCGCGCGAGCAAGCTCGGCGCGCGTGTCGTCGTCTACGCGTACCAGCGCCCGCTCGAGCTCGCGAAGCAGATCGTGGAGGCGAAGGTCCACCGCGCCTCGGAGCTCGAGGTGCGCGCGATCGATCCGGCCTTCCTCGATCGCGTCGCGGCGACGCTCGATCGCAACAACCGCTGGGAGCTCAGCGCCTCGGGAGGCGGCCTCTACCTCACCATCGGCGGCAAGCTCCACGAGACCACGTGCGAGCGCGTGATCGCGCCCGAGGCGAAGTGATCACGAGGGCGTGGGTCGCCGCAGCGCTCGCGCTCGCGCTCGTGTCGTCGCTGCCGTCGATCGCGGGCGCGCAGGCTGGCTGGCGCGACCTCGATCTCGGCGCAGGACGCCGCGCCGCGCGCTATCTGCCGACGTCGGTCCGTCCGTGCGACCCGCTGCCGCTCTTGCTCTTCCTCCACGGCGCGGGCGGCACGCCAGAGGCCTACGCATCGCACCTCGACGTGCACGCGGAGGCGCTCGGCCTCGTGCTGCTCTTGCCGCAGGCGAGCGGCGCGGGCTGGAGCAGCGCCGACGCGCCCACGTTGAACGCAGCGCTCGACGCGCTCGACGCAGAGCTGCTCGTCGACGACACGCGCACGTACGTCGGAGGTCACTCCGCAGGCGGCGCGTTCTCGTACCTGCTCGCCTACGACTCGACGGGCATCGCCGCGGTGTTCTCGATGTCGGCGCCGTTCTACTCCGTGAGCTCGCTCGGCGAGCCGAGCTACCCCGCGCCGATCCGCATGTACTACGGCGCCGACGATCCCAACTACACGGGAGGCTCCGCCGATGCGCTCGCCGCGCAGTGGGAACGGCTGGGCGTGCCTCACGAGACCGACGTGCAAGCGGAGCACGGTCACTCGACCTGGCCCGCGAGCTCCGTGCGCTCGGGCCTCGAGTTCCTGCTCGCGCAGCGACACCCTGGCGTCGCGCCCTCGTCGCGATGCGGCGATGCGGACGCGGGCGCGATCGCGCACGATGCGGACACGCACGATGCGGGCGCACACGACGACGCCGGTGTGGATGGCGCGGACGCGAGCGCGGCGAGCGACGTGGGAGCCGCGATCGACGCGCCGCTCGATCGCGACGCAGCGAGCGTGATCGATGCCGGAGCGCGGCGTCCCATCAGCGCAGGCTGCAGTTGTCGCGCTGCGTCACGTCGCGCGGACATGGCCATCGTGCCGTGGCTCTTGGCGATTCTCGTGCTGCTCGGCGCTCGCTCTCGCTCACGCGTCAATTGATTGCCGACGCAAACGTCTCTCCGACATCGGTTGTGTCCGCTAATATGCCGGGATCGTTGAGGAAACGCGCGCTTAGGCCGTTGACGCCGCACACATCGCACGACCACGATTCGCGGCGATGTACCCCCGCGCCTATCTGCCCCTCTCCCGCCGCATGTTCGTTCGCACCGCCGCTGTCGGTGCGGCCGCCGTCGGCGCTGGTCTCGGTTCGTCTGGCTGCGACGGTGGCCCTGCGAGCGAGCGTGTCGAGACGCTGATCATCGGCTCGGGCTTCGGTGGATCGATCACCGCGCTGCGTCTCGCGCAGGCGGGACAGCGCAGCGTGATCCTCGAGCGCGGTCGTCGCTGGTCGATCGAGACGCCGGGCGACGACGTGTTCTCGAGCATGCGTCCCGGTGACATCGACAACCGATCGACGTGGCTCGCGGAGCGTCAGCCGCTGCCGGGCATCCCCGCGACGGGCCGTCCCTTCCAGCTCTACACGGGCGTGCTCGAGAAGATCTACGGCAACGGCATCGACATCGTCTGCGCGGCCGGCGTCGGCGGTGGATCGCTCGTCTACAGCGGCATGATGGTGCAGCCGCCGCGCGACTTCTTCGAAGAGGTCTTCCCCGACGCGATCTCGTACGACGACATGGACACGCGCTGGTACCCGATGGTCCGCGCGATGATGAACCCGGGCACGCTCCCCGACGAGCTCTTGATGCGGCCCGAGTGGACCTCGACGCGCCTCTTCCTCCAGCAGGCCGAGGCCGCGGGCTACGAAGCCGAGCGCCTCCTCTGCGCGTTCGACTTCGAGGCCGCGGCGCGCGAGGTCGCGGAGACGAACGCGATCCCCGAGATGCTCACGATGGGCAGCTACATCTTCGGCCTCAACTCCGGCGCGAAGGGCACGCTCGACAAGAGCTACCTCGGCATGGCGGAGATGACGGGCCTCTGCGAGGTGCGTCCGCTCCACTGGGCGCAGGTGATCCGTCAGCACGCCGAGGGCTACTCGGTCGTCGTGCACGAGATCAACGAGATGGGCGAGATCGTCGCGGAGAAGGAGATCATCGCGCGTCGCCTCTTCGTCTCGTGCGGAACCGCGAACACGAACGGGCTCTTGCTGCGCAGCAAGGCCGAGAACGGTCTGCCGGATCTCCCCGAGGAGATCGGCAGCGGCTTCGGCAACAACGGCCAGCACATCAAGGCGCGCACGAACGTCGTGCCGGATGCCGCGGCCGCGGGCTTCGGCAGCACGCAGGCGGGCCCCGCGTGCACGATGCTCTTCGATCACGACAACCGCATCGCGATGGAGAACGGCCCTGCGCCGATCGCGGGCGCGACGCTCATAGGCACCGGGCAGGGCATCCCGTCGGGCCGTGGTCAGTTCCGCTGGGACGCGGCGATGGGCAAGGTCACCGTCGACTGGGAGGCGAGCCACGACGCGCAGGCCGCGCAGGCGGCGACCGACATCATCACGCGCCTCAACGACGTGAACGGCGGCGAGGCCACGGGCCTCGGCCTCGACGTGTCGATCACGTTCCACCCGCTCGGCGGCTGCGTGCTCGGTCAGGGCGTCGACATGTTCGGCCGCGTGAACGGTCACGCGAACCTCTACGTGATCGACGGCTCGCTGCTGCCGGGCGTGACGCCGCTCTCGAACCCGTTCTGGACGGTCAGCGCCAACGCGGAGCGCTGCATCGAGACGATCCTCCGCGAGGACTTCGGAGCGTCGGTATGACCACCACACGTGCGACGGTTCTCGGTCTCGGCCTCGCGCTGCTCGGCGCGGGTGGCTGCTACGGCAACGAGGGCAGCGCGTTCCCGCCGGGCCTCGAGCCCTGGGAGGAGAACGTCGCGCCGATGCCCACGCCCACGGCCGACGACGCCTGCCCCGAACAGATCACGTTCAGCGCCGACGCGACGTTCAACGGGACGCAGGATGGCCGTCCGTACGACGCGAACTCGCTCCACGCCCGCGCCTGCATCCACCAGCCGCCGGCCGTCGTGTGGGCGGCGCTGCAGGATCCGCAGGTCGGCCGTGATCACACCACGGTCAACGAGTTCACGGTGATCGATCCGCCGATGCCCGAGGAGTGCGACGGCCTCTACCAGTCGCAGATCAACGCGGGCTCGCCGTTCAGCGTCGACTTCCGCCTGTGCTGGCGCATGGAGGTGGCCGAGGGCACCGACGACGCGCCCATCGTGACGGCAGCGCGCTGGCAGAAGGTGTGGGGCTCGACCGCGCTGCGCATCATGGAGGGCTCGATCATCACGCACGCCCTCGAGACGGATCCGACGATCACGGTGATCGAGTACCAGTACCACCTGAACGCGCTGACCTCGACGCACCAGACGATCCGCGACTACCTCACGGTGGTCTACGGTCGCCTCCGCGAGCGCGCGCACGATCGACCGCTGCCGTAGTCTTTTCCGAGGGTCCGTGCGGACCCTCCCCACGCAGCGTGGGGCCCCTCCCGCTCCACTTCGTGCTGCGCGCGGGGCCCCAGCCCCGCTTGCGCCGTCGTTCCAGAGCACCGCTCGGCGCGCTCGCCGGAGTAGGCTCGCGGCGCGTGGCGACCAAGCGCAGCAAGAGCGGGCAAGAGCCAGCGCGATCGATGAGCCCCGAGCTGATCGGCCGCGAGCGCGAGCTCGCCGTGCTGCACGCCGACGTCGAGGTCCACCGCCTCGTCACGCTCGTCGGCGCGCCGGGTGCGGGCAAGACGACCCTGTCTCGCGCGCTCCTCGCGAGGCGGGCGCGCGGCGGCTCGGTCTTCGTCGATCTCTCGACGGCGCGGACGACGCTCGCGGTGCTCCGCGCGCTCGCGCTGGCGCTCGACACGCCGCTCGCGCGCGACGCGGACGATCAGCGGGATCGCGACGCGCTCGCGCCCGCGCTCGATCGACTGCTGGCGTCGACTCTGCTCGCGAGCGCGAAGACCCTCGTGGTGCTCGACAACGCCGAGCAGTGCGTCGACGACGTCGCGTGGTGTGTGGCCCGCTGGGTGTCCGCGGCGCGCGCGCACGTGCTCGTCACCTCGCGCGAGGCGCTGCGCATCAGCGGCGAGAAGGTCGTGGCGGTGGCGCCGCTCGCCGTGCCGATGGAAGACGCACCGCCAGCCGAGGTGCTCGCGAGCGACTCGGTGGCGCTGCTCGCCCTCCGCGCTGGCCTCACGCCGACCGTCGAGGATGCGCCGCGCTTGGCCGCCCTCGTGCGACGCCTCGATGGCATCCCGCTCGCGCTCGAGCTCGCCGCGCGCCGCGTCGCGCTGCTCGGCCTCGAGGACGTGGCGAGCCGGCTCGCGGGCTCGCGCGAGACGCTCGACCTCCTGACGTATGGCCGCCGTGACGCGAGCGATCGGCAGTCCACGCTGCGCGGCGCGATCGCGTGGTCGCACGCGCTGCTCTCGACGGACGAGCGCTCGCTCTTTGCGGCGCTCGCGGCGTTTCGCGGATCGTTCTCGCCGGAGGACGCCGTCGCCGCGCGCGCGTCCGGCACGAGCGAGGCGCGCGCGCTCGATGTCCTCCAGGCGCTCTGCGACAAGTCGCTCGTCGCGCGTCGCGCCGATGGGAGGCTCGGTCTGCTCGAGGCCATCCGCGAGTACGCGGCGGAGCAAGCGCGCGATCCGGGCACCGAGGTTCGGCTCGCGTCGCACTTCGCCTCGCGCGCGAGGCAGGCGGTCGAGGACGTGGGCAGCCCGCGCGCCCGCACTGCGTTGGCGTGGCTCCGGAGCGAGCTCGAGAACCTGCTCGGTGTGCTCGACGCGCTGATCGACGCGGGCCACTTCGACGCGCGGTCGCGCGAGGCTGCCTCGACGGAGGGGCCGTCGAGCGCGCTCGAGAGCGCGACGTCTCTGTTGCTCGGGATCGACGCGATCCTCCAGCGCGTCGGCCCGAGCTCCATGCACGCGTCGCGGCTCGATCGCGTGCTCGCGCGACCGCTGTCACCCTCGCTCGAGGTGCCGCTGCGCTTGGCGCGCGCGCGCATCCACCGCGACGCGGGCGCGATGGAGCTCGGAGAGGCGGAGATCGCGCGCGCCATCGCGATCGCACCCGAGCGAGAGCGCGCGGGCGTCCGCGCCGAGCTGGGTGAGGCGCGTCTCGCGCGAGGCGCGATCGACGAGGCCGAGGTCACCCTGCGCGAGGCGCTCGACGAGGCGCGCACCACGGGAACGCTCCTCGGCGAGCAGAAGGCCGCGGCGAGGCTCGGGCTCGCGCTCCACGCGCGCGGTCGGCTCGACGATGCGCAGGCGTTCTACGAGCAAGCGCTCGATCTCGCGTCACGCCTGGCCTCGCCTGCGCTCGAGGCCGTGGCGCACCGCGATCTCGGCAGCCTGCTCCTCCAGCGCGGCTTCTTCGCGCGCGCTCGCGCGCACTACGCCGAGGCGCTCGCGCGGACGCCGCACGACGACCTTCGTCTCGAAGGGATCGTGCGCGGGAACCTCGGGATCATCGCGCTCGAAGAGGGCGAGCTCGAGGTCGCCACCGCGTCGTTCCGTCGCGCGCTCGAGTGTCTGCGGCGCATCGGCGATCGCACGTTCGAGGCGCACCTCCTCGTGTACGCCGGCCTCACGCAGTTCGAGCGCGGCAGTCCCGCCGAGGCGCGCGAGGCGTACGCGGGCGCGATCGACACGCTCGCCGAGGTGGGCGACGCGCGCATGGAGGGCATCGCGCGCGCCGCCCGTGCGGTCGCGGTGGCGGCGCTCGGCGAAGACGGTGCGCCCGAGAACGATCTCGCCGTGGCCACGCGGAGGCTCGCGGGCGTCGAAGATCCCGCGCTGCTCGCGCTCCTCGACGTGAGCCGCGCGCACGTGGCGATGCTCGGCGCGCACGGCGCGATCGAGGCGCGACAAGAGGCCGTGCGCGTGGCGCAGGAGACCGAAGCGCTGGCGCGCGTGTCCGATGATCTGCGCTTCGCGCGTCGTGCGCTCGTGCGCGCGCTGCCCGCCGAGCGCTTCGTGTTCAGCCCTGCAGGCGCGGGCTTCGTCGCGCCCGACGGCGCGCGCATCGATCTCAGCCGTCGCGCGACGCTCGCGCGCTTGCTCGACGCGCTGGTGCAGAAGCGGCTCGCCCAGCCCGGCGTCGCGGCGAGCTTCGACGAGCTGATCGCCGCCGGCTGGCCGGGAGAGCGTGTGCTGCCGCTCGCCGCGCAGAACCGTCTGCGCGTCGCGATGACGACGCTGCGCAACATGGGCCTGCGACAGGTGCTGGTGTTCCGCGACGGGGGCCACCTGCTCGATCCCGACGTGCCCGCGGTGATCAGCGCCTGAAAGGGAGAAGGCCCGCGCGACCGTCGGTGGTCGCGCGGGCCCCTCGAGGTGTGCTCGAGATGTTCAGAGCGAGGCGGGGCAGAGCTGCGGCGAGTAGCCGAGGCTCGGCACCGCGGCCGCCGTGGTGCTCTCGTCGATCGAGAGGAGGAACGCGACGATCTGACGAACCTGGAGCGCGCGATCTCCCGTCTCGAGGAAGTTCTCGCTGAGCGCCTGGTAGTGGGCCGCGTACGCGGGATCGAAGACCTCTTCGAGCGAGCGTGCGTTGCCTGCGTGGAAGTACGGCGCGCCCGCGACGCCATCGAGGAGCGAGGGCGGGTTGAAGCCGCTCAGGCCCTGCGCGTCGGTGCTCATGTTCGTGCGCACCTCACGGATCACGACGGGCGAGCCTGTCGGGAGGATCGGCATGTTGCCCGTGGCCGGGAACGTGCCGACCGCGCGGAGCACGCACTGGATCTGGTCGTTGGCGCCTGCCGTCGCGCCCGCGGGGAAGCGGAGCGAGGCCGTGCGGCCAGCGGCCGACGAGGCGGGGTTGAGCGCCGCGGGGAAGAGCGCGGGCGCCGTGTAGTTCGTCGTGCGCAGCGTGCCTGCGGCGGCGTTCGTGGCCTCGCTCGGCGTCCAGAAGACGCGCGAGCTCGTCCACATCGCGGTGCCGTGACAGCCCGCGCAGTTGTTGGTCTCGAAGAGCGTGCGGCCCGCGGTGACGTCTGCGGCCACGAGGCCCACCGGCGCGTGCGGCGAGCGAACCGTGCGCGCCCACGCGGCGATGTGATCCCAGTCCGAGAGGGTGGAGCGGATGAGGCCGCTCGCGCCGGGCGCGCCTGCGCCGCCAGGCATCATCGCGGTCACCGCGCCGTTGAGGCCGGCCTGCGGCGTCATGGTCGCCGTCTGACCCGCGGGCGTCGGCGACGTACCGTCGAAGTGGATGCGGTCCGCGACGCTGGCGGGCGTCGAGACCTCGTCGACGACGGCGCCGATGCCACCCGAGTTGCCGCGGGTGTTGAGCTCGAAGTCGTGCATCTCGTCGAAGATGCCCGTCCAGTTGAAGACGCGACGCTGCGTCGGATCGCCCGTCTGGTACGAGCCGTCGAGCGAGGTGCTCTGGCGCGGACCGCGCGCGAAGAACCACGTGACGTTGTCCGTGAGGCCATCGCCGTGGCACGCCTCGCACGAGTTCCAGCCCTGGCCGCGGAACGACCAGCGTCCGAGGCCCGTCACGAACAGGCGGCGTCCGTCGAGCTGATCGGCCTCGGGAGAGCCCGCGGCGGGGAGCGCCGTGGACTCCACCGCGCCGGTGACCGACTGCGTCGAGAGCGCGATGAGCGACACGTTGCGCGTCGCCTCGTTCACGGTGAGCGCGAGGCCCGACGTGTTCGCGATCGCGATGCCCATCGGCAGGCGTCCCGCGGGCATGCCCGCCGGCGCGAGGTTGATGAAGTGGTTCGCCGTCGCGCCCACCTCGCGCAGCGTTCCGTCCGCCTCGAAGCTCACGCGGAAGACCGCGTCCGATCCGTAGCTCGTGAGGTAGCCGATGTTGCTCGCGGGCACGAACGCGAAGTCCGTGGCCATGAGCGGGATGCGGCGCGTCGAGTCGTCCGCGACGCTCATCGCCTCGTAGCGGCTCTGGAACGCGCGCGGCAGGAGCACGCGCTGGGCGGGTACCTCGACCGCCATCGCGGTGTCGACCACGAAGAGCGTCGTGTGCACCTCGGTCTTGAAGTTCGCGGTGCCGCGGGCCTCGGCGACCGGGAGGTTGGTCGCTGCGTCGAGGATGGGACCGGTGGGACCACGCGGAGACGCGCAGACGCCAGCGACGTAGAGGCGACCGTTCGCGAGCGTGGCGGTCTGCAGCTGGTTCGGGAAGCAGCCCGTGACCGCGGCGTTCGAGTCGACGAAGCCCGTGTCCGCGACGGGCGCGATGCGGACCGGCGCGAGCGCCGATCCGTCGGCCGCGCCGAAGCGGTAGACGATGCCTTCCTTGGCGAGGTCGAACGCACTGTCGTCCGCGGGCAGGCCGCTCGTCCGGTGCTGACCGAAGTACTCCGTGACCCAGACGGTCTCGTCCGCGTCGTCCGTGTCGCCGTCGTTCGTGACGACGAGCGCGCGCGGGTGCGCGAGCGCGGGACGCGACGTGACGGTGCCGAGGTCGCCGGTGCCGACGAGGTCGTCGTTGAGATCGATCGTGCGCGTGACGGTCAACAGGATCGCGTCGATCACCGTGACCGTTCCCTCGCCCCAGTTCGCGACGTAGAGCGAGCGACCGTTGGGCGAGATCGCGATGCCCGTGGGCTCGCTGCCCGTCGCTGCGCGCGTGAGGTCGAGCGTCGGGGTCGTGCGAAGGTTGCGGATGCGCGCGACCTGGCCCGACTCGCGGAGGACGACGAACGCGGTGTTGTCGTCGTTGCCGATCACGACCGACCACGGCTCGAGGCCCGCCACGGGCAGCTCCGCCGTGCGCGTCAGGGACGGCGTGGCGCCCGACGTCACCGAGAACACGCTGATCGTGCCGGCCTGACGGTTCGCCGCGACCGCGATCGCGTCGTCGGCGGTCATCACGATCGCGCTGCCGTTCGTGGCCGTCGTGCGCGCGGGGCGCGGCGGCACGAACGCGTCGTCCGCGTAGGCATCGACCGGCACCATGAACGCGTCGACGGGCACGAACGCATCCGGCACTTCGGGGCCGGTGTCGTCCGTCATCGCGACGAACGCATCCGGCTCGACGACGTGCGCGTCCGCGCCCATCGCTGCGTCCGGCGTCACGGCGGGCGGATCACACGCCGCCATGCTGCTGACCATCATCGCTCCCGAGACGGCCAGCGTCGCTCTCGTGAGGTTCTTCTTCTCTCTCCAAGCTTCAGGCATCGAGCCTCCTCGGCACCACCCACCGCGGCGCGCGTACCGAAGCATCGCGTGTCGAGGCCTCGGTTCCGAATTAATCCGAGGTTAAACGTCCGCCGGCGCCCGCAGGGTGGGGCATGATCGCGAGATGACTTGGCGGAAGACTCTCCTCGTCGCGGCCTCCGTCGCGACCCTGGGCTGCGGTGCGCCTGCGAGCACGGCGGTCGACTCGAGCGCCAGCGGTGCCGCGCTCGCGGGGCACCTCGACCTCACCGTGCTCGACGAGGCCAGCGGCGCAGCCGTCACTGGCGCGGTCGTGCGCGCGAGCGATCTCTCGAGTGGCAGCACGATCACCGAGGCCAGCACCGACGCGCAGGGCGTCGCGCGCCTCGTGAGCGCGTCGTTGTCGGGCGCGATCACGGTCGAGGTCGCGAGCCCGAGCTCCGTGCAGATCTTCATGGGTGTTCGCACCGACACGCTCGTCGTCGCGATGCCGAGCGCGTCGGCCCCGACCACGCGCGTGAGCGGCAGCGCGCGATCGCTGCCGAGCGGCGCGACCGCGATCGAGATCGGCGGCGCCACCGAGGTCTCGCTCCTCCGCACGAGCTCGCTCGACGGCGCAGCGACCGCGCCGTGCGTGCCGAGCGAGGGCGGCGCGGCGTGCACCTTCGAGATGAGCGGACGCTTCGACGAAGGCGCGCTCGCCGCCGCCACGGTGGCCGACGCGACGAACGCGGTGGTCGGGTTCGTGATCGGCCGCATCGGTCCGAGCGGCGGCACGCTCGAAACGAACGTCGCCGCGGAAGACTTCGTGCTGACCGTGCCTGCGGCCTCGGGGCTCACGGGCATCGTCGGCGTGCCCGGCATCGCCGAGGACGGTGCGCTCGTGCTCCTGCCGCAGACGCAGGTGAGCCCCGGCCTCCTGCGCGTGCCCGCGCGCGTCGGTGAGCTCGCGACCGCGAGCTACTGGGTGATCGTCGAGGCGCGTCCGTTCACGGGCACGAGCACCGCCGATCCCAACGCGCGCAGCGTGCTCTTCGCGCGCGGCGTCACCTCATCGAGCGAGCTGCCGGCGTGGGGCTCGTGGCTGCTCGCGCCCACAGCGGCGATCGACGTCGACACGAGCGTCACGTTCGACGCGGTGCCCGGCGCGGACGTCCACGCCGTCGACTGGATCGACGCGAGCGGCCGTGTGCGCGCGAGCGCGTGGGTGCTCGACGACACGCTCGTCGGCGTGGACGCGCTCCGCCCGAGCGGCCTCTCGTCGTCCGACGTCGCGCGGGTGCGCGTTCGCGCGCTCGACACCACGAGCCCTCCTTCGGGCACCGGCTTCACCGCGAGCGCGATGGAGCGCGGCGTCGTCCGCTTCTCGGAGCGGACGCTGACGCACTGAGACGTCGAGGCGGTGCATGATTCGAACGATCGCCCCCCCGAGAGCCACCAACTGCCATGTCACACCGCCTCGTGGCGTTCACCGCCACTGCTCTGTTCGCTAGCGCGTGTGTCCCACCCGCGGTCGTCGAGGACGCGAGGACTGATCCGGATACGGGCGCGGCGGGCCTCGACACGGGGAGGCCTGACGTCGGGGTGACCGATGCGCCCATCGACGATGCCGCGACGGGACCTGACTCGATCCGAGGCTACGCGCAGAAGGGTCCGTTCGTTCCGGGATCGCGGGTCAGCGTGATCGCGCTGGACGAGATGCTCTTTCCGACGGGCGCCTCGTACATGACCGAGACGTTCGGTCCCCTCGGCGAGTTCGAGCTCCGCGCGCTGCCGGACGTCGTCTATCAGATCGAGGTCACCGGGCCGGTGGTTCACGAGTACGACATCGGGAACGAAGAGCCCGTGACCCTGCGCGCGATCGTCCGCCGGAGCCCAGCCGGCGGGATCGACGGGTCGGTCACCGTCATCACGCACCTGATCACCCCCCGCCTCCGGGTGCTGGTTCGGGAGGGGATGCCGCTGGAGGCGGCGCGCGCGGAGGCGGAGCGGGAGCTTCGGGATGGGCTCGACCTCACCGTGCCAGCGTTCGACCCTGGACCGATCGGTGGTCACACCTTCATTCCGAACGACGGCAGCGACGCCGCGGCGTACGTGGCGTTGGTGTCGGTGGTGCTCGACGATCCGCGGCGGGGGGTCACGCTCGACGCGATCGCCGACGATCTCCGCGACGGCACCCTCGAGCCCGAGCTCCGTGAGGACGTGCGCGATTGCGTCAGCGCGATCGAAGCCGCTCTCGAGACCGCATGGGCCAGCCAGGGCTATCCGGGGACACCGCCGGTCATCGCGCCGTTCGCCGACCTCGATGGCGACGACCTCCCGACTGCGACCGACAACTGCCCCTGCGACCACAACCCGGGCCAGATCGACACTGACGGTGATGGTGATGGTGACCCCTGCGACTTCCGTGTGAGCACCTTCGGAAGTTGCACGGATGGTGTGGTCGCGAGCGAGATGGACGGTCTCGAGTACTGCATCCCACGCTGCGGCTCGCCCGCCTGCGACGTCGGCTCCGTGTGCACCGCCGACCTGCCCGTCGAGATCGACGTGGGCCTGCGCGGAAGCTGTCTCGAGGCGTGCTCGCCGGCTGTCGCGGACCCGTGCCCCGTTGGTTTCTCGTGTCGGCGCGTCGACGCAACGGGGAGCCCGTCGTTCGCGTGCCTTCCCGGCGCGCTCCTCCCGTCACGCGATCTGACCTGTGATGCGGCCGCATGCTCGTCCTCGAGCGAGCGATGCGCGTGCTCGGATGGTGAGTACTGCGCGGCGAGCGAGTGCCGACGAGCGTGCGCTTTGGGGTCATCGTGCGGGGCGTTCGGCGCGTGCGTCGGGCTCGGCGCGGACGCTGCGATGGGGCAGGGCGCATGTTCCGCAGCACAGCGTGATCACTGCGAGGCGTGCGCCGCAGACTCCGAGTGCCGTGACGGACACACGTGCGCCGCGGTCGACGCTGCGTGGGGAGTCGTCGGCACGTACTGCCTTCCCTTCCCCAGGCTCGATGGCACCTGTCCACGCCCATACGCCGAGCGGGTCACTGGCGTCAGCGCCAGCGGCGCTAGCGTCACGTACTGCCGTAGCGGAGCGACGACCTGTGAGGCGGTTCGTGGCCTCTTCGGACATGGTGACGGTCGCTGCACCGGCATGGCGGTGGTGGACGAAGCGTGCGGTGCACCTGGAGTGATGGACGGCCGCTGCGTCTACGACGTTCGTCGACGCACCAGCCAATGCACACACTCGTGCCGCGACAGCGCCGACTGCCTCGTCAGCTCGTGCTCCGCAGACGGCGACTGCTGGTGACGACGACGCGGTCGGGACGATGTCAGCGCCCCGTCGAGCCGAAGCCACCCGCACCGCGTGCGGTCTCGTCGAGCGAGCTCACCTCTTCGACGGTGACCTTCACGACGGGCGCGACGACGAGCTGCGCGATGCGCTCTCCGTGCGCGATCACGAAGGGCTCGTCGCTCAGGTTCACGAGGATCACCTTCACCTCGCCGCGGTAGTCCTCGTCGATCGTGCCGGGCGCGTTGAGCACCGTGACGCCGTGCTTGGCCGCGAGACCCGAGCGCGGACGCACCTGGCCCTCGTGTCCTTCGGGCAGGGCGATCGCGATCCCCGTGGGCACGAGCGCGCGCGCGCGCGGAACGAGCGTGATCGGTGCATCCAGACACGCACGGAGATCCATCCCTGCCGCACCCGCCGTCGCACGCGCGGGGATCGAGGCGAGCGGACTCAGCTTCACGACACGCATGGCGTGGTTGGTACCACGACGCATCACGTCTTCAGTGCGTGGTGATTGGATGCGGGGTGTGAGACCAAACATGGCCTCGAGTTCCGGGCTCATTGCGTGGAAGTCGTCAGCGACGCGGATCTTCCCGCGCAGGCGGCCGAGCTCACGCGGACGGACTTGGTCGTTGACGGAGCGCATCGACCGAGTCTCTCGCGGTCTTGCCGACCAGACCAGAGAGCGCGCGTATGAAAACGAGAAGGGCGCCTCGTCTCCGAAGCGCCCGTCTCTCAGCAGTCGACGAAGGTCGTCGAGCGTCGAGGGTCAGCCTTCGCCGCCGCCACCGCCGCCGCCTTCGCCACCACCACCGCCGCCGCCGCCGCGCGGACCACGGTCGCGGTCGCCGCCGCGGAAGCCGCCGCGATCACCGCCGCGGTCGCCACCGCGGAAGCCGCCGCGATCACCACCACGTCCGCCGCGATCACCGCCGCGGAAGCCGCCGCGATCACCGCCACGATCACCACCACCGCCGAAGCTGCGCTCGCGCGGCGGCGGCTCGATGTAGCCCTCGGGCTTCGGGAGCGTCGCCTTGCGCGACAGACGAACGCGGCCCTCGCCGTCGATGTTCGTCACCATGACCTCGACCTCGTCGCCGAGCTTCATGACGTCTTCGACGTTGTCGACGCGCTCCCACGCGAAGTCGGAGATGTGACAGAGGCCGTCCGTGTTCGGCATGATCTCGAGGAACGCGCCGTAGGCCTCGACGCGCTTGACCAGGCCCTTGTAGGTCTTGCCGACCTCGGGCTCGGTCGTGAGGCCGCGGATGATGTCGATCGCCTTCTGCGCCTTGGCCGGATCGTTCGAGGCGATGTTGACGGTGCCGTCGTCCTCGATGTCGATCTGCGCGCCCGTCTGCTCGACGATGCCCTTGATCGTCTTGCCACCGGGGCCGATGACGAGGCGGATCTGATCCGGCTTCACCTTCAGCGTGGTGATGCGCGGCGCGTACTTCGACATCTCGCTGCGCGGGGCCGGGATCGCCTCGACCATCTTGCCGAGGATGTGGACGCGCGCGTCCTTCGCCTGCGTGAGCGCCTGCTCCATGATCGATCGCGCGAGGCCGGCGATCTTGATGTCCATCTGGATGCCGGTGATGCCCTTCTTGGTGCCGCACACCTTGAAGTCCATGTCGCCGAGGTGGTCCTCG
Source organism: uncultured Sandaracinaceae bacterium (assembly GCA_964502175.1). Taxonomy (GTDB): domain Bacteria; phylum Myxococcota_A; class Polyangia; order Polyangiales; family Sandaracinaceae; genus JAFLCL01. The sequence goes on from CAZCVE010000069.1 coordinate 41,513, forward strand.
TCGCCGAGGATGTCGGTGAGCACCGCGTAGCGATCGCCTTCCATGATGAGGCCCATCGCGATGCCGGCGACGGGCGCCTGCACGGGGACGCCTGCGTCCATCATCGCGAGCGAGCCGCCGCAGACCGTCGCCATCGAGCTCGAGCCGTTCGACTCGGTGATCTCGGAGACGATGCGGATCGTGTACGGGAAGGCTTCCTTCGCGGGCATCATCTTCGCGAGCGAGCGCTCCGCGAGGTTGCCGTGGCCGATCTCGCGACGGCCGGGGCCGCGCATCGGCTTCACTTCACCGACCGAGTAGGCGGGGAAGTTGTAGTGGAGGAGGAAGCGCTTGAAGTGATCGCCGGTGAGGCCGTCGATGCGCTGCTCGTCGCCGCTCGTGCCGAGCGTCGCGGTGATGATTCCCTGCGTCTCGCCGCGCGTGAAGAGCGAGCTGCCGTGCACGCGGGGGAGGAGACCGAGCTCGATCGAGATCGGGCGCACCGTCGTGAAGTCACGGCCATCGACGCGGCGCTTGTCCGTCAGGACGACGTCTCGCATCGTGTTGTACTTGAGGTCCTCGTAGGCCTCCTTGGCCTCCTTCTCGATCGAGGCCTTCTGCTTGTCGTCGGTCACGCCCTCGGTGATCTTGGCGACGAGCTCCTTCTTCACCTTCTTGAAGGCGTTCGAGCGCGCAGCCTTGTCGGCCACGCTGCAGGCCGCGCGCGCGCCGGCGCCCGCGATCGACTTCACCTTGTCGTCGATGCCCGGCGTGCGCGACGGAGGCGTGAACGCCCACTTGTCGGCGCCGACGGCCGCGCGCATGTCCTCGATGAGGCGGATGGCGGGCTGGATCGCGTCCTTGCCGAACCAGAGGGCCTCGACGAGATCCTTCTCGTTCATCTCGTCGGCCTCGCCCTCGACCATCACGATCGCGTCCTTGCTGGCCGCGATCACGAGGTCGCAGTCACCCTCGTCGATCTCGGCGATCGTCGGGTTCGCGATCCACTTGCCGTCGACGCGCGTGACGCGCACGCCGCCGATGGGGCCCGCCCACGGGATGGGCGAGATGTGGCAGGCCGCCGACGCGCCGAGGAGCGCGAGCATGTCCGCCAGGTTCTCCTGATCGAACGAGAGCACGGTCGCGACGATCTGGATGTCGTTGCGGTAGCCCTCGGGGAAGAGCGGACGGCACGGGCGATCGATGAGGCGCGACACGAGCACCTCGCCGTCGCGCAGCTTGCCTTCGCGCTTGAAGAAGCCGCCCGGGATCTTTCCGGCCGCGAACGTCTTCTCCATGTACTCGACGCTGAGCGGGAGGAAGTCGATGCCGGGGCGCGGGTCGGCGGTGCCGCACACGGTGACGAGCACGATGGTCTCGCCGCAGGTGACGAGCACCGAGCCGTGCGCCTGCTTGGCGATGCGGCCGGTCTCGAGGGTGACGAGCTTGTCGCCGATCTTGACGGTCTCTCGAACGAACTTGGACATGTCGGATCTCCTGAAGCCTCGAGCCGGACGACGTGGTGCCGGGAGGCCGGTGAAGGCGGATCGCATCGTCGCCCGCGAGCGGACGACGCGCGGTGCGCGCGAAGGAGGAACGTGGGGAAGAGGTGCGGGTCTCGCGTCTTCCGGGGGTCGGTCCTCGGTTCCAGGTCTCGAACCGCGAGGGGCTCGAGCGCTCGAATCGAAGTCCGCGACTCCAGTCGGCGCGGTGGGTCAGGAAGTGAAGGGAAGAAAAGGAGAGAAGCTGCGAGGCGAAACGCAGAAGGCGTGACCCTTGTGGGGGCCACGCCTTCTGGTGATGTCACTTGCGGATGCCGAGCGCCGCGATGACCTTGCGGTAGCGCTCCACGCTCGTCTTGCGGAGGTAGTCGAGCAGGCCGCGTCGCTGGCTGACCAGCTGGAGCAGGCCGCGACGCGAGTGATGGTCCTTCGCGTGCGTCTTGAAGTGCTCGGTGAGGTACTGGATTCGCTCGGTGAGGATCGCGATCTGGACCTCGGGGGATCCAGTGTCGGTCGGGTGCTGGCGGAAGGTCTCGACCAGCTCGGTCTTGCGTGAGGCTTGGAGGGCCATGGATTCGAATCTCTCTCGGAACGGGCTCCGACATTGCGAGTCGTCGGCAGACCTCCGCCCACCAGCGGGCCGTGCGAGACGGCTGCGAAGTGGGGCGGACGACAGGCAGAAATCCCTGTAAAAACAGGGCACCGCCCGAAGCGGAGCGCGAGTATGAGAGGGGCCTCCGGGAGGGTCAAGCGCGCGCCGGCGCTCCTCGCGTGTGACAACAGGACGGGCATGCCCTATACACCGCGCCTCGATCGAGGTCGCCTCGATGGGTGCGGTGCGGATCCACGAGGTCCGCGGAGATAGACGAGAGCTTCTTCGGATTTCGCCTCGCACCATGGGTGCGAAAGGGAGACACGACATGCGTTCGACTGAGCTGTTCCTTGCTTCGATCGCCGCGCTGAGCGGCACGGCCCTCATCGGCTGCGGCCCGTCCACGACGCCGGCTGACGCGTTCACGCCGTCCGCGGAAGACGCCCCGGTCCCGGGCGCTGACTCGCCCGCCGCGATGACGCCGCGAGTCGTCGTCGGCACGCGCGCGATGAACATGCCGGCGGACACCGAGTGCCTCGGCGCGAACACCGCGCCGATGCCGGGTGCGGACGTCGCCGGCACGCTCGAGTTCGAGGCGCTCGCGCTCTCGCCGTTCCCGGTCGCCATGGGCGACGTGGAGATCTACGAGGGTGCAGTGATCGGCGCGCCGGGCTCCGGCACCGCTGGCACCACCGACGCGATGGGTCAGCTCGCCGTGACGCTCCCGAGCGGCGGCTGGTTCGGCTACCGCATGGACGCTGCAGGCATGGGCGCCACGTCGTCGGTGCCGGTCCTCGGTCAGTTCTACCCGTGGACTGACACGGCGGGCAGCACCGTGACGGTCACGGCGATCAGCGCGAGCGTCGCCGACATCATCGCGGGCCAGCTCAACCGCGAGCTGGCGGCCGACCGCTCGGCCGTGTCGGGCTCGGTGCGTGACTGCGACTTCACCGAGGTCGCGAACGTGCAGATCCGCTTCTTCCGCGGCGAGACCGAGATCGTCAGCGGCCCGGCGGACGACACGATGTCGCCCCGCATCACCGGCCTCGGCGACGGCGCGATCCCCTCGCCGAACGCGTCGGGTCTCACCGGCTACCTCGGTCGCTTCGCGGGCATCGTGCCGTCGGCGGGCGGCTCGGTCCGCATCGAGGCGTGGGGCGTGACCAGCGACGGCGGCACGCCCGAGCTCGTCGGCTGCGAGGACGTCCTCGTCGAGGGCGGCTCGGTCACCGTCGCCGTCATCCCGGCGCTCCGCAGCGACGCGGACTACGGCTCGGGTCACAGCTGCGTCGGCCGCGGCGAGTGACGTGCGCGCGAGCGTCCTTCGAGGACGTCGCGAGTGAGAAGGGCGGTCCTTGGGGGCCGCCTTTTTCTTTGGCTCTTCGTCGGGCTCAGCCTGCGATGGGGATGCGTTCGCGCAGGAGGCGCGCGCGCTCTCGCGCGAGCGGGATCTTCGGCTTGCTCGGGTGATCGAGCACGAGGTCGAACGTGCCCGCGCCGGCGGGCTCGATCGCGACGATGCGATCGACGCGAACGAGGTAGCCGCGGTGCGATCGGAAGAACGTGTCGGGCAGGCGCTCCTCGAGCGTCGAGAGCGTGAGGTCGAGCGCGAAACGATCTTCGCGCGTCACGGCCCACACGAGCTCGTCCTTCATCTCGAGGTAGACGACCTCGTCGAGATCGACGACGACGTAGGCGTTGCGTCTGCGCACGGCGAGGCGCGTCAGGGGCTGGGTCGTGCTCGTCTGGGTCGTGCTCGTCTGGGTCGCCTGCAGCGACGGGTCCGTGTCGGTCGCGATCGACGTGAGGCGCGCGCGCGCGCGCTCGACCGCGCGCTTCAATCGCTCGAGGCGCACGGGCTTGAGCACGTAGTCCGTCACACCCACCTCGAAGCCCCGCATCGCTCCTTCGTCGTGCGCCGACACGACCACGATCGGCGTACGAGGAGCTCGCGCGTGGAGCGCCTCGGCGAGGGCGAGGCCGTCGGGTCCGGGCATGCGCAGATCGACGAAGACGAGATCGGGGCTCGCGTCGCCGAACGCGGCCAGCGCGGCGCTCGTGCTCGCGGCCTGGACGATCACCTCGACTCCGAGCTCGCCGAGGAGGAACGCGAGCTCGTCGCGCGCGAGCGGCTCGTCGTCGACGATCATCGCGCGGAGAGTCGGCTCGAGCGAGAGGGAGGTCGGGGGGGCGCTCGTCATCGGGGACCTTCTCCCTCGGGTCGGACCGAGAGGATGGGCTTGGCGGAGAGGACGGGTTGGCTCGGCGCGCTGCCGTGCGCGGGACGCGGCATGGACACGCGAGCGACCGCGCGCGATTCCGTGACGTCGAGCGTGAGCTCTGCGTCGCTGCCGTAGCCGCGCGTGAGCCGCTCGCGGAGCGTGCGCAGCGCGATCCCTGCGCCGTCGTCACGCTCGGGCGCGGGGAGGGGCTCGCCCTCGCTCTCGTTGACGACCTCGATCACCAAGCGCCCGCGCTCGTCGGTGCGCGCCGACATGCGCACGACGCCGGGCCCCGCGTGCCGCGCGATGCCGTGCTTCACCGCGTTCTCGACCAAGGGCTGGAGGAGCAGCGCGGGCACGGTCTCGCGGCCGAGCGTCTCGGACACGTCGGACTCGACGCGGAGGCGTTCTTCGCCGAGGCGTGCGCGCTCGATCGCGAGGTAGCTCGAGGCGTGCTCGATCTCGCTCGCGAGCGGGGCGTGGTCGGGGTGCGAGAGGAGGTAGCGGTAGAGATCGGCGAGGTCGGTCACGAGGTCGCGCGCGCGATCGGGATCGAGGCGGATCGTCGCGCGTACGGCGGTCAGCGCGTTGAAGAGGAAGTGCGGCTCGAGCCTCCGACGCAGCGCCTCGAGCGCGGCGTGATCGGCTGCGGCGCGCGCCTCGGAGAGCGCCACGGCTTGCTCTTCACGCGAGACGACGACGCGCGCGACCGCGACGAAGAGCGCGACGCCAGCCGCGTTGACCAGCAGCTTCACGAGGTGTGCGGGCCACGCCGGCACGTAGCGCTCGGCGTGACCGACCGCGAGCAGGGCGAGGCCGACGAGCACGATGTGGATCGCCTGGATGCCGAGCGACACGGCGAACACCCGCGGCGCCGTCTTCACCGCGTCGGGACGGTGCTTGCTGACGAGACCGGCGAGGCCGCCGTCGATCATCGACGCGACGAGCACCCACGGCGCCGTCTCGAGGTCGACGCGCGAGGCGTAGAAGAGGCCGCCGCCGAAACCCGCGAGCAGGCCTGCCTTGGGCCCACCGAGGAGCGCCGCGATCAGGACGCCGATCGCACGCACGTTGAAGTGCTCGCCCGACACCTCGAAGCCGAGGAGCGCGCCCCAGATGGAGAGCACGAGACCGAAGAGCGCGGCGGCGAGCTTGTCCTTGCGATCGCCTTCACCGAGCACGCGCTTGCGCAGCGGTGGATAGAGGACGGCGAGGAGCGCAGCGGCGGCCAGCAGGCCCATCTTCTCGGCCAGCTCCACGAGCATCGTCGTCGTCGCCATCTCGTGCACGGCTCGCGAGATTAGTACGCTGGTTCCGAGGTCGCGTCTGGATCCACCGCTCCGGCAGTGGTGGTCGCAGGGTGGCGGGCGCCAGGGGGGTGGCGGCGTCGACGCCAGATCTCGCTCGAATTCTCAACGTTTCGTGCGTCTCGAGGCCGGAACGTCGCGTGCAGCGCGGGCGGCGCATGAGCTTGCCGCGCTACCA
>CAZCVE010000070.1:0-44860 GCA_964502175.1 uncultured Sandaracinaceae bacterium
CGTCCGCGCCCGCGTCGGCGGGGCCGATCCTGCGCCCCGACTACGATGGCGCGACGATGACCGCGATGGAGTCCGCGACGCTCACGACGCTCGTCACTGGCCACGGGCTCGACCAGCCTTCCGGTCTCGCGCTCCGAGATGGAGTGATCTATGTGACAGATCGAGTGCGTCGGATGGTGCACGCGTTCGACCTCACCGGCGCCCAGCTCGACTACCTGGATCTCTCGGACCGTGCTGCCGAGCTCGGAGGCATCGAGGCCGACGTCGAAGGGCGGCTCTACGTGACGACGCGATCGCCTGCGAGCGTCCTCCGCATCGCGCCGCTGCCCTGAAGTGGCGAGTGTAGTCCGGATGAACGGGTCCTCCGGGCGGTGATGTGAACGTCTCGGTGGCCGTCGAGCACACGTCGAGGGTCTCTCGGAGCGGGTCAAGCGAGGTCCACGACGGCTCGCTCCGGGCGACGCTGTGCCGTGGCATGCGCTCCTCGCACCGCGGCGTCAGGGCCCGAAGTCGAGGTTCTGCTGCGGTGGGCCGCTCGCGGGGCGGATGGGCTTGAGCTGATGGGGCAGGCCCTCGGCTCGGAGCAGGCGGGTGAGGCCCTTCGGGACGAACGTACGGCAGACCGCGGAGCAGCCACCGGCCTTGCGCGCCGGCCACGAGCCCCGCGATGAGCGACGCTCGCACCCCTCCCGCGTTGCCACCGGGCGCTCACCGACCCCTCGTGTTCGCGAACCTGCAAGTACCGGCCGCAGGGCGCCGTGGTCAGAGCGCGGGCGCGCCGTCGTAGCCGGCCACGCGCAGCGCCTCGACCAGCTCGGTCGGCGCGACGCTCCCGTCGTGCTCGACGCGCACCTCCCCCTCGCGCAGCCTGACCTCGACGGCGCGGACGCCCTCGAGCTCACGGAGCGCGTGCTCGACATGCCGAGCGCAGCCCCTGCAGGTCATGCCCGTGACGTTCAACAGAGTCTCTCGCTGACTGCTCATGACGTTCTCCTCGAAAGCGGCGGCGCGGAGCGCGCCGTCCATGCCCTTCAGACGCAGCGCGCGGGCGTCGATTACGTCAGATCTCGATCCAGTCGGCGCGCAGCTGGGGCGAGCTCTCTAGCGGTCCTCTCGAGCGAGGTCGCGCAAGGACCGGGCAAAGATTGGGCAAAGATCAGCGCTTCCGACCCCGCTTTGCCGTCCCTGCGGGACCTTGCGGGACGTGTTTCCCGAACAGATCCGAGGCCTTGAGAGGCACTGACGAGAATCGCACTCTAGAGGTCCTCGGTTCGATCCCGAGTACGTCCAACACCGTGACCAAACTTCTTCGGGACCCGAGCGCAAGCCAGGGTCCCGAAGTCGTTTCTGGTCTGTTGATGGACGAGGACGTGGCTCGGTACGCTCTCGCTGTCGATGCGCGGGTACGTCGCCCTCACAGACTACGACTGGTTCACGTTTCTCCGTGGCCAGCATCCCATCGACGAAGTGAACTTCTGGCAGCCGTCTGCGCACGGGTTCAATTCGCCGCCCGGCACGCCGTTCTTCTTCAAGCTCAAGGCGCCCCGAACGGGCGCGTTTACTAAGCGATGCAAGGCAATGCGATCGTCCTGCCGCGGCGGACTGAAGATCATCCTGATCGCGACGCGCTGCGCTGGCACAATGACCAGGTCTTCGAGCGCAGTGCGGCATAGTCGATCAGTGGCGATACCGAAGCAGGATGGGTCGCGACGACACGACCTCCACTCCGGGGATGCGCGCGAGCAGCGCGCACACGAAGCTCGATCGGTGCACTCGTAGCTCGTCGAGCAGCTCGCGGTTGCTCAGCTCGCCGCGAGCCTTGAGCGTGTCCCATGCGAGGTTGAGCATCCAGGGCGGCACCAGCTGCGCGCCTGCCTCTTGCGCGCGTGAACGCTCCGTTTCCACCCACAGGCCCGACGCCGCGACGTCGCGCACGAAGTTTGGCTTTGGTGCGCTCCCGAGCGTGTAGAGCTTGGGCTCTCGCACGATCTCTGCGCTGATCATCGCGAGCAGCTCAGGATCGATCTCTTCTTCCGAGGACTCTCCGATGGACGGCTGCCACGGCTTCGCGCGCGCGTCGGACCACGTGCTCTCGGCCCAGCTCCAGAGCTCGTGGAGAGACTGGTCCTGATCGGTACCCACGAAGTGGGTCGCGACCTCCACGTTGGCCACGAGACCCGACGTCAGGTTCGCTGAACCCACCACCGCCTGGAGCTCGCGTCCGCGTCGACCCAAGAAGACTTTTGGGTGGTACGTGCCGCCTCCAGCGTTCAGCACCCGCACCGCGGCGCCAGTCTCGGTCAGCGCGGTGAGCGCCGCGGTCGACGGTGTGAAGACCGTGGTTGCGACGACGCGCGCGCCGGCCCGCGACGACACCTGCACGAGCTCTTGAGCGACGAGATGCACGCCGCGAGTCTGCGCAAACGCGACGCAGAGCAACGCCTCGTCTGCCGTCGCCAGCGTCGATCGCACTGCTGCCAAGAGCCCGCCCGAGGGCGCCGTGACCGTGGAGACGTCCACGACGAGGACGATACACCGACTGGGGGCTCAGCCTGCGGCGACCTTCACCTCTTGGAACAGCGCTGCGGGCATCGGGTGCTCGAGGTGCCACTCGATCGCCATCGGTCTCGCGCGCTCGTGCCTCACGTAGGTGCAAGGACCGAGGAACGTGTACGGCATCGTGATGTCGGCACGTGTCTTCCGGCGCTCGCGCACGAAGAGCAGGATCGCGTGGTCGTTCGTCGCGTGCGTGACGTAGCGGCGTCCTGTGCTCGTGTCCGCGTGCACGCTGCCCTGCGACTCCCAGTGGAAGCGGGTGCGGGAGATCGCGTAGTCCCGGTACATCGTCGTGGGCGAGTAGTCCGCCTCGGACTTCTCGAGCGTGACGAACAACAGATCCGCGCGGTGTCGGCTGCTGTGGAACACGCCCTCTCGCAGACGCCGGATGCGGCCCTCGCGATCCTGCTCGCCCAGCGCGGCCATCACTTCGTCGAGCGCGTAGGTCGCGTGCACCTCGAGTGGCAGGCTCGACAGGCGACCCGTGAGCGGGCGCGTGAGCCCACGACGGTCGTCGAGCAGCGCGAGGAGAGCGAGCAGCTCGTCCCGGATCGCAGCACAGGAGCGCAGCTGATCGAGCACGACGCCGAGCTCGGAGAGCGGTCGCTTCACCGCGCCGAGCAGGGGCATCAACATCGCTGTGATCGCCCGTGGCGAAGCATCGAGTCCGGACTCGATGGCTGTGCGAAAAGAGGTGAGTCGCGCGTCGTCGTCGATGTGGAGGCAGCGCGCGAGCTGCTTCTCGAGCGACTCCTCGATCTCGTCATCCGGGGGCGCGTCGACGGCGAATCCCGCCTTGCGGCGCAGCCGCGTGAAGCTCCATCCCGGACGGGCATAGATGTCCTCGAGCTCGAGATCCGTCGCGCGTAGGAAGGCGGCGAGCGAGATGTCCCCCGTGGCGCGGAGGTCCTCCACGAGCCGCTCGTCGCCGCGCCCGAGCCCCTCCTTGATGTTCGCCAACACCTTCTCTTTCGCGATGGCGTCGAGATGGATCGAACATCCGCTCGGGAGGTGCGGAAAACCGCGCTCGACCTGCCTGGCGATCGAGGCGCGCGTGCCACCGACGATCGCGCGGAAGCGTGCGTCGAACCGAAACCGACGGTGCGCCCCACCGATGAAGTCGAGCACCGTGAGGCACGCCTTGTCGGGTCTGCGGCGGAGGCCACGGCCGAGCTGCTGGAGGAACAGAGACGCGCTCTCGGTAGGCCGAAGGAAGAGAACGGTGTCTACGTCGGGCACGTCCACGCCCTCGTTGAGCAGGTCGACCGAGAAGACGGCGCGGAGGTCGCCGCGCTGCAGTCGATCCAACGCCTCGGCGCGCTCGCGCATCGGTGTGCGTTGCGACAACGCGACGGAGTCGAGCCCTGCGGTCGTGAACTTGTGCGCCACGAACTCGGCGTGCGCGATGTCGACGCAGAAGCCCAGGGCGCGCATCGACATCGGGTCGGTGACGCGCTTGCGGAGCTCATGCAGCACGCGCGTGATCCAGAAGTCGTTGGCCGTGTAGACGTTGCGAAGCTCGCTCGTGTCGTAGCCCGTCGGCGTCCAACGAAGCCCCGAGAGGTTCGTCCCGTCGCTCACACCGAAGTACTGGAAGGGGCTCAAGAGGCCTTGGTCGAGCGCCTTCCAGAGCCGGAGCTCGACAGCGATGCGATCGTCGAACCACGTGAGGACTGATCCACCGTCTGCGCGCTCGGGAGTCGCAGTGAGACCGAGCAGCTCTCTCGGCGCGAGGTGCGAGAGGACGGTCTCGTACGTGGGGGCCTTGGCGTGGTGGAACTCGTCGACGACGACCACCTCGAAAGCGTCCTTGGCCACAGTGGCCAATCGGCCTTCGTGCAATGACTGCACGTTGGCGAAGACGTGCTTGCCCTGACGCGGGGTCTCCCCACTACCGAGGCGCTCCCCGAACACCGGATCACCGAGCACCACACGAAAGACCTGGAGGCTCTGCTCCAGGATCTCGTGTCGATGCGCGATGAACAGAAGGCTCGGCTTCCTGCCGAGCTCTCTCGACAGTTGTCGGTAGTCGAACGCCGCGATGAACGTCTTGCCGGTGCCCGTTGCCGCGACGACGAGGTTTCGGTGGTGCCCGCGCGCGCGCTCGGCTCGGAGCTGCTCGAGCGCTTCCGCCTGATGGGGCTTGGGCTCGACGTGGATGGAGAGGAGCAGGCGATTTCGATCGACGACCTGACGACGCACGGTCTCGTCGAATCGATCGCCGTCGCGCACGGGGTCGTAGGGCTCGAAGCTGGAGTCGTTCCAGTACTGATCGAACACACGTCCGAACTTCTCGAGGATGGTCGCGTTGTCCGTGCGGGAGAGGCGCACGTTCCACTCGAGGCCGTCGAGCATCGCGGCGCGAGAGAGGTTCGAAGAGCCCACGTAGGCTGTGGAGTGCCCGGACTCTCGATGGAAGAACCACGCCTTGGCGTGGAGCCGCGTGTGCTCGACGTCGAACGAGACGCGGACTTCGGCGCCGAGCGCCGCGATCTCGTCGAGCGCGCGCCGCTCGGTCGCGCCCATGTACGCCGTGGTGAGCACGCGCATGCGTCCACCCCGCGCGAAGAAGGCTTCGAGGGCTTCTTCGACGACACGCAGGCCACTGTGCTTGAGGAACGAACACAGCAGATCCACCGCATCGGCCGATGCGAGCTCGCGGATCAGCTCGGTGCCGAGGCGAAGATCGTGTCGCCCGTTGACCATCAGATCGCTCGTCCCGAGCGGCACCTCGGGACGTTCGGGTGCCGCGAGATCGGCGATCGCGTGCGGCGCGAACTTCGAGCCGCGAGGCACCAGCGCCAGGAGTCGGCGCGCAGGCTTCGCGATGCGATCTTCGGGCAGCGTCGTGTGCGCGCTGATCTCGTGGAGCCGCTCGAGGACTCCGTTCGTCACGGCGACCTGACGCTCGACGGGCGATTCGTCGTCGGTGGATCCGAGCCCGCGCAGGGTCGCGAGCGATCGGTCGTAGATCAGCCGCGCGAGCGAGAGCGCGGCACCTTCGCGATCTCGGTCGAGCTGCTCCGCGAAGACGCCCTCTTGCTGCGAGAGCAGCGCATCCATCGCCTCGTCGACGACGGCGTCATAGAGCCCCGGTGCGAGACGTCGCGTCACGCGTGCGAGGATCATGGTTGGCGCGGCTGAAGGTCAACCGTTCAGGACCAAGTCCGCAACGAACCATGGATCGGAGCGTGAGAGATCGGCGTGCGGTGTTGGTGCGCGAAGCGGCTCGTAGGGTCGAGGTATGGAGAGCGCGCGGAGGGCGAACGGACGAAGGGCGATGGGGTGGGTGATGGCGGCGGTCGTGCTGTCGTTCGCGGCGAGCGCCGTCGCGGAGGAGGAGGTGCGGCGGGTGGCGCTCGTGGTCCCGGCGGTGCCAGCGGCGTTGGAGGGTGTGCTGCGGGAGGGGGTCGAGGCGATGGTCGAGCGCGGGCTGGCGGTCGGTGAGCTCGTGGCGATCGGGGGTGCGGTGCGTGAGCCGTGCGGGATCGTCGTGCGTGAGGGGGATCGCGTGATCGAGCGGACGAGCCTCGTGTGGCGTGCGCGGCGGATCGTGTCGCGCACGTCGTGGGCCGAGCGGAACGCAGGGAGCCTCGTGTGGAGCCGCTCGCGATCCCTCTTTCGAGACGGACTCGAGGTGCGCGTGCTCTCGGAGAACATGCAGTACCGCGACGGTCAGGCGGAGTGTCCGAACTGGAACCGTCGGGTCGTGACACGCGATGGCCGCGGACGGATCGTGTCGGTGCGATCGACCGTGGAGACCTGCGAGGGCGTCGACTCGGGGACGTGGGTGCATCGATACGTGTGGGGGCATCGCGTGGGCTTCGAAGAGGCGGTCGTGCGTTCGCGAAACGATCGCGATGGCGACCGGCCAGCGGACCTGTCGAGGCGCGCGTTCGTGCCGAGTGAGCGCGACGCGTGGGCCGAGCTCGCTGACGACGCCGGAGGCTCCGTCGACCTTCGCGATGCCGACGGATTCTTGCGGGTGCATGTCGAGGACGGAGTCGGGGAGTACGTGTACGCGTGCGACGGAGCCGAGTGGCCGCACGAGACGCGCGCGCCCGACGTCGCTCCTCTTCGCAGCCCATGAGCGCGCTCGCGATCGGGTGAGGCAGGCCGGAGCGTGGCGAGGCTCGGTGCCTCCACACCTCGCGCGCGCACACGTCCGTGAACGCGAGCAAGAAAGGCGAACGAACGATGCCCCAGCCTCAGCAGAACCAGCAGAACCAGCAGAACCAGAGCGAGCAGAACGAGAAGCGTCAGAGCCCCGGCAAGCAGGAGGGCGCGCACCACATGCGCGAGGACAGCCAGCAGCCGAATCGCCCGCAGCAGGGCCAGCCGCAGCCGAACCAACAGAACCAGCGACAGCAGCCTGGACGTCCGCAGCAGCGGTGACGTTCGGCAACGACAGGATCACGTCAGGACCACGAGCACGAGGGCAACTGCCCTCTTGCTCGTCGCCCTACGTGCGGCCGATTGGGCTCGATCGGATCTGGCGATGGTCGTTCGCGCGCGGCTCCTCCATGATGCCGGCATGACGACGATCGCGACGCTGCTGCACGAGCCCGAGCTCCGGCCGTTTCTTCCGTTGCTCTATCTGGCGTGGGCCGATGGAGACATGGGGCCAGAGGAGCGGAAGGTGATCCAGGCGCGCATCGACGCGCAGCCGTGGCTCAAGCCTCGGATGCGCGTGGAGCTCGAGCAGTGGCTCGCGGGCGCGGCGCCGGACGCGGTGACGCTCGCGCGGCTGCGCGAGGCGATCGTGAGCTCCGTGGGCACGCTGTCGTCCGAGGCGCGGCGATCGCTCGTGGGCATCGCAGAGTCCGTCGCGGCGATCGATGGCGAGGCGCGCGCCACGCTCGAAGAGCTCGAGCGCACGCTCGGCCTCACGCCGACGGAGCTCGCGCTCGCGCGCGTGAGCGAGCCTAGCGCCGAAGCGACGCCGACCTTCGATGCAGTGCGCGTGCAGGAGCTCCTCGATGGTCGGTTCGCGTCCACGCGCGATCGTGCGCGCGCGTTCCTCGCGGAGCCGCGTCATCGATCGCTCTATGGCGTCGACTCGGCGAAGCATCGGGCCGAGGTGTTCGCGTGGCTCGGTGAGCTGGCGAGCCGAGGCTTCGGCAAGCTCGCGTTCCCAGGAGTGACCTGCGACACGAGCGATGGGCTCGGGCCGTTCCTCGCGACGTTCGAGACGCTGGGCTTCGGCGATCTCTCGCTCGCGGTGAAGTTCGGCGTGCAGTTCGGGCTGTGGGGAGGGAGCGTCTATTTCCTCGGCACACCGGAGCAGCAGCGCAGCTACCTGCCGCGCGTCGCGTCGCTCGAGGCGCCGGGGTGCTTCGCGATGAGCGAGGTCGGCCATGGCTCGAACGTCGCGGACCTCGAGACGATCGTGCGCTGGGTGCCTGCGGCGAGCGGCGTCGACGGGCACTTCGTGCTGCACACGCCGGCCGAGTCGGCGCGCAAGGACTGGGCAGGAAACGCGGCGCTCCATGCGCGCTACGCCACGGTGTTCGCGCAGCTCGAGGTCGGGAGCGAGCGTCACGGCGTGCACGCGTTCATCGTGCCGATCCGCGACGAGGCGGGTGCGACGCTGCCGGGCATCCGCATCGGCGACGTGGGCCACAAGCTCGGCTTGAACGGCGTCGACAACGGCCGCCTCTGGTTCGATCACGTGACGATCCCGCGCGACTCGCTGCTCGGGCGCTACGCATCGGTGAGCGCAGAGGGCAAGTACAGCTCACCGATCGAGAGCCCGAGCCGACGCTTCTTCACGATGCTCGGCACGCTCGTCGGCGGGCGCATCGCGGTGGCCACGTCGGGCATGAGCGCGGCGAAGCTCGGCCTGGCGATCGCGATTCGCTATGCGTCCGCGCGGCGACAGTTCGGCGCGGCCTCCGAGCCCGAGACGCTGCTGCTCGACTACCCCTCCCACCAGCGTCGCTTGCTGCCGCACCTCGCGGCCGCGTATGCGTTTCACTTCGCGCTCGATGGCGTGCGCGAGCGCTTCCTCGCGCGCGAGCCCGACGACGACACGCGCGAGCTCGAGGCCGAGGTCGCGGGCCTCAAGGCGGGCGCGACGTGGCACGTGTCGGCGACGCTCCAGGCGTGTCGCGAGGCGTGCGGAGGACAGGGCTACTTGTCGGTGAATCGCATCGCGGACGCGCGCGCCGACACGGACGTGTTCACGACGTTCGAGGGCGACAACACCGTGCTCATGCAGCTGCTCGCGAAGGGCCTGCTCACGGGGTTCAAGAAGCAGATCGCCGAGCGCGGCGCGCTGCGCTTCGTCGCGTCGCACGTGCTCGATCAGGTGGCGCTGCGCAATCCGTTCACGAGCCGCGACACGAGCGAAGAGACATGGCGCGGCGCCGCGCACCAGCTCGCGCTGCTCGAGATGCGCGAGGCGATGCTGCTCCAGTCGGTCGCGCGTCGCGTGCAGAAGCGCATCCAGGCCAAGGCCGACGCGACGGTGGCGGCGAACGAAGTGCAAGAGCACCTGCTCGCGCTCGCGGGCGCGCACGTCGACGTGCTCACGCTGCGCGCGTTCACCGAGGCCGTCGCGCGCATGGACGGCGCAGAGCGCGACGTGCTCGATCTCGTGCGCACGCTGCACGGTCTCTCGCTGCTCGAGAAGCACACGGCGTGGTTCCTCGAGAACGACGTGTTCGGCGCGGGGCCCGCGCGCGCGATCCGACGCCTCGTGCCCGAGCTCTTCACCGAGCTGAGGCCGCACGCGGTCACGCTCACGACGGCGTTCGGCATCCCCGACAACTGCCTCGCGGCGCCGATCGCGTTCAGCGACCCGGCGCGTCCGCGCTGGTGAGGGCAGGGCCCCACGGCCGGAAGGCCGGGGCAAGGGCGATCCGAGCAAGCCCTGCGGGCTCCACGATCTGCAGCCCGTAGGGCTTGCTGCGCTTGCGCATGCCCCGGGCCTTGGCCCGTGGGGCACTCGGCGGGATCCGTCTCAATCCGTCGAGAGGACGTCGCGGATCGAGGGATCCTTGTCGAACTGGGCCTTCGCGTAGGGGCAGGTCGCGGTGACCTTGGTGCCCGTCTCGCGGGCCCACGCGACGAGCTTGTCGAGGAGCTTGCGAGCGACGCCCATGCCCTGGAGCTTCTCGTGCACCTCGGTGTGATCGACGATCACGAGCGCGGGCGAGACGCGCGAGTACGTCATCTCGGCGAGGCGCACGCCCTCGCGGTCGATGAAGAAGGCGCCGCGGCCCTCGATCTCTTCGTGGGCGATCTCGATCGGGGTGGTCATCACGAGAGGGTACGTCGATCGGTCGCCGACGCGTCGGCCGGTCCCTCCGATCGCGCGGTCCTCTCGGACGGCGTGACGCCCGATCTCGCGGCGTCCGATCGCGGAGGACGGTAGCCGTCGACAAGGCCAGTCGCGACGAGCGCGTCGGCGAGCGCGCGGCCGTCGGCGAAGCGCTCCTGAGGCTCGCGCGCGAGCGAGAGTCTGACGACCTCCGCGAGCGACTCGGGCACGCTCGGCTCGAGCTCGCGCACACCACGCGGATCGAGACCGAGCCGCGCGAGCAAGAGCGCGCGCGCGTCCTCTGCGGCGAAGGGCAGCGCGCCCGTGAGCAGCTGGAACATCACGACGCCGAGCGCGTAGACGTCGGCGCGCGGCGTGGCCTTCTCGCCGAGGAGGAGCTCGGGCGCGAGGTACTGCGGGGTGCCGATCACGCCTGTCTGCGTGAGGCCCGTCTCCGCCGCGCTCGTGACGCGCGCGATGCCGAAGTCGAGCACCTTCGCGTGATCGGCCTCGTCGCCTGCGTGCGTCATGAAGACGTTCTCGGGCTTGATGTCGCGGTGCACGATGCCGCGGTCGTGCGCCTCCGACAGCGCGCGCGCGACCTGCGTCGCGATCCACACGACGCGCGCCGGAGAGAGCGGGGCCTCGCGCTTCTGCAGCTGCGAGAGCGGCTCGCCGCGGAGGAGCTCCATCGCGTAGTAGGAGATGCCGTCGTCGGTCGCGCCGAAGTCGAAGACGCGCACCGTGTTCGGGTGCGTGAGCTCCGTCGTCGCGCGGACCTCGCGCTCGAAGCGCGCGACGGCCACCGGATCTTGCTGATCGGTGCGCAGCACCTTGAGCGCGACGTCACGCTTGAGCGTCGCGTCCCACGCCGACCACACCTCGCCCATGCCGCCGCGGCCGATGCGCGCGCGCACGCGGTAGCGGCCGATCGTGCGCGACTCGAAGACCTCCTTGCGCAGGGCCCACAGCCAGTGCGCGGCGAGCACGAGCACGAAGACGCCGCTGCCGTGCACGGCCGCGATCGTGACGAGCCGCGCGAGCGCGATCGGCGTGAGCATCGCGTCTCGATCGCCATACGAGAGCGCCCACGCGAGGTAGAGCGCGGGGAAGACGAGCGTCGAGTACGCGCCGGTGCCGATCGCGCGCCGGTAGTGCTGCGGCACGAACGGATAGCCGCACGCGACGAGCAGGAGGCCCGATACGTAGGGGCTGTCGAGCATGCCGGTCGCCATCACCGACAGCGCCATCGCCGTGGTGAGCATGACCGGCGCGAGCATCACCCAGCGCTCGAGCTCCTTCGTCGAGATCTCCTTGCGGCGCGTGCGGAGCGCGGCGACGAAGAGCGCGGGGGCGACGACGAGGCGGATGCCGAGGATCGTCTCGAGCGGGAAGCCCGGATCGATCGCGTGGAACAGGAAGTCGATCGACGCGAAGCTCGGCACGAGCACCGCGGCGATCGCATAGGCGATCGACATGCGCCGACGGTTGATCTGCAGCTCTTCGTGCGACGCCACGCGCAGCATCGCGCCGAGCACGCGATCACGACCACCGCCGCTGCTCGAGTCTCCGGGTGGCGGCGTCGTCGACGCGAGCGCGTCGCCCTCACGCAGCGTCTCGGCGTCGCGAGGACGCGAGCTCGGTGTGCCAGGACGTGGGGCGTGCGGGGTCTCCACCTCGTCGGACATCGCCTCGCCGTCGTATGTCAGGTCGCGGCCGAGCGCGAGTCTCCATCGCGAGGCATCGGGGCGGCGCGTCTCGTCGTATCCTCCGCGCACCTCGGAGTAGCTCAGTCGGTGGAGCCGCGGGCTGCTTACCCGCGAGGCACGGGTTCGATCCCCGTCTCCGAGCTCGCACACGTTTCTCTCGAAGTAGCTCAGTGGAAGAGCCGCGGGCTTCCTACCCGCGAGGCGCAGGTTCGATCCCTGCCTTCGGGCTCTGTTGGCCGGGTCGAGGGACCTCTGGCCCCTCGAGCTCCCCCGGGTTCTCCCGTGCTCGCTCACTCCGTGAGCTCCGCGCGTGTCCGATCGCCGGCTCACCTCGTCGCTTCGCTCCTCGCCATCGCTCCTGCTCCAGGGGTCTGCTTCGCAGCCCCCGCCGCAAGGCGCCCCGATCCTGATTGTCAGCGTCTGAGGTCCGATCATGAGTCAGCGTGAGAGTCACATCCCCGAGATCGGCACGGCGTACGCGACGGGTCAGCTCGTCGCGTCGCTGCGCGCGGCTGCGTCGCACACGGACCCCGTGCTGCGCGCGAAGGCCGAGGCGCGCAGCCAGAGCTGGCTGTCGGTGCTCACGAACCTCGCGAGCGGCGCGCTGAAGATCGGTCAGCGCGCGCCGTACGCGGGCGTGCCCACGTGGGTGACGCCCGAGGTCGTGCGCGGTGGCTTCGCGAGCGGTGAGCACGCCGCGGGTGGTCCGCTCCGTCCGCACGAGGTCGACGTCGCGGAGATGCTCGGTGTCGCGACGCGCTCGCGCACCGCGCTCAACGGTCACTTCCTCACGGCGCGTGGCTCGGCGACGCTCACGGCGTCGCTCGCGTCGGGCACGTACCGCATCGACGTGCCCGAGGAGGGCGCGCTGCTCGCGGTGCGATGGCTGATCGAGCGCGGTGAGCTCGAGAGCGCCGCTGCGCTGATCGAGACGATCGAGCCGTTCTTCGATCGCCTGCGCTTTCATGCGCGCTCGAGCGAGGAGGCGCTGAAGGAGCCCGTGGTCGGCGTCGAGATGCCCGTGCTCGCGCGCTCGGCGCACGCGCTCTCGGCGAGCCTCGCGAAGAAGACGCCCAGCAAGGACGTCGAGACGATGCGCGAGGCCTACGACGTGTGGGCGCCGATCACCGACGCGCTCGTGTCGCTCGTGCTCGAGACCCTCGAGGCGGGCGTCGTCACGCTGGAGCAGGAGCCGCGTCGCGCGATCCTCGAGGGCCGCCTCTTCGCGCGCACGCCCGCGCTCTTCGCGGAGCGTCGTGTGTCGCTGCTCGACCGGCTCGAGTCTGCGCGACGTGCACACACGCGCTGCGTCCGCGTGCACCGCGACGACGAGGTGCTCGGCGCGCTGCGCAACGCGCTCGAGGAGTGGCCCGACGTCACCCCGCGCACCGCGGGGATGGCGCGGCTGCGTCTCGCGGGCTTCGTGGTCGCGCACGGCGTGCCGGGCTCGGAGCGTCATCGTGCGATGCGCGCGACGCAGCACGTGGGCCCCAGCCACGCGCTGATCGCGCACGTGCTCTCGGCGCGCCTCGCGAGCGTGGTCGGCCCCGGCGAGGGCCTCACGAGCGACGACGCGATCGCGGTCGTGTCGCCCGTCACGTCGAGCGAGTCGTCGTCGGCGCTGCGTGCGGGTACGGCGATTCCGTCGCACCTCGCGCGACGCGTCGAGACCACCGAGGAGGCGCCGCTCGCGACGCACCTCGCGCGCGGTGTCGTGCGCTCGGGCGAGGTGCTCGCGACGCTCCTGCCGCAGCTCACGGGCCCCGCGCTCGCGACGCGCTTCGACGATGTGTCGGCGCGCGTGCTCTACGTCGCGAGCTACCGCGCGTTCCGTCAGCGTCGCTCGCTCCTCCTGCTGTGGCTCCAGCACCAGGTGCGCTTCGGCGAGCTGCCGTGGATCGCTGCGCTCGAGGCGTGCGCGGATCGTGATCCGCGTCCCGCGGTGGAGTCGACGCTCTCGCAGCTCGCTGCGTTCGCGCTCGAGTCGTTCCCGGGCACGATCACGCCCAACAAGCTGGTCTCGGAGCTGTCGTCGCTCGCGGCCGTGGCTCGTCCCGCATCGGACGCGTCCGACGCGCGCCCGTGGCTCCCGCTCGTCGAGGAGGTCGCCGCCGACATCTTCATGGGCACGTTCTCGATCAAGTTCCTTCGTGCCGCGCAGATCGCAGCTCGCTTCCTCGGCAGCGGCTCGCTCTACGCGCGCTACTACGGCCTCGACTTCGACCGCGTGCTCGCGATGGAGAACGTCGTCGAGCAGTGGAGCGTCAAGACCTGCCCCGACTTCGACGCGTACTGCCTCGAGCTCGCGGATCTGCCATCCGGCGGCAACCCGCGCGCGCGAGCCGGCGCGATGATCGAGCAGGCCTCGATCCTCACCACGCACAACCTCGCGGCGCTCACGTCCGTGCTCGGTCTCGGCGGCCACCTCGGCGATCGCTGGGCCGCGCTCGCGGAGGCCGCGCTCGTGTCGGCGCTCGATCGCCTCGAGCGTCGCGTGCTGCGCGAGAAGGTGCCGACGATCCAGCGCATGCGCGCGAGCAAGACGCTCGCGTTCGCGTGGCGTCAGATGCTGTTCTTCGCGTCCCAGCTCGACGCGGACGCGCTCGCCGCGTTCGTGACGAAGGCCTACGCCGAGCTCGCGTCGCGCACGCCGCTCGCGCGTGAGCGCTTCGCGCCGGTGATGGAGGGCCTGCGAGTGGTCGCGCGCGGCGAGCGCCTCGGGAAGGACACGAAGGGCGCACGACGCCTCCTCGGCTGGAGCGTGGGTCGCCCGTTCCTGATGGGGACCTAGGGAGGAACCGTCACGTGAGGGATGGTCGGGGTGGGGTGAGGGAGCGAGCCCGCAGGTGAGCGCCGCAGGCGCGAGACCGAGGACTGCGAGCGGACGATGCCCCCTCCCCCGACCGTCCCGGCTCCCTCGCGCGACCGTGCTTCCCCCTGCATCGGGGGCTGCCCGGATTCAACTGGGGTGAGCTTGGATCTGCTCGTCGAGGTTCTCGAGGCCGCGATCGAAGTCGGCGCCGATCATCTCGTCCATGTTCACGAAGAGGCCGAACAGCTTGCCCATGAAGCTGTTGTGGCCGTTCATCGTCCAGGTCACGCGCGTGCCGTCGCCCTCGGGCGCGAGCGTGAAGACGACCTCCGCGTCGTCCTCCATCGGCGCGAGGAAGCGGAGGTCGTACTCGACCTCGGTCGGCGTGATCGACGTGATCTCCATGCGACCCGAGCCGAGCTGCTCGCCCTCCCACGTGTACCAAGCGCCGACGCCGCTCGCGGGATCCGAGTACTCCTTGTGCGAGGTCGGCTCCATCTCGTCCCATGGGTTCCACGTGATCCACGCGTGCATGTCCGTGAGGAACGGCGAGACCTGCGCCGGCGTGCCGTGCACCACGCGGCTGCGCTCGACGCGGTAGGTGTCCGGCTGCAGCGCCGCCATCGTGAGCACCGCGACGATCGCGACGAGCACCACGCCGAGCACGCCGAGGGCGATCTTCTTCCAGTTCATGGGTCGCACCGTATCGCACAATCCGCGACCGACTCGGGCGTGCGCGCTAGCCTGCCGGCCATGGCTTTTCTGCGTCCTTCTTCTTCTCCGCGTCGCCTCGCTGTCGCGCTCGGATCAGCGCTCGGCATCGGCGTGAGCGTCGTCGCTCCGCTGCTCGGCGCGTGCTCCTGCGACCCCGGAACGCCGATGACCGAAGGCTGCGACGGGCCCATCACCGACTTCTCCGGCATCGAGTCAGTCGAGATCGTCGATGCCCATGCGGTGAACGGCATCCAGGGCGGACAGCACTTCCAGTTCCAGATCTACGCGACGGGCACGGGCCTCGGAGAGTGCGTCGGACAAACGAGCTCGGTGACGATCGATGGGATGGAGCTCGCGAGCTCGATCACGGCCGTTCGCGCCGACGTCGGCGACCGCGAGCTGCGGACGCGACCCGTGATCGTGTTCCCGCGCCGGCTCGACGGCATCGGTCGCCTGCACGTCGAGGCGCTCGGCCGCGTGCTCGAGGTGGACGTGAGCCTCGACCCGTTCTCGGCGCCGCTGGACGCCGCAGCGCCGCCCGACGCGCCAGACACCTACATCCCGCCCGACATGGGCTTCTTCTTCTTCGAGGACGACGCGCCGATCACCGACGACGCGCCGATCACCGACGACGCGCCGATCGCAGAGGACGCGCCCTAGCTCGACCCCGCTCACCTCACGTCGCGGAAGACGTTCTCGGCTTCCTTCTTGAGCTCCACGCGGTTGGTCGCGAGCACGAAGATGCGCTCGGAGGCCTTCGCGAAGCGCTGGACGGATCCGGGCTCGATGCCGAGGCCGTACGTGATCCGATCACGCACGCGCGCCGCGTCGACGAGCAGCTCGTAGAGCTCGGGATCGAGCGTCGTGAGCTCGCCTGCGTTTCTCCGCACGAGCTCGCTCGCGTCGAGCGAGGGGCCGCCCTCGATCCCCAGATCGCCGAGCGCGATCTCGATGAGCCGCCAGCCCATGCGGATGCGCGTCGTCGGCGCGACGGCGAACGGCACGGCGCGCAGGGACTCGATGATCACGAGGCGTCGCACCGGACGCACGAGCACCGACGCGCCCGCGGCCATGAGCAGCAGGCCGATGAGCAGCGGGCAGATCGTCTGCGCGAGCTGCCGCGCGGCGCGCTCCATCTCGTTGCCCTCTTCTTCTTGTCCTTGTCCTTGCTGCGGATCGCCTTGTCCCGGCTCGGGCTGGCCTCGTCCGGGCTCGGGCTCGGGCTCGCCCTGTGACTGACCTTGGTCGCTCTCCTCGGGCCCCGTACGGAAGAGATACGGCGCGATGAGCAGCGTGCCCGCGGTGAGCCCGAGACCGACGCCGATCACCGCGACCCAGCCGAGCATCGTGAGGCGCGGACGCGCGGAGCCCTTCTCGGTGATCGACCCCGCGAGCAGCGAGCGCGTGCCGAAGCGCCAGCGGTGCAGCCGATGTCGCTCGCGCGCGACGAGGTAGACGAGCAGCAGCGCGATCGTCACGAAGAGGATCAG
Organism: uncultured Sandaracinaceae bacterium; assembly: GCA_964502175.1. GTDB lineage: Bacteria > Myxococcota_A > Polyangia > Polyangiales > Sandaracinaceae > JAFLCL01. The sequence continues at coordinate 16,546 of CAZCVE010000070.1, forward strand.
CGCGGACGTGACGTTCCAGATCGCCCACTTGTTGCCGGCGTCGAAGTCCGTGAGCGCGTCGTCGTTCTCGATGATCGCGAACATCGCGCCGGTGCCGAAGATCACGGGCACCCACGCCGCGAAGAGCGCGCGGCTCGACGCGAGGCTCCACACGCCGCCCGACACGAAGATCGGCGTGAGGAAGACGATGGCGAGGATGAAGCCGCCCACCGGGCCGAGCGCCGTGAGCGGCGCGGTGAGGATACACATCAGCGAGAACCACGCCGCCGTGCCGCAGCCGAGGAAGCTGCCGCGGAGGCGCGCGATCGAGAAGGCCTGCCCGATCGTGACGCCGAGCATCGTGCACAGGCTGAGGACGCCGAGGATGATGATCCCCTCGGGCGAGGGCCCGTTCAGCACGACGATCACGAGATCGAAGATCACGAGCATGAGGAGGACCCAGCCCTGGTAGAGCAGGGCCGGCCTCGCGAGCTCCTTGAGATCGCGTCGCCACTCGGCGCTCGCGGCCGCCTTCTTCTTCGCATCTTCGCTCGCGGCGGGCGCGGACCCGCTCGTGGTCGGCGTGCGCGGCGGCGGTGCGGCCATCGTGGTCGTCACAGCGTGCCTCCGCTCGCGCCCATCGAGACGCCCACGAGACGGTGCGCGATCGGCCCGGGCTCGAGCCGGTACACGGTGTCGCCTCGGCCGATGAGCGCCCCGACCACGGCGCGCGCGCCGGTGCGCAGCCTGAACCGAAGGCGTCGACGCGCGTCGTAGCGCGCGCGCTCCACGACGTAGCGGCGCCAGCGGGCGGCGAGCGTGTTCTCGTCCGAGCCCACCGCGTGCGGCAGCCGAATGAACGATCCGAGCAACGCGAAGGCGCTGCTGGTGCCGAGCAGCACCTGCCAGAACGGCGGCTCGGGCGGGCCGAGCGCGACCTCGGGCGGGTAGTAGATCCACGTGAAGCGCTGACCCTGGAACGGCAGCGGCGGCGGCGCGTCGAAGCGCGCGGAGACCGCGATGCCGTCCGTCGCGGGGCCGACGATCTCGAGGAGCGCGGGCAGATCGAAGCGATCCTGCCAGCGCGCGCGCGCGCCGAGATCCTGCCAGCGCGTGCGCGGCGTGCGCCCCGAGAGCTGCTCCATGCGCAGGTTGCCGAAGCCGTCGTCGGCGGCGGCCACGAGCGTCACCGTGTCGCCGCGCGCGACGAGCTCCGCGGCCGCGGTGATCCACACCTCGACGAGGCGATCGAGCACGTCCGCGAGGCCGACCGCGTCGTGTGTCTTTCCGTCGCCCGGGAGGAACGCGTCGAGCACCAGCACCACGTTGCGCGTCGACTGCTCGCGCGACTCGGGCAAGCGCAGCGTGAGGCGCCCCGAGCGCACCGAGAGCTTCCAGTGGATGCGTCGCGTGTCGTCTCCGCGCGAGTACTCGCGGAAGCGAAAGTAGTCCTCGTTCGGGAAGCGGTGCGGGCGCGTGACGACGTCCGGGCTCTGGTGCTTGCTGCGCGGCGGGTCGACGATCTCGAGCCGTCGAAAGCGCGGCAGCACCTTGAGATCGCAGCTCGCGGCGGAGGCGACGGAGATGCGCGTGAGGCCGAACACGTCTTGGTAGCCGATGGTCGCGGGGCCGAGGCGGTAGAGACCGCGCGGGCTGCGACGCAGCTTGCCGGACACCGTGGCCTCTTCTGCGCGCACCGCCGCGCCGACGACGTGTCGCGTCTCCGAGCCGAGCTCGTCGGGGAGCACGTCTAGGACGAGCAGGTGATAGCCGGGGGGCACGGGCACACCGCGGAGGTGGAAGCGCTCTTCGCCTGGCTCGCCCGAGAGCACGACGGCGGGCGACATCTCGCGACGGATCGACACGCGCTCGCGCGCCGACGCGCGCTGGAAGCCCGAGACGAGGAACGCGGAGAGGAACGACGTGACGCCGACGACGCCGTAGAAGAGGAGCAGGCCCATCGTCGCGACGAGGCCGAGATCACCCCAGTGCAGGCCGAGCGCCGCGAACAAGAAGACCAGCCCCGCGAACAACAGCGAGTAGCCGCGCGGCGTGAGCACGCCTGCGTGGCGCGAGATCACCGCGAGCAGCTCGCGCATCGGGATCGCCGTGGAGAGACGGCGGTCCTCGTTCTGCGTGCGGCGCTCCGCGAGCTCGATGCGCGTCTTCCGCGTGACGCCGATCACCTGCATGAGGAACACGGGGAACAGGTAGATCCCCGTGAAGAGCAGCAGCGTCGGCGCCGTGTCCGTGACCTGCGAGACCTCGAGGAAGAGCGCCGCGACGAGCCCGACGAGGATGGGCAAGAGCATCATCCCACCGAGGTGGAACGTGATCGCAACGAGCGAGATCAGCGGGTGCGGGGTGCGCACGACGGCCGGAGAGTAGTCGAGACGCGTGCTTCGTAGGGAGCGCGCCGGATCAGCGGCCCGCGAGCTCGCTCGCGCGCTGCTGACGAAGCCTCGCGAGCTCGTGCGCGCTGCCGATCAGGCGCTGCGCGCGCAGGTCGAAGCCGCGGTCGCTCGAGAGCGTGACGATCTCCGTCGCCTCGTCGATCGCGAGCACCGCGAGCGTGAACGTCTGGTCGAACGGGCGCTGTCCGTTGAAGTCGCCGTGCACGCGCACCACGTACGCGTCGCCGTCGAAGCGCAGCTCGTGCACGTGCGAGCACCAGCCCTGCTCGTCTTTGTCGAACGAGCCCGCGTCGTACGAGCACGTCATGCGCGCTCGTACGGCGTCGGGGATGCGCGGATCGCTCATCGAGCGCGGCTCACTCGATCGTGCAGATCGCGCTGGGGCGCTTGATGCGCAGGCAGACGCACTCGTACACGCGGTACGGGAAGTCCTGATCGCGCTCTCCGAGGTAGGTCAGCGAGAGGTCCTCGGTGATCGCGATGTCGAAGCTCTGATCGCCCGTCGAGAGCAGCACGGCCTTGCCGTCCGGGATCGTCGGCGAGGTGAAGACGCCGTCGTCGCAGAGGCGCGCGATCGCGTCGATCTCCGGCGCGAACTGACCCTCGCGCTGCTGGACGAGGCGCGCATAGTCCTTGGCGGCGATCGCGAGCGCGAAAGGACGATGGTGGCTCTTCTCGAGCAGCGCCTCGGTCGCCTTCACCACGTCGCGGTAGGCGTTGCCGTACGTGCCCCAGTCGCTGCGCGGCACGGTGGTGCGGCCCTTCGCGCCGAGGAGACCCTCGATGCCGAGGCGCGGGTCGCCGTTGAAGATGAGCGTGTCTTCGCGATCGGCCACCGCGTGCGCGGCGCGCGTGGCGCGCGATGCATCGAGCGGCGCGCCGAGCTTCTTGGCGAACGCCACGTCGCGCCAGTGGAGGACGAAGTCCTTGTAGAGGATCGGCACGCGCAAGAAGATCTCGTCCGCGCCCATCACGGGCTTGGGATCGGTGCGACCCATGAAGTCGATCTCGGCGTCCTCGTCGGGGCCGTACTGCTCCACCGACACCGTCTCGATGCCCGCGCCCAGCGGACCGTAGATGCCGATCATGCGGCGACCGACGAGCGTGCGTCGCGCCTCCTTCACGATCTCTTGCTGCAGGAACTCGAGCTGCTCGGGGCTCAGGGGACTCTCGGCCATGGTGGGATCCTCTCTCGGTGATCTCCGCAGAGATCGTGATCGAACTCGATGATCGCGACTCGCGATCGTTCAGCCTCGACGCAGGCCGCCGACCGTGACGCCGGTGCGGAGCGGCGGGTGTCCGCCCACCGTGCCGCCGCGCAGATCGCCGACGGTCGTGCCCGCGCGCACGGTGGAGCTCGCGAGCGCGGCGCTCACGCCGAGCTTGGTGCGCGCGACGATCTGCTGGAGCGCGGGCCCTTCTTCTTCGAGCAAGTGCTCGACGAGCGCCTCGAGCGTGGCGGGCGCCATGCCCGGATCCGCGAGCAGCTGCTTGAGCAACACGCCGTGCTCGGGCTTGAGGCGCGCGATGTTGTGCACAGCCACTTCCGTCGCCGGTCCGCGCGCGCCCGTCGGGCCCGTGTTCGTGTTCTTCATCGTTGCTCCCACTCGCTCCGACACGTCGACTGTCGACTCGCGAGTCTTGGGAAATCGCACGACCCACGTCAACGATCGCGCGCAACTATCTTCGACTGCGAGAGCCGCTCTCGCTCTCCCTCGTCGTGTTCGGGAGACTGCGAGCGAGAGTCACCGCCATCACGCGTCGATCCTGATCGGTTACCCTCGGTCCGCCCGCTCGCTCCCTCGCATCACGACCATGCACCGCACCTCGACACCGCTCCTCCTCCTCACGCTGTGCCTCTCTGCCTCGGCCTGCGAGGAGGAGTCGCCTCCGCCTCCGCCGACCACGTACGAGCCTCCGCCCGAGCCCACGCCCACGGCGCCGCCGCTCTCGCCGTGCGACGTGATGTGCGATCGCGTGATGGCGTGCGACATGTCCGATCTCGGAGATCGCGGCAGCTGCGTGCGTCGGTGTCAGGTGCGCGCGCCGCGCGACGTGCAGATGCTCAACTGCCTGCAGGAGCCCACGGAAGATGGCGCGCGTCGCTGTGATCTCGCGCTGCGCTGCACCGAGGTGTGGATCGAGCGCCGCGCGCGCCCGAGCGCCATCATCCCCGAGCGAGAGCGTCTCGATGCTCGAGCGCTCGGTCCCGAGCTCGAGATCGCGCTCGAGTCGCGTCTCCTCAACGCGAGCCCCGACTCGAGCCGCTACGACCTCGTGCTCCTCCTGCGCGGGCGCGGCCAGTGGGACGGCGGCGTCGGTGATCTGGACGCGGGCGTGGCGATCGACGCGGGCCCGTTCGACGGCGGCGTGCAGGCGCCCGACGTGTGGGTGCGCCTCGGCGCCTACACCTCCGATGGCCGCCTGCCGCTCTTGCGCGCGCAGCCGCGTCCGCCGAGCCCCGATCACGAGGTCCCGCTCTTCGAGCAGACGTCGCTCTGGGCCGGCACGGGCGACTCGTACCGAGTGCGTCACGTGCGCGACGAGATCGTGATCGAGCACGCGTTCCTCCAGAACGGCGGCTCGCGCAGCGCGGTCGAGTCCGACTACGAGGTGAACCTCCGCATCCAGCTCGCGCCAGACGCGCGCGTGACGGCGCGTCGCGAGATCGTTCCCTGAGCTGAGCCGATCGCATCGTGTCGCGAACGCTCGATCAGCTGACCCTCGACGACGTGCTCGGCGCGGGCGGGCTCTTTGCCCAGAAGCTCGCTGGCTACGAGCCTCGTCCCGCGCAGCGCGCGATGGCGGAGCTCGTCGCACACGGGCTCGAGCACGGCGGCGTGAGCCTCATCGAGGCGGGCACCGGCACCGGCAAGACGTTCGCGTACCTCGTCCCTGCGCTGCTCTCGGGCGCCCGCGTCGTGATCTCGACGGGCACGCGCGCGCTCCAGGATCAGATCGCGCTCCGCGACGTGCCGACGCTCGCGCGGCTGCTCGACGACGACCTCCCGGTCGCGGTGCTCAAGGGCCTCTCGAACTACGTGTGCCTGCGCCGCCACCAAGAGCTGCTCTCGAGCGTGGAGGGCGTGAGCCGACCCGAGATCGTGAAGCACCTGCCGGTCGTGCAGTCGTTCGTGCAGCGCGCTGTGACTGGCGAGAAGCGCGAGCTCCCCGAGGTGCCCGAAGACGCGCCGATCTGGTCGCTCGTCGAGAGCGGCTCGGACACGCGCATGGGCGCGCGGTGCCGCTTCTTCGACGACTGCTTCGTGACGCGCGCGCGGGTCGCCGCCGAGGCTGCGTCGGTGGTCGTGGTGAACCATCACCTCTTCTTCGCAGACCTCGCGCTGCGCTCGCGCGGGGCGAGCGTGATCCCGCCGTACGACGCCGTGGTGTTCGACGAAGCGCACCAGATCGGCGACGTGATGACGGAGCTCTTCGGCCTCGTGATCAGCGGGCCTCGCGTCGATCGCCTCGTGCGCGACGCCGATCGCCTCATGGCGTCGCTCCGCGTGGAGAGCCCGATCAGCGAGCGCCTCTTCCGCAAGGTGCTCCTGGCGACGAGCGATCTGCTCGACGTGCTCGGCACGCTGAAGGCGCCGGGAGGAGGGCGCAGCGACGCGCGGCGCACGCTGTCGTCCGAAGACCGCGAGGTGTTCCGCGATCACCTCTTCGATCTGGAGGCCGCGCTCGAGGCGGCGGGTGCGCACGTGCGCGGCTGCGTCGATCCCGAGGATCGCGCGCACGACGTGCTGCCTCTCCTCGCGCGCCGCTTCGACGAGCTGCGCAATGATCTGCTCTCGGTGATCGAGGGCGGGCACGGCCTCGTCGTGTGGCTCGAGAGCGGTCGTGCTCGCGGTGGCCGCGGTGGCGCGGTGCTCGGCGCGAGCCCCGTGGACGTGTCGCGTCACTTCCGCGACGAGGTGATCGAGCGGACGCGGGCGGTGATCCTGACCAGCGCGACGCTCGGAGCGGGGCTCGGTGCAGCCGGCGGAAGCGCGAGCGCCGAGCGCACGAGCGAGCCGCCGAAGACGCCTGAGTCGCGCGTGGTGCCCGAGGTCGACGAGGTGATCGCGTCCGAAGAGGTCGCCTCGCGGCCACCGAGCGCGCCCTCTCCTTTCGCATTCGTGCGACGCGAGCTCGGCATCGAGGGCGAGGTCGACGAGCTGCTCCTGCCTTCGCCCTTCGACTACGCGCGGCAGGCCGCGCTCTATCTCCCCGAGCTCCCCGATCCGCGTGATCCGAGCTTCTCGGCCGCGGCGCGCGAGGAGATCGAGGCGCTCATCACCGCCTCGAGCGGCGGCGCGTTCATGCTCACCACCTCGATGCGCGTGCTCGAGGATCTGTCGCGTCACCTCGCGCCCACGCTGAGGCGCCGCGGGCTCGAGGTCCTCGTGCAGGGCGAGCTGCCCAAGCACCTCGTGCTCGAGCGCTTCCGCGCGCATGGTCACGCGGTGCTGTTCGCGACGCTCGGCTTCTGGGAGGGCGTCGACGTGCCCGGTCACGCGCTCCGCCTGGTGGTGCTCGATCGCGTGCCGTTCGACGTGCCCACCGATCCGCTCGTGAAGGCTCGCTGCGAGCGCATCGAAGAAGACGGCGGCTCCGCCTTCAAGGAGTACCTCCTTCCTTCTGCCGCGCTGACGCTGCGGCAGGGCTTCGGTCGGCTCGTGCGCACCGAGCGCGATCGCGGCCTCGTCGCGATCCTCGACGCGCGTATGCGCAACAAGGGCTACGGCAAGCTGCTGCTGCGCGCGCTGCCGAACGCGCGACGCATCGAGGCGCGCGCCGACGCGCTGGCGTTCCTGGAAGAGATCCGCGCTGCGCACGTTTGATCCGTCGGGCCGACTCGACGCCTCGTCGGGTTGAGCGAGGGAGCGGCTGTGTCACGCTGGCTTCGCCTCATGGACAAGACTGCCGTCTCCCGGCGCGTGCACGCGAGTGCCCCCGGAAAACTGATGATTTCGGGGGAATACGCCGTGCTCGAGGGCGGCTCCGCCCTCGTCGCCGCCGTGAGCCGGCGCGCGCGTGTCGCCCTCGATCCCGTCGACCAATCACTCGGGGTGGCCGACGGCTCGCCAGGCGCCGCGAGCGGCTCGCCCGACAGCAGCACGTTTCCTCCCGAGGTGCTGCTAACCCGTGAGCGTGCCGAGGAGCTCTTCGGCCGCGTCACGATGGACCTCACCCTCGATGTCTCGAGCCTGCGCGATGGCGAGCGAAAGCTCGGCCTCGGCTCGTCCGCGGCGGCCTCGGTCGCGACAGCGGCAGCGGTCGCGGCGGCGCAGGGCAAGGACGTCGAAGAGCAGCGCCACGAGATCCTCGCGCTCGCGCTCGAAGGACACCGCGCCGTCGCGCCGGACGGCAGCGGCGCGGACGTGATCGCGTCGGCGCTCGGCGGCTTCGTCGTGGTGTGCAAGGACGACGAGGGCATCGACGTCGAGGCCCTCGAGCCCGCGCCGAGCTTCATCTGGCGCGTCGTGTGGACGGGCTCGCCCGCGCGGACGAGCGACTTCGTGCGCGCCGTGAAGGCGCTCGGCGAGAGCGATCGTGATCGCTACGACGAGCGCATCAGCGACATCGCGGCGGCGAGCGGCGAGTTCATCGAGGCCTTCGGCGAGGACGACGTCGAGGCCGGGATCGCGGCCGTGCGTCGTCATCACACGGCGCTGCGCGAGCTCGGCGAAGCGGCGGGCGTACCGATCGTCACGCCGGCGCTCGCCGAGGTGGCGACGCTCGCCGAGGCCGAGGACGGCGCGGCCAAGCCGTCGGGCGCAGGAGGCGGCGACGTCGCGGTCGCGCTCTTCGCGGACGAAGCATCCGCGCTGCGCTTCGAGACGCGCTGCAAGAGCGCGGGGCTCGGCCTCGTGCCCATGAAGCTCGGGGCCGACGGTGTCCGATCGGAGCCGCCGCCCGTCCTCTCCTGAACGTTCGCCTCGCGCGATCGTCGCGAGCGCTGGAGTCACACACCGATGGTCACCTCGCGCATCCCTGGCTTCTACAAGCTCCCGCTCGCCGAGCGTCGTCGCGCTGCCGCGGAGGTGCTCGGTGTGCCGGTGCGAGAGCTCGACGCGGTGCTCGGCGCGCTCGACGTGCGCGCGGGCGGCCTCGACAGCAAGACCGCCGACAAGACGATCGAGAACGTGATCGGCACGTACGCGATGCCGTTCGCGCTCGCCCTCAACCTGCAGGTGAACGGCCGCGACTACCTCGCGCCCATGGTCGTCGAGGAGCCGTCGGTCGTCGCGGCCGCGAGCAACGCCGCCAAGATGGTGCGTGAAGGTGGCGGGTTCGCGGCCGAGGCCGACGCGCCGATCATGATCTCGCAGATCCAGCTCGACGGCGTGCCCGACGCCGCGCGCGCGAGCGCTGCGATCCTCGCGCGAAAAGAAGAGCTCCTGCGCTCGGCCGATCGCTCGGTACCGAACCTCGTCGCGCGCGGCGGCGGTGCGCGCGACCTCGAGGTGCGCGATCTCGGCGACGGATGGCTCGTGGTGCACGTGCTCGTCGACTGCCGCGATGCGATGGGCGCGAACCTCGTGAACACGATCGCCGAGGCGCTCGCCGAGCGCGTCGCGCGCCTCGCGAACGGGCGCGTCGGCCTGCGGATCTTGTCGAACCTCGCGGACCGCCGCTGCGTGCGCGTGCGCTGCGCGATGCCGCCGCACGCGATCAAGGCCGATGGCTTCCGCGGCGAAGAGGTGCGCGACGGCATCGTGCGCGCGTCGCAATTCGCGTCGCGCGATCCGTACCGCGCGGCCACGCACAACAAGGGGATCATGAACGGCGTCGATCCCGTGGTGATCGCCACGGGCAACGACTGGCGCGCGATCGAAGCGGGCGCGCACGCGTTCGCCGCGCGCGGCGGCAGCTACGGCCCGCTGTGCACGTGGCACGTCTCGGCAGGTCAGAGCGATCCTTCGTTCGGCGGCCTCGCGCCGTTCGCGCACGAAGAGGTGGGCTGGCTCGTCGGCGAGATGGAGATCCCGCTCCAGCTCGGCATCGTCGGCGGCACGCTGCGCGTGCACGACGGCGCGCGCTTCGGCCTCATGGCCGCGGGCGTGGACTCGGCGCAGGAGCTCGCGATGATCGCGGCGTGCGTCGGCGTCGCGTCGAACCTCGCGGCGCTTCGCGCGCTCGCCACGGTCGGCATCCAGCGCGGTCACATGGCGCTCCACGCGCGCTCGGTCGCCATCGCGGCTGGCGCCGTCGGCGAGCAGGTCGAGCACGTCGCGCAGGCGATCGCAGAGAGCGGACAGATCACCGTCGAGGCGGCGCGCGCCGAGCTCGCGCGTCAGCGCACCGCGAGCCTCGACGCCGCGGAGTGAACGGCCGCGCGTGAAAAGAGATCGGGCCGCTACAGGCGGACGCGGAACCCACTTCCGCGCGTGATCTTCGTACTGCTACCTTCGCTCCCACGATGATCGTCCTCGATGGCAGCGCTGGCGAAGGTGGCGGGCAGATCCTGCGCAGCGCGCTGACGCTGTCGATCCTCACGCGCACGCCGTTCCGCATGGAGCGCATCCGCGCGGGGCGACAGAAGCCGGGCCTGCTCGCGCAGCACCTCACGGCGATCGCTGCGTCCAAGGCCGTCTCGAACGCGGAGGTCACGGGCGCCGAGCCCGGCTCGCGCGACATCACGTTCAAGCCGCGCACCGTGCACGGCGGCGATCACGCCTTCAGCGTCGGCACCGCGGGCTCCACGACGCTCGTGCTCCAGACGATCCTCCCTGCGCTCTTGCGCGCCTCCGAGCCGAGCACGATCACCGTCGAGGGCGGCACGCACAACCCCGCGGCGCCGCCGTTCGAATTCCTCGCGTGGAGCTTTCTCCCCGTACTCGCGCGGATGGGCGCGAAGATCGAGCTCTCGCTCGAGCGGCCGGGCTTCTATCCCAAGGGCGGCGGCCGCGTGCGCATGAAGGTCACGCCCGGCTCGCTCGACTCGCTCGAGCTCGAAGAGCGCGGCGCCCCGACCGCACGTCGCTTCATCGCGGTGAGCGCGGGGCTGCCGCCGGCGATCGCCGATCGTGAGCTGCGCGTCGCCAAGGATCGCCTCTCGCTCGGCCGTGACGAGCTCGAGCGCATCGATCACCCCGAAGAGCTCGGGCCGGGGAACGTCGTCTACGTGGTGCACCGCTTCGCGAACGTCGCCGCGGTGTTCAGCGGCTTCGGAGATCGCGGCGCGCGCGCCGAAGAGGTCGCCGAGCAGGCGATCGGTCCGTCGCTCCGCTACCTCGAGAGCAAGGGCGCGGTCGACGAGCACCTCGCCGATCAGCTGCTCGTCCCGATGGCGATGGGCCGCGGCGGCGTGTTCACGACGAGCGAGCCGAGCTCCCACTTCGAGACGCAGATCGAGACGCTGCGCACCTTCCTCGGCGGCGACGTCGAGGTGGACACCGCAGACGAGAAGACGTGGACGATCACCATGCGAGGCGCGCTCCTGTGACAGCAGTTGGTCTCTCGAGCTTTTTCCAGATCGCCGCCTTCGGAGACAAGAACGTCGGCGGACGTGCGCACGACGAAGACGCGATCCTGGTGCGTCCCGATCTCAGCCTCTACGCGGTGGCCGACGGTGCGGGCGGCGACAACGCGGGCAACATCGCGTCGAGCGTCGCGCTCGCCTCGCTCACGCGCGAGTTCGAGGCCACGCGAGGTGTCGCAGGCAACGAGCTCGTCGACTCGCTCGGCGTGCTCGCGGGCGCGCGCAGGCTCTCTCGCGCCGTGCACCGCGCGCACCGTGAGGTCTCCGCGATCGCGAAGAGCCACGATCGGTACCGCGGCATGGGCACCACCATCGTGGCGCTCTCGCTTCAGCTCGAGCACGGCCTCGCGCACCTCGCGAGCGTCGGCGACTCGACGTGCTTCCGCATGCGCAGCGGAAACCTCGAGCAGCTCAGCGAAGATCACACGCTCGGTCGCGACGTGCTCGAGCTCACGCCGGACTTCGACGACGCCGCGGCCAAGCGCCTGCCGCGCAACGTGATCACGCGCGCGCTCGGCATGAAGGACAACCTGCGCGTCGCGATGCGCAGCTTCGACATCGCGAACGGCGATCGCTTCGTGCTCGTGTCCGACGGCGTGGCGGACGTGCTCGGCGACGACGCGATCGTCGAGGTGCTCCAGACCACGCGCGACGCCGAAGGTCATGCGCGCGGCCTGATCCACGCGGCGCTCTCGCGCGGCCCCGACGACAACTGCGCCGCCGTCGTGGTGTCGATCCAGGCAGCGCTCGGCGTGTCGTCGATCCCCAAGGCACATCACGCGCGCCCGCTGCGCAAGCAGCGCCGCGACACGTTCGACTCCCTGGCCCCCGAGCCCGAGATCGTGATCGTCGACGAAGAGCTGGTCGAAGACAGCTGGGAGACCGAGGTGCACGCAGTGCCCGCGCCGGCCGACGAGGTGATGTCGGACCTGCGAGCCTACGCGCGCTTCCAGAAGCCCAAGCGCTCCTGAGCGCTTTCAGAAGCCCAAGCGCTCGTGAGCCCACACACCTGAGGGTGCCGGGCCTACACGTGTGGGCTCACTGCCTTCGATCAGGACGCCTTCTGCGCGTGCGTGCCGGTCACGCGCGCGAGCAGCTCGACGCGGCTGTGCACGCCGAGCTTGGCGAAGATGCGCTTCATGTAGGTGTTGACGGTGGAGACCGTGAGGCCGGTCGCCTCCGAGATCTCGCGCGTCGAGGAGCCCGACACGAGACGTCCCACGACGTCGCGCTCGCGCGGCGTGAGCGGTGTGTTCTCGAGCAGCGCCTTCACGTCGATCTCGTTCTTCGGTGCGTTCACGCGCGGCGCGAGCACGAGGCCGCGCGCGAGCAGCTTCGCGCCCCAGCGCGCCAGACGCGTTTGGTCGTCGCCGAGGCGGTTCGAGCCGTCGGAGGCGAAGAGGTGCAGCTTCCCGATCGCGTTCTTCCCGTGCACGAGCTGGAGCACGAGCCCGTCGCCCGAGTTCGGCACGCGGTTGCGGAGCTCGCTCGAGTCGAGCGTCAGTCGGTAGCCGGTCGCCGAGGCGAGCTCGGCCAGCGAGGCGACCGCGCGCTGCGGGTAGGTCACATCGGGCTCGAGATCGGTGAGCGTGTCGACGAGCTCGAGCTGGCGGGGGGACAGCATGTACACCTCGGTGGCGGTTGAAGACCGGTAAGACGGAGAAAGGACAGCGAGCGTGTTGCAGAGTTCGCGCCGTCCGCCCCCAGGGGTCCTGGGGCTGGTACGGGCAGTGTCAATACGCGCGGACGGCTCCGATCGGATCGCCCGGGCCCGCGTTGACCCAAGGCGCGCCGTCGTGCGAACAATCCGCCCGTGCCGACGGCATCCACGCTCCTGGCCGAAGAGCTCTTCGCGAGCGCGGATCCGCGCTTTCTCGCGGCGCTCTACGACGTGCAGGTGCCCCGCGGGACCGTGAGCCAGAAAGGCTGGGGCGGCCGATCGTTCGACGTGCCGACTCCTTTCGAACGCAAAGTTTTCAAGTCGCATCCGTTGAGCGCGTTCGCGAAGCGCTGGCTCGAAGATCCTCGGCCTTGGGCGCGCCAGCAGCTCCTCGCGTACGTGAACGACGGCTGTGACCGCGCGGGCCATCGCACCCTCGTGAAGCGGCTCTACAAGGGCGCCGAGGATCGCCAGGATCACGAGCTCGTCGCCGTGTTCCTCGTCGCGTTCGATCGCATGCGAAAGCTCCGCACGCGCACGCGCAAGATCTACGACTGGACGACGCGTACGGTCGTCGACCGCGTGGAGTCGCGCGCCGTGAAGCCGCGGACGCCGAACACGTTCCACTTCTCGCAGCGCACGCGGAACTACCTCCAGGCGCGCGCGGCGCGACACCTGCGCGCGCTCGGATCGCGCGAGCCGGTGGCCTATCGGCGCGCCGTGCTCGACGTGGTCGCGCGCTACGAAGACGCCGACTTTCCCACGGGCGGGTCGCTCCTCCGCATGCGCGGGCTGATGACCTTGTTCTTCGCGCACTCGGGCGCCGTGACGCGACACGAGCGCCAGATCAGCCTCGCGGGCGGCAAGGCGCTCGCCGATCTCGTTCCTGCGCCGCACTTCAAGGAGACGTGGGCCACCGCGTCGTCGGAGCTCCTCGACGCGCTGCCGCGCACGCGCTCGCTCTTCCTTCGTCGGCAGCTCGTGATCTGGCTCGAGCGCGACTTCCAGCCCGCCCTCGCGTCGATCGACATCGGCCGCGTCCGCTCGCTCCTCGCCTCGCCACACGCCGACGTGCAGCTCTTCGGCGCGAAGCTCCTCGACAAGGCGGAGGGCGTCGAGAACCTGCTCCTCGACGAGTGGCTCGCGCTGCTCGCGAGCGACGACGCAGAGATCCTGCCGCTCATCGTCGCCAAGATGTCGGCGGCTGTGACGCCAGCGCGCGCCAGCCTCGAGCAGTGTGTGGCGCTGGCGCGACACGTGGCCTACGCGCCCGCGATGCTCGGCATCGAGTGGACCGAGACCAAGACGATCTCCACCAAGGCCGAGCTCGAGGCTGGGCTCCAGGTGGTCGACGCGACGGTCCGCGAGGCGCGCATGCGCGGGCTCACGTTCCTCACGCCCTCTCTCCTCGACGAAGACCTCGGCCTCGACGCGCACCTGCGCGAGATCCTCGACTCGCGTCACGCCGACGTGCGCGAGAAGGGCTTCGAGCTCCTCGAAGGCGCGCCGCGCTTCCGCGACAGCATCGTCTTGTGGGCTGCGCTCACCGAGTCTCCGCACGCCGACGCGCGCGCGTTCCTCCTCTCGCTCCTCGCGCGTCGACGCGTCGCGCTCGAGGCCACGACGCTCGGCGACAAGAGCCTCCTCCACCTCTGGGCCACGACCATCCTCGAGGTGAACCGCGGGAGTCGCGCCAAACAGCGCGCGCTCACGCAGCTCGGTGAGCGTCTCGAGTCGCAGCCGCAGCAGGCCGACGAGCTCTTGCCCTTGCTCTCGCTCGCGCTGCGCTCGGTGCGCGAGACGGAGCGTCGAGGCGCGCTCAGCTCGCTCGTGCGCGCCGCCGCGCGACAGCCCGAGGTGCGCGAGGCGATCGCGCGTCACGCGCCCGAGATCGAGATCGTGGGCCTCACGCCCGCGCTCGCGAGAGGTGCGGCCTGATGGAGTACTCGCTCCGCTACCTCGGTCGCTCGCACGTCGAGCAGGGCCCGTACCGATCGACGGTGTCGTTCTCTCCGAACCTCTCGCGCGAGCGCGTGTGGTTCGATGGCGAGCTGCGCGATCCGCTCCGCTTCCGCGAGGCGATCTCGGCGCTGCACGAGGTGGTCGTCGGCGATCACCGCTTCCAGCGACGCGACAAGTCCGTCTACGAGGCGTGGAAGAAGCAGAAGACCCAAGAGGAGACGCAGCTGCGCGCGACGCTCCTCGATCGCGCGCGCGTGCAGGCCGCGCAGGAGATCGCGAAGCAGGCGATCCCGCCGAACCTCGAGGGCGACTTCAAGCGCCTGCACCGCAAGTACTGGGACGCGCGCGTGCGCTGGGCCAACGAGCTCATGCGCAACGATCCCGCGCTGTTCCGCGCGCTCGTGCCGTGTGATCCCGTGATCTCGGTCGCCGACGACGTCGTGTTCTTCGAGGCGTTCAGCAAGGACGAGTCGAGCTACGGCTGCCTCTACGTCGACCGCGACGGCTTCGTCGGCGGACAAGACGCGGGCCTCGGCACGACGAACGTCGACTACTCGATGGCGCTCTACGAGCGCTTCCAGGCGCTCCGCACCTACCGCACGACGCGCCTCCACCTCGATCCGAGCGGCTTCGACGTCGCGGTCGAGGGCAAGGCGGAGTACCGCGAAGAGAAGATCGATCTGCCGCCGTCGTGGCTGCGCGGCTTCGGTCAGATCTCGGCGACGAGCGACCTCGCCACGCACCGCGTGCAGCTCGACACCGCGACGATCTACTCGCTGCTCGTGTTCCTCCGGCGGAACCGCGAGAAGACGGGGCCGCGCGCGATCGTGTTCGAGCTGCGTCGCGGCAAGCCGCCGGTGCTCGTGCTCGAGCCGTGGGGCCTGCGCCTCGAGTCGCGCGGGCCGAAGTACGAAGGACCGTCCGATCAAGACGTGAAGGTGTGGGGACGTCGACGCCTGTCGGTGCTCGCGCGTCTCCTGCCGATGATCGAGCACGTCGAGGTGCAGCTCCTCGGGAACGGTCTTCCTTCGCTGTGGGTCGCGAAGATGGGCGAGATGCGCTTCCTCCTCGCGCTCTCGGGCTGGACGACGAACGACTGGACGCGCGGCACGGGCCTCGATCTGCTGTCGGGCGCGATCCTCTCGGACGAGGCCACGCGACAGAACGTGTGGACCTTCCTCCGCAGCGCGCGCACGGCCGATCGCGCCACGATCGCGAGCGAGCTCGGCAAGAAGGAGACGGAGATCGCAGGCGCGCTCCATCACCTCGGCCGCGAGGGACAGCTCCTCTACGATCCCGTCACGCGCGCGTACCGCTTCCGTCAGGTCATCGACGCGCCGGACGCGCGCAAGGTGATGACGGCGGAGCCCGAGGAGCTCACGAAGGGCAAGGAGCTCTTCCTCGGCGCGCGCGTCGCCGTCGGCAAGACCGAGTCGATCCCCGGCAACAAGCGCTATCTCTCGGCCAAGATCGCGGGCGAGACCTGCGAGGCGATCATCGACGCCGACAGCTTGATGACGCGGGCCAAGTGCAGCTGTCACCACTTCTACGAGAACGGCCTCCGCGCCGGCCCCTGTCGTCACCTTCTCGCGCTACGTCTCACCGCCCAAGGCGGCGACGAGCTCCGCCTCCAGAGCGCCAGCCTGGGCGGCGGTTTCATCCACTAGTCACACCGGCCTCCGGCCGGAGGGCGGGTGGCCGAGCCCCCCACCAACCCCCCGCTCGTCCTTCGTCGCTTCGCTCCTCCATCCTCGCTGCTCCAGGGGGAGCTACGCTCCCCCGCCGCAAGGCGCCCCAGGCAGAAGACGTCTCCCGCGCCCGTTCTGATTGGTTCTCTGACAATCGATCATCCGAGTGAGAGGTGAAGGCACGAGCCCTCATGCTGCGGCGTTACGCCGTGGTCGACGTTGGCCTTCCATTGCTCACCCACGCCCGTTGTTCTTTTCGGTACCTGCGCTAGCTGTCGTTGGCACCGAGGAGAGCGACGCGAGCGGCGCCCTGCCAAGCGACAGCTAGCGCAGGTACCGTCGTGAACGGACGTGGTCCAGGGGTAGAAGTCGAGCTTTCACCTCTCTCTCGGACGATCGATTGGCATGCCCACTGGCATGTTCGACTGGCATGTTCGACTGGCATGTTCGATTGGCACGTCCGACTGGCACGTTCGACTGACCCCCACGCATGTCGTTCTGGAAAAAACTCTCCGAGTTCTTCCTCGGGCCCGAGCCGACCGCGGCGAGCACGCCCGTGCCGCAGCCGCCTTCGGGGTCGCCGCTCGAGGCCGCCGTGTGGGCCGCGTGCATGGTGCACATCAAGGGCGGCACGCAGTTCGTCGCCGTCGACATCGCCGACGCGGCGACGATCGGGCAGCCGCGCACCGTCGACAGCATCACGAAGGCCGTGCAGGTCGTGCACGAGCTGTTCGATCGCGGGATGTTCGCGCCGCACGGCTACACGCGCACGCTGCTCCAGACGCCCGCGGGGACGAACTGGGTCTATCACCCGAAGGCCTCGGCCCCGGCGTCGATCGCGCCCGTCGGCGGTGGCGTCGCCCCCAAGGCGGCCACGCCCTCGAGCGCGGGCACCGTGCGCGGGCCGGTGGTGCCGCAGGCCTCGAGGATGCCGGCGAGCGTCACGGGAAACACGGCCAGCGGGGGCGCGCCGGTCAAGGATCCCTACGACCTCGGCGTGTTCCTCACGCTGACGCCGGCCGAGCACCGCGCGCGCTCGCTCGAGATCAACCCGTACAAGACCGCGTGGATCGGTCGCGTCGACGTGATCCCGCCCGAGAGCGACGAGCGCACGGCGCTGATCGATCGCGGGCTCGAGCTGCGCGGCTTCCTCACGCGCCCCGAGATCGTCGAGATCCACCGCATCGGTGATCTCTGGCTCAAGCACAAGGACGCGGCGCGCCTCGCCGAGTCGATCGCGCACAAGAACGTCGAAGAGCTCCTCGCCCAAGAGCGCATCGCGAGGCAGCTCGCGAAGACGAAGAAGAAGGAAGAGTCCGCCGCCAAGCGCGCGAAAGAGGCCGAGGACGTCGCCCGCCGCAAGCGCGAGGACATCACGTACCTCGGCCGCAGCGGGCTCGCGAAGAACGTCAGCAAAGGCCTCTCGGATCGCCGCTCGAACATCGAGAAGCTCGCGGCGAGCGGTCTTCCGCGGCTCTCGTCACCGGCCGACGTCGCGCGCGCGCTCGAGATCGAGATCAAGACGCTCCGCTACCTGTGCTTCCATGCCGACGCGCAGCGCCACGCGCACTACGTGCAGTTCGAGGTGCCGAAGAAGAAGGGCGGCACGCGCACGCTCTCGGCGCCCAAGCCGCAGCTCGGCAAGGCGCAGCACTGGATCCTCGACAACGTGCTCGAGAAGCTGCCCGTCGAGGCCGCGGCGCACGGCTTCGTGAAGGAGCGCTCCACGGTCACGAACGCGCGACCCCACTCGGGCAAGGCGATCGTCATCAACCAGGACCTCGTCGACTTCTTCCCGACGATCACGTTCGCGCGCGTGCGGAGCGTGTTCCAGCGCGCGGGATACTCGCCTGCGGTCTCCACGATCTTCGCGCTGCTCACCACCGAGTGCCCTCGCATCCAGGCGAACTACGCGGGCCACACGTACCACGTGGCCGTCGGCCTCCGCGGCCTGCCGCAAGGTGCGTGCACGAGCCCCGCGATCTCGAACCTCGTCGCGTCGCGCCTCGACCGCAGGCTCGTGGGCTACACGAAGAAGCACGGCTGGACGTACACGCGCTACGCGGACGACCTCACCTTCAGCCACACCGAAGAGGCCGAGCCCGGCTCGCCGAGCGGCGTCGCCAAGCTGCTCGCCACGCTGCACCACATCGCGCGCGCCGAGGGCTTCACGATCCATCCCGACAAGGGCCGCATCCAGCGGAAGAGCAAGCGGCAGACGGTGACGGGCATCGTCGTCAACGAGCCGAGCAAGCTCGGCGTGCCGCGCGAAGACGTGCGCCTCGTGCGCGCGATCCTCCACAACGCCAAGAAGACGGGCCTCGCGGCGCAGAACCGCGATCTGTCACCCACGTTCGAGGCGTGGCTGCGCGGTAAGATCGCCTACATTTCGATGGTCGATCGCGTGCGCGGCCGCGCGCTGAGCGAAGAGCTCGATCGCCTCGACCTCGGAAGGTGATGCATGCGCCGAGTTCCGCGAGCCCTCCTTCTCTTCGTGTCGTCGTTGATCGGCTGCTCCGAGCCCCCGCCGACACCGACCACCGTGGAGAAGGAGTCTGCCGCGTGTCGCACGCTGGTCGAGCTCGACTGCTCGGGTCGGACCGGTGGACAGGCCGAGTGCGAATCCATGCTGTTGGCACGTCGGCCTGTCGCCGCGTGCGACGTCGAGTGGAGAACGTTCCTCGACTGCACGGCCGCGCTCTCGGTGTGCCCGGCGAGCTCAGGCGCGCCGTGTCCGACGCAGTTCGCTGCGGTGGCGACTTGCGGCGAAGGAATCTGACCGCGTGTTAGGGTCCGCGCGTGATGCAGGTCCTCTCGGAGACGGTGCGACGCGACGCGACGGCGTTCGGCGAAGCGCTCTTCGCGCGCACGCTCGATCAGCCGCCGCCGGCCGAGCGCATGTCGTGGTTCATCACGGATCTCGACGACTTCGTCGCGCACCTCAACACGCGCGGGCGCTTCGTCTTTCGTCTGTGTCTCTTCGTCGTGACGTGGATCGCCCCGCTCGTGGGTGGGCACTTCGCGCGGCTCGGGAGCCTCTCGCTCACCGAGCGCATCGAGTCGCTCGAGGCGCTCGAGCGCACGCCCGCGTCCCTCGCGCTGTTCGGCGCGCGCGCGATCGTGAGCCTCGTCTACTACGAGCACCCCGACGCCGCGCGTGAGATCGGCTGGGACCAGAAGTGTCTGACGGCCGTGCGCGCCGAAGCGGGCGAGTCACGCGACGTGGAAGCGAGCGTGACGACATGAGCATCGTGTCGGGCGCGGCGATGCAGGGCGATCTCGACGTCGACTGCGACGTCGTCATCGTGGGCTCGGGCGCGGGCGGCGCCGTGATGGCCACCGAGCTCGCGCTCGCGGGCAAGCGCGTGATCGTGCTCGAAGAGGGCAAGAACGTGCCGGCCGCGGAGCACGGCGCGATGCGGCAGAGCGAGTCGCTGCGTCACGTGTGGCGCGAGAGCGGCATGACCACGTCGCTGGGCTTGTTCGGCGCGCCGACGATCAACGTGACGATGGGCCGCGTCGTCGGCGGCTCGAGCGTGGTGACCGGCGGCGTGTGCTTCCGCGTGCCCGACTCGATCTTGCGCGTGTGGTCGCGCGACATGGAGCTCGCGGACTTCACGCCCGAGGCGCTCGACCCGTACTACCGGCACGTCGAGGCCGCGATCCACGTCGAAGAGGTGCCCGTCTCGATGCGCTCGCGCTCGACGGAGCTCTTCGCCGAAGGCGCGAGCAAGCTGGGCATCCCCGTGCACCCGCTGCGCAGGAACACCAAGGGCTGCAACGGCTGCGGCCGCTGCAACTTCGGCTGCCCGCACAGCGCGAAGATGTCGGTCGATCTCTCGTACCTGCCGCGCGCGCTCGAGGCGGACGCGACGCTCTACACGGACTGTCTCGTCGATCGCGTCACGATGAAGGGCAACCGCGCGGTCGGCGTCGAGGGACGCCTGATGACGGGCCCCGTCGGTCGCAAGAAGGGCAAGCTCCGCGTTCGCGCCAAGCGCGTGATCGTCGCGTGCGGCGGCATGCACACGCCGCTCTTGCTGCGCGCGAGCGGCCTGGGTCATGTGGGCAGCCACATCGGCCGCAACCTCACGCTGCACCCGGGCTTCCGCGTGTACGCGCGCTTCGATCGTCCCGTGCGCGGCTGGCAGGGCGCGCTCCAGAGCGCGTTCGTCGACGCGTTCGAGCACGACGGCGTGACGCTCACGAGCCTCTTCGTGCCCGCGTCGGTGATCGCGGCGACGATGCCGTACGCGGGGCCCAAGCACGCGCGCCTCGCGGAGCAGGTCGATCACATCGCGATGTTCGGCACGATGGTGCACGACGACGGCGGTGGCTCGATCCACCGCAATCCGTTCGGTCGCGAGCCGATCTCGTTCTACCAGTGCTCGAAGGAAGACCACGTCCGCATGCGCTTCGGCATGCGCAAGCTCGCGGACTGCTTCCTCGCGGCGGGCGCGAAGGAAGTGTTCCTCCCGATCCTCGGCTCGGATGGCCTCGAGCCCGACGCGTACCGTCGCTTCGATCTCGATCGCGTGCCGAGCACACGCTTCGAGGCGGCGTCGCAGCACCCGCTCGGCACGTGCCGCATGAGCAAGTACGCGAGCGATGGTGTCGTCGATCCGTGGGGCAAGGTCTGGGACACGGAGGGGCTCTACGTGACCGACGGATCGATCCTGCCGTCGAGCCTCGGCGTGAACCCGCAGCTCACGATCATGATGGCCGCAACGCGCATCGCGTGGCGCATGCGCGAAGAGAACCTGTCGCGCGTGCCGCTCGCGGCTTGAGGATCGATTCGATGGAGGTCGTCTCGAGCATCGCGCGATTGCTGACAGAGACGTGTCAGGAGCGCGTGCCACCCCTCGCTCTCGCTCGCCCCTTCGGCGACGCGAGAGAGGATGGCCATGATCCGAGGGAGTTGCTGCTGTGGTGCGATCGCGTTCGAGCTGACGGAGGCGCCCACGATGATGGGCACGTGTCACTGCACGCGGTGTCGCAAGCTCGGCGCGAGCACGTTCGTCTTCGTGCGCGCGGAGACGTTTCGCTGGGTGCGGGGGCGCGAGTTGATGCAGCGGCTCGAGGCGAGCCCGCCGTACAAGTACGACCGCTGCTTCTGTGGCCGCTGCGGGACGGCGCTCGGCGAGCCCGGCGCGGGCGCGTCGTTTCCGATCCACGCGCACTGCCTCGACGACGATCCGCAGATCCGCGTGCAGTTCCACGAGTTCGTCGCGGAGAAGCCGAGCTGGTACGAGATCTCGGACGCCGCGCCACGGTTCGACGGACACCCGGTCCCGCCCGAGCCCTGACCGTTGCCGAGGGGCGCTAGGAGCTCGCGTGCCGCTGCCTCTCTTCGAAGCGCTGTGTGTGGTGGTGGTGTTGCTCACGGTCGCGCTCCACTGGCGGAGCGAGCCCACGCCGTCGTCGCGCGCACGCTTCCTCTCGGACTACGCGCTGCTCGCGCTCGCGGGCTTCGTCGGCGAAGAGACGTCGATCACACTCTATCGGTACTACGAGTACGCGCCCGACTGGCACGCGCGGCTCCACCACGTGCCGCTGCTCGTGCCGCTGATCTGGCCGCTCGTGATCTCGAGCGCGCGCGGCGTACGCAAGGCGCTCTTCCCTGCGGCGCGTCCGTGGCAGCGCCCGCTCTTGTTGTTCGTGCTCGTCACGGCCGACGCGTCGCTCATGGAGGTGCTCGCGACGCGCGCGGACCTCTGGACGTGGTCAGAGCCCGGACACCTCGACGTTCCCGTGCAAGGCATCCTCGCGTGGGGCTACTTCGCGGCCGCGGCCGACGTGCTGCTCGATCGGCTCGACGGTCTCTCTCGCCTGCTCGTCATCCCCGCGAGCGTGCTCGCCGCGCACGCGCTGATCTGCGCCACGTGGTGGTACGGCCTCCGCTGGGTGCTCCGCGACGACCTCGGCGACGCAGGCCTGCTCGGCGTCGCGGCGCTCGGCGCGCTCGCGAGCCTCTATGCGTGGCGCCTGCGATCGAAGGGCCGCGCGCTGCCCCCGTCGGTCTTCGTCCCGCGCCTCGCCGCGACCGGCCTCTTCGCCGCGCTCTTCTTCACCACCGCCGCAGCCGAGTGGCCCTACTGGGTCCACCTCGTGAGCGTCGGCCTGCCGTACGCGATCGTGACGAGACTCCCGCGCCGCGGGGCCTGATCGAACCCCGGTGCCGCGACAGCGAAGTGCCCCCAGTGATGAAGCACCAACTCGCCAAGCGCTGTCCCGTGGAAGTGAGATCTTCCGCCGAACCCATCGAGCACACACTCGACGTCGCCGATCATGTGCGGGCAAGTGATCATCGCCGAGAACGCGAAGGCTCCCATCGAGAGCTGCAGCGCGACGACGTTCGACCAGTCCGATCGTGCTCGCATCGCGCCGAAACGCGGGCACGTTCGGACTTCATTCCACGCAACTCGTCCACGGAGCGCTCGCAAGGACTGCCTGGTCTCGGCGCTTGCTTCTACCCTCGATCCTGCCGGGCGCTGTCGTGGATGCGTCCGTACGAACGAGCGCGTCCGCCTTCGCCTGAGGCGCGACGCCTGCGCGTGCGTGTGTCGCGAGCATCGTGCGCTCGCGATCACGAGGAGTGAGCACCGCGAAGCGTCCGGCAGGTCCGAGGGGAGATCCTCGTTGCGCGACCTCGCGGTCGATCGCGACAACGCCCGGGTCCCGAGGCGTTCAGCTCGAGGCGGACGTGTAGCGGGAGAGCGCGCGTACGAAGACGACGCGTGAGGCGAGCGTGAAGGTCACGCCGACCGTGATCGCGATCGCGATGCGCGAGGGATCGAGCAGGCCGAGCAGCGCCCACGCGGGGTAGCTCGTCATCAGCGCGAGCGGGATGACGAACGTGAACACGAAGCCGAGCGCGCCTCGGTACACGGTGGCGGGCCAGCGCGCGGCGTCGAAGATGCTCGTGAAGAGGAAGCGCAGGTTGTCGATGCGGCCCACGTAGAACGCCGCCGACACGGTGAGGATCCAGAGGCCGTAGAGGATCGACACCGCGCTCGCGAAGAGGAGGAGACACAGCACGACGTCGATCGCGCTCGGCCAACGATCGAGGAGCACGAACGCGCGCACCACGATCGCGATGCCCGCGAGGATGTTGAGCACGCGGAACGGCGCGAAGCGCGCGGTCGACACGAGGAGCTGCGCGTCGGCGGGCTTGAGCAGCACGAAGTCGAGCGTACCCGTGCGCACGTGCTCGACGACGGTGCCGAGGCTCGGATGGATCGCGCCCTCGAGCACGCCCTGGAGGATCGTGAAGAAGCCGAGCACCACGAGCGCCTCGGGGAACGTGTAGCCCGCGATGGTCGAGCGCTCCTCGAACACGAGCCACAGCGGGAGGAGCGCGGTGCCCGTCCAGAACACGGAGAAGAACGCGTCGGCGAAGAGCTCCCATCGGTACTGCATCGCGAGCAGCGCCGAGAGCCGAAGCTGCACGCGCAGGATCCCGACGCTCCTGCCGACGCTGTCCATCGCGCTCACGCGCGGAGCATGCCTCGACGGCGCGCTCGACGCGCGATCCAGAGAGCGAGCGGGAAGCCGAGGAGCGCGAGCGGCCCGCGATCGTCACGGCGTCCTGCGCGCACGCTGCAGTGCCCGTTCGTGTCGGGCTCGGTGGGCATCGAGGCCATGCCTGCGTCGATCGTTGCGGGCCCAGCGTCCGGCATGGCGACGAACGCGTCGATGTCCATCGGCATGCCTGCCTCGACGATCGCTGCTCGCGCACGCGCGAGCGCGTCGATCTCCGCCGCCGTCAACGCGCGTCCGCCGAAGCTCTCGTGGATCGGCGGATCGGTGCAGTCGACGGTGGCGGTCTGCTCCGCGGTGATGAGCTCCGCCGCGAGCGTGCTGGAACCGCCGAAGCCTTGCGCGCCGACGCGGCCCATCGGCGAGCGGCAGCCCACGTGCGTGGGGATCGGCAGGTCGAGCGCCACGGGCGTCGCGCTCGGGCCGTCAGCCGCGAGCCACCAGAGGTACTCGCGCTGCCAAGGCGCGAGGTTCGGATCGGGCGTGAGCGAGACCGCGACGTAGTGCGCCAGCTCCTCCGAGTGCATCGACGGGTAGTACGCGCGCACCTCGGAGAACGTCAGCGTGCCGAGCGACGTGGCGACGGGCACGGCCGCGCCGACGGTCCACGTCGCGACGATGCCTTCGGTGCCGTCACACACCGAGACCTGGAGCGCGATCTCGGCTCCCTCGGTGAGCGGCGCGAGCAGCACGAGAAAGTAGCCTCGCGCGTCGGTCCGCAGCTCGGTGGCGATCTCGTCGCCGGTCGTGCGATCGACGAGCCGATAGACGCCCCACGGCACCTGGAAGTGCGGCTGGTTCGCGGGCACGACGCTGCCGTTCGGCGGCGTCACGGCGTCGAGCGCGGGCGGGTGCATGCACACGCTGGCGTCGTACGTCGCGTCGGGAGGCACGTACGACTCCGCGCGCGCTTCGCTCGTGATCGTGACGATCGAGAGGGCCAGGAGCCCGAGCCCTGCTCGAAACATTCGTTCGCGTCCCATCCCAGACCTCCCTCGTGAAAGCCAACACGCACGAGTCTCGCAGAGCGACCCTCGTCGTTCCAGCACGCCGTCGACGTTGGTCTCACGCGCAAGAATCGATCAAGCTCGCGCACCATGATGCGGACCTCGCTCGTCGTGCTCGCCCTCGTGTCGCTCGTGCTCGTCCGACCCGCCGCGGCGCAGTCGACCGGTGAGTACTCGGAGACCTCGGCCTCGCGCTTCACGCTCGATCTCGGCTTCTACTACGGGGAATTCACGTTCCTCACGCAGGAGTACGGCCGCGCGATCCTCGTGCCGAGCCTCGCGGTGAACGCCGACGTCGTCGCGCTCGCGCCCGACATCTCGCTCTCGATCGACGTTCAGTTCCGCAGCGCCGCGACATTCGGCCGCTGGGGCCTCGAGGACCGCACCGACTTCCGCGCGGGCAACCTCTACGGGGGCGCGCGCGTCGCGTTCATCCCCACGCGACACCTCCGCGTGCGCGGCGGCTTCGGCGTGGTCGGGCCGTTCATGAACGTCTACGACGGCGGCGACGTCGGCATCGTCACGGTGCCGCTCAGCGGGCTGCCGAACGGCGCGTGGGATCCGTGGATGTTCTCGCGCGGCTACGTGCCGATCGTGCTCCGACTCGACGGCGAGTACCGACAGGACTGGCTGTTCTTCGGCGCCGAGACCGCGCTCGGCATCGGCGTGCCGGTGCTCGACGGATACGAAGGCGTCGCGATCGGCGCGCAGCTCGGCATCTGGGGCGGCGTGCGGCCGATCGAAGGCCTCGCCGCGGGTCTGCGCATCCAGACCGCGATGTACGATACCGGCCGCTCGGGCGGTCTCTTCGGCGGGGATCCGTCGGCCGTGGGCTTCTTCACGCTCGTGCCGTTCGTGCGCGGCGAGCTCAACGACGTGTTCCTCGAGAGCCGCTTCTTCCTCAACGTCGTCGACAACGACGCCTACGATGCCGCAGATCGCCTTCCGCTCCAGGGTCTGGGCGAGATGGCTTGGGGTCTGTACCTCCTGATCGGCAGCGACTTCGACGCGAGGTGATCGTGGATCTGGCGCGCTCGCTCCTCTCCGTACCGCTCGACCCGAGCCCCATCGAGCACGTCGCCGCGTGGTGGCCGCGACACCTCGCGATCGCGGGCCGGGCCGAGCGCGCGTTCGATCGCGCGGTGCTCTCGGGGCTCGAGGCCGATCGACTCGCGTGGGCCTTCGCGAGCGGCTACCGACACGCGCTCGATCGGCTCGTGCCGGGCCTGCCGCTCGAGTCGATGGCTGCGCTCGCGGTGACCGAAGAAGCGGGCAACACACCGAAGGCGATCGCCACGCGCCTCGTGATCGAGGGCGAGCGCGCGCGCATCACGGGCGACAAGCGATGGACGACGCTGGGTCCACACGCGACGGAGATCCTCGTCGTCGCGCGCGTCGATCCCGCGGGCGCGCCGCGTCCCATGCTGCGCGTGGTGCGCGTGCCCGCGGACGCGAAGGGCCTCGTGATCACGACGATGCCGGACACGCCGTTCGTGCCGGAGATCCCGCACGCGAGCCTCGCGCTGCGCGACGTCGAGGTGCACATCGACGCGGTGCTGCTGGGCGACGGTTACGACCGCTACGTGAAGCCGTTCCGCACGATCGAGGACGTGCACGTGTTCGGTGCCGCGCTCGGTCACGCGATCCGCGAGCTGCGACTGCGCGCGAGCGGTGCGAGCGATCCGGAGCCGACGCGTCGTGCGATCGAGCTCGCGCTCGCGACGATCTCGTCGCTCTCCGCGATCGCCGAGATGCCGGTGGAAGAGCCGAGCACGCACGTGGCGCTCGCAGGGGCGATCACGCTCGGCAAGGACGTGTACGCGAGGCTCGACGCGCTGATCGCGTCGGCCGACGACGATCGCGCCATGCGACTCCGCCGTGATCGCACGCTGCTCTCCGTGGCCGGATCGGCGCGGAGCAAGCGACTCGAGCGCGCGTGGTCGGCCTGACCGCGAAGCGCGCGCAGCGCGTCAGATTGGGATCTCGGGAGACGAGGGCGCGAGCGCGATTCCCAGCTCGCGACGCAGCGTGAGCCACGCGGAGGAGACGGCGTAGCTCGCGAGATCGTCGACGAGCTCTTCCACCTCGACCCCCGGCTGCGCGGGGAGGAGGCGCGTCATGCGCGCGGCGAGCGAGATCGATCCCGTGAGCGCGAAGCCCGCGCGCACCGCAGAGACGTGCGCGGCGCGGCGGAAGCGCATGAGCTCGGCGGCGAGCTGCGTGCGCGGATCGCCCACGAGCGAGAGCTCGGCGCACGCGCGGCGCAGCGAGTCCCGCACCTGCGGGACCATGAAGCGCTCGATCGACTCCGCGACCTTCACGATGCGCGGATCGGGCGGCATGCGGCGCTCGAGGTAGAGGCCTGCGCACGCGAGCGTCAGCACGTCTGCCATGTTCGGCAGGAGCGCGAACAAGTAGACCTCGGGGCGATAGAACGCGAGGTGGTGCGCCGAGACGAACAGCATCTCGTCCTGCGCGAACGAGCCCGCGAGCGAGCCGCCGCAGAGGCTGCCGATCGGCGAGACGTTGAGGTACGCGAGGCCGCCGCTCACGTCGGTGCGGACCCAGAGGCGCGGCGCAGTCTGACCGAGGCCGCGCGCGGCGCGACGAAACGCGCCGGCGAAGCCCGACTCGGCGCTCGCGACGTCGACCAGATCGCGCGTGCGGAGGCCGAGATCGCGCTCCGATCGCAGCCGCATCGTGAGGAGCGCGGGCCAGAGGGCCGCGCACAGGCGCGCGAGGTCGGGATCTTCGTCGTCGTGCGCGACGTAGGCCTTGAAGAGGTAGGTCGAGAGCGGCGTGGAGAAGGGCGGCGCGTCGTCGCCCGCGAGGCTCGCGAGGCGCTTCTCGGTGGGATCGAGCGAGCCGAGGAACGCGAGCACGCGCGCGACCTGTCCGGCCTCGTCGAGCTCACCGCGCTCCCAGTGCGCGCGAAGACGCGTGCGCAGCGCGGTGGTGTCGCGCGGGCTCGTCACGGCGCGCATGGGCTGCGGCGTGAACGCGGGCGGCCGCACGCTGTCGTGCTTGGTGTCTTCGGGGAGCGGCTGACCGCGCACGGTCGCGAGCGCCTCGAGCGAAGGCGCGAGCGCGGGCGGGATCACCGACGAGAGCTCGTCTTGGAGCGCGTCGCGGCGCGAGCCCTGCTCGGGCGTGGAGCGCGGCGGTCGTGGGCTCGCGGCGGGCGGGCGCGGCGCGACGCGCGCGCTGGCCGGGTTCACGCTCGCCGGACGCGACGCCATCGGGAGCGGGCTCATCGGGCGTGGGTTCAGCGGACGCGGGCTCACCGGGCGCGGGCTGGGGCGCGCGGGCTGCGGGCTCGGAGGGCGCGCGTCGAGGAGGATCCTGCGCGCGAGATCCTCGACGGCGCCGGCACCGCGGATCGGCTCCGGCGTCGGCGTGATCGCCTTCTTCAGCACGTGATCGGGCACGATCACGATCTCGGCCTCGACGCTCTCGGGCGGCCTCATCGATCCGCGACGCTCCGATCGCGACGTGCTCGACACGATCTCGATGCGCACGGGAGGTGCCTGGACGAACGGCTCGAGCCGCGCTGCCTCGTCGTGCGTGAGGAGCAGGCGCAGCACGCGACCATC
>CAZCVE010000071.1:0-44173 GCA_964502175.1 uncultured Sandaracinaceae bacterium
GCACAGCTTAGATCATGGCTCGCCGAAGGTGACAACCTAAATCTGCCCGGCCGCCTAACGGACGACAAGGGTCAAGGCACACGCCTGAATTTCGTAGCGACGCAACTGAGCCTCGGGGTCCGTTGGATGACCTTGAGTGAGGCGCTCACCGGATAGCGGATTGGCCGTCCGGCGCTGCGAGATCTCTCGAGATTCGCCGAGACGATGGCGTGTCCGAGGGGTGCGACCGGATCAATCTCCTCCGTGAGGGGGCCATCTCGTGGCTTTGCGTGGCTCGCCTCGCTGATCCACCCCTGCTCTCCCGCTGGCGAGAGGAGTGCCTGTTCGCGCTGCGGGATTCGTCGTCCTCTCCGCACTTTGCTCGCGGTGGCCTGGCCCTCACCCTAGCCCTCTCCCGCGGGCGGGAGAGGGGACTTCTGGCGACGTCCTATCCCGCTTGCGGGCTCAGGGGCTGGGTAGTTTCGCGTCGGCGCCGCGGACGTACACGGGGATGAGCGCTGAGGGATCGTCGGGGCCGCGGAGCGCGTGCGTCGCTGCGGCGTCGTGCGCGAGGAGCGCGGGGCTCGGGGCGGCGAGGACGTGGGGCTCGATGACGAGCGAGCCCTCCGTGGCCGCCGCGAGCGTGCGCTCGAAGATCGCGCGGTGTGGCGCGAGCGCCGAGCCCACGAGGCTCGTGGCCACGGGGTGATCGCGCGCGATGGACGCGAGGCGCGCGGCGACGTCTGCGGGTGAGCCGTGCACGTCTTCGAGGAGCACCTCGAGCACGCTCGCGCGCGTGCCGTACGCGGCGACGAAGACCTCGTCCTTCTTCGCGTCGATGGCGACGAGGCGGAGCACGCCCGACGAGCCGAGCGCGAGGACGCGGCTCGTGCGGACGCCGACCATCGGCGTGCCGTGCGCGAGCGCGAGGCCCTTCACCGTGGCGACGCCGATGCGCACGCCGGTGAACGAGCCGGGGCCGAGGCCGACCGCGAGCAGATCGAGCTGCGTGATCGCCACGCCCGACATCGCGAGCACGCGCTCTACGTGGGGTAGTAGCGTCTCGCCGTGCTGGTGCTGGACGCGCGCTTGGACAGACGCGCGCAGCTCGCCGTCCTCCACGAGGGCGACGGCGCCGATCTCCGAGCTCGTGTCGATCGCGAGGACGCGCACGCGCGGACCCTACTCCGCCGGTTCGGAAGTGCGATCCGGATTCGCCGCATCGCGCGGCTCACCGCCACCTGAGCACCGAGCGCGCGCACTGCGATTTTCGCCCGGGGTGAGCGTACGCAGTACGCTGGGCGCTCCGTGTCCGAGCCCACCGCAGCAACCGATCGCGTCGATGGCGAGGAGGCCCGCCCCGCGGGCGCGGCGTCGCCGTCCGACCCGTCGATGCGGCGCCTCGCGCAGCTGCCGTTCGACCCGCGCGACGAGCGCGCGATCGAGGGAACGGCCTACTGGATGGGCGCGCTCGGTCGCTTCCAGGTCCTCGCGGGTGGGCTCGTGCTCTTGGTGTGCGTCGGCGTGGTGGTCGCGTGGACGTTCGCCACGGTGATCGCGCCGGAGATCGAGTCGGACACGACGCCGCCGCTCGTGCGCCTCGGCGAGGTGACCGCGATGCAGTTCGGGTCCGCGCTCGCGGCCATCGTGTTCCTCGGCGTGCTCGTGCTGCGGGGCGGCGTGCTGCTCACGGACGCTGCCGAAGATCTCGAGCACCACATCCACGCGACCGATCGAGACGCGCCCTACCTCGAGGACGCGCTGCACGCGCTGGCGAACGCGTTCTTCATCGACGCGACCTTGCTCGCGATCCTCGGCGGCGGCCTCGTCTGGCTCGGGAGCCTGGCGTGACCGAGACCGTCGGGCGCCGTGGGCGCCGCAAGGAAGACGAGGCGACCGCGCCGTTCGTCCTCGATCGATCGAGCGTGCGGCCACCGCCTCCTGCGGCGAGCGAGAGCGCGGAGCGCGAGAGCCTCCGCGACGACGCAGCGATCGCGAGCCCCGTGGCCAGCCCCGTGGCCGGCCACGCGCTCGAGGCCGCTCTCGTCGACGGCACGGCGAGCGGGGAGCACGACGAGCACGACGGTGTCGTCGATCTCGTGTCGCGTCGCAGCGTGCCCTCCGAGCAACCAGTACGAACCTCGGCGCCGGCGGACACGCGTCGGCTCGATCGTGCGGGACGTCGCGCGTCGCGCTGGCTCGCGTGGGCCTTGGTGGTCGACGCGGCGGTCTTGCTCACGCTGGCGTTCACGAGCCTCAGCCGCCTGCTCGACGGGGCCGCGGGCGCGCCTGATCTCTTGATCGGCAGCGTGACGTTCGTGCTCGCGCTGCCGTGTCTGCTGGCGGCGCGTCACCTCGGAGGGATCGGCCGGCGCAGCACCACGCGGGTCCACGACGCGCACGGGTTCGCGCAGGGCATCGGACACCTCCGCGCGATCTTCATGCTGAAGGCGTTCGTGCTCGCCTCCACGCTCGGCCTCGGCTGCCTCGCGTTCTCGCTGATCGCGTCGCTGCTCGCCGAGCTCTGATCCGATCGTGCCCCCTCAGATCGTACGAAGGCGGAGCGGCTCTTTGCGCTTCACGCGCTTGGCGCCCGGCGGCGGCTCGGGGACGACGCCCTCGGCATCCGCGAGGTCCGCGACGAGGTCGTGCTCGGCCGCGCTCGTGACGAACGCCTTGCGGAGCTCGCCGCGCTCGGCGCTGCCGTTGGCGAGGTAGACCTTGCCGTCGATCTCGGGGGCCTGGCCCCACCAGCGACCCTCGAGGAGGAACTCGCTCTCGTCCGACACGCCCTCGACGAGCACGTCGACCTCGCGGCCCACGAGCGCCTTGGTCTTCTTGCGCGTGATCGCGCGCTGCACCGAGTGGAGCTTGCGCGTGCGCGCCTTCTTCACCTTCTCGGGGACGTCGTCGTCCATCTCGTACGCGCGCGTCTGTTCCTCGTGCGAGTAGGTGAAGACGCCGATGCGATCGAGCTCCGCCCACTCGACGAACTTCACGAGCTCGTCGAAGTCGGCGTCGGTCTCGCCGGGGTGACCCACGATGAACGCGGAGCGCATGACGAGGTTCGGGATCTTGGTCCGCAGCGTCTCGACGACCTTCTTCTGTCGGTCGAGGCCGTGGCCGCGGCGCATGATCTTGAGCATGCGATCGCTCGCGTGCTGGAGCGGCATGTCCACGTACGGGAGCACGCGCGGGTGCGACGCGAAGAGCTCGACGAGCTCGGGCTTGAGCGCCTCGGGATAGAGATAGAAGACGCGCACCCACTTCACGCCGGGCACGTCGGCGACGCGGCGCACGAGCTGCGCCAAGTCGCTGCGGTGGCCGCCCTCGTCCGCGCCGAGGTCGCGGCCGTAGGAGATGGTGTCCTGCGAGATCAGGTTGAGCTCGACGGCGCCGTTCGCGACGAGGCGCTCGCACTCGGCGACCACGTCGTCGATCGATCGACTGCGCTGCTTGCCGCGGAACGTGGGGATCGCACAGAACGCGCACGTGCGGTTGCAGCCCTCGGCGATCTTCACGTAGACGCTGTGCTTCGAGAGCGACGGAAGACGCGGGTCCGTGGCACGGAGCGTCCAGTCGGCGGGGTTTCCGACGAGCATGCGCGGCGCGTGCTTCGGATCGTCGAGGATGGAGCCGAGCTTGAGCATGTCGCTCGAGCCGAGGAAGTGATCGACCTCGGGCATCTCGAGCGAGAGCTCGGCGCTGTAGCGCTGGGACAGACACCCCGCGACGACGAGGCGCTCGAGCGAGCCCGACTCCTTGAGCTGCGACATCTGGAGGATCGTGTCGATCGACTCCTCCTTCGCGGGCCCGATGAAGCCGCACGTGTTCACGACGACGACGTCGGCGTCGCTCGCATCCTCGACGGCGCGGTAGCCCGAGAGGCCCGACACGCCGAGCATGACCTCGGTGTCGACGCGGTTCTTCGGGCAGCCGAGGGAGATGAAGTGGATCTTGCGAGCGTTCGGGGCGGTCACAGCAGGCTCCGGGAAGCCGCCATTCGTGGGAGACGAGGGGACCCGCGTCAAGAGCCGGTCAGAACGTCCCCGCGCGGCTCACGATCAGAACGTGCCGCCGAGACCGAGCACGGCGCCGTCGTTCGAGACGAACCCCATGGGCAAGACCGGCGGGACCCTGCCCACGAGGCCGACGATCAGGAGGCTCAGGCCCACCTGTTGCGCGATCGTGGCGATGAAGCCCGTGGTCGCGATGCCCGCACCCGAACCCGAGGTCGACCTCACGCCCTCTCGCGGGGGACGTGGGCGTCGCGGTCGTCGTCGTCACGCTTCGCTCCGACGTTGTCGACTGCGCGCTGGCGGGTAGGGACGCCGCGAGGACGAGTGAACAGACGGCGGCGAGGATCAGCGCGCGCATCACGTCATCCTCTCACACGCGCGTGCGGTCCGTTGGCCGTGCTCACCCCGCGGGCTTGCTCACGGGCATGCCCACGAGCGCGGCCGTCGCCTCGGCTGCGTCGATGGCTCCGCTCACGGCGAGGGCGCACGCGAGGTGGCCGACTCGCTCGACGACCTCGGCGGCCTCGACCGCGGACTCGAGCGAGCGCAGCACGTGCTCGACGTCGCCTGCCCGCGCGTCGGCGAGCGCGAGGCCGGTGCGCAGGCCGGCCTTGAGCTGCGCGGGGAGCTCGGCGCGTGCGAGCCCAGCACGCAGCGCGGCGCGCTCGGCGTCACCGAAGTCTGCGACCGCGGCGCTCGCGCGGTGCGCGGCCTTGCCCGCGTCGCCGAGGCCGAACGTCTCGATCACCGCGACGAAGCGCGCGGGATCGTGCTCGGCGAGGCTGGCCGCACGCGCGGCGCGCACGAGCGCGGCCGGATCGAAGAACGCGCGCTGCGTGTGCTTCGTCAGCGCGAGCGCGTCGTCGAAGCCGTGCGCGGCGCCCGCGTGATCACCGCGCCGCGCGAGGCCCGCGGCGCGGCCCGCGTCGACGTGCGACGCGTCCGCGCCTGCACACCGGTGACGCAGGGCCGTGACGTGCATCGCGACGTGCTCGGGCCCGGCGTGCAGCACGCCCCACTCGATCAGCGGCCCGACGCTCCGCGCGAGCTCCTGTCGGATGACGCGATCGGAGCAGAGCGTGTCGAGGATTGCATCGATCCGCGCGGTCGTTCGCTCGGCTGGGTGCTGGTCGAGGTGCTCGGCGATCTCGCGCGCGAGCGCCGCCGGGCCATGACCCGCGTAGCGGCAGTCTCCGAGGTCGGCGAGGCTCTCGAGCGCTCCGTCGAGATCGCCGAGCGCGAGCTCGAGGCGCGCGAGCTGGTGCGCGCGCATGGTGCGGTCTTCCTTCGTACTGCCGAGCTTCGGCACCTTCTTGAACGCCGCGAGCAGTTTCTTCTTCGTCTTCGGGTCGAGCGTGGGGCGCGCGAGCGCGGACAACACCTGGATGCCGTGCGTGGGATCGAGATCGACCGCGATCGTGAGCGCCGCGTCGAGGTCGCCGCGATCCGCGAACGCCTTCGCGAGCGGCACGCCCTCGCGCGAGTCGATGGGGCCGCACCGCGCGGTCACGGCGGTCATCCCGAGCGCAGCGACCTCCGTCGCGGCAGCCGCGAGACGCGCGCGATCGGCGTCGCCCACGCGGGATGCGACCCACTCGAGACCGAAGCGTGGAGCGAGCGCCGCGATCACGGATCCGACGCGGATCTTGCGCTGTCGCTCGTTCTCGCTGCCCTCGCGCTCTTCGTGCTCGCGGATCACGAGCGCGGCCTCGAGCACGCGCGCGGCGAGGGCCTCGTCGCCGAGCGGGGCAGCGATCTCCGCGAGCGTGCCAGCGACGGGGATCTTGGGGGCGTACGGCTCCGCGCTGAACGTCGCGTGCACGCGCCCGTTCTCGATCGAGCGCTCGATGAACGCTCGCGCCGCGTCGCCGTCGAGGACCTTTGGCGCGAGGCGGTACGCGCGCTCGGGGAGCACGGGCGCGGCCCACAGGGCGAGGAGCGCGGCGGCACGCCCGCGCGGCAGCGACTCGACGAAGCGCGCGACGAGATCGGGCGTGACGACCGCAGGGACGGTGGGCTCGAGCGCGACGGCGAGCGCCTCGAGGCCGTCGTCGATGCGACCTGCGCGCGAGGCCTCGAGCACGTGCTCGAGCGCGTGCTCGGCGCGCGACTCGATGCGCGGCTCGGCGCGCACGGACTCGAGCGAGCGCACGGCGACCGATCCACGCGGCGGGCTCTCCGCGATCGGCGCGCCCGTGGTGGCGGCCTCGATCGCGGCGTCGGCGTGCTCGGCGGGACCGTAGACGAGCGCGCGCAGCGTCTTCGCGCGATCGAGCCACGCCGTGTCGTTCGCTGCGGCGCGCGCGCATGCGACGACGGCGAGCGCAGCGCCGTACGCGCGGGTGTCCTTGCGATCGACGAAGCGATCGGAGAGCGAGGCGATCGCGCGGCACGCGGCGTCGACCGCGAGGTGCGACGCGGGCAGCACGTCGAGCGCGGCGAGCAGATCGGCCAGCGCCTCCACCTCTTCTCCGCCGTCTTGGATGATGGGCGCGCCGCTCGCCTCGGCGACCGCGGCGAGGAGCTCGGCATCGCGCACCTCGGGTGGAGACGCGAGCGCGATCGCCGCGCGGGCCGACGCGCGCGGAGACTTCGCGAGCACGTCGATCGCGCCGTGCAGCACACGCGCGTCCTCGAGGCGGCTGACCTCGAGGTAGCGACGCACGAGCAGCAGCGCGAGCCGACCCGCCGAGCCGTAGTACGCACGACGCACGAGGCTGGCGAGCACCTGCGCCGGGAGGTGATCGATCGCGAGGTCGCCCCACGCGAGCATCGCGGGCGGGAACGCGAGGCGTGACCAGTCGACCACGTCACGCCCCGCGGGCACGGCGGCGTCGAGCGCGACCGCGGCAGGGCCCATCGCAGCAGGGAAGAGGAGATCGAGGCCGACCGTCGCGACGAAGCGCTCACGCTCGGGGAGGCCCGCGAGCTCGGCGGCGACGCCCGCTCCGTCGCCACGCGACGCGGCTTCGCGGGCGCGAGCGAGCAACGCGCGAGCTGGGCTCGAGGACGCACGCTGGAGGGCCGCCCGCGCTCGTTCGGTCGCGTCGTTCATCGCGGCGAGTCTACGTCGTCCCGGCGCGTGGTAACGCGGCGCACGGAGGCGAACATGGCGCTGATGCCGAAGGTGGAGAAGGTCGCGGAGCGTGCGGTCGTGTTGATCGACGAGACGATCGAGCTCGTGAAGCTCACACGCGCGCTGGTGTCGGCGACGACGCCGCTCGTGCAGAGCCTGCAGCCCGCCGTGGAGAAGCTCCCGTCATTGCTCGACGCAGCGAAGACACGTCTCGGCGACTGATCGGAGGTCTGCGACGAGCTCCGTTCAGAACGTGCCGGAGAGGCCGAGGCGCACGCCGTCGGCGCTGATCGAGGCTGATGGGGCGACGGGGATCGGCGTTCCGACGAGACCCGCGATCAGCAGGCCGATGCCCATCTGCTGCGCGAAGGTGAACACGAAGCCCGACGCAGCGAGGCCGGGGCCGGCGGGGACGGGCGGCGTGTCGAGGACCATCACCGACCAGATCGCGCTCCCGACGTTCGGGATCAGCGAGACCGCGAACAGCGGCTCGTGGCCGCAGAACACGGGCACGCACGGCGCCGCGGACTCGAAGTACGCGAAGCTCGTGAGGGCGTGGACCGCAGCCCCACCGAGGTAGGACGCGACGAAGAGACCGATGCCGGCGGTGACGAGGACGTCCTGCGTTCGGTGTCGTCTCGGCTGCCGTACGGGTCGATCGAGGATCCGCGCCGCCGACACCGCGGGCACGCCTGCCCTCGACTGCGCGGCGAGGGGCGCGGCGGGGGCGAGTGTGAGGAGCAGCGACCACACCAACGCGAGGATCAGCGCGCGCATGCGTCGATGCTCGCATGCGCGCGACCTGGGCGGCGACGTCAGCTCACGGGATCGTGAAGCTGCGCGTGGGGAGGATGG
This sequence comes from uncultured Sandaracinaceae bacterium, assembly GCA_964502175.1. Taxonomy (GTDB): domain Bacteria; phylum Myxococcota_A; class Polyangia; order Polyangiales; family Sandaracinaceae; genus JAFLCL01. The sequence goes on from CAZCVE010000071.1 coordinate 7,930, forward strand.
TCATGCGGTCGGGCACGGCTTGCTCGAAGCCGACCACCGCGAGGCCGCGGACCGTGCCGCGCACCATCCACTGGAGCGGGAGCGGGATGCGGAGATCGACGCCGGCGGCCATCGAGATCAGGTGAACGCGCACGAGACCCGGCGTGCGGTGCTCGGCGGCGATCACGCCAGGCGCGCTGCGGATCGAGGCGAGGAGCGCGTCGTCCGCGCGCGCGCCAGCGGGCAGCTGGATGTGCAGCACGGGAGCGTGGAGCTCGGCGTCCGCGTGGACCGTGAGCTCGAGCGACGCGATGTGACGCGCGTCGCCGGGCTCGCCGAGGATGGAGAGCGACATGGCCGCGTCGCGACGCTCCGTGAACGCCGCGAAGGAGAGCGACTCGGCGCGCACGATCGCGGGGCCGTCGGCGCGGACCGAGATCGAGGGACGCGCGCCCGCGCCGTCGAGCGCGACGATCGCGATGCCGTTCTCGAAGGTCGCCGTCTGCGTGCGGCCGTCGACGACGACCGTGATCGCGTCGCTCGGCGCCGCGGGATCGCCCGCGGGGAGGAGCACGCCGTACGCGCCCGCCGCGAGCCACCAGAAGAGCGCCTCGCCGCCCGCGCGCATCGCGACGTGATCGTCGAAGCTCACGCCGCGAAGGAGCTCCTCTGCGAGCGTGATCTCGCCGAGCTGTCGCGCGGCCACCGAGAGCGCGAGCGTGGCGATCAGCCGCTCCATGGGCTGATCGCGTCCGCTCGACGGCACGACGACCTGACCGCGCGCGCCGCCGCGCTCGACCACGGCGAGGTGCGTGCGGACGCGATCGAGCATCGCGCGGCCGTACGCGTCGCGCGGATCGGCGAGGAGGAGGGCCGCCGCGGCGCGCGCGAGGATCGAGGGCTCCTCGGGGTAGCGACGCAGCGCGCGACGGAGCTGGCTGCGCTCGCGCGCGGCGAGCTGCGCGATGGGGTCGAGCGAGCGCTCCATCGTGTCCGCGAGCTCGAAGACACCGCCGGGCGAGAGCGCCGCGAGCACGGCCGCGCCTTCGGTCGGATCGCCCGAGCCGCCGCCCGAGAGCGAGCTGCGCACGCGCGCTGCCGCCGCCTGCGCGGCCTCGTCTTCCACGTCTGCGGACGACCACGCGACGAGCGCGCAGGCGAGCGACAGGCGCGGCATCGGGCCGACGTGATCTTGCTGGAGGCTCGTGCGGAGGCGCTCGTCGAGCGGACGTCCCGCCATCGCGAGCGACCACGCCACGAGACCCGGATCGTTCTCGCGCGCGTCGGCGAGATCGGGATCGAGACCGAGCGCACCCGGGCGCATCACGACGACGCGACCGACCGCGTCGCGACCATCGGCCGGCCCCTCGAGCGTGAGATCGAAGCGCGTGCTCGACGACGACGCGAGCGCGGCGCGGGTGCGGATCGGATGGAGGCCGCGATCGACGGAGTGCGTGGAGCGCGCCGTGCGGATCGCCTGACCGCCTTCGAGGAAGCGGAGCACCGAGTGACCGCGGCCGGGGCCGGTTCCGTCGAGGCGCACGCGCACCGACTGGGACGTCTCGGCCGGGATGCTGAGCGTGGACGGCGCCGAGAACGAGAGCGCGCCTTCACCCGCTGCGTCGAGCGCCAGCGAGAGATCGCGCGTGGCGGTGCTCGTGACGCGCAGCTCCACCTCGACGGGCTCACCCACGCGCACGCGCGGCGGCAGCTCGCCCTCGACGATCAGCGGCGAGCCGAGCAGCGCGTGCGCGATCGTCGTCGCGTGCACCCCGCCTGCGGTGAGCGCGAGCACGAGCACGCCCCACGTGCGCGGCTCTTCGTCGAGCGCGAGCACGACGTCCTGGCCATCGAGCGCGACCACGGTGGAGGCGCCGTCGGTCGTGCGCGAGGGACGACGCAGCGCGAGCGGATCGCTCGGCACCTCGAGGCGCGCGGGGATCGACTCCCACTGCTGCAGCGCGACGCCCGCCGAGGCGCTCTCGGGGCTCGACGGAATGCCGACCCAGCCTTCGCCCGAGCGCTGACCGAGATCGATCACGGTCGCGCGCCCGAGCTCGACGCCCGTGAGGCGCGCGACCAGACCGTCTTCGCCCACCGACTGCGCGTAAGCCGACGTCGACGGAAGCACTCGCGCGGTGGGATCCACCACGTCGTCGCCGGTCGCAGCGCGACCATCGGGACCGAGCGAGTACACCTCCCAGCCCGGCAGCGGCTGCCACGCCGCGTAGCGCGCGCGGCCGCGAACGGGCGCGAGCGCGAACGGGCGGCCCCAGCCATCGACGAGCTCGCGCGTGGTGAGCTGACCGATCGCCTGGTCGTAGAGGTCGGTCGTGTGCGTGAGCCACGTCGAGGGATCGCCCAAGCGCGCCCACGGGATGTCGTAGCCGTTCTGCATGACGAAGCGACGGAGCGCGACGAGCAAGCGGAACAAGCGCTCGCGCGTGATGCGACGCGCGACGTTGTCGTACGTGAACGCGGGATCGAACGCGCGCAGCGCCTCGACGGTGATCGGCTCGCCGCCGAGACCGGTCGCGCCCTCGCCGCCGAGATCACCGCCGTCGGCGACCGATGACACGATCTGCGCGTTGAAGTCCCAGCGGCCGTTCGTCTCGATCGCCACGTCGTCGATGCGCTCGGGCACGGCGCCCGCGACGCGCTGCTCGATCGCGCGGAAGAGGAGCGCGAGGCGACCCGTGAGGAAGCGGGCCTGCGAGCGCCAGGGATCGCGGAGGAGCGCGAGCGACGTGGGATCCGTGGGCGCGGGCACCGCGATGGTCTCGACGCGCGGACCGTTCGCGCGGAGCACGAAGGGCGCAGCGGCGTCGCGCGAGGTGGTGACCGCGAGCGCGGCCTCGATGAGCGCGTTCGTCGCCACCGCGGGGTCCGAGCGCGTGGAGACGCCGAGGCCGAGGATCTCCGCGCGCGCTGCGCCCTCGAGCTCCTCGAGCGGAGCCGCGACGACGAGCGCGCGAGCGCCAGGGATCGCGCCGAGGTGAACGACGGCACCATGCGCGCTCGCCTCGACGCGAGCGCTCAGCGCGAAGGGATCGCCGTGCGTGATCAGCGCCTGCACCGCGCCGCCGCGCACCTCGCGCTCTTCGCTGCCGAAGAGCGGCCGTGCGAGCACCAAGAGGCGACCGGAGAGGCCCGCGGGGATCAGCACGTCCGTCGCGGTCTCCGTCGGCGAGAGCACCGCTGCAGCGACCGCGCGCATCGACTCGCGCTCGAGCACGCGGATCGAGATCGGCAAGCGCGCCGCCGTGGCTGCGCGCGCGACCTCGACGTGCATCGACTGACCCGCGCGCACGTACGGCGAGCCGAGGCGCACGCGCGCCGCGCCATCCGGATCGAGCGCGAGGCAGGACTCGAGGCCCTCGGCGCCGCGCGCGAGCACGTCGATCGCCGTCGCGGCGTCGCCGCCGCAGCGATCCTGCGCGCCGGGGACGAGCGCCTGGAGCGCAGGAACGTCGATCACCGCGATGCCGCTCGCGTCGGTCGTGCCGCGCACCGAGCCGAGGCGCGGACCGCGCAGCTCGACGTCGACGCCCGCGGGCGCAGGGCTTCCGTCGACGTCGATCGCGCGCACGTACACGCGACCGCCGAGGCCCGGGACGAGCGCACCACCTTCGACGGCGAAGGTCGCGACGCGCTCGACGCGCGCGACGCGGATCGTCGTGCTCGCGTAGCCCTGCCCCTCGAGCTCGTGCGCCGCGCGCACGCTGAGCGGCACGTCCTGGTAGCCGCCGCCGATGCCGGGCGCGCGGTAGGTGTAGCGGGCGCGACCGCGCGCGTCCGTGTGGAGCGGCGCGCGTCGACGCTCTTCGGCGGTGCGCGTGTCCTCGACGTCGAGGATCGCGCCTTCGATCGGGCGGCCCTCTTCGTTGCGGACGACGAGCTCGATCGTCATCGTGCTGCCCGGCTCGACCACGCGCTCGGCCGGCGCGATCGCGACGAGGAGCTGGCCCGAGCGCTGAGGCGTGTTCAGCGTGACGCTCTCGCGCGCCTCGAGGCGCATCTCGCGCTCGCCCGAGGTCGCGTGCACCACGACCGAGCCGACCGCCGCGCGCGGCAGGCGGAACACGTGGTGTCCGATGCCGACCGAGTCGGTCCGCACATCGACGCGCGGCAGGAGCTGACGGCCCGCGCTGTCGAGCAGCTCGACGCGAACCGCGACATCGGCGACCGGTACGTCGGCGCTGGCGTCGCGCACGGCGACGACCACGGGCAGGAGGCCCTCGGCCGCAGGGCTCTGACGGATGGCGCGCACGTCGAGGACGCGCGCGGCCTGCGTGTGGACGCTGAGCTCGAAGCGGCGCTGCACGCTGCCTCGCGACGCGCGGAGCACGACCTGGAACGTCGCGGGGGCGTCCGCGGGGATCGGCAGCATGACGAGCACGCGACCGTGCGCGTCGGTGGTCGCGACGCGCGGCTCGGCGGTGGGATCGAGCGACGTCGTGAGCTGCACCTCGGCGTCCGGCGCGAGGCGGAGCTGGCTCATGCCGAGCACCTCGTAGGCCGTCACGAGCCAGCGCAGATCCTGACCACGCACGCCGGTGAGCGAGCCCTCGAGCTGCAGATCGAGGCCGCGGACCGCGCCGGTCGGGCGCGCCGTCGCGCCTTGTGCGTGCGCCGTCGTCGGCGAGAACGCGGACGCGAGGGCGGTGACGAGCAGCGCCACGAAGAGCGAGAGATGCGCATGCGCGTGAGCGCGCGATCGGGCATTGGAGTGAAGGCTGTTCATCGGATTCCCTCCGCGAGCGCGGGGATGGGATCGAACGGGACGATGATCGGATCGGGTGGCCGCGGCGGAGGTGAGCTCTCGACCTCGGCGGCCTCGGGCTCCGCGCCGCGATCGGCGATCGTCACCTCGCGCGACGCGAGCACCGCGACCGGCAGCTCTTCGCCAGACGCCGGCTGTGCGTCGTCCCACGCCGAAGCGCCGAGGCCGCGCAGGCGACCACCGACGCTCCAGCGCGCGGGGATCGGCAGGCGCACGTAGCCGCCGGGCGCGATCGATCGCAGCTCGAGGCGCAGCGTCGATCCTTCGACGGCCGCAGGCGCGGCGAGCCGCTGCGAGAGCGTCTCGCGCGTGGACTCGTCGAGCTCCGCGCCCGCAGGCAGCTGCACCTCGATGACGGGGCGCACGAGCACGCGCGTGCCGCGGTTGCGGATCGTGAGGCGCAGCGCCGAGCGCGTCTCTCGCGCGCCGGTCTCGCCTTCCCACGACAGCTCGATCGGGGCCGCGCGCGACGGCGTGCGATCCCAGCCGAGGCCGTAGCGCACCTCGATCTGCCCGAGCGCGAGCACGTCACGCGCGAGCGTGAAGCCGACGACGTGCTGTCCGGGGCGACCCACCGCGGGGATCGTCGCGATCACGACGCCGTTCTCCACGCGCGACTCGATCGGCGTGCCGTCGAAGCTCACGGACACCTCGCCGCTGGGCGTTCCGCGCGTGAGGCGCGAGGCCGCCGCGCTCGCGAGGGCGCGACCTTCCGTCGGCCAGTAGCGAGCGCCGCGCGCCGAGCGCGCGAGCGTGCGGACGAGCGGCAGCGCGGTGCGCGGCTCGCCGAGGCCGAGGTACGCGAGCGCGAGCAGCGACGTCGGCACGAGGCGCGGCTCGACGCTGCCATCGCCGTCGTCGGTCTCGAGCCACGCCTGATCACCGACCGCGATGACCTCGCGCTCGGCGCGGCGCAGCATCTCGCGCGCACGACCCGCCTCGGCCTCACCGCCGCTCAGCGCGAGCGCCGCCGCGACACGCACGAGCGTGCCCGTGTCGCTGGCCCGCGCGCCCTCGTTCGCGGCCTGCGTCGCGATGCGCGCGATGGACTCGCGCAAGATCGCGCGGAGCGACGCGCGCGCCTCCGAGCGCACGGCGGGCGCGAGCGCGATGAGCACGGCGACCGGATCGCGCACGGCCGACGGCTGGCCGTAGTAGCGACGCGCGGACTCCGGCATCTCGAGGTCGGCGCCCGACAGGTAGCGGAGCGCGCCGCGCGCCTGGTCGTCGGTCATGCGGTCGTCCGACCAGAGCGCCGCGAGCGTGCGCGCGACGGACGCGGGCTGGTAGCCCGAGATGAAGAACTGCGCGTCGCCGTAGTCCTCGCTGCGGAGGACGGTGTGCGAGATCGCGTTGTAGACGCTGTCGGGCACGGGCTCGCCGTTCATCGCGAGCGACCACGCCGCCCACGTCGCGTCGCCACCATCGCGAGCGTCGCTCGCCCACTCGACGGGAGCGCCGAACATCGCGCCCGCCACCGACAGACGCACCTCGCCAGGGCCGCGCGCGAACGCGCCTTCGGGCACCTCGAAGCGCAGCGCGTCGCCGCCCTCGACGAGATCGAGGCGTCGCATGCGCACGAGGCGCGCGTCCTCGACCACGTCGATCGGACGCCTCACCGCGTCGAGCGGCGTGCCATCGCCCGCGAACGCGCGCACGAGCAGCGTCGCGGAGCCTGCGCGCATCGCGCGCACCTCGACGATCGCCTCGCCCGCGTCACGCGCGTCGACGTTCATCGTCGCGTCGGGGCCGGCGTCGACGATCGCGTCGCCCTCGACCGACACCTCGATGCGCACCGCGAGCAAGCGCGCCGTGCGGTTCTGCACGCGCACCGGCAGGCGGATCACGTCACCGATCGACGCCGCCTCCGGCACGGGCGCGTCGACCATCGCGTCTTGATCGACGCGGAGGTCGCCGCGGCCCGACGTGATCCAGCCCGAGCTCGTCCAGGCGATCGCCTCGAGGCGATACGTCGTGAGCGCGTCGAGCAACGGCACCGTGACCTGCGCGCGTCCTTGCGCGTCGAGCGCGACCTCACCGACGAAGTGCAGCGTGGCCGGGAACTCCTCGCGCACGAGCGAGCTCGCCTGTCCGAGGAACGTCGCGGCCTCGGCCTCCGTCAGCTGATCGGAGCTGTCGAGGATCCCGTCTGCGTCGCGGTCGGCCGTCTGCTCGCGCGCCATCTCCGCGTCGTCCATCTCACCGCCGCTCGCCTCGCCTCGCCCCGCGCGCATGCGCGCCGGCCCTTGCGCGACCGAAGGCGCAGGCGCCGCCGCGAAGCGACCCTCGCCCGTCCCATAGCCGCCGCCCGGGCCTCCGCCTCCGCCGTCCATCGCGTACTGCGCTTCCTCCATGGGCATCGGCTCCGCAGACGCCTCCGTGGAGGTGGCGGTCACGACGCTCGCGGTGCGCTCTTCTTCGGCCGCGAGCGAGAGCTGGCTGTACGCGCGCGCCATCGCGCCGAGCACCTGCTCGCCGGGCGCGATGCGCGAGAGCATCTCCATGAGCGAGTCCTCGCCGGACGCGGTCGCGTAGATCGTCCCGCGCGGGACCACGCGGAGGAACGGATCGCGCACGTCGTCCCCATTGCCGGGCACGCCATCGGGGCCCGGCGAGCTGAGCTCCCAGTCGATCGCGCGCTCGGTGAGCACCACCACGGGGCGCCGCCCCGTCACGCGACGGAGCACGTACGGACGACCCCACGGATCGACGAGCTGATCGCCGCTCAGCACGCCGAGCTGGACGAGGCGCGAGAGCCATCGCTCGGGCGGCTCGTTCGCCGACGCGCGCTGCGCCGAGCTGTCCTGCGGGTTCACGAACGCCGCGATCGCGACGAGCAGGTGCACGAGCCGACGACGCGCGACGCGGCGCGCGATCGCGTCGAAGCTGAAGCTCGGATCGGCCTGCGTGAGCATCGCCGCGGTCATCAGCTCACCGCCGAGCGTGCGGTGCTCGCCGTAGCCCTCTTCGTGCATGCGCACGAGCACGTCCGTCGCGAAGTCCACGCGACGACCGTTCACGCGCAGCAGGCGCGCGCGCGCTTCTTGATCAGCACCGAGCGCCTCCACGCGCTGCTCGAGCTGCATCATCACGGGCCCGAGCTGACGCCTGAAGAGCTCCTCGCGGAGGCCGATCGGATCGCGGAGGAGCCCGCTCGTCTGACCCCAGCCGCCGTAGCCGTAGCGCGCCTGGTCCCACGGCTGGATCACGATCGGCGGGGGCGGCATGCGGAGCTCGTCGATCGAGGTCGACATCGCGAGCGTGCCGCGGAGGAAGCGCTCGTCTGCGGGCGCGTACGGTGTGCGCAGCGCCGCGCGGAGCTCACCGTCGATGTAGTCGCGCGCCCAGTCGGACTCGCCGCCCTGCATCGCCTCGTCGCGCACCACGAGCGCAGCCCACGCCTGACCTGCGGCGGGCGCGGTCGACGCGCTCAGCGTCACCTGGGCACGCTCGCGCACGTGATAGAGCGGCTGCTCCGGGCTCACCGACAGCGCGAACGCGTCGCGCGGACGAAGCAGCACCGAGACGCTCGCGCCCGCGCGCACCGCCGTCACGCCCACGCCGTCGAGCGGTCCGCGCGCGTCTGCCGCGCTGACCGGGCGCGCGCGCACCGTCCAGAGACCGCCCTGCACGTCGGCGGGCACGGCGATCTCGCCGCGCGTCTGGTTGCCCGCGATCCAGCCGAACGCGAGCACCCGACCGTTGCCGATGAGCTCGAGCAACACGGGCCTGCCGTTCGCGATCGGACGTCGCGTGATCTCGAGCTCGAGCGGCGCGCCCACCTCGCTCACGGGTCGCACCGCGCGGAGCGCGACCTGCGCGTCCACCGCGACGGGCACGCACACGCGCGTCACCGTCACCGGTCGCGTGCGCACCTCCACCTCGAACGACGTCGACGTCGCGCCTGCGCAGCGACCGCCCTGCATCGTCGCGGCCGCGCCGCGCGGCAAGCGCACGCGGAGCTCCGTCAGACCACGCGCGTCCGTGCGCGCCGTCGTGTGGCCCGCGATGGTGCCGAGGCCGCGGATCTCGATCTCCTGGTTGGCCGCGATCGGACGACCCCGCGCGTCCGAGACGGTGAGGAACAGCGTGCTCTCGATCTCGGGCACGAGACCGCCAGTCTCTGCGCGCGCCGCGACCTGCCAGCGCGAGCGCGACAGCGTGTAGCCCGCCGTCGCCACGATCGCGCCGTAGGCCGCGTGCACCACGCGCGCGAGCATCGTGTGCGTCGAGACCTCGCCCGAGAGGAACGCGGGGGCGCGCAGGTCGATCGCCGCGCGGCCTTCACCATCGGTCACGAGCTCGACGGGATCGCCGATCCCGCTGTCGAGCCACACCGACACCGCAGCGCCGCGCACGGGCGAGCCCGAGGGCGTCGTCACGCGCACGCTTCCCGTGATCGGCGCGCCCGGCAGCATCATCTCCTGATCGAGCGTGATCGAGGCGAGCAGTCGCTCCGCCGTGCGCTGGAACACCTCGAGCGAGCGCTGCGCGCTGAGCTCGCCGTCGACGCTGCGCACCGAGAGGGAGTAGCTGCCCGGCGCGGCCGACGCGGGCAGCGCGAGATCGACGCTGACCGTGCCGCTCGGGCGCGTGCGGGTCTCGCTGCTCGCGATGGGCCTGCGCGCTGCGTCGAGCACCTCGATCACCAGCGCCACGTCGGCCACGGGAGCGCGCGTGCGTCCCGAGGTGGTGCGCGTCCACACGTGCACCGTCTCGCCGGGCTCGTAGCGCTCGCGATCGGCGAGCACGTCGAGCGAGCGATCCTCGACCATCGACACCGAGAACGTGAACGCGCGTCCCTCGCGACCCGGACGCCTCACGCGGAGCACGAGCCACGTCGCGCCGAGCCGCTCGGGCGGCGTGGGCACCACGAGCTCGAACCGACCCTCGGCGATCGTGCGCGTGGGCACCGTCGCCACGATGCGATCCGTTCCCGCGGCCTCGCGCGTGACGAGCTCCGCGACGACCTCGAGCCCCTCGCGCGCGCTCATCAACGCGAGGCCCTGCACCTCGTACGCGATGCCGAAGAGCCGCAAGGGCGCGCCGCGCTCCACCTGCGTCGCGCCCGAGAGCGTCAGCTCGTAGCCGATGTCGCCCGCGGCGACGGCGGTCTGCGCGTGGGCTGCGGTGGCCCACGAGAGCGAGCCCCACGAGAGCGAGCCCCACGAGAGCGAGCCCCACGAGAGCGAGCCGAGCGAAAGGACCCACGTCGCGCAGAGCAGCGCGACGGAACGAACCGAAAGGATGCGGTGCATGAGCTCCCTCGAAGAACGCGCACGAGCGCGCCGACACGCCTCAGACGCGTGGACCCGCGTCTGGGTTTGGCGCCCGGACGATACAAGACGACGAACGTGCGCGATCAAAGCAACGAGGCGCGACCGTTGTCCGATCGCGCCTCGCGTAGTTCAGCCGGTCGCGGTCGAGCGCCAGCAGCAGTTCAGGAACCAGGTCAGCGGTAGCGGCCGCGACCCTGGCCGGCCGGATCCGCGTACGGGCCGCCATCCGAGTCGGTGACGCCCGAGTAGCCGCCGTGGCGCTGCCCGCGTCCGTTGCCCGCCGGATCGGCGTAGGGGCCGCCGTCCGAGTCCGTGATGCCCGTGGTCATGCCGACACGACCGCGACCGCAGCCGCCCGGATCGGCGTACTGGCCACCGTCCGAGTCCGTGATGCCGCTGCACTGCGCGCGCGCCTGGCCGCGACCGCAGCCGCCCGGATCGGCGTACGCGCCACCGTCGGAGTCGGTCACGCCCGAGCAGAAGCGACCGCCCTGCTGCTGCTGGCCGACGACGACCGTCTGCGGCACGCGCGGGCCGACCATCACGGCGCGGCGGTAGCAGCCCGCCATCACGGTCCCCATCGCGCCAGTGGCCACGACGGAGCCCAGGGCTCCGAGCATCGAGCGGCGGCTGGTCTCCGCGCTCGCTGCCTCGTCGGCACGGTTCGAGATGATGTCGTTGTCGTCGAGGGTCTTCTTCACGGACATGCTCCCACCTCTTGCAAGGACCTCGCATCGCGTGCGGGTCGACGGACCATCGCACGGCGGTCGCGGGTTTGAAAGACACCACGGCCGAAGGCCTCCTACGGCCGCGTCGAGTCAGACCTTCCCCCTCGCGACGAACAAAAAAATCACGCGCCGTCCGCCTCACGCGCGCTGGTACCCTCGACCGCGCGGAGGACCGAAGACCATGCGCGAGACGAGGCACGCTTGAGCTCGAAGGACGAAGGTCGCGCCGCCACCTCGCAGCTCGCCCTCGCGCTGCCCCCGGAGAAGGTCGATCGTCGCGACGGCGCGACGCGAGGCCCCGAGCCCGCGCCGTCGAACCGCATCTACGTGAACCGGAACCTGCGCCTCGACGCGATCGCGTGGATCGGGTTCGACATGGACTACACGCTCGCGCGCTACCGACAGGAGGAGATGGACCGCCTCTCGATCGCTGCGACGGTGAAGAAGATGGTCGAGGCGAAGGGACGCCCCGCCTCGCTGCTCACCGCGCCGTTCGACGCGTCGTTCCCGATCCGCGGCGTCCACGTGGATCGCAAGCTCGGGCACGTCGTGAAGATGGACCGCTATCGCTACGTGAAGCGCGCGTTCCATGGCTCGCGAGCCCTCAGCCGCGATGAGCGACGCAAGCTCTACCACTCGCGTCCGGTGCACGTCGGCACCAAGCGCTTCCACTGGGTCGACACGCTGTACGCGCTCCCCGAGGTCGCCGTGTACGCGGGCGCGATCGATCACCTCGAGAGCCTGCTCACGCCCGAGGATCCGCCGCTCGACTACGCGCTGCTCTTCGACGAGGTGCGCGAGTGCATCGACCTCGCGCACCAAGACGGCTCGATCAACGAGGTGATCGCGCTCGACTTCCCGCGCTATGTCGAGCGCGATCCGCTCTTGCCCGAGACGCTCCAGCGCCTCCGCGCCGCGGGCAAGAAGCTGTTCGTGCTCACTAACTCGGGCGCGACGTACACGGATCGCATGATGCGGTTTCTCCTGCAGGACGCGCTGCCCGAGATGCCCGACTGGCGGAGCTACTTCGACCTCGTGGTGTGCGCGTCGAAGAAGCCCTCGTTCTTCACGCGCACGGACGCGCCCTTCTACGCGCTCGACGACGCGCTCGGGAACCCCACGGAGGTGGCCGAGCTACGCGCGGGGTCGATCCACATGGGCGGCTGCCTGCCGGCGTTCGAGAAGCACCTCGCGGTGGGCGGCGACCAGGTGCTCTACGTGGGCGATCACATCTACGGCGACGTGCTCCGCGCGAAGAAAGAGAGCGCGTGGCGCACGATGATGATCGTGCAGGAGATGTCGAACGAGATCGCGGTGCTCGCCGAGGCGCGCAACCAGCTCGCGCGCCTCGAAGAGCTCGGCGAGCTGTCCGAGGTGATCGTCGACGAGGTGCGCCTCCACCAGACGCAGCTGCGGAACGTGGAGCGTCAGCTCGAGACCGCAGGAGACTCGCCGCCGTCCGCGCTGGCCGCCGCGCGCGTGGTGCACAAGAAGGGCCTCGAGCGATCGCGTGCGCGCCTCGCCGCGGTGGAGAAGGAGCACGACGCCCTCGAAGACGCCGTCGATCGGGCCTACCACCCGGCGTGGGGGTCGGTCTTCAAGGCCGGACCCGAGGTCTCGAGCTTCGGCGATCAGGTCGAGCAGTGGGCGTGCCTCTACACGGATCGGGTCTCGAACCTGGTGCGGTATGCCCCGACGCACTACTTCCGCGGACCGCTCGACCGCATGCCCCACGAGCGGTGACCGCCCGATCCGGCGACCCGTCGCACGCATCGAGATGCATGCAGCCGCCATCAGTGGACATGGAAGCCGCGCGGCCTATACACTCCGACATCCTTTCGACCGCCCGTCCTGACTTGCCCCCGCGAACTGCGCCGGATAGAGCGCCCCCCGCACGTCTCCCCCGCGAACTTGGTCTCCCCCGTGAACTTGGTCTCCCCCGCGAACTTGGGTCTGCCCCCGCGGGACAGGACGAGCCGGGACCCCGAACGAGAGCCACGCCCCAGCGATGCGCCTAGGCATTTTCAGCGACGTTCACGCGAACATCGAGGCCATGACCGCGGTCATGGAGGCGTACCGTCGTGAGAAGGTCGATGCCTTCTACTGCCTCGGCGACGTGGTCGGCTACGGCGCGAGCCCGAACGAGTGCGCGGATCTCGTGCGCGGCGCGGCGAAGGTCACGATCCTCGGCAACCACGACGCCGCCGTCGCGGGCCGCATGGACTACTCCTACTACTACGAGGCCGCTCGGCAGGCGCTCGATCAGCACTCGCGCCAGCTGACGAAGGAGAACCTCGAGTGGCTGAAGTCGCTGCCCTACAAGCACGACCTCACCGACTACGACCTCACCCTCTGCCACGGCTCGCCCGTCCGGCTCGAGGAGTTCGAGTACATCTTCGCGCCCGAGCAGGCGCGTGAGTGTCTCTCGATGTGGGACGACCTCTCGCAGATCACGCTCATCGGGCACTCGCACCTCTGCAAGGTGTTCGCGCTGCGTCCGGGCGAGGTCGAAGAGCTCCCGCCGCGCAAGTTCACGCTGCGCAAGGGCTGGAAGTACATCGTGAGCGTCGGCTCCGTCGGCCAGCCGCGCGACTACGACAACCGCGCCAGCTACACGCTGTTCGACACCGAGTCGCGTGAGTTCGACTTCAAGCGCGTCGAGTACGACATCGAGACGGCAGCGACGAAGATCTTCGAGGGCAACCTCGAGCGCAACTTCGGCCACCGTCTGTTCATCGGCGTCTGAGTTTTCCAGAGGGTCCATGCGGACCCTCCCCGGTGGGGCCCCCTCCCGCTCCACGCGCCGAAGCGCGTGCTCCGCGCGGGGCCCCAACCCCGCTTGGGCGCTTGCCTGGCTCGCGCTCCGTCGCTTGTTCCGGGCCTCTGGTTCTTCTACAACGCGTCGCGTGCGCCGCTCGACCGTCATCGCTCCGCTCGTGATCGGCTGCACGGTCCTCAGCGCGTGCCTCCTCGCGGGATGTTCGGGTGGCAGTGGTCAGCTGCGGGGCTCGGTCTACCGTGACCGCGAGGCCACCTACCGCGTCGGCTCGCTGTCGCGCGAGTGGCAGCGGCTCAGCGTCGAAGACCAGAACGACCTGGCGTGGAGCCACGCAGCGAGCGCGTCGATCGTGCAGGTGAACTCCACCTGCGATCCCGCGAGCGACGTCCCGCTCTCCACGCTCACGAACCACCTCCTCATGGGCTTCACCGACCGCGACATCCGCGATCAGGAGATCGTGCCCATGGACGAGCGCGAGGCGCTGCGCACGCACGTGGTCGCCCGCCTCGACGGCGTGCCGCGCGAGCTCCTGCTCTACGTCATGAAGAAGGACGACTGCGTCTACGACCTCGCGCTGCTCGCGCCGGTCGGCGCGTCGTTCGAGCGCTCGCTCGTCGAGTTCGAGCCCTTCGTCGCGGGCTTCTCGACCGAGACCGGCCGCGCAGGGGAGCGCTGAGCGGTGGCCGAGGCAGCGAGCCGACCTCCGTGGATCGTGCGCGCGATCGAGTCGCAGGGCGCGCGCGTCGTCAGCACGCTCTCGCAGGTCGGCCAGACGTCGATGATGGTCGGCCGCGCGTTCCGAGCGCTCACGACCACACGCTTCGAGTGGCGCGCGTTCCTCTACCAAGTCGAGCAGATGGGCGTGAAGTCGTTCGGCATCGCCGCCGCGACGGCCGTGTTCGTCGGCATCGTCATGGCGATCCAGTTCGCGTTCTCGCTCGAGCGCTTCGGCGCGCGTGACTCCGTCGGCCGCATCGTCGGTCTCTCCGAGGCGAGAGAGCTCGCGCCGTCGCTCACAGCGCTCGTCGTCGGAAGCCGCATCGGCGCGGGCATCGCCGCCGAGATCGGCTCGATGGCGGTGACCGAGCAGATCGACGCGATCCGCGCGCTCGGCGCCGATCCCGTCCGCAAGCTCGTCGTGCCGCGCATGCTCGCCGGCATCGTCATCATGCCGATGCTCACCGTGTTCGCGTTCGTGCTCGGCACGATCTCCGCGGCGCTCGTCTGTAACCTCAGCTTCGGCATCCCGGTGCCGTTCTTCCTCACGAGCGCGCTCGACACCGTGTGGGTGCAGGACTTTCTCTCGGGCCTCGCGAAGACTCCCTTCTTCGGGTTCCTCATCGCCGTGCTCGGCTGTCACTACGGCATGACCACGCGCGGCGGCACCGAGGGCGTCGGCCGATCGACCACGCAGTCCGTCGTCGTCGTCTCGATCGCCGTGCTCGTGGCGGACTCCATCCTCACGCAGCTCTTCCTGACCATGCTCCGGACGCCATGATCGCGCGGCGCCTGCGCGCGGTGATCTCGGCGCTCGCGGCGCTCGCGCTCGCGGTGACCGCGGCCGCGTGGGACGCGAGCACGCGCGCGCCCGCCGACGCGGAGGCGATCGACGCGTTCGTGTCTCGCACCGGGTCGAGCGAGCTCGCGCTCAGCACCACGTCGCGGTGGCTGCGGCATCCGTCGAGCGCGGAGCCCGGCGCCGCGTGTCAGGACCAGCCGCCTTGCCTCGACGTCGATCCCGCGGGGCTCGCGATCACGCCGCCGCGCGCGTGGTTCGGACCGGCCGTGTCGATCGATGCGCGTCGCGAGGCGCCGTGACGACGCGCGCGACGCCAGCACGCGCGGTCCGGCCTCTGGCGCGCACCCGCGCGCTCGTCGCCCACGCCGCCGGCTCGCTCTCACGACGCGCTGGGCGCAACGCGGCGATCGTCGTCGGTCTCGCGTTCGCGGTCTCGCTCTTCGGCTCCGCGCTCTTCGTGGTGGAGAGCCTCCGCGCGGTGCACCGCCGCGCCACGCGCGAAGCACCGAGCCTCGTCGTGTCGCGTCTCGAAGGCGGGCGTCCCGCGCTGATCGCGCCCGAAGATGGCGAGCCGCTGCGTGATCTCCTCGGCGTCCGCACGATCACGCCGCGCGTGTGGGGCTACGTGTTCCTCGGCGCGCTCGAGGGCAACGTCGTCGTGTTCGGTGAGGCGCGCGGTGAGGCCGGCTCGCGCGAGGGCGTCACCGTGGGTCCAGGCGTCGCGCGCCTGCTCGGTCTGCGCGTCGGAGATCGGCTCGCGCTCTCGACGCCTTCACACCAGGCCGTCTACCGCGTGTCCGAGATCCTCCCGACGACCACGGCGCTCGTCTCGCACGACACGGTGATCGTCGACGTGCGCGAGGCGCGCCTCCTCCTCGGCATCCCCGAAGGCCGCGCGACCGATCTCGCGATCGACGTGTTCCCGCCCGAGGAGATCTCTGCCGTCACCGAAGAGATCGCGCAGCGCCTGCCCACCACGCGCGTCGTCGCGCAAGACGATCTCGCGCGCCTCTACGAGCTCACGTTCGACGCGCGCGGCGGCATCCTCGGTGCGCTGCTCCTGCCCGCGCTCGCCGCGCTCTTGCTGCTCGCATGGGAGCGGCTGAGCGGTCTCTCGGCCGAAGAGCGTCGCGAGATCGGCGTGCTCAAGGCCGTGGGCTGGGCCACCGAAGACGTGCTCGCGGTGCGCATGATCGAGGCCGGCCTCGTCGCGATCTTCGGCACGGTGATCGGCCTCCTCGTCGCGTACGTGCACGTCTACGTGTTCGAGGCCGCGCTGATGTCGCGCGTGATCTTCGGGTGGAGCAACCTGC
The DNA here is from genome assembly GCA_964502175.1 of uncultured Sandaracinaceae bacterium. Classification (GTDB taxonomy): domain Bacteria; phylum Myxococcota_A; class Polyangia; order Polyangiales; family Sandaracinaceae; genus JAFLCL01. Next base: position 24,310 of record CAZCVE010000071.1, read on the forward strand.
GCACGCCGCTCGCGCTCGCGCCCGCGACGGATCTCGGCACCCTCGCCGCGCTCGTCGCGATGGTCGTCGTGCCGTTCACCGCCGTCTCCACGTTCCCCGCGTGGCGAGCCGCGAGCATCGACCCCGATCGCGCGCTCCGCGGGCCGTGAAGGGCGCGCCGACGACGCGGGAAACGGAGTATCGTGCCCGCGTGTCGGCGGTGGAACCCGAAGAGCTTCCCCTCGAGGACGACGACCTCGAGGCGTTCGAGGCTCCCGTCCCGAAGGCGCTCGACACCGCGCGTCGCCTCGGGCGCTACGTGCTCAGCCACGAGATCGCGTCGGGCGGCATGGCGACGGTGCACCTCGCGCGATCGGTGGGGCACGCGGGCTTCGAGAAGGTGTTCGCGATCAAGTCGATCCACCCGCACCTCGCGAAGGATCCGGCGTTCGTGCAGATGTTCATGGACGAGGCGCGCGTCGCGTCGCGCATCGATCACCCGAACGTCTGCCGCGTCTTCGACTTCGGCCAGGCCGACGGCACGCACTACATCGTGATGGAGTACGTGGTCGGCGAGACCTTGGCGGCGCTCCACCAGCGCGTGTTCAGCCAGGCCGCCGCCGCCGATCGCGTGCGCTTGTCGGTCTACGCGGCGCGCATCGTGGCCGAGGTCTGCGAGGGCCTGCACGCGGCGCACGAGCTCAAGGACGAGAGCGGCGCTCCGCTCGGCCTCGTCCACCGCGACGTGACGCCGCACAACCTCTTCGTCTGCTTCGACGGCAGCGTGCGCCTGCTCGACTTCGGCGTCGCGAAGACCGCGGGGCGCGCGCAGCACACGAAGACCGGGGTGCTCAAGGGCAAGGTCGCGTACATGCCGCCCGAGCAGCTGCGCAGGCGCCCGCTCGATCGCCGCGCGGACCTCTGGTCGATGGGCGTGGTCTTGTGGGAGCTGGTGACGGGAGCGCGCCTCTTCAAGCGCGACAACGACATCGAGACGGTGCTCGCGATCGATCAGGAGCCGCCGCGCAAGGTGTCCGAGGTGACGCCGACGCTCCCGAAGGAGCTCGACACGATCGTCGCGCGCGCGCTCGCGAGGGAGCCCGCCGACCGCTACGCGACAGCGCGTGAGATGGCGCGCGAGCTCCACCGCTACGTCGCGCGGAGCGCCGAGCCCGTGGGCGTCGCGGAGATGGGCGAGTGGATGGAGTCGCTCTTCCGCGCGACGCGCGATCAGCGGCTCAAGGCGGTGGACGAAGCGCGCGCCACGGGCTCGGTGGAGATCGAGGACGTGAGCGAGCTGGAAGCCGCCGCGCCGGCGCGTCCCCCTCCGCCGCCCGGCGCCAAGGTGCTCGCGTCCGCGCCGACGATCTCGTCGGTCACCCTCGCGGCGGAGATCCTCGCGCCACCATCACCCGACGCCGCGACCGCGACACCGCCGAGCACGGTGCCGCCGAGCACGGCACCGGAGCAGCCGATCGACGCAGAGGCTCCGCGCAGAGCCACGAGCCCGCCGACGTTCGTGCTCGAGCACCCGCGCGGTGAGTCGCACGCGATGGTGACCTCGCGCGTCGCCGCGCCGCGCGCTGCACAGGCCGATGGCGAAGCGGCCTCGCTCGGGCAGCGCATCTTCGGCACGATCGCGATCGGTCTCGGCGTGCTGGCGACCGCGGTGGGCGTCGGGCTCATCGGCTTGCAGCTCTTCGGCAACAACGGGCCGCGCGTCACGCTCGTCCCGTCGACCACGTCGACGCCCGTGTCGACGTCCATCCCGGTCGCGAGCCCGCCGACACCCGAGCCCACGACCACCCCCGCGGTGGCTGGCTTCGTGAGCGTCACGACCCCCGGTGGGCGCGCGGAGATCTACGTCGACGGCGAGAGAGTGGGCACTTCGCCGATGCGCGTCAGCCTGCCCGTGGGCCGACGGACCCTCGAGCTCCGACCCTCGGGTGGACGCGCGCGCGTGCGGCGCACCGTGGACGTTCGCGAAGGATCAGTCGCTCGACTCGTCGTGCCGATCGAGTGAGTCACGAGCTGCCCGCTCGATGGGCCCGCTCGATGGACCCGGTGATGGACCCACGCGATCGCTCACTCGCTCGGCGCGGACGGCGTCGGCGCGGCCTCCGTCGGGGCCGTCTCTTCGACGGGACCGCCGAGGATGGTGAGCCTGCGCTGCACCTCTTGGAGGTGACGTCCCATCGGGAAGCGGCGCACGTACTCGCTGTACAGCACGCGCGCCGCCGCGGGACGACGAAGCGCCTCTTGCACCGTGCGCGCGCGATCGAAGAGCGCCTCGTCCTGATCGCTCGCGGGCGCGTAGCGCTCGAGACGAACGAGCAGCGCGAGCGAGCGCTCGAACTGGCCGCGCGCCTGGAGGTCGTCGATGTCGTGCCACGCCGCCGCGATCTCGCGCGAGCTCGGTCGATGCGCCGACCAGCTGTCCACCGCGAGCTCACGCGGATGAACCGCCGCGAGGTCCGCCGCGTGCGTGTCGGCCGCCGGCGGAGCGACCGGAGACGCGAGCTCGCTGGCCGATCCAGCGCGAGGCGCGGTCGTGCGGCTCGCGGACTCCGTCGCGCCGCTCGCCGTGACCGCCGTGGCTTCGGTCGTCGTGCCCGTCGACGCCGCGACCGCAGGTGAGCCCGGGACCGCCGGTGCCGACGCGACGACGGGCGCTCCCACCACAGCCTGGGTCGACACGGCGCCCTGACGCGCGCTCGCACGGAACGCGAGCGGCGCGGGGACCGAACGAACGGCCGCAGAGATCGGCGAAGTCGCGATGCCCGGCTCCGCGACCGGCCCAGTGATTCCGGGCGCGGTGATCCCCGGCGCTGCGGCGGCGATGCCGGCCGCGGACGGCTGAACGAGACTTCCGCGCTCCATGACCACGCCCTCGGTGACCACACCCGGCGTGATCACGCGCGGCATCGTCGAAGGGGCGACGGCAGCGGTGGCCACGAGGCGCGGCACCGTCACCGACTCGCCGGCGTGAACGAGCACGGGCTCGCCCGCGCGACGGGTCACGCGCACGGTGCCCTCACGCACCGACACCGACGTGCCCGCGTCATCGACGTGCACCGTGAACACCGTGCCCACGACCTCGACATCTGCGCTCGGCGTGACGATGCGGAGGTGCTGACGTCCCCGCTCGTGCGGATGGAACGCGAGCTCGGCCGTGCCGCGCTCGAGCACGAGGCGCACGTCGTTCGGATCGATCGAGCGCACCTCGAGCGAGCCTTCGTCCGCGAGCTGCGCGGTGACGTCGCCGATCTCGAGCCGGCCTTCTTCGCCGCGCGCGAGCTCGAAGCGCGCGCCGTTCGCGAGCGTGCCCTCGCGCGTCTCGAAGGCGCTGCCGATCGCGAAGCGAGGGCCCTCTTGCGCAGACGGACCGACCGCGCCGCGAACGACGAAGCCGATCAGCGCCGCGGCCGCGAGCGCGAGCGCCCCGATCGCCCATCTCGACCCAGTCGGGCGTCCGCGCGACGACATGCTCGGCTCCGGCCCCACCTTCGAGAGCGGACGCACGCGCGAGCCCGACACCCGCGCGTCGCTCGCGATCGGCGCGAGCTCTTGGCTCGTGCTCGCGCCGGGCGAGCGAGCGAGCACGCGACGCTCGAGACGCGCGCGACGAAGATCGTCCATGCGAGGCGCGTCGTCACGGAGCGCGTCCGCGAGCGCGTCGTGCTCCTTCGGGAGCCCCTTCTCGGCCGACGTCATCGCACACCTCCTTCACGCACCACACCGGTCGACTCCGACTCCCGCGCCAAGAACGCATCGAGTCGTTTGCGAGCCGCTCCGAGGCGCGCGTGCAAGGTCGAGATGCCCGTGTCCGTCATGTCCGCGATTTCCTGGAGCGTGTGCCCCTCGACCTGATGCAGCACGAAGACGACGCGCTGCTCGGGCGTCAGCTCCGCGAGCGCGCGGTCTGCGATCGTCTTTCCTTCGAGGCGAGCGTCGGGCTGCTCGGCCGGGGCGTCTCCCCCGAGCCCGACCCACTCCTTGAGCCTCGACCATCGACCGCGGCGGTGGCGCGCCCTCGCATGATCGAGCGCGCGACGCGTCGCGATGCCGATCAGCCAGGTCGAGAGCCGCGAGCGACCATCGAAGCGCGAGGCGCCATCCACGGCGGCGAGGAACGTGTGCTGGACGACGTCGTCCACCTCGGCGTCGTTCGCGCCGAGCACCCGACACGCGGTGCGGAAGACCGCGTCCACGTGCTCTCGGTAGAGCTGCCGCATCGCGTCGTCGTCGCCCGCGGCGGCACGAAGGAGTCGCTCGCGCTCGAACGCGCGGGCCTCGCCTTCGCCCTCGGCGGCGCTCTCTCCGGCTCTCTCGAGGATGGCAACACGCATGTCTTCGGAGCTGTGTCGGCCGGGGGCGGTTGGATTTCCAAGCCGACCGGACGATTTCGCCTCCGTCCATGGTGGCCGACCCTGCGGTCGGGCGAAAGGGCCTCGAACTGCGGAAAAGCTGGATATTCCCAGCCCAAGAACGTCGTCGACGCCGCCGTCTCAGGCGCACACCATGCGCCCCATGTCCCCGACCACGCCCGCAGCCCGTCCCCTCCTCGCCTCCATGAGTCTCCTCGCCGTCGTCGGCTGCAGCGGAGCCGGAGGTACCACCTCGGGCTCCTCGTCCCCGGCCACGGGCGGTGACTCTCCCGCGACCCCCGTCGCGCTCGAGGCCGCGGTCGCGGCGACGAACCGCTTCACCGCCGACCTCTACCGCACCGTCGCGCAGCCCCACGCCAACGGCGCCGCCTCGCCCTACTCCGTGGCGGTCGCGTTCGGCATGACGCGCGAGGGCGCCCGCGGAGAGACCCGCAGCGAGCTCGACGCCGCCCTCCACCTCGATGGCGACGCGTCGGCCGCGCACGCCGCGCTCGCGCAGCGCCTGGCCACCATCGGCGCCTCGGGTGTCGAGCTCCGCACGGCCAACCGCGTGTTCCTGGAAGAGACGCAGACCGTGGAGCCCACCTTCGAGACCGCGATGCGCGACGGTTTCCGCGCGCCGTTCGAGCGCGTGCCGTTCATGTCGGATCCCGAGAGCTCGCGCGCGCGCGTGAACGGCTGGGTCGCGTCGCAGACGAACGATCGCATCCAGGATCTGCTGCCGCCCGACTCGATCGACGCCGACACGCGCCTCGTGCTCACGAACGCCATGTACTTCCACGGCACGTGGCAGACGTCGTTCGATCGTGCGCGCACGCAGGATCTCCCGTTCCTCGTCGACGGCACCGCCGCGACACCCGTGCCGATGATGCAGACCGAGCGTGCGATGCGCTTCGGCCACGCCGAGGGCGCGGCGGTGGGCGAGCTGCCCTACACGGGCGGCGAGATCTCGATGATCGTCGTCGTGCCCGACGCGGCCGATGGCCTGCCCGCGATGCTCTCGAACCTCGACGGCGACCGCATGCAGCACTGGATCGACGCGCTCGCCGATCGTCCGAACGTGATCGTGAAGCTCCCGCGCTTCCGCGTGACGCCCACGGAGAGCCTCCCGCTCAGCGAGCCCATGCGCAGCCTCGGCGTGCGCCTCGCGTTCCAGGCCGGCGACGCAGACCTCACCGGCATCGCGACGACGCACCCGCCGCTCTTCGTGTCGGAGGGCTTCCACCGCGCGTTCGTCGAGGTGAACGAAGAAGGCACGGAGGCCGCCGCGGCCACGGCCGTCGTGATCAGCGTGCGCAGCGCGCCGATGCGTCCGCCCCAGCGCGACGAGCTGATCGCCGACCACCCGTTCCTCTTCTTCCTCCGCGACACGCGCACCGGCGCGATCCTCTTCGTCGGCCACGTCGTCGATCCGCGTTGACGTAGACTCGGCGCGTGTCGTCCACGCGTCATCGAGAACGGCCTCGGCTCGCTCAGCTCGCGCTCGTGATGGTGGGTCTGCCCGCCCGCGGCAAGACCCACATCGCGCGACGTCTCGCCCGCTACCTCTCGTGGCTCGGCTTCTCGACGCGGGTGTTCAACGTCGGCAACTACCGACGCGCGCGCCTCGGGTCGCAGAAGGATCAGAGCTTCTTCGATCCCGACAACGCCGAGGCGAGCGCGGCGCGCGCCGAGGTCGCGAAGGTCGCGCTCGACGACATGGTCGCGTGGTTCGCCGACGGCGGTGAGGTCGGCGTCTACGACGCGACGAACTCCACCCGCGAGCGTCGCGCGCAGGTCGCCGATCGCTGTCGCGCCGCGGGCCTCCAGGTCGTGTTCGTCGAGTCGCTCTGCGAAGACGAAGAGGTCATCGAGTCGAACATCCGGCAGACGAAGCTCCACATGCCGGACTACGCGAACTTCGATCCCGAGCGCGCGGTCGACGACTTCCGCGCCCGCATCGCGAACTACGCGCGCGTCTACGAGCCCGTGGGACCGGACGAAGGCAGCTTCGTGAAGCTCATCGACGTGGGCCGACGTCTCGAGGCGCACCGCATCCAGGGCTACCTGCCCTCGCGGCTCGTGTACTTCTTGATGAACCTCCACCCGATCCCGCGGCCCATCTACCTCACGCGGCACGGAGAGAGCCTCTTCAACGTCGAGCACCGCATCGGCGGCGACTCGCTGCTCTCGCCGCGCGGTGAGGCGTTCGCGGCGCGCCTCTCGGGCTTCGTCGCGAAGGAGATCGGCGAGGACAAGGAGATCTCGATCTTCACGAGCACGCTGCGCCGCACGATCGAGACCGCACGGCCGCTCGTGCGACCGACCGTGGAGTGGCGCGCGCTCGACGAGATCGACGCGGGCGACTGCGACGGCATGACGTACGACGAGATCCAGCGCCGCTTGCCGGACGAGTACGAGGCGCGCGAGTCACACAAGTTCGACTACCGCTATCCGCGCGGCGAGTCGTACCGCGACGTGATCCGGCGCCTCGAGCCGGTGATCGTCGAGATCGAGCGCGAGCGCGCGCCCGTGCTCGTCGTCGCGCACCAGGCCGTGCTGCGCGCGCTCTACGCGTACTTGATGGATCGACCGCCGCACGAGTGCCCTCACATCGAGGTGCCGCTGCACACGGTCATCAAGCTCACGCCGACCACCTACGCGTGCGCCGAAGAGCGCCTCCACCTCGGCCCGGCGGCCAGCTCCGTCGCGCGTCCCTGATCGATGCGCCGCGCACCGAGCACCGCTCGACTGCTGAGCACGGGCACGCTCGCTTGCGTGCTCCTCGCGTGCGGAGCCGCGCCCGCGAGGACCGCCGAACCGCCGTCGAACGAGCCGACCGTCGTCGCGGCCGCGCCGCCCTCGTTCGCTGCCTACCGCGTGCCTTCGGGCGAGGGCGTGTTCGACGTGATCGCGCGGGACGACGGCGTGCGCGTCTATGCCGCGCTCACGGACGGCGCCGCGCGCACGCTCGCGCGCTTCGATCTCGATCTCGAAGGACGGCCTGCGCGAGCCGCCGCGATCGAGCTCGCGCGGGAGCCGCTGGCGCTCGAGTCCTCGTCGATCGCCGTCGCGGCCATCGACACGCACGACCTCGCGGTGGTTTGCGATCTGGACGACGAGGGCGGCGCGCACTACGCGGCCCTCTGGATCGACGCGGCTGGCGCCGTGACCGAGCGCGTGGATCTCGGCACGTTCCCCGCAGAAGACGACGTCGAGGCGCCGTGCTTCCTCAGCGTCGCACCGAGCGGTCCCGCGTCGGCGATCGTGATCCACGGACGCGACTCGCTCGCGTGTCCGCGACGGACCTCGGACGACGAGCTCGTCCAGTGTCCCGGGTATCGTGGTGTGGCGCTCGCTCCGACCCGAGCCCCCGAGGATCTCATCCGCGTGGGGACCCTCGACGCCCTCCCCGTGCTCGTCGGCACCACGCGCGGCTGGGCGTGGGGCCTCGGTCCGTACGCCATCCGCGGGAGCATCGTCGTGAACACGGCCGGCATGAGCAACACCCCGCTTCTTCTCGACGCGACGACGGTCGAGGGCTTCCTCGCGAACGACGACACGCTCGTCGCCCTCGGGATGAACGACGCCAACGATGCGCTGGTGGCGACCGCGCTCCGCGACGGCACGGTGCTGACGGGCGAGCCCTCAGGACAACGTCCCGAGCTGCCATCGATCGAGGCCGAGCTCGTGCTCACCTGCATCGACGGCGCGGTCGGTGCGCGCGTGCGGACGTCCGCGTTCACGATGACCGTGCGCGCGGGCGAGCGGAGCGCCTCGATCCCTTGGCGACTGCTGATCCCGAACGATCTGCCGGGACCGACGAGCGCACCGCAGGGTGGCTTCGCAACGGCGTCGGGTCGCGTGTTCCACACGACGTTCGACGGCGAGCTCGAGATCGTGAGCTGCGACGGTGATGTGCTCTCCACCCGCGCCACGGCGTGGCGAGCCGAGGAGTGAACGTGCGCACCGCGTCATGTCATCGGCCCGCCCGCGCAAGGCGCGCACCGCTGCTGGTGTCGCTGGTCGCGCTCATGGCGAGCGCGTGTGGACCGAGCGCACAGCGCGTCTCCGCCGAAGACACCGTGCGCACGGCCTCACGTGCGCTCGCGGAGGCACACACGGGCGGCGGGGAGACCGCCGAGATCGACGCAGCGCTCGCCGACGCCGACGAGTGGCTCGCGCACGGTGAGGAGGCCGTCAACGAGTGGGGAACCGGGCCGCGCTCGTTCGCGTGGGAGACGATGGCGCCGTGCCTCGCGCGCTCGCTCCGCGAGCTGCGCGACACGTTGACGGCGGCGGGCCGCGAGGTGCCCGCCGATCTCGAGACCGCCGAGGCGGGCGCGGCAGCCGTCACTGACCACACATGCCCACGACGATCGGAGAGTCCGTGATGACCGTACGTCTCTTCCTCACACCGACGCGAAAAGACGCCGACGCCGCAGCCCTCCACGAGGCGCTCTGGCCCATCCTCGATCACACCGTCCGCGCCGTCGCGCGCGGAAAGATCGCGCGCACGATCACCAACGAGCTGCTGTCCGATGCGCGCGGTACGGTGCTCTCTCGCGCACCGCGCGCCGAGCTCGCCTTCAACACGCCCAACCCTGCCGGCGCGCTCGCGGCCTCGCACCGGGTGATCGAGCACTGGCTCGTGTTGGCCGCGCTCGCGGTCGGCGATCGCCTCGATGACCTCTGCGCCACGCACGGTCTGCGTCGCAAAGACTGGCCCACGCTGAAGTCGGCGCTCTCGCGCTCTCCGCACGCGCCGATCGTCGCGCTCGGAGGTGTGCTCTGCGTGATCGAGGCCGACGGTCGCATCACCACGGACGACGGCGTCGTGCTCGACGCGAGCGCGCTCGCCCCCAAGGCGCGCAAGTCGCTGGAGGGGGCACGTCGCGACGGTGTCTGCGCGTGCCCGATGTGCGAGGGCCTCCGCAAGGCCCCACCGAACATCGACGTCGACGCGCTGCTGCGCGCGCAAGCCACGCAACGGAACACCGAGAGCCTGCGGACAGCGCTCGCCCACGCGAGCGTGGTGCGCCACGTGTACCTCGCGCGTCGGCAGGAGGTGGATCCGGCGCTGCTCGAGCGCATCGGCGAGCTGACGGCGCTCGAGGGCCTGTATCTCTCGGGCACGGACGCAGCCGCGCTCCCCGAGAGCATCGGCCGCCTGAAGCGGCTCACCCACCTCGACGTGTCCCGCACGCCGATGGAGCGCCTGCCCGACGGGCTCGGCGACACGGGCCTCGAGACGCTCTCCGCGCAGGAGTGCCGGCTTCGCGGTCTTCCGGCGTCGCTGGTCAGGGCGCCCCTCCACAAGCTGACGCTCGGCTTCCGCCTGACGCCCTCTCCCGACGGCTTCCTCGACGTGCTCCCGACGCTGACGCAGCTCCGCAGCATCGACCTCGTCTGCGGCGCCCAAGACACCACGGAGCACGCGACCGACGCGCAGAACCAAGCACGGCGCGAGAGCGCGACACAGTCCGCAGTGTGGGCGCGCGCGCTCGAGGCCTTCGACTTCACGCGCCTGCCCGCGCTCGAGTGGCTCCACCTCTCGGGCTTTCCGCTCGAGCGCCTGCCGCCGTCGCTCGCGCGCGTCCGCACGCTCACGAACCTCGACGTGCGCGGTTCCCCCCTGCCCGCGATCGACCTCGATCTCCGCACGCACCAGCTCGTGCACCTCAGGCTCGAGGGCGCGTTCGATACGCTGCCCGAGTGGCTCGGCGAGATCGCGACCCTGCGCCACCTGTCGCTCCACGGTCGCTTCACCGACGTGCCCGAGTCGATCTTCGGACTCCCCGCGCTCGAAGGACTCGGCCTCGAGGGTCGCTACACGGAGCTGCCCGATCGCTTCGCCTCGCTGCCTGCGCTCGAGGCCGCGTGGCTGTGGAGCCGGGAGCTCCGCGCGCTCCCGCCGAGCCTCGCGTCGGTGCCGAAGCTCCGCCTGCTCGCGCTCCAGGGCGTGCCGCGCGCCGCGGAGCTCGCGGCTGCGCTCGGTCTCCGCAGCACCGTGAAGGTGGCCACGTGACCGAGCGAGAGCGACCCTCCGAGTTCCGCTACCGCGAGCGCGCCGATCGCGCGCGACACGTCGCGGTGCGGCGCATCGCACGCGCGCTCGGCGTGGATCTCACGCCCTCGAGCGCGCTCGTCGGTGCGTTCGAATCGGCCTATTTCAAGGGCGATCCGCACGCCGACGCGTTCCTCCGCGCGTGCCTCCATCGAAAGCTGGGCCTGAACGCAGCCCGAGCGATGCTCGACGACGCGCTCCGTGGATCACGCGACGACGCCTCGCCTCCCGAGCTCGACGCGTTGATGAGCGACGTGCGCGCGCGGCCCGCGTGGCTCGACGATGCTCGCGTCGCACGAGGCGCCAAGGTGTTTCGTCGCTGGGGCAGCACGGTCTTCCGCTTCGCAGGGACGATCACGCTCGGCGGCTACCTCGAGAGCTCCGTCGCCAAGCCGCTCGCGCTCTCGGGCGGCTACGTCGGCAACGCCGCGAGACATCGCTTCCTCGAGACCGCGTCGTTCTGGATCGAGGTCTCGGAGCCTGGTGGCCTCGCACCCGGTGCACCCGGCTACGTCGCCGCGCTCCAGGTTCGCCTGCTCCACGCGATGGTGCGCGCGCGGCTCGACGGCCACCGCGAGTGGAACCTCGACGCGTGGGGCGTACCGATCAGCGAGGGCGATGCGCTCCTCACGCTGCTCGGCGGCAGCCTCGCGCCCGGCCTCGGTCTGTCGCTCCTCGGCTACCGCACCTCGCGCGCGGAGATCGAAGACCTCCTCCACTTCTGGCGCTTCGTCGGTCACCTCATGGGCGTTCGCTTCGCGCCCTTCCCCGAGACCTTCGGCGACGCGCTGCGCCTGAGCTACGTCGCGTCGCTCAAGGGCAGCGCCACCGCGGGCGAAGACGGTCGCGCGCTCTGTCGCGCGTACGTCGAGGCCTTCGCGCCCAAGCCGAGCGAGGACGTCGTCACCACGGTCACCTCGCACCTCGAGCACGGCCTGCACCGCGGGATGACGCGTCTCTTCCTCTCGCGCCGCGTCTACCAGGCGCAGGGCCTGCCGCCCGCGGGCCTGTGGCCGCTCCTGCCGCTCGCGCCGTTCCCGATCGTCTTCGCCGCCGAGACGCTGCGCCGTCGATCGAAGCGCCTCGACGATCTCGCCGACACGATCGCGCGCAAGGAACGACGCGCGTGGCTCGATCGCCACAAGTTGGGCGAGCGCGCCGCGTTCCGCCCGACCGAGTCGCTGCGCCGCTAAATTAGCCCGGCTCCACCAGCACGCGAAGCGTCTCTCGCGCCCAGAGCGCCGCCGCCCGCAGATCGGCGCGCACCCCGGCCGCCTCGCCCATCGCCGCGAGCGGCGCGAGCACGGCGCGGATCGGCGCGTCGTCGGCCTCGCGTGCGTCGAGATCGAGCCGCGTGAGCCGCTCTGCGATGCGCGAGATCGCGAGCATCGCGGCGGGCGCGAGATCCGGATCGTGCCCATCGGCGATCTCGACGAGACGCGGCAACGCGTCTTCGGGGGCATGAAGCCACGGCGCAGCGCGCAGCGCCGCGATCACGACCGCTGGATCGAGCGCGCTCGTGGCCTCACCCATCGCGCCCAGGCGCGCGAGCACCGCGTCGTCGCCGAGGCGGTCGACCATGCGCGCGAGCTCGAGCGGATCGGACGACACGACGAGCGCGAGCGGATCGGCGGGCCGAGGCTGCGCAGCGGCATCCGGAAGCGCGAGCAGCAGGATGCCCACGAGCAGGAGCGCACGCAGCGGAATCCTCACGACGTTCTTCATCACATCAAGCCGCTGCAGTACGCGATGCCGTCGGCCGCGTCGCGGTTGTTGCCCTCGGCGCACTCGGCGATCACGTCATCCGGATCGATCACGCCGTACACCGTGATCTCCGCGTCGGTCGGAAAGGGATCGACGGTGATCGAGAGCGACATGCTCGCGCCCGGAGCGAGCGGGCCCGCGATCACCTGCTCGTGGATCGGCGTACCGCCCGCGCTCGGATCGCCCGCATAGAGGCGCACGACGGGATCCGTCGCAGGCGCGCTGCCCACGTTCTCCACCGTCACCGCGAACACCTGCGCCGGGCACGTGCCGCTCACCGCGCCGAGCGTGATCGCGAGATCCGGCGCGAGCGATCCCGGGTCGACGTCGATCGCGAGATCGTTGTTCGTCTCGATGCACTCGCTCTCGGTGCCCGCTTCGTCGACCGAAACGCGGATGCGATCGGGCAGCACGCCCGGGCTGTTGTTCGCTGCGTCGTACCGCACCGTCACGAGCGTCGAGCCGCGCGGCTCGAGCGTCACGCCGAGCGTCGCGGAGAGCGGCGTCATCGCGCCGTCCGCGTACAGCGGCTCCATCACGGAAGGGCTCGTCCACTCGCCGTGGAACGTGATCGGCACGTCCGCGCCCACGCGCAGATCGCCGCGGTTCACCACGCGCACCGTGATCTCGAGCGTCGTCCCGAGCGTGCCGCACGCGGCGTCGGGTGAGCTCGCCTGCACGCGATCGGGCACGAGGTCGGGCGCCACGCCGTACACGCGCGGCTGCGACCGGAACGTGTTGTACTGACGACCGCCGTAGTCCCTCCAGTGCTCGGGCTGTCGCACGGGGATCGCGGAGGACTCGAGCACGTTGGTCACCTGGTACGCGTGCTGGTTCCACACGCGGCGCGCGCTCACCCACGTGTCGCTCGCGTCGCCCCACACCTCGATGCCGTTGTTGGTCGAGCCGATCGTGCACGTCGACACGTCGTTGTTCGCGGAGAAGATGATCTCCGCGTTGCCGTCGTTGTCCACGTCCGCGACGATCGGGTTCTCGATGCGCGTGCGGCTCGAGTTCGCCTCGCGGAAGAGGACTGTGCCGTCGCGCCCGTCGTAGACGCGGAAGTTGCACTCGTCGTTGTAGATGAGCTCGGCCGCGCCATCGCCGTTGAAGTCGAAGACCGTGCTGCCCGTGACGCGGCTCGAGTCGTCCTCGGTGATGCGGACCCACCCGTTGTGAAGGCACACGCACTGTCCGGAGGTCTCGTTGCACGTGGTGCCCGCCGACGTGCAGTCCGCGTCGGTCGTGCACGCCGTGGGCACGAAGCGCGCGGGGTTGCCTTGGAGACCCGTCATCGCGTCGTTGAACGCGTTGGGCCACGCGGGGCACGCGGCCGTCGTGTCCTGCAGATCGATCGCGACGTAGCGAAGACCGAAGGCCGTTCCGATCTCGGGGAAGCCGTCACCGTCGAAGTCATCGACGTTGGGCGCGCCGCCTCTCGTGCCGGCGCCCAGATCGATGAAGCGACGCAACCGACCGTTCCTCCCGTTGAAGATCACGAGGAACCCGTCCGCGATCACGACGACCTCGGGGTCACCGTCCAGCGGGTTGTCGGGGCCTGGCGCGATCGTCTGGTCGACGCCGAGGACGTCGGCGATCGCGCAGAAGCCATCGCGCTGTGCGGTCGGGAGCATCGTGGCCCCATTGACCGTCTGTCCGTCCCACACGACGTCGAGACCACCCGTGCAGAAGACCGACGTGTCACCCATCGCGCACTCCGATCGACGCGTCACGCCTGCGGGCGCGCGCGGCAGTCGGTAGACCGTCGAGCCCGCGATCACCTCGTCCTCGCCCTCGCCCACGAGGTTCGCGACACACGGGATGGGGCCCTGCACGCCCGTACCCGTGCGGAGCGTGCCCGCGAAGCGATCACGGAGCGCGATCGGCATGCCCGCCGTCACGGTGAGCGTGAGCACGACGTTGCCCACGATGATCTCGGGCGGCCCCGCGTGATCGAGGTTCGCGATCGCCGGCGCGGGGTTGACGAAGCCGGTCGCCGGCCACTGCGCGGCCGCGCTCGTCGCGATGAGCTCGCCCGTGTTGCCGTGGATCTCGACGCCGCGGCTCTCGTCGATCACGACGATCTCGGGCACACCGTCGGCGTCGAGGTCGCCGATCGCCACGCCGGCCGTCGAGTTGATCGTCCCGTTCGCGCACGTGCTCGTGGGGATCGGCGTGTCTCCCTCGTGCCAGACCGTCAGCCCCTGCACCGCGAAGAAGTCGCGCCCGCGCGCCGCACCACCGCCGTGGATCGCGCGCAGCACGCCGTTCGCCGAGACGTCGGGTGAGCAGTACGTCAGGAAGACGATCTCGGGGATGTCGAGCTCGTCGATGCGGCCATCGCCGTTGTCGTCGTCGAGGTTCGCGACGACCGGCGTCATCGAGACCTGCGCGCTCGTCGGGAACGGCGAGCCCGTCGCCGCAGGCATCGCAGCGCTCACCCCGCCCCACGTGATCTCGTTCACGGGCAAGACGCTCGTGAACGGCTGCGGCGCGAGGCTGCACGTCGGCGCGCGCCCCGTGCCCGTGCAGCGACCGACCTCGCAGAGCGTGTCGGGAGGACAGTCCCAGTCGTCCTCACACGGACAGTACGCGCCGCTTCCGTCGTCCGTGCACGCGCTCTCGAAGTACGCATCTCCACCGCACGTGTACGCGGTCGGGCTCCCACCGCCGTCGTCGCGACAGACCTCGATCGACATCGCCGCGCACGTGCGCTCACCGGGCACGCAGACGTCCGGCAGACAGACGCTGCCGTTGCAGAACTCTTCGATCGGACAGTCGATGGAGTCCGTGCACGAGACGTCGACGCACACGTTGCCCATGCCGGTCATCGCCGGCACACAGCGCTCGGTCGGCGCACACGCGAGATCTGCGCACGTGTTCGGCACACACGCGGGCGCACCCGCGACGATCTCGCAGCGCTCGCCCGGCCCGCACGTGGTCATCGCGCACGTGGGCCCGCCGTCGGGATCGCCCTCGAACGCATCCTCCCGCATGAACGGCGCGTCGAGCCCCGGCGCATCGTCGACGAACGCCGCATCGGGACGCGACGCCGCATCGGGAGGCACGGGCATCGACCCGCAGTCGCAGCCCACGAGCGTGCCGAGCGCGACGAGAGAGGAAGCAGCGAGGAGACGTCCACAGAGAGCGCGTGAAGAACTCATGGACACAGACGATACGCGCGCCCCACACGACGTTGGAAGCCTCGCCGCTGTCAGCGACCTTCGCAGCGTGGGTTCAATCGCGGATCGACGGTGACGCAGCAATTCGGCCGAATCCCGCCGGAATACTGGCGGAAATCTCGACGAACCGGGACCGCGTCCTGAACCCAAGCGCCCCTCACGCCGGCCGGTCCGGCTGCGATGCCCAGGCGAGCCAGACCCTCGAGACGTCGAGACCGTGGCCGAGCGGGAGATCCGTGATCGCTTCTCCATCGGCGAGACTGGGAGCGATCGTCAGGAACCGCCGCGGTGCGATCACAGTCGGAGTCACGGCAGACCGCCTCATCGCGGGGAGCTGCCGCCCCACACGGACAAAGCCCGCGGCCATTCGCCCGCGGTTCTTGAAGGTTGCTTCCACCGGGACTGACGCGACGAGCGAACCGTCACAGTGACCCCACCAAGCGATGCGTCAACTCCACAAGCGAAGCGTCCTCCATCATCAGCGGCCTAAGTATACTGAGAGGACGCTCGCGACTTCTTCGGGCAGAAGTGTTTTGCGGAAATCGGAGTCCAGCAACTCAAGCGCTCGCTCCCCGCTCATCCCGAGTGCTTGCGTGACCGCGACGACGCCTGAGATCTCCCGGAGAGCGAATGCTGCATTAACACGCTCAGCGTTCGACAATATGGCAAGGCCGGGATCATCAACCCACGGGAGTGCCGCACGAGAGCCCTCTGCATCGCGATCCAGCTCGCTTACGAACACACGATTCGTTGCGCACTGCAAGACTCGGCCGACGGAAACGCCACACACGACGTCGGCACGGTGGCGCATCTCAATCATCCGTTCTGTCAAGCGGTCCCACTGAAGGACCGCCCAGTGAGGTCCTTTCCACCGGACGTTAACGTTAGAATAGGCGCGCACGGCAACACGCCTGGTTAACTCGACGTCAATATCGATAGACGCCGCGCGCAGCGATAGAGAATCTCGCTCGCCCACGAGTCCTCTTGCCCGCGCATTCCGCAGACTCCACTGCGCCAGAATCCGCACTGACTCGCTTTGCCTCCGGCCAAGCAGGGCAACGGCTTGGCTTCCCCAATACTTCGACGGCAGCGAAGAGTATGCAAGCCATCTCCACCAATCCACCTCGTTCCAGATGGACGAGTACGGACTCCACCATGGCAGTTCGTCGTGTGGCCACCCGCCGTCTACCACAATCGTCATTGACTGGCCCTCTCAAGCGCCTCACGGGCGTGGCGCCAAGCCACGGCGTGAGGGGAGGCTGACGAAACTCCCTCCTGGGTCAACCAGTTCCACTGGTTCACGCTGACCGTGCCGTGCTCGACTCCTCCGGCGAGGCCCGTCCAGCCTTCTCCGGCTGCAATGCGGAAGAGCGCATTCATCTCGCTCTGCTCATGTGCCACAAGCGCGATGATCGCGCGATCGCTCTCGAGCACGGCGGGGTTGAAGAAGACGGTCGTGATTCCCTCCTCGTCGACCAGGCCGTCGATGGCGACGCGCCCATCACGGGGACGAACTCTGGAGAAGCGCCCGAGGGCTCCACCTTGAGTCCGGAGGGTCTCAAGTGAGGTCCGCATTGCCTCTTCTGGTACGTAGCGAATCGTTGGATCCAACTCAATCCCTGCTCGACGCGCCAGTTCCGCAAAGTCGTCGGCGCTGCGAACGACTCCGTCCGCGTTGCGAGTAAACGTTCGGAACAACTCCGCGATCTCCGCGCCCATCAGCCCGCGCCCGGTCGTCGCGCCGCCCTGCCTGATGAGCGCGCGTCCCGCGAGTCCGAGGGCTGCCCGGAAGAGTACTCTGCCTCCGACCCGGAGTAGCAGTGTTCCTCCTAGAGTGACCAAATCGACCGCGTAGTCGCCATCGGCAACCGCCCGGGCGCTCCCGCAACGGTCCCCGATCGCGCAAGGGTCATAAGGCTGCCAGTCAAGAGTAGGTCGCCTCAGCCAGAGTTCTCGATGAACGACTACACCTCTGTGGTCTAGCGTCTCCACGAGACCCCAGTCGGCCTGCTGCAATGCGCTTCCATCTTCGACGCTACCTCGAGCGAAATACGGGCTACCAACGGCCACAAAACGCTTGTCGATCTCAATCCCGTCACGTTGGGGCGGTGTCCCGGCGTCAGCGTCCACGCCCGCCGGTGCTGGCGGCACAACTCCGGCTTGATACAGCCCAACCGGGTCTCGAGCCTGCAAGACATTCCCGGCGACATAGTGATAGGAGTTTAGCGGCTCGCCACCGGTCGCGTTGATCACATGCAGAGGGTCCGGCGTCGCCCACCTCCCGAGTCTCGAAATCAACCAACGATGCCCGAAGTACGTGAGGCCGATCTCCTCGTCTGCCTCCTTGCCCGTGAAGCCCATCGGCTCGAGGGGGACGTCTGCCTCGTTCGTCCACAGGTTCTCTCGCGCGCCGTTCGGGTAGTAGGTGCTCACCTCGAGCAGGGCGCCGCTCTCGAGGTCGAGGCTTGCGGCGGTCGTGCCGAGGAGGTCTCCGGCGCTCACCGTGGCGCGGCGGTTTCGGTCGATGCCGGGGCCCGTAGTGCTCGGGGCTACGTCCCAGACGATGCGGGCGCCGGCGATGAGGTATTGGGTCTCCGTCGCGTCCGCCGTGCCGGTCTGTGCGAGGTAGGTCGGGCCGTCGTCGCCGAAGCCGACGGTGAGGCCGCGGCGCTCGAAGTCTCCCGGATAGATGTAGAGGGCGTGGCGCTCTGACGTGTTGACGCCAGACGCGGCGAAGCTCTGCTTCACCGTGCGCTGGTTCGCTCCGTCGTAGCGGTAGCGCATGCGCGCGCCGTAGGTCCAACTGCCTCCTGTCGCACGGTCGTAGCGGAGGCCCTCGACGAGGCGGTTCAGCTCGTCCCACGAGTAGCGATAGTGTTGTTCTTCGGCGCAGGCGCAGCTCGCACGAAGTTGGCTGGCGCGCGACTCGAGGGTGCCTGTGGAGTCCGAGCACTGGAGCGTGCCGTTGTCGTGGCACTGACCGTGGACCGTGAACGAGCCGACGTTGCCCGAGATGCCGTATTCAACCTCCACCCAGCCGGCACCGTCCCATGACGGGTCGACGCCGTCGGTCGTGTCGATGTTCGTCGAGAGATAGAGCGCGCTCGGACGTAGCGACGCCGACGCAGCGCCTTCGCTGTTGCCGTTCGTGATGTCGCCGATTCCACGCTCGTAGAACTGCTCGCCGCGGCTCTCCGACTCGAAGGCGTCGTCGAGCCACAGGATCTGGTTCCCCAGATAGTCCCACTCGTAGTCCAGCTGCTGGATGCGCTCGCCGTGGCTCTGGCCGATCATCGACGCAGGGCGCGGCTGCATGGGATCGCCCGCGTTTGGACCCGCCGCATCCGTGCGCCAGTCGGTGGACTCGTCGGTGCCATAGCCACTCTCGCCCCGGTACTCGTAGCTCACCTGCGCAACGCGGTAGAGGCTATCGTGGCCGATGTACGTGTTGCGCGGACGGTGGCCCGCGGCCCACTGCGCCACGGGGCGGGTGTCCCGGATCTCTACCAGGTTACTGCCAGGGTCCCACCCGAACTGCTCTCTCGCGACGTACTCGACGGCGCCGATCGTGCCCAGGGACGCGCCCATCGTGGGCGCGCGCACCGCCTCGTGGGCAATGGGTCGGTTGCGGATGTCATACTCGAACGCCTCGTCGAGCAGGCCAGTCGCGGCGCCCCAGCTGCGCGTCCGGACTTGACCCTCTTGGTCGTAGTCGACCCCCGCGAGCACGCGAATGGGCTCTTCGCCGACATAGGCCGTCGCGCCGATGGGCAAGCCCCGCGGGTCGAGCTCGAGCGCGCCCGACACGACCGGAGGCGCGCTTCCGAAGTCCGGATCGAGCGGCAACGTCAGACGTCGGCCGCGGCCCGCGTGGTCGTACTCGGAGGTCCGCGTGTACGTGTGACCGGGCTCCGTGTCGTACGTGACGAGCACCGGCGACTGCGCCGCGAGCACGCCGAGGTCGGGATGATCCCCCGTCAGATCGGCCTCGAGCACGAGCGGTGCGAACGGGATCATCGCCATCTGGCGAGCAGTCCAGATCGCATTGCCACGATCGTCGTAAGCGACCGCCGAGCGTTGGCCGCGGTCGGTCACCCCCGTCGCGCGGCCAGCCGTTCCGCCCAGGGAAGGAATCGTCAGACTGGAAGTCCAGTCGGGGTACACGTCGTACTCGTACCGGACATCGACTGTCGTGCTGCCGCCCAAGAACCCTTCGCCCACACTGCCGCCAGGGACCGTGTTCTCCAAGTCGGGCATGTCGGCTGCGGCCGACTCGGCTTCATCGCAACTGACGTATTGCTCCCCGAGGAGGCGGCCGCCGAGGTCGTAGAAGAAGTTCTGTCCGCAGCCGCGTGGGTCGCGCACGCCGACCAGGTCGCCCACGCGGTTGAATCGGTAGCGCCAGGTGCTTGTGCCGGTGTCCGCGTTGGTCGGGTCGTCGGTGTCTGGATCGAAGCTGCCGAGGCGGCGACCGACGGAGTCGTAGACGAAGTCGCGACGAACGA
>CAZCVE010000072.1:0-43040 GCA_964502175.1 uncultured Sandaracinaceae bacterium
CGGCCGCCGTGGATCTCGAGGGCGCCCGTCATGACGTAGGCGCGCTCGACGGTCCTGAGACGAGGCCTGCCGCGATGCGCGGCGGGAGTGGTGTGCCCGCCGACTGTCGAGTCGAGCGGGCTGCTCGTGTTGGTGGCGCGGGTGGTTCGTAGGTGACCTCGTGTGAGGGTCCGGCGATGCGGTCGCGGCTCTGGCGGAGGTTGATCGTCTCCCATCGCGGACAACTGAGCCTCCCCGACACCGCGTTCGTGCGAAGCGTCGACTCGAGGTCTGACCTCAGTCGAGATCGACCTCAGTCGAGATCGAGCAGGAGACTCTCGCCACCCGGCAGCGCGCGAAGCGCGGCCACGATCACCCGCGCCGATTCGCCCATCGCACGACGCGACGCCTCAGCCTCGTGCCCCGTGTCGAGCAGCACCCTCTCCGCTTCCGCGCGCTCGAGCTCGGCGTTCGACTCCGCGTCGCCTAGGTTCGTCCGGAGCGCGTCGATCTGGAACTCGAGATCCATGACCTCGTTCTCGCGCCGCGCGACCTCGGCCTTGAGCAGCGCCAGCGACTCACGTGCCTCCGACAGGTCACGTCCGAGCGCGTGCACGGCCCGCCCGAGTCGCTCGCGCGCATCGCGAGAGCGTCCCGAGATGGCCTCGAGCTTCGACTGCTGCACCGATCTCTCGCCGCGGAGGCCCTCGACGCGCACCACCTCGGCCTTGAACGCGAAGAGGGCAGCGGTCACGTCGGGCGGGATCGTCCGCGTCGCGTACGCGCGCCGGACCATGGACTCGAGGATCAACGCGCGACGCACCCAGCGCTCGAACCCCATCGTGCTCGACGGCATCCGCATGGGCTCGACCTGCGGCGGTGAGACCATGCTCGTAGGCTCGGTCGCCGCGCCGGGGATCGATCCACGCGTCGCGCGAGAGACCACAGCCGACTGCATCGCCGCGAGCTCGCGCACGACCTGGTGCGCGTCGACGGGTCTCTCGTCAGGCCCCTTCGCGAGCATGCGCAACAGCAGCGACTCGAAGGCCGGCGGGCACGTGTCGACGAGCTCGCTCGGACGCGGTGGCTCGGTCTCGAGGTGATGGAACAGAAAGCCCTCGAGCGACTCGCTGACGAACGGCAGCCGGCCGGCGATCATCTCGAACAGCACGACGCCCAGCGCGTAGAGGTCCGAGCTCGGCCCGATGTCTTTGCCGCGCACACGCTCCGGCGCGAGGTAGGCGGGCGTGCCGAGGATCGCGCCCGCGACCGTCATGCGCCGGTCGTCGCTCGCTCGCGCGATGCCGAAGTCGACGAGCTTCGCGATGAGCTCGCCGCGTCGCTCCACGACGAAGACGTTCTCGGGCTTGAGATCGCGGTGCACGATCCCGAGGTCGTGCGCGCGCGCGAGCCCCTTCGCGATCTGAAGACCCAGCGTCAGCACGAGCCAGATGGGCATCGCCCCACCCGCCACGAGCGCGCGCAGTGGCTGACCCTCGAGCAGCTCCATCACGAGGAACGGATGGCCATCCTCGGTCTCCCCCGCATCGAGCAGCTCGACGACGTTCTCGTGCGAGATCGCCGCTGCGTTGCGTGCCTCGCGACGAAACCGCTCGCGCAGCTCCGGGTCGGAGGTCTGCGACTCGTGCATGATCTTGATCGCGACGCGTCGCCCCGTCGCGGCCTCTTCGCCGCGATAGACGGTGGCCATTCCGCCTGTGCCGATCGGGGCGTCGCACACGAACCGGCCCGCGATGAGACGCCCGACGCGCGGATCGCCCACCACGACGAGCGCCATGCCGTCCACGAGGCAGTGAGTCCGCGAGTCGTCGCGGTACTCGAGCTGGCACTTCGGACAGACCTTCATCGCCAGAGGCCGAGGATGCCCCAGGCGCGCCTCCCGCGTCCTCAAATCGCGTGTCGAGAGCCCGAGACGGAGGTCGGACCGGCTCTCTAGAGGCCCAACCAGGTGCGGGCTTCGAGGGCGCGCGTACCGCGGCGGACCTGGAAGAAGAGCGCCGTGGCGTCGAGACTTCCGACCGAGCCTCCGCGCGTGACGCTCTGGCCGACCGTCACGTCGATGCGTCCGAGGCCGCCGTAGATGGTGAAGAAGCTGCCGCCGTGATCGAGGATCACGAGGCGGCCGTACGTCGCGTGGGTGTGTGCGAAGGCGACGCGACCGTCAGCCGCAGCGCGCACCGACGAGCCTGCGCTACCCGAGACCTCGAGACCCGCGCCTTCTTCGCGCGTCGCCTCGCGCAGCCCGGTCGGAGACAGCAACGGGATCATCAGCTGACCACGCTGGCTCTCGAAGCTCGGGCCACCCGGCGCGCTTCCGTCGACGACTCGAATGCCGAAGCTGTCGCCGCTCACCACGGGCGTCTGCTGGAGGCCGTACGTGGGTCCGGACGCGACCGCGCCGCCGAAGTAGCCGGGGCCCCCGAAGAAGCCGGTGCCGTAGCCACCTTGCGCTTGCGTGAGGCGCGTCTTCTCGGCCTCGAGCGTGCGAAGCGAAGCGCGGACCTCTTCGAGCTGAACGGCGCGCGCGCTCGACTCCTCGCGGAGCACCGTCGCGCGGGTACGGAGTTCGTCCATCGCCTCGAGATCACCACGCACGATGCGCTCGAGGCGCGCGCGGCGGCCGAGGTGAGTGAGGAGCGCAGGGAACCCGCCCGCGAGCGGCAGCGCGCCTGCGCGCGTGAGTCGGTAGAGAGCGCGCGCTCGATCACGCAGGCGACGGTTCGTCTCTGCTCGGCGCGCGGTCAGGGCGGCGACCTCGGCGTCTGCGCGCGCGCGCTCAGCCTCGATCTGCTCCACGTGCGAGACCTGCTCGGCGATCTGCCGATCGAGCTCTGCCGTCTGCGCGCTCGTGTCGGGGAAGAGCCCCGTGCGCGCGAGGTAGTCGGGCAGCTGCGCCGACGCGGACGACACGAAGGCCATCGACGAGAGGCTCAGCGAGCCAGCCAGCGCGAGCGTGCTGAAGAAGGTGTGCGACGAAGTTCGAGCCACGTGGGCCTCCGCGAGGTCAGACGATCAGGTAGCGACGAAGCGAGACCGCGCTGCCGAACGCGCCGACCGCGCCGCCCGCGACGATGACGCCGAGCGCCACCGCCGGATGGAGGAACACGGTGCGGATGCCAGCGAGCGACGCCACGGTCGCGTCGAGCGGACCACGCAGGAGCACGAAGCCGATGGCGAGCACGACCACCGCGACGAGCGCCGCGACGAAGCCCTGCGCCGCGCCCTCGATGATGAACGGATCGCGGACGAAGCGGTCGCTCGCGCCGCACAGCTTCATCACCTCGATCTCGTCGCGACGCCCCGCCACCGCGAGGCGGATGGTGTTGCCGACGACGAACAAGACGCAGAAGAGCACGAGGAACGCGAGACCGAGCGCGGCGCCGCGCCCCGCAGAGAGCAGGCCCTGCAGCTGGTCGAACCAGCCGCGGTAGGTCTCCACGTCCTCGACGATCGAGAAGCGCGTGACGCGATCCGCGATGGCCTGCGATCCGATCTCTCCCGAGCCGCCGGCGAGCTCGACCTCGATCGACGCAGGAAACGCGTCGGCCGGGAGCGTCTCGAGGCTCGCGCCGAGCTGCGCGTCCGCGACGAACTGCTCGCGCGCCTCGGCGGAGCTGACGTGCGTCACGGAGGCCACGCCAGGGATCGCAGAGAGGGCGCTCGCCAGCTCGTCGACGTCGTTCTGTCGCGCGCCATCGCGGAGGAAGATCGTCACGCGACCCGCGCGCTCCCACGCCGTCGCGAGCGAGTCGAGGTTCGCGAGCACGAGCAGCGCGACCCCGAGACTGAGGAACGCGATCGTGAGGCTCGAGACGGACACGACGTGGAGGCGTGCCTCTTCGCGCATGCCACGCGCGGCGCGTCGGAGAGTGGAGGAGAGGTCCATGGGGTTCCTTTCGAGTCCGCGGCTCAGCCGAGGAGAGGCGCAAAGTCGGTGGAGCTCGGGTACGCCGAGACCTGATCGAGGTCGCGCGCTGCGTGCGAGAGAGCGGGCGCGCTCGTCCGCGGCTCCGCGTGCGACGGCGGAGCGCCGCGCCACTGGCTGAGGCCCGAGCGCGCTTCCTTCACGTTCGTGTCGTCGATGTAGACGATGCGGTGCGGTCGCTGCTCGAGGAGCGTGTGGTCGTGCGTCGCGAAGAGCACCGTCGTGCCCGTGGCGTGGATCTCTTCGAAGAGCGTCAGGATGTCGAGCGCGAGGTGCGGATCGAGGTTGCCCGTGGGCTCGTCGGCGAGCACGAGCGCGGGCTCCGTGACGATCGCGCGCGCCACGGCCACGCGCTGCTGCTCGCCGCCCGAGAGCGTGCCCGTGATCTGCTCACCCTTGCCCTTGAGGCCGACGCGGTCGAGCGCCTCCGCGACGCGCGAGCGCACGAGTCGACGCGGCATCTCGAGGATCTCGAGGGCGATCGCGACGTTCTCGAACACGGTCCAGTGCGAGACGACCTTGAAGTCCTGGAAGACGATCCCGAGGTTCCGGCGGAGGTAGGGGATCGACTCGCTGGTGAGGCGCGCGATGTCCTTGCCGCAGAAGAGGATCCGCCCCTCGTCGACGTTCTGCCGGCGGTGCACCAGCTGGATGAGGGTGCTCTTGCCCGCGCCGCTCGGGCCCGTGATGAACACGAACTCGCCGCGCTCGATCGTCAGGTTCACGTCGCGCAGCGTCGGCTGATCGGGACGATGGAACTTCGTGACGTTGTCGAACACGAGGATCGGCTTGTTCGCAGCCGACGGCTGCGGCGAGAGGCCCGCGCGGAAGAACGCGAACGGTCGATGCGACGACGACTCCTGGCTCTCGCGAGCTGGGCGCTTCTTGCCGAAATTGAACAGGGCCATTCACCCCGGGTAACCGATGCGGAAGAGAACGCGCAAGAAAGCGACAGTGACTCGAGACCTGCCCGAGCGAAGGGGCCCCCCTCCCGCACGCGGGAGGGGAGCCCGCTCAACCTACCGACTTTCGACGACCGTCGAGCGCCACGAGGCAGCGGTGCGATCGAGCGGCTCGAGCTCAGGGAACGCGAAGTCCGCGATCGGATCGTGATCGCTGCCCCATCGCGCGTCGAAGACCTCGGTCAGCATCGGCTCGCCGACCTTGCCGTGCGTCGAGAAGCCCCACATCGCTTCCTGACTCACGTCGTCGAGGTTCGCGTAGTAGCGCCAGAGAAAGAACCCCGCGAACCACTCGCGCGGCGCGAAGGCTCGGAAGCTCGCCTCGAGCGCGCGCGCTTGTTCGTCTTCGCTGTAGGCGACATCCGTCATGCCATCGGGCCACAGCCACGGCTCGACGGCGGCGTTCTCGCGCGTCGTGTAGCCGACCTCCACGAAGAGCACCGGCATCTCGAGCACCGACGCGAGCTGCTCGACCTGATCGGCGATGCGCGTCGCGCCCTCGACGTAGGTCTCGAAGCTCGCGTCGTTCGCAGGCGCGAGCGGATAGAACGCGTTGACGCCGATCAGATCGAGCTGATCCCAGAAGAGCACGTCCTCCGCCTCGTCCCAGTTCGCGCTGTACGTGAGGAGGCCGGGGAACACGCTGCGCACGTCGGCGATGAATTGCGTCCAGAACGCGCCGAAGCGGCCCGACCAGCTCTTGCACTCGACGCCGATGGAGAACGCGTCGGCGCCCGCGGCCGCAGCGTCCATCGCCCACGCGAGCACGAACGCGCGGTAGCTGCGCTGGTACGCCTGCCAGCCGGCCTCGTCCGGGAAGTCGATCTCGCCGCGCCATCCAGACTCGTTCCACACCCAGAGGTGGGGGATGACCAGCACGCGGATTCCGCGGGCGTGCGCCTGCGCGATCATGGCCGCGACGCTCTCGCGGTTGTCGTCGTAGGGCGCCTCGAAGTCCATGTAGACGTCGGTGGAGCTCAGGCTCCAGACGCGACCGAACGGCGTGAGAGAGATCCACGTGACGCCCATGCGAACCAGGTGATCGAGCAGCGCCTCCGAGTACGGCGTGCCGTAGCCTCGACCGGGCTGCTGGCTCGACTCGATGGGTCCGACGGTGATGCCCCGGAACGGACCTACGACATCGGGATCGAGGTGCGTGCGTCGCGGCGTGGAGCGCGGACGCGCGTCGAGCGCGCGAACGGCCGGCAGATCGACCGAGCGGATCTGCGCGACACCCGACGACGGGCTCACGATCGCAGCGATGGCGCCGAGGAGAAACGCGACCGCCCGCGCGGCCGAGGCCGAACGGGCGGTGACGGTGTGCGAATCGCCCACCAGCCGCGTGGATAGCCGCTGGGCGCGCATCCGCGCTTCAGAGCGCCGTGACGAAGAAGTCGAGCGTGAAGTCCGACTCGGACGACGCAGGCGTCTCCACCACGAGGTAGTAGGTGCCTGGATCGAGCGTCGTCGTGATGTTGCTCGTCGTGCCGGACGCGGCGCCGCAGACGACCGTCGAGGTCGCGCCGCAGCTCGTCTGGATCGCCGACGTGATCGTGCCGCCCGCGCCCCGCGTGGCGACCGCGACCACGCGACTGCGCGCCGCGAGCGTGAACGAGTAGAACGCGTCCGGGCTCCCCGATCCGCCGCACGTCGCGAGGTTCACCTCGCTGGTGAAGCCGATGGTCGTGTC
This sequence comes from uncultured Sandaracinaceae bacterium, assembly GCA_964502175.1. Classification (GTDB taxonomy): domain Bacteria; phylum Myxococcota_A; class Polyangia; order Polyangiales; family Sandaracinaceae; genus JAFLCL01. Next base: position 6,578 of record CAZCVE010000072.1, read on the forward strand.
GGTGCGGAACGCCGGCGCCGTCAGCGCGATGCCGGGGCAGCGATCGTTCATCGGGATCGGCGTCGGTGTACGGACGTCGAGGTTGGCGGTCATCGTCCCGAACGTGCTCGTGGTCTGGACGATGAAGTAGTACGTGCCGGCCGGGAGGCTGCGCCACGTGCGCGCGAGCGTGCCCGTAGAGGAGGTCCAGCAGCCCGACTCGGTGGCGGGAACGCCGCACGTCGTCATCATCGCTCCATAGAGCGTGCCCGTGCCGTTGACGGTGAGCGTGAGGTCCTGCACCGCGGTCGTCGTCCACGTGAACACAGCGTCGCGACCGATGCCCGCCGCGCCGCAGCTGGGGCGCGCGTCGAGGAGAGGATCGAGGCGCGACACGTCGGCCATCTGCGTGCGCGTGCCGGGGATGGCCGCGGGCGTGACGTCGAGCGGCATCGAGCAGACGTCACCCGGGATGCGCGGGAGCGGATCGGTGAGCGTGACCATCAAGCTGTAGTCGGTCGCGTCGTCCGTGGTGGGCTCGATCACGATGTAGTAGCGGCCCGGCCCGAGGTCGCGGCGCTCGATGCTCGTCGAGGTGCTGTCGGACTCGCAGATCATCTCGGCCGAGCGGTTGCCGCAGTCGGTCGTGAGCGCGAGGTAGGCCTGGCTCCACGAGCCGCTCGTGACGGTGCCCGTGACGCGGAGATCCTTCACGCCGCCGACCGGGATCTCGAACGCGTAGACCGCGTCGCGTCCGGAGAACGAGTTGCAGCTGAGGGCGTAGTCGTCCTCGACCTCTTCGAAGCGGCCGGCGAACGTGCCCCCGGTGAGGGGGATGAGGGTCGTCGAGTCGTTGCAGACGTCGACCGGCGGCGGGATCGTGGGCTCGCTGAGGCGCACGGAGACGTCGAACGCCTGCGCCGCGTTGGTGGTCACGATGATCGCGTACTCACCCGGCGGGAGGCTGCGTCGCACGACCGTCGGAGGCGAGCCGGTGTTGCACTTGTCGTCGGGGCCCGAGGCGCACTGATCGAACTGGCGGAGCGCCACGCTCGCGCCAGCGGCCGTCGCGCTGATGCGCACGTCGCGCAGCTCGGTGAGCGTGAAGCGGAAGACCGCGTCCGGGCCCGAGCCGCTGCCGCAGCCGACCGTGTAGTTGTGACGAAGGCCAGTCGTCGCGCCCGAGAACGTGCCGCCCATCGGACCGAGCGTGAGCACCGTGGCGACATCGCACGTGTCGTTCGTCGGCGCGCAGGAGCTGTCGTTGTAGTCGCGGCTGCCGTCGCAGTCGTCGTCGCGACGGTTGTCACAGATCTCCGACGCGCCGGGGAAGACCATCGTGCCGTAGCGCGGGTCGTCGTCGCAGTCGGTGCCGCCGTCGCACGTGCTCGCCACGTAGCCATCGCCGTCGAGATCGCGCGGCGTGTAGACGCAGCCCGTCGCCGGATCGCACGAGTCCACCGTGCACGACGTCTCGTCGTTGCAGACGGGCGCGGGGCCGGGCTGGCAGCCACGGGCGGGGTTACAGACCTCGAGGCCGTTACACGCGTCGTCGTCGGCGCACATCGTGTCGTCGGTCGCCGTCATGCAGCGGTCGGCGCCTTCGCCACACATGACGGTGGTGCAGTCGACCGTGTCCTCGCGACACGGGACGGTGCCGGCCTGACACGTGCCGCTGCGGCACTCCTCGGCGCCGTTGCAGAAGCAGTGGTCGTCGCAGTCTTCGTTCCCGCCGCACGTGTCGCCCAGCGTGCCGCCGGGCTCGGCGCACAGCTCGGGCGCCGGGCCGCCGTCGACCGAGGCGTCGATCAGGCTGGGACCCGTGTCGAACTCGACGACGAAGACGTCGGGCAGATCGGGCGTCTCGCGAGGGCAGCCGCCCAAGAGGGCCACGCCGGCCACGCCCGCCGCGAGGAAGAACGCGTTGGCGAAGACGGGGCGGGGCGAAAAGCGAAGGGCGTGGTGCGTGGGACGCATGAAGGCTCCGGAGCGAGGGACGGTTCGAGGACCGCATCAATCAGGGGGCGGGCTCGACGAGAACTTCGAGGAAGTACTCGCCCGCAGTGGCCGAGCTGAAGGCATCCACGACGAAAAAGTACGTGCCGGGCTCGAGCGTCCTGTCGAGGAGGCTGTCGCCGCTGCCTGCGGCGTCATCGTCGCAGGCGAGCTCGGGACTGCACGCGGCGCCGAGCATGTACAGGACGGTGTCGATCGTCGAGCCGGCCGTCGAGGCGATGACCCGCTGGCGCGTCGTCAGGGTCAGCTCGAAGGTGGCGTCCTTCGCCGTCCCGGTCGAGCCGCACGACACGGGCGCGTAGTCGTGGAGGAGCGTCGCGGTCGAGCCGTGGAACAGGCCGCCAGCCGCCGGGATGTCGTGCGCCGACCCGCAGGTGTCGTTGTCCGCGACCTCGACGACCGTCGCCGGCGGTGAGCTCGCGGTGATGTCGACGGTGTAGGCGCCCGCGCGGGTGCCCTCGACGTACAGGTAGTAGGTGCCGCGGGTCATGCCGCGGATGCGCCCGCGCGCCGGCAGGCCCGAGCCGCAGAAGAGCGAGCGCATGCCGCTCGGGATGGGGCAGCTCGTGGCGATCGCGGTGCTCAGGTAGGACCGGCCGCCGTTGACCTCGATCGTCACGTCGGCGTCGGCCGCGAGCGTGAAGGTGTGGAGGATCTCCGGCGCGCGGAAGCTGCACTCGATCGCGAGGTCGTCCTCGGCGCCGACGAGCGTGCCCGTGTACCGCGTGCCCGGCGTGATCGGGATCGCGGTCCCGCAGAGATCACCGGGCAGCGGATCGGACGCGGCCTCGAAGACGACGTTCAGGGTGTAGTCGACCTCGATCCAAGACGGACCTTCGATCGCGATCACGTACGTACCGGGCGCGAGGCGGTAGGTGCGGGCCGTCGCCGGGGAGCCGTATGCGCATCGGCGCTCGGTGCCGGTGCAGCCATCGAGCACGGCGAAGTTCACACCCTCACCGGTGTCCGAGTTGAGCGAGACGTTCACCGTCCGCTCCGCGCCCGCGGGGATCGTGAACGTGTAGTAGAGGTCGGCCTGGCCGGAGGAGCCGCACGAGTACGTGGCTTCGTCGCCCACGCCGATGAACGAGCCCGCGTAGGTGCCGCCCATCGGCACGGGGATCTCCGTCGCCATCGCGCACGTGTCGTTCGTCGGGAGCGGCGTGGGCTCGGTGATCTCGACGTCGAGCGCCATCTCGCCAGGGCCGCCGAGGCTCGAGAGGATCAGGTAGTAGGTGCCCGGTTCGAGCGCGCGCATGCGGATCGTCGCCGGGTAGCCGCTGCGGCACGAGAGGTCGGTCGTCATGTCCGCGCAGTCGGTGCGGAGGCTCGCGGCGGTGACGAAGAGGTCGCCCTGGAGCTCGACCGAGAGGTCACGCGGGCCGCCCGCCTCGGGGATCTCGATCGCCGCGACGAGGTCCTGACGCACGCCGCTCGTGCAGCCGAGCGTGTAGTCCGGCGCAGCACCACCCGACTCCAGGATGAACGTGCCCGACGCGCTGATGACGAGCGCGTCTTCGCACACGTCGTGCGCGGGGCGGCCGCACTCTGGTTCGTCGATCGTGCTGTCGCAGTCGTTGTCGATGAGGTCGGTGCAGACCTCGGCGACCATGCCGTTGCGCGTCGGATCGAAGTCGTCGCAGTCGGTGCCGCCCATGCAGAAGAAGTCGGGGTCGCCGTCCGCGTCGAGATCGCGCGTCTCGCGGTCGCACGTCTTCATCTCTTCGTTGCAGCGATCGACGGTGCAGACGTCGCCGTCGTCGCACGTCTCGCGCGGGCCCGCGACGCAGCCGCGGCGCGTGTCGCAGATCTCCTGGCCGTTGCAGAACGTGTCGTCGTCGCACGCCGCGGAGTCGGGCTGATGGAGGCAGAGGCCTTCTTCGCCGCACAGGTCCGTCGTGCAGTCGATGTCGTCGTCGCAGTCGTCGGCCGACTCGCACGGAGGCCCGGCGTCGAACCCGAGGCCGCGCACGTCGGGCCCGAACGCATCGGGAGGCCCGGACGCGTCGGGCGATCCAGGCCCGCTGCAGCCCGCGATCCCCACCGCGATGGCGCCGGAGACGATGGCCGCCAGCGTCGCCGAGAGCCCCCGCGGCGTGAGCCTCGCGTCGGACGTCTTCACCACGGAGCACGAAGAAGGAAGAAGCGGAGTCACGGGGCTCCTCCGCGCCGCTGAGCGCGTTGGGGGCGAGCCGACCCGGTACGGCGCGGGCGCCTCGACGACAGAAGGAGCGGCGAGTCTACACGGGGCCGCCTGGGCCGGCACGCGCGCCCCACCGCACCTCCGACCACGTCAGCGAGCGCCTTGACCGGACCTGGCCCGGCGTCCCAGGCTCGGCGTCATGCAGAACGCCTCCGCGGCTCCGGCGCACGTCGCCGTCGCACCTGCGCTCCCGACGGCGCCCTGGTCCTCGCGGCCCGCGATCCTGTCGCGGCTGATCTGGGCGGTGCTCTTCGCGATCCCGGTGGCCGTCGTGGTCACGGCAGCGATGCTCACGCCCGCGCCGCTCGGGCACGGCACGCACACGCAGCTCGGTCTGCCGCCGTGTGGCTTCCTCCTCTTCTCCGGCTACCCGTGTCCCGGCTGCGGCCTCACCACCGCGTTCGCCCACATGGTGCGCCTCCAGCTGATCGGCGCGTGGCACGCGAACCCGTTCGGCATCGCGCTCTTCTCGTGCACGGTCGCGTTCATCCCGCTGGCGGCGATCGGGTTCGTGCGCGGCTGGCCCGTCGTCGCGACGCTCGACCGCATCCACGCCGAGAAGTTCGCGATCGGCCTCTCGCTCCTCTCGCTCACGGCGTGGGTCGTGCGCATCGCCACGCAGATGTTCGGCTGAGCGTCCCGTCGAGCATGCCCCGAGCGTCGAGCGTGCGTTGAGCGTCTCGCTCTCTCCGAGCCTGCGCGCAGCGCACGTCGCCGTCCCGCGGCCAGACGCGCTCATCGCGGCCGCCGAGGCGCATCGCCTCGACGGCGTGCGCGCGATGGCCCTGCGCGCGATGCGAAAGGTCGCGAGCCACTACGACGCGAGCGCGTGGCTCGACGCGTACCGCTTGGCGCTCCTCGACACCGCGGGCTTCGATCGCCTGCTCCCGACTGAGCCGCGCAAGACGCTCTTGGACATCGGCGCCGGCACCGGTGAGGTGCACGTCGAGCTCGCGCGCCTCTTCGCGTCGAGCGTCGCGACCGAGACCTCGGAGGGCACGGCCAAGCGCGCGAGAGACAAGGGCATCGACTGCCGCACGCTCGATCTCGGTCGGGTGCCCTGGCCCGACGCTGCGCGCTTCGACGTCGTCGCGCTCCTCAACGTGATCGACCGCACCGAGCGGCCCGTCACGCTGATCGATCGCGCGATCCGCCTCGTGAGCCCGGGCGGCCACCTCGTGCTCGCCACGCCGCTGCCGCTCCGCGCGCACGTACACCGCGCAGGCGGCACGTCGGATCCCGACGAGTGGCTCGGCGTCGAGGGCGACGACTTCGAGAGCTCGCTCGCGTCGCTGCTCGATCGCGTGCTCGTGCCGCGGGGGCTCGGCCTCGTGTCGTGGACACGCACGCCCTACGTCTCGAGCGGCGATGCCCAGCGCGCGAGCTACGAGCTCGACGACGCGATCCTCGTCCTTCGTCCGACCTGAGCGATCGCCGTTGCAGGACCCGCGGACGTGCCTGATCGCTGCGTGTTAGGCTCGCGCGCGATGCTCTCGGTGGAACGCGCGGAAACCTCCACACCGGCCTTTTCACTGCGCTTCGAGCGAGGCCGAGGTCACCTCGTCCTGTCGCGTCCGTTCGAGCTCTCGGCCGAGGATCGTCGCGGCGGCAACCGCGCGATCGGTCGGATCGTCGAGCTCGATCTCGATCTCGGTCCGGTGCGTGGCGGGGTCCGCGTGCGAGGCGGCTGGAGCTCGCTCCGCACCCAGCGCACCGAGCTCGTGTCGGCCGTGATCGAGGTGGACGTCGAGGCGCTCTCGAGCCTCGTCGTCGGGCCGACGGTCACGCTCGAGGGCGCGCTTCCACACGGTCGCGGCGTGCGCGTGGCGATGCGCGAGGGCCCGCGCGTGCTCGCGTTCGACGTCTCTCCGCGCTGGCGCGACGGCGATCTGCTCCTCGTGATCCGCGATCTCCGCGCGAGCGAGCGACGCAGCTCCACCGCGCTCGCCGATCTGCTCGACGCGCTCGCGTCCCTCCCCGCCAAGCTCGACCACGACGCGGGCGCGATCGTGCTCGAGCGTCCGATCCGTCACCTGCTCGCCGAGGGCCTCTTGCCGCTCGGCATGCGTGTGCCCGGCATCCGAGGCGTGGCGCTCGGCGCGCCGGCCGTCGTCGTCGACGGTCGCGGACGTGCGGTGCTGCGCGTGGCGGTCGGCGCGAGCGCGACCTCGATGTCTCTGACCGGCAGCTCGAGCTCGTCGAGCGGAGGGCTCGCGAGCCCCGCGACGCTCGATCACCTCGAGCGCGTGCACGCCGAAGCGCGGCTCGTCGCGGGGGTCACCAAGGCTCTCGCCGATGGCGACCTCGACGCTGCGAGGCACGAGCTCACCAAGGTGCGTGCGCGCCTCGACGACTCGAGCCGCGCCGAGCTGCGCGCCGCGTGCGCGCTCGAGTCGCGCGCGGGCGAGGCACGCGAGACGGAGGAGACCGAGGGGAGCCCCACGCTGCTCGCGTCGCTCGCCCGTGCGCGCGCCGCCGTGATCGACGATGGAGTCTCGCGTGAGCAGCTCGAGCGCGCGGTGCGCGCGTGGCTCGATCGCGAGCCGTCCGACGCGCTCGCGAGCGCGCTCTTGGTCCGCCTCGCCGAAGAGGCCCGGAGAGGCGATGCGCCGCGGGCGCGATGGCTGGCGCGACATGCCGCCACGCGCATCTCGCGTCTGCCATCGGGTCCTCAGTCGCGCGACGTCGAGCGCTGGGCCGCGCCGCTCGCGCGCCGCGCCGTCGAGCTGGCGGAGGGCGAGATCCCGCGCGCGATCGTCGAAGATCTCCTGCCCGCGCTCGGCGTCGAGACCCTCGTGGGATCAGCGCTCGAGCTCGCGGCCGCGGGCCTGCCCGGCGCCGGATCCGCCGCGGCGCTCGACGAGCTCTTGCCCGAAGACACGAGCGCCGCGCTCGCGCTCGCGCTCGAGGCGATCGAGCGCCCCGAGCTCGCCGATCGCGCGTGGCTACGCCTCCGCCAGCGCAACGACGCCGAGACCGCCGTGCTCGTCGCCGCGCGCGACGAGCGACGTGGCGATCGTCTGTCTGCGCTCGAGAGCTGGGATCGCGCGGCCGAGCTGTCGGCCGAAGCGGGGCGCAGCGCGGACGCACGGCGCGCGTGGATCCGTGCCGGCGCGCTCGCGCACGCGCTCTCGCTCGACGAGGGCGCTGGTGTACGGCTCGAGCGCGCGCTCTCCGCGCGCGAGGCCGTGACGCCGCACGACGCGGTCGCGCTCGTCGGCGCGATCCGCCGCGCCGATCTCGTCGAGCTCGCGGGCCGCATCGAGCAGCTCGTCCTGGGCGCCCTCGCGGCGGACGGCGGCGAGAGCGCCGAGCTGGTCGGGGCGCTCGAGGAGCTGCTCGGCTGGGCGCTCGAGCGAGGCGCCGCCACGCGCGCCAGAGCCCTCCACGCGGCGCTCGTTCGCATGCGCCCCGAGCGGGCAGATCTCGACGAGCTCCCGCTCGAGCCTGCCGTGCCCGAAGAGCCACGCCGCCACGCCGATCGCCTCCGCGCAGAAGGTCGCCTCGACGAGGCCGCCGCGGTGCTCGCCGCGCTCGGCAAAGACGAGCGCGACGCGGCCACGCTGCGCGCCGCCCTCGACCTCGCCGAGCGCGCGGGAGCACGCGACACGGCGCGCGGCATCATCGACACGCTGCTCGGCTGGATCGGCGAAGGCCCCGTCGCCGACGGCCTCCGCAAGCGCCGCGACCGCCTCTGACGACCCTCTTATACGTCGCGCTCACCATCGCGACGTATAATGTCGCGATGCTCGCCGTCGCACGCCTCCCGCTCGAAGCACAGACCGCCTACGCAGAGCTCGTGCGCGCGCTGCTTGCGGATCGATCTGCCGAGGAGCGCCCGGGCAACGGCGAGGTCGGTGGCACGGTCGTCGAGAAGCTGATCGGCGGGCGGAAGTACCTCTACCTCCAGGAGCGCGCGATGGGCTCCATGCGCCAGACCTACCTGGGCTCCGACACGCCAGCCGTCCGCGCGCAGGCCGACGAGATCACACGTCACGCGAGGTCGCGCGTCCAGGGCGACGAAGCCCGCACCGTGCTCGTTCGCGTCGCGCGCGCGGGTGGGTGCGCCGGCCCTACGGCCGCCGAGCAGAAAGTGCTCGAGACGCTGGCGCGACAGCGCGTCTTCGCCGTCGGAGGCGTCCTCGTCGGCACGCACGCGTTCACCGTGCTCTCGAACGCGCTCGGCATGAGCGCATCGCTCGCGACGCTGCGTACGGCCGACATCGACCTCGTTCACGACCCGCGGATCATGGTCGCGCTCGACGAGGAGGACGCTCGACCCATCGCACGCATGGAGAAGGAGCCGGCCTTCGGCGTGCAGCTCTGGGCCATTCCCGGCTTCGACCGACGCCAGCCGTCCACCTCGTTCAAGGTGCATGGCACTCAGCTCCGACTCGACTTCCTCACGCCTCAGCGCACCCGCTCGGACGCGCCCGTCGATCTCCCGACGCTGGGGACCGCCGCGCTGCCTCTCAAGTACCTCGACTACCTCGTGGAGGAGACCGCGCCCGGCGCGGTGGTCGGCGGCGCGGGGGCGCTGGTGAACGTGCCCGACCCTGCGCGCTTCGCGCTCCACAAGCTGATCGTCGCGGAGGTTCGGCCCGCGCTGTTCTCGACCCAAGCGCGGAAGGATCTGCTCCAGTCCGAGGCGCTCCTGCGTCTGCTCCTCACCGATCGACCCCGAGACGTGCGCGAGGCGTGGAGCCAGCTCGACCGCCGAGGGCGCGGCTGGACGAGCCGCGCGAAGCGCTCGATCACGCGCCTCGACCCGCTCGTCCAGGCTCGGCTCGCCGACGCGATCCGATGACGTCGCTCACGCGCCCATGGGGCACGTGCCGTAGCTCGGGAGCGTCGCGTCGCGCGTCGTGCGGCCTTGCGTGATCGACACCGTGCCGGTCGACGGAGTTGCGCTCGTGAACGCGACCGACTGCGAGACACGGCCCGACGAGACGGTCATCGAGCCGGAGCTCGGGTAGCAGTCACCGAGCGCCCACACGATGGATCCGAACGCGAGCGTCGTCGTCGTGCCTTCGCGGGTCACGGTCGCGGTTCCGTCGATCTCCATCGCGCCGCTCGTGCCCACCACGGTGAGGTCCGTGCTCACCGAGCCCGACGCGCCGGTGAGCAGGAGCACCACGTCGAGCGTCGAGCCGTCGGTCGTGCGGAACGACGCGGTGCCGTCGAGCGCATGACTGCCTAGGGCGAGCGCGTCGAACGTCACGTCGACGTCGAGGTTCGCGCCCGTGCGGCCGACGACCACGCTGACCGAGCCAGCCGCCGTGAGGCCCGTGCGCAGCACGCAGCCGCTCGCGAAGCTGACGGTCACCGACGTCCCGGTCACCTCGGCGCTCGCGCAGCCGTCCATGCCGGCCTCGACGTGCGCGGCGATCGCCATCGCGTTCGCCTCCGCGCTCATGCGCGGGTCGAGCGTGGGATCGAACGCGAAGAGCGCGTCGCTCACAGCCAACGCCTCGAGGACCTCGACGCTGCTCGACGCGCCGCGATCGAACGTCGCGGTGTCGAGCGCCTCGCCCGCGTTCTCTTCGCGACAGCCGATCGCCAGCGACACGGCCAAGCACACCCAGACGACACCCGAGCTCGACACGCGATGTTGGTTCATCGTCCGATTGTGATCGATGAGATCGCCGTCGTGTGTGGGCGATCTGTGTACGTCAGTCGATGCAGAGGCCGCGCGCGCGACCTCGCTCGGTGGCCATCGCGCCCGCGGGGAACGCGGAGACGAAGTTGAAGCACATCTCGTCTTCGGTGCGCTCGCCGAACGTGACCGTGTCGTCGCCCATGTTGTCGTAGACGCACGTCGTGCGGAGCATGTCGCCGGGCTGGATCACGAGCGTGCCCCCGGGCGCCGGGTACGACGTCTGCGACTGGAAGTCCCAGCGCGAGACGTCGACGAGCATCTCGATTCGATCCTCGCGTCCCTGTCGCAGCACCTCGGTCCGCAGGCTCACGCCGCGCTCGTGCATGTGCGGCCCCGAGCCGACGATCGTGACGGGCGCGGTGATCGCAGGCGTGCACGTGCCGACGACCTCGTGATCGTTGGCGCGCGGCGGGATCGCGATGTTCAGCGAGCCGAGCGTCGCGGTGCCGATCTCGTTCGCGCGCGGCGTCTGCGTGCTGCACATCGCCACGCCGCTCGTGTCGCTCACGTCCGCGAAGTTGCGCACGTTCCAGTAGTGCACCTGGAGCAGCACGTACTCGCCGGGGCCCGGCACCTGTCGGCCGAGCGACTCGGGCAGCACGGTGTTCTGGCCGCCCGGCGCCCAGCCGGTGAGGAACGTCGCGCCCGTGGGCATGCCCTGCGCGCCGCAGTCGTAGACGTCGCCGACCTCCACGCCCGTGGGGAGCGTGTCCGACGCGAAGATGATCCAGTGATGGACGACACGGTCGTCGCCGATGATCGGCGCGAACGCCGTGCCCTGCTCGGTCTCGGTGAAGGGCGAGGCGTAGACGAAGCAGAGCGTCTGGTTGCCGCCGTTGCCCGCGCCCGGCGCGAGGCGGAACGGGGTCGCGAGATCCTGATCGGCGTGTGCGCGGAACTCGTGCGTGACCTCGCAGGGCAGGTGCTCGGGGCCGACCGGCGTCGTCATCGACTCGATGAGCGCGGGGCCCGGTCCCGGCGGCGCGCCGCTCGCGATCCAGCCATCGAGGACCGCCATGTCTTCGCTCGAGAGCGGGATCGTCGGAGGCATCGGCCGCACGGTGTCGTGGATGCGGGTGCCCATCAGCTCGTAGACGCTGAGCGCAGGCTGCGTGATCGCGGCCGCGTGGAACGCGTCGTAGGTGGCGAGCGACATCGGTGCGCCCGACACGGGCGACGCGGAGTGGCAGTCGATGCAATTCGCGGCGATCACGTCGGCGACCTCCTGCGGCACCGTCCGCGCTTCGCTCGCGCCCTGGCAGCCCGCAGCGAGCGCGAGGCCCGACACCGACAGCACCAGCGCCACCGAGGTCGTCGCGCGCCGTTCGAGCGTCCCTGCCGTCTGCTTCGTCATACGTCCTCCGCGAGAGCGCGAGCCGAGCTCGCGCGCGTTCATCAGCTCCGGGATCCCTCGAGCACGATGGTCGTCGTGCCGAACATGCCCATCGTCTGGATCACCATCGTGCCGCGGTCGCCTTCGACGCCGAAGTCGAAGCTCGGCGTCGCGCCCGTCATCATCGCGGCCTGAACGCAGCTCGGCGTGAACACGAGCTCTTCGCCCACCATCTCGTAGGTGCCGCGGATGCGCGTCTCGGTGGCCCGCGTGATGTCGCCCGCCAGCGTGTCGGCGAGCAGCACCACGAAGCGCATCTCGAGACGCACCTCGGTTCCGTCGAACGCGAGCCACGCCGTGCCGTCGACGCTCGACATCGAGGGATCGAAGTTCATGCCGGCCTCGGCGTTCACGTAGAACGACACGTGATCGAAGAGCCACGTGCCCGTCGGATCGCCGTCACTCGCGGGGACGGGGGGCATGACGGTGGCGCTCTCGACGAAGAACGCGCTCTCGAGCATCGGCAGCGGAGCGGGGATCGGGGTGAGATCGCAGCTGGGCGCGTCGACCGAAGGCGAAGGCGCGTCGCTCACCTCGGCCACGAACGCGTCCGGCGCGACGGGCGCATCGGGCGTGGCGTTGGTGGTCGGACAGCCGGCGACGAGCAGCGCAGAGACGGCGGAGATCGCGGCGCTCACGCACGCGGATCGCAGGAGGAGTGGGGTCACCGGACGCACGCTCGGGGCCTTCGTCATCGCGAACGAGCGTATCCGAGGGCCTCGCGGCGGGTTGTGCACAAATCATGGAGGGCTCCGGATCCGGGCCTGGATCTGCCATCGTCTTCGGGATGGCGAGCATCCTCGTGGTGGACGACGAAGCGCCGATCGCGGGCCTCCTCGCCGATCACCTCGCGCGACGCGGGCACACCGTCACGATCGCCGTCGACGGCGACGAAGCGCTCGATCGGCTCGGGTTGTCGGCGACCTCGCCCGACGTGCGCGCGGTGGCGTTGCCCGACCTCGTCGTGCTCGACGTGATGCTGCCGCACCGCACCGGCCTCGAGGTGTGCGCGACGCTGCGACGCGCGTCGCTCCCTCGACAGCCCGTGGTGCTGGTGCTCACGGCCAAGCGCGACGAGGCCGACGCCGTCGCGGGGTTCGAGGCCGGCGCCGACGACTACGTGCGCAAGCCCTTCGGCGTGGGTGAGCTGGTGCGACGCATCGAGGCCCTGCTCGCCCTCGCAGGACGCACACCCGCCGCGCCTCCGCGCGCGTCCGGCCTCCAGATCGACACGCGCGCGCGCACCGTGCACGTCGATGATCGCGAGGTGCACCTCACGCCCAAGGAGCACGACCTCCTCGTCCACCTCGCGTCGCACCGAGGCGTCGTGCTCGACCGCGAGCGCCTGCTCGTCGAGGTCTGGGGCTACTCGCACGCCGGCTACGCGCGCACCGTGGACAGCCACGTGACGCGCGTGCGCAAGAAGCTCGAGGCCGCCGGCCTGGCGCGCGACCCGATCGCCACGGTGCACGGCGTCGGCTACCGCTTCGAGGACGCGTGACGCGCGGCTCGATCGTCGGTCGCGTCGGGGCGACGGTGGCGGCGCTCGTGATCGTGCAGGCCGCGGTGCTCCTCGTCGTCGCGATCACCTCGTTCCGCAGCCACCTCTCGGTCTTGCGCGCCGATCTCGTCGAAGAGGGCATCGCGCTCGCGCGCCTCGCGGCGGAGCCCGGCGACGCCGAGGAGAGCGTCGTGGCGCGCCTCGATCGGCTCGCGCCGCTGCGCGGGTTCGCCATCGCCCTCTACGACGCGGACGGGCGCCTGCTCCACTCGACGCGCGACGACGTCGACGTCGATCGCGAGCTCACGCGAGCGATGCGAGACGCCGCAGAGGAGCGTCGCGGTCGCGCGCTGATCCTGCGCGGCAGCCCCGACGTGGCGACCGCAGCGATCGCGACGCTCGATCGAAGCGACGACCGCGACCCGGGCCACCCCGCGTTCCTCGGTCTCTTCGAAGAGAACACCGTGCAGCAGGTCGCGCGCGGGCGTGTCTACCTGCTCGTCGCGCTCGCCACGGGCGAGGTGCTCTTCACCCTGCTCCTCACGGTCTGGCTCACACGACGCGCGCGGAGGGGCCTGAGCGAGATCGAGTCCGTCGTGCACCGCATGGCCGACGGCGATCTCTCCGTGCGGCTGCCCGTGCGGTCGGACGACGAGGTCGGTCGCGTCGTCTCGGACTTCAACCGCATGGCGGACTCGCTCGCGCAGCGCCTCGAAGAGCTACGCCGCGCGGAGGCCCACCGGAGCCGCATGGAGGCGGAGCGGAGCCGCCTCTTCGCGGCCTTCACGCACGAGATCGCGACGCCGCTCACGAGCGTGCTCGGCTACCTCGAGTCCCTCCGCATGCCCGAGATCGAGGCCGATCCCGAGACCCGACGCCGCTACGTCGAGATCGCGTTCACGCAAGCGCGCGCGCTCGAGGCGCTCGCAGAAGATCTGGCGACGCTCTCGCGGCTCGACTTCGAGGGTCTGCCTCTGTCGCGAAGCGACGTCGACCTGGGCGAGCTCGCGAAGAACGAGTGCGCGTCGTTCGAGCCGCGCGCCGCGGAGCGCGACGTCACGCTCGTGCTGAGCGCGGAGCCGGGTCTCGCCCTGAGCGTGGACGCGCAACGCGTGGGGCAGGTGCTGCGCATCCTCCTCGACAACGCGCTCCGTCACACGCCGGAGGGCTCGCACGTACGGGTCTCGCTCTCGCGTCGCGAGCAGCGCATCGCGATCGAGGTGCGTGACGAAGGTCCGGGCGTTCCCGCGGAGCACCTCGACCGCCTCGGCGAGCCGCTCCATCGCATCGACGACTCGCGCACCCGCAGCACGGGCGGGCGCGGCCTCGGCCTCTCGATCGCGCGCGGCATCGCGCGCGCGCACGACGGAACGATGACGTTCGAGTCTCCGCGCGACGGCGGGCTCGTCGCGACGCTGCTCCTCCCCGCGTGACCGCTCAGGTCTTCTTGGACGAGCCGAAGAGCTTCGAGAGCAGGCCGCCTTCGGCCTTCTTCTCACCGGGTACCGCGGGGCTCGCGGGGTTCTTGCCCGTCGACCCAGACTTGCCTTGTCGGCTCTCTGCGAGCCGCACCTCGCGCGCCGCGTCGGCGTTCTTCTTGTTCAGCTCGAGCGCCTTCTTGAAGCTCGCGAGAGCCTCGGCGCTCTTGCCAGCGCGCTGCTGCACCATGCCCTTGTAGTACTGCGCGCGATCGTGCTTCGGCTCGATGGCGAGCGCGCGATCGATGGCGGTCAACATCTCGCCGATCCGCCCATCACTGTTCGGCAGGTTGAACACGCTCCAGCCCCACGTCGCGAGCAGATCCGGCTCCTCCGGCACGAGCTCGATCGCGCTCGAGAGCAGGGCCGCGGCGCCCTCGAAGTTGCGCTGACGGATGAGCACCTCGGCCTTCTGATGCTCCTTCGCGGCCCAGAGGATCGCCTCGAGCTTGCGATCGGCCTCGGGCGTGCCGCCGCCGTCCTGCACCGTGCGGAGGTAGGCCGTTCGCTTCTTCTCGTCGGCGAGCGTCTCCTGCGCGGCGGTGAACATCGAGAACACCGTCTCCACGAACGGCCGCAGCGGCGCGAGCTCTCCGATCGCGCGGTCCGGATGCCAACGCTTCGCGAGCGCGAAGTACGCCTTGCGGATGCCCTCTGCGCCCACGTCACGCGTGACGCCGAGCATGTCGTAGTAGTTCTGTTGATCGATGGCCTTGCAGCGCGCGATCACGTCCGTCCAGAACGCCGCGCCGTCTGCCGACAGGCCTGCGGGCGCAGGGGGCGGCACCGGCGTCACCGCCTGGAAGCGCGCCGCGCCAGCGCGGTCGGCCTGCATGCTGCGGTTGGGACGCGGAGCCCCCGACATGCTCGCCGTCGGCGACGGCATGCTCTCGCGCGCGGACGCGGGAGGCACCGAGGGCACCGGCACCGAGGGCACGGACACCGACGCGCCAGGCGCCGACGCACGCGAGGTGGGCGCCGACGCAACGGCGGGCGCCTCGGGGAGCGGCATGTCGGGCAGCGGGAGATCGAAGGGTGCGCCCGCGGCAGCGGCCGTAGGGACGACGACCGGACGCGACGGCACGGACGCGCGCGCACCCGCAGGCATCGGCGACGGCATGGACACGCGCGGATCGACACGCTCGAGCGCCCGCGTGATGAAGAGGAGATAGATGAGGCGCTTGGCCATCATCGGGCCGAGCTCGCACTGCGTCAGCAGCTCCGACACCTCGACGGGCGCGGCGCGGATCACGTCGACGAACCCGCCCTCCTTGGGCTGGAGCGCGTAGCGCTTCACGTCGACGCCGACCTTGAAGCGCACGGTCGCGTCGGCGCCGAGGTTGGCGAGGTAGCCCTCGACGACGTCGTCGCGCGTGCTGCCGCGCAAGGACGCAGCGAGCACCATGAGCGGATCGACGCGCCCTCGCAGGGTCGCCTCGCCCACGAGGTCGGCCTCGTAGAACGCGTAGGGCCCTTCTCTGCGCGCGAAGAGCGGCAGCATGCCGCGGTCGAGCGCGGCCGCCTTGTCGACGAGCCTGCCCGCCACCGGCCAGCCCTCTTCGAAGAGGATGCGATCTTGTCCCTTCGCGCCCTCCGTCGTCGGCCACAGCACGAGCGTGCCGCTCATCTGCTTGTGATGGACGTGGAGAAGAACGTGCGCGAAGGGCGTCTTGGCGAGCTCGCCTTGCGCGATCGGCTCCGGGGTGCCGCTCATGTCGCGTGGATCATGCCGGCTCCGCATCGATTTTTCGAGTGGTTCGCGCGACCCTGTGGGCATGCGAGTCCGCGCAGCCGTCTTCATGCTCGTCGCAACGCTCGGGGTGACGCTGGGGGCGACGTCGAGCGTCTCCGCGCAGATCCGGGTCGAGGCGTTCCCGTCGAGCGTGACGGCGTCTGGTCACCCGATGACGGTGTGGGTGACCGTACACAACGACGGCAACGCGACCGCGCGCCTCGTGTTGGGCGCGGTGCGCGAGCGGCTCGAGGGAGGCGCGCTCGCCGCGCTCGAGGTCTCTGGCTTCGAGATCGACGACGAGCGCGCGACGGGGCCGACCTTCTCGGTGCCGGCGCACGGCTCGGTGCGCCTCGTCGTCTTCGTCGGCGACTTCCACGGAGAGCGCCAGCGCTCGCACTACGAGGCGCGCGTGCAGGTGTGCGCCGCCGAAGGGTCGCCGCCCGCCTGCGCGGAGGGCGACACGCACGTCACGCGCGCCTACCGCGATCCGATCCGCCACTGACGCCGCGCTCGTCGGTCGTGCGTGAGGCATCCGTGGTGCGCGCCGCGAGCAGCGCGCGACGAAACGCGGCCGCCGCCGGCGAGAGCAGGTGTCTGCCGCGATGGGTCAGCCGCAGCGTGCGCACCACGGGCATGCGCGGATCGGGCACCTCGACCAACGTCCCGCGCGCGAGGCCGCGCGCCGCCGCGACGCGGCTCACGAGCGCCACGCCCACGCCCGCCTCCACGTTCGCGAGCACCGCGCCCACGCTCCCGAGCTCCATCGCGATCTCGCGCGACGCGAGGTAGCGGTCGGACAGCTGCCGCGTGCTGCCGCCCGCGCGGAACGCGACCACCGGCGTCTCGGCGCTCACCTCGAGCTTCGGGCTCGCGACGACGATCAGCTCGTCGACCCGCAGCGCCTCGCCTTGTCGCGAGCCGAGGACCGCGAGGTCGACCTCTCCGCGCTCGAGCGCGTCCATGGCCTCGTCCTGGGTGCTCTCGGTGACGGCGAACCGGATGCCCGGGTGCTTCTTGCGGAACGACGCGATGACCGGCGGCAGGACGTATGTGCACACCGTCGCGCCCGCTGCGACGCGCACCTCGCCGCGAGAGAGACCCTCCACCTCGCGCACGGCGCGGAGGCCCGTCTCCACCGCCCCGATCGCGCGCTCGGCGTGCGGCAGGAGCGCGCGACCGCTCGCGGTCAGCTCCGCGCCACGTCGGCCGCGGACGAAGAGCGTGGTCTCGAGCTGCGCCTCGAGGCGGCGGAGCGCCGTCGTGAGCGCGGGCTGCGAGATCCCCACCTCACGCGCCGCGGCCGTCAGCGTGCCGTGCCGCGCGATCGCGACGAAGTAGCGGAAGACGTCGATCACGAGTCGCTCCTGGCTCGGAGGCCATCATAGCTCCACGTTATCGTTCTGTGCTCATCCATCGATGGGCACCGAAGCCGGCCCGGCCTCAGCTTGGCCGTTCATGGACCTCCTCTCCTTCGTCGGCCTCGCGATCGGTGGGCTCGCGGCAGGCTCGCTCTCGACGGTCACCGGCATGGGCGGCGGCATCGCGCTCGTCGCCGTGCTCTCGCTCTTCGTCGGTCCTCACGTCGCGCTCGCGACGACGGCCCCGGCGCTGCTCATCGGCAACATCCACCGGACGACGCGGCACCGGCAGCACATCGACCGCACGGTCGCCAAGCAGTTCGCGATCGGCGCCCTCCCCGGCGCGATCGTCGGCGGCGTGGTCAGCGTCGCGATGCCCGAGACCGCGCTCGCGTTCCTGCTCGTGCTCGTGAACGTCCTCGCGCTCGCGCGTACCTACGGCCACCTCGAGCTGCGCCCGAGCCCCACGTGGATGGTGCCCGTCGCGTTCGGCGCCGGCACCGTGGCGGCGACGTCGGGCGCGGGCGTGATGGTCGCGCCGCTGCTCGTCGCGGGCGGCCTCTCGGGCGAAGCGCTCATCGCGACCGCGAGCTTCATCGCGGTGCTCCTGCACGTCGGGCGCATGGCCGGCTACGGCATCTCGGGCCTGCTCGGCGGTGCGGCGCTCGGCACGTCGGTCGTGCTCGCGATCTTCCTCGTGTCGGGCAACCACCTCGGCGAGCACGTGCGCACCAAGCTCGGCCCCGAGCGCTGCGAGCGCGCGACGCGCGGCACGCTCTTCGTGGCGCTCGCGCTCGCCGTCGTCGGCCTCTTCGTGTGACGCCAGCTCGAGGCCTGACGGGACGCGACCGACGGAAACGACGAAGGCCCGCCGAAGCGGGCCCTCGCGTGAGGATGGGAGGTGACCGCGGCTACCTGCCGCGCAGCGCGCGGAGGAGGTCGCGGCCGTGCGTGCCCGAGCTGCCCGCCATGCGGTCCTGGAGCGGACGGCCGATCGCGGCGAACTGCTGGCGCTCGGCCGCCGTCGGTCGGTGCACGCTGACGCCCGCGCGCTCGAGGTTCTGGATGAGGATCGGATCCATGCGGCGCACACCCTGACGACCGTCGGCCGTGATGCTCGCGGGCAGGTTCGTGAGCATCTGCTGGATGTCGGCCGGCTGCGCGCTCAGCCACTGCGTCGAGTACACGACGATGCCGGGCTGGTAGCTGTGCTGGCTCAGGTTGAGGTGGTGCGCGGCCTGGTACCAAGACGTCGCGAACGCGAAGAGCGGCGTGTTGTCGAAGCCGTCGACCGCACCGGTCTGCAGGCTGGTCAGCACGTTCGTCACGTCGATCGGGTTCGGCGACGCACCGAACGCTCGGTACGTCTCGAGGTGCACGGACGACTCCTGCGAGCGCATGCGGAGGCCGCGCAGATCGGCCGGCGTGCGGATCGCGCGCTCGCGCGTGAACCACGAGCGGAAGCCGTTCTCGGCCCAGATGCCGAACGAGAAGCCGTGCTCGGTCAGCGCGCTCCGCACGATCGGCAGGCCCGGGCCGTCGAGCGCGCGGTCGGCGCTGGCGACGTCGTCGAAGAGGTAGGGCGTCTCGATGACGTTGAGCTCGGGCACCACGGAGCCGAGCGCCGCCGTCGAGCCCGCGAAGCACTCGAGCGTGCCCTGCGACACGCGGCGCACGAGCGCCTTCTCGCCGCCGAGCGAGCCGCCCATGAAGAGGCGCACCTTCACGCGACCGCCGCTCTCGCGCTCGATGTGCGAGCGGAGGCCGCGGAGCTGCTTCTCCCAAGGTGTCCCTTCCGGCGCGACCGTTCCGATGCGGAGGGTGGCCGGAGCGGGGGTGGCCTGCGCGTCCACCGCGGGCACTTCGCCAGCGACGAAGAGCAGCGAGAGGAACATCGACAGGCCGGTGAGCGCCAAGGCGAGGTGCCGGTGGGCAGAGTTCGAGTGCGCGGACTTCATGACGGGCTCCTGACGCGACGAGGCGGGAGTGGATTCACTGACCAACAGCGAGCGGCTCGGGGCCGCAGCTCACTCGAACAGCTCGTCCGCGCGCTCGAGCGCCTCGCGCGCCTTGCGCTGGTCGACGACGTTCTCGGGCGCGACGTCCGGCAGCATGTTCGGATCGTTGTCGAGCACCCACTGGAGCTCGCGCGTGAAGAGCGCGCGATCCTGAGTCTTCACGGCGTACTCGGTGGCGTAGAGCACGTGCGTGCCGAAGTAGCCGGGGAAGCGCGAGATCGAGTAGTCGAAGTGCTGCCGCGAGCGCTCGAGGTCACCGCCGGCGTAGGTCGGGGCGATCGCGAAGAAGGCGCCGAAGTAGCGATCGGGGCCGCCGAAGAAGTACTCGCGATCGAGCTCGAGACAGCGCGTCATCGAGGCGCGGATCTCGTCCTTGTAGGCGAGCACGGTCGCGAAGCCGTCGCGGCGCGCCCAGCGTCCGAGCGCGGAGCTGCGCCAGTAGACGAGGCCGACGGCGCGCTGATCGAGGCCGGCCAGGCCCGTCGAGAACTGTCCCGTCGAGCGGAACTGCTCCGCGAACTGAGGCGAGAGCGCCGCGATGCCGCGCTCGGCCGAGGTGATCGCGCTCTGGTAGGTGGCCGTGCACTCCTCGGCGCGCGCCTCGTCGAACTCGAGGTGACCGTTCGCGAGGAAGTACTGGGCGCGCGCGAGCTTGATGTAGGTCTCGTAGGCGCTCGGCACGGCCTCCGTCGCCTGCGTGTACGCGTCGATGGCGGCGCGGAGCTGCGCCTCGTCGCCGCGGTTCGCGAACGCCGCATCACCCTGCGCGACGAGCGCGTCGTGGCGGCTCTGCGCCTCCGCGGTGACCGGCTGGTCGGACGCCGTCGTGCCCTCGTCGAACGCGGTCGTGCGGCCACCACCGCAGCCGACCGACACCAACGCAAGAGCCAACCCCAGGACTTGGATCGTCGTCTTCATCACAGACCTCTTCGTCGCCCGCGCGGCGCCTCATGCGGCGAGCCACAGCCCGCCAAAGACGTGACCGCGTAACACCAGGCTCCTTGCGGTGTCAACGGTCTGTCCCCTGTCCAGGGTTTCGGCTACGGTCGCGGCCTCATGAGCCGGGTGCAGCTCACCGACGACGGCATCAAGCACGTCTTGGCCACCGAGGGCTACGAGGTGCGTCGCATCGCCGAGCTGACCTACCGCGGTCAGCTGATGGCGGGCGGACGCCCGATGACGTTCCACGTGCGCGTGGAGCCGGCCGGCTACGTGCTCTGCGCCATCATCCCGTTCCTCAAGTCGCCCGCGGACGAGAAGCTCGCGCACCGCCTCTACCTGCGCATGATGAGCCTCAACCAGGTGCTCATGATGGCCAAGCTCTCGATCGACGACGACCTCGACGTCGTCCTCTCGGTCGAGTACCCGAGCGCGCAGCTCGACGAGAGCGAGCTCGCAGACGCCATGCACATCCTCGCGTACTACGCCGACCAACATCACGAGGAGCTCGTGGAGCTCGCCGCAGGTGGCGATCCCGAGCCGCGGATCTCGATGCCGCCCCCGCTGCGCACCCCCGCGGCCGGCATCCCGCGAGGGTCCGTGCAGAGCGGAGACGTGTGACGCTCTTCGTCCGTCTCGTGCGCGCGCTCTGGGTGTTCGGGCTGATCTTCTTCAGCTACCTCGCGCAGTACGGGCTGACGTTGCTCGTCGAGCGGTGGGAGAAGGATCCGGTCACCGGCCGCGAGTACCAAGATCTGCCCGAGTGGGTGAAGCGGCGCCGAAAGCGCCTCGATCAGCGGAACGCCAAGCGCCTCTTGGGCGGGATGCTCGAGCTGCGCGGCGTGTACATCAAGCTCGGCCAGATCCTCTCGATCATGGGCGGCTTCCTGCCGCGCGCGTTCACGAAGGAGCTCGAGCAGCTCCAAGACGCCGTGCCGCCGCAGCCTTACGAGGCGATCGAGCGCGCGTTCTTCGAGAGCCTCGGGAGGCTCCCGCACGAGTGCTTCGAGCGCTTCGAGAAGGTGCCGCTCGCGGCGGCGTCGCTCGGCCAGGTGCACGTCGCCTGGCTGCGCCCCGAGACTCCTGGCGGCGAGTCGAAGAAGGTCGCCGTCAAGGTGCTCTACCCGGGCATCCGCGACGTCATCGCGATCGACGTGAAGGTCATCTACCTCGCGGTCGAGGTCTACCAGTGGTTCGTGCCCGTGAAGGGTCTCGAGCGCGTCTACGAGTCGCTGCTCGACCTCCTGCGGCGCGAGACCGAGTACGAGCACGAGGCGCGCTGCATGGCGCGCATGCAGAAGAACTTCGCGCGCGAGAAGGACGTGCTCTTCCCGAGCGTGGTGACGGATCTGTCGTCGAGCGACGTGCTGACCATGACGTTCATGGACGGCACGAAGATCAACAAGATCGACGAGATCAGGGCGCAGAACATCGAGCCGCGTGCGGTCGCGATCCGCTTCGTCGAGAGCTTCTACAAGCAGATCTTCATCGATCGCTTCTTCCACGCCGATCCGCACCCCGGAAATTTCCTCGTCCAGCCGGGACGCAGCCCGCGAAGGCCCAAGCTCGTCGTCCTCGACTTCGGCGCGATCAGCGAGGTCGAGCAGCAGATGGTCGACGGCATGATCGAGGTGATCGGCGGGCTCATGGAGGAAGACGGCACGCGCCTCCTCGACGGCTTCTTCCAGATGGGCTTCGCGTCGAAAGAAGCGAACCGCGAGCTCCTGGAGAAGACGGTGCAGAGCTACTTCCAGAAGCTCCTGCGCATCAAGGACAGGACGCCCGGCGCGCTGATGCGCGCGAACCAGCGCGAGCTCGAGCAGCTCGTCGATCCCGAGGTCGCGCGCGACGAGCTGCGCGAGCTGATGAAGTCGGTCGAGTACCCGAGCGGCTGGTTCTATCTCGAGCGCGCGGTGGTGATGTCGTTCTGGCTGTGCGCGCAGATCGATCCCGAGCTCGACACGATGCAGGTCGGCTACCCGTACATCCTTCCGCTGATCGAAGAGGCGAAGCGTCGCGGCGGTCGCAAGAGCCAGTTCCCTCCGTCGATGGAGAGCAGCGAAGGCGTCGCAGAGACCGAGACGTCCACGACGTCCGCCGAGCCAGGCTCCGAGCCCCAGACCGAGGCCGATCCCGCAGCGAGCGCCGAGAGCGGAGACCGACCGATCAGCGGCAGCGCTGCCTCGACGCGCCCGCCCGCGCCCGCCGTCGCGGAGTGAGCGCGCGATGACGCACCCGGTGGACGTCGCGCGCGGAGCAGAGATCCTCGCGCGCGGAGGGCTCGTCGCGATCCCGACGGAGACCGTGTACGGCCTCGGCGCGGACGCGCAGCAGCCCGACGCCGTCGCCCGCATCTTCATCGTGAAGGGCCGCCCGAGCACGCACCCGCTCATCGTGCACGTCGCGCACGTCGACGCGCTCGCGCGCTGGGCGCGCGCGATCCCGCCGTTCGCGCGACGCCTCGCGGACGTGCTGATGCCCGGACCGCTCACGTTGATCCTTCCTCGCGCCGATCACGTGAGCGACGCCGTCACGGGCGGACGTGACACGGTGGGGCTGCGCGTCCCGCGACACCCGCTCGCCGTCGCGCTCCTCGACGCGCTCTCCGCCGCGCGGGGAGACGCACACGCAGGCATCGCCGCGCCGTCGGCCAACCGCTTCGGCTCGGTGAGCCCGACGACGGCGGCCCACGTGCACGCCGATCTCGCAGGCGAAGACGTGGGCGTGCTCGACGGAGGGCCGTGCGAGGTGGGCCTCGAGTCGACGATCGTCGACTGCGCGTCGGAAGACGCAGGTCCTTCGATCCTCCGCGTCGGCGGCATCGCGCGCGAGGTGATCGAAGAGGTGCTCGGCGCGCCCGTCCCGCTCGCGACGGAAGGTCCTTCGCGCGCACCCGGCATGATGGCCGCGCACTACGCGCCGCGCGCGCGCGTGGTGATCGCGGCCGGCGACGCGATCGCGAGCGAGATCGACCGCGCCCGCGCGGAAGGAGCGCGCGTCGCGAGCCTCACGCGGACGCGCACGAACGCAGACGTGGTGATCGAGCTACCGAGCGATCCGACGGCGCTCGCGCGCGACCTCTACGCGACCCTTCGCGACCTGGACCGCCGAGGGCTCGACGTGATCGTCGTCGAGCTCCCCGATCCGCGCGGCCTCGGCCTCGCGATCGCCGACCGCCTCACCCGCGCCTCCCGCGCCTGATCCTCGGACGCGCGGCGGCGTGATCCTTTCGAACCGCTCGCGCGGCCGTGGTGTCGATCAGGAATCCGCGACTCGCGTCATCGATCGTCACCGGCGTCTGGGCTCGCTCCGACGTCCAACGGCGGCGCGCCGTACTCAGGCACCCCGACGATGCAGCCGCTCGCGTCGATCGACGTGACCACACCGAGCAGCATCATCGCAGCGCGGCCTGCACGCGGAACGACGACCGGAGTGCGCTCTGCGATGGCTTCGAGGACGCCGCCGCAGAACGGACACTCGCGCTCCGTCGCGCGGACGTGTCGTGCACATCCCGCGCACGGATGGAGGCTCATCAGAGACCAGCGCCGCCGTACGCAGCGGCCGGACTGCCCGCGTCTTGATCGCCCGCGTCGGTCGGCGGAGCGCCATAGAGCGTGCCGCCGCCGCCCGTGTCGGCCTCTGCGGCGGGCGCGTCATCGGCTGGCGTCGCCGCGTCGATCGGCGGGCCCCCGTACGCAGCGTCGGTGCCGCCCATCTCGAACGCGTCGTTGGCGACCACCGCGTCAGAGCCTGGCCCTCCGTCGCGCGGCGGTCCGCCATACAAGGCGTGGCAACCGACCGCGCCCGCCGAGGTGATCGCGCCGAACGCCATGATCGCCGCGCGCCCCGCGCGAGGCAGCACCACGGGCGCGCGCTCGGGCACGGCCTCGAGCGTCGTCGCGCAGAAAGGACACGTGCTCTCCGTGTTGCGAACGTGTCGTCCGCAGCCGGCACATGGTCGCAAGCTCATGAGTGCTCCCCCGCGAAGTTCGTCCGTGATCGATCCGATGCCAGCGATCAGATTCCGGCGCCGCCATAGAGCGGCACGGCACCGCCCTCGCCCGTGTCCGTCTGCCCGCCTGCATCCTCGGTGGGCGGGCCGCCGTAGAGGTTCATGCCGCCGCCCGTGTCGGACTCGGACATCGACGCATCGTCGCTCGACATCGCCGCGTCGATCGGCGGGCCGCCATACGCCGCGTCGGTGCCGCCCATGACGAAGGCATCGTTGGCGACAGCCGCGTCCACACCAGCGTCCACGGGCGGTCCGCCGTACGCAGCGACCGCCGTGTCACAGCCCGCGTTCGAGGCGGACGCGAGCGCGCCGAACACCATGATCGCGGCGCGACCTGCACGAGGAAGGATCACCGCAGCGCGCTCCGGCACCGACTCGAGCGTCGTCGCGCAGAACGGACAGGTGGTCTCCGTGTTGCGGACGTGGCGTCCGCAGCCCTGACAAGGTCGCAAGCTCATCGAAGTCTCCCAGTCGAAAGTGTTCAGCTGCCGGGCGAGCCGCCGTAGAGCGGCGCGATCCCGCCGCCCGCGTCGTTGCCTGCATCCGGCGGAGAAGGTGGCCCGCCGTACGCAGGCGCCACCGGGTCGGCGGCGTCGACACCGGCGTCTTGCGGCGGTCCGCCGTACATCGCGGAGAGGCCCGCGTCGGTGCCCGCGTCCTCCGAAGGCGTGCCGTACGGAGGCGAGATGTTGCCTGCGTCGTTCCCCGCGTCGTCAGCGGGGTTGAACGCGTCGGGCGCACCGCCATACATCGGCGCAGGACCGCCCGTGTCGACGACCGTCCCCGCGTCTTCGACCACGTGTGTCGCGCCGCAGCTGCAGCCTTGGATCGTGCACACCGCCGTGGCCGCGCCGAACGCGAAGATCGCGGCGCGCCCCAGGCGTCCCACCACGCGCGCGCTCGGCGGCGTGGGCGTGGGATCGAGCGACGCGCGACAGAACGGGCACGCGCTCTCGCTGCTGCGCACGTGACGACCACACGAACCACAAGGACGAAGCGACATGACGGTCTCCAGCGATCGAAGGATGCCTGACGAGGATCACTCGGCGGAAGTGGGATCCGAAGCGGGGATGTCCTCGACGACGACGTCGAATTTTCCGTGATCGAACGGCAGCCCCGGCGCGTCCTCGAGCTTCACGACGCGCTCGCGCTTGCCCTCGCGCTGGTGCTCGAGCGCGCGGTGGTGGCAGTAGGGATTGTTGCCGGGCTTGCCGAACAGCACGAAGCCCGTCCACGTGCACCCCGCGCGACACTCGTCTGCGTAGTAGCAAGTGCGGCAGTAGCCCCAGAGATCGTCGACGGTGCGATCACGCGTGTAGCGGAGCGGCGCGCCCTTCTCCCAGATCTCTTCGAGAGAGTGGTCGCGGATGTTGCCGCCGACCCACGCCTCGGTGGGGAGAGACGGACAGCCCTTGATCGAGCCGTCAGCCTCGATGCCGAGCGTCGAGCGACCCGCGCCGCACGAGTACATGTGACCGCGCGGCATCTGCCCGCGGAGCACGCTCTCGTACGGGCCGAAGTAGCCGAGGTTGTTGCCCGGCCACATGCGGACCTTGAGCTCGTCGCAGCGCTCCTTGAGCTTCGCGAGCAGCGGGAAGAGCTCGAGCAGGTCGTAGGGCTGGAGCAGCACCTCGGGCTCGTCGGCGGCGCGGCCCATCGCGACCGTGAGCTGGATCTGCCAGCTGTGACAGTTCATCTCGCCGAGCAGCTCGAGCACGTCGCCGAGGAACGGCATGCTGAGGCGGTTGATCTGCGTGTTGACGGAGACCTTGATGCCCGCCGCGCGGAGGTTGTGGAGCGCAGCGATCGCAGATCGGTAGCTGCCCTTCACGCCGCGCAGACGATCGTGCGTGGCCTCGTCGCCGTCGATCGAGATGCTGACGCTCTGGAGGCCCGCCTCGGCCGCGGCCTTGGCGCGCTCGGGCGTGAAGCCGCGACCGCCCGAGGTCATGAGCGCCATCATGTCGTGCGATCGGATGCGGCGGATGATGTCGACCCAGTCGTCGCGCAGGTACGCCTCGCCACCGATGACCGACACCTCGCGCACGCCGAGCTTCGCCATCTGATCGACGAGGTCGAGGCACTGCTCGGTCGAGAGCTCGTCGGGCCGATCTTGGCCCGCGCGCGAGCCGCAGTGACGACACGCGAGATCACACGCGAGCGTGATCTCCCACACCGCGTAGAGGGGGCGGATGCGCTGATCGATCGGGCGCGACTCGGGATGGAGCGCGAGCTTCCGCTTCGCGGGCAGGGCCATCGGCGCGATGGGCAGCGACTTCGGTCGCGCCTTGCGCAGCTCTTCGCCGCGCGCCTCGGCGCTCAGCGGATCAGGACGGTCGATGACGCGGCTCATGGGGAGAAGCTACCTGTCGAGGCGAAGGAGTGGAAACCCGGCTCGTGACGGTGGCCGCCCCAGGGTCCGCCCATCACGCTCTCGAAGCAGCACGAGAGGGCGCGCTCAGTCGATGCGCCAGCCCGCGAGCACCGACGCATGGGGCACGATCCCGTAGGTGGTGAACGTCGAGGCGATGCGCTGCTCGGCTTGTTCCACGGGGCCGTCCGGCATGCGCATCGTCTGCGGCACTTGGAGGCGAACGCCGGCGGCGGCGAAGTACGTGAGGCCGAGCGAGAGGCGGATGACGAGGCCGTCGATGGGCACGATCGCCCAGCCGAGCTCACCCCCGAAGCCATGGAGCACGCCGTTCATCCGCATCGACGTGGTGCCGCCCCACTCGAGCGGCTGCCCTCCGATCTCGTCGATCGACGCCGTCGAGAGCACCGGCTCGGAGATGAGCGCGGTGTAGTGCGCCAAGAGCTCGAAGCCTTGCTGCGCCACGGGTCGGAAGCCCGCCTCGATCCGCAGCACGAACGCGCCGCTGAAGAAGTTTCGCACGAGCTCCGACACGCCGCTGCCGGCGCCGTATGCGTCTGCCGCTCCGCTGAACACCTCGGCGTACGCGTCCGGTACGCCGCCGGCCATCACGCCGATGACGAGCTGCCCCGGCAAGCTGACCCGCGCTCCGGCGCCGATCATCAGCGGCGCGAGCGTGCCGACGTGGAGATCGAGGGCAGTGTCGTCGTCCGGCGGCGGCGCGAAGGGATCGGCGAGCTCGCTCGCCTGCGCGCGAACGAACGACGGCGCGGCGAGCGCAGCCGCGCAGACGATTGCGGCAGCAAGGAACGCGCGGCCGAGGGTGATCTCGATGTGTGCCGGTGTGTTCCGCGTCGAGGTCACGAAGCCATGAGTCGCACCGTTCGTGCCAGACATTCATGGCGCAGACATTCGAGGCCGACCTGCGCGGGGCGCCTGTTAGAGTGCCCGCGTGCTCCAGCCCAAGACCGTCGTGGGTGGCCGCTACGAGATCATTCGCAAGATCGCGGAGGGCGGCATGGGCTCGGTGCACGAGGCCGTGCACCTGCTCTCGCGCAAGGTCGTCGCGCTGAAGCTCCTCGCGCCCGAGGTTGCTCGCGACGAGGCGAAGAGGCAGCGCTTCCTCCGTGAGGTATCGGCGCCCGCGCAGATCGGACACGACGGCATCGTCGAGATCTTCGACGCGGGCTACGACGAGAAGGTCGGCTTGCTGTTCGTCGCGATGGAGCTGCTCCAGGGAGAGACGCTCCGCGAGCGCATCGAGCGGATCAACCCCAAGCAGAACCCCGCGGGTCGTGAGCTCCTGCTCGATCTCTACGACCGCATGCTCGAGCCGCTGGCGGCCGCGCACGCCCGCGGGATCGTCCACCGCGATCTCAAGCCGGAGAACGTCTTCGTGCACCGTCGTCGCGACGGCGCCGAGGTCGTGAAGGTCCTCGACTTCGGCATCGCTCGCGAGCTCGACGCCTCGAGCCCGAGCGTCACGCAGACGGGCATCGCCATGGGCACGCCGCACTACATGGCGCCCGAGCAAGCGATGAACGCGCGCGAGGCGAGCTTTCCTGCCGACGTCTGGTCGCTCGGCGCGATGCTCTACGAGATCTTGTCGGGCGAGACGCCGTTCCCCGGTGAGGCCGCGGGATCGATCATCGCTGCGGCGGTGACGTCCGCGCACCGCCCCGTGGTGACGGTGGCCGCGGGCATCTCGCAGCCGCTGTCCGACCTCATCGATCGCTGTCTCCAGAAGCGCCCCGAGGATCGACCGCGCGACGCGCAGGTGTTGCTCGACGAGCTGCGTCGTGCGCGAGGGCGCGCTGCATCGCAGGTGGCGCCGCTCGCGGGATCGATCACGCCGCCGCCGGGCATGCACACCCCCTCGAACGTCGGCCCGATGACGGGACCGATGACGGGCCACATGAGCCCTGTTCCCATGAGCGCGGGGACTTCACCGCCGAGCAGCGCGGGCTACGCGACGGGCGCGATGAGCGTGACGCCGATGCCGCCCACGTCGGCGCCGATGAGCACCCCGACGGGCCCTGCGTACGACCTCGCGCGGAACGTCGTGACGCCTCCGACGATCGCAGGCGTGGGCGCGATCGGCACGCCGCCGACGGGCGCGTACGGCATGCCCACACCCACCGCGACGGCAGCGCCGGCGGCGTCTGGCGCGAGCACGTGGATGTTCGTCGGGATCGGCGCGTTCGTGACGATCTTCGGCGGAGGCGGCTGCTGCCTCCTCGGCGTGTTCGGCCTGGGCATGATGGGCAGCGGCGGCAGCGGCGGTGTCGAGACGCTCGGCAGCAGCCCGATCACCTGGAGCGGCGCGCTCGCGGCGAGCGATCGCGCAGAGGGCTCGCGCTACTACGACACCTACGCGTTCGAGGTCGGCGCGGGCGAGCGCTTCACGATCGAGCTGTCGTCGTCGGACTTCGACCCGATCCTGCGCGTGGGCACACCGAGCGGTCAGTCGCTCGAGAACGACGACTACTCCCCCGGCGTGACGCTCAACTCGCGTGTCGATGTCGCGTCTTCCGAGGGCGGCCAGTACACGGTGCACGTGACGACCTACTCGGACCTGGCCATCGGCGCGTACACCGTGTCGGTCCATCACTGACTCTCCGGAGGACGCATGAGTCGCCAATGCCCTCGCTGTCAGGTCGCGTTCGAGCAGGTGAAGAAGCCGTTCGCCACGATCGACACGTGCCCGAAGTGCGGCGCGCTCTTCCTCGACCCCGGTGAAGGGGCCGCGCTCCGCGGCGCGGACAGTGATCCGACGTTCCTCGTGCGCGACGGCCGCGCCACGAAGGTCGGCGCAGGCGAGCTGATCTGTCCGAACACGAGCCACGCGAGCCGCGCGCTCGACGTCTACACGATCGGTCACGGCGAGCAGGCGGTGGAGATCGATCACTGCGGCGAGTGCGGCGGGGTGTTCCTCGATCGCGGCGAGAGCGAGGCGATCGAGCAAGCGGTGGGAGGCATGGGCGCGAGCGTGCCTGTCGAGCGCACGTCGTTCGCGTCACCGCCGGGCTCGAACCAGCAGCGCGCGATCGAAGAGGCGCGCGCGAGCTCTCCCGACGGGTTCTTCTCGAACCTCCTCACGCGCCTCGTCGGAGGCGCAGCCGAAGGCATGAGTCGCGCGGATCGCTACGGCCGTAGACACCGGCGCCACTGAAGCTCGCGGCGCCACATCGCCGACTGCTACGGCTCTTGGAGCGCGGGAGTCGGCGTCGGCGCAGGGCACTCCACGTTCGTGCTCGGGCGTTCTTCGGTGCGCACGTACGAGACGACGTCGTTCGGATCGACGTCGCTCTCGCTCGCGTCCTCCCAGCGCACGTGGATGCGCTCGCCGATCGAGATGACCTGCGCCGCGTACGGCGCGTCGTGGTTCCACAGCGCCTCGACGCGATCGCCGATCGAGAGACGCGCGTGGGTCGAAGCCTGCGGCTCGACGAGACGCACGATCCCATCGCGCGCCTGCACCACGCGCACGGTGCCTTCGCACGCGAGCAGGTGACCGACGCGCACCGTGTGACCGACCTCGACGGCCACCGCGCCGCTCGATCGACACGCCGTCAGCGTCGCCCGCTCGGCGAGCGGCACGAGGATGCGGTCGAGCATCGAGAGCTGCACCCACTGCTCGGGCGTGTCCGAGCCGTCGTCCCACGCGATGCGCGCCTCGCGGCCGCGCAGCCCCACCACGTGCGCGGGATAGGCCGTGCCCTCCCAGAACGCCGTCACCGGCTGACCGACGATCACGCGGAGGTCGCGCACGCGCGCCTCGGGCACATCGAGCTCGGTGCCGTTCGCGAGGAGCACGTGAACGATCCCGTTCGCGCACGACATCGCGCGACCTGCGCGCACGTCGGGCGTCTCACCGAGCTCGACGAGATCCGCCACGCGCCCACGTGGAGGCTCGGGAGGCACCACGACGGGCACGGGCGGCGCGGGCGGCGGCTCGTGCAGGATGCCGACGACCTCACCGATCGGGATGATCGTCGACGCCGCGCCGCGCGGGCGCACCTCGAGGAACGCGTCCATGCCCGACACGATCTCCGCAGGCTCGAGGCCGTTCGCCGTGCGACGCAGGACCCAGCGCCCGGTCTCGAGCCACGGCGCGGCGATGCCCGCCTCGCGCACCACCAGATCGCGCCCGTCGTGCATGCGCACACGCACCACGCCTTGCTCGGGCGCGCTCGTCGTCCAGCCGAGCGCATCGGCGCGGTCACCCACGACCATCACGAGACGGCTCTCCGCGGGCGGCGACGTGACGATCGGCGGCGGCGCCACCGTGATGCAGCCACTGAGCGCGAGCAGCGCGACGACGATCACCCGCTTCATGCGAACCGCATCGTATCCGACCCGCCGCGTGCGGTCGCCGAGGACGTGTTCGCGGCGATGAGGGCGGAGCGACGGCGCATACGGCGAGGCGGTTGACATGCGCGTCACATGCACGAAGGCTCGTCACATGCCGGTGATGATCCAGATCCGCAACGTGCCCGAGGCCCTTCACCGCAAGCTCAAAGCCAGGGCGGCGCTCGCTGGCAAGCCGCTCTCGCAGTACCTCCTCGAAGAGCTCCGATCGGCGGCCGAAGTTCCGTCGCGCGAAGACGTGTTGGACCGCATCGCCAATCGACCAGCGATGAAGGGGCTGACCTCCAGCGCATCCACGATCCGTCGCGAGCGCGAGCGTTGATCGTCCTCGATGCCTCGGCCGCCATCGACCTCCTGCTCGGTCTGACTGCGAGCGGTCGCCTGCGCGTTCGTCTCGGGCAGGCACAAGGCCTCATCGTGGCGCCGCACCTGATCGACCTCGAGGTCGCGCAGGTCCTTCGCCGCTTCGTCTCGCTCGGCAAGCTCGACGCGGTACGCGCGGAGGAGGCCTTGGGAGACTTCTCCGCCTTGGGGATTCGGCGGCAGGCGCACGACGTGTTGCTGCCGCGCGTGTGGGAGCTCCGGCACAACGCGACCGCGTACGACGCGGCCTACCTCGCCTTGTCGGAGGTGGTCCGCGCGCCGCTGATCACTTGCGATCCGAAGATGTCGGCCGTCCCTGGCTCGAGCGCCGTGGTCGAGGTCTTCGGCTGACGGCTGGTTGGCCTCCCGAACGCCCCCTCCCCGAACGCCCCTCCCCGAGAGCCCCCTCCCCGAAAGCCCTGTACCTCGGTCGGGGGCAAAACTGGCCGATCGGCCGACAGACTCCCATACTCGGCCGATGCTCGAGGTCCCGCGTTCCCCCCGCCGTTCGGGGTCCACGAAGGTCTCACACACCGCCGTGCCCCCCAGCACGGCGAGCGCAGTGCCGGCCAGCACACCGCATCCCGCCGATCGCTCCGCGATCGATCCGGCGGCGTGGCGCTCGGCGCTCGCGCTCGCCGAGGCCATCGTGCCTGGCGGTGGGCAAGTCCGTCGCGCCGACGAGGACACGCTGCGCGTGGTCGCCGAGCTGCTCGATCACACACACAGCTACCTCGCGCCGATGTGGTCGAAGGCGGCGATCGCGCTCGACCACCTCGCGATCGCGCAGAGCGGTCACCGCTTCCGCAACCTCTCGCGCGACAAGCAGCAGTCGCTCCTCACGCGCTGGAGCCGCGACCCGACGATGAGCTCGGTGCTGCAGGCGTTCGCGTTCCCGATCAAGTTCGCGCACTTCGACCGTCGCGACGTCTACGAGAGCCTCGGCGGCAAGCTCAACGTCGTGAAGAACCTCGAGCCCGTGCGCTGGGCCTCGCAGGTGATCGACGCCTCGACCTACGCGGACGACGAAGACGTCGAGTGCGAGGTCGTCGTCGTCGGAACGGGCGCGGGCGGCGCCGTGGTCGGGCGCGAGCTCGCCGAGCGCGGCTACGCCGTGGTCTTCGTCGAAGAGGGACGCTTCGTGCGCCGCGACGAGTTCACGGGCAGCTCCGTGCACGCGCACCAGAACTTCTATCGAGGCGGCGTCTCGCTCGGCAACAGCCTCATCCCGCTCTTCATCGGACGCCTCGTCGGCGGCTCGACGGCGGTGAACGGCGGCACGTCGTTCCGCACTCCCGCGTGGGTGCTCGATCGCTGGTGCGAGGAGATGCGCTCGGACGCGTTCGCGCCATCGGCGATGGACGGATACTTCGATCGCGTGGAGCAGACGCTCGGCGTCGAGCCCGCGGATCGCCGCTACATCGGCAAGATCCAGGACGTCTTCCAGCGGGGCTGCGACGCGCACGGCTGGAGCCACTTCGTGCTCAACCGCAACGCCCCGGGCTGCGAAGGCACGGGCTTCTGCGACTTCGGCTGCCGCACCGACGCGCGTCGTTCGACCAACATCTCGTACGTGCCGCCAGCGCTCGACAAGGGCGCGATGCTCTTCACGAAGCTGCGGGCCGAGCGCGTCCTCATCGAGAACGGACGCGCGGTCGGCGTCGAGGGCGTGTCGCCGAACGGCAAGACGATCCGCGTGCGCGGCAAGGCCGTCGTGTTCGCGGGCGGCGCGATCCCCACGCCGCTCTTCCTCCAGCGTCAGGGCCTCTGCAACTCCAGCGGACAGGTCGGAAGAAACCTCACGCTGCATCCGTCCGGCGGGCTCGCGGCGATGTTCGACGACGTGCTCGACGGCAAGGGTTCGATCCCGCAGGGCTACGGCTGCGACGAGTTCGTGAAGGAGGGCATCCTCCTCACGGCGGCTCAGCCCGACGTGAACTTCGGCCCGATCATCACGCCGTTCGTCGGAGACGCGCTCGTCGAGATGATGAACTCGATGTCGCACGCGGCCTGCTTCGGGATCCTGATCGCCGATCACGGCACGGGCCGCGTCGTCGCCGAGCCCCAAGGCATCGCGGCGGTGCACTACAACCTCACGCCCGAAGACGTGGCGCTCTACCACCGCGGCACGGTGAAGATGGGCGAGATCTGCTGGGCCGCGGGCGCCAAGCGCGTGCTGCCCACGTACTCGGGCGGTCACGACTACCGCACGCGCGCCGACTGGAAGCGCTTCGTCGAGCGCACGCCGCGCACGAGCGAGCTGATGCTCACCTCGTATCACCCGCTCGGCACGTGCCGCATGGGCACCGACCCGAAGACGAGCGTCGTCGGCCTCGATCACGAGACGCACGATCTGCCGGGCCTCTTCCTCGTCGACGGCAGCACCGTGCGCGGCCCGCTCGGCGTCAACCCGCAGCTCACGATCATGGCGATCGCGACGCGCGCCGCCGATCAGATCGCGGCGAAGCTCGGCTGACGATGAGCGCCGAGCAGCCGAAGAATCCTCTGCACGGCGTGACGCTCGAGCAGATCGTGAACGAGCTCGTCGATCACTTCGGCTGGCCCGCGCTCGGCGAGCAGGTGGACATCCGCTGCTTCCAGCTCGATCCGAGCGTGGCCTCGAGCCTCAAGTTCCTCCGCCGCACGCCGTGGGCGCGCGCCAAGGTCGAGAGCCTCTACGGCTTCGTCCTGCGCGAGCGCGCCCGCGCCGCCAAGGCCGAGTCGCGGTGAGCAGCGCGCGCGTCGGCGTCGGCGTGCACCGAGGAAAAACACGGTCGTCGGTCGTGCCGTCGTCGCGCAAGAAGACTGCGCGCGCCATGCGCTCGTGGCGCTCTTCGGCGACGCATCGCGCGAGGTCGCTGGCCTGGCCGCCCGCGTCGCGGAGCCCCGCCGGGCCGCTCTCGGCCAGTCGCTCCACGCGTCCGAACACGGTGGCGCAGAGCGCGTCGTCCGCGAGGCGCGCGGCCTCGCTCACCAACGTGGCGAACGCGAGACACGCGGGCCGCGCGGCGTCGTCTGCCTCGGCCACGCACGGCTCGCTCACACCCATGCCGTCGCATGGACGACCGACACGGTCGGCGGACGACGTGCACGCCTCAGCGAGACGGCTGCAACACCGCGAGGCGCACGAGGTCCGCGCGGTTGCTCGCGCCGACGCGCGTGAAGATCGCGGCGATGTGGTTGCGCAGCGTGTTCGCCGAGAGGCCCATCGCGCTGGCGATCTCGGCGTTCGTGTGGCCCATCGCCACCTGCTCGACGATCTGACGCTGCCTCGGCGTGAGGCGGCCGTCCTCGCACACGAGCTTCGTCGGCAGCGCCGCGCGCGGCGCGGACTCGTCGTGCTGGAGCAGCGCGTCGGCGAGCGCGAGCGATGGCGCGACGTGCTGGAGGAAGGCGACGTGCGTCGCGTCGAACGTGTCGTCGTTCTTGCCGAAGAGCGCGATCACGCTCCGCACCGTGTCGCGCACGGTGAGGTGAACGATCAGCATCGACCGCACGCGGAGTGGCACGCCGAGCAGCTCGAGAAACCGCGCGCGCGACGCGCTGCCTGGCGGGAACGCCTCGCGATCCCACGCGACCCGAGAGGTGTTCGCGAGATCACGCATGCGCCCGAGCTCCACCGCGAAGCCATCCCACTGCGCGACCGAGCGCGCGAGCATCGCCACGTCGAGGTCGACGAACACGCCCGTCTCGAGCGGTACGCGCGGCGAGAACGCGTGGAACGCGGCGCGGTCGAACGGCACGCGCTCGCGGAGGATGCTCAGCGCCCGCGAGCGGAGCTCGACGAGCGTCTTGGCCTCGACGCCGAGCGTGACGATGCGCGTGAGGAGCTCGTGCTCGGAGGTGTCTCGTCGACCGGGGACCATGGTGCGATCGTACCGACGCTCACGAGCAACGGTCGGGTACGTTCGTACCATCTCGCGCTCGGTCGCCTCGGCGCACGTTGAGCGCATGCCCAACGACATCGCCGTTCCGAGCTGGGTCGATCGCGACCTCTACCCCTTCACCCCCGAGACCTTCGCCACGCGCGAAGGCCGCGTCGCGTACCTCGACGAAGGTCCGCGCGACGCGCCGGTCGTCGTGCTCGTCCACGGCACGCCGACGTGGTCGCTCGAGTGGCGCGAGGTGATCCGCCTGCTCGCTCCGCACCGCCGAGTGATCGCGCTTGATCACCTCGGCTTCGGGCTCTCCGACAAGCCCGACGACGCGGCCACCCTCACGCCCGCCGCACACGCCGTGCGCCTGCGCGCGCTGGTCGAGCGGCTCGATCTCCGAGACGTGACCCTCGTCGTACACGACTTCGGCGGCCCCATCGGTCTCCCGCTCGCGCTCGAGACCGATCGCGTCGCGCGCGTGGTGCTGATGAACACGTGGATGTGGTCTCTGGCCGGCGACCCCGGCGTGGCGCGCATCGATCGCCTCATCCAAGGGCCGATCGGACGCTTTCTCTACTTCACGATGAACGTCTCGCCCGAGACGCTCTTGCCGAGCGTGCTCGGCGATCGCGCGCTCCTCACGCCGCGGCTCCACGCGCAGTTCCTCGCGCCGTTCGCGGAGAAGAGCTCACGAACGTCGCTGTACGCGCTCGCCCGCGCGCTCGGCGGCGAGGGTGCGTACTACGGCTCGCTGTGGGAGAAGCGCGCCGCGCTCGCGACGAAGCCGCTCACGATCGTGTGGGGCATGAAGGATCCAGCGTTCACCACGACGCACCTGGCGCGATGGACGGAGGCGTTCACCCACGCCGAGGTCACGCGCCTCCCCGACGTCGGTCACTTCCCCGCCGAAGAAGCGCCCGCGGCCGTGGCCGCCGCGATCGCCGGTCCACAGCTGGCGCCGCGTCTCAGCAACGTCGCCGAGCGAGCGCGCGTCGCACCGCGGTCGATGGCCCCGCGCCTCGCCTTCGCAGCGCTGACGATGGCCGCCGCGGTCACGGCCGCGTGGGCGCTCTGGTCCTGAGCCCACGCACCTCTTCAGCTCCGCGCGTGACCCGTCGCTTGACCAGGTGCTCCCCGCGGTCCTGCCGGGCGCTTCGCGGATGACGTCGCCCGAGCCGAGCTGCGCGTGACC
>CAZCVE010000073.1:0-42782 GCA_964502175.1 uncultured Sandaracinaceae bacterium
ACCCCGCTTGCGCGCCTCGCGCTGCGCTCGGCGACTGTCTCTCGGAGCTCGTCAGGGCTCGCTCGCTAGGTTTGGCGCGTTCGCTCGCCGAGCACGTCGCGGATCGCGGCGTGGAGCGCCTCGATGCGGAAGGGCTTCTCGACGAGGCGTCGCACGCCGAGGTCGAGGATCGCCTCGGACTCTTCGTTGCGCGCGTAGCCCGTGGTGAGGATGACCGGCACGTCCGGATCGATCTCCACGAGCGCGCGGAACGTCGCGCGTCCGCCCATGCGCGGCATGATCATGTCGAGGACGACGACGTCGATCGAGGCGTGCTCCGCGCGGAAGAGCTCGACGGCTTCGATGCCGTCGCACGCGGTGATCACCGTGTAGCCGAGCATGCCGAGCGCGCGCGCGGCCACGGTGCGAACCGCCTCTTCGTCCTCGACCAACAAGATCGTCTCGGAGCCCGCGCCGCTCGCGGCGTCGTGCGTGCTCGCCGCGCGCGAGGCGCTGCTCGGCGGGGCGGCGGGCAGCCACACGCGCGCGACGGTGCCGCGCGGCACTTCGTCGACGAGCTCGATCGCGCCGCCGTGCGCCTCGACGATGCCGAACACCGTCGAGAGACCGAGGCCCGTGCCGCGCGTCGGCCCGGCCGTCTTCGTGGTCACGTAGGGTTCGAACACACGCTCTCGGATCGCGGGGTCGATGCCGGCGCCGTCGTCGCGCACCTCGAGCACGACGTGCGGACCCGGGCGCAAGCGGCCGAGCTGCGCGGCGCGCCCGTCGTCCACGCTCGTCATGTACGTGCGGATCTGGATGGTGCCCGTCTCGGACACCGCGTCGCGCGCGTTGACGACGAGGTTCATCAACACTTGCTCGAGCTGCGAGGGATCGCCCACCACGTCGCAGCCCACGCCGAGGTCCGAGCGCACGCTGATGCGTCGATCCACGGCGCGCCCGACGATGTCGAGGATCGATCGCGCGATCACCGTGAGCGACACGCGCTCCGCGCGCGCGGTGCCTCGCCCCGCGAACGACAAGAGCGAGGTCGTGAGGCCCGCGGCGCTGTCGACGACCTCGTCGATGCGTCGCAGATCATCGAGGCGCAGCGGGTCGCGCTCGCCGCGCTTGAGCGATCCCGCGAGCAAGCGCACGACCGCGAGCAGGTTGTTGAAGTCGTGCGCGATGCCGCCGGCGAGGTTGCCGACGGACTCCATGCGCTGCGCGCGCGCGAGGCGCGCCTCGGCGTCGGCGCGCTGTCGCTCGAGCTCCACCTCACGGCTGATGTCGAAGAACGCGATCACGACGTGCGAGATCGTCTCTCGCGTCTCGTCGAGGAAGATCGGGTTGGCATGCGCGCGGACGTAGACGCGGCCGCCGTCGGGGCGGTGGATCACGATGTCGTCGATCACCACGTCGCGTCGCGCCACGAGCGCGCGCACGAACGGCAGCTCTCGCTCCGGGTAGAGCTCACCCGAGCGCGCGTGGATGCCGTACGGCGCCGCGTACTCGCCGCGCGCGACGTCGCTGCGCGCCTCCATGCCCATGATCTCGCGGAACGCGCGGTTCGCGTAGACGAACTCGCCACCCGGCGCGCGCGCGATCCACACCCCGTCGGGCAGCTCATCCGCAGCGCGCTGGATGATCTCCAAGTCCGAGAGCGACACGTCACCAGAATAGTGAAGATCCGTCCGCGCGGCTCCCCCCCGACGCAGAGACGTCAGCTCAGCGCGGCGCGCGCGAGGACAGCGAGCGATCGACGCTCGTGTGCCGGATCGCGTAGCCCGCCGCGTCGGCGCGCGTGACGGCCTCTGCCGTCGCTGGGCTCGCGTGGTGCGCGATCCACGCGGCCACCGTCGGCAGGCGCGCGACGCTCCGCGCATGCCCCTCGAGCCGCGCCCGGTGCGTCGCGTAGAGCGGGTGGAGCACGATCTCCCTCGCCGCGTCGTCGATCACCACGAACGGCGGCTCGGTGAGGCGCGTCGCGGCGGCTGCCAGGTCAGCCTCGAGCGTGCTCTCGCGGACGGCACGCGGAAGCGGCCGCGGCGAGCTGCGCTGGCCGTCGTGCAAGAGGCCGAGCACGCGTGGGTCGCCGCGCTGGAGGATCGTGCGCTCGAGATCCTCGAGGTTCGTGAGCGAGCGATCGAGCACGAAGACCTGCGCGGTGAAGAAGCCGAAGCCGCCGCCTGGATCGAGCACGCCGTGCACGTCGTGCACGCTCGCGAGCGAGCCACCGCGCACGGCGCTCTGCTCGACGATCGCGAGCGCCACGAGCGCAACGTACGCGTCGATGCGAAACGCGAGCGCGCCGTCGCCGCTCGTCGCGCCGAGGCTCCCCGACACCGGGCCGCTCCGCGCGTAGAGCGCACCCAGCGCGCGGATCGCCGTGGGGTCCGCGCTCATCGCGGCCCAGTCCACGCCGTCCTCGTGCACGTGCGCGCCGAAGACCGCGTCGTGGGCGGCGGCCACCTCGTCGAAGGTCCCCACTGCGTCCGAGCTCGGATCGTCGGCGATCGCCTGTCGTCCGATCGCCTCGATGCCCAGCGCCGCGATCAGCCCCACGCCCAGCGCGAGCGCGAGGAAGATCGCGACGAGGACCCTCGGCCACAACGAGGATCCCATCACGCGCTCAGATCACACATGGAAGCGCCAGCTCACACGTTGAAGCGGAAGTGCATCACGTCGCCGTCGCGCACGACGTACTCCTTGCCTTCCATCCCGAGCTTGCCCGCGGCGCGGCACGCGGCCTCGGTGGCGAGGTTCACGCGGTCCTCCCACCAGATGACCTCGGCCTTGATGAAGCCCTTCTCGAAGTCCGTGTGGATCTTGCCCGCGGCGCCCGGCGCCTTGGTGCCGCGCTTGATCGTCCACGCGCGGACCTCCTGCTTGCCCGCGGTGAAGTAGGTGATGAGCTCGAGCATCGCGTAGCCCGTGCGGATCACGGCGTTGAGGCCCGGCTCCGTCAGGCCCGCGCTCTCGAGGAAGTCCGCGCGCTCCTCGACCGGCAGCTGCATGATCTCCGCTTCGATCTTCGCGCAGATGACGACGACGGGCGCGCCGCTCTTCTTCGCGCGCTCGCGCACGCGGTTCACCATCGGGTCCGAGTCCGCCTTCGCGAGCTGCTCTTCCTTCACGTTGCACACGTAGAAGAGCGGCTTGTTCGTGAGGAGCGCGAGGTCTCGCAGGATGTTCTGCTTGTCCTCGTCGTCCGTCGTCACGCTGCGCGCGAGGCCGCCCTGATCGAGCACCTTCTCGACGATCTCGAGGATCTCGACGACCTTCTTCTCCTTGGTGTCCGTGCCCTTCGAGGCGCGGCGCGCCTTGTCGAGGCGCTTCTGCACGGTGTCGAGATCCTTGAGCGCGAGCTCGGTCTCGATCGTGTCGATGTCCGCGATCGGATCGACCTTGTTCTCCACGTGGAGGACGTTGTCGTCCTCGAAGCAGCGCACCACCTCGGCCACCGCGTCGCACTCGCGGATGTTCGCGAGGAACGCGTTGCCCTTGCCCTCGCCCTTGCTCGCGCCGCGCACGAGTCCGGCGATGTCGACGAAGTCGACGGTCGCAGGGACCGTCTTGTCTGGGCCGACGATCTTCACGAGCGCGTCGAAGCGCGCGTCCGGCACTGGCACGACGCCGACGTTCGGCTCGATGGTGCAGAAGGCGTAGTTGGCGGCCTCGGCCTGCTTGGACGAGAGCGCGTTGAAGAGCGTGGACTTGCCGACGTTGGGCAGACCGACGATGCCGACCGACAGAGCCATCGCGTGTTTCCTCGTGAAGCCGTGCTGGGCGCGGCAGGGTCCGGGAGAAGGGGCCCCAAAAAGGGGCGCAACCATGGCCGTAGGCCGCGTCGGGGGCAAACGCGCCCGCGGGGTGCCGTGCGCGACGGCACGCGACGGCTGGACACGAGGACGTCACAGATGCGACACCGCCCCCGTCACCTCGGAGGCGCAAGACTCGTGTCGGACATGAGAGAACGGATCCTCCTGGTCGACGACGAAGCCGACATCGTCGAGCTGCTCGAGTACAACCTGCGCCACGCGGGCTACACGGTCGTCACCGCGCGCGACGGAAACACGGCGCTCGCCGAGGTGAGGCGACAGCGCCCCGATCTGGTGCTGCTCGACTGGATGCTCCCCGACCTCCCGGGCACCGAGGTCTGCAAGCGCCTGCGTCGTGACGCGAGCACCTCGAGCCTGCCGATCATGATGATCACGGCGAAGAACGAGGAGATCGATCGCGTGGTCGGCTTCGAGCTCGGCGCCGACGACTACGTCGTGAAGCCGTTCAGCCCGCGCGAGCTCATCCTCCGCATCGGCGCGATCCTCCGCCGCGCGAGCCCCACGGAGAAGCCGCAGCCCACCGAGCGCATCGTGCTCGGCGTGCTCGAGATCGACGTGCCGCGGCACACCGTCATGGTCGAGGGCGTGGAGATCGAGCTCACCGCGCTCGAGTTCAAGCTGCTCTACGACCTCGCCTCGCGCCTCGGGCGCGTGCAGACGCGCGACGCGCTGCTCGAGCGCGTCTGGGGCTACGCCCCCGGCATCGAGACGCGCACCGTGGACACGCACGTGAAGCGCCTGCGCGAGAAGCTCGGCGCGGCGCGCGACTACATCGAGACCGTGCGCGGCGTCGGCTACCGCATGCAGGCCGAGTAGCTCGCTCGCGCGAGCGGGAGAGGGCGGTCGCGATGAGGGCCGTGCGAGACTCCGGGCCGAGACGATGACGCGCAGCCTCGGCGTGAACCTGTTCGTGGCGATGGCGACGGCGACGATCGTGGTCGTCTTCGGCACGTGGCTCTTCGCGAGCGACGACGCGGGCCTGACCGACGTGCTCCTTCGCGCGGGCGCCGTGGGTCTCGTCGTCTGCGCGGGGCTCGCGTGGCTCTTCGCGCGGTGGATCGGAGAGCCGGTCGAGGAGATGGAGCGCGTCGCGAAGCGCCTCGCGGGGGGGCAGCTCGAGGGCCGCGTGCGCTCGGAGCGCAAGGACGCGATCGGCGCGCTCGGGCATGCGATCGACGACATGGCCGATCAGCTCGCGGAGCGCATCGAGAGCGGCAACGCAGAGACGGCGCGCCTCCGCACGATCGTCGACGCGATGGTCGAGGCCGTGCTCGTGACCGACGACAAGGGAACCATCGTGATGTCGAACGCGGCGCTCGTCGCGCTCGTCGGGCGCGATCCCGAAGGAAACACGGTGCTCGCGGCGCTCCGCAGCCCCGAGCTCGGCGAGGCCATCACCCGCGCCGGTCGCGGCGAGACCACGCGCGTCGCGTTCGACCTGCGCACGGCGCGAGGTGATCGATCGCTGTCCGCGCAGGTCGCCGCGCTGCCCAAGGGCGCCGGCGTCATCACGGTCGTGCACGACGTGACCGACGTGAAGCGCGCCGACTCGGTGCGGCGCGACTTCGCGGCGAACGCGAGCCACGAGCTGCGCACGCCGCTCACCTCGATCCGCGGGTTCGCCGAGACGCTGCTCGACGGCGCGATGGAGGACCCCGTCATCGCGAAGCGCTTTGCGCAGAACATCGTCGACAACGCCGTGCGCCTGCAGCGCATCGTCGACGACCTGCTCGAGCTCTCACGGGCCGAGTCCCCCGACGTCGAGATCGCGCTCGAGCCCGTGTCGGCGCTCGAGGTGGCGACGAAGGTCGTGCGCGCGCTCGAGGGTCGCGCCAACGAGAAGGGAACCCAGGTCTCGGTGTCGGGCGCGAGCGAGACGGCGTGGTGTCTCGCCGAGCCTCGCGCGCTCGATCACGTGCTGATGAACCTCGTCGAGAACGCCATCAAGTACTCGCCTGCGGCCGCGCGCGTGATGGTGGGCGTGGACCCGCACGACGACCGCGTGCGCATCCGCGTGAAGGACGACGGCCCCGGCATCGCGCCGCACCACGTCGCGCGGATCTTCGAGCGCTTCTACCGCGTCGATCCGGGACGCTCGCGCGCGCAAGGCGGCACGGGCCTCGGTCTCTCGATCGTCAAGCACCTCGTGACGCGCATGGAGGGCGACGTGTCCGTCGAGAGCAAGCTCGGCGAAGGCACGACGTTCACCGTCACCCTCGCGCGGCCTCGCGTGTCGATGAGCGACTGGAGCGACGAACACCCGGTCTGAGGGCCCGTGTGACGGGCCCGTGACGACGCATGCACCCCGGGAATCCCGGGGCGGCGAGCGCGTTCGTTCGGCAAACCGAATACGATGCCCGCGAGCGCAGGACCGATGGCGCTCGCAACGCGGGCGCGGCCCGCGAGAAAGGAACGCCGTGGCGAAGATCGTCCCGGACACGTGGCCCCTTCCCTCCGAGCTCAAGTCGCGCGTCGGATCGCGCGTCGGTCGTCAGCGCCTGCTCAGCGCGCAGGGCCACCACCTCATGGTCCTCCACCAGCTCCCCAAGCCTCACGCGCGCGATCGCGCCGCGGCCGTGTTCTGGCGCGCGCCCGACGGTGGCTGGCGTTGCTTTCCCGGTCGCGACGCTCCGAACACGCTGCGCGATCACGTCGACGCCGTCGCCAAGGTGCTCGAGGAGCTCGACGACAAGGTCGAGCAAGCGAAGTCGGCGACCGAGTTCCTCGACGTGATCCGCATCGCGCGCCCGCTCCAGCGCTACACGCGCAACATGCACGCGGTCATCACGCAGCTGCGCGACGCGCTGCCCGAAGACGCCGACGTGCTCGCCGCGCGCGACCGCGCCTACGAGCTCGAGCGCCTCGCAGAGAACATCGCCGACGACTCCGAGAACGGCACGCAACACACGATCGCGCAGCACACCGAAGAACAGGCGACGCTGAGCGAGCGCATCGCCAAGGAGACGCACCGCCTGAACCTCCTCGCCGCGATCGCGCTCCCCATCACCGCCATCACGTCGATGTTCGGCATGAACTTGTCGAACGGCGTCGAGGAGCTCCCGCCCTACGCCACGTTCTGGCCGGTCGTCGGGCTCGCCCTCGTGATCGGGCTGCTCATTCGATCTCGCGTTCAGAAGGACAAGTGAGAGACCGAACGTAGGGGCGAGGTACGCCTCGCCCGTACGAGGTCTCGTCGTGGGGATCAGTCCGAGAAGCGGGTCCAGCCCGAGTACCAGAGGTCCGCGCCCGTCCCGCCGGGGCGCACCGCGCCGCGGAACGTGGCGGCCGTCCAGAAGCCCGCCGGAGTCGTCGGCAGCGCGGCCGCTCCGGACGCCGCGGGGCTGCCTGCCGCAGGTGCGAAGTTGGGCGCCGCGAAGTCGGTCGCTGCCGCCGCCATCATCGGGTCGACTCCGTCGTCGTTCGCCGCCGCGAGCGCGGAGAGAATGTCATCGACGCCCGTGGATGCCATCGAGCCGTTCGAGAACGAGAAGAAGCGGTTGCGGTCCGGAGTGGGCCCGAGCGCGAAGAGGAGATTGTTCTCGAAGATCGTCGCCGCAGGGCTGCCGCGCAACCAGGCGATCGTGTCCATGCCGGCCATGACGCCGGTCGAGTCGGCGGAGTCCTGGACGAAGAGCCCTCGGTCGGGCGCGTTCCAGAGAATGCCGTTGCGGAATGTGAGCTGACCACCCCGACGCAAGGCGATCGAATCCTGCGGATCGGTCCCCGGTGTCCCAGAGCCGATGCAGGTGAAATTGTAGACCGTCGGGCGGCTGTACGGCATGCGACCGTAGTTGCTCGGGTGGTTGTCTCCCTCGATGCAGCGTTCCTCACCTGCCACGTCGCGCTGCTGCGCCACGTAGAACTGCACGTTGCCAGTCCAGCCGAGATCGAAGTCGAGCGAGTCGTCGCCCGTGCCGGTGACGACGACGTAGCGCGCGTTCGCGGAGCCACCGAAGAACTCGATGCCGTCGTCGAGGCCGAGGT
Source organism: uncultured Sandaracinaceae bacterium (assembly GCA_964502175.1). GTDB lineage: Bacteria > Myxococcota_A > Polyangia > Polyangiales > Sandaracinaceae > JAFLCL01. The sequence goes on from CAZCVE010000073.1 coordinate 7,806, forward strand.
GCACCTGCACGTGGTCGATCAACGTGCCTGCGCCACAGCCACCGACCGTGATGCCATTGAGCTCGTTGTTGCGGCCGACGATGTAGCCCGCGTACTCGACGCGGACGTAAGAGAGCGAGCCACAGCTGCCCTCGGCGTCGCTTCCGCCATAGGTGCCTCGGCCTTCGTCCGTCGGCAGGCCCTCGATCTGCGCCGCGTTCGGCGGATCCCAGTTCGTCGGCGCATCGCCGAGGAGCACGACGCCGCCCCAGTCACCCGAGCGCGGGGGCGTGGCAGCGCTGCCGTAGTTGTTGCTCGTGAACACGATCGGCGCGTCGGCGGTGCCCTCCGCGACCAGCTCCGATCCGCGGGTGATCACCAGCGCCGTGCCCTGCTGTGCCGGAGGGCCGCAGCGGTCGCCGGCGATGGCGGTGCTGCACGGCGTGTCCGCGCTGCACGTGATGGCCGGCGACATCACGCAGCGCCGCGTTCCGTCGCGGACCGCGCCTCGGATCACGGTGCCGGCCTCGATCGTCAGCGTCGCGTCGTTGATGACGTAGAGCGGGCCCTGATCGCCCGTCGCCTCGATGAGGTAGTTGTGATCACAGGTCCACTCGGTGTCGGCGTTGATCGTGCCGCTCACGGTCACCGTGTCGCGCGCGGACACGGCCGGGCACACGCGGACGAACGCGTCCGGTGCCCACGCATCGGGAAAGTTCGCGTCCACGCCGGGCATCACGTACGCGTCGGGCGACCACGCGTCCGGAGGCGGCGTGTACGCGTCGGGCATCGGCGCCGCGTCGGGCGGCTCTGCGAAGGCGTCGGGCTGTACGAACGCGTCGGGCGCGCGGAACGCGTCAGCCGACATCGGATCGGGATCCGGACAGCCGCTGATCGCGGTCGCCATCGCGGCGATCCCCGCGAGGCCGGCCGTGGCCCTTCCGGTGCGGACGAAGTTTCGAAGCTGGTTCATGGACACCCTCGATGACGGTTCTTGGTTCTCGGAAGTCGAGCGCTCTCCGACTCTTCGGAGCGCGCCCCGTGTATGCCGGCCTCGCGTGTCGTCATGAAGCCGCCTCTGGAACGAACTGGCGACGAGAAGGGGTCGGGCAGATCTCAGAAGGGCCGCCAGGTGAGGCCTAGATTGGCGCTGATTCCCTGGTTGTATTGCTGGAGCGCGAACCCGCCTTGTGTGACGAGGTAGTCGTCGTCGAACACGTTCTCGACACCGAGCCTCAGCTCGAAGTGCGGATCGAACTGCCACGACGCCGTGACATCGAAGCTGTGGAACGGCTCCTGGTAGACGTCCGGCACGCCCTGGATGCCCACCTCGAGGAGGCGCGGACCGAAGACGTTGTAGAAGAGACGTACCGAGATACCCGAGTCCGGGTGCGTGAACCCGAGTGACACGTTGACGACATACGGCGACTGGCCTGCGAGCGGTCGCACGCTGTTGGTCGCCGCCGCCCGCTGCTCGGGCGTCATCTGGATCTCGGAGAACACCACGGCGACGTTGGTGGCCAGATCGAACCAGCGGAGATCCTGCGTGAATCGAGCGAACGAGAAGCGCGCTTCGACCTCGCCGCCGGCGTTGAGGCCCGACTGGAAGTTGCGGTAGCTGAACTGGTTGTTCGCCTCGGCCGTGATCTCGAGGGGCTGCTCGAAGACCTTCGCGAAGCCCGTCACGGCGATCACCTCGGTGGGCGAAGGGAACCACTCGAGGCGGAGATCGAAGTTGTGGATGCGCGTGCGCTGGAGGCCCGCGCGGCCGGTGATCGTGCGCTGGCGGATGAAGTCCGGGAACGGAAAGCGCGCCAGCTCGCGGACTTGGGGGCGAGCGACGGTCGTGCCGTAGCTCGCGCGCAGGAAGACCTGATCCGTGAGCGTGAAGATCGTCGCGGCCGATCCGAGCACGTCGAGGTCCGTACGCCGCGTGTCGAACATGCTGGCGTTCTCGCCCGGCGGGAAGATCGTCGAACCCGACGACACGGTCTGTCGGAACGCCTCCACGCGCGCACCGCCCACCACACGGAGCCACGGCACGATGGGCCAGTCCAACATGGCAAAGCCGGCCACGAGCGTCTGGGACGCGCGGTATCCGTCCGTGCGGTCGGTGCGCTCGACGATCGTGTACCACTCACCGTTGCGCGCCGAGTCGAACAGATCGACTGCCGGGAGGGTGTCGACGCTCGTGTCGATGCCTTCGTAGCGGAAGCGGCGGAAGTCGAAGCCTCGCTCGTTGAAGCGAGACGCGCCGCCCAGTCGGAAGGTGGCAGTCTCGATCGGCACAGCGAGGTCGGCGCTCGCGTCGATCTCGCGCTGCGTGAGATCGAGAAAGAAGCGCTCCCCCGAGCCGGACGTGCTCGGTCGAAAGGTGTAGTTGGGGCTGCCGCGATTGGCGCCGTAGATCATGTCCCGGATGTCCGGCTCGGACCGACTTCCGAACGACCCGGCGACCGACCAGTGGAGGCGCGCGTGGAAGGGAAGGGCGCGGTGGTCTCCCGCCAGCTGACCGAAGAAGAGATTGCGCTCCACCCAGCGGACGCGCGTCGCGCGGATGTCTTGGTCCGACTCGAAGTCGTACCCGACACCCAGGCCCGTGTACGACTCCGACGACTGCAGCGCGAGGACGGTGAGCTGGAGCTCGTCGTCGTCCGAGAGCTCGAGGTTCATCGAGGCGAGGCCGCCCCAGCTCACCGAGTTGGTGAACGAGGTCCTCCGCTGCTCGGACTGCATCTGGATGTTGCCCTCGTCGTCGATCACGGCCGACGGGCGGACGAGCTCGTTCGCGAGGATCTGCGTCGAGTTCGCGTAGCCGAGCGAGACGAAATAGCCGAGGCGGCGATCGCCGAGCATCACGGTGTCACCCATGTTGATGCCGAGCCGACCTGCGGGCGCCGCGAGCCCGTCGCGGATGCCGAAGCGCGGCCGGAAGCCTCGTCCGGCCTCGACCTGCTGCTCCCGTGACGGAAGCCCTTGCAGCGTCTGCGTGCGGGGGATCGAAGCGGGGAGCGAGCGGCGTCCGTCGTCGAAGCCGAGCCAGTCGAGGCCGCCTGCAGGGCCAGTCGGGCCCGACTGGAACGTGGTCTGTGAGTTGAAACCGAGGGACCCCGTGACGGCGAGCTGGAAGCGCGAGGGGAACTCCCGCGTCGAGATCATCATCGTTCCGCCCGCAGCGTCACCGGGCAGATCCGGCGTGAACGTCTTCGAGACGGTCAGGCCATTGAGGATCGCCGAGGGAAAGAGATCGAGCTGGACGCCGGGTTGATCCGGATCGGACGACGGCAGGTACGCGCCATTGAGCAGGACCGACGAATAGCGACCTCCGAGGCCGCGCACGAAGAGGTACTGCCCCCCCACCACCGTCGCGCCGACGATGCGTCGCGCGGCCTGGCCTGCGTCGCTGTCGGGAGAGCGGCGGATCTCTTCGGCGCTCACGCCGTCCTGTACCGCGGCGGACTCGCGTCTCGAGCGCAGCGCCGAGGCCTCCGAGCCCGTGTCCGCGCGGACCTCGATGACGACCTCTTCACCCTCGCTCGCGTTGGAGTCGAGCTCGAGCGTCACGCGCGTGCACTGGCCCCGACGCACGACGACGTCGTTCATGCGCGTGGGCTGGTAGAGGTCGTAGTACGAGCGCAGCGAGTAGGTGCCGGGCGGCAGATCGACCGCGAACCGGCCGTCGTAGTCGGTGAGCACGCGCGTGCCGCGTCCGACGACGATCACCGGTGCTTCGATCAGCGTCTCGCTCGTGCTGCCGTCGCGCACGACGCCCTCGACGCCCGTGCCCGCGCAGTGCGGCGCGTCGTCCTCGAGCGCGAGATCCTCTTCGTCGGCCGCCGTGTCGTCTGCCTCACTGGCTGGCTGGTCACTGGCGGGCTGATCACTGGCTGGTGGATCACTGGCGGGCTGAACGTCGGGTGACGCCGTCACCTCCGGCGATGCGTCTTGGGCATGGGCTCGTGTGACGCCGACACAGAGCGCGAGACACACGACGACCTTCTCGGCCCGCAGGCTGCGAATCATGCTCTCACCACTCCTCGAGGAGCGCGCTCGGCGCGCGCGCGATGGGTGTCAGTCGGCCAATGGCTGGGTCGAGACCGCGATGGTCGTGGCGCCGCCGCCGCGGCAGAGGTCGAGCGCCTCGACGGCGCGTGCGTACGGCGCGTCGCTGGCCGCATCGAAGAAGATCGTGCGGTCACCGGAGGCGGCCAGCGCGCGAGAGAGGCGCACCTCGAACTGGTCGCGCGCGACCACGTCGCGGTTGAGATGGATCTCGCCCTCGGAGTCCACCGTCACGACGATCGCCTCGTGATCGGGTGTCGGCGGCGTGGGCTGTGCCTCTTCGGGCATCTCGGGCACGTGCACCCAGAACTGCTTCGCGAGGAGCGGCGTGATGACCATGAAGATGATCAGCAGCACGAGCACGACGTCGACGAGCGGCGTCACGTTCATGTCGGGCACGGCCCGACCCTTCTTCTTCCCTTTACCGGGTGTGGCGACTGCGAATCCCATCGTCGTCTCCTCACTCCGCCGTCGCGTCGTCGCGCTCGCCGCCGAGCTGGCCGACGCGGAGCGAGATGCCGGGGAAGCCGATCTGCTGACAGAGGGCGAACACGGAGCGGACGTCCTCGTACTCGAGGCTCGAGTCGCCTCGCAGGATGAGGCGGCGCAGCGGCTCGTCCTCGTGGAGAGAGCGGAGGCGCGCTTCGAGGTCGTCGCGAGAGAGCTCGTCTTGCTCGAGGAAGAGTCGATCGTCCGCGGTGACCGAGACGGTCGCCGGATCCGTGCGGCCCTCGGGCTCCGCGTCGACGTTGAGGATCGACGGAAGCTCCACGGGCGCGTCCTGCTCCATCGACGGGAGGACCACCATGAAGATGATCAGGAGCACCAGCACGATGTCGACGAGCGGCGTGACGTTCATCGCCGGGCTCGGCCGTGACGCACCGCCGCCGATTCGCTTGAGCGCGAGTCGCTTCATGACTGACCTCGCAAGACGGGAGTCGTGTCGTGAGTGGACAGTGGGATGAGGTTCACGAGAGGACGAGCGCGGGAGTCTCGTCGACCTTCGTCGCGCGCTTGTCGCTCTTGGCCTCGACGGCCTTCGTCGGCGCGCTCGCGTGGTCCGAGGTCTCGAGGCGATCAGTCAGCTCCGAGCCCGCGTTCGTGAGGCCTTGTTCGTACTGCGCGATACGGCCCGAGAGGAAGTTGAAGCCGAGCACCGTCGGGATGGCGACGCAGAGGCCATAACCCGTCACGATGAGCGCCTCGCCGATCGCGGAGCCGATCGTGCCGATTCCGCCCGAGCCGCTCGCCGCGATGAGCTGGAACGCGTTGATGATGCCGAGCACCGTGCCGAGCAGGCCGACGAAGGGGGCAGTCGATCCCGTCGAGGCGAGCACGCCCATTCCCTTGTGCAGGCTGGTCGCGAGCGACTCGCCCTTTCGCTCGACCGCGCGTCGCGCGAGCTCCGCGGCGCGCTCGGTGGCGTCGCCCGCCTTCTTGCGATCGAGGAAGACCTTGATGCCGGCGAACATCACGAGCGCGAGGTGAGAGCCCTGCGCCTTGCTCGCGAGCTCGAGCACCTTCTCGTAGTCGCCGTCTTCGAGCGGCTTGGCCGCGCTGGCCGCGAACGCGGTGGACGCGCCGCGCGAGCGGAAGAGGAGGATGAGTCGGTCGACCGCGACCGCCAGGCTGGCGACGGCCTGGAGCGTCAGGACGATGACGACGACGCGGACGGGAATGCCCATCTCGGACCAGAGCTCGAGCAGATTGATGTTCATCGGATTCTCCGGAGTCAGAGAGTCAATCGCGGGGTGCGACGCAGAGAGTTCAGAGGGTGATTCGGAACGTGATGGGCAACGTGTGGATGGCGATGAAGGGCTGTCCGTCTGCCGTGCGGGCGGGCGTGAAGCGCCACTGGCGCACGGCCGCGACGACGTTCTCGTCGGGCATGAGCGGATGACCTCGGAGGACGCTGCACTCGCGCACCGAGCCGTCCTCGTCGACGATCACGCGCATCACGATGCGCAGCGTCGCGAGGCCTGATGCGCGCAGCTCCTGAGGGATCGTCGGCTGCGCCGAGGTGTCGCTCGGCGTGGGGCTGGTGCCGCCTTCGGGGACGCGCATGGGACCCGTCGGTCGCACGGGCTCGGGCTCGGGCGCGGGCGGAGGCGCGATCTCTTCGACGGGCGCGGTGCCAGTGCCGCCGGGCGTGCCGCCGAGCACACCGTCGGCGGTGCCGTTCGGGTCACCTTCGTTCTCGGGCGCGAACGGATCGGCGGGCGGCGCGAGCGGCGCATCGGACTCGGGCGGTGCGTCGTCCGGGATCTCCGTCGGTGCCTCGAGCTCGGGTCGCCTCTGTCCGAGCCGTGCGGCGGGGGCGTCCGGAGGCGGCGGCGCTTCGACCGCGGGCGGCGGCGGCGGCGGCGGCGGCGGTGGTGGGGCTTCCGGCGCTGGCGCGAAGCTCACGGAGAGCATGTCGTCCTCGACGACGGCCTCGCGGACCACGGCGGTGGCGAGCACCACGCCCGTCGCGATCGCCGCGTAGAGCGCGGCGGAGGCTGCGAGCGAGGCACCGAAGCGCCTCGTGTCTGTCGCGGTCGTTGCGGAGAAGTCGTCGAGCACGTTCGCGTCCTCGGGGTTCGAGGCGCGTTCGTATTCGGTGTGCGTGGCGTTCGCGTGACGCTCACGTGCGGTCGCGTGACGCGTTCGTCGCGAGTCGCGACCGAGGGCGATCGACGTGCGCTGCGGTGACCGACCCGTCGCGCGCGTGTGTCGCGATCGTGACGCGCCTCCCGCGCGCGGGTCCGCGGATCAGCCGATCAGATCGCGCACCGCGTTCGCGACCAGCAGGACGAACACGAGCGCCATCGTCACGCCGAGGCCGATGGCCATGGGCGGGCTGCGGTCGACGAGGTGCGATCCTGCGAGCGACGCGCGCTTCATGAACGTCACGGGGCACTGCACCGCGAAGCGACCCGAGAGGATCAGGTGCAGCGTGTCGAGCACCTCCGAGGCGCTCTGGAAGCGCGCGCTCGGATCGCGCTGCAGGCCCTTCTTCACGAAGTGTCCGTACTCGGGCCCGATGCCTTCCTGCGCGCCCATCGCGAAGATCGACGCCGCACCCGGCGGGTCCTCGGTCTGCGCGCCGTGCAGGAGCGACGTGAGCGTCTTGTGGTTCGCGCGCAGGTGCTGGAGGCAGAGCATCTCGTGGAACATCAGGAACGCGGAGTAGAGATCCGATCGCTGATCGAGCTGATCGTTGGCGCCGCGCGCCTGCTCCGGCGACATGTAGAGAGGCGTGCCGATCAGCGACCCGACGCGCGTCGTGCTCGCACGTGAAGGCGCAGCCGCGCCGCCCGGCACGTCGGCGAGACTCGCGCTGTCGTGCGAGCGCTGGAGGCCCGCGACCGTGCGCGCCACGCCCCAGTCCATCAGGACGACCTCGCCGAAGCGGCCGATCATGACGTTCGCGGGCTTGATGTCTCGGTGGATGATGCCGCGCTCGTGCGCGAACTGGAGCGCGCGCAGCAGCTGCTGGAAGATCTGCACGCGCCGCGGGAGATCGAAGCGGCGCGCATAGTCGGCGTTGCCCTCGCGGAGCTTGTCGAGGATCGACTCGAGCGTCTCGCCGTCGACGAACTTCATGACGAAGAAGAAGCGTCCCGCCTCGTCGATCCCGACGTCGTGGATCGGGACGATGTTCGGGTGCTCGAGGCGACCGATCGTGCGCACCTCGTCGACGAAGCGCGCGACCGCAGCCGGCCCCATGTGCCCAGGCAAGAGGCGCTTCATCGCGACCGTGCGCCCGATGTCGCGATCCTCGACGAGGTCGACCTCGCCCATGCCGCCCTTGCCGAGCTCACGCATCCGCGCGTAGCGGGGTCCGCTCGAGGACGACAGCACGACCGACTCGCCCTCCACCGCGACGCGCGGGAGCACCGACGAGTTGAGCGTGATCTGCGCGCTCGCCGACAAGGACATCCCCGCGGGCACGAGCGCAGCGGGCAGCTCTCCGAGACCCTGCAGCGTGCCGGTGCCGTCACGGACGGGGCTCTCGATCCGAACGGGGATCTCGTCGAGGGGCGCGGCCATCGTCGCGCCGAAGCCGACGTCGTCGGCCATCAGCGTGGCCGAGAGCGCATCCATCGACTTGGTGTCGATCACGGTGTCCGCGAGGCCACTCATACGGGAGCTCCTGACGAGGGTGGGCATCGACGAGAGCGTCGAAGCGGGGTTCGCGCCGAGGTCGGTGTGGGCGCGGTTCGGGTGGCCGTTCGAGGACGTGTCGACGAGCATGTTCGAAACCATGCGCGACGTACAAGCAGGGGAGGGTGTCGTTACTTGGCGCCGCGACGAAGAAACGTTGCGGCGATGGTCCCGCATGAGGTCATCGATCGTCGGCGTTCCCGATCGACACGCCCTCGAAAAAAAGATCCTTCAGGCTCCGCGCGGCGACGGAACCACTTCCCATTCCGTGGACGGGTCCCCAACATCGGCCCCGGTGCGCCGTCTCGTCGTCCTCGCTGCGTGGTGCCTCCTCGTGGCCACGCCCTCGTGGGCCTCTGCGCAAGAGAGCGCGCAAGAGGTCGCGCCCGTCGTGCGTCCGCCGCGGCTGATCGACCCGACCCGCCCGGTTCCGCCCGCGGGCCTCGAGTCCGAGACCGTCGAGGTGCTCCTCGAGATCGTCGTCGGCGTCGATGGTGCCGTGAGAGAGGTGCGCGTGGTGACGCCGGTCGGCCGAGGCTTCGACGAAGCGGCGCTCGAGGCCGCGCGCTCGTTCCAGTTCGAGCCCGCGACGCGTGATGGCGTGCCGATGGCAGCGCGCATTCGCTACGCGGTCACCTTCGAGCCCGCCGAGCCGATGCCCGCCGAGGTCCCGCCCGAGCCAGAGACGGACCGAGAGACGGACGCAGAGACCGACCCCGAGGCGGACCCCGAGGCCGACCCAGACGTCGGAGAGGAAGAAGACGCAGAGCCGTCGACCGAGCCCACGCCAGCGGAGCCCGACCCCGACTCGATCCCCGACGAAGAGCTCGCGACGTTCGGCGCGACCGCCGTCGTCGAACCGCCGCCGCGCGACGCCACGCGACGCACGCTCACGAGCGAGGTGCTCACGCGCATCCCCGGCACGCGCGGCGATGCGCTGCGCGCCGTCGAGCTCCTGCCCGGCGTGGGTCGACCGGCGTTCGGCGGCGGTGTGCTGCTCGTGCGCGGCGCCGCGCCCGGTGACTCCGAGGTCTTCCTCGACGGCAGCTCCGTGCCGCTCCTCTATCACTTCGGCGGACTGACCAGCTTCTACAACTCCACGCTGCTCGACCGCATCGACTTCATCCCCGGCAACTTCGGGGTTCGGTTCGGTCGCCGCATCGGCGGCATCCTCGAGGTCGACCCGCGCGACCCGCGCCGCGACGGCTACCACGGCTATCTGGATGTGAACCTCCTCGACGCGTCGTTCGTGTTCGAGGGGCCCATCGGCGACAACTTCACCTTCGCGGTCGCCGCGCGACGCAGCTACATCGACTTCTTCTTCAACGAGATCGTGCCCGACGGCACGTTCAACGCGATCGCGGCGCCCGTCTACTACGACTACCAGGTGAACGCGGTGTGGCGCCCGACGGCCGCCGATCGCATCCGCTTCTTCATCTACGGATCGAGCGACGAGCTGCGCCTGGTCTTCTCGTCGCCCGGCAACGAGTCGAACGTGCGGGGCAACTTCGGCCTCGTCACGCAGTTCCACCGTGGACAGATCAGCTGGCGACATCTCTACGACGAGCACGTCGAGCAAGACGTGATGGCCTCGTTCGGCTGGACGCAGCTCTCGTTCGGCCTCGGCGACACCATCCGACTCGACGGCAACTTCCTCCCGTTCCAGCTGCGCAGCGAGTGGCGCGCGCAGATCTCGCCGAACGTGCGCCTCATCGGAGGCCTCGACTTCCAGTACATCCCGACGACTCTGGTGTTCCGCGGTCCTCAGCCCACGCAGTCCGAGGGACGCCCCGCGATGGCGCCTCAGCCCGGCAGCTCGGTCGGCTTCGAGGCGCAGACCAACGTCTACCGACCTGCGATCTACCTCGAGTCCAACGTGCGCGTGGTCGACGAGCTCGACATCGTCGCGGGCATCCGCGTGGACTACTTCCGCGAGATCCAGAGCTGGACGGCCGACCCGCGCGTGACCGGCCGTCTTCGACTCACGCCGACCTCCGCCGACATCCAGGTCTCGATGCGCGGTGGTGTGGGCGTGTTCTCTCAGCCGCCCGAATTCTCCGAGTCCGCAGCGGGGGTGGGCAACCCGAACCTCGGCCCGATCCGCGCGATCCACACGGGGCTCGGCGCCGACCTGCGCCTCGTCCCGCAGCGTCTCTCGTTCACGCTCGACGGCTTCTACAAGCACATCGTCGATCGCGTCGTCGGCACCGCGGGCGGCGCGCCGCCCTTCTTCGAGAACCGAGGGCTCGGTCGCATCTATGGCCTCGAGGTCGGCGCGCGCCTCGAGCCCGGCTCGGGGATCCCGCTCTTCGGCTTCCTCTCGTACACGCTGATGCGGAGCGAGCGACAAGACGGTCCCGATCAGCCGTGGCGCCTCTTCGACTTCGACCAGACTCACATCCTGACGGCTGCGCTCGTCTGGACGATCGGCGGCGGCTGGGAGGTCGGCGCCACGTTCCGTCTCGTGAGCGGCAACCCGTACACGCCGGTGATCGGCGCCATCAACGACCTCTCGACTGGCACCTACCGCCCCGTCTATGGCGCGGTGAACAGCGAGCGGAACCCGTTCTTCAACCGCCTCGACTTCCGTGTGCAGAAGCGGTTCGAGATCGACGACTTCAGGCTGATGATCTATCTCGACGTGCAGAACGTCTACAACGCCACCAACCGTGAAGGCGTGACCTACAACTACGACTACACCCAATCGAGCGACATCCCTGGACTGCCATTCATCCCTTCTCTCGGCATCCGAGGTGAGCTGTGAGGCGAACAGGCATCTTCGTGGGCAGTGCAGTCCTGTCGAGCGCCGTCTCGCTCGTGCCTCTCGTCCTGGGCTGCGGTGCGGACTTCGATCCGATCTCGCTGATCGAGCGGCCGCGCATCGTGGGCGCGGGCATCGACGTCGAGGGCGCGCCGGGCCGCGCGAGCCCCCTGCCGGGTGATCGTGTGTCGCTGACACCGTGGCTGCTCCAGCCCGAGACGCCTTCACCCGTGCGGGCGGTCTACCTCGTGTGCGTGGCGGCCGACGTGCGCGTCGGCGCGTCGTCGTGCGGCGCGATGCCGCTCGCGTTCGTCCCCGCCAGCGCGCCGAGCGAGACGCTGCCGCCGGCGGTCTTCACGGTGCCCGAGGCCGCGGCCCTCGGACGCGCGACGCAGCTGCTCTTCCTCGCGGCGACCTGTGATCGCGGGGCCGAGCCGACGCTCGATCCGATGACGTTCCTCCCCGCGTGCGACGACGCCGAGGCCCGCGCCGAGATCAGCACGCTCAACGTGCCGCTCGCGTTCGACGCGGCGACCGCGAACCACCATCCGAGCCTCGCGGACGAGTCCTTCACGCTCACGGCGCGCGCGTGGGCCGAGCCGGAGCCGGAGGTCTCGCTCACGGGCTGCGCGAGCGAGACCGATCGCGACGCGCTCCCGAGGCTCGTCGTACCGCTCGACGCCGCGCCCCCGGATGCCGAGGAGCCGTTCGACGTCGAGGTGACGTTCACCACCGAGGAGAGCGATCGCGAGAGCTACGGCACGACCGATCCGCCGTCGCGCGAGGACCTCCAGATCGCGCACTTCGTCACGCACGGGCGCACGAGCCGCTCGGCGTCGTACGTCGATCGCGGCACCGACATCAGCATGCCGATCTCGTTCGACTGGCAGCCACCCGCGGTCGCCGACATCCCCCCGACAGGCGTCGTCGTGCGCTTCACGTGGGTCGTGCGCGACCTACGCGGCGGGATGGGCCGCGCCGATCGTGCGCTCTGTCTCGTCCCCGGCGCGTGAGGCCACCACGACATCCGAACGCGGGATCGCGCCGAGCTCGACGAGCTCGAGGATCAGCCACACGAACGCGAGCGGCCCGATCGGGTTGGGCCCGTCGTTCCACAGCATGGGAAGGAGCTGCGCGATCCAGATCGCCATCGCGAGCACCACGGCCGTCCACCACCTCGCGCGCGAGCGCCACACGTGCTCGTGCGTGAAGAGGAACACGGTCGGGATCACGACGAGCGCGGAGTCGTAATAGAAGAGATAGAGGTTGAGCGCGATCGTGGCGAGCATCGCGATGGAGCCCAACCGAACCATGCGCTCGACGCGACGCTCGGGTGCATGCCAGTCACGGCGCGCTTGGATTCGTAGGGTGAGGCCCCATGCGCCCAGCACCGCAGAGAGCGCCACGACGAGCGCCCGGGCGGCCTCGCGCCCCTGCTCGGGCACGTCGACCGGAGCCCCAGCCACCTTCCAGAACACGGTGCGTACGAACGCATAGAGCGTCTGCTGCTTGCGCCACGAGTCGGGGTTCAGCTCGTGACGCTCGGTGAGCACCTCGAGCGCTCCTCGAAACCCCTCCCAGCTGGCGAGGCCGAGCGGGATCGTGAGCGCGAGCAGCGCGGCGAGCGTGCCAGTCCACGCCAGCGTGAACGCGCGTGGACGAGAGATGGTGCCGATCGCGACGAGCGCGATCGCGAGCGGAGGCTTGGACCAGAGGAGGCCCGCGGCGATGCCTGCCAAGACGTCTTTCTCTGCGCACCAGCCATAGATCACCAGGCAAGCGAAGAGGAGATAGAGGCCCGTGAGCTGACCGAGGTGCAGCGCGAACACGAGGCTCGGACATGCGAGCCCGGCCATCACCATCGTCAGCCCGTACTTGCGCTCGAGGCCAGGGATGCGTGAGAGCGCGAGCATCCCGAAGATCGTCGTCAGCGTGCCGAGCGCGAGACACACCCAGTACGAGCCCTCGGTGCCGGCGAGGGACAAGGCCTCCATCACGGGCACGGTGAAAGGCGGGTTGGCGAACGTGCGATCGGGATCCTCGTAGCCAGTGCCGCCTTCGTGCGCGAGCTCGCCCGCGCGGTGAAAGCAGTAGTAGTCGCGGAGGTACAGCCGATCTCCGGCCTCCACGTCGCGCACGAGGATCAGGCCCAGGTACGTGCCGATGATGATCAGCCAGAACAGCGCGAGGAAGCGCGCGCCGTCGTGGCCGTCGAAGAGTCGGAGGAAGTTGGCGAGGGTGGTGCGCAACGCGCCGCGTCTCGTGTTCGGGTCGGAGCTTCGCTCCGGGGCGTCAGAGCTGGATGTTGTGCTCGGGTGGGAGCGGAGCGGGGATCGGTTCGAGGCCCGAGAGACCGCGGGTCTTGGCCATCTCGCGGAGATCGATCTCGATCGCGCGGCTCATCGTGCTGATGGGCGTGTCGTTCGCGCCGCCTTCGAACGGGTTCTCGGAGCTCTCGCTCACCTTGTCCATCGTGTGGAAGAGCCACGCGATGAGCACGGTCGTCGGCACGCTGAGCCACGCGAAGACACCGCCCTCGATCGCCGCGAGCTGCCCGTACACCGCGAACGGCAAGAGCAGGATCAGCATCCACACGAAGATGAGGTTCATCGTCGCGTACTGACGCGGGTACGGGAAGTTCTTGATCCGCTCGCATCGACCCTGGAGATCGAAGAGCAGCGCGAGGCAGCGCTCCATCTCGACGTGACGGTGCTCACTGAGCGCGCCCTTCGCGAGCGCGCGCAACGTCTGCCCTTGGAGCGCGAGCAGGTGCTGCGCGCGGTTCTTCCAAGGCTTCACGAGCTCGAGCTCGCGCTCCGAGAGCAGCGGCGCCAGCACGTCGAGCACCTTGTCGCTGCGCTCGGCGACGTGGAAGTTCGCCTGCTGGTAGGCGCGGTTCTGCGGGATCTCCATGCCCTCCCACGCGCGCGCCTCGCGCAGCTGGAAGCGGAGCGCGGTGAGCCACGCGACGTGACGCAGGATCAGCGTGCGCTTGGTGGCTTCTTCGTCGTCGGCGACGAAGCCGTGCACGAGGTTCGACCAATTGCGGCTCGCGTTCACGATGCCGCCCCAGATCTGCCGCGCCTCCCACAGGCGGTTGTACGCAGCGTTGCCCTTGAAGCCCGTGACGAACGCGACGGCCACGCCGACGAGCGCGACGGGCGGCCACGGCAACGCAGGCAGCCGGATGCCTGCGGCCGCGAGACCGAGCGGGATCGTCCCGATCACCACGAAGAGCAGCGTCTCGCGGATCGTCCAGAAGAAGACGTCCTTCAGCGGGTAGTGCCGACCGATGTGCATCGCCCGCGGATGGTAGGGGAGTCGCTGCGAGGAGCGAAGCGACGAGGCGAGCGACGTGGGTCTCGAGGGACGGGAGCTCCCTCGAGACGCGAGCGTCACCGGAATTCGTTCAAGTGCGTGATGAACCAGCGATCGCCCCACGCGATCATCGTGCGCACCTCGATCGCGTGCGGACGCCCGCCGACCGTGTAGTCGAGCCACGAGTGGCGCTGTGCCCAGTACGGCAGGCGGTTCGTCTCTTCGCGCAGGCGCACCCAGCCGCGGCGACCCGTGAAGCGGAAGCCGGTGAACGCGATCTGCGTGAGGTCGCCGTGCGACTCCGTCAGCAGGCGCGCGTGGAGCTCGTGGATGTCCTCGTCGTACGCGCGGAAGATGCGGTCGTAGAGCGCGTTCGGATCCGAGATCGCCTTGATGAGCGCGAACGCCTCGCGCGAGAGGAAGAGCTCGTGCGACGGCGCGGGCGCGTCGGGCACGCACGACTCCATGAGCAGGCGCCGCATGCGGTCGGTGACGTCACCGAGCGCGGGCCTCGGAGGCGGCTCGGTGAGGCTCGCGCGGTTGGACTCGGGGATCTCCATCGCGGCCGCGGGCGGCGTTGCGGGTGTGTCGCCTGCGGTCGCGTCCTGCGCGCGCAATGCCGTGGGTGCCCACAGGCCCGGCAGGGCGAGCGAGGTCAGTCCCAAGCCGAGGAAGTCACGCCGCGAAGGGGTCGACGAGGTCATGCGGCGGGCTTCTGATCTCGCCGCGATCTCCTGTCAAACGCGCGGCGGACGGCCCTTTCTTGGTGGCCCGGAGATCTCGTTGCTAGCCTGCTCGCCGTGCAGCTCGGCCGTGTGCTCGCCGCTCTCTCGATCGCGCTCGTGCTCTTCGGTGCGCGGGCCGAGGCACAGGACATCTCGCGCCCCGCGTGGGTGCGATCGCTCGAGGTCGTGCAGACGGGCGTCACGATCCGCGCGGGACCGAGCACGCACGCGCCCCGTCGCGGCACGGTGCGCATCGGCACCTACCTCCCCGTGCTCGAGCGCGTGCGCGGGATGGGTTGCTCGTCGTGGTACCGCGTCGGCCCGGCGCAGTACGTGTGCGAGGAGCTCGTGTCTCCGTCGGCCGACGCGCCGCACGGCGATGCGGTGCCGATGGTGCCCGAGGGAGAGCTGCTGCCTCGTCGTTATGCGTTCGTCGCGGCGGATGGAACGTGGGCCTACTCGCGTCCGAGCGACTACTTCGTCGACGAGATGGTCGAGTCGCTCGGGCGTGGCTTCGGTCTCGCGGTGACCGAGCAGCATCGCGAGCAAGGCGTCACGTTCTTCCGGAGTCTCGGCGGCGTGTGGGTTCCCTCGGACGTGCTGCGCTTCGCGCGCGGCAGCCTCTTCGAGGGCGTCGAGATCACCGACGCTCACCTCGACATCGCGTGGGTGACGCGTCCGAACGTGGAGCTCCGCGCGTGGAACGGTCGCGCTCCAGGACGCCTGATCCGCAGGCTCGGTCGACGCGACGTCGTGCACGTGATCGAAGACGTGGGCCGTGGCCTCGTGCGCACGACCGAGGGTGTGGTGCGGGCGCGCGATCTGATCCGCACGACGAGCGACGTGGTGCCGACCGAGGTGCACGTCGACGAGACGGGCGCGGGCGATCGATGGATCGACGTCGACCTCACCACGCAGACGCTCGTGGCCTACGAGGGCTCGCGCCCCGTGTTCGCGACGCTCGTCTCGACGGGACGCAGCGGCCCCGGACACGAGACGCCGCTCGGCGTGCACCGCATCTGGGTGAAGCTCGCCGAGGACACGATGGACGATCTCGATCGCACCGATCAGGAGTCGAACTACGCGATCGAAGCCGTGCCGTGGGTGCAGTACTTCTCGGAGGGCATCGGCCTCCACGCGGCCTTCTGGCACGACGACTTCGGCAACCCGCGCAGCCACGGCTGCGTGAACCTCTCGCCGCGCGACGCGCGCCGACTGTTCGCGTGGACGACGCCCGACCTCCCGCCGGGCTGGGACGCGATCCTCACCACCGAGACGCAGCTCGGCACGGTCGTGCGAGTCCGCGGCCGCGCTTCTCGCCGGTGACGCACGACGAGAAGCCGAGCGATCGAACCGAGCCAACGATCGGCATCGGCGAGCTCTGGTGGCGGCTGGGTGCCGTCGGCGGGGCGCTGTGTGTGATCGACCGCGTTCTACGTGTCGCGATTGCAGACGCCGCGGCGTTCCTCGCAGCTTTGTTCGTGCTGCTGTCGGCGGTGGTCGCCGTTCTGGTTCTGATCGGACTGCTCCTCGGTCGTGTTCCGCCCCACGAGCTCGCCAAGGTCTTCCTCGGGGCCGGCCTCGTGCTCGCGCCTGCGATGTTCGGCTGGCCCCTCGAGCGCATCGGCTTTGCACACGTTGCCTGGAACGCGGCACCGCTCGTGGACGCGATCGATCGCTACACACGCGATCACGGCGCGCCACCGGATCACTTGGAGGCGCTCGTCCCACGCTATCTCTCGGCCGTGCCATGGACCGGGCTCGTGGCGTTTCGGTCGTTCGAATACGACCTGTGCGAGCCGCAACGCTGCGCGGGCGACACGCCGTGGGAGCTTCGCGTGCTCGTCTCGCGCGGCATGATCAACTGGGACGTGCTCGTGTACTGGCCGACACACGAGTACCCCGAGCAGATGCACGGCGGAGTCGTCCAGCGCATGGGCGACTGGGCCTACGTCCACGAGTGAGCTCCGCGTTCGCGTCGGTCAGCGCGCGATCGGGTGGAAGTCCATGCGGATGAAGATCGGATCCCGCCACGTCATGGGGACCGAGCGTAGCGGTCGATGCAGCCGAGGCCACGCGCACGTCACCGGGTGCTCACAGCCTCCGTGATACAAGCGAGCGCATGCCTGCGTGGCTCGAAGAGATCCTCCCGATCCTGCTCCTCCTCGCCGTGGTGTCCGTCGTCGTGTGGCGGCTGCCGAAGGTGGATCTCGGTCACAGCCCCGAGTTCCTGCGGCGCCGGTTCATGAACTGGTTCCCGCTCGGCATGACGTACGCGTTCCTCTACATGGGCCGGTACAACCTCGCGGCCGCGAAGAACGACCTCGGCGATCTGATCTCGAACGAGGACTTCGGCACCATCAAGGCCGTCGGCACGATCGTCTACGGCGTCTCGTTCCTGCTCAACGGTCCGCTCACCGATCGCATCGGCGGCCGCAAGACGATGCTCATGGCGGCGGCAGGCTCCGCGACCGCGAACGTGCTGATGGGCGCGGTGCTCGTCTCGGGCGTGCGCGCGAACGTCGTGCCGATCTTCGCGGTGCTCTACGCGATGAACATGTACTTCCAGAGCTTCGGCGCGGTCTCGATCGTCAAGGTCAACGCGGCGTGGTTCCACCTCCGCGAGCGCGGCACGTTCGGCGGCATCTTCGGCATCCTGATCTCGCTCGGCCTCTACTTCGCGTTCGACTGGTGCGCGCTCATCGCCGAGAACGCCGAGACGCAGTGGGTGTTCTTCATCCCCGCGATCCTCCTCGCCACGTTCTTCGTCGCGACGTTCATCTGGGTGCGCGACACGCCGCTCCAGGCCGGACAGAAGGACATCGAGACCGGCGACGCCGCGCATCCGAGCGGGCCCGACGCGACACCCGGCGACAAGCCTCCGTCGCTCGCGCAGACGATCTCGGACGTGACCCGCATCGGCGGCCTCATGCTGCGCAACCCCGTGATCCTCGTGATCGCCGCCATCGAGTTCTGCAGCGGCTTCCTCCGCTCGGCGCTGATGGACTGGTACGCGATCTTCAAGACCCAGGTACACCTCGACAACTTCATCGCGGGCAACTGGGGCATGGTGCAGTGCTGCGCAGGCATCCTCGGCGGCGTGCTCGCCGGCGTGATCAGCGATCACGTGTTCCAGTCGCGGCGCGGACCGATGGCGTCGATCCTCTACGGCGTGATGGTCGGCGGAGCGATCCTCATGTGGCTCACGATCGAAGACGGTCTGATCCTCTCGATCGTCGCGACGGTGATGATGCTCGCGATCATCGGCGTGCACGGCATGCTGAGCGGCGCTGCGAGCATGGACTTCGGCGGCAAGCAGAACGTCGGCATCGTCGTCGGCATCATCGACGGCCTCGTCTACCTCGGGCAGGGCGTCCAGTACCTCACGCTCGGCCACATGGTCCCGACGGGCGACGCCGCGGCGACGCCGGGAAACTGGGCGGTCTGGCCGCTCATGATGATCCCCGCCGCGCTGCTCGGCCTCGCGCTCGGCACGCGCATCTGGAACGCCAAGCCCGCGAGCAAGAGCGCCGCCGCGCACTGATCCGGTCCATGCTGCGGCCGTGGCGCTCCCTCCCGATCCTCTGCCCGAATCCACACCGTCGACGTCCGAGCCCGCAGCGGCCCCTCCCATCGCGGAACTGATCGCGAGTGACGTCGATCCCGCAGAGCGTGCGCGGATCGAGGCCTTCCAAGAGCGGCTGACGCGCAGGCCGTGGGTCACGTGGGCGCTGATCACGACGCTCGCCCTGATGTTCGGTGCGCAGGCGCTGCTCGGCGGCGTCGACGATCCGTGGGTGATGATCCGCCTCGGCGGACAGGCGCCCGGTCGCATCGCAGAGGGAGAGTGGTGGCGCCTCGTGTCGGGCGCGTTCCTCCACTCGGGCTTCATCCACTTCGCGCTCAACACGTGGGTGCTGCTCGTGGTGGGCACGGGCCTCGAGCGCATCATCGGCAGCGCGCGCTGCCTCTTCGCGTATGCGTTCTCGGTGATCGCGGCGAGCCTCGCGGCGCTCGTGTTCAGCGACGCTCCGCTCACGGTGGGCGCGTCGGGCGGCGTGTTCGGTCTCTTCGGCGTCGAGCTCGTGGTGGTGCTCTTGCGGCCCGAGCTGCTCCCGAGCGAAGTGCGCGCGAAGCACACGCGCACCGTACTCACGAACCTCGTGCTCAACGTGGCCAACTCGTTCCGGCCGAACATCGCGATGGCCGCGCACTTCGGGGGCGGCGTCGCAGGCGCGGTGATCGGCCTCTTGCTCGTGCCTCGCACGTTCGACGCGGACCGCGGCAGTGAGCCAGTCTGGGTGAAGGTAGGCGCCGGGCTCGGTGGCCTGGTGCTCGCGTCGGGCCTCGCGCTCGCGCTGAACGACGCGTTCTTCGGTGACATAGCGGCGCCCACGGTCGCGCGCACCGTGATCCACGGCGTGAGCGATCCTGGGGCGAGTGCGGAGATCCCCTCGTCGCTCGCGGCCGTCCTCGATCATCCCGGCACGTTCGGTGACATCCAGCACGATCCTGCTGTGGTGTCGGTCAATCGCTTCGTCGGGCTCGGCGTGTCCGGCGAGCGACTCGAGGACGAGCTCGCCGAAGCGGCGCTGCCCCCCGAGTACCGCTTGGCCAGCGGATCGGAGACGAGCGTCGGCGGCCACCGCGCGTACGTTGCGCACTACGACGCGACCGAGGCGCCGCTCGTGGTGGAGCGCGTGTTCGTGCGCGAAGAGACCAGCGGCTGGCTCGTCGAGGCCGTGTACTGGGCCGCAGCGCGCGAGGCGTGGGACGGAATCGCGTCGCGCATCGCGGCCTCGATCGAAGAAGAGCCCATCGCGCGCGGAGAGCGCTTGCCGCTCGTCTGTGATCGCTGGGCCGCGCACCTGCCGCCCGGCGCGACCGTCGGCGCGCGCGTGTCGTGTGGCGATCCGGTCACCGACGTGGCGCTCGAGACGCGCGGCGTCGCGGGCATGACGGGTCACTTCGAGGTCACGCTCGATGGGTGCATGCTCGACGTGCGCACGCGCGATGAGCTCGTCGCGCTCATGCCGGCCGAGGACCGTCATGCGCCTCCCGAAGGCGAGACGTTCGCGATGGAGGTCGGCGAGATCGGATCGACGCCGGCGCTGCGCGTGCTCACCAACGAGGCCGCGCTCGTCGCGCGCTTCGAAGGCGGCGACTCGCCTGCGTGCGCCGCTGCGCTCCAGCGCGTGCGCGAGACGATGCGCCGCACGATCGAGGTCACACCGCTCGCGCCCAATGGAGCGATCGAGACGCCGATCGAGCCCGACGGTGATCGACTCTCGCTCACGGCACCTCCAGGCGCGGTCGTGCTGGCCTTGGGCGGCTCACCCCCCGACGCGAACGCGGGAGCGATCGCGTACGACGTGACCTACGAGCTGCGCTTGCCGAACAATGCAGCTCGCGCGGTGTGGTCGAGCGATCGCGTGGAGCCGTCCTCGCGCAGTCGTGGCGTTCGACTGACCACCTCGGGGCCGCTCGTCGCGCCGGCGGACACGTGGCTCGAGGTGCCCGAGCTCGAGGGCGCGGGGACGTGCTCCGCCTACGTCGCGCTCACGCGCCCTGATCGCCGCGTGACGCTGTACCTGTGCGGACCCGAGGCCGATCGCGCGCCGCTCCGCGCCGTGCTCGACACGATGCAAGTGCACGCGCGCGGTCAGTGAGCGCGCCGTGGTCGGTCTCTCGTGAGAGCATGACGGCATGCGCTCGCCCGGGTCTGTCGCGGCTGTGTTCGTCACGACGCCCCTCGTGATCGGATCGCTCGCGCTTGCGCAGCGTCCTCCTCCGCCACCCGAGGTCGACGCGACGCCCCTCGTCGTGCTCGATCGAGGACCGTGCGATCCGCCGTTCCACGGGAGCAACTGCCCACCTCCGCCCGGCGCGCCGCAGTGCCGCGCCCGCCTCACGGCCGAGAGCCGTGATCACAGCGTGCGCGCCGAGATCATCGAGGATGGGCATCCGCTCGATCTCGTCGCCATCCACCTCGTCGTCCACGACGGAGCGCGCGCCTACATGTGGCGCGAGCTCGGCCAGAGCGGCGTGGGCTGCGGCACCTTCGAGATGTACGGGGCCTCGTTCGACGTCGACACCGTTCGCGTGGCCGACGTGATCCTCGGACCGCGCCCCGAGATCATCGCGATCGCGACCGGCTCTCGCGGACGACAGCTCATCCTCTGCTCGACCGACAGCAGCCCTCCGTCGTGCGTGCGCGGAGACATCGCCGCGACGCCACGGTTCCGCCGTCCCGACCTCGTGATCTCCGGCGCGCAGCGCTTCCGCGTGCGACTGCCCGACGAGGCGCGCGTGCCATGATGGCGGCGTGACGATCCCGCCGACGGTCGAGCCTCCACGCGAGGAAGCGCCGCGCGAAGCCCCCAAACGCGTCGTCCCGGTGATCACGCTGAGCGCCAGCGCGCCGACGCGGCCACACATCGCGACCGAAGAAGAGATCGCCGACGAGCGGCGCCTCGACGGCATGCGCGCGCACTGGGTTCGCAAGCCTTGGGTGACGTGGATCCTCCTCGCCGCGAACGCTGCGATGTTCGTGCTCGAGGAGAGCCTCGGCGGCAGCGAGAACAGCGATGTCTTGATCCGCCTCGGCGCGCTCGTGCCGGGTGAGGTGATGCTCGGCGCGTGGTGGCGCCTGATCTCGTCGGGCTTCCTCCACGCGGGCATCGTGCACGTCGCGCTCAACTCGTACGTGCTGTGGATCGTCGGCTCGACGCTCGAGCGCACGCTCGGCCCCGCGCGCTTCCTCGTCGCGTACACGGTGTCGCTGCTCGTCGCGAGCCTCGCCTCGCTCGCGCTCAGCGACGCGGATCTCACCGTCGGCGCATCAGGCGCGGTGTTCGGCCTCTTCGGCGTCGAGGCGATCGTGGTGTTCCTCCGGCCCGAGCTCCTGCCGACGCACGTGCGGCAGACGCACGCGCGCAACGTGCTCATCAACCTCGTGATCAACGTGGCGATGTCGTTCCAGCCGAACATCGCCACCGTCGCGCACTTCGGCGGTGGCCTCGCGGGCGCGGCGGTCGGCTTCTTCCTCGTGCCGTTCCGCTTCCCGCTGCGTCCGGAGACGCCGCGGTGGGCCTCGGCTCTCGCGATCGCATGCTCGCTCCTGCTCGCGAGCGGCGTGGGTCGGGCGCTCTTCGAGGCCACGCGGACGACGGGCCACGCCGCGATCCTCCACGTCATGTAAGAGTGCCCGGATGTCCGAAGTGAGTGAGCTCCGATACCGCGCCGTCCTCGATGCGCTGCTGTCGCTGCGCGGCGGGATCGCCGATGAGCGCGCGCCGAGCCACCGCGCGGTGCGCTATCGCCAGGGATGGACGCGCGGCGTCGCGCCCACGCTCGACGTGTGGGAGCCGCGCGAGAAGAAGACGCAGCGCTCGGTGCTGCTGGTGCACGGCGGCGGCTTCTTCGTCGGCGCGCGTCACATGAAGCCGATGCGCGTGCTCGGCTCGCGGCTCTCGGACGCGGGCGTGACCGTCGCGAGCATCGACTACCGGCTCGTGTTCCAAGGCGGGCGGCTCGACGAGGCGCTCACCGACACGCGCGACGCGCTGTCGTTCTGGCGCGATCGCTGCGCGCGCCGCGGCCTCGACGCGAACGGCGTGACGATCGTGGGCCTCTCGGCTGGCGCGACGCTCGCGATGATCGTCGCGGGTGAGGCCGACGCGAGCGTGCACCGCGTCGTGTCGTGCTTCGGCCTCTACGAGCTCGATCACCTCGAGGGCCCGCTCGCCACGCTCCTGCCGCGCCTCGTCTTTCGCAGCACCGACCGCGAGCGCTGGCGCGCGCGCTCGCCTCGGCAGGCGCCGCAGCCGCGCGTGCCCACGCTCCTCCTCCACGGCACGGGTGATGGCCTCGTGCCGGTGTCTCAGGCGCGTCGCCTCGCCGAGCACCGCGGCACGCTAGGCCTGCCGACGACGCTCTCGATCTATGAGGGCGCGCCGCACGGGTTCTTCAACCACGCCGGTGAGCACGCCGAGCGCGGTGTCCGCGAGATCCTCGCGCACGTGCTGTCCTGATCGCGCCCTGTCCTGACGGCATGTCTGGGGAGTTGACGCGCGCGCATCGGGGAGCAGAGTCGCGCGCTCGCTCGAGGAGGTCGCCGTGCAGGACATCGACATCGTGGTGGTCAGTGACGTGGTCTGTCCGTGGTGCCTCATCGGCGTGACGCGGCTCGATCAGATGCTCGCCTCGCGCACCGACGTGCGCGCGAACGTGCGCTTTCACCCGTTCCTCCTCGACCCGACCACGCCCGACGAGGGCGAAGACCTGCGCGAGCGCCTCGAGCGCAAGTACCGCATGTCGGCGGGCCAGATGTTCGCGCGCGTCGAGGCCGCGGCGAAGGAGAGCGGCATCCCGCTCGACTTCGAGAAGGTGCGCCGCTCGGTCCCGACGATCCGCGCGCACACGCTCATCCGGCTCGGCGAAGAAGGTGGTCAGTCCGGCGCGCTCAAGCGTGCGCTCTTGCGGGCGTACTTCCTCGAGGGCCGAGACGTCTCGCAGCTCGACACGCTCGTCGACATCGGCGTCGCGCACGGTCTGTCGGAGGACGTCCTCCGCGCGCGCCTCGACGATCCCGGCGAGCTCGCCGCGACACGTGCGCTCGCGCGAGAGGCGAGCGAGCAGGGCGTCACCGGCGTGCCGTTCTTCGTCTTCGACGAGAAGCTCGCGATGAGCGGCGCGCAGAGCGTGGAGATGCTCGCCAAAGTGCTCGATCGTGCGCTCGAGATGCGCGCGGCCGAAGGTCGGCCCACGACCTGATCTCGGTCTTGGAGCGTCAGGGATCGCGTCCCGCGATCGCTCTCGCCGCTCGCGCGACACGCCCCGCGAGGTCGCCCTCGGACGACGCCGCGAGACGCACGAGCGCCGAGCCGACGATCACGCCGTCCGCTCCCGCGGCGACGACACGCTCGACGTCGTCGTGGCTCGAGACCCCGAAGCCCACGATCAGCGGCAACGCCGAGACGGACCGCGCGCGCGCGAGCGTGGTGGCCAGTCGCTCGCCGACGCCGGCGTGCGTGCCAGTCGTGCCGGCCCGACTGACCACGTAGAGATAACCAGTCGCGCGCGCAGAGATCTCTTCGGCCCGCGCGTGACCGGTCAGCTCCGTGATCATCTGCGCGAGCCCGAGCCCCGCTGCGCGACATTCCTCCTCGAAGGGCCGAGTCTCTTCCAGGGGCACATCGGGCACGAGGAGCACGTCGACGCCGCTCGCGACCGCGCGCGCCACGAATCCGCTCAGGCCTCCTTCGTGTTGGAGGACGAGGTTGGCGTAGACCATCACGAAGAGGGGAATCGCGGTCTCTTCGCGGAGTCGCGCCACGAGCGAGAGTGCTGTGTGAGGCGTCATCCCCGTCGACAGCGCCCGCGTCTGGGCCGCTTGGATCACGGGCCCGTCCGCGGGCGGATCCGAGAACGGAATGCCCAGCTCGAGCGCGTCTGCGCCCGCGGCGACGAGCGCACGGAGCACCTCCAGCGACGCCTCTTCATCGGGATCTCCGAGCACCCAGAAGGGCACGAAGAGCGGGCGCCCGTCGAGCTTCGCGCGCGCGATGGCGGTCTCGAGGCGGCTCACGACTGGCCTCCTTCGCGGGTGACGCTCGCGATCGCGCCGCGCGCCTCGCGGGCGTCGAGCGCGGCCATCGCGTGCGCGAGATCTTTGTCGCCGCGGCCGGACAGACTGACCACCACGCGCGCGCCGCGTCGCGTGCGAACCTCGAGCGCCTCGCGCCTCACGGCGGCGAGCGCATGCGCGCTCTCGAGCGCGGGCAAGATCCCCTCGGTGCGCGCCAGCCAGCGGTACGCGTCGAGCGCCTCGTCGTCCGAAGCGTGCGTGTAGCGCGCGCGCCCCGTGTCCTTGAGGTGGCTGTGCTCGGGACCGACGCCGGGATAGTCGAGGCCTGCGGAGATCGAGTGCGCCTCGGCGATCTGTCCGTGCGCGTCCTGCAGCACGTACGAGCGCGCGCCGTGCACGACGCCGGGGCGACCGCGCGAGAGCGGCGCACCGTGGTGGGCCGTGTCGATGCCGAGGCCTGCGGGCTCGACCCCCACGAGCTCCACCTCCGCATCTCCCACGAACGCGGTGAACGCGCCGATCGCGTTCGAGCCACCGCCCACGCACGCGACGACCTGATCCGGGAGCGTGCCGCATCGTGCGAGGTGCTGCGCCCGCGCCTCGTCACCGATCACGCGCTGGAGCTCGCGCACGATCGTCGGGAAAGGATGCGGACCGGCGGCAGTGCCGAAGAGATAGAAGGTGTCGTCCGCGCGCGAGGTCCACGCACGCAGCGCCTCGTTGATGGCGTCCTTGAGCGAGCGACTGCCGCTCTCGACCGGCGTGACCTTCGCGCCGAAGAGCCGCATGCGCTCGACGTTCGGCCTCTGCCGCTCGACGTCGAGCGCGCCCATGAACACCTCGACCGACATGCCGAGGAGCGCGCCCACCATCGCCGTCGCGACGCCGTGTTGTCCCGCACCCGTCTCCGCGATGAGGCGCGTCTTGCCGAGCCGCTGGGCGAGGAGCCCTTGTCCGAGGGCGTTGTTGGTCTTGTGCGCGCCGCCGTGGAGCAGGTCTTCGCGCTTGAGGAAGATCTCGACGCCGAGCTCGCGTGAGGCGCGCTCCGCGTGATGGAGCGGCGTCGGTCGACCCGCGTAGGTGCGAGAGAGCGCGTCGAGGCGATCGCGGAACGACGCGTCGTCCTTCGCCTCGATCCAGCCAGACTCGATCTCTTCGAGCACCGGCACGAGGAGCTCTGCGACGTAGACGCCGCCGTAGTCACCGAACTTCGTAGGCAGTCTCATCAGCCCCTCACCGCGTGGACGAACGCGGTCATGCGCTCGATCGAAGGCTCTCCGTCGCGCTCGATGCCCGAGGCCACGTCGACGAGCGCCGGCTCGTAGCGTGTGATGGCCTCACGCACGTTCTCGGGATGGAGCCCACCTGCGAGCGCGACATCGTGCGGCAAGACGATCCCGCGGAGGAGCGCTCGCTCGATCGATCGACCCGAGCCCGAGCGCGGACCGTCGAGGAGCACGCGCGCGCCGAGCGACGCCGCGGCGCGCATTCCATCGAGCGCGTGAGCACCGTCGTCGACCTCGATCGCGACGACGAGCTCCACGCGGTGGCCGCGCGCGAGCGTCGCGAGCGCGGTGAGGCGACTCGGGGAGCAGCCGTGGACCTGAATCGCATCGAGGTTCGCCAGCGTGATCGCGTCGCGCACCGACCCGTCGTCGGGATCGACGAACACGCCCACGCGCGCGCAGCGCAGGGCCATCGCGCCGACCCGCGACGCCTCGTCCGCGCCGATCGCCCGCCTCGCGCCGGGCACGAAATTGAGACCGATCGCGTCGACGCCCAGCGCCTCGGCCGCCTGCGCCTGATCTGCCGAGCGGATCCCACAGAGCTTGATCGCCGGAGCGCGCGGACGCGGAGCGAAGCCGAGCGTCGTGATCGCGCGCGCGGGGTCGGGCGAGATGGAGATCGCAGAGCCGACGAGGATCGCGTCGACCACGCCCTCGAGCTGCGAGACGTCGTCGCGCGTCGAGAGGCCGCTCTCCGCGATCACCCACTTCCCCGCGCTCCTCGCTCGCTCGGCCATGCGACGCGGTCGATCGAGGTCGATCGAGAGCGTGCGGAGATCGCGCGCGTTGACGCCGACGACGCGCGCGCTGGTCTCGCCGAGCACGCGCGAGAGCTCGTCGTCGTCGTGCACCTCGACGAGGCACTCCATCCCCAGCCCGCGCGCGAGCGAGAGGCCGCGCTCGATCGCGTCGCTCGAGAGGAGCTGCGCCATGAGCAGGATCGCGTCGGCACCGTGCGCGCGCGCCCAGGCGACCTGCGCGCTCGGGTCGACGACGAAGTCCTTGCAGAGGATCGGACGCGCGCTCTCGCGTGAGGCGACGCCGAGGTAGCTCGGATCACCGCCGAACGAGGGACCGTCCGTGAGCACCGAGATCGCGCGGGCGCTGCGATCGTAGAGGCGCGCGAGCTCCGCAGGATCGAACGCGCACGCGCCCTCGGGTCGTGTCGGGTGCGAAGGGCTGCGCTGCTTGATCTCTGCGATCAGGCTCAGGCCCGGCGCCGCGATCGCGTCGAGGAACGAGCGAGTCGAGCGTGAGAGCGTCTCGGGCTCGACGCGTGGCAGCCGCGCGACCTCGTCATGCTTCCGAGCGGCGATCGCGTCGAGGACGGTCACGCCGCCTCCGAGGCGGCGCCGCGAGACAGCGCGATCGCCGCGGCACGATGTCGATCGAAGAGCGCGCGCACGCGTCCGCTCGTGATCGCCTCGCGCGCTTCGCTCACGGAGGGCGCGATCGCGTCCAGGATCGACGTGGCGCCTCGCGCGATCGCCAGCGCGACGCCTGCGTTCCACGCCACGAGCTCGATCGATCGCGGGCACCGTGCGTCGAGCACGTCGACGAAGCCCTCGAGGCCGACGCCCACGCGTCCGTCGACGTCGTCACGCACGCCGTGCTCTCGCGCGTGGAGCGTGAGGACGCCGACTCGACGTCCACTCACGATCTCGATCGCCGGCGTCGCGTCCTCGAGCGTGAGCTCGTCGATCGCACCGCCGAACACGATCGCTCGTTCGCACCCGAGCGTCGCGAGCGCGCGGGCCATGGGCTCGACGCGCGCCGGATCGCTCACCCCGACGAGCTGCCGCGCGACGCGCGCCGGATTGCAGAGCGGCCCCATGAGGTTGAACACGGTGCGAAAGCCGAGCGCGCGGCGGATCGGCGCGACGCCCGCGAGGGCAGGGTGGTGGTGCGGCGCGTGGAGGAACGCGAGGCCCGTCGAGGCGAGCAGCGCTTCGGCGCGCGGCACCGCCAGCGCTGCGTCGGGCGCGATGGGGACGCCCGCCAGCTCGAGCACGTCGCTCGATCCGATCGCGACCGACGAGCGGTTGCCATGCTTGGCGACCGGATGCCCGAGCGCCGCGAGCGTGAGCGCGACGAGCGTCCCCACGTTGAGCTTCGGCCGGCCGCTGCCGCCCGTGCCGCACGTGTCCATCGCCTCGCGCGGCGCGCGCACCACGGCCATGCGCGACTGGAGCGCCCGCGCGAAGCCCACGAGCTCTTGCTCGGTCTCGACACCTCCACGACGCGCACGCGCGGCGAGCGCCGTGAGGAACGCGCTCGTCTCCACGGCAGACGCGCCAGCCTCGAGGATCTCCGCCATCGCGTTCTCCGCGGCGTGCACGTCGAGCGTGTCGCCCTCGAGGATCGATTCGATCGGCAGCACGCTCACGCTGCGCTCGCGAGCGCAGGCGATGCGACGGCGAGGAAGCGCGCGAGGATGTCGCTGCCGTCGGGCGTGCCGATGCTCTCGGGGTGGAACTGCAGGCCGAAGAGCGGTCGGTCGCGGTGCTCCACCGCCATGACGAGGTGCTCACCGCCCTCCGGCTCGCACGTCTCTGCGGTCACCCGAAAGCACGCGGGCAGCGACTCGCGCGCGACGAGCAGCGAGTGGTAGCGCATGACCTCGATCTCCTCGGGCATGCCCGCGAAGAGCGTCGACCGGGTGTCGAGCCTCACGCGCGATCGCTTGCCGTGCACGGGACGCGGCGCGCGCACGACGCGACCTCCGTGGTGGAGCACCAGACCCTGGTGACCGAGACACACGCCCAGGGTCGGCACGCGCGTGGACAGCGTCGTCACGACCTCGCGACTGATCCCGAAGTCGGCCTGCTTCTCGGGCGTTCCAGGCCCTGGGGAGATGACGACGTGGGTCGGCGCGAGCGCGTCGAGGCCCGCGAGATCGATCGCGTCGTTGCGGATCACGCGTGCCGTGTGGCCGCTCACCTCTCCGATGCGCTGCAGCAGGTTGAACGTGAACGAGTCGTAGTTGTCGATGAGGACGACGTTCACGCGCGCGGCTCCTCGCGACGAGCGCCGCTCGGCGGTGCGTGGGCCGCGATGGGCGCGAGCGCCTGGTCTTCGAGCGCCATCGCGATCGCGGTCAGCGGCGCGCGGGCCTTGGCGAGGCACTCTGCGTGCTCGGACGCAGGATCCGAGTCGAGCACGATGCCCGCGCCCGCCTGCACGTGACAGCGATCCTTCTCGACGACCACGGTGCGGATCGCGATGCACGTGTCGCTCTGTCCATCGAAACCGAAGTAGCCGACGGCGCCTGCGTAGAGGCCACGGCGCTCCGGCTCGAGACGGGCGATGAGCTCCATCGCGCGGATCTTCGGCGCCCCGGACACGGTGCCCGCCGGGAACGCCGCGCGGAACGCGTCGAGCGCGGTGCGACCTTCTGCCAGCGTGCCCGACACGTCGGACACGAGGTGCATCACGTGCGAGTAGCGCTCGATCGCGCGCTCGCGATCTACGCGGACGGAGCCGATCGCGGCGACGCGACCCACGTCGTTCCTACCGAGGTCGAGCAGCATGCGGTGCTCGGCGAGCTCCTTCTCGTCGTGCGCGAGCTCGTCGGCGAGGAGCGTGTCTTCGTCGGGTGTCGCGCCTCGACGGCGGGTGCCTGCGATGGGGCGGACCTGAACCAGCAGCTGCGCGTCGTTCCGCGGGCGCGTCACCTTCACGAGCGTCTCCGGCGAGGCCCCCACGATCGCGTGCGTCGCGAAGCGGAGGAGGAACATGTAGGGCGATGGGTTGAGCGTTCGCAGCGCGCGGTAGAGCGCGAGCGGATCGACGGCGCGCTCGACGGTGTGCCGCTGCGAGAGCACCACCTGGAACACCTCACCGGCTTCGATCGCCTCCTGCGCCTCGCGCACGGCGGCTTCGTAGCGAGCGCGATCGGTGCGCGACACGGTCACGGGCTCTTCGGGAGGACGCGTGCGGTGCACACGAGGGCGCGGCCCGGGTCCGCCGAGGCGCGCCTCGAGCGTGCCGATGCGATCGAGCGCGCGCGCATGGCTCCGCTCGCGATCTCCCGCGAGCGGAACGAGCACGACGAGGTGCACGAGGCCGCGGAGGTGATCGAGGGCTGCGAGCTCGTCGGTGACGAAGAGCTGTGCGTCGGGCAGATCGAGCGTGCGCTCCGCGGCGAGCGAGACGCGCTCGAAGTGACGGATCGCGTCGTAGCCGAGGTAGCCGACCGCGCCGCCGAGGAAGGGCGGTAGATCCGCGCCGCCCGGCCTCGCGAGGCTCGTCCGCTCGAGCTCGCAGAGGACGAGCTCCAGCGGATCGGGGCTCCCTTCACCGCAGGTGATCGTGCGCGAGATGTCGAAGCCGACGAACGACCAGCGGCCGAGCGCGCCGCTCGTGACGCTCGCGCCGTGGTGCGCGGACTCGAGGAGGAACGCGCCGCTGCGATCGCCCGCGAGCTTCGCGAACAAGCTGATCGGCGTCTCGGTGTCGGCCGAGAGCGTGAGCACCAGCGGCACGTGCGTGAGCCGCGCGCCGCCGTCGTCGGCGTCGGCGTCGATCGCGGCGAAGGCCTCGCGCGAGAGCGACACGCGCAGAGACAGCTCGGAGTGAGGATGCGTTGTCATGCTGTAGTAATACGACGGTGTATTACTACGGTGGTGCAGGGTCAAGCATGTTTTCCGAACGGGTGACGGATCGGCCGTCCTCGGCGAGGATGCCGCGGTGCCTTCGTCTTCCTCGCTCGAGCTCGTGTGCCTGCGCTCTGCTCCGTGGTTGTTCGTGTTCGCCTCTCTCGCCAGCGCGGGCTGTGAGTCGCGCGTCGCGCTCGGCGGGATGTGCGCGTCGGGGTCGGACTGTCAGTCGCCGTACGTGTTCCGAGCGAGCCGCTGTCGCGTGGAGTGCGCGGACGACACCGCGTGCGGCGCGACGGGCCGCTGCGTGCTCACCGCGCCCGGGGTCGGCGGCTGTTCCGGGTTCTTCTAGTCCCATGTCTCAACGCTCCCATCGGACTCCAGTGCTCATCGGGCGCACGAGCGTTCTCGCGCTCGCGTTGATGCTCGCGTCGATCGTCGAGGTCGGACGAGCGCAGCGCGCACCCGCGAGCTCGCCCTGGCTCGAGGCCTTCGACGCGGCGTATGCGGAGCGCTTCGACGCACTCTCGGTCGCGTCGGCCACGCTCACGGTCACGAGTGATTCCGACCCGCGGCCTCGCACGGAGCGGGTGCAATTGCTTCGGGTCCGCGCGCTGTCGGAGGGATGTGTGCGGCTCACGGCGACGCTGCCTGACGGCCACACGCGAGCGGTCGCGGTGAACGTGCTCGCGTCGGACGCATCGGTCGCCGTTCCTGCGAGCGCGAGCGCGAGCGAGCGCCTGAACGTCTCGGTGGGTGACGTCGTCGTGTGGCCTCTGCCTGACGGATCGCGTCCCAGCTTCGCGCCGCTCACGGGCTGCGCCGATCGGGATCCGGAGATGGCGCTGCTCTCGCGCGGCGAGTGGCCCCACCGCGCGTGCACGCTCGACGGCGCGCAGCCGAGGTCGTGGCGACTGCCGAGCGCCTTGGGCGACGAGGTCCTGCGCTGCGAGCTCGCGAGCGCAGGCGTCGGTCGGGTGCGAACGCTCGTGCATCGCTTCGCGCGCGTGCGACGCGCAGGCCGTGTGCGCGGCGATCTGCGAGCTCTCGCGAGCGGGTCGCGAGAGCTCACGGCCACGCACGTCATCGAGAGCGAGCCCGGCCGCGCTCGCGACACGACGTGGGCGTACGTGCCGCGAGCCCGCGTCGTGCGCGTCGGCGACTGGGTCGTGGACCGTCGCGACGACGTGGACCCCGTCGACGAGGACCTGCTCGCGTGCGTGCACGAGCGCGACTCTGCGTGTCGCATCCGGCCGCGCGTGCCGTGACCACGCGCGTCAGAGCGGGCCGGCGCCCTCGTCGCCACCCGAGCGCTGCCAGTACCAGTCGAGCGAGCGTCGATGCGTGACGAGAACGGCCAGCGCACCGATCGCTCCGGCCAAGAGCAGCATCAGCGCCGCGGGAGACGAGAGCCCCGCGTGATCACCGATCACCGCGGTCCGCGCGTCCGTCGAGGACACGAAGAACGGCACGCGGTCACCTCGGGTGAGCGAGCGCCACGCCGCGAGCGGGATCTCGTCGCTGACGCGCGTGCCCACGAGGACACCCTCACCTTCGCAGGCAGTGATCTGCGCGTGCACCGAGTGCCGTGCGCGCGATCCCGAAGCGTGTGTGACAGCCATGTCTTCGCGGAGCGTGTCGATCTCGGCTTCGCATCGCACGCCATGGATCACCAGCGGCCAGAAGGAGATCGCGAGACACGCCTGCGTGATCACGAGCGCGAGCCCCGCGGTGATCGCCACGCTCTGCCAGTGGTTCGCGCGTCGACCATGGCGCAGCGCGGGCGGCACCGTCGACACGGTGAGGCGACCGCGTGACGGCGCGGTGATCGACCATGCGTCGTGGTGATCGCGGTACGGCTGCCTCGCGTCGATCTCTCCGCGCGCGAGCGCTCCGTCGATCCAGACCTCCGTTCCTTCGCAGAGCGTCGCGCCCACGGTGCGCTGGGTCGGTGCGTACGGACCTCGCTCGACGAGCGGAGCGATCAGCTGCACGTCGTCCGACGCGAGCACGCGCACGCGCACGCCGCTCGCGAGCACGACCTCGAACGGGCGGGCCTTCACCTCGCGCTTCGTCTCCCACCAGAGGTCACGCAGCGGACCTGTCCCAGGTTCGCGATACCGCTGCTGGTCACGCCACTGCGCGCCGCGCAGCCCGATCTGCATCTGGATCGGCGGCCCACCCCGGCTCCCGCGCACGATGCCGCGCAGCGTGCACGCACCGGGCACGAGCACGCGGGGCGAGCGATGCGACGCGGCCTCGATCGCGAGGCGTCGCTCGCGCAGCGTCTTGATGACCGCACCCATCGCGAGGCCGGCGAGCGCGAGCGAGAACAGAACGACGAGCGCGATGCTCAGGCTTTCCGGCAGGAAGGCTGATGGGACGTCCGTCATGGCGAGCACCGACAACGCGCGCCACGACGGAACGTTCCCCGTCGTCGATCACTCGTTCGACCAATCGCCTCGCAGGTAGCTCTTCAAGCTCCAGCGACGACCCGTCACGTGGTCCACCACGGACTCGTCTTGTGCGCGGATCGTGCGGCGCTTGTCGCCTCGCTCGCCGCTGCCCGCTTGATCGCGTCGGGCCGTGGCTCGCGCTTCGTGCGCGGCGTTCTTCGCCCGCGCGTGCAGGCGTGTTCGCAAGAGCGCGAGCGCCGTCGCGCGGTTCTGGTGCTGCGAGCGCTCGCTCTCGCATCGCACGCGCAGGCCGCTCGGTCGATGGTGGAGCATCACCGCGCTCTCGGTCTTCTGGAGGTGCTGCCCTCCGTCGCCCGAGCCGCGACACGTGGACCACTCGATGTCCTTGTCGTCGAGCGTCACCTCGACCTCGCGCGGCTCCGGCAGGACCACGATCGTGATCGTGCTCGAGTGCACGCGGCCTCGCTTGTCGCCCGGCGGGATGCGCTGCCAGCGGTGCCCGCCCGCCTCGTTCGCGAAGACGCTCGCGGCCTCGCGCCCCTTCACGCGCAGGACGGCGAACCCTGGGCGCGACTCGACGAGGTCGAGGTCAAAGCTCCCTCCGGATCGCGAGGCGCGCGTACAGCGCGACCTGCTCCTTCACGAGGGCCTTCGCGTCGTCGCCGCCTTCTGCGGCGCGGATCTCGATCATCAGCGACATGACACACCTCCAGAGCCCCGGAGACCCGTCCGTCCTCGTCTCCTGACAGCGCCGTCCGCGCTCCGTGCCTCCGCTTTGCTCCCACCCCTCCGATGACGCACACCTCGCGCTCCGCCGTGACCCGCTTCGACCTCGACACCGCACTTCGTGAGCGCGCCCTCCTCCTCGCCCCGATGGAGGACGTGAGCGACGCCGTGTTCCGTCAGCTCTGTCGTGATCGCGGCGCGGACCTCTGCGTCACCGAGTTCGTGAACGTCGAGGGCCTCCTGCGCGGCTGCAAGGGCGCGGCGCACAAGATCCATCTCCTGCCGGGCGATCAGCCCACGGCGATCCAGATCTACGGCGCCGACGCCGAGCGCCTCGCCGAGGCCGCTGAGGTCGCCGAGCGCTCCGAGCCCGCGTGGATCGACATCAACTGCGGCTGCTGGGTGCCGAAGATCGCGCGCCGCGGCGCAGGCGCCGGCTGGCTGCGCGAGCCCGACCTGATGGTCGAGATGGCGAAGATGGTCGTCGAGCGCGTGTCGATGCCCGTCACCGTGAAGACGCGCATCGGCTGGTCGTTCGACGACGAGCTGCCGATCGTCGAGCTCGCCAAGCGCCTCGAGGGCGTGGGCGTCCGCGCGCTCACGATCCACTGCCGCACCGCGAACATGGGCCACAGCGGCAAGGCCGACTGGACGTGGGCTGCGAAGGCGAAAGAGGCCGTGTCGATCCCCGTGATCGTCAACGGCGACGTCAACGGCGCCGACGAGGCCGAGAGCGCGCTCGCGACGACGGGCTGCAACGGCGTGATGGTCGGCCGGCGCGCGATCGAGCACCCGTGGGTGTTCCGCGAGATCCGCGCGCGCATCGATCGCGGCGAGACGATCGATCCGCCCACGCGCGAGGAGCGCTTCGCCCTCTGCCGCGAGCACCTCACCGCGTGCATCGAAGAGCGCGGCGAGCTCCGCGCCGTCCGCGCGATGCGCCGCTACTACCCCGGCTACCTCCACGGCCTGCCGGGCACCGGCATCATGAAGCGCACGCTCAACACGACCGACGAAGCCGCGCGCGTGTTCGCGCTCTTCGACGCCTGGCAGACCGGCGACCTCGACCTCCTCCGCGACGCGGCGGAGTGATCACTTCGGAGGTCGCTCTCGCGCCTTCCTGATCTCTGCCTGCGTCATCGGCCCTCGCAGGTACGAGGACGTCGGCGGGCGTCCCGACCCGGCGACCCTGAGTTTTCCTAGGGTTCCGCCCGTCGTTGACCACCAATTCCTCGATCGAGCGCCTTCCAGCGCCTCGCCAGCCTGCGGTATCGTTCCCCACCATGCTGGACGGGACGGACAGCGGTCGGGTGGTGACGAAACTCGGCGCGGCCTCGACCGACAACGTCGCCCATCATGGCCCGTCGTCG
>CAZCVE010000074.1:0-41357 GCA_964502175.1 uncultured Sandaracinaceae bacterium
TGGTAGCGCGGCAAGCTCATGCGCCGCCCGCGCTGCACGCGACGTTCCGGCCTCGCGACGCACGAAACGTTGAGAATTCGAGCGAGATCTGGCGTCACCGCCGCCACCCCCCTGGCGGCCGCCACCCCCCTCGGCGCGATCGATCGCCCGCGACGCCTCGCCGCGACGGTCTGACCGAGTCGGAGAGGTCAGGTCCCGATCGCGACGCGCCCCCGCGCCCCGCGCCTCGAGCCACGCGGCGACCCCTCTCGAGCAACCAGTTGCTCCGAGCAACCAGTTGCTGAGGGACAACCAGTTGCTGAGGGACAACCCGCGATGAGAGTGAGGCTGACGACGAGCGAGGCGCACCAGGGTCGCATCGGGCGACGGTGCCAGGCCACGCCTTCGAGACGCGAGTGACGATGCGGTTCGACGGCTCGAGGAATCCGATCGGGCGCGCGGTCCGTCAGACCAGAGCCCGCTCCATGTTCGTCCTCTACATCCTCACCGCAGTGATGCTGGCCATCGTCGGTCTGAAGCTCATCCTCAATGCGGGAATGATGTTCGAAGCGGGCTCCTACGATCCGGACGACCCGTCGCACGGTCCGGAGAAGGGCTACGCGCTCATGCCCTTTGAACCTGTACCACTGCTGGTGGCAGCCGTGCTCGCAGGGTTCGCCTACGAGAGCGTGATCGTGGCCGCGCTGATGCTCGGCCTCGGAATGGTCTGCATCATCGGGTCGTATCCACTCGGCTTGGCGGCGGGTGCGGTGCTGCGCCGGTGGAGGCGATGGCGACGCCGGGTCGACAGCCCTCGTTGAGATCAGGTCCCGATCACCACGCGCTTGGCGCCGTGCGCCTCGAGCCACGCCGCGACGCGCTTCTCTTGCTCGCCCTGCACCAGCACCTCGCCGTCCTCCACGCTCGCGCCCACGCCGAGCGCCTTCTTGAGGTCACGCGCGATCTCGTCCAGCTGATCGGGCGTGCCCGCGATGCCGCGGATCGCCGTGACCGTCTTGCCGCCACGACCCTTGCGCGACTTGGCGACCACGAGCTTGTTCGCGAAGCGTCGATCGACGACCGCAGGCTTCGCCGCGTCCGCAGGCTTCTCGCCCGCGGGCAGCGCGTCCTTCAGCCCGGCGAGCTTCGCGAACGGGTTGCTCATCGCGTCAGCTCAGAGACACCAATACGCGAGGCCCGCGGGGACGCCGCTCGGATCGATCATCGACTTCACGTCGATCACGATGCCGCGGTCGTGCACGAGGGACAGCAGCTTCGGTCCGCCCAGGCCCTTGTACTCGTCGTGCGACACCGCGAACACCACGGCGTCGAGGTCCTTGAGCTTGTCGAGCGGCGTGAGCGCGAGCCCGTACTCGTGCATCGACTCTTCTGCGTCGGCCCGCGGATCCGCGACCATCGGCTCGATCCCGAACTGACGCAGCTCCGCGAGGATGTCCGGCACGCGGCTGTTGCGCAGGTCGGGCACGTTCTCCTTGAACGTCAGCCCGAGCACGCCGACCTTCGCGCGCTTCACGGGCACGTCGCGCGTGATCAGCAGCTTGATCAGCTTCTGCGCGATGTAGTTGCCCATGCCGTCGTTGATGCGGCGCCCCGCGAGGATGACCTCGGGGTGGTAGCCGAGCGTCTCGGCCTTCGCGGTCAGGTAGTACGGGTCGACGCCGATGCAGTGACCGCCCACGAGGCCCGGATGGAACTTGAGGAAGTTCCACTTCGTTCCGGCGGCCGCGAGCACGTCACGCGTGCGGATGCCGATGCGATCGAAGATCAGCGAGAGCTCGTTCATGAGCGCGATGTTGAGATCGCGCTGCGTGTTCTCGATCACCTTCGCGGCCTCGGCCACCTTGATGCTCGCGGCCTTGAACACGCCCGCCGTGACCACGGCGCCGTACGCGCTCGCGACGCGAGAGAGAGACGCCTCGTCCTCACCCGAGACGACCTTGATCGTGCGCTCGAGCGTGTGCTCGCGATCGCCCGGGTTGATGCGCTCGGGCGAGTAGCCGAGCTTGAAGTCGACGCTCTGCTTCAGGCCGGAGAGCTTCTCGAGGATGGGTCCGCAGTACTCCTCCGTGACGCCCGGATAGACCGTCGACTCGTACACGACGATGGGCCCCTCCGGCTTCCAGTCGAGCTTCGACAGCACGCGACCGACGCTCTCGGACGCGCTCTTCACCGGCCGCAGATCGGGCTGCCGGTTGGCGTCGATCGGCGTGGGTACCGTGACGACGAAGAACGAGATGCCGGCGAGCGCTTGCGGATCCGTCGTGATCTTCAGCGTCGTCTTCTTGAGCTCCTCGAGGTCGACCTCGTTGGTTCGGTCGTGGCCGCCGTTCAGCTCCGCCACGCGACGCGTGTCGATGTCGAAGCCGACGACGTGCTCGAACGCCCGCGCGAACGCCAAGGCCACCGGCAGTCCGACGTAGCCCAGCCCGATCACCGCGATCTTCTCGTCCGTCCGAAGCGTCACTCGATCCTCCGTGCCGGCTCCTTCGTGGCGCCGGACGCCGCGGATCTTCACGATGCAGGCGATCCCGTCAAACGGTGTCGTGACCGGCTCGATGACCTCCGCCGAGAAGAAGAGATCTTTTTCGCGACGCGCCCGTCACAGGCCGGATGCGCAACACCTCCGTCCTCCTCGTCCTCGCCCTCCTCAGCTCGGTCCTCTTGGGGCCTCTCACCCTCGTGACCAGCGCCTCGGCGCAAGATCGCGACTCCGAAGTGCAGGTCATGGACTTCCTCGACGGTGACCAGGTCACCGGCGACCTCGTCGGGCCGTGGCACGAGATCCTCTCGAGCCGCCGCCTCGGCATGCGCCGCACGCTCATCCGCGCGCGCTCCGAGTTCCAGCAGGAGATGATGAAGAGCGTCGAGAACCTCTGATCGGCAGGTCGTCGGCGGGTGCTGGTACCTTCGTCGGGTGCCGAACCTCGCGCTGACGCCGAAAGAGAACCTCAGCTCGTTCCGACGCATCGCGATCGGCACGTGGCGCACGACGTACGACCCCACGGTCTACGGCACGCTCGCGCTGCGCGGCGATCGCGTGATGGCGTACCTCGACGAGCTCCGGAAGCGCACCGGCAAGCGCGTGACGCTCTCGCACCTCATGGCGAAGGCCGTCGCGATGACGCTCGCGGAGATGCCCGACGCCAACGCGATCCTGCGCTGGAACCGCATCTACCTGCGCAAGGACATCGGCGTGTTCTTCCAGGTCGCGATGGAAGACGACGAGACCGGCGAGATCGACCTCTCCGGTGCCACGATCTTCGACGCCCACACCAAGTCGCTCCTCGAGATCGTCGAGGAGTTCGAGAAGAAGGTCGGCGCGGTGCGCAAGCGCGAGGACAAGAACCTCGAGGGCTCGCGCAACCTCTTCAAGTCGATCCCGTTCTTCCTCCTGAACACGATGCTCGACCTGATCGGCTGGCTGAGCTTCACGCTCAACCTCGATCTGCGCTGGGCCGGGATCCCCAAGGATCCCTTCGGATCCGTGATGATCACGAACATCGGCTCGCTCGGCCTCGAGGAGGCCTACGTGCCGCTCGTGCCCTACTCACGCGTGCCGCTCCTCATCGCGCTCGGTCAGGTGAAGGACGAGCCGGTCGTCGAAGACGGCCAGATCGTGCCCGCCAAGATCGTGCGAGCGTTCGCGACGTTCGATCACCGCGTGCTCGACGGCATGCACGCCGCGAAGATGAGCAAGACGCTCAAGCGCATCTTCGCGGACCCCGAGAAAGAGCTCGGCCCCCTCCCCGCGGGTCAGCCCGCGCCAGAGTGATCACCGTCCATGCGTCGGAGCGCCAGACGAAGAAGAACGGAAGGCCCGAGGCGTGACGGAACCGCATGGATGGGGACCAGGTCACCGCTCGGCGGGAATGAGCTCGCCGCTCCACAGCGCGCGCGTGAACTCGCGGGCCGGCCAGATCTCGATGCCATCGTCGGTGCGCCGCGACTTGCCGTCGAGCGCGACGACGATCCGCCGGCCGACCCTCGGTTGGTCCTCGGCGAGCGCGCGCAGGCCGCGGAGGTGATCGCCGTGCACGAGCGTGGAGGCCTTCGCTTCGATGGCGAGTCGCATGTCACCGACGATGAAGTCGACCTCGATCCCCGATGCGAGACGCCAGTACGCGAGGTCGTGCTTGAAGCCGGTGTACGCGCGGTGCGCGGCGAGCTCGTGGAACACCCAGCTCTCGAACGCTTTGCCGAACGTGTCTGAACCAGGCTCGGGGCGACCGCGCTTCGCGAGGTGGCCCGCGACCCCCGCGTCGAAAAAGTAGAACTTGGGGGCCGTCACCACGCGCCGCTTCGGACGCTTGCGGTAGCCAGGCAGCCATCGCCCGAGGAGCGTGTCCACGAGGATGTCGAAGTAGCTCCGCACGGTCGGTGCCGAGATGCCGCAATCGCGCGCGATGGCAGCGTGATTGACCATCTCGGCGTCCGAGAGCGCCGCCGCTTCGAGGAACGCAGCGAACGTGGGCAGTCGCCGACTGAGGCCCTCGGCGAGGATCTCCTCCCGTAGGTAGTCGTCGACGTACGCGCGCACGAACGCGTCTGGGTCGTCCTCGATGTAGTGGCGCGGCAGCCACCCGTTCTGCGCGCCGCGAACGACGTCGAACGCATCTCCCACCTCGCGCGAGACCAACCCGTGCAGCTCGAGACCGACGGCACGACCGCCGAGCAGGTTCGCTTGGCCTCGCCGGACCTTGCGGGCGCTCGACCCGCACAGCGCGAAGCGAAGGCCTCGGTTCTCGATCAACCAATGAACCTCGTCGAGGAGCCCAGGAACCTTCTGCACCTCGTCGATGACGACCCACCGTCCGCGCTCGCGCGGGACTTCCTCACGGAGGAGGCCCGGATCGCGACCGAGCCTCACCTGCTCGCGCGTCGACAGGAGGTCGACCCAGTGCGCGTCGGGAAAGCGCGCCCGGAGCAGCGTGCTCTTGCCGGTCTGGCGAGGCCCCCACAGGAAGAACGAGGTCTTCGCGGGGAACTCGAGGAGGCGATCGAAGGACATACTTTCGTTTATCATGATAAACGAAAGCCGACCTTTCGGCGCCACCTGCGGGGTCAGAGGCGCGCGTGGTTCAGGACCTGCTCGACGAACGGCGCCTTCGGGTCGATCTTCTCGAGCAGCGCGTCCGCGGGGCTCTGGCCCTTGGCGACCATCGACTCGAGGCGCGCGAGGTGGATGCGCTCGTCCTCGCCGCTCTTGTTGAGGTGCGAGAGGCGCTCGAGCCCGCCCTGCGCGATGCGCAGGACGTCGCTCGCCCACTCACCGACCTCGCGGCCACCGAGCTTCGCGCGCAAGGCGTGATCAGCGATGTCGGCGCGCGCGCCCTTCGCGTCTTCGAGGCGCACCTTCGACGCGAGCGACTCTGCGGCCGCGAGCGCGTGATCTTCGTACATGAGGCCCTTCCACAAGGCGGGCAGCGCGCACACGAGATCGGTGGGGAGGCTGTCGGCGCCGCGCATC
Source organism: uncultured Sandaracinaceae bacterium (assembly GCA_964502175.1). GTDB lineage: Bacteria > Myxococcota_A > Polyangia > Polyangiales > Sandaracinaceae > JAFLCL01. Next base: position 5,468 of record CAZCVE010000074.1, read on the forward strand.
TCGAGCGTTCGCTTGAGGCGCACCTCGGGGAACATCGAGTTCACGTGCGTCACCCAGTCTTCTTGCGTGGCGCGCACACCCTCCCAGCCCTCGGCGAGGTAGCGACGGAACGTCTGCCCCGTGTTGTGGACGAGCTTTCCGTCGCGCTTCACGAGGAACATCGGCACGTCGAGCACCCACTCGATGTAGCGGCGGTAGCTCATGGGCGACTCGTCCCACGCGAAGTCGAGCAAGCCCGAGCGGTCGTTGTCCACGTCGAGCCACACGCGCGCACGGTGCGAGCGCTCGCCCGTGGCGCGACCTTCGACGAACGGGCTGTTCGCGAACATCGCGGTGACGATCGGCTGGAGGCGCAGGCTCACGCGCAGCTTGCGGATCGCGTCTTCTTCGTTGGCGTAGTCGAGGTTCGCCTGCACCGTGCAGGTGCGCAGCATCATGTCGAGGCCGTTCTTGCCGCGCGTCGGCAAGTAGTTGCGCATGACGCCGTAGCGAAGCTTCGGGACGAACGCGAGGTCCTCCGTGCGCGCGAACGGATGGAAGCCCAGGCCGAGCCACACGATGCCGAGCTTCTCCGAGATGTCCTCGAGCTCGCGGAGGTGCGCGCGGAACTCGCTGCACGTCTCGTGGATGGTGGTGAGCGGTGCGCCCGAGAGCTCGAGCTGCGCGCCCGGCTCGAGCGTGACCGAGGCGTCGCCGCGGCGGAGCGCGATCACGTCGCCCTCCTGGTGCTCGCGCTCCTCGAACCAACCATGGCGCTTCACGAGATCCGCGAGCACCGCCGCGACGCCACGGTCGCCGAGGTACGGCACGGGCGAGCCGTCGGTGTACACGCCGCACTTCTCGGCCTCGGTCCCGATCTTCCAGCGCGACCGAGGCTTCTCGGCTCCGTGGAAGGGCTCGAGGAGCTGATCGAGCGAGGTGAGCGGTGCGCTTTGCGAGCTGGCCATGAGTGCCCTTCGAGTGAGCCGCAGAGCGGCAACGTTGAAAAAGCCCGCTGTGAGGCGCGGGAGACTGTACCTGGGGCAGGGCTCCGCGGACCGCCAGTGAAGAAGAATTGAGTGGTGAAACATGCGGCACCTGGAGGCCGCGCAGACTGGGGCAGAACGAGGCGTGGGAGAACGTCGGCGCCGCGATATAGTCCGCGGCCATGACACGTTCCCCCGAGGATCGCGCGGAGAACGCGCGTCCCGATGCGCCCGATCAAGGCCAGCTGCAGGCCGGCCTCGCGATCGAAGGTCACCTCCGCGGACGCGGAGACCTCCGCCTCGAAGGCGTGATGCGCGGCTCGATCACGCTCGAGGGCTCGGTCAGCGTGGGCCCGCAGGCGCAGGTCACTGCGCCGATTCGCGCGCGGCGCGTCGACGTCGGTGGTGAGGTCGTGGGGAACATCGAGGCGACGCACGTGAGCGTTCGCTCCGGCGGCTGGGTCTCGGGCGACGTTCGCGCGTCGACCATCGCGATCGACGACGGCGCCACGCTCGAGGGCCTCATCGACATGGACGTCGAGGCGCCGAGCCGCGCAGGGCCGGGCGCGCGGAGGTCGCGATGAGCACGACCGGCTCACGACTTCCGCGCGGCGTCGCGCTCGAAGGCACCGTCCGCGGCCACGGCGATCTGCGCGTCGCGGGCGAGGTGATCGGCCCGATCGAGATCGAGGGACACCTCGTGATCGAAGAAGGCGGCGTCGTGCGAGGCGAGATCCGCGCGAGGACGATCACGATCGCGGGCACGCTCGAGGGCAACGCCACGGCGCTCGAGCTGGTGCGCCTCGAGCCCGGCGCGCGCATGACCGGCGACGCTCGCGCAGAGCGCGTGAGCGCCGCGCAGGGAGCGCTGCTCAAGGGACGCATCCGCACCTCCCAGGAGCGCGCACAGCTCGAGCGCATGCGGCGGACGACCGGCGGCACGCTGCTCGCGCCCTTCTCGTCGAGCGGGTCGATCCTCGCGCCCGCCCTCGAGCGCAGCGCATCCGAGCTCAGCCCTGCAGACCGCAGCCCAGCGGATCGCAGCCTCGCGGACCGGAGCCTCGTCGCCGATCGCCCGCTCGTGGATCGGAGGCCGTCCGAGAGAAGCACCGCGGATCGCAGCCCGGCGGATCGCCCGCTCGTCGATCGGAGACCGTCCGAGAGAAGCCCCGCGGATCGCAGCCTCGCGGATCGCAGCGCTTCGGGAGACGTCGTCGCCCCCACGCTCGATCGCCTCGCCACCGAAGCGGTCGTCGCCCGCGTCACGCGCGAGGCCGTGATCGACGGGCGTGATCCCGCGACGCGCGAGGCTCAGGCGGCCGCTCACGCCGCACAGTCCGCGGACGCTGCGCTCCTCGGTCGTCCGACGCAGCCGCTGCCGGAGCGCCCTCGCTCCGAGCCCGTGGCTCGAGCCTCGAGCAAGCCCGCCGAGCCCACGCAGAGCAAGACGCTCTCGGAGAAGCCGGCGCGCGCCGAGATGGATCGTCCGCCCGCGCCGGTGATGCCCGCGATCGGTCGTCGCCGCGCAGCACGACGGGGCGCGGAGAGCCAGTCGTGAGCACCGCGAACGCCGACCGAGAGCGCCTCCTGGCGCTCCTCCGCACGCACAGCTTCGCGCGCAGGAAGGTGACGCTCGCGTCCGGCCGCGAGAGCGACTTCTTCATCGACTGCAAGCAGACCGTCTTGCTCGCCGAAGGCCACGCGCTCGTCGGCTCGCTGATGCTGGACGCGGCGCGCTCGTTCGAGACGCCCGTCGCCGTCTGTGGCGTGGAGCTCGGTGGCTGCCCGCTCGCGTCGGCCGTGGCGCTCGTGTCGTTCCAGCGCGGCGCTCCGCTCGACGCGGTCTACGTGCGCAAGGCCGCCAAGGATCACGGCTCGCAGCGTCTCACCGAGGGCGACGCGCACCTGCCGCGCGGCTCGCGCGTCGTCGTCCTCGAAGACGTCGTCACCACCGGAGGCAGCACGCTCAAGGCGATCGACAAGCTCGCCGAGGTCGGTCTCGACGTGATCGGCGTGGTCGCGCTCGTCGATCGTCTCGAGGGCGGCCGCGAAGCGATCGCGGCGCGCGTGCCTGTGCGCACGGTGTTCAGTCGCACGGACTTCATCCCCGCGTGAGCACGAAGCGAGACAGCCTCGTCCGACAGGATCGCCCTCGCTCGTGGGCGTTCGTGAGCGTCGCCGCGACCACGCTCGCGGCCTCGGTGTTGGGTCTCGCGGCGTGCGGAGCGCCGCGCGTGTCGCTGCGACCGACCGAGCATGCGTTCACGGCGTCGGACTACGGCTCGACCCTCGATCGCTGGACGCGCACGGCCGACGACTTCGACTTCGGCGGTCTCTCCGAGGTCCTGCACGTGACGGCGACCTTCGAGTCGCACGAGATGCGCTGGGCGTACGTGGTCCGTTACGCGGCCGATCACTCGATGACGACCGAAGAGCGCGAGCGACTGCTCGAGCGATCGCTCGGCGACTCGCAGGCGCGGCATCGGTTCTTCGTGACCATCGGCGCGCCGATCTTTCGCGAGGGCGATCTCACGGGCGAGCAGTCCGACTGGCGCGTGCTCCTCGTCGACGACAACGGCCACCAGACCGAGCCCGTGGAGCTGCTCCGCATCCCGCGTCCCTCGCGGGACATGCGCGCGTATTTCCCATCCATTCATCGCCAGAGGCACGTCTTCCGCATCGCGTTCCCCGTCGTCGACGACGAAGGCGCCGCAACGATCGAGCCCACCTCGCACCGCGTGACGCTGCGCTTCGCGGGAGCCTCGGGCACGGTGAACCTCGAGTGGGATCTCGACGGCATGGGGCCGGCGGTCGAGCAGCCGTAGCCGCTCGCTGAGCGTTCACTCGCTGGGCGTTCACAGCGAAGGCACGCGGCCGCCACGACACGGTGGCCTCGGTGTGCGATGGGAGGCGGGATGTCTGACGAAGAATCGAAGCGAGTCTCACGGCGCGACGCGATGCGCGGTCTCTTCACCGTGTCGGCAGCGACGATCGTCGGCTGCGGCCCAGGCGAGGCCGCGCCGGATGCGGCGATGCCGATGGACGACGCGTCCGCAGCGCCCGACGCGTTCGCGGCGCCCGACGCCGGCAGTGACGCAGGTCCGGGCTGGGACGCGGGACCCGCCCCGACTGGCACCTTTCAGCACGGCGTCGCGTCGGGCGATCCGCTGCCCACCGCCGTGATGCTCTGGACGCGCGTGAGCGAGCAGACGACGCCGGTGACGGTCGACTGGGAGATCTCGGCGGTCACCGACTTCGCGACGACGGTGGCGACCGGCACCTTCGACACGGACGGAGACCGCGACTTCACGGTGAAGGTGGACGCGACGGGCCTCGAGCCCGCGACGACCTACTTCTATCGATTTCGCCTGGGCGGGATGTCCTCGCCGATCGGTCGCACACGCACCGCACCGGAGGGCAGCGTCGATCGCCTGCGCTTCGCGATCTGTGCGTGCTCGAGCTACGCGCACGGCTACTTCCACGGCTACCGCCGCATCGCGGAGCGCGCCGATCTCGACGCGGTCGTTCATCTCGGCGACTACGTCTACGAGTACGGCACGGACAAGTACGGCAGCGTGCGCGAGTACGACCCGGCGCACGAGATCGTCGACCTCGACGACTACCGACGTCGGCACCGTCACTACAAGCTCGATCGCGATCTCCAAGAGGCGCATCGACAGCACCCGTTCATCACGGTGTGGGACGATCACGAGACCGCCGACAACTCGCACTCCACGGGCGCCGGGAACCATCAGCCCGATGAAGGCGCGTGGGGTGATCGCCTCGCGGCGGCGTCGCAGGCCTACCGAGAGTGGATGCCCTTCCGCGAAACGGCAGAGGGTGGGCGTCTGCGTCTCTATCGAACGCTGCGTTATGGCGATCTCGTCGACCTCGTGGTCCTCGACACGCGCATCTGGGCGCGCGACGAGCAGGCCAGCGGCGCCACCGATCCCACGCTCACCAGTGAGACCCGAACGCTGCTCGGCAGCGATCAGGAGACGTGGTTGTTCGAGCAGCTCACGAACAGCACCGCGCGCTGGAAGCTGCTGTGCCAGCAAGTGATGGTCGCGCAGCTGCCGCTCATCCTGAACACCGACGCGTGGGATGGATATCCCGCGCAGCGAGGCCGCGTGTTCTCGTTCCTCGCGGACAACCCGACGGGCGCGCGGAACGACGTGGTCGTGCTCACGGGCGACATCCACTCCTCGTGGGCGAGCGATCTCACGCCGACACCCGCCGACGCAGCGACCTACACGCCGAGCACGGGTGAAGGTGCGCTCGCCGTCGAGTTCGTCGCCCCCGGCATCACCTCGCCCGGTGCAGGCCCTGCGGCGGAGCGTCTCCTTCGAGAGCGGCTCCCGACCGAGGGTCCGCACATCAAGTACCTCGACCTCACGCGGCGCGGCTACATCGTGCTCGACGTCGACGCGACCCGCGCGCAGGCGTCGTGGTTCCACCTCGCCGACGTGACGTCGATCGCGGGCGGCGCCGAGTCGTTCTCCGCAGCGTGGGAGACGGCGACGGGGACGAACCACCTCGTCGAGAGCACGAGCCCGGCCTCGCCTCGCACCGACGCGCCACCGTTCGCCCCGGGCTGACTCGAACGCTCTCGGGTCAGCGCCGCTTCGCGCGCTTCGGCCTACGAGGGGCCGTCGCAGCGCGGATCACGATCGCGAGCGCATCGAGCAGCGCGCGCACGGGAGGTCGCAGCGGCGCGCCTGCGCGTACGAGGGCGCGCAGCACGAAGGGAGGTCGCTCGGGCAGGCCGCCGAGCGCGTGGAGGCGACCGTCATCGAGCCTCGAGCGCACCGAGATCCCCGCTGCGTGGCGACAGGCCGCCGATGGCGTGTGGCGCGAGACCGTGCCGCCGCCGAGCGCGTTCGTGACGCACGGTGCAGCGCTTCGAAGCGAACGAGGCGCTCTTCGTCGGACAGGAGGCCTTCGTCTACGTGCGGCAGCGCAGCGGCGGACGGCAGCCGCGACCGCCCCTCGGCTGGTGAAGCTGCGCGCTAGACTCGCCTCGCCATGCCGCGCGCGCCCTTCGTCCGCGACCGCTCGATCGTCCTTCCGGGGATCGCGAGCGCGCACTCCCACGCGTTCCAGCGCGCGCTGCGCGGTCGCACGCAGCGGTCCAAGAGCGCGGCGGGCGCGGCGTCGTTCTGGAGCTGGCGCGGGCTCATGTACTCGATCGCCACCCGCGTCTCGCCCGAGGATCTCCATGCGATCTCGCGCTACGCGTTCGTCGAGCTCGCCACGGCAGGCATCACGTGCGTGGGCGAGTTCCACTACGTGCACCACGACGCGAGCGGCGCGCCCTACACGGAGCGAACGCTGCTCTCGGACACGGTGATCCGCGCGGCGCGCGACGCGGGCCTGCGCATCGCCCTCCTCCGTGTCGTCTACCTGCGGGCGGGCTTCGGTCGCGCGCTGGAAGACGCGCAGCGACGCTTCGTCGATCCGTCGATCGATCAGGCGCTGACGGACGTGGAGAGCCTCCGTGCGCGCTACGCGAGCGACCCGTCGGTGCGCATCGGCCTCGCGCCGCACAGCGTGCGCGCGGTCGATCGCGCGTCGTTGACCGCGGCCGCCACGTTCGCGAACGAGCGGGGCTTGCCGCTCCACATGCACGTGTCGGAGCAGCGGCGCGAGATCCGCGAGTGCCTCGCGGAGCACGGCGTGCGCCCAGTCGCCTTGCTCGCGGACGTCGGTGCCCTGAGCGATCGGTTCTCCGCGGTGCACGCGACACACCTCGATGCGCAGGAGGCGAAGCTGCTCGGCGCATCACGCTCGTTCGCCTGCGTGTGCCGCACGACCGAGCGGGATCTCGGCGATGGCGCGCCCGATCTGGGGGCTCTCGCGGCCGCGGGCGCGCGCTTCACGACGGGCACCGACAGCCACGCGAGCGTCGATCCATTCGAAGAAGCGCGCGCGATGGAGCTCGACGAGCGCACGCGCAGCGAGGCCCGCGAGGTCGCGATCGACGCCGACGGCATCGTGCGCTCGCTGACCCACGACGCGCACGCCTCGCTCGGCTTCGACCTGGACGCGCTCGATGACGAGGTCCTCCTGGACGCGCGCGATCCGGCGATCGACACGCTCGTCGAGCGATCGGATCCGGCTGCGGTGATGGACGCGATCGCGTGGCAAGCGAGCGCCCGCGCGGTGCGCCGCGTGACGGTCGCGGGACGCACCATCGTCCTTGACGGTCGACACGTCGACTACGAGGAGGCGCGCCGCGAATACGAGGACGCCATCCGTCGTCTCCTGGCGTGACCGCACGCCGATTCCGATGCATCGACCCCGACCCATCGACCGATCCGGAGCCGCCCGCCGAGGCCGCGTGGCGCAGGCCGTGGTGACGGTCGTGTGGCTCTGCACGCTCGGGTGCTCAGGGTCGACAGTCCCCGCCACACGGTCGACGACGTCGACCCTGCCTCCGGAGCCGGACGCTGCTGCGGCCCGGACGGACGTGCTGGCGCGCTCGGGGTCGACAGTCCCTGCCACACGGTCGACGACATCGACCCTGCCTCCACCGGAGCCGGACGCTGCTCCGGTCCGGGCAGAGGTGCTCGGGCGCGGCTGTCCCGCGTCACACGCGGAGGCCGTCGCGCTGGTCGGCGTCCTCCCGAGCGAGCAACGTCAGGTCAGCGGCACGGAGCTCCCTCGCGACGCGCTCGTCACGACGGAGACGAGGCCGCCATGGCCTCGCGAGTGCGTCTACCCCGAGGGGACGTGTCGCGTGATCGAGTACGACGACGCGTGCGTCAGGCACACGGAGTTCCGATGCGACCGCGGTGAGGACGGCGATGCCACCGACCCCCTCGATGTCGGTCGCCCCTGCACCCGGCCCACGCCGATGTGACTCGGGCTCCTCGACTCCTGCCCTTGACGCGCGTGTGTGCGCGTCAGCGACGGCGCCGACGCGCGGCGAGCGCGACGACGCCGAGCGCGAGGAGCCACCGCGGGTCCAGCGAATCGCGCGTGGAGGTGACGCGGCAGCCGCAGGTTCCGCCGGGCATCACCACGTCCATCGCGGCGTCGGGTGACGCGCCCGCGTCGGCCTCGACGAACGCGTCGGGGCGACCTGCGTCGGGCTCGGGGTCGGGGCAGCGCGCGGCAGGGTCGCCCGAGCGCTCGAGCGTGGCCTCGACCACGAAGAGGTTCTCTCCGCGATCGAGATCCATCGACTCGATCGCGAAGTAGATCGTGGAGCACGGCACGAACGCCGGATCGGACAGGCGGTACGTGATGGCGCCCCCGTGGCCGATCTCGTTGCGCTGATCGAGCTGGATGCCCGTGCCGCGGAAGCCCACGGGCTGCCCGCTGCGCGCGAGCACGGCGTACTGACCGATGAGCGTGCCGGGCGTGATCTCGAGCGTCGCCGACGTCGCGTCCGCGGGCAGCTCGAGCGAGTAGTGCACGGGCGCGACGTCGTTGCCGAGGCCGCCGGTGAGGAACGCGATTCCCGAGTAGGCCGCGCGCTGCTCGCCGTCGTCGAGCGGCGTGATGCGCCGACAGTCGAGGAGGCCGCGCTCCATCAAGAGCTCACGCACGCGCGCAGCGTCCGCGGTCGTCAGCGTGCCCATCGTCGCGAGGGAGTCCGCCGTGGTCGCCGCGCTCTCTCCCGCGGCGCGCAGGCTCGGCGCAGTACCGATGCTCGAGATGGTCGCGAACACCAGCGCGTCGATCTTCTCGGCGCCGAGCTCGGTGCGGAGGTCCCAGAACACACCGGCCCAGATGCGTCCGTCGAAGTGGCCCTGGCCGAAGAGATCGCGCGGGCAGCTCAGCGCGCCGTCGAGATCGCGGAGCGCGGCGGAGCGGCCGATGCCGTCGAGGCCCTCGAGCGACTCGCCGACTTGCGGATCGCCTTGCGTCGTCGCAGCCCAGTAGTCGCTCGTGCCCTCGTTCACCGCGAGCGGGTCGTAGTGCATGCCGAGCGGGTCGATCGCGAACCCCACGATGTCCGAGATCTGGTCCGTCACCGCGTGACCGAGCTCGTGGTAGACGACGTCCGCGTCCGACGCGAAGTCTTGGTTGCCCGACTGCCCGAAGAGCAGGTAGCCGCACTCGGATCGACTGCCGCCGACGAACGCGGCGTTGGCGTACGCGCGGCCCGGCGCGTCGGTGAAGTTCGGGAAGATGCGCATCGAGTCGTCGCTCGAGCCGTCCGCGCCGCACCGCCAGCGGAAGCCGTGATCGGCCTCGAGGCGCGCCGCGATCAGGTTCGCGTGATGGAAGGCCATGACCTCCGCGAAGCCGTCCTCGAACGACGTGGGCTCGGGCGCGAAGAGGAAGTTGCCGTCCATGTCGGGCGTCGCGCGCGCGATGGGCGTGCACGCGCCGCCGGCCGACACCACGCAGGACCGCACGGTGAAGTAGTCGTTCGTGAGCGTGTCCGGATCGGTCTGCATCGGCAGGTCGACCTCGGTGGTCATGTCGTCGTCGCTCGCCGAGTTGCGGAGGTAGACGAGGCCGCGCGCGTCGTACACGCGCTGATCGACGCGGAGCACACGCAGCGTCGCGTCCTCGAGGACGACGCTCACGCGCTCGTCGAGCGCCGCACCGCGCACCGACACGCGATGCGCGATCACGAGGCGCGCCCGATCCTCCATGGCGGAGGCGTCCATGAGCGAGGCAGGCGCGAGCACGGTCTCGACGTCGTCGATCGCGACGGGCGCGAAGCCGATCGAGCGGGCGTCGAGCGACGCGAGGGCGCGCGCGCGGTCGAGCGGCCGAGCGACGTGACCGGTCACGACCGCGCCCGAGCGGACGGGCGTCTCGATCGTCACGAGATCCACGACGCCGTCGAGACGCGCGCGCACCACCGCGTGCGCTCCATCGACGCGCAGGCCCTCGAGGCGCTGCACGTAGCGCTCGATGTGAAAGCCGTGCGTGTCGAGGATCGCGTCGAGCTCCCAGCTCGCGTCGAGGTGCGACGCGAGCGTCGCGCTCGGGCGTGACGACGCGAGCGGCTCGTCGGCCAGCGCCCCGTCGGCAAGCGCCAAGTGCGGCAGCGCGGTCGTGGCACCGACGCCTCCGACGGTGAGCGCGATCGTGAGCAGCGAAGCGCGGGTGCGGAGGGGGCGCGACATGGCCGGAACTCTACGCGAGCGACGTGCGATCGGCGGATGCGTCCGCCAGGCCTCCGCCAATCCGCCAGATCTCGAGCGAATTCCCTTCATTTCGAGGCGCTGGAGGCCGGTGCGGCGCTTGCTGGTGTGGCTCCCATGTCCAGCACGCTCTCGCCGCCGCCGCCCTATCCGATGATCGCCGACGCCCTGATCGGACCCGAGCCGCCTCGCTTCGAGGGGCCACGCGAGCGCCTCGTCCGCGGTGGTGCGCACCACCTCGACGACGACGAGCTGCTCGCGGTGCTGCTGGGCACGGGCTGCGCGGCCGAGCCCGTGGGTCGGCTCGCGAACCGCTTGCTCACCGAGAACGACGGCCTCGCAGGCCTCGCGCAGCTCGCGGCGCCTTCGCTCGCGCGCACGCGCGGCATCGGTGAGACCAAGGCTGCGCGCATCGCCGCAGCGATCGAGCTCGGTCGCCGCGCCGCGCGCGTCGAGCCACCGCCCACCGCGCTGCGCACCGCCGACGACGTCGATCTCCTCTTGCGGCCGCGCCTCGCGCACCTCGAGGTGGAGCACTTCCTCGCGATCGCGCTCGACTCGCGTCATCGCGTCGTGCGCGAGCTGTGGATCAGCAAGGGCACGATGACGTCGTGCGTGGTCTCGGTGGCCGACGTGTTCAGGCAGCTGCTCCGCGAGGCCGCCCCCGCCGTGGTCTTCGCGCACAACCACCCGAGCGGCGACGCCGAGCCCAGCCTCGATGACCTCGAGCTCACCCGACGTCTCGTGGCCGCCGCCGATCTGCTGGGAGTGCACGTCGTCGATCACGTGGTCGTCGCGCGCGAGGGCTACCGATCGCTGCGCGAGTGCGGCCTGATGCCCAACAGCACGCGCGCGACGAGCAGCACGCTGCGACCTTGACCCCGACACGCACCGCGGTACGGCACGCCCGCGCGATGCTGAAGGAACGGCTGATCTACGGAGGCATGTGGACCGCGGCGGTGCTCGGCGTCGGGATCGTCTGGCTCGTCCAAGAGGGCGACGGTCCGGACACGACGACGCGCGACGGTGACGACGCGACGCTGCGGCTCGCGACCGACGGCCCCGCAGATCTGCCGCCGCGCGAGGCCACGCTCGCGCAGCGTGATCAGACGGCCGAGCTGCCGCGGATGCACCGCAACGACACGCGACACACCGGGCGCTCGCGCTTCCTCGGTCCTGCGCGCGCCGAGCGCTACTGGACGTTCGAGACCGGTCACCACGTCGTCGGACAGGCGGTCGTCGGCCACGACGGCACCGTGTTCGTGGGATCGCGCGACCGGCACGTCTACGCGCTGAGCGCGAGCGGTGGCTCGGCGCAATGGCGTCGTGATCTCGGCGGCGACGTCTACGCGAGCCCCGCGCTCTACACGGACGCGGAGGGCACCGAGCTCCTCTACGTCGGCTCGGACTCGAACTACTTCTTCGTGCTCGACGCAGCGACGGGCGACGTGCGCGTGAACCTCCGCACGGACGGCGACGTCGACACGGGCATCGTGGTCGCGCCCGACGGAACGGCTTACTTCGGCGCGGGCGCCGAGCTCTGGGCCGTGGCGCCGGACGGCACCGTGCGCTTTCGCTTCCGCGCGAACGACAAGATCTTCAGCTCCCCTTCGCTCGACGACGACGGCACCGTGTACGTCGGATCCCAGGACGATCACCTCTACGCGATCACGCCCGAGGGTCAGCTCCGGTGGTCGTTCACCGCGCGCAACGACATCGACTCGGGGCCCGTCGTCGGCGACGACGGCACGATCTACTTCGCATCGGACGATCACCGCGTGTACGCCGTCGATCGCAACGGTGAGCTCCGCTGGCAGGCCGACGTGGGCGGCTACGTGCGAACGCCCGTGTCGCTCGGCCTCGACGGCAACGTGCTCGTGCCGGTGTTCGGTCCGCACGCCCGCCTCGTCTCGCTCGATGCGCAGACGGGCGAAGAGCAGTGGTACTTCTCGGTCACGCGATCCTCCGCGAACGAGCTCGGCGTCGGCTCGAGCCCTGCGGTCGACCGCGACGGCAACATCTACTTCGGCACCGACGACGACTACCTCTACGCGATCGATCGCGGAGGCCGGATGCGCTGGATCTACCAGACGTCCGGCAACGTCGACGCGGACCCGGTGCTGTCGGCGGACGGCGTGTTGATCGTCGGCTCGGACGATCACCTCGTGCACGCGCTGCGTGCCGATCCGCCGTTCACAGGCGACGCAGGCATCGCGTTCGAGGACGCTGGCGGGGCCGAGGACGCAGGTCCGAGCGAGGACGACGCCGCCGCCACGACGGAACCGGCAGCTCCGGAGGCCACGGAATCCGCGACGGACGACGCAGGCGCGACCGACTGACCGCGCCGCGTTGCTGGCCGCCGAGCTCCACGCCACGCTCGCGGCCCATGTCGAAGAACCTCCTCGTGCTCACCGTCGCCCTCGCGCTCTCGGGCGCCACCGTCGCGCTCACACACGAGGTAGGGGCTCAGAACGCCGCGCCGATGGTGTGGACCACCGCGTTCCGCGGACCGGACATGTGCCTCGACGTCGTGAACGGCGGCCCGTTCGACGGCTTCACGATCCTCCAGCAGTGCGGGAACTTCAGCGGACAGCACTGGTACGCGAGCCCCGCGGCCGGCGGCTGGATGCAGCTGACGACCGAGTGGCGCGGGCCGCAGATGTGCCTCGATGTTGTGAACGGCGGTGAGTACGACACGCTCACGCGCCTCCAGCCGTGCGAGGGTCGCACGGGTCAGCACTGGCGCATCGCGCCCGGCGGCGACGGCACGCTGCGCCTGAGCACGGAGTTCCGCGGCGAGGGCATGTGCCTCGACGTCGTGAACGGCGGCAATTGGGATCGCCTCACGCGTCTCCAGCCGTGCGCGAACCTCACCGGTCAGCAGTGGAGCTCGCGCGCCGCGAACTGACCTTCAGCGGGGTCGGCGTCTGCGAGTGATCAGGATCGCGACGAGGAGCGTGAGCGTGAGCCACGCCGTGGTGGGGCGGTCGCGGTGGGATGCGCGGCAGCCGCAGCCTGCGCTGATCGCGCCGCGCGGGCCGTCGACCCTCGCAGCGTCGACGCCGCTCGACGGGCCTGCGTCGCGACCCATCGCGGCGCTCGCGTCGAGCGCGAGCACACCGGCGTCCGGCGTGGGTGCGTCGCTCACGCAGAGGTAGTTGTCGGTCCACGTGCCCGCGAGATCGGCGGCCTCGTACCAGCGCACGCAGGTCTGGCCCTCGATCGGTCCCGCGCTCGACCACGTGAACACGTACGGCGAGTCTTCGGGCAGGCAGAGGTAGTTGTCGGACCACGCGGCCGCTTGCATGTCCGACGGCTCCGTCACGGACGTGCACGTCATGTCGTCGAGCGGGCCGCTCGTGCTCCACACCATGCCGACCTCTTCGCGTGAGCAGAACAAGTTGTCGGCCCACGTGTCCGGATCACCGGGCTCGTCGACGGACTCGCAGCGCATGTCGTCGAGCTCGCCGCTCGCGGAGAAGGCCCAGTCGCCGTTCTCGAAGCGCGAGGTCGCGCGCGCGCAGAGGAAGTTGTCGGTCCACGTGCCCGGATCCGCGGCCTCGTTGAAGTGCACGCAGTCCCAGCCTGCGATGGCTCCCGCGCTCGACCAAGCGAGCTCGTAGGGCGCTTGTGAAGGCGCGCACGCGAAGTCGTCGGCCCACGCGGCAGCGTGCGGGTCGGCGGCCTCGGTGACGTTCACGCACCGCATGTCCGGGACATCGCCCGACGCGCTCCACACGAAGCCTTCGTCTGCGGCGCTGCAGAGGTAGTTGTCGGCCCAGCTGTCGGGATCGCCCGGCTCGTTCACCGACACGCAGTGCGTGCCCGCGTTGACGCCGTCGCACGAGAACGTGAAGCGACCCGCGGTGCGATCACACGAAGGCGGCGCACACCCATCGATCGCAAAGCCGGCGATCGGGCTCGCGCGCAGGCGCGCTTCCGTCATCGGTCCCCAGGAGTTGTCCTCCGCGATGCGGTCGCCAGGGTTGTTGAGGTTCCACAGGCGCTGAAAGGTCACGACGGTGGAGCGCGGCGCCGCGACGCAGTCGAAGTGCCATGGATCGGCGGAGATGTTGGGCCAACTGCAGCCGCGCGCCTCGAGCGCTCCGCGCGCCGAGCCGTAGTTCTGCACGTCGATGGCGCTGCCCGACTCGTGGTTGCTCGAGCCCGGCGTGGCGACCGCGCCGCACGCGGGGCTCCGCGCGGTGTGCAGCCACCACTGCTCGAGCAGGTTGCGGAACGCGGAGTTCACCTGGATCGACACGCCCGCGTCGCGCGAGCCATAGAGCGCGTCGCGCACCTGCGGCGTCGCGAAGCGGAGCGTGTCGCTGCCCGAGAACGTGAGGCCGCCGCCGGGCGTGACCTCGACGAGTCGCTCGGGATAGAGGCAGCTCTGCGCCCGCGCGAGCTGCGCGCGAAGGCCCCAGTCCGCGATGACCGAGCCCGAGCATCCGTGCGCGACGACGCTCTCGCCCACGGTCTGCGCGCTCGCGCGCACGCTCACGCTCGCGGCCAACGACACGACGCTCACCAAGAGCCATCGGGCGACGCGAGACGAGGGCTTCCGTGAAGAACGCAGGGGCTGCATGCGCCCGATCGAGACTACACGAGCGAGCGGTCGGGCCTCCTCGGGATCGCAGGCTCACCTGCGGATCCCGCCGTGCCGTCGTCGAGCGCGTCGGCCATGATGGCGGCCCCCATGACCGCGAAGATCCCCGTCACCGTGCTCACCGGCTTCCTCGGCGCCGGCAAGACCACCCTCCTCAACCGCATCCTCACCGAGAAGCACGGCAAGCGCATCGCCGTGATCGAGAACGAGTTCGGCGAGATCGGCATCGATCAGGGCCTCGTCGTGCGCGCCGACGAGGAGGTGTTCGAGATGAACAACGGGTGCATCTGCTGCACCGTGCGCGGCGATCTGATCCGCATCCTGGGCAACCTGCTCAAGCGGCGCGATCGCTTCGATCACATCCTCGTCGAGACCACCGGGCTCGCGGATCCGGGGCCTGTCGCCCAGACGTTCTTCATGGACGACGAGATGAAGGATCAGTTCCGCCTCGACGGCATCGTGACCGTCGTCGACGCGAAGCACGTGCTCCTCCACGTGGACTCGTCGAGCGAGTGCCGTGAGCAGATCGCGTTCGCCGACCTCGTGGTGCTCAACAAGTCGGACCTCGTGGAGGCCAAAGACCTCGACGCCGTCGAGCAGCGCGTCCACTCGATCAACACGCTGGCCAAGGTGCAGCGCGCGGTGAAGTGCGACGTGCCGATCGCGGCGCTGCTCGACCTCGGCGGCTTCGATCTGAGCCGCGCGCTCGAGATGCGACCGACCTTCCTCGTGCCCGAGTACCCGTTCGAGTGGACGGGCCTCTACCAGCTCGACAGCGGCACGGCGTCGATCGAGCTCGGCCACGATCACAGCTGCGATCACCACGCCGAAGACGGCCACGATCACGCTCACGAAGGCCACGGACATGGTCACGATCACGTCCACTCGCACGTGCTCGAGCTGTGCGTGATGCCGATCGCGCGCGCCGAGGACACGGCCCTGCGAGACCTCGCCGAGAAGGTCGTGCGCGTGTTCGCCGAGGAGCCCGTCGACGTGGCGCGCGGGGGTTTGCTGCCGTTCGGCGCGCGCGTGCGCGTGTCCCTCGCCGACGGGGAGGTCCCGACGCCCTTCAAGTTCGAGGTGCCCGAGCGTGGCCTCTACGCGCTCTTCCTCCAGCACCCGCCCGAGGAGCTCGGCGTGCGCGTGTTCGCGAAGCCTTCGCGACCGCTCGTGAAGAACGAGCCGCTGCGCCCTGCGCTCGAGCGCGCGTGGGCGGATGGTCACGTGCACGAAGAAGAAGTCGGCTCGGTGGGCCTGACGAGCGATCGCTCGTGTGATCTGCGCCGGTTGAACGAGTGGATCCAGAACCTCCAGCAGTCGCGCGGGCCCGACCTCTATCGACTCAAGGGCATCCTGAGCATCGAGGGACGCCCGCGTCGCTACGTCTTCCAGGGCGTGCACATGCTGCTCGACGGCACCGAGGATCGGCCGTGGGAGCCGGGCGAGGCGCGCGTCAGCCAGATGGTGCTCATCGGCAAGAACCTCGATCGCGCGGAGCTCGAGCGAAGCTTCCAAGCTTGTTTGGTCTAGTCGTTGGGCTTCTTCGACAAGCTGTTCGGCAAGAGTGGCCCTCCGAGCCCCGCGTCCATCGTGCCGATCGACGGGCACCCCGTGGGGCTCGCGTTCGCCGCGGGCGATCGCAAGCTCGCGGTGCTCACGGGCGAAGGCACGCTGACGATCATCGACGTGAAGACCGCGGGCGTCGTGTCGCGCACGACCGCGCACGCCGAGGGCGGCCTCGCGCTCGTGGTCGACGCGTCGACGGGGCGCATCGCCACCGGCGGGATGGACGGGCGCGCGCGCGTGGTCGACGCGAGCTCGGGTGCCGTGGAGCGCGAGGTCGAGCTCGCGAAGGGCGCTTGGATCGAGCAGCTCGCGTGGTGGGACGCGACGCTCGTGTGCGCCCACGGCAAGCGGGTGTGCACGGTCGATCGGGCCGGCGCGGTGACGACGATCGGCGATCACGCGAGCACCGTGGCCGGGCTCTCGATCGTGGGCGATCGACTCGCCGTCGCGCGCTTCGGCGGCGCCGATCTGTGGACGCTCGGCGCGACACCCGCTGGACCCGAGTCGCTCGAGTGGCCGAGCTCTCTCGTGTCGATCGCGTGGAGCCCGGATCTGCGCTTCCTCGCCGCCGGGTGTCAGGACAACGCGATCCACTTCTGGCGCATGGAGCTTCGTCCCGACGGCACGCGCAGCGACTCGATGATGGGCGGCTACCCGAGCAAGCCCAAGGTCATCGCGTGGGCGCCGACGAGCGACTGGCTCGCGACCGCGGGCGGCAACGACGTCGTGGTGTGGTCGTACTCGGGTGAGGGACCCGAGGGCACGTCGCCGGTCCAGCTCCGGGGGCACGACGCGACCGTGTCGGCGCTCGCGTACGCGAGCGACGGGAAGATCCTCGTGAGCGGCGGACGCGACGGTCGCGTGTGCGTGTGGCGCGGAGGACGCGAAGCAGAGCCGCTCGCGCGCTTCGACGTGGGCGGCGTGATCGAGCGCGTGGCGATCTCGGACGACGGCGCGTGGATCGCCGCGGCGTCGAGCGAAGGCAGCGTCCGGATCTTCCGACGATGAGCGTGCAGGAGGTCGAGCGGCCGCTCGCCGAGGGAGTGCGCGACGAGCTGCGCGCGCTCGCGAAGCTCAGCTCGCCGCTGGTCCTCACCAACCTCGGCAACATGGCGCTCGCGCTGGTGGACGTGGCCGTCGTGGGAAGGCTCGGCGAGACGTCGATCGCGGCCGCGGGTCTCGGCAACGCGATCTTCTTCACGACCACGCTCTTCGGTGTCGGCGTGCTCTTCGGTCTCGACCCGATCCTCGCGCAGGCGATCGGCGCGAAGGAGCCCACCCGCGCGGCGCGCAGCTTCATCGGCGGCCTCTACGCGGCGCTCCTCGTCTCGATCCCGCTGACGCTCATCATCCTCGCGCTCGCCCAGAACATCGCGCGTCTCGGCGCACCGACCGAGGCCGTCGAGGGCACGCGCGACTACCTGCATGCGCGTGTGTTCTCGCTGCTGCCGTTCCTCTTGTTGATGGCGGCGCGCGCGTACCTCCAGGCGATCGGGAAGACGAGCTCGCTCGTCGTGGGCGTGGTCGTCGCGAACGTCGTGAACCTCCCCATCGCGTGGGTGCTCACGCTCGGCGTTCCGTCGCTGGGCCTCGAGGGGCACGGCGTGTTCGGCGCGGGCCTCGCGTCCGCGATCGCGACGATCGTTCAGCTCGTGATCTCGGCGTGGCCCCTCGCGCGCGACCCGGAGCTGCGCGACCGGGCTGCGCGCGTGTTCGATCGAGAGATCGTGCGCCGCGTGCTCGTGCTGGGCGCGCCGCTCGGGATGCAGATCGTGCTCGAGGCCGGCAGCTTCGCCGTGGTCACGTTCGTCGTGGGCATGGACGGAACGCGTCCGCTCTCGGGCCACCAGATCGCGCTCTCGGTCGTCAGCTGCACGTTTCAAGTCGCGCTCGGCGTGGGCGCCGCGACGTCGGTGCGCGTCGGCACCGCGATCGGCCGCGGAGACGGACGCGCGACCCGCGTGGCGGGCCTCGTCGGCATCGCGAGCGGCACGCTCTTCATGCTCGCGAGCGCGCTCGTGCTCTTCGCGATCCCGCGCGAGCTCTCGCGGGCGCTCACCGATGACCCTCACGTGATCGAGGCGAGCCTGCCGTTCATGTTCGTGGCCGCGTGCTTTCAGCTCGGCGACGGCGCGCAGACCGTGGCGCAAGGCGCGCTCCGCGGCGCGGGCGACACGCGCTTCCCGCTCTTCGTGAACCTCCTCGGTCACTGGATCATCGGCCTGCCGCTCGGCCTCGCGCTCGTCCCGCGCCTCGGCCCCGAGGGCATGTGGTGGGGCCTCTCGGCGGGCCTCTTCACGGTCGCGATCCTCGCGACCGCGCGCTTCGTCGTGCTCACGAAGAAGACGATCGCGCGCGTGTGATCCCTTCCCGCTACCGAGGGGTCAGTCGAATCGCCGTCTGCCGTGGGAACCCCATCGGGGCTCCTGGACGCGGTGGGCCGCGACAGATGGGTGTGCAGCCGAGGACATCCTGACCGAGCAGGCCGGTCTCGTCCTCGAGCCCGACCGACGCGCTGGCCGGCGTCGCCGGATCGCCGACGGTCGCGGTCTCGCCGTACCGGTACTCGATCACGTGGCTCGTCTCGAAGACAACGAGCTGGAACGTGAAGCGGCGGTGCGAGGTCCGCGTGTGATCGCTGATGCGCACGTCGCGCCACTCGATGATCCACCGGCGGTTGGGGGCCGTGCCGACGACGCCCCAGCCGAGGAACGCGAAGCCGCCCGAGATCGACGGGTCGACGGTGAGGTCCTCCCACCACGGCGCGAGGATGCCGTCCGGCGGGTCCGTCGATGGAAAGGTGGTGTTGGTGGCGCCGCCGCCGGCCACGAGACCGCTCGTCGCCGCGAAGCCGTTGGGGCTGATCTGGAGGCTCGTCACGGGCCTGCCGAAGAGCTCGACCGCGAACGGTGCGGACACCGAGCCGATGCCATCGTCGGCGTCGGGCGCGAGCGCGATCGCAGTCGGCGACGCGAGCGCGGTGAGCGTGATCGACGACGTCGTGACCGAGTAGCCGGGCATGCCTCCGTCCATCGCTCCGGCGTCACCGCCGGGGCTCGACGCGTCTCGCGCCATCGAGGCGTCCTCTGCGAGCGCTGCGTCCTCTGCGAGCGCTGCGTCCTCTGCGAGCGCTGCGTCCTCTGCGAGCCCCGCGTCCTCGACCACCGTCGCGCTGTCGAACACCCCTGCGTCCGCGGCCGGCGTGTCCGCGCCCACCGCGATGGCGTCCACGGGCGCGTCGAGGCGCGCGAGGGCGTCGGCGTCGTCCCGGCCCACGTCGACCGTGATGGCGTCGAGACCCACGGAGACGTCCAGACCGGCGTCGTCGTCCGTGTGCATGGCGCCCTCGCCGCAGCCACCGCACGCGACCACCCACACGCCCACCCACACGCACAGCGCACGACGAAGATCCACGGACCGACGGTACCTCACGTCCACGACATCGAGAAACCTTCGCCTCCGCTACCATGTCCGCCGCGATGACCTTCCTGCCCTTCGTCACCGAGAGCGCGACCTCGCTCGCGAAGAAGATCCGCACGCGCGAGGCGAGCAGCGCGGCGATCGTCGAGGCGCACGTCGCGGTGGTGCTGCGCGAGAACCCTCGCCTCAACGCCGTGGTGGAGGCCCGCTTCGCCGAGGCGCGTCGCGAGGCCCGCGCCGCCGACGCGCGCGTCGAGGACGCCCGCGCGCGCGGTGAGTCGCTCGACTCGCTGCCGCCGTTCCTCGGCGTGCCCTGCACGATCAAGGAGACCTTCGGCCTCGAGGGCATGCACCAGACGAGCGGCCTCCGATCGCGCACGAGCGTGCGCAGCGAGGAAGATGCCGTCGCCGTGACGCGCCTCCGCGACGCGGGCGCGATCGTGATCGGGACGACGAACGTCTCCGAGCTCTGCATGTGGATGGAGAGCGAGAACCGCGTGTACGGCCGCACGCACAACCCGTACGACGAAGCGCGCGGCGTCGGTGGCAGCTCGGGCGGAGAAGGTGCGTCGGTGGGCGCGGGCTTCGCGCCCTTCGGTCTGGGCGCCGACGTCGGCGGCTCGATCCGCATCCCCGCGTTCATGAACGGTGTCTTCGGTCACAAGCCCACGGGAGGGCTCATCCCGAACGCGGGCCAGTATCCGGTGCCGAGCGCGGACGCGATGCGCTTCCTGACCACGGGCCCGCTCGCGCGCCGCGCGGAGGACTTGTTCCCGCTCGTGCGCGTGCTCGCGGGGCCGACGAGCGCCAGCAGTGAGGTCCTGCCGATCGATCTCGAGGATCCGAGCACGGTCTCGCTCGAGGGCCTCTGTGTGATCGACGTCGCGACGAACGGCGTCTCGCGCGTGGACCCCGAGCTCTCGCGCGCGCAGTCGCGCCTCGCCGATCACCTCGCGTCGCGCGGCGCGCGCGTCGAGAAGGTGCGCATCCCCGCGCTCGCGAAGTCGGTGCTCGTGTGGAGCGCGATGCTGTCGGCGGCGGGCGGCGCGCCGTTCCTCGAGCTCTTGGCCGATGGGGGAGACGTCTCGCTCCTGCGCGAGCTCGGTCGCCTGGCGATCGGCCGATCGGACTTCACCGCGCCCGCGCTCGCGCTCGCGGCGATCGAGGAGATCCCCAAGCGCTTCCCCGGCAACACGCAGGGCCTCGTCGCCGAAGGTCTCGCGCTGAGACGCGAGCTCGAGGAGCGCATCGGCGACGGCGTGATGCTCTATCCCGGCTACACCGCGCCCGCGCCCAAGCATCGTCGTCCGTGGGGCAGGCCGATCGACTGGGCGTACACCGCGATCTTCAACGTGCTCGAGATGCCGGGCACGCAGGTGCCGCTCGGGCTGGGACGCGAGGGCGTTCCGCTCGGCTGTCAGGTGATCGCGCCGCGCCGCATGGATCATCGCTCGCTCGCGGTGGCGCTCGAGGTCGAGCGTGCGTTCGGCGGCTGGGTGCCTCCCGCGTTTCTCCGCGCCTGATCGCGCGTCGCGGTCCGCGCTTGCTCTCCGCGCATTCTCGAATAGAAGGCCGGGGCTCGCCGCGAGGGGCGAGCCAAGGAGATCGACATGCGGGGCTGGCTTGTGCGTACGAACGACGTGACGCGGGTGCTGTCGCTCGCTGCGATCGGCGCAGTGACGAGCATCGGTGCGTTGGGCTGCGGCGGTGGCGCCGCGGAGCCCGTCGCCGAAGAGACGACCGGCGCCGAAGAAGACGCGCCGCGCACGACGTTCAGCGGCACGTGGAACGGCGAGCGCTTCGACGCGCAGTGGGTCGCGCTGGGCTGGCAGTGGCCGGGCGGCTGGACCGTGTTCCTCTCGGATCGTCCTCCGAACGAAGGCGACGTGGGCCTGCCGGTCGACGCGAACTACGTCGAGCTCCGCTTCGGCGACACGTCGCAGCCGGTCGCCACCGAGGCGGGACAGACGATGACGCCGTTCGTCACCGTCGCGCCGAACGCCGACGGCTCGACCACGCCGTACGAGGGCGAGGCAACCTCGATGGTGCAGCTCACCGAGGTGTCGATGACGGGCAGCTACGACCCGTCCGGCTCGACGCCGCAGACCGTCGGCACCGCGACGCTCGAGCTCGACGCGAGCTTCGGCGCGGACGCGAGCCACGCGGCGGGCAACCTCCGCGGCCGCGGCTCGATCCCGATCGTGTTCCTCGGCGCGCCGCACGTGGCGTGTCGCGACGCGCAGCCCGCGCCCACCGACTACACGTGGGCCGAGGCGCCGAACCTCCGTCAGGTGCCGAGCGGACCGGTGCACGGCAACGTGCGCGGTCGCGCGTTCACCCCCGCGAGCATCTTCTTCGAGCGCCGCACGACGAACGGCGAAGAGGAGTGGGCGATGTTGATGTCGACGGAGACGAACATCGGCTTCCCCGGCGTCGAGCACGAGACGCTCACGATCCGCTTCGATCGCGCGCCGCGCCGCGGTCGCTCGACGCGCGCGATGGCCTCGGGCGGCGGCTACTGGCAGGCGTGCGTGGGCCTCGGCACCACGAGCTGGAACGCGGACAACGCGTACGCGCTCGAGATCACGCGCTGGCAGGTGAGCCGCTGCGCGCCCGGCGAGGGTGGCGGACCCGCCCACACCGGAACGGCCTCGGGTCGGATCATCGTGGCGTACCGTGGCTTCGAAGAAGGCCAAAACAGCTGGGTCGCAGGCACGTTCACGAACGTGCCGATCGTGACCCCGAGCTGCGAGTGATCGACGACGACGGACGAAGGAGAGCGCGATGACCGAAGGCAACGAAGGTTCCAGCACGTGGAAGTACATCGGCATCGGCTGCGGCATTCTGGTGCTCCTCGGGCTCTGCGTCGGTGGCAGCTGCGCGCTGATGTGCGGCGGGGCGATCGGCGCCGGCGTCGCGGCGATGGAGCCGCCCGCGGAGGCGACGCGCGTCTTCTTCGGCCACGTGCGCGCGGGTGACACCGCGGGCGCGTACGCGGAGACGGCGGCGAGCTACCAGGCGAGCCACTCCGAGGCGGAGTTCCTCGCCGCGCTCGCGACGATGCCCGAGCTGTCGGCCTCGACCGATCAGACGATCTCGAACCGCAACGTGCAGGCAGGCCTCGGCGCGACGATGTCGGGCACCCTGCAGGGACCGGGCGGCATGACGCCGTTCTCTGCGCACCTCGTCGATCAGGGCGGCGGCAGCTGGCACGTCGACACCCTCACGGTCGGTGCCGGCTCGCTCTGATCACTCGAGCGGATCCCGACGGATCACGCGCGATCCCCCGACCCATCCTCCGACCATTGACCTCAGGGCGCGCCCCGGCTAGAAACCGCGCCCTTCCGGCCCAACAGAGGGCCGAGCGACTCTAGAAGAGCCAAGTCATGCGAGATCTCATCAAGCTCACCTGCGAGACCTGCGGCCGCGCGAACTACCACACGTCCAAGAACAAGCGGACGATGCCGGAGAAGTTCACGATCAAGAAGCACTGCCCCGCGTGCCGCGCGCACAAGGAGCACAAGGAAGGCAAGATCTCCAAGGGCTGAGCGGACCGGCGCGTCGAGCGCTGCGTCGTTCACTTCGCGTCGTTCACTTCGCGTCGTTCACTTCGCGTCGTTCACTTCGCGTCGTTCGCTTCTTTGGCGATCCTTCAGGCGCCCCGCAGACGCGGGGCGCTGTCGTCTTTCCGTCGTCGCGGTTCGTGTCAGCCGAGCTGTACGCCCGAGGCCTTGAGGAAGTCAGCGACGATCGGGTTCTTCGTCTTGAGGATCTGCGCTGGGGTGCAGCTCTCCTCGATGACGCCCTTGTAGAGCATGGAGACCTGGTGGGCGATCTTGAACACGCTCGCCATGTCGTGCGTGATGACGACGCTGGTCACGCCGAAGTTCTCGGCGGTCTCCGAGATGAGGTCGTCGACGAGGCGCGAGCTCACGGGATCGAGGCCGCTCGTCGGCTCGTCGTAGACGAGGATCTGCGGCTCGAGCACGAGCGCGCGCGCGATGGCGACACGCTTCTGCATGCCGCCGGAGATCTGCGCAGGCAGCTTCTTCTCCGCGTGCGCGACGTTGAGCGTGGAGAGCCGCTCCATCACGCGCTCGCGCACTTCCTTGCGCGACATCTTCGTGTGCTCGCGCAGCGGGAACGCGACGTTGTCGAACACGCTCATCGAGTCGAAGAGCGCGCCGAACTGAAAGACCATCCCGAACTTCCGGCGGAACGGCACGAGCTTCCAGTCGTCGAGCTGCGCGATGTCGCTGCGGTCGACGAGGATCTGACCCGAGTCCGGACGCTCGAGACGCAGGAGCTGTCGCGTGAAGACGCTCTTGCCCGCTCCCGAGCCGCCGATGATGACGTTGATCTGCCCGCGATGGATGTCGAGCGTGACGCCGCGGAGCACGAGCGAGTCGTCGTACGACTTCACCAGATCGCGGATCGCGATGTGGATCGGATCGGCGTCGAGGTCGGCCTTCTGGGCACGCACTGTCATCGCGCGCGCGCAGCGTAGCGGATCTCGGTACGCTCACGTCGGGACCATGACGACGCGGCGCATCAGGCCCGACGAGCACCACGGCATCGACCTCCGGAGGCGCGATCCGCGCATCGTGTGGGCGTCGGCAGCCGAAGCGTCGACCGAGTGGTCGAGCAGTTACTCGGCGCGCGCCGCCTGCGGGGCTCCGACCATCTACCCGGAGGGTGGCGACCGATCGCCCGCGTGGCTCGCTGCGAACGATGACCGTGCCCCGTGGATCGAGCTCACCTTCCCGCGGTGTGAGGCACCGCGCGCGATCTTGATCTGCGAGACGTGCGGCGCGGGCGCTGTCGCCCGCGTGCAAGACGGTCACACCCACGAGGTCCTCTACCGCGCCGCACCTACGCTCACGGAGCCCTCGCGAGAGGCCCGACTCCTCGTGATCGCGCTGCCCTCGGGCGCCCGGCCGATCACGCGGCTCCGGATCGAGGTGGCAGCCTACTCGCTCGGCTCCGAGTACAAGGAGATCGACGCCGTTGCGGTGTGCTCGGTGCCCTTCGAGGAGCTCGCGCAGCCGTACGTGCCTCCACCGACGCGCGAGGAGCGGCTCACGCGGTGGCGAGGCACGCTCGTGGGCGTCTCGCTCAGCCGCCCGCTCGTGCACGCCCTCGTGGCGACCGGCGGGACGACGCTGGCGAGATCACGCAGCACCGACATGAAGCTCCGCCTCGACGACGGAGCGCTCCTCGACGTCGAGGCGAGCGAGACAGTCGTCTACGGCGGGCGCACGACGCGCCGCGCCGGCAAGTGGAAGGCGATCGCGACCGAGTTGCCGATCGTCGCGGAGCTGTTCGGCGACGCAGCACCGCCCCCCGAGGCGAAGGTGCGCGTCGAGCTGCGCTCGATCGAGCGCGACGTCGACGTCGAGATCGCGGGCGAGCCGCTCACGCGCGAGACTGGCGGCTTTCGCGAGGAAGCAGGACCACGCACACACGCGATCGAGGCGCGCGCGATCGCGCGAGGCTTTCTCACGTCGACCCGGTTCGGCACGGAAGGCCTCGGCGGCTTCACCCTGATGCGCGAGGAGATCGCGAAACCCTCGGGCGGCCCGCACCCTCTGCGTGACTGGACGATCGGGATGTGGATCACGACGGCGCTCGCTGGTGCGCTCGCAGCGTGGGCCGCCTCGGCCGGCGACGAGATCACCGTAGGCTTCGCGGTCGCGTTCTTCGGCTGGCACCTCGCGCACGCGCTGGAGCTGACGGGAGGGCTCGTGGCGATCCCGCCGCTCGTGGCCCGTCACCTCGACGATCGACGACCACCCTTCGGCAAGTACCTCTGGACGTACGCGATCGTCTGGATGTCGCTCTGCGCAGCCGCGCCCGTTTGCGGTGGCGTCCTCGCGCTCGTCGGCCCGACACGCGGCGTCTACGCAGGCCTCGCGATCGGCGGCCTCGTCGCGTGCGTTCGGCTCGGACACGCGCTCCGGGCGTACCTCCCCACACTCCGTGACGTCCTTCGTGTGACGATGCGACGACGCGGTGACGGCAGCCTGGGCACGTGGGTGCGCCGCGATGGACAGCTGGGCGACGGCACGATCCGGCGCTCGGAAGACTACGTCGCCAAGGCGCGACACCTCGGCACCGACCACTTCACCGACGCCAAGGGCGTGAGGCAGAGTCACGACCGATTCGAGAGCTGGTACGAGCGGCACATCGTGGTCGACGCGGACGCCGCCGAGCTCTTCCTCGACGATGGCAGTCTCGTGCGCGCGTCGACGACGCCGCGCAGCACCGATCTCTCGCTCGTTCACGTCGGGAAGGACGATGGCCGCGATGGCGACTTCTTCGCGCGCTTTCGTGCCGTCCATGGCGCGGGCGATCCTGCCTCGCTCTTCGGTCGCGTCTCGCACACCGAGCCTGGCGTGCTCGTGCTCGACGACGCCGTGCTGGTGCTCGATCCGTCGCGTCAGCTCGCATGGCGGTCGGCCGTGCACGTCGCGAGCCTCGTGCTCCTCGCTTGTCTCGCGGCGAGCGGCCTCTCTGCGCTCCTGGCGGTCTTCGTCGGCGCCGGCTGATCGACACCGCCTCCCCGCGTTCTCTCAGGGACGAACGGGCAGCCAGATCGCAGGCTCACCGGGCAGCCGGAGCTGCACGCGGGTGGGGATCTCGAAGAGGCAGCGGTTGTCGTCGAAGCGCGATCTCGGCGCCCACCACGCGAAGCGCTGCTCGACGATCTCCCCCGGCGCGAGCATCCGAAGTGCGCGGTCGAGCGGATCCAGTCGCTCCATCCCGTGCCCGCACTCCTGTGCGGTCCACGCCTCGGTCTGTGGCGCCTCCAGCAGGCCCCGAACGCTCGCAGTGTCGATGACGAGCGGCACGTCGGTGGCGTTCTTCACCGAGAACGTCAACGAGACGATCCAGCCGGCCTCGTAGTCGCCCGCCCTGTACGTCGCGGTGAGGTCCGACGCGGGACGGATCTCCAGGCGTCCTCGATCCGCCGAGCAACTCACACGAAGAACGTCGTGACCACGTAGTCGAGGACGAGGATCGCGACCGCGCTCTGCACGACCGCGCGGTTGGTCGCGAGCCCCACGCCGGCAGCACCACCCGAGGCGTAGAAGCCTTGGCGACACGAGACGATCGTCAGCGTCACGCCGAACACCGCGGCCTTGGTGAGGCCTTGGAGCAGGTCGGCGCGATCGACGTACCAGCGCATGCGCTCGATGAAGATGCCGCTGTCGAGGCCGTAGATCTTCACCGCCACGAACCACGCGCCGGTGAAGCCCACGAAGTAGAAGAACAGCGCGAGGATCGGGGCCATCAAGAGCCCCGCGAGCACGCGCGGGAACACGAGGTACTGCACCGGGCTCACGCTCATCGTCGTGAGCGCGTCGATCTGGTTCGACACGCGCATCGACCCGATCTCGGTCGCCATCGCGCTGCCTGCGCGCGCCGAGATCATCAGCGCCGAGAACACGGGGGCGAGCTCGCGCGCGAGCGCGATCGACACGACCGAGCCCGTCTGGCTCTCGGCGCCGAGGCGACGAAAGCCCTCCACCAGCTGGAGGCCGAACACCGCGCCGACGCTCGTGCCCGTGAGGCCGACGATCGTCATCGACTCCACGCCGATGAACTCGCACATCGCGACGATCAGCCACACGCGGTACGGCGGCCGAACGCCCCAGAGGATGGTCTCCCAGAGGAGCTTGAAGACCATGCCCACCTCGGCCAGCGCCTGCACGGGCAGCGAGATCAGCCAGTCCGCGAGCATCACCACGAGGCTCGGCTCTTTGATCGTCACCTCTTCGGGTGGCGGCGTGGGCGCGGTCGTCTTCGTCTCCGCCGGTGCGTTCGTCTCGGCCATGGCGCGCTCGCTCAGCCGCCGCCGACGAAGTGGACGACCTCGAGCCGATCGCCCGCGCTGAGCTGCGTGATCGCGTGCTCGGCGCGCGGCACCACGGCGGCGTTGCGCTCGACGGCGACGAGCGTTCCTTCGAGGCCGAGCGTCGCGAGAAGATCCTTCACCGTGATGCCCTCGGGCACCTGGCGAGCCTCACCGTTCACTTCGACCACGACCTGCAACGCTCGGACCTCCAGGCGGACGCGCACGCTAGCACGGCCTACCAAGCGACGAACGCGAGCGGCTCGAAGCGATCGGGATCGGCGCCGACCTCGAAGGCCTTGGCGATGAGGTCGGACGCCTCGCCGATCGAGACCTTGCGCTGGAACGACCCACGCTTGCCGGGCACGGGAAAGTCGACGGACACGATCTCGAGGTGCGTCGCGTCGTCCGCGCCGTCCGGGATGCCCTCGTCGAAGTAGAGCTGGAACGTGCGGCCCTGATCGTCGATCAGGCCGAAGAAGTTGCCCCGCTTGCCGCGCATGTCGGCGAACGTGTCGCGCGCCGTGCGCACGTCCACCTCGCGCGCCTCCTCTGACTTCGGTCCGCGGCCCCCGTCCGTCCAGAACATTCGCATCGCGCGAGGATACCTCAGCGACAGCGCACTCCGTCCGTGCGCTGGAACTCGATGACGAGGCCCGTGCTCGCGGAGGTCGTGCCGCCGACGACGAGGCCACCGTCGCATCCGGGACGGAACGCGCTGTCGTTGAGGTACGTCGAGCTCGTCGCGAGGTACGGCGCCGCGGCGAAGCCCTCGATGCTCACGTCGGTGACCTCGGCGGTCGACCAGAGGTCGTGGCGGTACTCGTAGATGGTGCCGCGCAGCGACGCGCCGCGCGCGCGGCCCGTGACGAGCGCGAGGCGTCCGTCGGACGAGAACGAGACGTCGAAGATGCCGTCGAACAGCGACGGGCTCCCGCTCGTCGCGCGGAGCGCGCCCGACTCGTGACGGTGCAGGTAGCGCGACGACCAGTTGACGATGAGCGCGTAGTCCGCGCTCGGGTGCGCGTCGGTGCGCGAGACGTTGCCGTAGCTTCCGGGCGCGCGGCGCCACTCACCGACGCTGGCGACCTCGGTGTAGAGGTAGATGTCAGCGCCGTTCGTGCCGCACGCGAGCACGATGCCCCAGGTGCCGAACTCGTTGTCGGCGAAGGTGAGATCGTCGCAGCCCGCGCTCGTCGACTGCGCGACGAAGAGGCCCGTGAACGCGCCCGTCGCGGGATCGAGCTCGCGCAGGCGCGCGATGTACGGGCTCGTGCCCGACTGGCTGAGCACGATCGGGTGATCTCCGCCGGGGCCACCGCTCCCTGGCCCACCGCTCGGGGCGCGCGGGATCTCGATGCCCGTGAGGCGCTCGCCCGAGGTCGTCGCGCTCGCGCGTGTGAACGAAGCGAGGCCGTCGCCGCGTCGGTAGGCCGCGTCCGACAGCGTGATGATCACGCCCGTGTCCGTAGTGCCCACGCGCTCCCAGCCGACGATCCACGCGGTGCTTCCATCGGCTGCGAACACGAGATCGTCGAGCGTCACCGCGCGACCGCCGACGCGCAGATCGAAGCGCGTCGCCGTGCCGCTCGCCCAGTCGTAGACGTGCGCGCCGTTGCTGCGCTCGAGCACGATCGCGTAGCTGCCATCGGGATGGAACGCGACGACGTGCGAGTCGCCGAGCGCGCCGACCGCGATGCGCGTGTAGGTGTAGGTCGAGGGACGCAGCGGGCCGACCGCGGCATCGACCCCTGCGTCTCGCGGAACGAACGCATCGGTGCCCACGTCGCTGGGTGTGAAGGTGTCGCTGGGTGTCGACGCGTCGGTGGGCGCGAAGGCATCGATCGCGGCGAACGCATCGACGGGCGCGAAGGCATCGGGGCCGGCGTCGGTGCCCGGGCGCACGAACGCGTCGGGATCGATCGACATCGCAGCGTCGATCTCGACCGACATCACGGCGTCGGCCTGCCCCGCGTCGTCGATGCGCGGACCTGCGTCATCGGCCGTCGTCGCGCAGCGACCCGTCGAGCTGCAGACGCCCGAGGGACCGCACTGCTCGTCGCGCGAGCAGTCTTGCTGGCAGATGCCTCCGCCGCAGTAGTGGAGCGCGCCGCACTCGCGGTCGGTCGTGCACGCGCCGCTCTCGGCGCAGCCGAGGCCCGTGACGCAGAGGGTCGCGAAGATCGCGAACAAGAATGCGTGAGGCGACCGAGAGAGCACGGCCCATCGTACGTCAGCGCGGCGCCGAGGATCAGGCCCGGAATCGCGGGACTCGACGCGAGCGTTCTCCGAGCGTAGTCCTGCCGCCTCCGTCGCCGGTTTCATGCGTCGTCCCGAGCACACCCTCACGTTCCGCCCTCGCCTCGCGCTCGCCGACGAGTCACTCCGGCCGACCCGCGCGGAGATCGACCTCGACGCGATCGCGCACAACTTCGCGGTGCTGAAGGGCCTCGCGGCGCCCGCCAAGGTGCTCGCCGTGGTGAAGGCGGATGCGTACGGACACGGCGTCGTGCCGGTCGCCGCGCGCCTCGAAGAAGACGGCGTCGACGGCTTCGGCGTCGCCCTCGCCGAGGAGGGTCTCGAGCTCCGCGAGGCGGGGATCCGCGGGCCGATCCTCGTCTTGAACGGCGTGTACGGAAGCGCGCACGCGGACGTGCTCGAGGCAGGCCTCTGGCCCGTCGTCTACGACCTCGAGCAGATCGAGGCCTTCGATCGCGCCGTGCCCGATCGACCGTTCCGCGTGCACGTGAAGATCGACACGGGCATGTCGCGCCTCGGCGTACCGCTTCGCGAGCTCGACGCATTCCTCGACGGCCTCTCGCGCTTTCCGCGCTGCATCGTCGCGGGCCTGATGACGCACCTCTCTTCCGCGGACACCGACGTGGTCGAGACGAGCGAGCAGATCCGGCGCTTCGACGAGGTGATCGCGAAGGTGCGCGCGCGCGGCCACCGCCCCGACCTCGTGCACGCGGCCAACACCGCCGCGACGCTCGCGCACCCCGAGGGCCGCTACGACATGGTGCGCCCGGGCGGCGCGCTGTACGGCATCACCTTCGATCTGCCGCAGGGTCGCGAGCTGCGGCCTGCGCTGCGCCTGCGCACCGAGATCATCGCGCTCCGCGATCTCGAGGAGGGCGACGCGGTCGGCTACGACTGCACCTACCGCTGCAAGCGACCCACGCGCGTCGCGACCGTCCCGATGGGCTACGGCGATGGCCTCCTCCGCGAGCTCTCGAACCGCGGCACCATGCTCGTGCGCGCCGAGCGCTGCGCCATCCTCGGGCGTGTCTCGATGGACCTCACGATGATCGACGTGACCGACGTGGCGGGCGCGGCGATCGGCGACGAGGTCGTGATCCTCGGCGAGCAGCAGCACGGCGAGCGCAGCGCGCGCATCAGCGCCGACGAGATCGCGAAGCTCGCGGGCACCATCGCCTACGACGTGATGACGAGCGTCTCGCGCCGAGTCCCGCGCAGCTACGGCTGAGCTACGCAACGGGTCGGGTGAGTAAGCGGTGCTCCACCACGTCGCACCAACAAGCCGCGAATGGCCCCTCGACCCACCAAGCCAACCATCCCGCCGCTGCGCCAAAATCTCCCTCTCCCGCCCGCGGGAGAGGGCCGGGGTGAGGGCCAGGCCACCGCGAGGCATCGCGTCATCAGGGCCGCAGGCGCTCAACGATCACGGGTAGTTGCAAGGCCGAGAGTGACCCCAAGCGTTGCGCTCTGGACAGTGACCCCGGCGCTGGGCCGACGCAGAACTACCGCTCACAGAATCGACGTGCTCCACCCTGTACGCCCACGGGATCTACGAACGGCATGTCGTCGCGCGAGCACGGTCCAAGCGTGACGCTCACTCGGTCCCCCGGCCACCAACCATCGAAATCTGGAGGGCGGGGCGTCCCCGTCGCGGGGGGACGGAGGGGAATCTGTGGGCAGCCCCGTCCAACAAGGATCTCTCCAGCAGTGCCATCATCGGAACTCACCACGCGCACACGATAGAAGCCGCTGTAGAAGCCAAGCATGCTGCCGCATATCGGAGTGGGTGCCGGGACAGCTAGGACGACAAACTCGGCTCTGCATGCCGGCGGACGCTGTCGAGGACCTTGCTCGGGCCACGAGAGACAAGCGGCAACGGCAATGGCGCATCTAAGTGCGTTACTGAGCACCGCGGTCCTCCACACTCAATACGTTGAACGATCGGCTTAGCCGCGTCAGTTCGTCCGGGGCGCCTCGATAGGAGTATACGACCGTGCGTGTGAACACCCCGCCTCCAGGGGCTGTCGGCCGTCCGCGCGACACGATCTCCCCGGCCTGTCCCATGCGCGCGCGAAATGCGTTCTCCGCAATTGTGCCTAGCCGGTGAG
Organism: uncultured Sandaracinaceae bacterium; assembly: GCA_964502175.1. Taxonomy (GTDB): domain Bacteria; phylum Myxococcota_A; class Polyangia; order Polyangiales; family Sandaracinaceae; genus JAFLCL01. The sequence goes on from CAZCVE010000074.1 coordinate 37,360, forward strand.
CCTCTCTGAACACGGGACGCCACTGCGCACGACCGGCGGGTGTCAATTGGGTTCCGACGTGTTGGGGTTGACCGCCACCCGTCTGTTCGACTTCTGAGATCGCTTCAACAACAAAGTGCACTACTTGTTGCTCCCGCGTCGTCCCCAACGGTCGATCGCGGGCCTGGTTGGTGATGGAGTCGTACGCAAGCAGGTCCCCCATGTCTACTACATGCGTTCCGAACGCCCCTCCGCGCCCGGCTTCAGCTCCATCGACATAGATGCGTGTCGCTTGCGGGAAAGCCCGCATTGCCACGGGCGTAGCTGATGCGTCTTGCGCAAGTACTCTGGCGCGGAACCCGCCGTCCAAGACCATGGCGGTTCGTAGGACGGTGAGGAACTCTTCTGCAGAGGGCCCTCGGACGTGGAATCCGCCGGCGGGTCCCGGTTGCCACGTCGCGGTGCGCATCAGTTCCCCGTACTCTTCGCCCTCGGCGGCACGTGTGGCGACCGCGCGCTGTAATGCCAGCGGAAGTTGACCAAAGCGCTCATCGCCAGCGGCCTGAGCGGGAACGAGAGGGGCCCCGACCTGCTTCGATACGGAGGACTGCCCCGGCGCGTCGCTCTTGAGCCCGACGGGATCTCGCGCCTGAAGAACGTTCCCGCTGACGTAGTGATAGCCGTTGATCGCCTCACCCCCGCCGACCTGGTGCGTCTGCAGCGGATCCGTCGACGCCCACCTCCCCAGGTGCGCCATCAGATACCGATGCCCGAAGTAGGTCAATCCGACCTCCTCGTCGGCTTCCTTCCCCGTGAAGCCCATCGGCTCCGGCGTCACCGTCTCGGTCTCGTTGCTGCGGTACGTCTCTCTCGCGCCGTTCGCGTAGTAGCTGCCGGCCTCGACGAGCTCGCCTGTCGCCAAGTCGATGACGGCGGTCGTCGACTGGATGAGGTCAGTCAAGGAGAGCGTGATGCGCTGGTCGCGGTCGAGCGTGTCGGCGCGGGTCTCCGTGCGCCAGACGATGCGGGCGCCGCCGACTCCGTATTGGGTCTCGGTGTCTCCGCTCACTGCTTCGTAGCGGCCGGGGCCGAAGGTGCTGAACTCCGAGCTGCGCTCGAGGCCGCGGCGCTCGAAGTCTCCGGGGTAGACGTAGAGGGCTGTGCGCTCGGTGCCGCTCTCGAGGCCGCGGAACGTCGTGGTCTTCGCCGTGCGCTGGTTGCTCGCGTCGTAGAGGTAGCGCTGCTCCACCGCGAGCTCCCAGTCGCCACCGTCTTCGCGGTCGAGGCGACGGGCGTGGGCGATGCGGTTCACCTCGTCCCACGCGTACGTGTAGTGCTGCTCCGTCGCGCACGAGTACGCGCACGAGAGGGCGATCGCCTCCTCGGGGTCGTCCGTCGCGCTGCGGCAGTCGAGCGCGATGCTGTTCTCGAGGGGCGACCCGCAGCGGCCGTGCACCGTCACCGCGAGCGCGTTGCCGTCTTCGCCGTAGCGCACCTCCACCCAGCCGCCGTCGTCTGCCGTGACCGGCTCCTCGGGGAGGTTCGAGGCGACGTAGAGCGCGCCCGTGCGCCTCGACGGCGCTTCGCTCGGGAGGTCTGCGCCGTTCACGATGTCGCCGAGCGACCGCTCGTAGAACACCGCGCTGTCGTCGTCCCAGCTCTGCATGTTGCCGAGCCAGTCGTGGGACCACGTCATCGACACCACGCGCTGGTCGGGCTCGTCCGAGACGAGCGGAGCCGGCGCCGTCCTCATCGGGTCGTTCGTGCGACCGACCGCCATCTCCGTGCGCCAGTCGTTCGAGGCCGACGTGTCGTCCACCGCGGTGCGGCTGCCAGAGTCCTGCGTGTACTCGTACTCGGCGCCCGCCACGCGATAGAGCGAGTCGTGCGTCACGCGCACCGACTGCGGGCGGAAGCCATCGGGCCACTCCGTCGGGTCGCGAAGGTCCTCGATGGCGATCAGGTTGTCCGCCAGGTCCCACACCAGCATCTGGTTGTGAGGCTCCGTCACGTCCTCGAGCGGACGCGCCCCGAGCTCCCCATGGCTGTTCGGCGCACGCTCGGTGCGCATGCGGATCGGACGACGACGGTCGTCGTACGTCGTGAACGAGACCGTCGGCGTGCGCGACGAGACGCCATCACCCTCGAGGTCGTCGCCGTAGTGCACCTCTTCGACGAGCCCGTCGCGGGTGTACACGAGCTCGTCGACGATGGCCCGCGACGCCGCGTCGACGACGAGGTTCACGCGTGAAGGCAGACCGCGCGCGTTGTACTCGAGCGTGCCCCCGATCTCGGGAGCAGGACCGTCGTCGTAGTCGGGGTCCGTCGGCAACGTCATCGCGGTGGGCCGTCCGCCGTGATCATAGCTCGCTCGCAGCACGGACCGTGCTCTCGTTGAGCGCCGCCGTCGCCGCGGGAAGGCATCGCGTCATCACGACCGCAGGGCTCAAGGATCACGAGTGGTTGCACGGCCGAGAGTGACCCCAAGCGTTGCGCCCAATGGCTACTGCTGGATCCGCTCAAAGTTGTCGACGCACATCACGACGAGACCTGTGGGAAGGCTCCGCGAGCCGAAGGTCGACCGCGCTCTCGTGCAGGGGCTGATTTGAGCCCTCAGGCGATCCCCAGGCCATAGACCGGCGTAGCGGCGCGGACGCGGCCGTCGTTGCTCAATCGAGCTATCTTGGTTCGGAGTAGTTGGACAGAAGAATGACAGGAGTACCTCGGTGCCCGCTGCACCGTCACCCGACTCAATCCGGGCGTGAACGAGACCGCGATGCGACCCCAGCGTCCCGCCGCACTCGAGATATGCGGGCACGGCAAGTAGCGTGGCAACCACGTTGCGACGGCCGTCCTCGTCGGCGGCCGCGGTCGGGGCGCTTGCGGCCGCAATCGCTAGGAGCAACAGACTTGTCCGGAGTGCTCGCATCAATCTATGCTCCTAATGTCACCCATGGTTGTGAGGTGCCAAGTTTCCCTGAATCCCTCATAGACAAGCCGACCGGTGCGTGAGCACATGCCATCGCATCCGGGCGAACTCGGGAAGATTCGCCGCAAGAGGTCGCCCTGCTGGCCCACAGCTCGCCTAAATATGTTCTCGACGCGTATCCCTTCCGCGTGCGCTCTGTTCCAGATAGCCCGGGCGGCATCCTGTTCTGCCTGAGTGCCCCTTGGAGGTCGACCGCCGCCTGTGATTTGGACCTCAGCTATCGCCTCGATCATGAAGTGTACGACGTTCTGCTCGCGACTGGTACCGTTCGGTCGGGCGCGATTGGGATCCGTCGCCGAGTCGAACGCCATGACGTCGCGAATGTCGACGGAATGGTAGCCCCAGTCGCGTTGCCGCGCGCCGCCCGCGAGCGCCCTCGTTGAGTCTACGGCGACGCGAGGCGCACCGTCTGGAACCGCCATTTGTATCGGATTCGCTCCATTTGCGTCCTGCGCGACGATTGCGGCGTGGAAATTCGGGTCGAGGACCATTGCCGTTTGAACCACAGTCAAGAAGTCATCGGCTCGCGCAAGAGAGATGCGCACTCCGGATTCGGGTCCGGCAGGTCGCCAGGTGGCCGCGGCGAGGATTTCCTCGAGGTCGGCGCCTTGCAGGGCTCGTTGGACAACGGCGGCCCGAACTGTCCCGTCTCGCGGCAATGCGGCGAACCGGGCATCAGCCGCCAGGCGAGCTTCAACGTTTCCCTGCTGCGCCTGTGCAATCTGCTTTGAGCCCGTACTGGTGGTGGGGCCTGACGAAGCAGACTTCAGCCCGAGCGGGTCACGCGCCTGCAGTAGGCTCCCTGACACGTAGTGATAGCCATTGAGCGCTTCCCCACCATCAACCGCGTGGGTCTGCAGGGGATCCGGCGATGCCCACCTTCCCAGGTGAGCCATCAGATATCGATGGCCGAAGTAGGTCAGTCCGACCTCTTCGTCGGCTTCCTTGCTCGTGAACCCCATGGGCTCCGGCGTGACCGTCTCGGTCTCGTTGCTGCGGTACGTCTCTCTCGCGCCGTTCGCGTAGTAGC